>NZ_JABXKK010000083.1 GCF_017115045.1 Nostoc sp. NMS8 | reverse complement strand
AAAATTTATTTCCGGGCGGGCATGGAAGCCAACAGATAAGCTATTTCCAGCTTAAGTTGACACCTAGGAGCAATGCTGTGCCCCTACCATCTGGTCTATTTACCTAAAAATAGCTGTAAATTCCATACCCTTTTTGGGGTGTGCTAATAAGAATTAGACTTAAATTTTACTAAGAATACTGAAGGGACAACATGTATCAAGTTAAATCTCGACCGTTATTCAATTTCAAATAGTATTAGTGACAAAAGTAACTATTTAAATATGACTTTTGTCACAGGCGTATATCTGATTATGCCGATTAAATTGAGAATGTACAAATCAAGTAATGCAAGGCAGATTAAGAAATATATGAACCGCATAAAATCTATTCTACTTGGAGGCTTATTAGCAGCTACCTCAATTGCTGCTCTTTCTCAAAATGCTAACGCTGCTGAATTTAAATCTGAGCGCGATCGTTTTAATCATGATACTGTAGCTTTTAATAACAATCGAACTCAACGTGAACGCCAAATCCGTGAACAACGCGCTCGTGAATTGCGCGAACGCCAAGCCCGTGAACGACGCGTTCGTGAATTACGTGAACGTCAAGCTCGTGAGCGACATATTCGTGAATTGCGTGAACGTCAAACTCGCTTTAATCGTTAAGTACATGTCACCGTTAAAGGGGTTTGGAAATATCGAGGGTTGATGTTGGGTTTCACTACGTTTCACCCAACCTACAAATGATTAAATTCCATACTCTTTTTGTAGTGGGCTGTACTAAGAAAATAAATCTTCACTCATATTACCTCAGGAGAGTAGCAATATTCTCCTTTTTTTAGTTGGCATAAATCTGCTCAAATAAACGCACAAATTTTAATTGGAACTGGGGAAGAAATAAGTGCCTAAAATTCCCTCAAACCACTTTTTAAACAACCTCTGATGCTATTGAGAATGTAAAGAATATTTGCATTTAATTGATTTTAAAATTGGCTATTAATGCAGCTTGCTATAATTACTATAGTTTTAGTTTTTGAAGAGGTTTAACATTGAATATGGTTATACGTCTTCCCATTGTTGCTGCCACCTTTATGGTTGCCAGCATTAGTATAGGTACACTTTTGGGCGTTGCAGCTCCCGCTTCCGCTCAGGAGATAATCACTTGTTCAAGTCGTAATAATCAGAGGAATACTTGTTCAATACGTACTAGAGGTAGAGTGAGGCTTGTTAGGCAATTGTCCGATGCCACTTGTAGAGGAAATTGGGGCTATCGGAATGATCGTATTTGGGTGAAAAATGGTTGTCGGGCTGAGTTCTCAGTTGGCGATCGCAGAAACGGCAGGTACAGATAGGAAATGAACCGGATCGCATCATGGGTGGTAGTTAAAAATTATCCAGACTACCACCGTGCGAAATAGAATTTTAGCCTGTTACTAGCGATCGTTAATAATCTTAAGTAACTGACAAATCACAAAATGTCCAGTTAACTCTTGTGGGGTGGGGTGGGCGACACGAGAGCCATATTATAGACTGGGCAGGCAAGATGCCCACCCCACAATATTGGGTAATTTACTTCTTGGAGTTCCCTAATAGAGAGATGCCAACACTTTATCTGCTGCTGCTCGGAATGCAGTTGCAGCACCAGCGCTCATATCCCGTGGCGCACAGATGCGATTTCTCACATAGGCAAGTGTGATGGCTCCAATGGCGGCCGCAGTTGGATCGGCATTGTCTTTGCCACCCACGCGTCCCCACGGTAATGCTGCACCATTGCCATTGATGAGATAGTCAGCCAGCAATCTCAGGTGAAAATCAACTCCTTCTTTAACGGCTGTTGTGTCGCCATTGACTGCCAATGCTTGCACCCCAGAGTTTTTGAGGATATCTCCTAAAGCAACTTCTCGGTTATCAGTCAACCTCTCAGCCGCTTCTGCCCGAAATTGGATTTCTTGGCTAGCTGCTGGGTCAGGGGGCAAAGGATTGCCGATTGGCGTCACACCCCATCGGCGACGTAGGAGTAAGTTATTGGTGGTATCATCCGATTTGACGCGCTGATAGGCAGGACGCTGCTTGAGTGCTTCAAACCAAGCGTTGATTCGAGGATACCGGGGATTTCCTTTGAGGTGATATCCCCGATAAACGGGTAAGTTAGCCGCCAAACGGTCTAAATGAGGGCTGTAGGTAATATCTACCACACTAAATGTTGACAAAAAGTAGGGGCCAGCATACTTTCCAAGAAGTTGTTCGAGTTCGTCTAATTTTGCTTCAAAAGCTGCCTGTAAGCTGGCTAATTCATTCGGATCTTCAGGAGCTTGTCTGAGAAATTTGTAAGCGATATCTCTCACACCATTGGTTTCAGCATCCTCAAGCCATTGCCTAGCAACTGCGTTTTCCTCTGGGTCTTCAGGGAGCAAGGTTGGCCCAAATTGTTCTTCTAATGCTAACAGAATTTCTTTGGATTCATAAACTAACTTTCCCTCAATTTTTGCAGCCGGGACAAGGGTTGTAGGAACTAAATCTGTATACCATTTAGGCTTGTTAGTCAAGTCGATAAACTCTGTTGCAAAGGGAATTTCCTTTTCTTCGAGAGCAAACCAAACCCGTTCGCAAAATGGACACCAAGAGTTAGTATCACGGTAGAGCAATACTGACGGTTCTGTATCTGGTGGCAATTTATGGAGACTGCTAGGGATAGGAGCAGTAGAAGGAGATTGCCCTGGTCTACGCACCCGTCGAGCAGGGGTATTTTTTTGGGCAATTTCTAATAGTTGTTCCCAGCTAATCACTGTGTCTTGAATGGACATATTTCACCTTAATTGAAGTTAACTTTTTTATTGTCAGTCAAACCTTTGATTAACTATTTGCATTTATTAATCGCATTGGTAAAGCTTCCATCCCATAATGGTTTCACATCAACCCTTGTGGGGATAACTCCAGCACGATAAAAGGTGTCGGCGACATCTTGCTGAGAAGCGATCGCTTGTTGGGAAATTGGCAGCACTTTCGATCGCGTTTGTTTTAACCCCTCTTTGGCATCTTTGAGGACAAAGGTTTCATCCACTCCAATTGCTTTTGCATAGTTTTTTGACCACGCCTCTATATTCGATGCTTGCCAATCTTGCGATTTTTGGATGCGGCAGAGGAAGTCTGCGATCGCCGCTTTTTTATTAGGATCGGCGATCGCACTCGGCGCTGCAACAATGGTAAAATTGCCGCTGAGAATGTTTTTCGCTGATTTGAGTACCTTCGCTCCGTCTTTCTGGGCTTGCTGGATTGCGTAACCGTAAGTAGCCCAAGCATCTAAGTCGCCTCTCCTGAAGGCAGAGAGTCCGTCAGGAATAGTTAGGGGTACGGCATTCACATCTTTGAGTGTCAATCCCTCTTGTGCCAACATCTTAATTAAGAAGTAATGGGCTGTAGTTGCTTTGACATAGCCGATTTTCTTACCTCTAAGGTCACTAAACTTCTTCGCTTTGGAATTTTGTGGTATTAGTACGACTTGACCCACTGTCGGCCCCTTAACGGAAGCAATGATTTTTACCGCCCCTTGGGATTGAATCGCAAAAATCGGTGGGATCTCGCTAGCACTACCGATATCAATGGCATTGGCATTAATTGCTTGTACGATAAAGTTTCCGCCAGTAAATTCTGTAAACTCAGTTTTGTAGGGAAATTTATCTTGCCCAGATAACTTGAGTTGCAAATCCCAACCGCCTTTGAACTTAGAAGCGCGTAGGGTTACGTTTGACAAGTTAGCGGCTATCGGGTAAGCAGCTCTAGCATTTTCGGGATTGCTGGTAGTAGTAGCGATCGCTAAACCCAAAAAGGAACCGAGTGCAAACATTGCCGAAAGACTTCGCATTGAAATAGGGACTTGGGATTGGGTACTTGGGATTGGGGACTGGGAATTCGACCGGCTCCAAGTTGGGATGAGATGAAATGGCTGGAACTTCATAGACAAATTAGTTACTCTTTAGTTGAACTTAAGACCGTCACTCAATTTAGGATCTTGAATTATCAAACAGAATTCAAGAGTTAGAAACGTCTCCGGCTTTGCTCCTGAATCCTGACTTCTTCTTCAATCATCTAAAATTGGATCATTTGCATTGATTAATTGCATTAGTGAAGCTTGCATCCCATAGCGGTTTTACATCAACCTTTGATGGAATGACGCCTGCACGATAAAAGGTATCAGCTACATCTTGTTGGGAAGCGATCGCTTTTTGAGAAATCGGCAGTAATTGCGATCGCCGTTGCTTTACTCCCTCTTTGGCATCTTCGAGGACAATTTTTTCATCAACTCCTATACTTTGAGCATAAGTCTTAGACCATTTATCTATATTGGATTCTTGCCAATTTTGCGCCTTTTTCACCCGACAAAGGAAGTCTGCGATCGCTGCTTTTTTGTCGGGATCGGCGATCGCACTGGGGGCGGCTGCAATCACAAAGTTACCACTCAGAATATTCTTTGCTGACCGGAATACTTTAGCCCCATCTTTCCTGGCTTGATGGATGGCATAACCATAGGTAGCCCATGCACTTAGGTCGCCTCTCCTGAAGGCAGAGAGTCCATCAGGGATGGTCAATGGTTTGGCATTAACGTCCTTAAGTGTCAAACCCTCTTGCTCTAACATCTTAATTAAGAAGTAATGGGCTGTAGTGGCTCGGACATAGCTGATGGTCTTTCCTTTGAGGTCAGCGAACTTCTTAGCTGTGGAGTTTTTTGGTACGAGTACAACTTGGCCAACAGTTGGCCCCGTCCTACTAGCAATGATTTTGATTGCAGCTTTCGATTCAATGGCAAAAATGGGCGGGATCTCACTAGCACCACCCAAATCGAGGGCGCCGGCGTTAATTCCCTGCAAAATAAAGTTTCCGCCAGTGAATTCTTTATACTCAACTTTGTAGGGAAATTTATCTTGCCCAGCTAACTTAAGTTGTAAATCCCATCCTCCTTTTTGCTTACCTATTCGCAGTGTCACATTTGAGAAGTTGGCCGCGATGGGGCGGGCGGCTGTAGCATTTTGGGAGTTGCTGGTAGTAGTAGCGATCGCTAAACCCAAAAAGGAACCCAGTGCAAACATTACCGAAAGACTTCGCATTGAAATAGGGACTGGGGATTGAGGACTAGGGATTGGGGACTGGGAATTCGACCGGCTCCAAGTTGGAATGAAATGAAATGGCTGGAACTTCATAAACTAAATTTCTTAACCCTTGAGGATAGTAATTTGGATGATTGAATAGGATATAAAAATTGGTATGAAAAACTTATCTGTCATCGTTTTAAATTTAAAGTATGCACAGATGTGTGCTACAAAGCAAAGTAGCAACTTTTTATAGATAGTAGCCCTAGAGTTATAAAATGGTATATTTACAGCTTTTGAAAAACTGAATTATTCAAATCTAACTAAAACTCCGGTAAGTTTATGTATTTACCGGAGTTAATGGTGATTATCACATGAAAATAGTTTGAAAGCAAGATTTAATTTATCTATTTTTTGACTTGTTTCAGCCAGCAAAATCAGAAAAATCTCTATAAATTCAAGTCAGAGAGAGGATACAAAGCTGAAGTCAAAAAATACACTTAAACGAATAGGGGTTTAAAGTCAAGCTAATAGCTGCTCTACAATACTTGCAATCTCATCGAATGTAGCCCAAGAGTGAAGCACCCCATCCAATGAAAGCGCTACCAAAGACAAGCCATGCAGCATTGATGCGAAAGCGAATGGCTAAAATAGCTGAGACGATGGCGATCGCCAGGGCGAGAAAATCTACAAATGGGGCTTGTCGTAACGTTAAAGTTGCTGCTCCCAGTTGAAGAGTAGCAACAACCATTAGGGCGACAGCACTAACATTCACAGCATCCAAAAAGGCTCTAGTCCAAGAAGAGGCCCGTAAGCGTGGGATTAGGGGATTCAGGGCAGCAACAAAAACAAAAGAAGGTAGAAAAATTCCGATTGTGGCGACAATAGCGCCAGGTATGCCAGCAATGACATAACCGATAAAGGTAGCAGTGGAAAGTACTGGTCCAGGAGTAAATTGACCAATTGCGATCGCATCTAGTAACTGTTGTTGTGTCAGCCAACCGTATTCTTGAACTAATCCCCCTTGGAGAAAAGCCACCAAAAGGTAGCCACCACCAAACAAAACACTACCGACTTTCAGAAAAAACCAACCCAACTGCCATAAAGAAACGTTGGTTGTAGTAGATGCAGTAGCGACTAATGCAGCAATAGCCGCTGATGCCTTCAAAGTTGCGCCTGTGCTGAGACTAGCAATTAAAAAATTGGCTTTATCTCCTGGCTTGTCGTTTTGATCGCCAGAATGTAACCAAATCATACCCAGCAATCCCCCAATTAATAGGGCAACTACTTCATTCAATTTCAATAATAATGTCAGTAATGCTACAGCCAAAGCAATTACTAGTAATTGGCGAGTTTTCACAGCCTTTTTTGCCAAGCCCCAGAGGGCATTGATAATGATTGCTAAAACTGCTGGTTTAATGCCATAAAGTAAGGGGGCGACTTGGGGTAAAGTGCCGTAAGCAACATAAACCCAAGCAAACCCTCCAGTAATTAGAACCGCAGGTAAGACAAAACAAACGCCTGACACAATCAGCCCTAGCCATCCTGCATAGATGTATCCTATATGAATAGCCATTTCTGTGGAATTTGGGCCAGGAATTAGGTTAGTTGCCCCCAGTAAATCTAGAAAATGCTCCCTTGTCAACCACTGACGGCGCTTAACCACTTCATCTTCAATCATGGCGATATGGGCAACCGGGCCGCCAAAGCCGATAACGCCCAGTTTAAAAAATAGGTTGGCGAGTTCACCCAAACGACTTGGTGCTGAGTCAGTCATTGTTGCTAGGTAATATTTTTCATCCGGTTTCGGGACTTCCAAATAAAAAAATATCTAATTAACTCCTGTGGGGTGGGCGACACGATAGCCCAGTCTGTATGGCGGGCAAGATGTCCACCCCACAATATTGGATAATTTATTTCTTGGAGTTCCCCTAGCACATTACCTCATATCGTAGCCAAACAAATTCGGGTCTACTTCTCCTAACTGCAACTCTGCCAAACCATACTCCGCCCATCGTCTCTCTACCATCGCCGCCACATCAGGGTCAGATTCCAAAGGCGAACCCCATTCATGGTCTATTTCTGGCGGAATTTTTGTAGTTGCATCAATTCCCATACGTCCACCTAAGCCAATTTTCTCACTGGCAAAATCCAACGTATCAAAAGGTGTATTCGGTAAAATAAAGACATCCCGCACTGGGTCAACTTTGGAACTAATTGCCCACACAACTTGACGCGGATCGCGAATATTTATATCTTTATCTACAACAATTACAAATTTTGTGTATGTAAATTGTGGCAAAGCACTCCAAAACGCTAAGGCTGCCCTTCGTGCTTGTCCCGGATATGCTTTATCAATGGAAATAATCGCCGCTTTGTAACTCAAAGCTTCCATTGGTAAGAAGAAATCGACAATTTCTGAGACTTGTTGCCGCAGTATGGGAGTATAAATGCGATTGAGTGCGATCGCCATCATCGCTTCTTCTTTCGGTGGACGGCCGCTAAATGTTGTTAAGTAAATCGGATTTTTCCGGTGCGTCATACACTCAAAGCGGATTAATGGTGAATCTTCCACACCGCCGTAATAACCCATGTGGTCGCCAAAGGGCCCATCTGGTAAAACTTCTCCTGGTGTAATCGTTCCTTCCAAGACAAATTCGGAATCTGCGGGAACTTCTAAATCTACAGTTTTACACTTGGCCAACTGTACACCAGAACCACCATAAAGTCCAGCAAACAGCCATTCTGATAAATCTACAGGGATGGGTGTAGCTGCTGCCATAATAATTAGAGGATCTACACCAAGTGCGATCGCAACTTCTAATTTCTTCCCACGTTCGGCCGCTTTTCGTAAATGCCTTGCTCCACCCCGCACCGATAACCAGTGAACTGTCATTGTATTCTGAGATTGTAGTTGCAAGCGATACACGCCGACATTTGGAGTACCCGTCTCACAATCTCTGGTAATTACTAATCCCAGCGTGATAATCTTGCCAGCATCACCAATATAAGGACGTATCAAAGGTAACTTGTTTAAATCTAAATCATTACCTTGAATCACAACTTGCTGACAAGCCGGGAAAAAGTCACGTCCTGGTTTTGCTTTCAGCACGTCAAACAGCACTTTTCCAAAATCTATCGCCTGGGAAATCTTCTTCGGCGGTTTTGGCTGTTGCAGCATACTTAATTTTTTTCCCAGAGTTTCCAGCTCCTCTGGATGCTGCATATTCATCGCCCAGCAAATCCTTTCCACCGTTCCCATCAAATTCACCGCCACCGGGAAGGAAGCACCTTTGACGTTTTCAAACAACAACCCCGGGCCACCTTTTTGCAGCATCCGGTTGGAAATTTCAGCAATTTCTAAATCTGGGTCAACTAAAGCGGAAATTCGCCGTAATTGTCCCTTGTCTTCCAAAATTTTAATGAATCCCCGCAAGTCTCTCGCCATTGTTCTAATAAAGCTGATTATTTAAGAAGTGTGAAGCGCTTTCTTATATTATGGGGCATTGGGTATTGAAAAGAGGCAGAGGGGCAGGGTGCAGGGGGCGGAGGGGAAAACTCTTCTCCCTTGCGCCCTGCTCCCTGCTCCCTTGCTTCTTCCCTGCTCCCTGATTCGAGAAATTGTTAATTTTAATTGGAAATTAACCTATTTAGTAACTTTTCTTAACTGTGTTTACCAAAGTATTTAGTTATTGTATCTAGGGATACGCAATTATTTCTACAAATAAGCGCTAACCTGATCAAACATGGCCGGAATATACTATACCTTCCTGGCAGGCGGTCTTATAATACGGCTCCTGCTGGGTTTATTTTTTATATAAGCTTTGACTGATAAAGAGCTAATCGGTTTGATTAATAACCTCAGTTGAGATGTGACAAATCATCATAGTATTGTTGCAGAGTTATGTGGTTTAACCTTGAGCTAAAGCGCCCAACATCAAAGCACAGTCAAAGATAGATTTATGCCAAGTGCTTAGATGTAAATCCTTAGAAACAGTCAAAAGAGGGCCGCTAAATAATTAATTTATGACAGAGGTCTTCGTGAGTTTCTACGGTTATAACAAAAGCCGACATTAGGATACACTGGCTTTTGAATACACCGGAACGACTCCCGTTGTGAGGCTATAGCTTTAGAATATTTACAAGCTTTACTTACGAATTAGCTGTTTCTAGAAAAAATACCGTTATTGCTGTGTAGGCTGATATTCTACCTGTTTCTATGCGGCTTTGTGTAGCTTATTAACAAATCAGCGGATTCATTAATATTAAGCCTGCTTTACTATTTAGTTTCTTACCCTGACCTTTTAGACTGCCTAGTGTGTTCATTTCATTTTGTTCAATAGCTTTTAGCCCTTATCGCTCCCATGCTGACCCATCACCGCAAGCCCGTGTGCTTATCACTTATTTCCACTGACCTACCAATTTGGTCTGTTGTCGAAACCGCCGCGACATTGTATCAAAAAGATACTAATAGATTCCATTTACTGCTGACCGCACCGCCTCTAATTAGCTGCGAAGTAGAGAGTGTTCTGAGTCCAGAAGACACACTACCCCAAAGCAAGAGCAAAGCTTATACCCCTAGCAGTCCCAGAATTTTGTGGCTGGAGATTTCTCCTTATCGGGTAATTATGACTATGCAAGGTAATGGCCAAGTGAGTTACCGTCATTTTTGGGAACAGGGCGTTTATGGCATTAGTCGCTATTGGTTGCCAACTGAATCATTGCAACCTAACGATCCCATTCGTTTAAGAAATTTTACTAATAGCCTAACTCTCAACGGACATCCTTTGCCGGAGCATTTGCGTTTGGAATATGAATTGTGGGCAGAAAAAGTCCAATTAGGATGCTACATACTGAATTTGGAAATTAAACATTGATAGTCATAGGGAGTAGGGAGAAATCAATTCAAAATTCAAAAGTCAAAATTCAAAAACTCCTGCCCCCTGCCTCCTCTTTCCCCAATCCCTTTTAACCGAAATAACTGGGTTGGTTTCCAGGTTTCCATTTAATATTGCAACCAACACTCGGCTTTTGCTCACTCGTAACAGGTTTACCCGCTAGCACTGCTTCAATTGCTGCACGTAAATCTGCCCCTGTTACGGGTTTACCATTACTGGGACGGCTATCATCTAGTTGTCCCCGATAAACAAGTTGGCGTTGGTCATCAAATACAAAAAAATCTGGCGTGCAAGCTGCTGTGTAAGCTTTTGCAGTTTCCTGGCTCTCGTCGTAGCATAAGGTAAAATTAAATCCTAATTCCGTGGAAAATGCTTGTAACGACTCTGGCGCATCATCTGGATAATTTGTTGCATCGTTAGCACTAATGGCAACGATCGCTAAATCACCTGTAAAATAATCTTTTCCTAACTGCACTAGTTCGTTTTGGACGTGTTTTACAAACGGGCAATGCCGACAAATAAACATTACCAAGAGTGCTTTTTTATTTGCAAAAGTGGAAAGTGAAGTTGCCTTTCCAGATACCACTTCCGGTAGATGAAAATCTGGTGCTTTAGTGCCTAGAGGCAACATAGTTGAAGCAGTTAAAACCATAATTTACCTGATAACTTAACGCTGATAACTAACGGCTTTTGGTATCAGTATATTTTTACTCTAGCACTAAGTTTTCCATAAATTAAGAGACGGTAAATCTACCGTCTCTTAATTTTACTAGGAGCTTAAATAAATTAGATTTTACAGATTTGCCAAAACACCAATGATACCGTGTCCTGTGAATACTTCTAATGCGATCAGAGAGACAAAACCAATCATTGCTAAACGACCATTGAGCAATTCTGCATAGGTAGTGAAGCCAGTGCGATCGCCTTGCTCATCTATATAAACTCTTGGCTCGAGCGCAAAGTTGTTCAATTTGCCTTGGTCATCAATTATAGCAGTGTTTGTACGCATGGTTTTTTCCCCGTCTTCTCTTTATGTAAATAACTGTAACAAAGTCATTAATATTTGTAAAGTATCTTAATCCGATCGAGTAAAAGTCCAAGCCAGAGAAGAAATATGCCGGAGAAGAGATATGATAGTGAATTGAGTTCACAGCCATGTCTAAGCAACAGGCTCTACTCGTTATTTGTCAGCACTTTCAGTCACAAATTCATTCCCTAACAGCTAATGCATCGATTTCGAGTAGAGGTTATTGCCAAAACACCAAACCCGCAGCAGGTGATTTATGCCGCGATGCACCAAGACTATACTGATGGGTTTGTGAATGACTCGCGCGACTCCTGGCCTTCAGAGTCACAAAGCGGCGAAGTAATTGTTAAGCGACTTTTAGCGGGTGAGAGGGGACATTATGGGCCTTTAGAGCATCCCCAGATTGTTTTTAACTGTGGCTACTTTCCCCACAGTGTCATGCAGCAGGCCCGTACTCACCGTGTTTCCGTATCATTCGATGTACAATCTTTTAGATATACGGGCAAGCAATTTATTGATGTAGTAGAAGGAAAGAAAGACATAGAAGATGTTTTTTACTTACGTCCCGTTGGTTATTACACTGATAGACAAGGCAAAAAGTACCACTATTCACCAGAGCAGCGAACAGCAGATTTGCAATGGTGTCTAGAAGCGGCTAAACGATATAAAGCTGATTTTGAGGCTGGGATGTCTGAAGAACATGCAAGAGGTAAAGTACCTTTTGATTATCGTCAGCATTTTGTAGTGAGTTTCAATTTAAGGTCTTTCTTGCATTTTTGTGACCTGAGAAATAAAAAAGATGCTCAACTTGAAATTCAAAAGTTATGTGAAATGATGTGGCCTCATTTTGAAGATTGGACACCTGCGATCGCACAATGGTATGAAAAGCAGCGTCTAGGTAAGGCAAGGTTAGCACCTTAGAGGTTGTTTGAAAAGTGTTTCGCTGTGACTTTAGGCACTTTAGATCCCCCCTAACCCCCCTTAAAAAGGGGGGAACCGGAATCAAAGTCCCCCTTTTGAAGGGGGATTTAGGGGGATCTAAAATTTTTGATACCGACAAGAGGACTTTTCAAACATCCTCTTAGAGCAGATTGTTTGAGCTGTCATTTTGAATTGTTAATACTAGCTCCTATCAAGAAAAGGGAAGATTTTCTAACTGTCTTGATACCCATTGAGGATTGAAAACACTCCGGTAAATCGGATTTTTAACTCTCAGATAGCCGTTACAATTTTCCACCAAACCAGATAGCAACAGTTCTATCTGTTCTTCACTATTATCGGCTGGTATCAAGTTCTCTATCGGGTTCCTATTCTTTAGTTCCTCTACTTGTAACACCTGTTGATAAACGTTTAATAACTTTCCTGCTTTATATTCGTCAAAAAGCAAGCGATCTCTTATGGTACGGAGATGTTCAGGTTCATCTTGGAATTCCCAATGTTGAATAATGCGCGATCGCACCAATTGTTCTATCCAATATCCTTCAGTACCGTTCGGTATAGTAATCGCTCCTTTATAACTTTCTAAAGCAACTTGCACAACTAACTGACAAAGCTTTTGCGTCAAAAACGGCTGTCCTCTTGTCCAATGAATAATATACTGCAATATTGCCTGTGGCTGGGTGACTACTTCTTCTAAACCTTCAAGTAGGGGAATAGCTTCATGTAATTGAAAGTCACATAACTTAATTGCTTTACCAATCTTAAAGGGATTTCCATATCGATCGGTAATTAAGTTAGATGGACTGGCTACACCAAACAAAGCAAAACCCAAGCGTTGAGAGCTTGGGTTGTGTGCTTGCTGTTCATAACAGTAACGAATCCAGATAAAAAAATCGTTGACCGGAAAATTCAAACTTAGCAAGCTATTAATATTATCGATAAAGATTAAAATGCGATTATTTTGAAATTCTCTCAGCAATACCTGTTCAACAAACTGATACAGTTTTTGTACAGGGTCAAGTTCTGATTGTTGCTCCCACCAACTCCCAAAGTTGACCCGTTCTGTTAGATTTAACTTGTGAAATAAGCTGACAATAATACCCTTGTACCATTGTATAGGTGTAATTTGATTAGTACCTAATAGAACTGAATTCAGATAAACACATATATAATTTTCTTTTTCTAAGCGATGAATAGTCTGGTGTAGTAGAGATGATTTACCTGTTTGATGGGAGTTGCAGACGTAACAAAAATCTCCTGTTTTTAATCTAGTATAAAGTTGTTCGTCTGCTTGACGGACAATATATGTAGAGTCATCATACTTCAGGCTACCACCGACTTGATATCTCATAGTCAAGTCAATTCTTGTAAATAAGGATACTTGTAATTTTGTAACCAATACTATATTTCAACGAGTAAAGCAAATTTTTGGAGTAAAAACTATATATTTTTAGAGAACTAAAGAGCGATCGCCCAAGAGATAGATATCTATATCATTTGCAGACTTATCTTCTCTTAGCTAAAAATAAAAATCAAGGAAAGTTAAGACACTTAAGTAAATTCTAGAGATAGTTAAGACAGCAAACACAGAGATAGCATCATCTGATTCATTAAATATTTATTTATCTGCTTAAGTTTCTTAACTTTCTTAACTTTCTTCTTAAATATCTTAACTGGCATTGCGTTTTATTTAAAAAACTGGGATTATCTAATTTGATATATCTACTGGATGATTACAAATAAATTATGATTTTGCTTATAAATTAGTAATAATTTTAATTAATAGTAAAATTGAAGTTGGAAATAGAAGCTAATGCAGTTAGATAATCATAGTAAAATTTTAGGAAGTTTCAGTAATAAAAATCTTATATACAGAGAAATAGAAGTTGCTATTAGGTCGAGCTTAAGTGTAGATGATTGTGTAGTTATAAAGAGAGAAACAGAAAAGCTAAAACAGGAATTAGTTGCCTATATAGTTCCATCAAGCTTATTTGCACCAGAACAATTGTTGTCTCACCTGCAAACAATTCTGCCTAGCAATTTGATACCCACAGCACTGGTACCAGTCTCCACCATACCCCTAACGAATACAGGGCAGGTAGATGAAGCTGCTCTAGCTAGTTTAGAAATTATTGACTCTGACTTAATAGATGGCATAGAGGAGCCATTAAAGTCATTGTCAGAAATTGAACGTGTTGCGGTGGTTGTTGAACCCTTTATTACAAGTATTCCTCCTGTCCACTTACAAGATTTGCTAGGTAATACTCAAGCGAACGCCTCTGAAAATAGCCAGAAAAATGTACTAGCAACTACACCTATTCAGAAGATAGAAGACAAGAAGCTGCCCTCGTCGAAAAAGTTAGCTATTAGTCACGGGGAATCACTGCAATACTCCGAAGACACTCCTAAAACTTTAAAAGAATTACTACAACGAACTGCTCAACATTCAACTCAAAGTATCATCTACATTCAGTCTGATGGTAGCGAGAAAGTTCAATCTTATGGAGAATTGTGGCAAGATGCTCAACGAATTTTAGCTGGATTCAGAAAGCTAGGACTCAAGCCGCAAGATAAAGTAATTTTTCAACTAGAAAACAACCAAGATTTCTTATGTGCTTTTTGGGGTTGTGTGCTGGGGGGCTTTGTTCCAGTGCCAATATCCATCGCCCCGACATACGAACTAGCTAATACTATCGCCAGCAAACTTCAAAACACTTGGCAAATGCTGGGCAAACCCCTTGTACTAACCAATGCTTCTTTAGCTTCCAATATTGATGATTTATCAAAGTTTCTGAATTTAGAAAACTTTCAAATTGCAACTGTTGAGAAATTGCGTGAGTGCGAAGCGGATTTCAACTTGCATCAAAGTCAGCCAGAAGATTTAGCGATTTTGTTTTTGACTTCTGGCAGCACTGGTATACCCAAGTGTGTGATGTTAAATCATCGCAATTTATTGAGTATGACGGGTGGCGAAGTTTTGATGGGCAATTTTTCCAATCAGGAAAGCATTTTAAACTGGATGCCTCTGGATCATGTGGGTGCGCTAGTTTCCTTGAGCATTATGGCTGTTGACTTAGGTTGTCAGCAAATCCATGTACCCACTAACTTGATTGTGCAAAATCCGTTGTTGTGGCTAGATTTGATTGATAAACACCAAGCTACGATTAGTTGGGCACCTAATTTTGCCTTTTCACTAATCTGCGATCGCGCAACCGAAATTAACCAAAAACATTGGGATTTATCGTCGATGCGTTTTATCATCAACGCTGGAGAACCCATTGTCACTAAAGTAGCCAGGAGTTTTTTAAGGCTGCTTCGCCCTTACGGTTTACCAACGAATGCGATTCATCCAGCCTTTGGGATGAGCGAAACTTCTTCTGGTATTACTTACTCTGATAGCTTTTCTCTAGAAACTTCATCAGATGACGCTTTATTTGTAGAACTTGGACTTCCAATTGCTGGCGCTTCACTGCGGATTGTTGATAAAAACGAACAAATAGTTACAGAAAATACGATTGGTCATTTACAAGTAAAAGGTGCATCTGTTACTAGTGGTTACTATCAGAATCCACAGGCAAACCAAGAAGTTTTTACCCCCGATGGTTGGTTTAATACCGGAGATTTAGGATTTCTTAATCAAGGGCGTTTAACTATTACTGGACGGCAGAAAGATGTAATTATCATCAACGGAATTAACTACTACTGTCACGAAATCGAAGCCGCTGTTGAAGAAGTTAAAGAAGTAGAAGTTTCTTATACAGCCGCCTGTGCAGTGAGACAACCAGGAATCAATACTGATAAACTAGCTATCTTTTTCAATACTTTCCTTTCTAATGATGGCAATTTAGTAACTCTGCTTAAGCAAATTCGCACTTCTGTTGTCAACAAAGTGGGAATAAATCCAGATTATCTAATTCCAGTAGACCAAGAAATTGTTCCTAAAACCGCTATTGGTAAAATCCAGCGATCGCAATTGAGTCAACGCTTCAAAACAGGTGAATTTCAATCTATTATAAAACGAATTGATATATTACTGGGTAACGCCAATACTATTCCCAACTGGTTTTACCGTCAAGTATGGCAGCCTAAAAATACTATTACTTATAATTATTCTTTAACTGTTATTAATTCCACTCTAGTATTTCTAGATTCATTCGGATTAGGAGCATATTTATGTCAGATATTATCAGAGCATAATCTGCCATACATAACTGTTTCACCCGCAGAAGATTTTCGTAAAATTAATCGTTCAAGCTACGCGATCGCTTCAGGACAATCCAAGGACTACCAACTATTACTCCAATCCTTAGCAGCAGATAACATAATTATTGGACAAATACTTCACATCTGGACTTATGACCGATATAACGGCGAAGTTAAAAGCTTGGATGCTCTCGAACAAGCACAAGAAAATGGAATATTTAGCCTATTGTTTCTAGTTCAAGCTTTAGCTAAAGTTCAAGGTTTTAACCATTCCGTGCAATTATCATTTATTTCCAGTCATATTCAGTCCATTTCCTCACCTGACCCAATAGCTTACGAGAAATCAGCAGTATTAGGGCTTCTGAAAACCATTCCTCAAGAATTACCTTGGTTAAACTGTTGTCATATTGATTTGCCTTTCACTGAAGTTGAAACAAATGGAGCTTATATTTTACAAGAGATGCAAGCTTCCTCTAAAGAACGAGAGGTAGCTTACAGAAATGGGCAGCGTTTAGTTCCTCGCCTAGAAAAAGTTGATTGGACTAACAAACCTAAATCTCTAGTCAGCTTCAAGCAAGGAGGAACTTATTTAATTACTGGAGGACTCGGTGGTATAGGTATTGAAATTGCCCGATATTTGCTGAAACATTACCAAGCTCGGTTACTGTTGGTCGGCAAAACTCCTCTACCAGATAAAAGTACTTGGAATGAATATCTAGAGCAAACAGACACAATTGCACAACGCCTGAAAGCTTATCAGGAACTAGAACAGCTTGGAGGAGAAGTAATTTATGAAGCTGTTGATATTTGTGACTTTAAACAATTGCAGATAACAGTTGAAAAAGCTAAATCTCAATGGGGTAAAAACCTAGATGGAATAATCCATTTAGCCGGCACTTTCCACGAGCAGCTTGTGCTTGAAGAAACTCAGGATAACTTAGCAGCAATACTGCGTCCCAAGGTGTTGGGTACTTGGGCTTTGCACCAATTGGTAAAAGATAATAAGCGCAGTATTTTTATCAACTTTTCTTCAGCGCACGGTTTTTTTGGTAGCACTGCTGTTGGAGCTTATGCTGCTGCCAATAGTTTTCTCAACTGCTTTTCTGATTACCAAAATTCCCAGAGTCAATTAACAAGCTATTGTTTTGCTTGGAGTATGTGGGATGAGACAGGGATGAGTCAAGGATATCAGATGAAGAATCTGATCCGTGCCAAAGGTTTCTATGTGATGTCTTCTTCTCAAGCAATATCTTCAATGCTTGCCAGCTTGCAACATCAGCAAATGCATCTATTGATAGGTTTGGATGGTAGCAACCAAAACATTCAACGTTGGCAATCGTCAGCTTTTAATTTGCAGAAGTTAACGGCCTATTTTACAACTAGTAGCAATGATGACGATATTGTTAAATTACCAGACTTGGATGTGCAAGACCGCTTTGGAAATTTCTGCACTTGCAAATTAGTAAAGCTTAAGGAAATGCCCTTAACTCTAAACGGTGCAATTGATAAAGACAAATTAGTTCGACAATTTACCTATCAGGAAGTAAACACTCATGTACCACCCCGGAACGAGTTAGAACAACATATTACTAAAATTTGGCAACAAATTTTGGGAAGACCAATTTTTAGCATTCACAACAACTTCTTTGAATTGGGAGGAAACTCCCTCTTGGGGACGCAGGTAATTTCTCGGTTACGTGATGCTTTCTCTCTTGATTTGTCTTTACAGAGTTTATTTAAATTTCCTACTGTGGCTGAATTTGCTTGTAACATTGGGGTACTGCAAATCTTAACAGCAAATGAAGATGCACTTATTACTGACACAGAAGAAGATTATGAAGAGGGGTGTTTATAAAGTGACAAAATTTGAATTTTTGACTTCGTATATCTTTAATTTTATATAGAATTTTCTGTACAACAGCAATAACGTAATAAATCCAATCCTGTGAACAATGCACTCTATTTTTGATACAGAAGAAGGATATTTATAAAATGACAGTATTTGAATTTTTATCTTCATTAAGCAATTTAGATATAAAGATTTGGATTGAAGATGACCAGCTACGCTATCGCGCTCCTAAGGGAGTAATGACTCCAGACATTAAGCAGGAGTTGATGAAGCGAAAGCAAGAAATATTGAGTTGTCTTCAACAAGCAAGAACTGCAAAAAAAATAGCCTTTGAACCTATTTCATCTATTGAGCGAGATTGCTATTTACCTTTATCTTTCAGTCAAGAAAGGATTTGGTTTTTGCATCAGTTAGAGGGTGAAAGTGGTGCCTACACAATAGCTTTTGCTGTAGGGCTGGAAGGAAATCTCAATATCAAAGCTTTGGAACAAGCACTTGGGGAGATAGTGCAACGCCATGAAGTTCTACGTACTCGATTTGAGATTAAGAATGACAAACCAGTACAAGTAATAGACCCCAACACAACCATAACGTTGCCAGTAGTGGATCTACAAAATATGGCAGATAATTGGAAACAAGTGGAGCAACTGGTAATAAAAGAAGCCTACAAACCATTTGATTTAGCGTGTGATTCTGTGTTGCGGGTCAAAATGTGGCGAGTTTCTCAAGACGACTACGTATTACTATTTATCATTCACCATATTGCTGCTGATGGTTGGTCAAAAGGTATTTTGATACGCGAACTTTCTGCTTATTATCAAACTATTACCACGGGGAGTTCTGTTGCCTTACCAAAGTTACCTGTACAGTATGCTGACTTTGCCATTTGGCAACGCAAATGGCTAACAAATCAGGTATTAGAGCAACAATTAAGCTACTGGAAGCAACACTTAACAAAAGCGCCACCTGTATTAGAACTACCTACAGACCGCCGCCGCCCAGCTATACAAACTTTTCGAGGAGGTATAAAGCGATTTCAAGTAGATGTTAGGCTGAGGCAACAGCTTAAGCAACTGGGTCAAGATTCAGGAAGCACATTGTTTATGACACTGCTAGCGGGTTTTGTCGTATTACTGTCTCGCTACAGTGGACAAACGGATCTTGTCGTTGGCTCCCCAATTGCGAATCGCAACCGCCAAGAAATTGAAGGTTTAATTGGATTTTTTGTCAATACTTTGGCATTAAGGTTCAATCTGTCTCAAGAACAATCCTTTAAAGCATTACTAGAGCAGGTGCAGCAGGTTACTCAAAATGCTTATGAGAATCAGGATTTGCCCTTCGAGATGTTAATCGAAGAGTTACACCTTGAGCGAAACTTAGACCGCAACCCACTCATCCAAGTGATGTTTGCCCTTCAGAATGCTCCGACGAATGCCTGGGATCTGCCTGGTTTAAAGGTTGAGGAAATGTCTTGGGGGTTGGATGCAGTGAGATTTGACCTGGAAGTTCACTTCTGGGAAGTTCCCCAAGGTCTTGAGGGCATTTGCTATTACAGCAGTGATTTATTTGATGCGGCAACGATCGCCCGCATGATGAAGCATTTCCAGAATTTGTTAGCGGCCATTGTCACTAATTCAGAACAACCAGTCAGCCAATTACCTCTACTGACAGCACAAGAAAGGCAGCAATTGTTAGTAGAGTGGAATGCCACCCAAACGGATTATCCAGCAGACCAATGTATCCATCATTTGTTTGCAGATCAAGTAGAGCAGTTTTCTGGTGCAGTCGCCGTGGTTTTTGGACAACAAAAGCTCACTTATCAGGAGTTGAATGCACAGACAAATCAATTGGCACATTATCTGCAAAAACTGGGCGTGAAACCAGGTGTGCTGGTGGGTATTTGTGTGGAGCGTTCTGTATCTATGGTTGTCGGCTTGTTGGCAATTCTCAAGGCGGGTGCAGCGTATGTACCTTTGGATACAGAGTATCCTGAAGAGCGTTTGGCTTTCATTATAGAAGACACACAGATATCAGTGCTGTTGACAACACATAAATTAGCTGATGTTGTTCCCAAACAGCAAGCACATGTTGTCTGCTTTGATACTGATGCAGCAGCGATCGCTTTAGAGAGTGAGCAAAACCTCACGACGGAAGTGACATCTGATAATCTCGCTTATGTCATCTACACTTCAGGTTCAACAGGGAAACCCAAAGGAGTCGCTGTTGATCACCGAGCAGTTAACCGCTTGGTAATGAACACAAACTACATCAACATAGAACCGAAAGATGTAATTGCACAAGCCGCAAATTACGCCTTCGACGCTGCTACCTTTGAAATTTGGGGTGCGTTACTTCACGGAGCGCGGTTGGTAGGGGTGAGCAAAGAGTTGGCACTTTCGCCTTCATATTTCGCGACCTTTATGCGATCGCAAGAAATCAGCGTGTTATTTTTGACCACTGCCTTGTTCAATCAAATTGCTCAGGAAGTCCCCTCTGCTTTCAATTCACTACGGCATCTTCTATTTGGAGGAGAAGCTGTCGATCCTAAATGGGTGAAGGAAATACTAAAAAATGGAGCGCCACAGCGACTACTCCATGTTTATGGGCCAACAGAGAATACAACATTTACTTCCTGGTACTTAGTGCAAGATGTCCCCGAAGACGCTACAACTATTCCTATCGGGCAGCCAATTTCCAACACGCAAATCTATTTGTTAGATCCCCAACTACAGCCAGTGGGCGTTGGTGTACCAGGAGAAATTTATATTGGGGGTGATGGTCTAGCAAAAGAATACCTTAATCGACCAGAGTTAACTGCCCAAAAATTTATTCTCAATCCCTTCTTAACAGGTAGGGGGGCAGAGGAGCAGGGGGGCAGAGGAGCAGAAATTATTCCTAATTCCCAATCCCCATTACCCCTTATCCCCAGAGGGGGGGCCACCTTCCCCAATCCCCGCCTCTACAAAACTGGAGATAAGGCACGTTACCTGAGTGATGGGAATATTGAATTTCTCGGTCGGATTGATTATCAAGTGAAGATTCGCGGTTTCCGCATCGAATTAGGCGAAATTGAAACCGTTTTGAGTCAACACCCTTTGGTGCAAGAGAGTATTGTGGTAGTAAAAGAAGACACCCCTAATGATAAACGTCTGGTAGCTTACTTAGTACCTGCGCAGCATCGTCAAACATTACCCCAGCAAGTTACTCAATGGCAGAGTGAGTATGTTAATGATTGGCAAATGCTCTATGAACAACTCTACAGCCAAAATCAAACATCCACAGATGACCTGACGTTTAATATTGCTGGTTGGAACAGCAGTTATACCAGACAGCCCATCCCAAACCAGGAAATGCAGGAGTGGGTTGAAAGTGCAGTTAGCCGCATTCAAGCTAACTTTCCCCAGCGTATATTAGAAATTGGTTGTGGAACAGGGTTACTGCTATCTCGTCTTGCCAAGCACTCTCAACAGTATTGGGGAACCGATTATTCCATCGCCGCCATACAGCATGTTAAGCAAGTATGCGGCACAGTTGAGGGTCTAGAAGATGTGCGGCTGCTGCACCAAATGGCAGATAACTTTGAAGGCATCCCGAAAGAAGAATTCGACACTGTTATTTTGAATTCAATCGTGCAGTATTTCCCCAGCATTGAGTATCTGTTGCAGGTGATCGAAGGAGCGATTGACTTAATTACTCAACAAGGTACAATCTTCGTGGGCGATGTCCGCAGCTTGCCATTATTGGAGCCATACCATGCAGCCGTGCAATTGTCCCAAGCTGCTGAGGATAAAACTATTGAGCAATGGCAGCAGCAGGTACATCAGAGTATGGCCGCCGAGGAAGAATTGGTCATCGATCCCAGTTTCTTCATTGCCCTCCAGACACGTTTTCCCCAGATTGGTTGGGTGGAGATTCAGCCCAAACGCAGTTACGCTCAAAATGAACTAACCCAATTCCGTTATGACGTTACCCTCCATGTCGGTACTAGTGTTCAAGCACGTACCGTTCCTTGGTTAAATTGGCAACTAGACAAGCTCTCGTTCCCACAAATTCAAAATCAACTGCAAAAAGAGCAGCCAGAACTGTTGGGAATTAGGCGCGTGCCGAATCAACGGTTGCAGCAAGCATTACAGATTGGGCAGTGGTTGGAAAATCCCCCGGCTGTAGAAACAATCAAGGAACTGCGGCAGGTATTAGCCCAACAGCCAACAGTTGGGATCAACCCAGAACAGTTTTACCAGTTGGGGCTGCAACTCGGTTACAGTGTCCACCTAAGTTGGTGGGAGAGTAGCCAGGATGGTTGCTATGATGTCGTGTTCTGCCGTAATAGTTTAACGCAGACATCCCATGCACAAGGCACAATCGCCTTCTGGGATAGTTCAGCCGTCACTACCAAACCCTGGACTGATTACACAAATAATCCCCTATATGGCAAATTAGTCCAAAAACTAGTACCGCAGGTACGCGAATATATCCAGCAGAAGCTACCTGAATACATGGTTCCGCAAGCTTTTGTTGTTCTCAATTCCCTGCCTTTAACCCCCAATGGCAAAGTAGATCGTCGCGCTTTACCAACACCTGATACAGTCACGAGAAATCTTTCCACTGGTATTGTTTTACCGCGATCGCCGATTGAAGCTCAACTCGCTCAAATCTGGAGTGAAGTCTTAGGAGTTGAACGCATTGGCGTTAATGACAACTTCTTTGAACTAGGGGGACATTCCCTACTAGCTACCCAAGTTCTGTCAAAAATCAACTCAACATTTGGACTCGATTTATCTATACAGATGATGTTTGAGTCACCCACAGTAGGGGGCATAGCAGCGTATATAGAAGTAGTGAATTTGGTAACACAAAATTTATCAAATAAAGAAGTCAGTAGCGAGGTAGTGGAGTTTTGAGCATGACTAACAGCATTGTTGAATTCGTTCGTCACTTGACAAACTTAAGTATAAAACTAGAGGTCGATGGCGTTAGCGGAGCGCCTCTGGAAGAGGTTCGCTTGCGTTGTCATGCACCTGAAGGGGTATTAACTCCATCGCTACGTCAGGAAATAGCTGGGCGGAAAACAGAAATTATTCTATTTTTACAGCAAGTAAAGCAGGTTAAAACTGCTCATCAGTTGTCGATTCAAACAGTGCCACGAGATGGTGAGCTACCCCTATCTTTCGCCCAACAGCGACTCTGGTTTTTGCACCAACTCTCCCCCGACAGTCGTTCTTATAATGTATTACTGATTCTGCGGCTGAATGGGTCGTTGAATATAGTTGCACTAGAACAGAGTTTGAGTGAACTTGTTTGCCGCCATGAGGTCTTAAGAACTACTTTTTCCACATTAGATGGAAAACCTGCCCAGGTAATTGCTCTTCCTACTGCCTTAACTTTGCCAGTCTATGATTTGCAGGGTTTCTCAGCCGAAGAGCAAACCAACCAGATTCAGCAAATAGCCAATTCTCAAGCATCCCAGCCCTTCGATCTGGCTGTTGGGCCATTAGTAAAATTCACTCTACTTCAATTGAGTAACCAGGAGTATGTACTGCTGTTGAAGATGCACCACATCATCTACGATGGTTGGTCTTTGAACATCTTCTTTGGTGAGTTATCTCAGCTATATGCAGCTTTCACTCAAAGATTACCCAACCCACTATCAGAATTACCCATCCAATACGCTGACTTTGCTTTTTGGCAACGCCAGTGGCTAACAGGCGTTGTCCTTGAGCGCCAACTGGCTTATTGGGAAAAACAGTTAGCGGATGCCCCTGTTGTACTAGAACTGCCTACTGATAAACCACGACCCCCAGTTCAGAGCTTCCGGGGTGGAGTTGAGCGTTTTCAACTAAATCGCGACCTCACACAACGCCTTAAACAACTCAGCCAAGAGTCAAACGCAACTTTGTTTATGACTCTACTGGCAGCTTTTTTGGTCTTACTCGCTCGTTATAGTGGTCAGTCAGATATTATTGTTGGCTCTCCCATTGCCAACCGCAACAGCCCTCAACTTGAGAAATTAATGGGGTTTTTTGCTAACACCCTAGCATTAAGAGGCGATCTCTCTGGCAACCCCAGCTTTGTTGACTTTTTAGCGCAAGTACGGCAAACAACCTTGTCAGCTTATGCTCATCAAGACTTGCCTTTTGAAATGTTGGTGGAAAAACTACAGCCAAAACGAGATTTGAGTCGTAATCCTCTGGTACAGGTGATGTTTTCCCTCCAGAATGACGCGCAGTCTTCTTGGGATTTACCTGGTTTAACTATTCAGAACATCTCTTTACCACTAGATGAAACAGTCAAATTTGACCTGGAAGTGAACTACTGGGAAGTTTCTGGAGGGCTGGAGGGTGTTTGGAGTTACAGTGCTGATTTATTTGATGCAGCAACTATTGATCGCATAGCCCAACATTTTCAAACTTTACTCCAAGCAATTGTTGCTAATCCCAAAGTGCCAATTGCAGAATTACCACTGTTGAGTCAAGCAGAACGTCAGCAATTGTTGGTGAAGTGGAACAACACTCAAGTAGACTATTCTCATGACAATTGTATCCATCAGTTATTTGAGCAGCAGGTAGAACGTACACCAGATGCGATCGCTCTCATCTTTGAAAATCAAAAACTTACCTACCGAGAGTTAAATCAACGCGCTAACAAAATCGCCCATTATCTCAAAACTTTAGATGCGAAACCAGACGTATTAGTTGGCATTTGCATGGAACGCTCTTTAGAGATGGTAATTGGAATATTGGCAATTATCAAAGCAGGTGGTGCTTATGTACCTTTAGATCCTACTTATCCCAAAGAACGTTTAGCATTCATGTTGGCAGATGCTCAAGTGTCGGTGCTGTTAGTGCAACCACATTTAGTCCAAGAACTACCGACACACCAAGCGCAAGTAGTATGCATTAACTCTGACTGTCAAGAATTTGCTGCTTATAGCCCTGAAAACCCAACTAGTGAAGTTACAGCAGAAAACTTAGCTTATGTAATTTACACCTCCGGTTCCACAGGAAAGCCCAAAGGTGCAATGAACACTCATAAAGGCTTGTGTAACCGTCTATTATGGATGCAAGATACATATCAACTAACAGCAACCGAAAAAGTTTTACAGAAAACACCATTCAGCTTTGATGTCTCAGTTTGGGAATTCTTCTGGACTTTATTGACAGGTGCGAGCTTAATTATAGCCAAACCAGGCGGACATCAAGATAGCCGTTATCTAGTTCAACTAATTGCCCAAGAAAAAATTACTACACTTCATTTTGTTCCCTCAATGTTGCAAGTGTTTCTAGAAGAGACAGGACTAGATAAATGTGGTAGTATCAAACGGGTAATTTGTAGTGGTGAAGCGCTATCTTTTGATCTACAAGAACGCTGCTTTGAACGATTAAACGCCGAGTTACACAACCTTTATGGCCCAACTGAAGCGGGAATTGACGTAACTTTTTGGGCTTGTCAACCCAATAGTAATGACAAAATTGTTCCGATTGGTCGTCCAATTGCCAATACACAGATATATATCTTAGATAAACATTTACAACCTGTTCCCATTGGAGTAAGTGGTGAGTTACACATTGGTGGTGTGGGATTAGCGCGTGGTTATTGGAATAAACCTGAATTGACTCAAGAAAAGTTTATTTCTAACCCCTTTGAAGCCGGAAAATATTTATACAAAACGGGTGATTTAGCACGCTATCGTTCTGATGGCAATATTGAATATTTAGGTAGAATTGACCACCAAGTTAAAATTCGTGGTTTCCGCATTGAATTGGGAGAAATTGAGGCATTACTGGTTTCTCACCCAACAGTATGGGAAAATGTGGTAATAGAGCGAGAAGATGAACTAGGCGACAAACGTTTAGTTGCTTATGTAGTACCGCAGGTAGAAGAATCTCCCACAGTCCCAGAACTGCGACAGTTTCTCAAGGCAAAGCTACCAGAGTACATGGTACCAAGTGCTTTTGTATTACTGGAATCTTTACCCCTGACTCCCAACGGCAAAGTAGACCGCCGCGCACTGCCAAAACCAGATTTAGACAGCACACTGCAAGAATTGTATGTCGCCCCACGCACTCCCATTGAGGAAATGCTGACACAAATTTGGGCGCAAGTGTTGAAACTAGAGCAAGTGGGGATTCATGATAACTTTTTTGAATTGGGGGGACACTCCCTACTAGCAACGCAATTGCTTTCACGCATCCGCAACATTTTCAAAATAGAATTACCATTGCGTGAGTTGTTTGTCGCAGCAACCGTTGCTGAATTAGCAAAAGAAATTGAGCAGTTGCAGCAACAAGACATAAAACTCTCCGCACCACCAATCTTAGCAAGGACAGACAACGCAGAATTGCCACTGTCTTATGCTCAACAGCGTTTGTGGTTTTTAGACCAGTTAAACCCAAACAGTGCCTTCTACAACATCCCTACAGCTTTGCGTCTAGTCGGAACTCTCAATATAACCGCCCTAAAAGAAAGCTTACAAGAAATTATTCATCGCCACGAAGCCTTACACACCAATTTCGTCACTGTTAATGGACAACCAATTCAAATTATTCACAATAGGGGGGGACTAGGGATAAGGGGTAATGGAGACTGGGGACTGGGGACATTATCAATTGTTGATTTAAGGCATTTATCCACAACTGAACAAGAAATTGCTTTGCAGCAATTAGCGAAACAACAAGCTATTCAACCGTTTGACCTGGCAACACAAACATTGGTCAGGGCAACATTAGTAGTGCTGTCCGAGACAGAACACGTTTTATTAATGTGTATGCACCATATTGTCTCTGATGGTTGGTCAATTGGTGTGTTTGTTCAAGAACTAGCAGCGTTGTACAATAGTTATTCTCAAGGTCAGCCGTCACCGTTAGCACCACTGCCAATTCAGTACGCAGATTTCGCCTTGTGGCAAAGACAGTGGTTGCAAGGGGATGTATTGCAAAGCCAACTAAGTTACTGGCAGCAACAACTAAAAGATGCACCAGCTTTATTGCCTCTACCCACAGACCGACCCAGACCTGCTGTGCAAACAGACAATGGGGCATATCAAGAGTTTGCACTGTCAGTTGAGTTAACCCAGAGATTGGTAAAACTGAGCCAGGAGCAAGGTTGTACTCTCTTTATGACACTGTTGGCAGCGTTTGATACCCTGCTTTATCGCTACACAGGTACAGAAGACATTTTGGTGGGTTCACCAATTGCTAACCGCGATCGCAGTGAAATAGAAGGGTTAATTGGCTTTTTTGTCAATACCTTAGTCATGCGTACCAATTTGGCAGGCAACCCCAGTTTTAGCGAATTATTGACTCGTGTCCGTGAAATCGCAATGGATGCCTACGCTCATCAGCATTTGCCTTTTGAAATGCTGGTGGAAGCATTGCAGCAAGAACGGGATCTCAGTCATACACCACTGTTTCAGGTAATGTTTGCTCTCCAGAATGCGCCCACATCACAAGTAGAATTGACTGGGCTAACTGTCAGTCTATTCCCAATGAAAGGCGCAAATGCCAGGTTTGATTTAACTTTAATCATGCAGAACACTGCTACTGGACTGGTAGGGATATGGGAGTATAACACTGACTTGTTTGATGCTAGTACTATTGAGCGAATGACTGGTCATTTTGTCACATTGCTTAAAGGTATTATTGCTAATCCAGAAGAGCGAATTTCCCAATTACCACTGTTGACGCAACCCGAACAACAAAAGTTACTTATCGAGTGGAACGATACAGGAGTGGATTATCCACAAGATTTGTGCATCCATCAGTTGTTCGAGTCGCAGGTAGATAGTACACCCGATGCGATCGCAGTTGTGTTTGAAAATCAACAACTTACTTACTATGAATTAAACTACCGTGCTAACCAGTTGGCACACTACTTGCAGTCTTTGGGTGTAGGATCTGATGTGCTGGTTGGTTTATGTGTAGAGCGTTCTTTAGAGATGGTCGTCGGATTACTGGGGATTCTCAAAGCTGGTGGGGCTTATGTGCCACTTGACCCAGAGTATCCCCAAGATCGGTTGAGCTTTATTTTAGAAGACGCTCAAGTTTCAGTGTTGCTCACCCAGCAGCAACTCGTTGACAGATTCCCCCAGCATCAAGCAAACCAAGTCTGTTTGGATACTGACGCTCAACTGATCTCCCAGTCAGGTCAAGACAATCCCATCTCCGGCGTACAAACAAATAACTTAGCTTATATAATTTATACTTCTGGTTCTACAGGTCAACCTAAAGGTATAGCCATGAATCAGCTTTCCCTTGGCAATCTGATATTGTGGCATCGAGAAAATCTGAAAATTTCTCGTGGAGCAAAAACCCTGCAATTTGCTTCGATTAACTTTGATGTCTCCTTCCAAGAAATCTTCACTACCTGGTGTTCTGGAGGCACATTATTTTTAATTGGGGAGGAGTTACGCCGAGATACCTCAGCTTTGTTAGGTTTTCTCCAACAAAAAGCAATTGAGAGAATGTTTCTCCCCTTTGTTGCCTTGCAGCAACTAGCTGAAGTTGCTGTTGGTAGTGAATTAGTTAATAGTCATTTGCGGGAAATCATTACTGCTGGGGAACAGTTGCAGATTACTCCGGCGATTTCTCAATGGTTGTGCAAACTAACTGATTGTACTTTGCACAATCACTATGGGCCATCAGAGAGCCATTTAGCCACCAGTTTTACTCTGAATAATTTAGTAGAAACTTGGCCGCTAATTCCTCCCATTGGTCGTCCCATTGCCAACACCCAAATATACATCCTAGACAGGTTCTTACAGCCTGTACCCGTCGGTATACCAGGAGAAGTTTATATTTCTGGTGTCCTTTTAGCGCAAGGCTACTTCAACCGACCAGAGTTAACCCAAGAGAGATTCATCTCTAATCCGTTTAGCACTGACCTCGATTCTCGCCTTTACAAAACTGGGGACTTAGCACGCTATTTACCTGACGGTAACATCGAATCCTTAGGACGCATTGATAATCAAGTAAAAATTCGCGGTTTCCGCATCGAGCTGGGAGAAATTGAAGCAGTACTCAGCCAACTTGATGTGCAGGCATCTTGTGTCATTGCCCGCGAAGACATTCCTGGAAACAAAAGCCTAGTCGCTTACATTGTGCCTCAAAAAGAGCAGACGCTCACAGTAAACTTTGTGCGTAACTTCCTGAAGGAAAAGTTACCAGAATATATGGTGCCAAGTGCGATCGCGATCTTAGAAGCTCTACCGCTTACCCCCAACGGGAAACTAGACCGCCGCGCTTTGCCCATACCTGATTTACACAGCCAATTATCAGACAAATATGCCGCCCCACGCAGCCCAATTGAAGAAATCCTGTCAATAATTTGGGCGCAAGTGCTAAAAGTAAAGCAAGTGGGCATTCATGATAACTTCTTTGAACTGGGAGGACATTCGCTACTAGCAACGCAACTGATTTCTCGCGTGCGTACCAGCTTAAAAGTAGAATTACCATTGCGTAGCTTATTTGCTGCACCAACAGTTGCCCAATTGTCCCAAAAAGTTCAACAGTTGCAGCAACAGGATTTAGAAATAACAGCATCAGCCATCTTACCGAGGGCAAGGGATACAGAATTACCACTGTCGTTTGCTCAAACGCGGCTATGGTTTTTAGACAAGTTAAACCCGAACAGCGCTTTCTACAACATACCCTTAGCTTTGCGTCTAGTCGGAAATCTTGAAGTTGCAGCCTTACAACAAAGCTTACAAGAAATTATTCATCGGCACGAAGCGTTACGCACCAACTTCATCACAGTTGATGGACAACCTTCTCAAATTATTCAAATACAACCGGATTCGACAGTTTCAGTTGTTGATTTGCAGCATTTATCCACACTTGTACTGAGCGAAGCCGAAGTAACCGAACAAGAAATTGCTTTGCAGCAATTAGCCCAACAACAAGCGCAACGACCCTTTGACCTGGAAACTGAAGCATTAATCAGGGCAACATTAGTAGTGTTGTCCGAGACAGAACACGGGTTATTAGTGTGTATACATCACATTGTGTTTGATGGTTGGTCAATGGGTGTGTTTGTTCAAGAACTAGCAGCACTGTACAATGCTTATTCTCAAGGTCAACCTCCATCGTTAATGCCACTGCCGATTCAGTACGCAGATTTCGCCTTATGGCAGCGACAGTGGTTGCAAGGAGATGTATTACAAAGCCAACTGAATTACTGGCAACAACAACTAAAAGATGCACCAGCTTTGTTGTCACTGCCCACAGACCGACCAAGACCTGCTGTGCAGACTTTCGCTGGAGCGTATCAAGAGTTTGCACTCTCAATTGAGTTAACCCAGAGATTGGAAAAACTGAGCCAGGAGCAAGGTTGTACTCTCTTTATGACGCTGTTGGCAGCTTATGATACATTGCTTTACCGCTATACAGGTGTGGCAGATATTTTGGTGGGTTCGCCAATTGCTAACCGCGATCGCAGTGAAATAGAAGGGTTAATTGGCTTTTTTGTCAACAATTTAGTGATGCGTACCAACTTGGCAGGCAATCCCAGCTTTAGCGAATTGCTGAGTCGTGTTCGAGAAGTCGCGTTGTCTGCGTATGCTCATCAGAATTTGCCTTTTGAAATGCTGGTAGAAGCATTGCAGCCAGAACGGGATCTCAGTCATACACCAATATTTCAGGTAATGTTTGCCCTGCAAAATGCGTCCATATCTGAAGTAGAGTTGACTGGGTTAACTGTCAGTCCATTGATGAGTGAAGGGATAACGGCAAAGTTTGATTTAACTTTAATAATGCAAAACACTGCCACTGGACTGCTAGGGGTGTGGGAGTACAACACTGATTTGTTTGATGCCAGCACAATTAAGCGGATGAGTAATCATTTTGTAACTTTGCTCTCTGCAATTGTTACTAACCCTCAAGAGCAAATCTCACAATTGTCCCTGCTAACAGAAGTTGAGCAACAACAGTTATTAGTGGAATGGAACAACACTCAGGTAGATTATCCCTCTGATAAATGTATCCATCAGTTGTTTGAGGAGCAGTGTTTGAGTACCCCCGATGCTGTGGCTGTGGTGTTTGACAATCAACAACTGACTTACTACCAATTAAATTGTCGTGCTAACCAATTGGCTCATTACTTACGCTCATTAGGTGTCAAACCAGATGTGCTGGTGGGTATTTGTGTAGAACGTTCTTTAGATATGGTGGTCGGACTTTTAGGGATTCTCAAAGCAGGTGGAGCATATCTACCACTTGACCCAGAGTATCCCCAAGAACGCTTGAGTTTCATGCTAGAAGATGCTCAAGTTTCGGTGCTGCTGACTCAACAACGACTTATTCAAAGACTTCCTGAGTATCAAGCAAAACAAGTCTTTTTAGATGAAGCTTGGGAACAAATTGCCCAAAACAATCAAGATAATCCCATCACTGGAGTCAAAGCTTTTCATCTAGCTAATGTGATTTACACTTCAGGATCTACAGGTAGACCTAAAGGTGTCATGGTTGAGCATAAGGGACTATGCAACTTAGCTCAAGCTCAGATTCAGACTTTTGGCTTAGACTCTAATAGTCGTGTTCTCCAATTTGCCTCCTTCAGTTTTGATGCTTCTATTTGGGAAGTCGTAATGGCGCTCAGGTCAGGTGGGACGCTTTACTTGGGAACAAAAGACTCATTATTGCCAGGGAAACCATTAATTGAGCAATTACGCGATCACTGCATTACCCATATCACCCTACCACCATCGGCGTTAGCAGTTATGCCTGGGTCGGAACTTCCGGCACTGCAAACAATAATTGTCGCTGGAGAAGCTTGTGCTGCTGAATTAATTAGGCAATGGTCTGCTGAGAGAAACTTCTTCAACGCTTACGGGCCAACAGAAGCTACTGTCTGTGCCACGATTGCAAAATGCACTGAAGATGACGAGAAAATATCTATTGGTAGAGCGATCGCCAACACGCAAGTTTATATTTTAGACGAAAATTTGCAACTAGTGCCGATTGGTGTGCCAGGAGAGTTGCACATCGGTGGTGTGGGGTTAGCAAGAGGCTACCTCAACCGTCCCGAACTAACTCAGGAAAAATTTATCAGCAACCCCTTTAATAATTCAAAATTCAAAATTCAAAATTCAAAATTATATAAAACAGGGGATTTGGCACGCTATTTAACCGATGGCAACATTGAATACCTGGGACGCATTGACAATCAAGTAAAAATTCGGGGCTTCCGCATTGAATTGGCAGAAATAGAAACACTATTAGGGCAACATGGTGATGTGCAAAATTGTTGTGTCATCGCTCATGAAGGAACTCCAAGTAATAAGCGCTTAGTCGCCTACATAGTGCCACAAAAAGATGTGACACCGACAACAGACGAACTGCTTCAGTTCCTTGCCAATAAACTCCCTGGCTATATGCTGCCAACTGCTTTTGTCATATTGGAGTCCTTACCCTTGACACCTAATGGGAAAGTAGACCGTCGCGCTTTACCTGACCCAGATTTGCATCAGGAACTATCGGATTATGTAATGCCAAATACAGAACTAGAAAGAATTATTGCTGGCATTTGGCAAAAGGCATTAGCAGTAGAAAAGGTAGGAATTTACAATAATTTCTTTGAGCTAGGAGGTCATTCGTTATTACTAGTAAAAATTAACCAGCAATTGCAAGAAGAATTTGGTTTAGAATTGTCAATAGTTGATATGTTTAATTACCCAACCATACATAGTTTAAGTCAATACTTAAGTCCTAAGACTCACAAAAAAGATCCAATCAAGCAAAATACTAATCAGACTCAATTTAATAGTGAAATCAAATCTTTAAGAAGTCAACAATTGGAATCCAGACAACAATATCGCTCTCAGAGAAAAAGGTAAAAATGACCATAAATTCAGTGCATAACAATAATGAATTTAACAATTCTGAAATAGCAATAATTGCTGTTACTGGTAGATTTCCAGGTGCAAAAGATATTGAATCATTTTGGCAAAATTTACGTGATGGTGTAGAATCAATATCCTGGCTGACAGATGAAGAATTGATAAATTCTGGCATTTCTCTAGAATCATTGAGTAATTCTAATTATGTCAAAGCTAGCACCGCTTTATCAGACATTGAATTGTTTGATGCGAATTTCTTTGCTTATAGTGCCAAAGAAGCTGAGTTAATAGATCCACAACAACGCCTATTTTTAGAATTGGCTTGGGAAGCTGTAGAAAAAGCTGGTTATGACCCGCAAACCTACAATGGTTTAATCGGGGTTTATGGTGGTGTAGGGATGAGTAGATATTTGCTGAATAATATCTATCCTAATCATCAATTATTAGCAACAATTGATCCTATCCAATTAGGAATCTCCAACGATAAAGATTTTTTACCGACAAGAGTTGCATATAAATTAAACTTGACTGGCCCCGCAGTAAATGTGCAAACAGCGTGTTCTACTTCTTTGGTTGCTGTTCATGTAGCTTGTCAAAGTCTCTTAAATGGTGAATGTGACATAGCTTTAGCTGGTGGAGTAACTCTGGCCATTCCCCAAAAAATAGGTTATTTACATCAAGAGGGAATGATTCTTTCTCCTGATGGACACTGCCGTAGTTTTGATGCTAAAGCACAAGGAACAATTGGCGGTAGCGGTGCTGGGATTGTGGTATTGAAAAGATTAAAGGATGCGATAAGCGATCGCGACCACATCCATGCAATCATTAAAGGCTCGGCAATTAATAATGATGGTGCAATGAAAGTCGGCTACACTGCTCCTAGTGTTAGCGGTCAAGCAGCCGTGATTGGCGAGGCTCAAGCTTTAGCTGGTGTAGATGCCGAAACAATTTCCTACATCGAAGCTCATGGTACAGCTACACCTTTAGGCGACCCGATTGAAATTGCAGCTTTAACTCAAGCTTTTAACCAAACTACCGATAAAAAAGGTTTCTGCGCGATTGGTTCGGTAAAAACCAACTTTGGACATTTGGATACAGCAGCAGGTGTCGCAGGTTTGATTAAAACTGTCTTAGCGCTGCAAAATAAAATGCTGCCTCCGAGTTTGCACTACCAGACACCTAATCCCAAAATTGATTTTGCCAACAGTCCTTTTTATGTCAATACAACCCTAACTGAATGGAAAAGAAATAACACCCCTCGCCGTGCTGGAGTTAGTTCTTTTGGTATGGGGGGTACTAATGCTCATGTGATTTTAGAAGAAGCTCCTGTTTTTGAGCAGGGGAGCAGGGGAGCAGGGGAGCAGGGGAGGAATTCTCAATTATTGGTACTTTCGGCTAAAACTGCAAATGCGCTTGAGAAGGCAACAGCTAATTTAATCGCGCATTTAAAAGAGCATCCAGAACTCAACTTAGGCGATGTAGCTTATACCCTCAATAGTGGTCGCCGGGGTTTTAATTACCGACGGATGTTAATTTGTCAAAACTTAGAAGACAGTGTGGAATCTCTCAGTAGTTTAGCAGCCCAACAAGTTTTTACTAATTATACAGAGATTACAGAACGGCCTGTTGTCTTTATGTTTCCTGGTCAAGGTTCTCAGTACGTCAACATGGCGCGAGAAATTTACGAAACTGAAACAGTATTTCGAGAACAAGTTGATTATTGCTCGGAAGTTCTTAAACCTCTACTCGGACTAGATTTACGTCATATTCTTTACCCTAGTGAATCAAAGATTGATGAAGCATCGCAGCAACTTCAACAAACAGCCGTTGCTCAACCTGCTATTTTTGTAATTGAGTACGCCCTAGCTAAATTATGGCAGTCTTATGGAGTAGAGCCACAAGCTGCGATCGGTCATAGTATTGGCGAGTATGTAGCAGCAACTCTAGCAGAAGTTTTTTCCTTAGAAGATGCCTTATCTCTGGTAGCTGCACGCGGACAGATGATGCAGCAACTTCCTACTGGCGCAATGCTTTCGGTTCCCTTGCCCGCAGACAAGATAAAATTCCTGTTAGGGCAAGAACTTTCTGTTGCTGCGATTAATCAACCCTCGCAGTGTGTAGTTTCCGGTTCCATAGCAGCCATAGATGCACTACAAAATCAGCTTGCTGCTCAAGGGATTGAATGCCGACGTTTGCATACTTCCCATGCCTTTCATTCGCAAATGATGGAACCAATCTTAGAAGCATTTGCAGAACGAGTTAAAAAACTTACTTTAAATTCCCCCAAACTTCCTTATATCTCCAACCTGACTGGTACTTGGATTACAGTCACCCAAGCCACAAATCCTGACTACTACGCTCAACATCTACGTTCCACAGTGCTGTTTGCTCAAGGTGTCGAGAAATTATTAGCAACACCTGAGCAAGTATTACTAGAGGTTGGGCCAGGACACACATTAACTACATTAGTCAAGAGACATCCAGACAAAGTAGCCGCACAAACAATCTTGACTTCGGTACGTCATCCTCAAGAAAAGCAATCGGATAATCGTGTTTTATTCACCACATTCGGTCAACTCTGGCTAGCTGGGGTGAAGGTAGATTGGTTTGGATTTTATAGTCAGGATGAATATTATCGTCTTCCCCTACCGACTTATCCCTTTGAACGCCAACGTTATTGGATTGACCCCCCACAAAAAGCAGCTTGGGAACAGTTACAAATCTTACCCACAACATCACAATTGTGGACATCGCTTACACAAGCAGGTCAAAACCAAGCAAATACTAGAAATGCAGAACTTAACGAGTTAACATATCTAGACAATAGACAGTGGTTGGATCGTTTATGTACAGCCTACATCAACTCTGCATTTAAGCAATTAGGGGTTTTTAGCAATCCTGAAAACAAGTATTCTTTAGAGAAGTTGTTGGAGCAACGCCATATTTCTCCCCGCTATCAGCAATTGTTATCTAGATGGTTGCAAATATTAGTAGAACAAGGACAACTACAGCAACATGAAGGGTTATTTTCTGGGCTAGTGCCGTGTTCGCAAGATTATATTCATGAACATTTAGAACAAGTCAGAGCGAGGTTTGCTGCTTCATCTTTAGTAGATTTAGATTTAGTGCAACGCTGTGGTGAAAATTTAGCTGCTGTTGTTATTGGCGAACAAGAACCACTAGAGATTTTCAATGAACTAGTTTACCAAAAAGAAAACAATGGTTCATATTCAGAATCTCCTTTAATTAGTTACTACAACTCTATCTTGCGCTCAAGCTTGGAACAGGTGGTCAAATCATTGCCATCATCTGTTCAGCTAAGAGTTCTAGAAATTGGCGCGGGTACTGGTGTGTCTACGCAAGCATTATTACTTGTGTTGCCACCTAAACAAACCAACTATACTTTTACTGATATTGGTAGCGGTTTCTTAACTCAAGCTGAACAAAAGTTTAACGATTATCAATTTGTTGAATATCGATTATTAGATATAGATAAATCGCCAATTGAGCAAGGGTTTGAGAAGTATAGCTTTGATGTAATCATAGCCTCTAATGTATTGCACGCCACTCAGAACATAGATCAAACACTCCAGCATGTACGCTCTTTATTAGCTCCTGGCGGCTTCCTCTTAGGATGGGAAATCACTCAACCGAAAATAGACTTTGATATCAGTTGGGGTCTGCTATTGAAACCTTTAGATGATAAAAGACGTAACCCCGGTCAGCCTTTTATCACCAAAGTTCAATGGTTTGAAGCACTACTTACTCAAGATTTTGTTCAATTTGCTGTGTTTCCCGAAACTGAAGCGTTTGAGCATCAAATTATTATGGCTCAAGCTTCTGCATCAGCCGCGTTTAGCACAAAATCTCGGCAAAAAGAGACTGACCAAAAATCAGAAATTGCATTACAAACAAAGCCGGATATTTTTCAGCTAGAAAAATTATCTGCACTCCACTCCAGACCTGATTTACCCAATTATTATGTAGCTCCCCGTGATGAGATTGAGCAAAAAATTGCCGATATCTGGCAAGAATTATTAGGAATTAAGCAGGTAGGAATCCATGATAACTTTTTTCAATTAGGAGGAGATTCCCTAATAGCTGTTCAGGTTCTATCCAGATTACGGAATACTTTTTCTATTAAATTAACTGTAGCAAGTTTGTTTGAGTCTCCCACAATAGCTGAAATAGCATCCAAATTAGAAAACAAACTAGAGTCAGATAATAACTTAGGTGCAGTTGAGAGAGAAGAAATATCAATTTGAGTAACAAATAATTTTAAATTACGAATTCGCTGGGGTGAAGGTAATAATTCTATGAATATCCAACAATTAGTAGTCGATCTTAATAAACAGGGTGTAAAGTTGTGGGTTGAAGGTGAGCAGTTACGTGCTAATGCTCCCAAGGGAGTGTTGACGCTAGAAACTCGTGACTTATTAGCTAAAAATAAAGCAGAACTTATCTTGTTGCTGCACGATAAAAATGCGGACACTGATACAGATTTACCCCTCACCAAAACCGAGCGTCCTCAGAACTTACCTCTGTCTTTTGCCCAAGAACGACTCTGGTTATTAAACCAGTTAGAACCAGATAACCCCTTCTACAACGAACAAGTAGCTCTAAAACTTCACGGTAAGTTGAACGTCGTGGCGCTAGAGCAAAGCCTCAACAAAATTATCTCTCGCCACGAAGCCTTACGTACTAACTTACGCACTATCAACGAGCAGCCAGTCCAGGTAATTGCTGACAGTTTAACCTTAAATGTGCCAATAGTAGACCTAACAGAACTACCTGAAAGTGAAAGAGAAATCGCTTGCCAACAATTAGCCACAACTGAAGCTAATCGACCCTTTGACCTTGCTAACTCTCCTTTAATCCGAGCCTCTGTAGTTAAACTCACAGAGGTAGAACACGCTTTGGTATTAACAATACACCACATCATCTTTGATGGTTGGTCAATGGGCGTATTGATGGGCGAGTTAGCAACCATTTACTCAGCCCTCTGCAATAACTTGTCGCCAAAGCTACCTGAGCTACCAATTCAGTATGCCGACTTTGCTATTTGGCAACGGCAATGGTTGCAAGCAGAGGTACTCCAAACGCAGCTTGATTACTGGAAGCAACTACTCAAAAACGCTCCTACCTTACTAGAATTACCTACAGATAGACCAAGACTAGCTATTCAAACTTTCCGGGGCGCAATCCAATATAGAGAATTTTCAAATGAACTGAGTCAAGCCCTTGCCAATTTCAGTAGGCAAGAGGGAGCCACCCTATTCATGACGCTGTTCTCCGCTTATATTACCTTGCTTCATCGCTATACAGGCTCCGATGACATTGTAGTAGGTACGCCCCTTGCTAACCGCGATCGCTTGGAACTTGAAGGGTTAATTGGCTTTTTTGTCAATACTTTAGTGCTACGTACCGATTTGTCAGGCAACCCTAGTTTTCAACAGTTGCTAAGTCGAGTCCGGCAACTGACACTGCAAGCTTACACTCATCCAGACCTCCCCTTTGAGGAATTGGTAAAAACCTTACAGCCACAACGAGACCTCAGCCATACACCACTGTTTCAGGTGATGTTTGTCCTCGAAAATGCGCCCATATCTGAGGTAGAACTGAGTGGGCTAACTCTCAGTCCATTAGCAACAGAAAAGACAACTGCCAAGTTTGATTTAACTTTATTCATTAAAAATACTCCCTCTGGGCTGATAGCTATATGGCAATACAACACAGATTTGTTTGACCCTAGCACCATAGAACGGATGGCAGGTCATTTTGTGACGTTGCTCGAAAGTATTGTTACCAACCCACAGCAGCAAATTTCCCAATTGCCCCTACTGACACAAGTTGAGCAACAGCAGTTGTTAGTATGGAATAATACTCAGGTGGATTATCCGCGCGATCGATCTATCCATCAGTTGTTTGAGGAGCAGGTTGGACGTACACCCGATGCAGTGGCGGTGGAGTTTGGAAATCAACAACTAACTTACCACCAATTAAACTGCTGCGCGAACCAGTTGGCGCACTACCTGAAGTCTTTAGGAGTGAAAGCCGATGTATTGGTTGGGTTGTGTGTTGAACGTTCCTTAGAAATGGTTGTGGGACTATTAGGGATTCTCAAAGCAGGTGGGGCATACCTGCCACTTGACCCAGAGTATCCGACTGAACGCCTGAGTTTCATGTTAGAAGATGCTCAAGTTTCAGTGTTGTTGATTCAGCAGTCACTCGTTGAGAGACTACCCCAGCATCAAGCAAAACTTGTCTGCTTAGATACTGACACTCAACTGATGTCGCAGTGCAGTCAGGACAATCTCATCTCTGGCGTACAAGCCAATAACTTAGCTTATATAATTTATACCTCTGGTTCTACAGGTAAACCTAAAGGTATAGCCATGAATCAGCTTGCCCTTAGCAATCTGATTTTATGGCATCGGGAAAACCTGAAAATTTCTCGTAGAGCAAAAACGCTGCAATTTGCTCCCATCAGCTTTGATGTCTCCTTCCAAGAAATATTCTCTACCTGGTGTTCTGGAGGCACATTGCTGTTAATTACAGAGGAATTGCGTCGTGATGCAGTGGCTTTATTAGGTTTTATTCAAGAAAAAGCTGTTGAAAGACTGTTTGTTCCCTTTGTTGCTTTGCAGCAACTAGCTGAAGTAGCTGTTGATAGTGAATTAGGTACTACTCATCTACGGGAAATCATCACTGCTGGTGAACAGTTGCAAATTACTCCCGCCATTTCTCAATGGTTGTACAAATTGACTGATTGTACTTTGCACAACCATTATGGGCCATCGGAAAGCCATGTAGCCACCAGTTTTACCCTGACTAATTCAGTAGAGACATGGCCGCTACTGCCTCCGATTGGGCAACCAATTGCCAATACACAGATATATGTCTTAGATAAATATTTACAGCCTGTACCTATCGGTGTGCCTGGAGAATTGCACATTGGTGGTGTTGGATTAACGAAAGGCTACTTCAACCGTCCCGAATTGACACAAGAAAAATTTATCTCTAATCCGTTTAACAATTCAAGACTATATAAGACGGGGGATTTAGCACGTTATTTACCAGATGGCAATATTGAATACTTGGGGCGTATTGACAATCAAGTAAAAATACGTGGTTTCCGCATTGAATTGGGCGAGGTTGAAGCAGTTCTAAGCCAACATAGTGATGTGCAAGCATCTTGTGTCATCGCCCGCGAAGATATCCCTGGTGATAAGCGCTTAGTCGCTTATGTGGTAGCACATCAGAACTCTACACACACAACCAGCAAGCTTCGGCAATTCCTGAAAGCAAAGCTGCCAGAGTATATGATTCCAAATGCTGTTGTCATCTTGGAGTCTTTGCCACTAACTCCTAGTGGCAAACTAGATCGCCGCGCTTTGCCTGTACCAGATTTATATAATGATCGCACAGACAAATATGTAGCTCCACGGACTCCAATCGAAGAACTGTTGACACAAATTTGGGTACAAGTGCTGAAACTAGAGCTTGTAGGTATACATGATAACTTCTTTGAACTTGGGGGACACTCGCTACTAGCAACGCAATTGGTTTCACGTATCCGCAACATTTTTAAAGTAGAACTACCATTGCGTGAGTTGTTTGCAAGAGCAACAGTAGCCGAATTAGCACTCTTCATTGAGCAGCTACAACAACAGAACTTACAACTGTCTGCACCACCTATTTTACCAAGAACCAAGAATACAGACTTACCACTGTCTTATGCTCAACAGCGTTTGTGGTTTTTAGACCAGTTTGAGCCGAATAGCCCCTCTTACAACATTCCTGTGGCTTTGCGTTTAGTTGGAACTCTTAATGTTACAGCACTACAGCAAAGCTTACAAGAAATTATTCATCGCCACGAAGCCTTACGTACCAATTTCGTCACCGTTAATGGAAAACCTTCTCAAATCATTCAAACACAAACGAATTGGACAGTTTCAGTTGTTGAGTGCGAATATCTGCCACTAGGCGAACAAGAAATAATTACACAGCAATTAGCGCAACAACAAGCCATTCAAGCGTTTGACTTGGACAATGAAGCATTATTCCGGGCGACATTAGTAGTACTGTCCCAGACAGAACACGTTTTGTTAGTGTGTATGCACCACATTGTCTCTGATGGTTGGTCAATGGGTGTGTTTATCCAAGAACTAGCAGCACTGTACAATGCTTATTCTCAAGGTCAGCCGTCACCTTTAACACCACTGGCGATTCAGTATGCAGATTTCACTATCTGGCAAAGAGACTGGTTGCAAGGCGATGTACTGCAAACTCAACTAAGTTACTGGCAACAACAACTAAAAGATGCACCAGGTTTATTGTCGATGCCCACAGACCGACCCAGACCTGCTGTGCAGACTTTTGTTGGGGCGTATGAAAAGTTTGCACTGTCAGTTGAGTTAACTGATCGGTTGACAAAACTGAGCCAGCAGCAAGGAGTGACGTTGTTCATGACATTGTTAGCAGCTTATGATACTCTGCTTCACCGCTACACTGGACAAACAGACATTTTGGTGGGTTCGCCAATTGCTAACCGCGATCGCTTGGAAAGCGAAGGGTTAATTGGCTTTTTTGTCAATAATCTAGTCATGCGTACCAACTTGGCAGATAATCCGAGCTTTAGTGAATTACTCACTCGTGTTCGAGAAGTAGCTTTAGGAGCCTACGCTCATCAGGACTTGCCTTTTGAAATGCTGGTGGAAGCATTGCAGCCAGAACGGGATCTCAGTCATACACCTCTGTTCCAGGTAATGTTTGTTCTTCAAAATACGCCCATGTCTCAAGTAGAGTTGACTGGGTTAACTGTTACTCCATTGATGAGTGAAGGGACAACGGCAAAGTTTGATTTAACTTTATCAATGCATAACACTGCTACGGGGCTGGTGGGTGCGTGGGAGTACAACACTGACTTATTCGATGCCACTACTATCGAGCGAATGGCGGGGCATTTTGTGACATTGCTAGAAAGCATTGTTACTAATCCGCAGCAGCAAATTTCCCAATTGTCCCTGCTGACAGAAGTTGAACAACATCAACTGTTAGTAGAGTGGAACAATACTCAGGTTGATTATCCACTAAATAAGTGTATCCATCAGTTGTTTGAAGAACAGGTTGAGCGCACCCCGGATGCTGTGGCGGTGGTGTATGAAGATCAACAACTGACTTACCACCAATTGAATTGTCGTGCTAACCAGTTGGCACATTACTTGCAGTCCTTGGGTGTAAAACCAGATGTGCTAGTGGGGTTGTGTGTAGAGCGTTCTTTAGAAATGATAGTAGGGCTACTGGGTATTCTCAAGGCTGGTGGAGCATACCTGCCACTCGATCCAGACTATCCTCAAGAACGCTTGAGTTTTATGCTTGAAGATGCTCAAGTTCCAGTGCTACTAACACAACAGCAACATCTTGAAAATTTGCCTCAGCATCAAGCGGAGGTTGTATGTTTAGATACTGACTGGCAATTGATTTCTCAATCAAGGCAGGATAATGCGATTGCTCCTGTGCAAGATAGTAACTTGGCTTATGTGATTTATACCTCTGGTTCTACCGGAAAGCCTAAAGGAGTGATGCTTTCTCACCGCAACCTTTGCAACCACATGTTCTGGATGCAAGCAACATTCCCCCTGACTGAAGCAGACAAAGTGCTACAAAAAACTCCCTTTAGCTTTGATGCCTCAGTTTGGGAATTTTACGCTCCTTTATTAGTAGGCGGACAATTGCTATTAGCTCAACCAGGAGGTCATGCTGACACTGCTTACCTGTTAGAGTTAATTGCCCAAGAGCAAGTTACTACTGTTCAATTTGTACCATCATTGTTACAAATACTTATAGAACAAGGAGGACTCGAAACTTGTCAGTCCCTCAAACAAATCTTCTGTGGAGGTGAAGCCTTACCAATTGCTTTACAAGATCAGGTGTTAAGTAATCTCAATGTCAACTTGCACAATCTCTATGGACCGACGGAAGCTTGTATTGATGCAACCTTTTGGACTTGCAAAGAAGAAATTAAACGGCAGGTTGTCCCTATCGGTCGTGCGATCGCTAACACCCAGGTTTATATTTTAGATGAATATCTGCAACTAGTTCCGATTAATGTGCCAGGAGAACTGCACATTGCCGGTGCTGGATTAGCAAGAGGCTACCTCAACCGTCCTGAGTTGACAAAAGAAAAATTTATCCCTAATCCTTTTAGCGATGAACCACATTCCCGCCTTTATAAAACTAGTGATTTAGCACGTTATTTACCGGATGGCACAATTGAATACCTTGGTCGCATCGATAACCAAGTGAAGATTCGCGGCTTCCGCATCGAACTTGGAGAAATCGAAGCAGCCTTCAACACCCATCCCCAAATCCAACAAGCTGTAGTTATTGTCACAGAGGATATTCCAGGTAACAAACGCTTAGTTGCTTATGTAGTCAAGAGTGATGAATCACTTACCACCAACCAACTGCGTCAATTCCTCAAGCAACAGCTACCAGAATATATGGTTCCCAGCGGCTTTGTCACCTTAGACAACCTACCGTTAACACCCAACGGCAAAATAGACCGCAAAGCACTACCAACACCTGATGGGGAAATTAGCCGGGAACATGAGTACGTAGCGCCACGTACAGCCATAGAACAAATTTTAACCAACATTTGGCAAGAACTGCTGCTCAAAGAAAAAGTCAGCATCCACGACAACTTCTTTGAAATTGGTGGCGACTCCATCTTGAGTATTCAAATAGTTTCTCGTGCCAAAAACTCAGGATTACAAATCACTCCCAAACAAATATTCCAAAACCAAACCATCGCCGAACTTGCCAGGGTTGCCAATACAACAGTGAGTGTTGAGTCTAAACAAGGGATAGTGACTGGAATTGCACCCCTAACACCGATTCAACAAAGATTCTTTGCACAAAATAGACAAGAGCAACACCATTATAACCAATCAGTTTTATTGCAGATTCCAAATCATCTACAAACTGAATTAATTACAATAGCTTTGGAAAAGTTGCTAGAGCATCACGATGCTTTGCGTTTAAAATTCACATCAGCTGCATCTGAACACAAACAAATAAACCAAGGGTTAGATGATAACATACCATTCGCCATAGTAGATTTATCATCAACATCTAAAAGTAAACAACCACTAGCTTTAGAAAAAATCGCCGTAGAATATCAAGCAAGTTTAAACTTGTCAACAGGGCCGATAATAAAAGTGGTGATGTTTAACTTGGGTGATGAAAGTGATGCCAGGTTACTAATTATTATTCATCACCTAGCAGTAGATGGTGTAAGTTGGCGAATTTTATTATCAGACCTACAAAGAATTTATCAACAATTAGTTACTCAGAAACCGATTGAGCTAAGTGCGAAAACAACAGCATTTATTGATTGGGCAGAGAAATTAAACAATTATGCACAGTCAGAAATTATCAAACTGGAGTTAGACTATTGGCTGAACCATCCTTGGTCGAAGATAACACCATTACCACCAGATAATGCTGACATTCAACCAGAAAATACAGTAGGTAGTGCTGCTTGTGTGTCATTGAAATTAACTCAAGAAGAAACTCAAACTCTGCTGTTGTCAGTAAACGAAGCTTACAACACACAAATTAACGATATACTGCTAAGTGCATTAGTACTTTCAATAGCAGAGTGGACGGGAAATTCAACAGTACTAATTGACTTAGAGGGACATGGCAGAGAAGAACTATTTCCAGATATAGATTTATCACGAACTGTAGGTTGGTTTACTAGTTTGTTCCCCGTATTATTGCAACTACCTTCATTAAACCAACCGGGAGAAATAATCAAATCAATCAAAGAACAATTACGAGCGATTCCTAATCGGGGGATTGGCTACGGGATATTGCGTTACTTGTGTAAAGATCCGACTGTTAATGAACAAATCGAGACAATTCCCGCTTCAGAAATTAGTTTTAACTATCTGGGACAATTTGACCAAGTACAATCAGAAACCGGTTGGAAATTTGCGGCTGAATCTGCTGGTGCTAGCCAAAGCTTAAAGCAAACTCGTGACCATCTATTTGATATTAATGCTTTGGTAGTAGAAGGGAAACTAGGAATTGAGTGGACTTACGATAGTCATGTTCACACTCGTTCCACAGTGGAGAAATTAGCACAGAGCTATATTCAATCAATCAGGTCAATAATAGAACATTGCCAGTTAAAAGAAAATAGAGAATATACACCGAGCGATTTTCCAGATACACAGTTGAATCAATTAGAACTGGATGAATTATTAACTCGATTCCCAACCAAAAACATTGAATCAATTTATCCACTTTCTCCTTCACAACAGGGAATGCTCTTTGAGACTCTATCTGCTTCTGAGTCAGGGATACATCTTGAGCAGTGCATTTTAAACTTACAAGAAGACCTAGACTCGTTAGCTTTTGAAAAAGCTTGGCAGCGTCTTCTCGAGCGGCACTCGATTCTCAGAACAGCCTTTATTTGGGAAGCTCAAAATGAGCCACTTCAAGTTGTGCTGAAGGGAGTAGAAGTTTTACTAGAGCAGCAAGATTGGCGCGGACTTTCTCTACCCAAGCAGCAAGAAAAATTAGAAACCTATCTCAGTGCAGACCGACTGCGTGGTTTGGAAATGACTAAACCACCGTTAATGCGTTTGGCGCTTTTCCAAGTAGGCTCCAATGCCTATCAATTCGTCTGGACTTCTCATCACATACTTACAGATGGCTGGTGCGTACCTCTCATCTTCAAGGAGGTTTTCGCATTCTACGAGGCATTCAGTAAAGGTCAAGATTTATTCCTGGAACCCAGTCATCCCTACAGAAATTATATTACCTGGCTAAAACACCAGGATTTGTCGCAGGCAGAGGCATTCTGGCGGGACAAACTTCAAGGTTTCAAAAGTCCAACCCCACTGGGAATAGAAGCTGAAGCTGTTAATTTTTCTGCCCAGGAAGAGCGCTATGGTGAACAAAAAGCCTGCTTACCAGCTGCGGCGACAGCAGCTTTACAGTCTTTGGTGCGGCAACATCACTTGACCTTAAATATTCTAATTCAAGGCGTTTGGGCTTTGCTCTTGAGTCGCTATAGCGGTCTTGAAGATGTGGTATTCGGCGCGACTGTCTCTGGTCGTCCCTCGGAATTGGTAGGGGCCGAATCTATGTTAGGTCTTTTCATTAATACCCTACCAATGCGGCTTTTGGTTTCTCCCCAAGCATCACTTTGGTCTTGGCTTAGAGATATCCAAAATCAAAGCTTCACGCAACGCGATTATGAATATTGCTCTGAAGGACAAATTCACGAATGGGGTGAAGTACCCGGCTCATTACCTCTTTACGAGAGTCTTCTGGTTTTCCAAAACCATCCAGTTGGTTCATCAGTAAAACAGTCGGTGAACGATGACAAGAATCAATCTCAGACTCGTTCTATAGGCGCACAAACAAAATATGCCCTCACCATTCTAGTTAGCCCAAGTTCAGAGATAGAGTTTCGCGTCATCTACAACCGATACCGTTATGACAATCCGGCTATAACCCAGATTTTGGAACATTTTCAGGCTTTATTGAACAGTATTGTTGACCTTCCAGAGCAGCACCTTGAAACACTGATAGAAAGGATTTCGGCAGAGCAAATTCCGCAAGTTAGACAGCTTCCGAAACTTATTCAGAGAGAAGTGCGAAAGGGCTTTAACGAACCTAGAAATCTGTGTGAATTTCAATTGTTACAAATTTGGGAAGACATTCTAGGCATTCATCCTCTCAGCATACAAGATAACTTCTTTGAACTTGGAGGTCATTCCCTTCTAGCTGTCCGTCTCATGTCCCAGATTCAAAAACATTTCCAGATAAATTTACCTTTAGGTATTTTGTTCCAATATCCTACCATCGAAGAACTAGCACATTTTCTAGATTTTTCAACAGATTCTTTACCTTGGTCTGCCCTAGTTCCTATCAAAAAGAATGGCAATCAACCACCTCTGTTCTGTGTTCACCCTGGTGGAGGAAATGTTCTTTGCTATCACCATTTTGCTTATTATCTCAGTTCAGACCGACCATTCTATGGACTAGAATGTGTTGGTTTAAATCCCGAAAATCAACCTCATATTAGCATTGAGCAAATGGCAACTCACTATATCCAAGAGTTGCAAACTGTTCAACCTCATGGCCCTTATTTCCTCACTGGCTGGTCTTTTGGGGGCTTAGTAGCTTTTGAGATGGCTCAACAACTTTCTCATCAAGGTGAACAGATAGCTCTGTTAGCTCTAATAGATACTACTCCTCCTTATCTAAGTTATAAAGAACCAGTAGACTATGCTTTTCTATTAGTAGAGTTATTCAAAGATCGTTTAGACCTTTGTTTAGAGGAACTGCGACAATTAGAACCAGAGGAACAGATAATTTATGTCGAGGAACAAGCTAAACAGAAAAATGTAATTATACAAGGTTTTGACTTCGAGCAAGCTCCCCATCTTCTGAAAATTTTCCAGATCAACGCTGAAGCCGTACAAAATTACAAAGGTGAATATTACTCAGGCTCAATTGTTCTATTTAAAGCCAGTGAAACTGATGCCGATCTTGAATATCACTGGAATGAACTAGTTGAACATATAGAAACTGTTGTAGTTCCTGGTAATCATCTAAACATGGTGTTACCACCTCATGTCCAGACCCTAGTTAAAGAACTCGAAAAGTTTATTGAACAAGCAAGAGACTAATCAATAGACATCTAATAAAAACTATGTAGAGATGCTAATTTGCGTCTTTACATTGTTAGTAAACACCCCGATTTGGGAGTAGCACTCCTATCAATAGGTACGATATTGAAATGTAAGGAACTGTATTATGACTACTACTTCTAACCAGATTAAATCCAAGCTTTGGGACAACAAACAAGAATATCCCTTAACTACAGAGTCTTTAAGAATGCTCTTGGAAAACCGAATTCCTTTAATTCGGCTAAAAGAATTTGCTACACCCAAAGAGTGTGAAATGTTAGTTGATCAAGCTGAATTGTTCAACTTTGACTGCTATCAAGATGTGAATCCCAAGATTGAGCGAATTGGGATCACAGTGTTTGAATATAATCGCATTAGTAAAGCAGCTTATTTTCAAGCAGTAGAACGCACAACTAAATTAAGAGACTACATTATGGCAGCCTCTTTTAATCCATTAGAACGCTTAATGGTGAAAATCCGAGAGTGTACAGGCGCGACTGTGCGAATTGCTTCAGAACCATTCTATGGTAGTTATTACACAGGACTGATTAGAAAAATAGAGCAGGGTACTCAACTTCATATTGATTATGCTCCGTTAGAACAATCTGAATGGGAAATTGGTACAGTTATTTTTCAGCTTTCCTGGAATTTGTACTTGAAATTTTCTGCTAATAATTATGGCAAAACACGTATTTACGATCGCCAGTGGCAACCAGGAGATGACCAATATAAACTCGATTCCTATGGCTATGGTGATACAGTAATTGCAGATGCAGACATAATCAGCTTCCAACCTTATGTCGGAGATGTGTTCATTTTCAATACACGCAACTATCACATTGTTGAACCGATGGATGGACAACGTGTGACTTTCACTTCCGCGATCGGATTACTACCTAATGGTGAAATTATTTTGTGGTCTTGAAGCTGATAAGTAGGAAGCAGGAAGCAATTTGGTAAACGTAGTGAGGAAGTAATATTATGCCCTTAGCAGCTGTAATGACTGCACCTAATCAACCAGTTGAAGTCCAACAATTACCAGACCCGATTCTGGAAAAGGGTGGGATCATTCTTGAAACCTTATATTCTGAGGTTTGTGGAACTGATGTACATTTACTGCATGGGCGTTTAGAGGGAGTACCGTATCCCATCATCCCCGGACACTTCTCAGTTGGTCGTGTGGTGGAAACAGGCGGACGGGTTAGCGATGTCAATGGTAATTTAATTGAGCCTGGAGCGATCGCCACCTTTCTCGATGTCCACGAAACCTGTTACAACTGCTGGTATTGTCTAGTAGCGAAAGCATCCACTCGCTGTCCCCAACGCAAAGTTTATGGTGTCACCTACTCAGCTAAAGATGGGTTACTCGGTGGATGGTCTCAACTAATTTACCTCAAACCAGGGGTAAAAGTTCTCGCTTTACCTGAAGAAGTCTCACCAAAGCAATTCATTGCTGGGGGATGTGCTTTACCAACTGCACTACACGCTATCGATCGCGCACAGATTCAAATTGGCGATGTTGTCGTGGTGCAGGGTTCTGGGCCTGTAGGTTTGAGTGCGGCAATTCTAGCTTTGCTATCAGGTGCGGGTAAAGTAATTGTCATCGATAAATTTGAGAGCAGATTAGTAGTTGCCAAATCTTTCGGTGTAGATGAAACCCTTGCAATTAAGGCTGACAATCCACGACAACATATTGAGCGGGTTTTGGAATTGACAAATGGACACGGTGCTGATGTCACTATTGAAGCTACAGGCATTCCCATTGCTGTCAAAGAGGGCTTGAATATGACCAGAAATGGAGGTCGCTACGTTATTGTCGGTCATTATACTAACACGGGTGAAATTCTCATCAATCCCCACTTAGAGATTAATCTAAAACATATTGATATTCGCGGAACTTGGGGAATTGATTTCAGCCATTTTTATAGAATGATTGAATTACTAAAACGTCATAGTGATTCTAGTAAAAATATTGCTTGGGAAAGTATAATTAGTCGTTCATACACACTACAAGAAATTAATCAAGCCCTGGCAGATGTAGAGGAAGGCTCTGTATTAAAAGCTGTGATTCAACCTAATCTATCTTGATGCCAACCACATATCAAATGACTTGGATAATAGGGAGAAAATATGCTTACAGATTTAAAAATTGCCTTGATTGGCGGTGGCACAATGGGCGAAATGATAATTAGTAGATTGTTATCGACGAAAACTGTTGAAAAATCTGAGCTAATTATTGTCAGCAATCCGGTTTCTGCGCGATGCCTTTATTTAGAAAAAGAATATGGAGTACGTACTACAACCTGCAATATAGAAGCAGTACAAGGCGCATCCATCGTGATATTGGCAGTGAAACCGCAGGTTTTGGTAGAGGTGATGGCTATGCTAAAGGGTAAAATTTCACCTGATGCTTTAGTAATTAGTATTGTGAGTGGAGCAAGTGTTTCATCTCTGTGCCAAGGGTTGAATCATCCTGCTGTTGTGCGTACAATGCCGAATATTGCAGTACAAGTTGGTCATGGGACTACGGTGTGGAGCGCATCATCAAGTGTGACAGAAATACAGCGATCGCATACTCAAGACATTTTACAAGCATTAGGCAAGGAATTTGCTACTCAAAATGAACATTACCTTGATATGGCAACGGCATTGAGTAGCGCGGGGACTGGATTTGTGTTTCTTTACATCGAAGCGATGATTGATGCTGGGGTTCAGATCGGTTTAACTCGGACACAAGCCCAAGAACTAACATTGCATACGATTGCTGGTAGTGTAGAACTTATGTTTCAGACTCACGAACATCCAGCAGTCTTACGAAACAAGGTGACAAGTCCTGGGGGAGTGACTGCTGCTGGTCTTTACGAGTTAGAAAAAGGTGGTATGCGAACTGTGATTTCTAATGCAGTGCTTGCTGCTCTGAGCCGCACTCAACAATTAGGTAATATGAGTTGAAAAGTTCGTGCTGATTATTTAACACCAAAAAGTATTAAATCTAATTCTAAAATATTTCAGTTTATCTCTAAAATATGCCAACCCAAGTTGTTCAAGTTCAACCCTCAACAAATGTATTTTCAGATTTTATTCAATTCTGGAAAGATATAAGAGCGATCGCCGGCCCTTACTGGTATCCAACAAAACCAGGAGATAGAGCCTTTTCAGACGTTCTTCGCGCCTGGGGAATGCTTATTCTCCTAATATTGCTAATATTGGCCCTTGTAGCTGCAACTACTTATAATAGTTTTATTCATCGCTATTTAATCGATGTCATAATTCAAGAAAAAGATTATTCTAAATTTACCTATACTTTATCACTTTATGCTGTTGGACTGGTCTTTATAACGCTTTTAATAGGATTTACTAAATTTATTAGAAAACAAATTTCTCTTGATTGGTATCAATGGCTCGATAATCATATTTTAAATAAATATTTGAGCAATCGTGCTTATTATAAAATCAATTTTCAAGCTGATATTGATAACCCGGATCAACGTTTAGCTCAAGAAATTGAACCGATAACCAGTAGTGCGCTCAGTTTTTCAGCTACTTTACTAGAAAAAGCACTAGAAATGATAACTTTTTTAATAGTTGTCTGGTCAATTTCCCAACAGATAGCTGTTGCTCTGCTTCTCTATACAATCATAGGTAATTTGATTGCTGTTTACTTAAATAAAGAATTAATTAAGATTAATCAAGCAGAACTTGAATCTAAAGCTGATTATAGTTATTGTCTAACTCATGTCCGCAATCACGCTGAGTCAATAGCTTTTTTTCAAGGAGAAAAACAAGAACTGAATATAATTCAACGTAGATTTAGTATCCTCATAAAAAACATTAAAGAAAAGATTAATTGGGAAAGAAATCAGGCAATTTTTAACAGGGGATATCGGGCTACTATCGAATTCCTTACACTCTTAGTACTTGCACCTTTATTTATTAGAGGTGATATTGATTTCGGACAAATTGGACAAGCTACTACAGCTTGCTATTTCTTTGCTGGTGCTTTGGAAGAGTTAATAGCTGAATTTGGCGTTTCTGGGCGATTTTCTAGTTATGTTGAGCGGTTATCTGATTTTTCCGATGCCTTAGAAGCAGTGGCAAAAGAACCTGAAAACGTCGGTACTATTAAAACAATAGAAGAGAATTATTTTGCTTTTGAGAACGTCACTTTACAAACCCCAAACTATGAACAGGTGATCGTCGAAAACTTGTCACTAACTGTTCAGCCTGGAGAAGGTTTATTGATCGTTGGGCCAAGTGGTAGGGGTAAAAGTTCGATGTTGAGAGCGATCGCTGGTTTGTGGAATGCAGGAACAGGTCGTTTGGTGCGTCCTCCCCTAAAAGAAGTATTATTTTTACCCCAACGTCCTTATATAATTCTAGGAACTTTGCGCGAACAGTTGCTTTATCCTAAAACTAATCGTCAATTGACCGACGCAGAACTCAAAGAAGTTTTGCAACAAGTTAACCTGCAAAACTTGCTAAGTCGAGTTGAAGGTTTTGATACTGAAGTTCCTTGGGAGAATATATTGTCCTTGGGAGAACAACAACGCCTAGCTTTCGCACGCCTCTTGGTGACTAATCCCAGGTTCACTATATTAGATGAAGCAACAAGTGCCTTAGATTTGAAGAATGAAGGAAATTTATATCAACAGTTACAAGAGACGAAAACGACGTTTATTAGTGTTGGGCATCGAGAAAGTTTATTTAATTATCATCAATGGGTTCTGGAACTTTCACAAGATTCTAGTTGGCAACTTTTAACTGTGCAGGATTATCGAAATCAACAAATAATAAATATTCAAAACACGCCTAATAATGAACTGCAAAGTCAATCACAAATATTGACGGAAACAATCAAAATTGAAGGGCTTTCTCATAAGGAAATAAGTGAATTAACTAACTATTCCATTAGCACTATCAGAAGTAAGGCAAGCAGAGGAGATTCTATCATTACTAGGGACGGGTTGACGTACCGCTATGATAAAGACGCAAAAATGTTGAAATGGCTTAAAGTCTAGTAGATAGACCCTTATACTTTTTAGAACTGTAAATTACTTTAATAAGGTTTTAAAAGATTATGCTCAATAGCATTGCCAAAACAATTTACCCACTCTCTTATGGTCAAGAAGCGATTTGGTTTATCTACCAAATTGATCCAGATAGCATTGCTTATAATATATTTATTACTGTAAAAATTAATTCTTATTTAAATATTGCTATCGTCAATCGTGTATGGAATAAAATTATTGAACATCATCCTATTCTGAGAACCACATATACTAGTCATGAAGGCAAACCAGTTCAGCAGGTTAATCAAAAACAAAAATTTAATCTTGAGACAACAGATTCTAGCAATTGGAATCAAGACCATTTAAAAGATAAAATATTTGCTATAACTGACCGCCCTTTTAACTTAGAAAAAGATTCAGTTTTAAGAGTTAATTTATTTATTCTTTCAGCAAGAGAACACATTCTTTTGCTAACAATGCACCATATTGCAGGTGATATGTGGTCTTTTGATTTACTGCTGAGTGAATTTCAAGCTTTGTATGCTAATGAAATTGAGCAAGATAGTCAAGAGCAGTCAGAAGCAGCAGATTATTTAACCGAGAATAAATCTTATCTAGAGTTTGTTTGCTGGCAGTCAGAAATGCTATCAGGCTCCAAAAGAGAAAAACTTTGGCAATACTGGCAACAAAAATTAGCAGGCGAATTGCCAATTTTGAATTTGCTCGTAGACAAACCGCACCCGACTGTACAGACTTATCAAGGGGCATCATATATTTCACCGCTAGATGAACAGTTAATTCAAAAACTCAAGCATCTAGCTCTAGCTTCTGGAACAAGCCTTTATCAAATTCTGCTAGCAGCATTTTACGTCCAACTTTACCGCTACACGAATCAAACAGATATCCTTATAGGAAGCCCGATGAGAGGTCGGTGGGGTGGAGATTTTCAAGATATTGTTGGTTACTTCGTTAACCTGATAGTTTTACGAACTGCTGTACAAGAAAATGCAACGTTTAAAGAATTTCTCACTCAAGTCAGCAACACAGTTAAAGATGCCCAAAAGCATCAAGATTACCCTTTTTCTCAGTTAGCAGAACAACTCCAGCCACAACGAGTTCCTAGTCGTTTTCCTTTGTGTCAAGTTAGTTTTACTTGGCAACGACAACGTTGGTGCGAATCAACAGAAAATTCATTGCACAGTCGAGAACAAGTGCTTGAGATGGAGCCGTACTTGCTCGGACATCAACGCGGTGCATACTTGGATATGAATTTAATGGTGATGGAAGCTCAGGGAGTTTTGCAACTTTGCTGGCAATACAATACTGACTTGTTTGAGGCTTGTACAATCAAGCGTATCGCAGGGCATTTTGTTAACTTGCTGGAAGGTATTGTCGCTAACCCAGAAGAGCGGATTTCGCAATTGCCTCTACTGACAGAAATTGAGCAACAGCAATTATTAGTTGAGTGGAATGAGACTCAAGCAGATTATCCTGGGGATAAGTGTATCTATCAGTTGTTTGAGGAGCAGGTAAAGCGTACCCCAGATGCAGTTGCGGTGGTATTTGAAAATCAACAATTGACATACCAGCAATTGAATTATCGTGCTAATCATTTGGCGCATTACTTACGCTCTTTGGGCGTGGGAGCAGATGTGCTGGTAGGCATTTGTGTCGAGCGCTCCATAGAAATGGTTGTGGGACTGTTAGGGATTCTCAAGGCAGGTGGAGCGTATGTGCCACTTGACCCAGACTATCCTACTGAGCGTTTGCACTTTGTGCTTGAAGATGCGGCGCTGCCAGTGTTGTTAACTCAGCAATCATTGTTAGAATCTTTGCCGCAGCATACTGCACAGGTCGTATGTTTAGATAGCGATCGCCAACTCATTGCTCAACACAATTCAGAAAATCCGCTCACTGGCAGCAAACCAGAGAACTTGGCATATGTAATTTATACTTCAGGTTCCACAGGCCAGCCAAAAGGAGTTCAAGTTAGCCATAACGGTGTAGTCAACTTTTTAGCTTCCATGAGTCTTTGCCCAGGATTAGTTGACTCAGATACGTTCTGTGCTGTTACTACCATATCCTTTGATATTGCGGCTTTGGAACTATATTTGCCACTAATGGTAGGAGCAAAGGTAGTATTAGTTGCGCGTGAAGTCGCCAGTGATGGTGCTAGGCTGTTGCTGGAGTTACAGCAGTCAGGCATAACAGTGATGCAAGCCACTCCAGCCACTTGGCAAATGCTGCTAACTTCAGGTTTATCTACTCAAAAGTTAGGGATGAAACTCTTGTGTGGAGGAGAAGCTTTAAGCGTTCAACTAGCCCATCAATTACTAGAAACTGGTGCCCAAGTATGGAATCTCTACGGGCCGACAGAAACTACAATTTGGTCGAGTGTTTACCAACTGAGGAATGAGCCAAAGCAACTAGAAGCTAAAAATGCGATCGCACCCATTGGTCGTCCTATCGCTAACACTCAAATTTACATTCTAGATACACAATTACAACCAGTGCCTGTAGGTATCCCAGGAGAGTTACACATTGGTGGTGTGGGATTAGCTCGTGGCTACCTCGACCGTCCAGAATTAACACAAGAGAAATTTATTTCTAATCCTTTTGGTGCTGGTCGCCTCTACAAAACAGGAGATTTAGCACGCTATTTGCCGAATGGTAACATTGAATACCTGGGACGCATCGATAATCAGGTAAAAATTCGGGGCTTCCGCATCGAGTTGGGAGAAATTGAAGCAGTATTAAACCAACATAACGATGTGCAAGCATCTTGTGTCATTCCCCGCGAAGACAATCCAGGTGATAAACGCCTAGTTGTTTACGTAGTGCCACATCAACGCTGTACCCCCATAATCAGTGAACTACGACAATATCTGAAAGCAAAAGTCCCAGACTACATGGTGCCAAATACCTTTGTCATCTTAAAGTCTTTGCCCCTAACTCCCAACGGCAAAGTAGATCGCCGTGCTTTACCTGCACCTTCCCAAAGCAGGGACTTAGAAAGATTTGTTGCGCCTCGTAATCAATTAGAACTGCAACTAGTGCAAATTTGGTCACAGATTTTGAAAGTTGACGAGGTGGGGGTAAAAGATAACTTTTTTAACATTGGTGGGCATTCTCTTTTAGTTCCGTACTTACTAGCTCAAATTCAACAGCAGTTTGGTAAAAGTCTCCCCTTCGTTACTCTCTTCCAACATCCAACAATTGAAGAGTTGGCAGAACTGGTGCAAAAAGAAGTTCATATCTCTATCTGGTCTCCTTTAGTAGCACTTCAGCCAAACGGCTCAAACCCACCTTTGTTTTGTATTCCCGGTGCTGGTGGCAATCCATTCTACCTACATAACTTAGCCCGTTGTCTGGGTTCAGACCAACCGTTCTACAGTTTCCAAACAAATCATCTAGATAGAGAATTAGTACCTATTACACAAGTGGAGGACATAGCTGGTCAATACATCCAAGCGTTGCAGGCTGTGCAGCCGCAAGGCCCGTATTTTTTGGCAGGCCATTCTTTTGGCGGTAAAGTCGTGTATGAAATGGCACAGCAATTGCTGCGTCAGGGACAGGTTATTGCTCTAGTTGCCATTCTAGATACTACAGCACCGAATACTCAACAACAGCAAAATGAATGGGACGATGAATGGGATGACAATGCTACGTGGCTGATTGGTATTGCCAAAACCATGCAAATTGTATACGCAAAGGACTTGGATATGGATACTGATGTATTTCCATCATTAGACCTAGAGGCGCAATTTAAACATGTTCTGGAGTACTTAAAAAGGCTTGACATTATGCCTCTCGACGCTGATACCACGTATTTGAAGCAGTTTTTGCAAGCTTTAAAAGCTGATACTAAGGCTAACTATGTACCACAACAAGTCGATCCGCTTTCAATTACTCTCTTGCGAACCAGCCAGACTAATCTAGAAGAGCCTATTAATCAGCCTGAGATTTTACAGGATTTGGACTTGGGCTGGAACAAGTTTTCTACTGAACCAATTAATGTCTATTTTGTCCCAGGCAACCATGTAACAATGATAACTCAACCCTACGTTCAGGTTTTAGCCGAACGCTTGAAAGCTTGCATTGAGCAAGCAAAAGCCAACATATAAATGCAAAGATAGTTCAGAGTACTGGGTGAAAAGTTCCACTCAGTTAGTGCCGAAACCCTGTTATTATCGGCATCATAATTATCAGTGAGAGCGATTTTTTCGGGGGAGATGGACATTGGGTCATCTTGATAACTATTAAATAAATTTTTCTTAAGTTTCTTAAGTTTCTTAAGTTTCTTAGAATAATTCCTTCTTAACTGTCTTAACTGACCTTGAAAATATATTTAATTACTGATATATCTGTAGTTGCAAAAACAATTTCCTTTAAGGAAAACTCTATGCCTACAAACACAGTCAAAACAGTGGATGCCGTAGTGGTGCCATTCTTTGCGCGTTTCTTGGAAGAGCAAGCTACTGAAGGAACAGAGGTTCCTTGGACTTACAAGTTTCCTTCAGATTTGGAAGATAAATAATTTATTTAGTCTTCTACACATGAAAGTACCTTTTTAATTGGGAAAATACCTTGTAATTGGCTTCATCATAATTTAAGTGAGTAGTGATTATCAAATAATTAAAAACTACTCTTAAAAACGCGATCGCTTTCATATTACTTCATCCATAACATGGAGGTGATTGCCTTTTATAAATATCTCAATTCTTTAAAAATTTTAGGTCTTAAAAAGCTATCTTTTTTGCTATTTATTAATAGCTAACTCTTAAAATCATCAAAAAATATATATTTTATGTACCTATCTCGTGATGTAGTTTTATTAATCACCCACAGTGGTGATTTCTTCACAATAGATAGAGTGGCAGAAGCCTTATCAAAAAAAGGCGTGCAACCATTTCGTCTAGATACTGATAAATTTCCTCTAGAAGTACAATTAACAGCGCATTTTGATAAGTCTAAAAGCTACCACACTATAGAATGTAACAACCACTCTATCAGCACAGAGCAGGTGCAAGCTGTATGGATGCGCCGTATTTGGGAACCAAAACTGAGTCAAGAATTAGCACCAAAGTTTCGAGAAGCTTGCGTTAGAGAATCACAAGCAACTTTAGATGGTTTTTGGGACAGCCTGAAGGGAGCTACGTGGGTAGATAATTTAGAGCGGATAGATTATGCAAGTAACAAGCTGCGTCAACTACGGATTGCGTCTGAAGTAGGTTTTGTTATTCCCCAGACTCTTGTCACCAACAAAGCCCAAGCAGCACGAGAGTTTTTTCAGGAAGTCAACGGCAAAATGGTGAGTAAGCTCTTAACTGCTCTTTCGCGCAGTATGGAAGCTAAATCCTCGTTTTTTCTGTACACCAGCATCGTCAAGGAAGAAGACTTAGAAGATGCCGAGTCACTGCGCTATTGCCCAATGGTTTTTCAAGAGCAAATTCCAAAGCAACAGGAATTACGGGTGGTGTATGTGAATGGTAATGTATTTGTGGGGGCGCTAAATGCAGATGTGTATGCAGCAGCCAAAGTTGATTGGCGTAAACCTGGTGTTGAGGTTGGCGCATGGCAACATCACCAGCTTCCTGATGAAGTAATTCGCCGTCTGCAAGCCTTTATGGGGAAATTTGGGCTGTTATTTGGAGCGTTAGATTTCATCGTCACACCATCAGGCGAATACGTCTTTTTGGAAATCAACCCTGTGGGAGAGTGGGGAATGCTAGAAAAGGATTTAGACTTACCGATTGCAAGTGCGATCGCAGATGCTCTTGTACCAATTCGTAATTAAGAAAGTCAATTACTGTAGGGTATCTTAGGCGCAACTCAATTATGACTGTATTAATAGTCACGTTTAGCAAAGACAATGAAAGCATTCCTCTAGTCATCAAAGAAATTGAGGCTAGAGGAGAAAAAGCATTTCGGTTTGATACAGACAGATATCCCACCGAAGTCAAGCTAGATATTTACTCTGACGATACTGAACGGGTAATTATTACTGATGGCGAACAGAAGCTCGATTTGAGTGATGTATCCTCAGTTTGGTATCGGCGGATGCGCTACGGACAAAAAATCCCCGACTCAATGGACAAGCAATACAGAGATGCGTCAATTAACGAATGTCGCGCCACAGTCAGGGGGATGATTGCCAGCCTTCAGGGATTCCACTTTGATAAAATATCCAATGTGGATCGGGCTAATAATAAGCAACTGCAATTGCAAGTTGCACGAGAAGTTGGTCTTGTAACTCCACGTACTCTAACCTCAAACAATCCAGAAGCAGTCAAACAATTTGCTCAAGAGTGTCAGCAAGGTATAGTTACCAAGATGCTTTCTTCCTTTGCTATTTATGATGATCAGGGGCGAGAAAAGGTTGTTTTTACCACTCCAGTTACAAATGACGATCTGGAGAATATGGAAGGACTGCGTTTTTGTCCGATGACCTTTCAAGAAAATGTGCCCAAGGCGCTGGAGTTGCGGACAACTATTGTCGGACACCGCGTATTTACTGCCGCAGTAGATTCCCAAAACTTAGAAGGATCTACTTACGACTGGCGCAAAGAAGGGAGAGCCTTAGTTAAAAATTGGCAGCCTTACGATTTGCCAGAAGATATTGAGAAAAAGCTACTCAAACTGATGGCTTATTTTGGCTTAAACTATGGAGCAATTGATATTATTGTCACCCCCGATGGTCGTCATGTATTCCTCGAAGTTAACCCAGTCGGGGAATTTTTTTGGATGGAGATATATTCACCACACTACCCCATTTCACAGGCGATTGCAGAAGTATTACTGACTAATAAAAATTAGGAAATTGAGCATTGTGTATTTTTCTTGTCTTCTATTTTGAAAGGTGTTAGTAAGTTTTCACTATTAAGTTTATTAATATTAAATCCCTCATTTAAAATTACGAATTATTGAGATTTGGAGATTAAATCCTTGTGATAAACCTAGTAAATACACAAACAGTTTTAACATTTGATGGAGTAAATGATTATATAGATTTTGGCAGAAACGATATTGGCGGCGTTTTCGCTCAAGGGAGTTCAGCTTTTACCGTTTCAGGATGGGTAAATCCATACGAATTAACAAATAAAGCCACTAGTTATGGGACGCGCAATGTATTTTTTGCCCGTTCTTCAGAGAGATATAGCGATAATTTTGAATTCGGCATCAGTGAAGCAGGGAGCCTAGATGTCTACATTGATGAAACAGTTAGCAAGGGTATCAAAACCTTTGGGCAAGGAGAATTAACTATAGAACAATGGCACTTTTTTGCTATTGTTTTTAATAGTGGTCAACTAGCCGTATACCTTGACGATCGTGAATACAACGATTCTCTTAGAGGTTCATCTTTAAACAAAGCAACAAGTTCTATAACTCTGGGAGCAACGTTACATAAACAGGTCTATTTCAAAGGACAATTAGCAAACATTAGCGTTTGGAATTATCCTTGTACTCAAGCAGAAATCCAGACTCATCGTTGTGGGCTAATAGTCGGAGATGAAGAAGGATTAGTGGCTTACTGGAAATTAGACGAAGGGCAAGGCACAACTGTCAAAAACCAAAAGGGAAAGTCTTATCAAGGAAATTTTCGTGGTAATCCTATTTGGACTTTAGCAGAAATTCCATTCGCAACACAATCGTCAAATCCAGTTATATTTGCAGCAGAATTATCCAATCAAGAAGATATTCAAGAAGATATACAAACTGAGACAGCAGTTATTCCTGAAGACAATATCTCACCACTAACCACAAGTTTATTAGCAGCAACGGTATCTTTAGTAAGCAACGAAGATCAACCGAAGGAAATTCAACAGACAGAAACAAACAGCGAAGAATCCGAGATTATTCCAACTGCGATCGCTCTTAGTCCAGATGACGAAGAAACCAAAACAGACCGAATTGAAGATTCCGTCAATATCCAACAAGCACAAATATTAACTCAGGAGGAATCGCCGTTAGTAAGCGACGACGAAAACCAACCAAAGGAAATTCAACAGACAGAAATAAACAGCGAAGAATTCGAGATTATTCCAACTGCGATCGCTCTCAGTCTAGATGACGAAGAAACCAAAACAAACCAAATTCAAGATCCCGTCAATATCCAACAAGCACAAATATTAACTCAGGAGGAATCGCCAGAAACCATGAATACAAAAGCCCGTCCCAAATATAAAATACTTTCCATTGATGGAGGCGGTATTCGGGGTATTATTCCGGCATTACTCCTAGCAGAAATTGAAAGGCGGACACAAAAGCCTATATTCAGTTTGTTTGATTTAATTACTGGCACTTCCAGTGGCGGAATTTTAGCACTTGGACTAACTAAACCCCGATTAAGTTCTGATGTATCTGATAACTTGCCACTAGCTGAATATACTGCTGAGGATCTCCTACAGCTATTTATTGAGTATGGGGTAGAAATATTTTATGAGCCGTTGTTTGAAAGACTACTTGGCCCGTTAGAGGATATATTTCTCCAGCCAAAATATCCTTCCGAAAGCAAAGAAGAAATTTTCAAGAAATATTTTGGTAACGCCCTTATACAAAATAATCTCAAAGAAGTTTTTGTAACGAGTTACGATATCGAGCAGCGAATTCCGATATTTTTTACAAACCAACTAGAAAAACAGCAAACATCCTCTAAGAATTTTCAGAAGTTATCTGGGGGTTTTTCGCTCCTAGATGCAGCATTAGCAACTAGTGCTACTCCGACTTATTTTGCTCCTCATCGGCTTATAAACCCCCACAATAGCGGCATCGCCTATACTTTAATCGATGGTGGAGTATTTGCTAATAATCCAGCCCATTTAGCTATTTTAGAAGCACAAATTAGTAGTAAACGAAAAGCCCAAAAAATCCTCAATACAGAAGATATTTTAGTAGTTTCTTTAGGTACAGGTTCGCTGACAAGTGTCTATCCTTATAAAGAAGTCAAAAATTGGGGACTCTTACAATGGGGAAGACCGCTTTTAAATATTATGTTTGATGGTAGTAGTGAAGTGGTAGCTGGAGAATTAGAACAGTTGTTTGAACCTAGCGATAAAGAAGCTCAAAGTTTTTATTATCGCTTTCAAACCTTGTTAGATAGTGAACTAGAAGAAATAGATAATACGAAACTCCAAAATACTCGTCAGTTACAAGCTATAGCCCATCGACTAATATCTAACAAAAGTCAACAAATCGATGAACTGTGTAGTCTTTTGTTGGGCTAAAATCAGATTTTTTATATCTTGCACCAGTTAGTTGGTGCAAGATGTAAGATTTTTAATTTCTTCACAAAAGAAATTAGTAATGACTCTCTTAGTCATGTTTTCACTTTATAAGGATTGTAGGTAAGTACAATGGATGAACTCGTCAAAAAAATTTCCGGTTTAGGCCTTCCTGGCATACTTTTCGTGATCGCAACGGGTGCATCAGGGGGTAACGTCGCTGCCGTTGTCGCTATGCTTTCAACGCTGGGCGGGCCTTTAGGCCTCTTAGGAGGTTTAGGCTTGCTTGGGCTGGTAGCCGTTCTAGGGGAATATATAGCGGGATTTGGAATTGAAAACATTCTCAAGCTCGTCTATACAGAACGTAGCAAAACTGAATCTGTCAGATTTCTTCTCAAAGAAATTCAAGAATTGCCCATTTCAGATGAGTTAAAACTAAAACTGAAACATCATATTAGCCCAGTAGTCATTACTGAGCCTGACCAAGGCCCTTTTCCGAGAACAGTCGAAATTGTTGATGAGGAACCATTGATCTAGTGCATTCGATTTGATCCCCCCTAGCAGCCCACGCCAGTCGCTTATTAAGAATGGTGCAAGTTATCAGACTCCCCTTAAAAAGGGGGGATTTAGGCTTTCAAGGGGAGGTTTTTTAAAATCTCAAAAATAGTTGAGAAAATTCTTAAGTGTTTAACGTACTTTGGTCGTTTCAAGATTTCAGTGTTGGCTGAAATAGTTAAAAAATGACCAAATACGAAATACTTGCCCTTGTAAGGGGGATTTAGGGATATCTACAAATCTTAAATACAACACCATAAAAGTTTTCAGACATTCTCTAAAGGAAAAATGGCCTTTGAGTCTAACTTAATTCTCAAAGGTCATTTCAGAATTCCTTGTGTAATTAGTAACGGCTAAATTTTTAGAATATGCAAATTCCATCTGTGCCTGAGCAAAATACAACAAATCCTTTTTCAACCTTGATTCAATTTTGGCAGGATGTGAAAGTAGTTGCCGGGCCTTATTGGTATCCAACAAAAGCAGAAGGAAGAGCATTTTCAGATGTGATTCGCTCATGGGTAATGCTCATTATATTAGTATTATTAATATTCGTAATTGTCGGTGCAAATGCTGCAAATAGTTACTGGAATCGCTATGTAATTGATATCGTTATTGAACAAAGAGACCTTGAGAAATATAATAGTACTTTATGGCTGTCCAGTCTCATTATTGTCGGGATGGTCTTGTTAGTCACTCTTTTGAGATATGTCAGAAAAAAAATAACTCTTGACTGGTACAAATGGCTAAATCTTTATATTTTAGAAAAATATTTAAGCAATCAAGCTTATTATAAAATCAACTTTAAATCTGATATAGATAATCCAGATCAACGCTTATCCCAAGAAATAGAACCTATTACTAGTATTGGCTTGAGATTATCATCTTCTTTATTAGAAAAATCTTTAGAAATGGGAAGTTCTTTGATAATTCTCTGGATAGTTTCTTCACAAATTACAATTTATTTAGTCATTTATACAATTGTAGGTAATTTAATAGCTGTTTACTTGAATCAAGGAATAAATAAACTTAGCCAAGAAGAACTTGCATTTCAAGCAGATTTTGCCTATTGCTTAACTCATGTTCGTAATCACGCTGAATCAATCGCTTTTTTTCAGGGAGAAAATGAAGAATTAAATATAATTCAGCGTCGCTTTAATAATGTTTTAAAAACTGCTGAACAGAGGCTGAATTTAGAGAGGGGACAAGACGCTTTTGGCAGAGCATATCAGTCTGCCATTAGCGTATTCTCGATGTTTATTCTTACACCTTTATTTCTTCAAGATCAAATTGATTATGGACAAATAAATCAAGCTAGTTTTGCTTGCTTTATGTTTTCTAACGCTCTAGGAGAACTAATAGCCGAGTTTGGGATTTCAGGACGATTTTCTGGCTACGTAAAGCGTTTAGCAGAGTTTTCAGATGCGCTACAGGCTGCTAGTAAACAACTAGAGAACGCCAGTACTATTCAAATTATAGAAGAAGAACGTTTAGCTTTTGAGAATGTCACTTTACAAACACCAAATTATGAACAGGTGATTGTTGAAAATTTGTCATTTGCTGTTGAGCCAGGTGAAGGGTTATTGATTGTTGGCCCTAGTGGTAGGGGTAAAAGTTCTTTGTTGAGAGCGATCGCTGGTTTGTGGAATGCAGGAACTGGCCGTCTAGTGCGTCCTCCCCTAGAAGAAGTATTATTCTTACCCCAACGGCCTTATATCATTTTAGGGACTTTGCGCGAACAGTTGCTCTATCCTCACACAGATAGGAAAATGAGCGATCGCGAACTTGAACACATTTTGCAACAAGTTAACCTGCAACACTTACTTACCCGTGTAGACGGCTTTGATACAGAAGTTCCTTGGGAAAATATATTGTCCTTAGGAGAACAACAACGCCTCGCTTTTGCACGGCTGTTAATTACACATCCTAGTTTCACTATCTTAGATGAAGCAACGAGTGCTTTAGATTTAAATAACGAAGGTAATCTATATCAACAGTTACAATCAACGAAAACAACTTTTATCAGCGTTGGTCATAGAGAAAGCTTATTTAATTATCATCAATGGGTGTTAGAACTTTCACAAGAATCTAATTGGCAACTTGTTTCTATGCCAGATTATCAATTGCAAAAAGGAATTGCTGTTAAACCATCACAAAAGGAGCAAATTACGATAGATGTTTACCCGAAAAATGAACTTAAAATGAAGCTAGAATCAGCAGCGATGTCTAATGACAAGCTGCAAAGCGTCTACGCCACAATTATAGGACTTTCTCATAAAGAGCTTCAGACATTAACAGACTATTCTCTTACTACTATCAGAAGCAAAGCTAGTCAAGAAAAGTCTGTGACTACTAAGGATGGTGTAACCTACCGCTATAACAAAAACCCGGAGATATTGAAATGGGTAAGAGTTTAGTAACTATTTGTATATTTCAAAACAAATGATGCTAACTAGAAAGCAAAAACAGTTAGTTACTTATAAATCTATTACGATTTACGAAAAACATTATAAATTTCCTACTTTAAAAAATCCCAAACTAAAAAAAGTTCAAAGAAAAATTAGAAAATGCCAAAGCTTAATTAAAGAAGGTACTAAATATTATTCTTATTTCTGGGGAATAATTAAATGGAAAAAAGAAATTAGTCAAGGAGAAACTTTAGCAAAGGTTAAATTATTAATTACAGATTATATTCAACTTATTGATTTTTTAGAAACTTATAAAAATAGTTATCAAAATTTTTTATTAAAATTTATAGATGACTGGAAAAATCTATTTAACCAAAAATATCATGAAATTATAAAAGTAAATGAAGAAAGAAATAAACTAGAAATAAAAAATTATAGAAATCGTCAAATAATTGATAATTTAAAATCGGAAGAAGAAGAAAATTTAAAATCTATTTTGTTGTTAAGTAATACTAATTTTTTAATTTTAGAAAAAGTACAACTACTCAGTGAAGGAATTAAAAATTTAGCGGAAGATACCAAAAATCAAAAGCAAGTTATTCAGAAAATACTTAAAGATATAGAGGTGTATCAAGAAATTTATGAATACCAAGTCAGAGCTACAAAAATTCGTCAAGAAATCGCAAAAATAGCTGAAACCGCAATTAATTTAGAAAAGTCTCTACAAGATTACTTTAGTCCTTTTCAATCTTTAATAGATGATGTCGTAAAAGTAGATGCAGATTTTTACGCAATTGTAGGAGAAATCCAAAATTTAGCAAGTAGTACTTTAAATTCTCAAGTTAATTTATTAACGATACAAGATACTAGTACGATATCTCATGACATCCTCAATTTATTAGTGGCAAGTTATGATAAGAAAGATAGACTACAAGATGCTTTTTTTCAGTCAAAATTATTAGATTTGCAGGTTCATGACTTTGATTTTAGTAAAGATGAGATAAGTTTAAATCAAGCGATTTACCTAATATCTAATTATATGTCTACTCAGCTGGTTGCTCAAAAAAAAGTGCTAGGGATAGAAGAAACAGATATTGTTTCTTCCTATGCTCAACTTTTTATCGAAAAAAAAGAATTGGCGGAACAACCTAATAATACTGATATTGAGCTTTCTACAGAATTTAAAAGTAATTGGAATATTGATTACAGTAAATTGCAAAACCTTCTTACACAGTACAAGTGGCAAGAAGCTGATATTGAAACAACTAAATTAATGCTACAAGTCATGGGCAAGAATGATTGGAATGAAGTTTATAAAGAAGATATTCTTAATTTTTCATGCCAAGCTTTTCATAAAATTGATCGACTTTGGCAGCAATACAGTCATGGTTACTTTGGTTTTAGTGTTCAGCAAAGTATTTGGAACGAAATAGGCGGCCAAATAGATTATGAAACAGAAAAAAGACTTGGCGATCGCCTGGGTTGGCGAAAAGAGGGAAACTGGTTAAATTACGACCAACTAACTTTTAAATTATCCCCGACGACACCGATGGGACATCTACCAGTTAAATGGTTACATTATGACCAAAATATATTAGACATACCCCCACATTCATCTACAGCTCCCCTGTCAATGGCAGCTTGGCGAGTTGGATCTTGGCTAGTATGGCAGATGCATTTATTTTTCACTCGTGCTAAAACTTGTCATGAAACTTTACCATGAGTGAATCGCACATTATTTACAGCAATTTTCAGGTAAATAGACCACAGTGGTTGAACCAACCGAAGGCATCATCTTCGGTAATATAATTTACAGCCTCT
>NZ_JABXKK010000130.1 GCF_017115045.1 Nostoc sp. NMS8 | reverse complement strand
ATCGCTGAACTAATCGGTTCAGTTTAGCTGTTTAGGGAATTCGCCAACGGTATCCGAAACGGCGGAATTAGAGCGGCAGCATTACCAGGATTTGTTTGATCTGGCCCCAGATGCTTACTTAGTAACTGATGTAGCTGGCATCATCAAAGAGGCTAACCATCTAAGTGGAGCCTTGCTATCTGTGAGACAAAACTATCTCATCGGTAAATCATTCATTCTCTTTGTCGCTGAAGCAGACCACCAAACTGTCATGGTCAAATTGGCAAATTTGCAGCAGGTACAGGATTGGGAAGTCCATCTAAAGTTACGAGTAGGTACAGTTTTCCCTACTAGCATCAAGATGGTTGCTATGTATGATTCACAGGGTCAGCAGGTCGGCTGGCGTTGGTTGCTTCGAGACATCAGCGAACAGCAAGCTATGTTGCGCTTACGCCAACAAGCAGAGAAAAACCTACACCGCACTAATGCTTTACTCCAAGCTCAACAAGAAGCTTCCATCGACGGAATTCTGATTATTGATGAAAATCGTACAGTTATATCATCCAATCAGAAATTCTCCCAGTTATGGCAAATTCCTGCCGTACTACTCCAAACACGCGATGCTCGTCAAATTTTGAGATGGGTGCTAGACCAACTAGTAAATCCAGACGAATTTCTCGCTAAAACAGAATATCTTTACCAGCATCTAGAAAAAAGTAGCCGTGATGAAATTTTCCTGAAGTCTGGAAAGATTTTTGAACGCTATTCTGTACCTGTGCATAAACAGCTAGGGACTTGTGATGAGATATTACCTTTAGAAGACTATTACGGTAGAATTTGGTATTACCGCGATATTACCGAATACAAGCAAGCAGAGGCAGAACTCAGGGCTTCACAGCAAAAACTAGCGTTGCTGATTGAGCAAACACCTTTAGCCATTATTGAATGGAATACCAAATTTGAGGTTCAGACATGGAATCGGGCGGCAGAAAAAATCTTTGGATACACCATACAGGAAATGGTGGAGAATTGTTTTGAGGTCATAATACCTGAAAATGCCAAAAAGCACGTAAATGAGATTATCACCGCCCTGCTAACACAACGCGGAGGAAGCTTTAGTATTAATGAGAACATCACTAAAGATGGCAAAGTAATAGTTAGCGAGTGGTATAACAATCCGTTAGTGGCTCCTGATGGGCAGGTGATTGGCGTTGCTTCAATGGTGTTAGACATCACAGAACGCAAACGTGCCGAAGAGGAACAACAAAAATTTGTCGCCTTGATTGAAAACAGCAGTGACTTTATTGGCATTTCTTCAATGGAAGGGCAAGTTACTTATGTGAACCCAGCCGGACTCAAGATGTTGGGACTTAGTAGCTTAGAAGCAGCCAAAACCAAGTCAGTGGTTGATTTTCATTCACCAGAAGCTTTTGCCGAGTTTCAGCAACAAATTATTCCTTTGATGTTGCAAAATGGTTTCTGGCAAGGCGAGTTTCGCCATAGACATTTTCAAACAGGTATAGAAATCCCCACTGATTGCAGCCTGTTTATAGTTAAACATCCTAAAACAGGAGAGCCTTTCTGTCGGGTAGCTGTTGCTAGGGACATTACAGAACGCAAACAAGCTAAGGGAGCCCTCTTAAAGTCAGAAGCGCAACTAAGACAACAAGCTGAAGAACTTAAAGTTGCACTCCGGGAACTTCAACATACCCAAACTCACTTAATTCAAAGTGAAAAGATGTCTAGCTTGGGGCAACTAGTCGCAGGAGTGGCACATGAAATCAACAACCCGGTCAATTTTATCTATGGCAACCTCACGCCTGCCCAGGAATACACCCAAGATTTATTTTTACTTTTAGAACTCTATGAAAGTCATTATCCTGAACCTGTGCCAGAAATTGAGGATTTTGTAGAACTAATCGAACTGGAATTTTTGAAATCAGATTTGCCACAAATAATCAACTCAATGAAAGGTGGGGCCAACCGAATTCGAGAGATTGTGCTTTCCCTGCGAACTTTTTCGCGCTTGGATGAAGCCGAAATGAAAGCTGTTGATATTCATGAAGGAATCGACAGTACTCTGATGATTTTGCAAAGCCGCCTCCAGGGTAATGATCAACGCCCGACAATTGAAATCATCAAAGAGTATGGCAAATTACCGCTGGTTGAATGTTACGCTAGGCAGCTAAATCAAGTATTCATAAATATTTTGTCAAATGCGATCGATGCTTTAGAAGAGGGAGTGGGGAGCGGGGAAGAAGCAGGGGAGCAGGGAGCAGGGGGTAAGGGGGAGAATAAAAAATTACCTCTTTCCCCTCTGCTCCCTGCTAAGTGCCCCTCTGCCTCTTCTCAATTCCCAATTCCGACAATTTACATTTGTACCCAACTACAAGAGCCAAATCTGGTAACAATTAAGATTGCCGACAATGGATTGGGAATAACAGAAGATGTTCATAAACAACTATTTAATCCCTTCTTTACCACCAAGCCCATCGGCAAGGGTACGGGGATGGGACTTGCCATCAGCTATCAGATTGTTACACAAAGACATGGCGGTTTCTTAGAATGTATTTCGCAGCCAGGACAAGGCGCTGAGTTTGTGATTAAAATTCCCTTGAGCCAGGATATGCCAACATAATTCGTCAGCTAAATACCTCCACTGCTTCAGGAACTTTCATTTGGTCGAGAATTTCCCAAATTTCCTGTAACATCGGCTCTAATCCGGTGCGAGTAACCGCTGAAATCACAAAAACCGGGGCATAGGAGAGATGATTAAGTTGGCTGGCTAACGCCTCCAAATCGACAGTTTCCCGATCGACTGCATCAATTTTATTCAGTGCCAATATTTGCGGACGTTCTGCTAAACCCTGTCCATAAGCTTTTAATTCTTCCTTGATTGTGTTGTAATCTCTAACCACATCATCACTAGTGGCATCAATCAAGTGAAGTAGCACCTGTGTGCGCTCGATATGGCGCAAGAAATCATGCCCCAGCCCAGCCCCGTGAGCCGCTCCTGCAATTAGTCCGGGAATGTCGGCGAAAACGGTACCATCGCCAGTAGGTTTCCGCACTACACCCAAATTCGGGATCAGGGTTGTGAATGGGTAATCTGCAATTTTTGGTCGTGCTGCTGATAAAGATGAAATTAGAGTAGATTTACCAGCGTTTGGTAAGCCAATAATCCCCACTTCTGCTAAAAGTTTTAATTCTAGGCGCAGCTGCTTTATTTCCCCTGGTAATCCGGGCAGTGCATATTCTGGGGCGCGGTTACGGTTACTTAAGAAATACTGATTTCCTAGCCCGCCTTTACCACCTTGAGCAATCAGTAAAGTCTGCTGAGGCTCAATTAAATCCCCCAGCAATTCACCAGTTTCAGCATCATAAATGGTTGTACCGCAGGGAACTTCAATCATTAAATCCTTTCCTGCGGCTCCAGTGCAGTTCTTTGGCCCACCACGAGTACCTTTTTCTGCTTGAAAGCGATGATTATATCTGAAGTCCAGCAAGGTTTGTAAGTTTTCATCGGCAACGAAAAATACCGAACCGCCTCGCCCCCCATTACCACCAGAGGGGCCACCAGTGGGCACGTACTTCTCTCGCCGGAAGGCGACAATACCATCGCCACCTTTGCCAGCTTCAATTTCAATTTTTGCTTGGTCGATAAATTGCATACTTAAATAAGAGTGAGAAGTGAGGAGTTAGGAATTGGGAGTTAAAAATTATAACTCCTCACTCTCCACTTTAACTAAATATATGCTGAAACATCTTCACCACATTTGTCTGCTAGATAAGAGAGGGCACGAAAACGTAAGCCTACCAGTTGCTCATACAAGGGGTTAATTTTACACATTGGTGGGACATGTACAATCTTGCGTCCAAATAAGGTGACATCCCGCTCAAAGGGACACTGCGAGGGAATCATTTTACACAAAAAGCGGGCTACTCTTGGGTCTTGGATATCTAACCCATCCAGCCAGTCACGCAGTGGGTGTAGTGCATTAATTTGACGCTTTGTAAGTCCAGTTGTGAGGGTAGTGGGGGTGATTTGTTCTGGGTGTTCTAGGGTGTGGCGAAGGGCTTCCAAAAAATTCTCTGGCTGTTCTAAGGCTTGGCAGAACTGTTGTAGAACCTCATCTTCGCTGGGAGAATACGTACCATCTGCGATCGCTACCATCACTGCTGTCCTTAAAAAATTTTCCGCTGCTGGCGTACCTTTACCCAACACTGCGGCTAATTCCTCTGGCGTAATTACCTCTAGTGAGTCCCATTTCATCCCAAGAGCTAATTCATCTTTAGTGATGCTGGCAATTAATTGCTGTTCTTGATCATCAAAATTACCATCTGCCCAAGCAATGGTTAGCAGTCCACGCAACCAAGCGGCAATCTGTTCGCTGCTGTAGGGGGATTGAACGGTACTTGTCATAAACTCACGTCTCAAGCTTTCCTCAGTCACTACTACGCTACCCTAATCAGTGAGTATGAAGGTAGTGGGAGGAGCAGAGAAAATTCACCATTCAAAAATAAATAAGATTCAAGGCTGCAATTTGCGTTACACAGTGATGGAAGTTTGTCAGGATACAAACCTGCTTGTTACTTCCTCCTCTATGCAATCTTATCCGATTTTCACGAATGATTTAGGATTACTATATTAGGTTAACTCTAAACAATTAAGGTATACATAATGTTTTTCTTTGGGATTGAGCATGAAGTCGCTTTCTTAAATAAAGAAGGAAAGTTTGCTGATTTTTCCCACACAAAATTTGCTGATTTCAATCAAATTATTGAAAGGCTACCTACATACCCCAGCGACTATCCTCAATTACGTGTCGGGGATGCAGGGATTAAGAAGAAGAGATGGTATATTGAGGGATTTGAAAGATTTGCAGATTCCGATGAGGTAATAGACTGTCATGTTAAAGGTATTGAAATTAGGACAACTATCCATTCTAATATTCAAGGTGCTATTACTGAATTATCAGAAAGTTTTCACTTACTACGTGAAGTTGCTAGTAATTTTGGGTTATCACCAGTTTTGGTTAGTTTCAATCCCTACAATCCAGCCTTTGAGCCTCAGCCACCGTTAAACGATTATGAAATCAAACAGCTCGAAGCCTATCCTGACGAACAGACTGCTAATATTCACATGGTATCTTATGGGCCAGATTTAAATATTTCAGTGGCAGATTTGTCTATAGAAAGTGTGATTGATATTGGTAGGAAGTTAACTTATTACAGCCCATATATTGTCCCTTTCAGTTATAGTTCTCCTTTTTATCAGGGAGGTTTATGGGATGGTTTATCAGTACGAACATTTATCAGAACTGGAAAAAGACCAGCAACTTTAGTTTTTGTTCAAAAACAAGAACAACTGATTAATAGCATACCTTCTTTGACAAAAATCGCCCGCATTCCGGCTGAAGTAGGACGTATTGAATTTAAGGCTTGTGATAGTTGTGATGATTTTTTAACCTATGCGGCTTTGCTGACATTATTGAAAGGTTTGGTTTTAGATGAGACTTTGCTGGGTAGAGCAACTGTACCTGATGCTGCACTACATCAACTTTCTGCAAAAGAAGGTTTTGACAACGAGGATATTTTTGGAAATGCGACAAAAGTCTTACAAGCAGCCGAAGTCGCTTTGGGAGATGATTCAGATGTTCATTATTTAACACTACTAAAAGTGCTGCTGGCAAAGCGAAAAACAAGATCGCATGAATTAATAGAAATGTTCCATCGCCTAAGTTCAATAGAAGAAGTAATAAAGCAGACTTATCAAGTTTAAAGGAAGATATTTTGTGTATAAATTGATACTCTATAAAAAGTGTCTCAGGTGCATAGTCCTTAAAACAATACGCTTCGGTTAAGGATTTGTAGTACTGATTTGAGACTTTTAGAGACGCAAAGCTTCGCCTCTTCAAGCTAACGCGTCTCTACCATGGATTTTGGGCTTAACTGAACCGGATTAATCCAAAAATTTCTTCGATTGGATAAAGTTGAGCTAACGGAACATCAATAGCAGAGCCATTAAAGATTAAGTCGATATACCTAGAGATTTATTTTATTATAACTAAAGATGTAGTAAACTTCATTCTAGAGATTGATGCAGACATTAGCATCGTCAAAGTAAAAGTATAACCAAGGAACCTGAAAAGAAGAGCTTAAATTTGAACTTCTAGGTTCATTGTTCAAGAACTTCTAGATTGAAGCGCAGCTGACAATTTTTATTATTGCTCAAATTGCTAAATAAGAGTATGTGCTTCGCTCTTTCGGTGAAAGTTCTGCGTTGTCAAAGCTGTAACGAGGATTTCAAATGAAGACTATTGCTTCTGTTTTATCTATTTTCCGTCCAGTACGTTTCCTAGTCGTAGCTTTTACTTGTGCCCTAGTATTATTCTCTAATGCTTTTCCTGCTTTTGCAATCGATAGCTACCAAAGTAAGCCTACCGAAGGTACTACACAACTACTTGATATTCAGCGCAAAACTGACGAAGCTGCTAAAGAACCACCACAAGGACTGGAAAAGGTTCAGGAGGAGTCTAACAAAGGACTTAATGAGGTTCAGGGAGATGCTGATATTGACCAGCAAAAGAATCCTGGCAATTCGCAGAGCGCAAAATCAGTAGAAGAAAATGTAAAGAATTTGTTGGAGAAAGTTACAGGTAAGAAATAGAGTTAATACCTTGGTAATTTGTCGGTATTAATGGGTGATTGCGTAAGAGCGATCGCCCATTATTATTTGTTAAACACTTAGGGAAAATAGGCTAGATACTTTGCGGAGTTTTGCTTACAACGGTCTTAATCGACTACTATATTAATACTGGCATTATCAGGGCGGGCTTTTCGGCCCACCCCACAATCATATTGAAAAAATATTAATGCAAATTAAAGGCGCAATAGCTGATCGCGATTATTTGTTTTACCAAAAATAAATAAATCTATATTAATTGTTAAAATTCCCATTATCTGAATAGTACTACTACAACACGGCGTAAAGAAGCTACCCATTTAAAATCAATGAAATGCTTACGCTGTATTATTTCTGGATTTTAAACTTTGAATTTTGCCTGGCGGTACTACCTATTAAGACATAGGTACAACTATGTAATGTGATAATTAATTTAAACTCATAATGCTTCCTTTGGTTGATGTGGATTAGGTAGAAAATTTGGGAAGTTAATAAATAAGTTTGCTTAGGGATGAAAAATAATGCGTGCGATAAACATTGGTTTGACCGATGAACAGCGTGAAGGTGTAATTAATCTGTTAAATCAAGATTTGGCAGATGCCTATTTATTGCTGGTGAAAACCAAAAAGTACCACTGGGATGTCGTCGGCCCTCAATTCCGCTCTTTGCACCAGCTTTGGGAAGAACACTACCAAAAGTTGACTCTAAATATTGATGCCTTGGCAGAGCGGATTCGTGCTTTGGGCGGTTATCCAGTTGGCACTTTAGAGGGATTTCTCAAGCTTGCTACCCTCAAGGAACATGCTGGTAATGTTCCTACAGCTACGGGGATGGTAGCTAATCTAGTGGATGACCACGAGCAGGTTATTCGTAACTTAAGAGATCATGTAGATCAGTCTGGTGATAATTTTCACGATCAAGGAACTGCTGATTTTTTAACTGGACTGTTGGAACAGCATGAGGAGATCGCTTGGATGCTGCGTTCATTTATTGAAGGGGAAGCATTAGATCCAGATGGTAGACAGCCAGCAGCAAAGGCTAAGACTCCTGTAGGTGTATAGGTCATAACGTCTAAGTTGAGGGTGTCTGACTGTGAAATTAGTTGAGGGAGGATTGATTTTTCCCTCAACGAAAATCGCAGGGAATCCCATCCCAACAAGAGGGGTATCCGGGATAGCCGCCCGCCGATTTAGTCATTAGGTTTAGATGCGATAAATCGCCGTCTCTACAATTAGTCTTTCGTGTTGACGGCGATTTATCGCATCTTTGCGATCTATATTTTTCATCAAAAAACCTTAGCCGAAGCGTATTTGATCTACATCTACCCGTTCATTATATTCATTGAAAAAACAACATAATACAAGCAGTATTTATATGGCAGAAGTATATAAAGCAGAACGCACAATATCTGCCATATTCAAAGATTCAGAAGCAAATTGATGATGTGATTCGACGTTTACTAGATAGGGGTGTGCCTAGAGATCATATTTCAGTCATGGGCAGAAATTTCCAGTCGGAAACGAGAATCGCTGGTTTGATTAGTAAAAAAGATGTGATTCTGGGAGGTTTGAGAACAGGAGCAGTTTTTGGTTCCTTTCTCAGCTTGCTTACGGGTGTAGGTGTATTGTTTATTCCCTTTGTCGGCCCAAGGGGCCTATTGGTGCAGTGCTATTGGGGGCTGCCAGTGGTACGATCGCAGGTAGTGCAGGTGTAGGTCTAGTATCGGTTCTAACTGCTTTGGGAATGCCAGAAGATAAAGCGGCTATCTACCAAACTCGCTTACAAGCTGGTGAGTTTTTCGTGATGGCAGAAGTTCCGAGCGATCGCTCTGGCGAATTTCAATTCCTGCTCGAAACTGCTGGTGGCGAAGAAATTCACACAATTGAAACAACTCTGGCTCGTTCTTGTTCTGGACAGTGCAACAGTCCAGAAGACTTGTCTCCTGAAGTTCGCGCTCATCTTTCTGCCGAAGCTCAAAGTACATTCATTGAGCGCTATAATGTTGTACTTAATGAGAAAAGTGACGAGTTTACAGCCGAACAAGCTGCTTGGGAAACTATTCACCAGCAGTATGATGAAGATGAAAATGGTGTTTGGTCAAAAGCTAAGGTTACGTCGCTTCGCTCCGAATTAAAAATTAAAAATTAATGATCCCCATTAATAAACTTAGGGGCTTGTATCATGAGTCGTTTTCGGTCAAAGCTTAAGCTACTACCCTTCAATAACTAGATATCTTTGCAGGTTGTTGGTTGTTGGTGATTTATAATCACACGCGATTATGGCAATTTATAGCTACCAACGCGCAGATTTAACTGACCTTGGCGCGGGTTCTGGCTGAATATAAATGCGCCTTCTTCGCTTTCCCCACTCGATAAAAAGTCGATCTGTTGCTCTCCTGTTTCTGTAACTTTGCCGTCAATTAGTAACTCAGCCATAATCTGAACTGACTCAGCTGTATCTCCTCCAGTATTCACAACTTCAAAAGGAACATAAAATTGACCACCAATTTCCCGAATGGTTTGTTTTTTTGTGACTGAAAGGATGGGAGGTTGATTTTTTTCGTTCAACCAAGTGTAGCCCACCAGACTCACAATGATTGCTAGGATAAGTGAGGCGATGCTGAATGTTACCCACTCGGCTATTGAGCCTGGTTGTTGTTCTCTTTTAGTCATATTGCTAACCTTCCAGCTGCACCACCAATAGTTGCAGGTAAACCTAGTATCAATGTGTGATCTAACCACATTGTCCAAGGGTCGCTAAAAGTTAACTTTTGAAAGAACCATAGCATAAAAGTGCCTGCTAGCAGTGATACTAAGTAGGACACAATAGTTTCGCTAGATGGCCGTTGGAAAATTCCCTTTTGCTGTTTACGTTTTTGCTGGTCAGAAAAGCCTGCCTGAAATACAATGCTATAAGAAATTAACAAAGATGCGGCGATCATTGCTAACTCCCAAGGTGGCGAGGTTGCGGCTGCAAGCATGGTAACTTCATCTGTTGGAGCAATGTTAAATGCAATTACAGTCGCACCAATGAGAGTTGCACCCAAATCGCTGAAGGTGGCATGTAACTCATCTCCTTGGTTATTGATTGTGCCGTTTCCTCGATCGGTGGCTTGGGCTTCTCCATCACTATTTTCAGTATCTCCCAAGAACTGATTGGCTAATGCTACACCGAGGGCGAAAGGCACACTTTCAAAGATGATTTTACCTAAAGATTCCCTTAAGGAAGTTTCTGGTGTCAATTCTCGTAATAATAATAGCACAAAGCTAGAACAAGCTATTCCGATCGCGATCGCTTCTACAGTATCCATTGCGGCTTGATGAGCTATCCAGCTATATCTGCGTTTCCGAAAGCCTTCTATCTGATTGAGCAAGTAAACCACAATAAACATCAATGCGATCGCAATCATCATCAGTTGTGGTTTGGCCCGCGAGCCAATCCACCAAACTTCCATTGTGTACAACAAGGGTATGCCAAATAAAAAACCTCCGCAAGCACCTCTGATGATGTCATTAATCTCACTTTTCCATACATTTTTTTGATGTTTTTTGGGCACTCCTTTACTTTCCTTTTATTTAATAAAATTTGCTTTGAACTACGCTACATCGATACATAAACTGGTTATGAACAGCATAAAAAATCCAAGTGGTAAAAATCTAGATTTGTACATCATTGTTATCGCCAACCCAAATATAAGCTAAAGGTAGTACAACACAGCGTAAATAAACTACCTATTCTAAATCAATGAAACGCTTACGCTGTATTCATGGGAGCATCCCAAATGTGAAAAAACATAATTTTTCATTGCGAGTGGAATGCAGTGAAGCAAAGCAATCGCAAGCCTTTTTAGTATTTGGGGCTTGCACAAGTGGGAGAATTGATGAAAAAATTGATCCGCGAGAGCCGCCAAGGCATTCTCGTTTTGCAAGGAACGCACGAGGAAATCTGTGAAAGTTTTAGTTGTCGGTAATGGGGGGCGCGAACATGCTCTGGCATGGAAACTGTTGCAATCTAAGCAAATTGAGCAAGTTATCTGTGTACCAGGGAATGGGGGCACAGCAAGTATGGAACGTTGCCAGAACTTGCCCCTAACTGTAGATGATTTCGAGGGCATAAGCCAATATGCTCTAGAACATGGCATAACTCTGGTAATCGTTGGGCCAGAAGTCCCCCTCTCTAAGGGAATCACAGATTACCTCCAAGACAAAGGATTGATGGTATTTGGCCCAATGAGAGCAGGAGCGCAAATTGAAGCGAGTAAAGCTTGGGCAAAAGCCCTGATGCAAGAAGCAGGGATTCCGACGGCACGGGCTGCGGTATTTACGGAGGCTGCGGTAGCTAAATCTTACGTTAAATCTCAGAGAGCGCCAATTGTTGTGAAAGCTGATGGTTTGGCGGCTGGTAAGGGTGTAACGGTGGCTGAAACCGTTGCAGAGGCAGAAAGTGCAATTGATGCGATTTTTCAAGGACAATTTGGTAGTGCTGGTGAATTTGTTGTCATTGAAGAATGTTTGATTGGGCAAGAGGTATCAGTTTTAGCGTTAACAGATGGGTTGACAATTAGACCCTTGCTGCCAGCACAAGACCATAAGCGAATTGGTGATGGTGATACAGGAGAAAATACTGGCGGGATGGGAGCATACAGCCCAGCACCCATTGCGACAACAGAGTTGATGGCGCGCATTCAAACAGAGGTCTTAGAAAGAGCGATCGCCACCTTACGAGCTAAAGGCATTGATTACCGAGGTGTGTTGTATGCTGGATTAATGATTGCACCCGATGGCAACTTCAAGGTTTTGGAATTTAACTGTCGCTTCGGCGATCCAGAAACCCAGGTAATTTTGCCACTGCTAGAAACACCCCTAGAAGAGTTGATTCTAGCCTGTGTACAACAGCGATTGAGTGAATTGCCACCCATTGCTTGGAAAGGGGGAGCATCTGCCACTGTAGTTGCAGCTTCCGGTGGTTATCCTGGAGAATATGAGAAGGGACAGGTGATTGCTGGCATTGAAGAAGCAGAGGCAACAGGAGCAACTGTATTTCATGCAGGTACAAAATTAAACCAGCAACAAGAAATAGTCACAGATGGGGGTCGAGTCTTAAATGTGACTGGAATCGGAGAAAATTTTGAGCAAGCGATCGCCCAAGCCTACGCAGGGATCAAATATATTCAGTTTGAGGGGATATATTACCGGAGAGATATCGGTCATAGAGTGGTCAGTGTGAAGCAGAGAGAAACCCCATAAGCATATACTCTGATGTCGGCTTGAAGGATGACTTATACTTAAGCTATGCCCAAGTTAGACATTATCCATAACGCAGTAAAAAACGCACTCATCAAGGACGGCTGGGCGATTACAGACGACCTCTACGTAATTCAGTATCGAAGAACAACCTTATACGCTGATCTCGGTGCTGAACGCCCAATTGGGGCTGAACGAGATGGACAAAAACTTGTCGTTGAAGTGAAAAGCTTTGTTGGTGCATCAAAGATACAAGATTTGAAATAAGCTCTCGGTCAGTATGACATCTACCGTTATCTTTTAGAGGAAACAGCGCCAGACCGTAAACTTTACCTTGCTGTTGGTGCGATCGCTTATAAAACCTTTTTCAAGCAAGATGTGATTCAACTCATCCTCCATAAACATCAACTTCCGCTCATTGTCGTCGATACAGAGACAGAGGATAATCACACAATGGATAAATTAACTGAGTATCCCAAGATAATTAAGCGGATATTGACGGAGTATATAGAACTATGTAACTGTCGTCCTAACCGAGACATCGAAACATTCTTGATTATTGATGAGCCAAAGGGTCACTATATTTGGATGAACCTTGGTTGGCAAAATGACGAACGCATTACTGGTATGACCGTCTACGTGCGGATTCGAGATTGCAAATTCTGGATCGAGGAAGATTGGACTGAAAATGGGATCGCAACTGACCTAGTTGGTGCGGGTGTTGCCAAGGAAGATATAGTGTTGGCATTCCATGAGCCTAAGATGCGGCAGTACACAAATTTTGCAGTAGCATCGTAGCTGTGGCGCGTCGGTTTGAATATCTGCTGAGTTCAAGTTTACTCGCTGCCGCTAACCTGAGCCGGATAACTAGCTCAAAATCACGACAGATTGGATTTTTGTTAGACTGCTCATCTGTGCGTAGCCAATAGTCGAAAAAATGGGGTTTAAGCCGCGAATCCTTAACTGGATATCAACTGCGATCGCCCAAATGAGGTAAATTCGTTAAGACCACCTTAACAGAGATAACTCCTACACTTCCTCATTCCCCTAACATGTTTGTCAAATTAACTGTTAATTTTTTAGTTGTTGGGCTTTATAACAAAGATTACTAACAACTTTATTTAAGATGCTAAGTCTGTTAAAAACAATTCGAGATGCGATCGCTAGTTGGTGGTATGAGTTCACACTCCAGACTAAACTGCTGGCTGTGGCCACAATGGTAGTTTCCTTGGTGATGAGTGGTTTGACTTTCTGGGCTGTGAATACAATTCAGCAGGATGCGCGGATGAATGACACCCGCTTCGGTCGTGACTTAGGACTGCTTCTTGCTGCCAACGTTGCCCCCTTGGTCGCTGACAATAATCTTACAGAGGTTGCCCAATTTTCCCAACGTTTCTATAGCAGCACCTCTAGTGTGCGTTATATGCTTTACGCTGATGAAACTGGGGAAATCTTTTTTGGTATTCCTTTTTGGGAAGCGGAGGTAGAAAATTCCCTCACCATTAAACGGCGGATACAACTGCCAGAAGATTACCCTGGTGATGACGAAAAACCAATGGTGCGGCAACACACGACCCCAGATGGGATAGTCACCGATGTATTTATTCCTCTGATCGTCAATCAGAAATACTTAGGTGTATTAGCGATTGGTATCAATCCCAATCAGACTGCTGTGATCTCCACCAATTTTACCCGCGATGTCACCATTGCCGTTTTTATCACGATTTGGGTAATGGTGATTTTGGCAGGAGTGATTAACGCCTTAACTATCACCAAGCCCATTAAAGAACTGCTAGTGGGAGTAAAGCAAATTGCCACCGGGAATTTTAAGCAACGCATTGATTTACCTTTAGGGGGCGAACTAGGGGAATTAATTTTAAGCTTTAATGAAATGGGAGAGCGATTAGAGCGCTATGAAGAACAGAATATTGAGGAACTGACCGCAGAAAAAGCCAAGCTAGAAACCCTAGTTTCAACAATCGCAGATGGTGCCGTGTTGATTGATAACAATATGCAGGTGATTTTAGTCAACCCGACAGCACAACGGATTTTTGGCTGGGAAGCCGCTGATGTGGTAGGTAACAATGTCTTACATCACTTACCCTCATCTGTACAAATGGAAATCACCCGTCCCTTGTACAAAATGGCAGCAGGCGAATGCGAAAGCGCCGAATTCCGAATTTTTATTAACCAACCCATCCCCCGAACAATCCGCATTCTCTTGACTACAGTACTCAACCTGCAAAGGGAAAGCATCAAAGGTATTGCCATTACTATTCAAGATATAACCCGTGAGGTCGAATTAAACGATGCAAAAAGTCAATTTATCAGCAACGTTTCTCACGAACTGCGAACGCCTCTATTTAACATCAAAACTTATATTGAAACCTTGCATGACTACGGCGAAGACTTAGCTTTACAAGAACGGCAAGAGTTTCTGCAAACAGTCAACAATGAAACAGATCGCCTAACCCGCTTAGTTAACGATGTTTTGGATTTGTCAAAACTCGAATCTGGTCGCAACTACAGCTTCGATGGCGTAGATTTAGCCCAAGCGATCGAGCAAACCTTACGTACTTATCAACTCAATGCAAAAGATAAAGGTGTTGAACTGCTTCAGGAAGTTGCCCCTAATTTGCCGCTAGTTTTAGGTAATTACGATCTGTTAGTACAAGTGTTTGGCAATCTGATTGGTAATGCCCTTAAATTTACAAAAGCCAGTGGTAAAGTAGTAATCCGTGCCTACCAACTAGATTTCAAGCCCAGTCACACTGAATCTGCTCCAGTGCGGATTGAAATTTCTGATACTGGAATTGGCATCGCCACAGAAGATCAACACTCAATTTTTGAACGCTTCTTTCGCGTCGAAAACCGAGTTCACACCCTAGAAGGAACTGGTTTAGGTTTATCGATTGTCAGAAATATCATTGACAGACATCATAGTAAAGTTCATCTAGTGAGTGAAGTCGCCGTTGGTACTACCTTTTGGTTTGATTTAGCTACCTTTGAGGAGAAAGCACCACCAATACAAGTTGAGCCTATTGCCGAAGCATCCAACATCATCACAGCTTAACGACAAGGGACTCTATGAAGAGTGCTGAGTTCCGATTGCTGAGTTAAAAGATCGCCCACGTTCGCGTTTTTAAGCACCAGGTATTATGGGGCGATCGCCTTTTTGAAACCTTACCCATGACTGTTGTAAATCAGCAGGAGCAGGATTCTTGCTATCATAAACAACAATCACATTAGTTAGTGGGCGTCCAGCGGGGACTAAAATTTTACCATTAGCAGCAAAGGCTTTTGATGCACCACCATCTAAGTTCATCGCTTCGTGACAGCCGATCGCTTTCATCACTTGCGCTTCTTGCTGTAAAGTTAAACCATTATCAAAATTTATCAAAAATAGCTTTATACCATCAGCAGGAAACCCGATCGCAGTTCGTTCGCCAGTACCTAAAACATGAGGATCTTTAAATCCCTCAACATCCGGCTTCAGCCAAATTTGTCCCTGTCTCAATAGCCTAGGCCCGCAGGTGATAGACAACCAATGTTGATTCCATTGCGGTTTACCATCAACCCGTGCTGTCACCATTTCCGGTTTATTGCCAACTCGTAACCCCAAAGTAGTGCCAAAATTTTCCCACTGGCTGTATTTGAGGAATCTCCCTGCCGCTACCATGTTACCCATCACTGTTTTCTGAGAATTCTTGGCAAAAAAAGTACCATTAGCAACGACAGCAGCGCGATGACGAGCTACTAGGTTGTTAAATTCTTCATCACCACTAGTTTTTTGATTAGTATTAGCCAAAGTTGCATTATTCGCTAAACCAATAGTAATGAAAGTTTTGGGATCAGTAAGGTCAATAATAGTTTGATAAAAAGAGAAACCATTTACCTTACCCCTCTTCACTTGTACAGTTTGAGCAGTTGCGGGGAGTGCCAATGTTAATCCTTGTGCCAAGACAGCACCTCCTAAAAACAAAAAAGACCGTCGGCACATTTTGGAACTTGGCATAATCAACCCTTCATTATATCGTTTTTATTAGGATGCCCAAATCCTTGGAGAATTTTGCCCAACAAACACTCATGTTATGGAGAATGGAGACAGGGAGTAGGGAGCAGGGAGCAGGGGAAGAAAAACTATTGATTATTGCCCAATGCCCAATTACTAATGAGATATATTATTTTTTACAAACCTTACGGCGTTCTTAGCCAATTTACAAAAGATGCTCCCACACACAGCACCCTCAAAGACTATATTGATGTGCCTGATGTCTATCCTGTAGGACGTTTAGACTGGGATAGTGAAGGATTGCTGCTGTTAACAAACGATGGACAATTGCAACATCGCCTCGCCCATCCGCGTTTTGGTCATAAACGTACTTACTGGGTACAGGTAGAGCGAATTCCAGATGCTTCTGCTATCCAAAGACTGCAAACAGGTGTGGAAATTCAAGATTACCGCACTCAACCAGCAGAAGTTAGGCTTTTACCCGAAGAACCACAGTTACCTGAACGCACACCGCCAATTAGATTTCGCAAAAATATACCAACAGCTTGGCTAGAAATGACTTTGACAGAGGGAAAAAACCGCCAAGTACGGCGGATGACTGCGGCTGTAGGGTTTCCGACTTTGCGACTGGTCAGGGTCAGCATAGCTCACCTAAAATTAGATGACCTACAATTGGGTCAATGGCGCGACCTCACTGCATCTGAACTCCAATTTCTACATAATTTCAGTAAATCGAAAAATTTTCCCTAAAAGGCGAATACTTAATAACAGAAATTCCACTTTTTGCGCTGACTTCCTAAAACTCTAACTGCTGAACAATTGGCTTCTAGAGAAAAATCTCAGCAACCCAGCGGTTCCTACACCCCAAGCACCATTAACCAATAAACCTGTCACTATTCCCAAAAGTTTCCAGCCGCCAGCAATGGGCTGACCCTTGAGCGGTGCGACTACAAACCAAGCCACGTTCTATTCAGGTCAATAATTAGAAATAAATTATGGTAAAACTATTGAGAATAAATATTATTAAGTTATAGAATCTATCAATCGCCAGCTATGACCATTATCCTGACACCGGATCAAGAAAGAGAGCTTTGGGCTGAAGCTGAAATGAACAGCCAGCAAAACTCGTCAGAGCCATTTGAATCCTATTGTCAAGTACCCAAGCAATTGGGCAAAGGATATATGCGAAGCATAGAAGTCTATCCCCAAGTGCGGCTGGGGATTGGTAACTACGAATACTACGATGATGTACTGGAACCAGGCTGTGAATGCGTTCACCCTTTGCAATTTTGTGTTCGTCTTTCAGGAAAAATTATAGATGAATTTGGAGGGCAAATAGGAGAAGGATACACAGCCATTTCCGGTGGCGGCATTCAACGAAATATGACTTATTTGGATTCTCAAGCGAACGTGGGTATTGGCTTCAGTATGCCTCCTGAGTTGTTGGCAACCTTTTTTCCTACAGGGGACGGAGAAATTCCACCGCAACTACGTTTTTTGGCAAAAGGTAACGAGTGGCAGACATTACTCTACCCAAAAACTACAACAGCAATACAGACAGTGGCACAGCAAATAGTCAACTGTCCTTACCACGGGATGACGAAGCGTTTGTATTTACAGGCGAAGGTACTAGAGTTAATGGCATTGCAACTTGCTTCCTTTTTGGCTGACCAAGGTAGACCGCAACTACAACCGCGATTTAGAGCCGGAACTGTGGAGCGGATATATCAAGCAAGAGAAATTTTACTCTCTCGTCTAGAAAATCCACCAACATTATTAGAATTAGCGCAACAGGTGGGAGTAAGCGATCGCACCCTTCAACGTGGTTTTCAGCAACTCTTTGATACTACCGTATTTGGTTACTTGACAGACAAACGCATGGAGCGAGCAAAACGCTGGCTCAGAGAAGGAAATCGCACAGTGCTAGACGTGGCAATTATGACTGGTTACTCCAATCCCACTCACTTTAGTGTTGCTTTTAAACGTAAGTTTGGTATCTCTCCCAGTCAGTGTCGGTTGGGAGAAAAGTCTGTTTGGCGATGATTAGTTCTGTATTGGGGTAGACGCGACTCATTTAATTCCTCTAATCTCAATTTTAAGTTTATTCAGAAATCTTCTCAAGAAAGAGAGTTTTGGTTACTGGAGTGTGGGGAATAATTGTGAAGAGTCAAGAGTTGTCATCTAATATTTGGCTGTGGTTGGTAATGAGTTTTCTGCCATTGTTGATGGCACAATCTGTACGGGCAGAAGTGAAGCAGAATGAGCCAGCAGTAATTACAACAATTAAACAACTGAGCGAGATTGAACGTCCAGCCACGAATGTTAGCGAGTTGTTTTCGCAATCGTCAACACCTGCAAGTGAAATCGTGCAAGTGACGGCAGTGAAGGCAAATCCTACCGCCAAAGGTGTGGAGGTGATTCTACAAACTACCAAAGGTGAGCAGTTAAAAATTACAAATCGCAGTGCTGGGAATAGTTTTATTGCTGATATTCCTAATGCCCAGCTACGCTTACCATCAGGAGAGGCATTTACATTCCGTTCGGAAAAACCACTTGCGGGAGTTACTGAAATAACAGTAACAAATTTTGACGCTAACACAATTCGGGTGACAGCGATCGGTGAGCTTGCCTTACCGACTGTCGAGTTATTTGACAGTGATGAAGGTTTGATTTTTGAGTTGACAACTGCTGCATCTACTGCACAGCAGCCACCCCAAACACAACGAACACCTGAACTAGAACAACCAGCGAACCAAACGCAACCAGAGCAACCATCAGCGCCGGGTGAGGAGCCAATTGAGTTGGTCGTGACAGGTGAGCAAGATGGGTATCGTGTGCCTGATACCTCGACTGCTACGAGAACTGATACGCCTATCCGCGATATTCCTGCCTCGATTCAGGTCATCCCGCAACAAGTGCTAAAGGATCAACAAATTACACAAGTTCGGGAAGCCGTTTCTAACGTTAGTGGAATAACTGCTGGACCCGGTGGTTCTCAAACTACCTTTGGTGAAAGTTTCATTTTACGAGGATTTGCAGACTCCTCTGATTCTAGTACTTTTATTGATGGTTTTAACAGGAATAACGTTCTTAGTCGCAGTCTGGATGTAGCGAACATTGAACAACTTGAAGTTCTTAAAGGACCAGCATCTGTCCTTTATGGGCAAGGTGATCCGGGGGGAATTCTCAATATTGTAACTAAGCAACCTCTTGCAACACCTTATTATGCTGTTGAAGGAACCATTGGTAACTTTGATTTTTACCGTCCCACGTTGGATCTTTCCGGTCCCTTAAATACTGACAAAACGATTCGCTATCGCTTGAATATGGCGTATGAAAACTCTAGTAGCTTTGTGGACTTTGTGAAAACGGAGCAGGCATTCATTGCACCTGTTATCAGTTTTGACCTGGGGAAGAATACCACCCTGGTTCTAGAAGGTGAGTATCTCAATACCTCCAAAGTAGAGTACCTGGGTATTCCAGCAGTAGGTTCACTATTACCCAATCCCCTTGGCAGAGTTCCCCGCTCTCGGTTTATCGATGACCCAGATTTTAAATTAGAACGGGATTTTGTCGGGCTTGGATACCGTTTACAACACAAATTCAGTGACAATTGGTCAATTCGTAATGCGTTTAGAGCAGAGCTGGAAGATTATAATGAGACATTTGATTATAGTTTAGGACTACGATCAGATAATCGAACAGTGGATCGTGGCGCTAGATTTGATCAGGCTAGGTCACGGAATTACAATCTACAAACTGATGTAATTGGGAAAATTCAAACTGGCATCGTTAAGCAGGATTTGCTATTTGGCTTGGAATTAGGTAGGACTAATTACATCCGAAAGACATTCAGTCCAACGCCCACTTTGCCACCCATCGATTTGTTTAATCCAAATTATGACCGACCTTCAATTCAATTTGATACAAAAACATCAGACACAGAAAATCCTCAAAATTTGATCGGTGTCTATACCCAAGATTTGATCTCAATTGGAGATAAGTTAAAGATTTTGCTAGGTGGACGCTTTGATTTTGTAGACACCTCCTATGAGGATACAGTAGGTGGTATCTCACGCAATCAACAAGATACTGCCTTCAGCCCTCGTATTGGCATTGTTTACCAACCCATTCAACCAGTCTCTTTATACGCCAGCTATAGTCGCTCATTTCAACCCTCTCCTGCTTTCTCCAGAAATGCCGATGATACTCCGTTTGAGCCAACTAAGGGTGAATCATTTGAAGTCGGGGTGAAGAGTGACTTTTTCGATGGCAGACTGTCCGCAACGCTAGCAGCTTACCAAATTACCAAGCAAAATATTGTTGTAGACGATCCAGCTAATCAGGGATTTAGCCTTCAGATTGGTGAACAACGCAGTCGAGGCATTGAACTAGATGTCGGCGGTGAAATCTTGCCGGGATGGAAAATCATTGCTAGTTATGCCTATATTGATCCGGAAATCACTGAAGATACCAGACCAGAGTACAAGGGGAATGAACCGAGTAATGTTGCTCGAAACAGTGCAAGTTTATGGACAACCTATGAAATTCAAACTGGAGATTTAAAAGGGTTGGGATTTGGCGGGGGATTATTTTTTGTCGGGGATAGACAGGGAGATTTGGAGAATACATTCACGTTGCCCAGCTATGTGCGAACCGATGCAGCCATTTATTACCGCCGTGACAATTGGCGAGTTGGGCTGAATATCAAGAACTTATTTGATGTTTATTACTTTGAAAGCGCCGATAGTATAGACAGTGTGTATCCTGCCGCACCGTTTACTGTTTTGGGAACAGTTTCAGTGCAGTTTTAAGTCCCGCTAAAGGGTAATTAGTGTTTGGATTGAGCGATCGCAGGTTATGCTTACACGGATGCCACAATAACCAAAGACGAAACTTACACACCAGGTAATTACCTCAACAATGTCCCAAAAAATAGTTTCAATTTGTGGACGAAGTATGAAATTCAATCTGGTAGTCTCAAAGGACTTGGCTTTGGTTTGGGATTATTTTATGTAGGCGATCGCCAAGCAGATTTAGAGAATTCCTTTGAACTGCCGAGCTATTTCCGTACTGATGCGGCCATTTTTTATAAACAAGGACAGCTCCGCGCACAGGTCAATTTCAGAAATTTGTTTGATGTGGATTATTTTGAGTCTGCTCGTAGCATTTTGCGTGTTTATCCTGGCGAGCCGTTCACCGTGCAAGGCACGATTTCGTGGGAGTTGTGATTGCAATTTCAGGTCATTTACGTCATATTTATGATCAAACAATTTAAATTACGCCCAATAGTATTTAGCTTACATCGGTATATTGGTTTAGCTATAGGACTGCTATTAGTTATAGCTGGCTTAACAGGTAGCCTGTTGGTATTTGCAGATGAGATCGACCACTTCTTATTGGCTCGCCAAATCGGACATGTCATTCCTCAAGGACAACAAGTTTCCATTGAGTCAGTGCTGAATACCGTTAAGACAGCTTACAGCAACCACCCAGAACTCAAAGTTGAGCGGATCTATACACTACCAGAACCAGATGTTCCTTACCAAATCTGGCTCCGTTCTTCTGAAGGTGAACGAACAGAAATCAACGTTAATCCCTACACAGGTGCAATCATGGGTAGCCGTGTGTTGGAGAATACGCTGAAGTCACTCACACTGAAATTACACTACGAACTCTTTGCTGGCGATGTTGGAATTCAAATAATGGGGGTAGTGGCGCTGTTACTATTTATCCTTTGCATTACGGGGATTATTCTCTGGCCTGGGTGGAAAAGGCTGATTTCTGGCTTCAAAATTAAATGGAATGCACATCCACGACGAGTCAACTTTGACATCCATAAAGTCTTAGGGATTATACTAGCTGTTTTTTTAGGATTAATTAGCTTCACCGGCTTCTGTTGGAATTTTTATGATTTCACACAATCTATAATTTATGCACTTACCTTTACTCCCAATACATCTAACCTTGTTTCCCAAAATATTACTGGTAAATCGCCGCTTAATGTAACACAACTGCTGCAAAAAGCAGATGCGGCATTACCAGATGAAGTTACAACTTACGTTTTGCTACCGATAAAACCGGAAGATGCGATCGCAGTGGGCAAAAAACTACCCCAGGAAAGCTGGAAGTTCGGCTACAGCCAGATTTATCTAGATCAGTATACAGGTGAGATTTTGCGACTGAAGCATGGGTTAAAAGCACCTCTAGGTGAGAGAATTTGGGATTCCTTTGGAGCACTGCATTATGGCACTTTTGGCGGTTTACCAACACGTATTCTGTATGTGTTTGTCGGAGTTGCACCGCTCATTCTATTTATTACCGGTTTTGTGATGTGGCGGTATCGTTATTGAAAAAATCTACTTTGTTATCATAGAAAAATGTTTAACAACAGCAATAACTCCCAAGCTAACCAAAGTAGTGTTCTCTACAGACATGGCGACGTTCTGATCAAACGTATTGTTACCTTACCTGTCGCTGCTCAAAAGCGCGTGGGGGCTACTCTCGCTCATGGTGAAATCACAGGACACAGCCATCGCATTCAGCAATCCAATGCTGTTCAGTTGTGGGCGCATGGTAGTGAACTTTTTCTTGAGGTTAAAGAACCGAGTGCTACTTTAGTTCATGAAGAACATCGGGCGATTGAATTACCCCAAGGGCTTTACCGCGTCTGGAAACAACGTGAATATCGCCCTGATACTTATGTAGAGGTGATGGACTAATGCTTAAGATGATGTCAAATGGACGCGTGCCAAATAAACCAGTTTTGCAGCGCCCCAAGGAAAGTCACCAGCCTATATCGGCTGAAGTTGCTCGAAAACTTATCCTTGAGCATCGCGCCTGGGATGGTATGCATGTTTTGGGTCATCTAGATTTAAGCAGTGCGTTGGATCTTTACAATCTACCTGAAAATCTAACCTGTGAAAGTATTGATATCAGCGATTGTGTAAACCTCACTACCCTTCCCAAAGGACTCCATGTTACTTATTGGATCGAGTTGGCGGGAAGTGGAATCACCAGTCTATCTGCGGGGCATGGTTTTGTCTTACGCTGGCGAGGTGTGCAGGTAAACGATCGCATTGCCTTTGAATCCCAGTCAATCACCGGGCAGGATATTCTCAATATAGAGAATGTTGAGTTGCGCCGCGTACTGATTGAACGTTTGGGATACGAAACATTTTTGCAGCAAGTGGGAGGATTGATCCGCGATCGCGATCGAGACGCTGGTGGAGAACGCCAACTAGTCTACATTCCTTTTGAGGATGACGAGCCGCTTATGGTCTTGAAAGTTACTTGTCCCTCTACAGGACATATTCATATCCTGCGTGTTCCACCTCATATGCAAAGTTGTCGTCAGGCAGCCGCCTGGATTGCAGGCTTTGATAATCCAGATGATTATAACCCTGCGATCGAGGCTTAACAATCCATCTTACTGCTGTGATTTCATTGCCAAAGTCCCAATTTATACCTTTGCCAACGTCACGATTTCTAGCTGATCCTGATATTTTCCCTGGCGAGTTTCATAATTAATAGCGCAGGGTTCACCTTCTAAAAATAGTAATTGCACCACGCCTTCATTAGCGTAAATGCGACAGTCAGCACTAGAAGAATTAGAAAACTCTAAAGTTAAATGACCCCGCCATGCAGCTTCAGCAGGTGTTAGATTTGCAATTATTCCACATCTTGCATAAGTAGATTTACCTATGCAAATCACAGTAATATTCTCAGGAACCTCCAGTTTTTCAAGAGCAACCCCCAGACCATAGGAATGGGCAGGTAAAATAAAATAACTACCATTGGCATCTGTGTGCAGTGCTGTTGGTTCTAGATTGTGGGGATTAAAGTTTTTGGGATCAACTACAGTTCCGGGAATGTGGCGGAAAATGCGGAACTCAGCCGAAGAAAGGCGTATATCGTAGCCATAAGAAGATAAACCATAGCTAATTACAGGTTGAACCGCTACAGACTCATCTTTTTGCACTTTTCGGATTAAACTTGGCTCAAAGGGCGAAATTAGACCCTGTTGAGACATTTCAGTAATCCAGATATCGTTTTTAATCACAACTTCACAGCTAATTCAAACCGAATTACTAGAATATCCTGAATTGAATAAGTAGTTATATAAAATTAAAAATCCATTGTCATTGCGAGTGTAGCGCAGCGAAACGTAGCAATCCCGAACTCTTGCGATTGCTTCTCTACAATGACGCTCCACAAACACTTTGTACCCTACGGGTTCTCCGTTCGCGTAGCGTTCCGTAGGAAAGGAGTACGCAATGGCATATAGCGTTTCTTGACAAGCGTAAGGTACACAATCGCAAAACTTTGGTAAAAAACTACAGTTCTCAAGTTAGATGAGGTTTATTTTGTTTAAGGTCGATAGCTCCGGCGGATTTCTGTAATTTGATCTGCTACATCCAAGAGAGATTTGGGCATCTCTGGCCCTGTAAGAATGATATCGACGTGGGGAGGGCGTTTTGCTAAAAATGCTAAAACTTCCGTTTCAGGAATTAAACCAAAGTTAATCGCTAAACTTAACTCATCTAACACCACGAGAGAATACTTACTCTCACACACTACTTGTTGTGTATACTGCCACAGCTTTTGTAATGCTTGGTTTTCTGTATCGTCTAAATGTGGTGTATCGATACAACGAGGCAAATCACAGCGAATCCAATCTAAATTTTGTCCTAGTTGTACAGGTCGATCCTGTCCTTGACGAATCCCTCCTTTGAGGAACTGGACTATTAATACTGTTGTTCCTTGTCCAGCTATTCTCAGTGATTGAGCTATGACGCTCGTAAAAAAATTGCGATGGGAGCTAGTGAAAACTTGTACTAGCCCTTCAACTGGATATGGTAGGGTAAGGGTTGAATTGATACTTTGAGTTTCTAGCTGGGCAACCATAATATTAAGTATTAAAAAATACAATAAATTAAGAGTTAATACTAAGAAAATTTTTGTCAATTTGCGTGTATAATCAATCTGTTTTTCACAGGTGTGGTGGATTTGGCAAATTGCATTCTTAGTCAAACATTACGTTTGTGTTCAAGTCAAGAGTTATTTTAATTTAAATTTTTTGTCTTCATCTCCGAAAGAAGTTGTAAAAATGAAAACATAATAGGTACGGATCCAATTATTTAAACAAGTTGGATGGAACGTCTGAAAATCGCTAAATGTTAGATTTGCCACTTATTTGGGCAAAACAGACTTAGTTAGTAGCGAATTTGACAGGATGAGGAGTAAATTGTTGTGAGATTGGTGATTCTGGGAGGTTCAGGATCGGGGAAAAGCACTCAAGCACAAAGGCTTTGCAGATACTTTGATATTCCTCTGATTTCTACAAGTGAGATTTTACGGGAAGCAATATCTGGCGATCAGCGCCTACCGGAATTTCGATGGTTGGAAGGCGATCCCCGAACTTCTCTTTCGGTTTACGCTAGCTTGAGTGAACTAGGCTACCACGCACAACCCTACATACAAAAAGGTGAGTTAGTTCCCGATGAAATGATCGTTGAATTGATCAGAATACGCCTCAGACAACCAGATATTAACTGCAATTGGGTGTTAGAAGGTTATCCCCGTACTGCCTTCCAAGCTGAAGAATTAGATTTTTTATTGGATGATTTAGGGCAAAAGCTAGATTGGGCAATTTATCTCCAAGTTCCAGAAGCGGTAATGGTTAGTCGATCCTTGGGGCGATCGTTACCAGATGACCAACCAGAAATCGTGCAGCGCCGTGTAGAATTATTCTACGATCGCACCATTCCCATTTTAGAATACTACGACCGCCGTCGCTGCTTATTGACCATCAACGGCGACCAGTCACCAGAAATGGTGCAGCAAAATATTTTGACTCTGCTTTCAGTTCCTTAAATAAAGAAGCAGGGGGAGCAGAGGGGCAGGGGAGGCAGGGGAAGAAAAACCATTGATTATGCCTAGTCCCCAATACCCAGTCCCCAGTCCCCAATCCCCAGTAGATTTACAACACTAAGGTAATCTATAAGGCAGTACTGTAAAACTTGAGGCAACTCCAATGGCTTGGCAGCGTCCTGATGGTCGTCTTCCCTACGAACTACGTCCAATCAGCTTTTACCCCAACTTCACCCGCTTTGCCCCTGGTTCTGTTCTCGCAAGATGCGGTGATACTCAGGTACTTTGTACTGTTAGCGTTAATAAGGGAGTTCCAAAGTTTCTTGAAGGAACTGGTAAAGGCTGGTTAACTGCTGAGTACCGGATGCTACCATCTGCTACCCAAAAACGGCAAGAAAGGGAATTATTGAAATTATCTGGACGGACGCAAGAAATTCAACGTCTAATTGGACGTAGCTTACGCGCAGCAGTGGATTTTGAGGCATTGGGAGAACGCACGCTGACTGTTGATGCTGATGTGTTGCAAGCGGACGCCGGAACTCGGACAACAGCTATTACAGGCTCGTTTGTGGCGTTGGCTCATGCGGTTTCTAAATTGTTGCAAGAGGGCGTGTTGGAGCGATCGCCTTTATCTGGTCAGGTGGCAGCAGTTTCCGTAGGATTACTGGAGGGAGAGCCATTTTTGGATCTAAATTATATCGAAGATGTGGCTGCAACAGTAGACTTTAATGTGGTCATGAATCAACACCTGGGAATCATTGAAGTCCAAGGAACAGCCGAAGAAGGCAGCTTTAGCCGCACTCAGTTGGATCAACTACTAGATGTGGCTCAAAAAGGAATTCAAGAATTGTTAATTGCCCAACGTGAAGCGATCGCAGATTGGGAAGCATTGTTTGTGATTAATTAGTTTTATTAATTTTTAATAAGAATTAATAAATGTATCCTTTGTGGCGTCAATCAACCAAGTATCAAGTAACTGTATGTAAATAAAAATAATCATGACTGCGATCAGTAGTTAATGCAACTTACTACTGACAACTTACGCTTGAAGGTGATAATGAGCGTCTACATTTTTCCAGTCTACTTAATCCACGATGTTAAATGTTTCAAAAGTTAAAAAGGGGGATTGTAATAAGTTCGGTATGGTATTGCTGGAAGCCAGTAATATGATGATGAAGCCATGAACAAAACTGTTGAAGTTCTACCGGATCAGCCGGCGCTGGTTGCACGAGCGCTAGAATTAATTCTGTCTAAGCTAGAAACTGCCATTGAGCAACGTGGGCAGTTTACCATCGCCTTGTCTGGTGGTAGTACACCTAAACCGTTATACGAAGCGATCGCTACTCAAAAACTACCTTGGGATAAAATTCATATATTCTGGGGGGATGAGCGCTACGTACCACCAGATCACCCCGATAGCAATGAACTGATGACGCGTCGTGCATGGCTAGATCGAGTTGATATCCCAGCAGCTAACATTCACCCCATACCAACTTTAGAAGCTAATCCAGAGCTATCTGCTGCGAAGTATGAACAACATCTCAAAGAATTTTTCAATTCTTCTGGGGTTGAGTTTCCTGCGTTGGATGTAATATTACTAGGAATAGGTGATGATGCACATACTGCATCTTTGTTTCCCCACACAGAAGCTCTCAAAGTACGCGATCGCCTAGTGACTGTGGGTAACAAAGACGGAAACCCCAGGATCACTTTCACATACCCCTTCATCAACTCTGCTCGCAGCATAATTTTTCTGGTTGCTGGTGCTAATAAACGACCAGCTTTAGCGCAAATCTTTGCACCTGTGGCCGATGATTTCACTTACCCATCCCGCTTAATTCGGCCCCAAGGAGAACTTTGGTGGCTGCTGGATGCAGCAGCAGGTTTGGAACTTCAACATTAAACTTGGGAATTGGGCATTGGGCACAAGAGGCAGAGGTGCGGAGGGGCGGAGGGGCAGAGGGGAAAAACTTACTGAACTTTCTCCCCTGCTCCCCTGCCCCCCTCCTCCCTGCGTAAGAGTGTCCAATTCATTGTTTCATTTGCAGTAATTGCTAGAATCTAAAGTTAGGGCCGCCCTCTGCTTGCCAGTCCTACCTATATTTATGATGATCTTGAACAAAGGCTAAATATCGATGATCGTCTGCCCTAATTGCAATCATCCCAACCCTGATGGTGCTGTCCAATGTGAAGCTTGTTATACACCGTTACCCGCGACTACTAATTGTCCCAGTTGTGGGGCAAGTGTGCAGGCAGATGCTGCATTTTGCGGTCAGTGTGGCTATAACCTTCACTCAGCAGGAGTTCCACACGTTCATACCGCAGTAGCTACAACAGTCACTCCAGATATTTCTGTGGAAGTACCGCCGTTAGTACCACCCGATCCACTGCTAGAACTTTTACAACCAAATGCTTTGGGAATTAGCGAATCTACTAACTCTCGTCCCCCTGAATCATCTTTACCACCAACAGAGGTAGCAGTTCCCCCAGAACCAGCGCCACAGATACCTGTTACACCAACCAGCCCGCCCGAACCAGCGCCAACCATCGCAATTCAACCTGTAGTTTCTGTACAAAGTATTCCTACTCCACCACCTTTGGAACCAGAACCGACCTCTGAAGCCGAAGTATCCCCGCCACTAGCGACAACTGCCGCTAGAACGCAATTGCAGCAGGTTACAGCGCGGTTAATCCACGTTCAAAGCGATCGCTTAATTGAATTGCCGCAAAATTTCTCTGTGGTTCATATCGGTAAACCTAATGACCGGATTCCCCCTGATATAGATGTTTCAGGATTTACTAATTCAGAAATTGTCTCGCGGATTCATGCAGATATTCGCGTCGAGGGAGATGCTCACTATGTAGAGGATGTGGGAAGTTCTAATGGCACTTATATTAATAATTTGCCACTTTTACCAGGCAACCGTCATCGCTTGCGACCAGGCGATCGCATCAGCTTAGGTAAAGGAGACTTGATGACATTCCTCTTTCAACTTGCTTAACTGATTTTCGCTTAATTGTGACATTCGTCTAAGTATTTGCCGCCTATCCTCCAGCATCGCTTTTGGAGGAAAAACAAATAAACTGCATCAGACAAGCGACGGATGGCTATGTTGCTCTTGATAGCACCATAGGTTACAGCCGTCGCTTCGATGTGCGAATTGTTGCATTTCTCAGCAACCCTAATATTTCAATAATTACATTAGGATAGATGAAAATACACCGTCAAAATTTTGGATTTTAGATTGAAGGAATAATCTAAAATCCAAAATTAAATGCCCCACGAATTAATCTGGGGAATAATCTAAAATCTAAAATCTAAAATCTAAAATCAAGTGTCCTATGAGGGAATCAAGTAAAAATTTTAAAACCTTACTTACCAAAGAAGCCCCGCCAGTTGTTGAACGTATGGGGCTTACCTGGCTAGTTGCAGCAGCGATCGCAACTGCTTTATTGTGGCAAGTACCAGGAGGTGACTATATCTTATACCCATTTACAATTCTGGCAACTTGGTTTCATGAAATGGGTCACGGCTTAATGGCACTGCTATTAGGGGGACAGTTCCAAAAATTAGAGATTTTTAGCAATGGTTCCGGTGTCGCAACTTATGGCATCCGGTCGTTATTGGGGCCAATTGTCCCGGCAATAATCGCCGCCGCAGGCCCAATGGGGCCACCTATTGCCGGTGCAGCTTTGATTCTAGCTTCCCGCAGTTTTACAGCAGCAACCCTCTGTTTAAAAATATTAGGGAGTTTTTTGCTATTTTCGACATTAATTTGGGTGCGTTCCTGGTTCGGATTAGTGGCAATTCCCTTACTGGGTTTAATAATCTTAGGTATCGCCCTGAAAGCACCTCGTTGGGCGCAAGGTTTTGCTATTCAATTTCTGGGTGTGCAAGCTTGTGTAAGTACGTACCATCAACTTGATTATCTATTTAGCAGTTCGGCTGGCCCCCTTGGAATCTCTGATACAGCACAAATGCAGCGGTATTTACTTTTACCTTACTGGTTTTGGGGCGGGTTAATGGCGATCGCATCTCTGGTGATTTTAATCCAAAGTCTCCGCCTTGCTTATCGCTCTAAGTAATGAGTAAGAAGCACCATTAAAAAGCAATTGAATCTTTAGCTCAAAGAATTACCGAACATCAAGAAAAGATTAGACTGGAATCAGAAAATAGTTTTCCTGACGAAGGTTTAATTAAGCATTGGGAAAAAGAGATTTGTGCTTTTGACAAGGCAATCCAACAAGCGGTAAAAGATTGGGACAATAACTAAATTATGCAGATTAGCGATCGCCCTCTTGCAGTCACCAATTCAACCCTCAGTACCTTGATTGCTGAATTAGGTACAGAATGCCTGAAAGTACAAGCCTTAATTAACCAGTTACAGTTAACTAGTTTAACTGCTAACCAACAAGCTGAAATTCTAGCAGAACTTCTAGCTGCTGCGGTTCATCTGTATAATCATTGTGACGAAGATTTTCAGACGCTAATTACTGAAGAAATGGAAAATTTGCCTGATGATGAGGATTGAAGAAAAATTCCGAAGTCACAATTCAGGAGTCAGAATTAAGAATTTTTATCAGTATAATAGCCTGCATGTTGTTCAAAAATTCGCCGCTAATAACTATTGCCTTCGCGCTTCGATACTTCTAAGCATGTCCACCCAACCCACAATTCAAAGCATATACACCGATGGTGCTTGCACCGGTAATCCTGGCCCTGGCGGTTGGGGTGTAGTCGTCTATTTCAACGATGGCTCAATCCACGAAATAGGTGATGCCTCCCCTCATACCACTAATAATAAAATGGAGATGCAAGCTGCGATCGCCGCCCTTCAATTTCTGCAAACATCTCAACAAGCACAACCAATCACCCTTCATACGGATAGCGAATACCTGATTAACTGCGTTACCAAATGGGTGAAAGGCTGGAAAAATAAAGGCTGGAAAAAGTCAGATGGTAAACCCGTCCAAAACCAAGACCTTTTAGAAATCTTAGATGAACTCAATACCCAACAAGTAAAATGGCAACACGTCCGGGGACATTCTGGTAACATAGGTAACGAACGTTGTGATGCGATCGCTCGCACTTATGCAAGTGGCAAAACCCCTACTCTACAACAATTATCTTCCACAGATTTTTATAAATCTTTACCTTCCACAAATGAACTAAATGTAGCAAAAGTAGCTGATTATGAAAAAAACTCTAGAATAATTAACCAAAGTCCGCAAGAAATCAGTACTTCTGCACCAGAAATAACCGTTATGGAACCATCAACAGGGCCAACTGCGGCCGTAACCGATGAAAAAGCGCCAGAAATGAGGGTTTCGCAACTCCGCAGCTTGGTCGAAACTCTGCGTATAGCTGACGAAATTTCTGAAAAAGGCTACTTAATCACCAGTTCTGAGTTAGCAGACTTGATGGATGTCCACGCCAGCGCTGTCACCAGTCGTGGAGATCAATGGCGCTGGCGAAACTGGATAGTGTCACGAGTACGCCGTGAAGGAAATCAAATTCTTTGGGAATTGGAACGCGGGGATCAAGTAGGAGGGGAAGAGGACTAGGGAGTTATGAGTTATGAATTTTTAACTCCTAACTCCTCACTCCTAACTATACTTGCGTCCTCGCCATTCGCGCGGCGTGTGGAATGCAGATAAGAAGATTCGCAGTACAGCGAAGGGATCGGCCAAAGGTGAAAGCCAGAATAACCAGCTGCCTTTAGCGTTTGTGCGATCGTAGGAAGGTGCGATCGCTATCAGCATAGCAAAGCGAATTACCACCAGGAATAAATTCAGTCCCAGCAGCAAGAGTGGGGGAGCGGCCAAATGTGAGAGTGGGGTAGAAATCAACAAAAAAGTGAGAACAATTAATAGGGGTAGACCTTGAACAGATGTGAGTAGCCATAAATCTCCCCACAACTGAGAACGAGAAGTTGCATCTTTGAGATCGAGACTCCGCCCCCATTCTTTCCACGTCTCCATCGCCCCTTCATACATGCGTACCTTCAACACTTTTGCGCCATCTAAAAAGCCCACCTTATAACCTTGGATAGCAATATTGCGTGCCAAAGTGACATCATCACAAAAAGAATTACTCGCACTGCTATAACCACCCACAGCAGCTAGAACGGAGCGACGACACAAAAAACACTGCCCATTTGCCATTACCCGTTCTGGTTGCTCTGTATTGATCCCCGCTGGGTCAAATCGATAAAGTAAAGTCATCAACAAAGCAGGTTGTAACCAGCACTCCCCAGGGTATTTAAGGATGAATTGGGGTGAAAGGGAAACAAGGTCATAGCCTTGTGCTTCGGCTGTCTTCACTAAACCAGCCACTAAACCAGGATGTGGTTGGATATCAGCATCCAACCCCAGAAACCACTGACTCGCTTCTGAGCTATATAGAAAACCATTATGCAACGCCCAAGGCCGCCCCACCCAACCAGAGGGTAAGGGATCATCTGTCATCAGGCGAAAGCGCGGATCTTTCTGCTGTGAGGCTTTTACCAAGTCGGGAGTGCCATCACTGGACTTACTGTCTACAACCATAATTTCCCGAACTTCATAGCTTTGCTGACTTAAACCAGCCAACAGAGGGCTAATGCGAAGCGCCTCATTGAGTGTAGGAACGACGATGCTAACCTTACCCAAAAGCTCTAGTGTTGGCTGTTGGGGTTCTATTGGAGGATGGCGTCTTGGCCCCTTTAATAGGCGCGAAAACAGAATCGCCGTTGCTGGTAATTGGATAAGTAGTAAAAAAAAGGAAATGGCGCTTTCTAATATCAAAGCGTTGTCATTATTCATTATTCATTGGGCATTATTGGGCATGGGGCATTGGGTATGGGCATTGGGGACTGGGTAATATCAATAGTTTTTCTCCCTCTGCCTCCCCTGCCTCCCCTGCTCCCTCATCTCCCCAATCCCCAGTCCCCAGTCCCCAATCCCAAATAGACTTATTTCAAGGCAACTTCAACCTTGGCTACTGATACTTCTTTAGTTACTGGTTCAAAAGTAACTTCAGCAGGTGTTGTTGAACTCCTTAACCACAGCACCACGGCAGGAGTTACACCTAGCAATAAACCGAGTAACACAGGGATAGAGAACCCAGCTGCCAAGCTAAGACCGGCGGCGAAGGCAAAGTTAGTTAAATAAACTACTAAAGGCAGATTAAGTTGCGATCGCTCTAATTTAATCGAGGTATTTCTCCACAATAATCCTGCCACACTCATAAACAGGGCGCTAGTACCAAACCAACCTGCATAGTTCTGGTAAGGTGTCCCAAAAAATGCTCCTGGTTGTTCCCAATACCAGAAGGGCAAAGAAGATTGACTCATAGCTGGCTCAAGGGCAAAATCCCAGCAAGTGAAGAGTAAAGCACCAACAGCTATAGCAGCAATATGGCGTCCCCAACTGGGTTTTTGAGCTACTTTCAAACCAGTTCTAGCAATTAAGTAAGACGACAGCCCAACATAGAACCAAGATAAGGGAATTGTGAAAGGAACTAACCCCCCAATCTTATAACCCAAGCCACTCAAGTAACTATAATCACCAAATGGAAATCCTGTACTAGTTCCCAGTAGTTCACTCCCCAAGGAGATAAACACAGCCGGCAACATAAATGCTAGCCAAGTTCCTAATCCCAACGTCCGGTAAGCATAAATAGAGACAGCTATTGTCCCCAAAATGATATCCACGACACCACCGCCAGCCATACTTAACTCTATGGCGGTTTCTCCAACCTGCGATGAGTTTAAAATTATTTCGGCATTAGGTACGACCAGTAGCATCCCTACTAGTCCAAAGGCTTTTGACACGATATGACCAATGAGGCATACGCGTTCAGCAATAACAAGTTGTCTCATGATAATTCCTTAAACAAGATGTGACACGCGGCTACTCGGCTGCTAACAGTTTACAAATCTTTAACAACATATTTAACTACTTTGTACCGCAATTATCGACAAACTTGTTTGGCTTTGTTGGGAACAGCATAACAGCCTATTGATTGAAGCTATAAAAAATATGATTATAGACTTACCAGTTTAAGCTATATAACCAAAATCTACATAATTTCATCTGCAAAAACTTCTGCTTTATTGTCTCATTGATACCCACATCCTGAAAAACTCCTTTTATACTGGGATATCCTTGAGGAAGGACAGCCATCATAAACTGAGCAAGCTCTCAAGCAAAATCAAGTCTTGAGTTACTACACTTAGTTATTGTTAGTTATCGAATAAAATCTTGACCCTGTACTAGGAATATTAACCCATGTCAATTTTGAAAAGAGTTCCTTGGGTCTCCCTGGCGCTAGTACTGCTTAGTTATAGTACTCTGGGCTGGGTAATATCTGAAACTCGTGCCCCTCTGTTTGTGTGGGTGGTAACTGTAGTTGCTATCTTGCTTTTAATCGTAACGTTGACCGCTCCTTGGCCTAAGATGATATACTACTACAGTATTTTACTTAAATCAAATACCAGGACTTTTGGTGTTGCCGTCTTAGCAGCTTTTTTATTTTTTATCATGATTGCCTGGTTTCGGGTATTTCTTGATACCTTACTAATCATTTCAGCGACTATATTAGTCAGGATAGACTTTCAAAGAGCGGGTCTTAGGGAAGGGTTAGCCTTTTCCACTGCGTCTATCTTTTCATTGGGAGGTTTAGCTTTGGGTGGCCTAATTTATAAGTTAATATATTCCCACATTTCCCTAACGTCATAAAGTCTACCCAAAAAAGCTAGCGATACCTGCTGCGGGTTGTGCCAACGATTCAAAATCAGTATTACTTTTGAACCTCACGCAATCTTGAGTCGTGTGAGGTTCAATATTTTGGTTGGGGTCTGAATCCACGTACTTATCTTAAGAGACTCCGATCCCCAATCCCCAGTTCAATACTTAGGTTCAAAATGCAGGCTGTTCAAACAGCAGTAGAGAGAGGAAAAAATCCATAATAAAAATTGATACCCAACTAGTAACAACTGCTATTGTGGCAGATTCTCCTACTTCCTTTGCTCCCCCTCTAGTAGTTAAACCCCAACTACAGCCAATGATGGCAACTAGCATTCCAAAAACAAACCCTTTTAGCAAAATAATAAACAAATCTGACGGTTCTAAAAAATCTCTGACTGATTCTAAAAATGTTTCGGGAATAATTTGGTAAAACTGTGAGGCGGCAAAAATTCCGCCGATGATGCCTGTAACTAAAGCTAAAATCGTCATCAAAGGCACCATCAAACAACAAGCAATTACTCTAGGAAGTACTAGATAATCAATTGGATCAGTTTTGAGCATATAAAGTGCATCAATTTGCTCGGTGACTCGCATTGCACCTATTTCTGCTGCAAAAGCAGAACCTACTTGTCCTGCCATGATACTAGCGGTCAAAATTGGAGCTAATTCTCTACAAAAAGCTAAGGCAAAAGCACCTCCCACTGCATCGACAGCCCCAAATTTGACTAATTCCCTCGCCGTCTGAATAGTAAAAATCATTCCGGCAAAACCACTGACAAGAAGAACTGGAGAGATAGAACCTGGCCCAGCAGTCACGAGATGTTGCAGAATCTTACGATAGTAAGTTTTTCCTTGGAGTAAATGTAGCCACACCTGACCAAAGAGCAGTATTGCCGCAAAACAGCGTGTAATCCAAGATTGCTCAAAATTTCTTTTTGGTTGCAATTTTATAGTCCTTACGACTGACTTTTTTTGCACATTCTGTTATTTCAACTTTCCAAAATAAGACTACAGATATAAACGATAAAAACCCAGCTAGGTGTAATCTGACTTTCTCAATTACGTAGATGCACAAAATGTGGCTTCCCGTTCGCGTAGCGTCTCCTGTAGGAGAAGGATATTACGAATTGGTATTAGGGTATGGTACATGAACAGATGCACTAGATGTCTACCTTCAAAGTGGAGGAGGTGTTTGAGCATGGTTCAATTTAGCTTATGAAAGTTGAGCGGAAAATAGCATTTATGGTTGTATCAGCCTTTTTGCTAGGGCGTGTCATATTTTTTGTGCTAGGGAACATGCAATCTCTGGTCTGTCAAACTAGGAAAATTCGTAAGGGCACAGTATTGCTCATACGTGTCAACTTAAGCTGAAACTCCTTTAAAATCTCGTTTCCAGCCGGAGGCTGGAAATGCTGCTCCTGGTGGCTCTGCCGCCAGTAAAGAGAGACGGAGCCTCAAAGACAAGCATTCCCAGTCAGAGACTGGGAACGAGGCAATCTAAAAGCTAGTTCTAGACTTGCTTTCACGTTAAGTTGACACCAATGAGCATTGCTGTGCCCCTACCCCGTGGTCTATTTACCTGAAAATAGCTGTAATTAAATAATTTTTTATGGACAGAATTAGATACATAATATTTTTAATGTTACTATTAATACCATTTCTGTTAGTGGTACATCCGGCTTTTGCAGATGTATGCCGCAATTACGATGTCTACGATGGGCTACACCTACGTCACCAGATTTGCATTCTCAGTATCAGCCGAAGTGCAAAAAATTATTGGGAATATAAGGCAGCCATTAGTGTAGATGGAGTAAAAAGACCTACCGAGGTTTACAATTGCCGTGAGCGATTCAAGGTTCAACAGGGTGGAACTGTTTTGCCCTTTGAGCAAAAAGGCCCTGGTGAGATGATATGTAGCTTTTTTAATTCTTCTCGGCGGTAAACACGCGGCAGATAATGAAGACGGTGAAACCTAGATAAGCGAATACTGTTAGCCATTCTTGCCAGGCACTAAATGCATTGTTCATCAGCAAAAGCCGGAAAATTAATATTTTTCAATCCTACATGCTGATGTGACCAGTTGGTTGCTGTATTTTGGGAGATAAAATAAGGGTAGTCAAAAATTCTTAGCTAATTTTCCGGAATCGATCGCAACTGGGTGGTAGTACATATCAGAGCATCGATATTATACTGAACTTCTATAACAAACCTTCGGGGAATATAACCCCATTGTTTCCACCCAAAACCCGGTCATGATGACCGGGTTTTGGTTTTGCTTCTATTTTAAGTTTTGTGAACTAGTTCAGATATTCATTTAGGCTTGTCTTGACTATCATTACATTTTGCACTATCTAAGCTGTCTGGGATTTCTGAATCATCCAAATTTTTAGACTTATTAATATTTTCTTGGGACTTAGTTGTGCCAAAAAAATAAACAACTGCAATTTTTACAATATCAAAGTATGCAGGGCGATTACTCTGATCAACAATTGCTAAGGAAAGCGAACCTGCTACTAAAATCACTAATATAGGATGAAATTGTTCTTGTCCAGAAAAATTATTGTATTTTTTTGTCATTCTTACTTTCGTCTCCCATTTATAATTTATTGGTTAATTGGTTGCACAAAATTCATGTATTAGCTTGGTAAAATCTTCTAGCAGATTCTCAATAGTGCAAGGGATAATTAGAGACAAAATTTTTACGGCTCTAAAAAGCTTTGCAAAGAAATTCAGACTTTCACACTGATGCAATATTGTTGATTGAGAGTGAGCGAGGATATTAGTTGAGAATGACGTAAGATGTGAAAGTCGAATATTAGTTGTGAGATATTAACGAACAGATTCAAAGATTACTGTCGTCAAGATTAAGCAAAGAAGAATCAGCCCACACCGGAAAATAACCCAATATAAAACAAAGGGTAGTAGATTCATCACAATATGTGAACTTCCAAAAATCGCTGACATAAGGTAAGCGATCGCTAGACCAAATAATCCGAGCGCAAAATATTTAAGAAACCGGGAAGTTAAACGAAATAAAAAGCTGTGACGATTCGTATCCATATTTTCCTCCTGATAAATTAATAAAAAACAACAGGGTTGACGTGGCACTTTTTAGCACCATATCAACCCTGCTGTAGTCTTTTCTAGACTCTCTTGGGCTGGAAAACTATTCACTTGTTAACCTCAATAACGAAAACAATTTTCTACTGCTTCTCTAAAGCTTGAGGTGAAATCAGTGCTTTTGATAATTGCTTAAAAAAACAACCAAACTTAGTCAATATCCAACAATTCAGATACCATCCAGCCAAATATCGGCGCGGTATTTCCCTTCTTGCATTTAGAAAAGTCTAGGCTGAGTAGTCCAAACCCTTTCTTTAACAATCCCCTCAATCCCACTCGAAAGCGATCGCGATAGATAGATACCTGACTTTGCGTATCTGTTGGTAACTCCTCTAAATACCTATTTAGATCCGCATGAACGCAACGAAAAGAACCTCGAAAAGAGATGACACGCACTTCAAACTCATCGGTTCCGATCTTGCGGATACTCACTTCAATTATTCCATCCTTGCAAGTGTGACAAGCAAGAATGTCTTTCTCAAGTAAATCAAATAATTCCTGAGCAGAATTTGAAACGTCAGGTGTTGGCATAGTGTGGGGTACCTCAGTGCTAGTTACTCAGCTATCCTCGCGATTCACACCTAATTTGTTATCGATTCTACATTTACTTTATTAATCTTGTCAATAAATTGATAGATGTAAATTGACAACTTGATAATTTAGAGTATAGTTTAGTAGTGTCTTGTCAATTCACTTTTCTGTAAGATGCTAGGCGATGTCCACGACGGGGTACGCCAACGCGCAGGACTGGAGACTGGGAAACCCGATAAATTTATCGAGTTTGTAGTTGAGTCCAATACAGACCTAACCCCCAACCCTTTCCCTACTAGCGTTGGGGAGTAAGAATAAAAAGAGAAGATTTGGGTATAAAGCAGTAGAAATATATCTCACATCTACCTCACATATCGATAAATAGTTTTGGCTGGAGAAATTTACTTCATGACGGAAATTCCTGAAAGTTTCTTGAGAGCGGTTACAGCCGAACACAATGTATCTGAGGCTGAGGTAAGTGCCTTACTTCTAGCTTTAGCTGGCCAAACGGCAGAATCTATTGCCACCACTCTCGAAATTAGTGCCGCAGCAGTGCGAAAGCGGCTTGGTTCGGTTTACCAAAAGTTTGACATTGCTGGGAGTACTCCTGGGAAATTAGAAGTGATCAGGAGTATCTTCCAGGAAAGATATCAGTTATCAACAGTAGTTAATACCTCATCCTGTTATGATTTTGGCGAAGCGCCTGATGTCCCCGTTTTCTTTGGGCGTGAGTCGGAGTTAGAGATTTTAGAGCAATGGGTAAATAAAGATCGTTCCCGATTGGTGGGAATATTTGGGATGGGGGGAATTGGGAAAACAGCGTTATCTATCAAACTGGCACAGAAAATTCAAGAACAGTTTGAGTATGTTATCTGGCGATCGCTACGTCATGCACCCTCTGTTAAGGAGATTTTTGCAGACCTGATTGAGTTTTTCTCAAAAAAAAATGAGCCTAAAGAAGTAGGAATTTCGCAATTGATTGCCTTTTTGCGGAAACATCGCTGTTTATTGGTACTGGATAATGTCGAGTCAGTTTTACTTGGAGGTGATTATGTCGGTCAATATCGAGAAGGATATGAAGAATATGGAGAATTTTTTCGACAAGTTGGGGAAGTGCCTCATCAAAGTTGTTTAGTCTTAACCAGTCGTGAAAGTCCTAAAGAAATTATCACCTTAGAAGGAAACAATCTTAAAGTTAAATCCTTGCAGCTAAGTGGGCTAAAAAACATCGCCGCAAAAAGTATATTTGTGGGCAAAGGTGATTTTTTGGGTTCAGAGAAAGACTGGAACAAGTTAATTAATCAGTATGCAGGTAATCCTTTAGCCTTAAAAATCGTTTCTAATACGATTCAAGAAGTTTTTGGTAGCAATATATCAGAGTTCATTAGTTGTGATATATCTGTGCTATTTGGGGATATCCGCAATTTATTAGAACAGCAGTTTAATCGGCTATCAAATTTAGAAAAAGAGATTTTATACTGGCTAGGAACTAATTGTAAACCTACTTCATTTGTCGAATTACAAGCAGATATTATTTCAACGACATCACAACCAGAATTAATTGAAGCTTTAGAATCACTGCGACGGCGATCGCTAATCTTTAACGAGAAGGGTTTGGCGAAATTTATGCTCCAAGCTGTAGTAATGGAATATATCATTAGTCAATTTGTTAATCAGGTTTGTGAAGAAATTCTTTCCGAGGTTACTCTAGAAAATATTTCCTTGTTAAAAAATCATGCCTTACTCAAAGCTCAAACAGAAGGAAAGACTAGAAATGCTCAAATCCGTTTAATTCTAGAACCAGTTATTGAAAAGCTAATTAATAAATTTGGCAATAAAGACCGGATTAAAGAACATCTCTTAAAAATTATAAAATTACTGCAAATAAACACTCTTTTGACATCCGGTTATGCTGGTGGAAATATTATTAACCTCCTTTGTCATCTAGGGATTGATTTAAGTGGATGTGATTTTTCTATTTTAAAGATATGGCAAGCATACCTAATCAATGTGAACCTGCATAATGTAAATTTTGCGAATTCCGACTTATCTAAATCTGTATTTACAGGAATATTCGATAGTATTTTATCAGTGGCATTTAATCCTGTAAATGTAGAAATTGTTGCTACAGGTGACGCTGATGGTCGGATTAGCTTTTGGCAAGCTACTTATGGTGAGCAACTATTTCATTGGAAAGCACATGCTAATTGGGTAAGAACTGTTGCCTTTAGCCCCGATGGTAAAACTTTAGTTAGTTGTAGTGATGACCATACTGTAAAACTCTGGGATGTTGCGAGTCAAAAACATCTCATGACTTTTGAAGAACATACTAGCTGGGTCAGGTCTGTTGTCTTCAGTCCTGACGGCAAAATTGTCGCTAGTGCTAGTAGTGATAAAACTATTAGACTCTGGGATCTGGATACCCAAAAATGTTGGAAAATTTTCAAGGGACATAGTAACTTTGTTCGTTCTGTTGCCTTTAGTCCTAATGGGAAAATACTCGCAAGTGGTAGTGCTGACCAAACTGTGAAGTTGTGGGATGTGAAAACAGGTAAATGTTTGAAAACTCTAGAAGGACATACAAAATTAGTCCAGTCTGTAGTTTTTAGTTCTGATGGAGAAATACTTGTCAGTTGTAGCGATGACAAAACTGTAAAACTTTGGGATGTTCAAACAGGGAAGTTATTAAAAACTTTAGAAGGACACACTAATTTAATCCATTCTATAGCCTTGAGTCCGATTTCCTCTTCACAAGGAGGAGAGATTATCGCCAGTTGTAGCGACGACAAAACGGTGAAACTCTGGGATATTCAAACGGGGAAATTATTAAAAACTTTAGAAGGACACAGTAATTCTATTCTGTCTGTTGCATTTAGTCCCGACGGAAAAACACTTGCTAGTGGTGGCTATGATAAAACCGTTCGGTTTTGGGAGATCGAAAATTATCAATGTATCCAAATTTTGCAGGGATATACCAATTGGGTACACGATCTAGCCCTGAGTCCAGATGGGAAAATAATTGCTAGTAGTAATGATGATAAAACCGTTAGGCTGTGGGATGTTCAGACTGAAGAATGTATCAGTACTTTGGAAGGACATGCTGGCCGCCTTTGGTCTGTTGCTTTTAGTCCGCTAGCTGGGGGGCTATTAGCTAGCGGCGGTGATGACCAAACCATCCGTATTTGGGATACTCTAAGTGGACAGTGCGTGAAAATTTTGCAAAATAGCGATCGCATCCGCTCTATTGCTTTTAGTTATGATGGTCAAATTCTAGCTAGTAGCAGTATTGACTGCAATATCAAATTCTGGAACATTCGTACTGGTCAATGCTTTGAAACATTACAGGGGCATACAAATTGGGTGCAGTCTGTCAGTTTTAGCCCTGATGATAAAATCCTCGCTAGTGGAAGTGACGATCAAACACTGCGGCTATGGGATGTTCATTCAGGGGAATGTATTCGGGTTTTAGAAGGACATACTATGCGAATATGGTCTGTTGCTTTTAGCCCCATCCTCCCTTCACAAGGAAAATTTGGAGGGCTATTAGCTAGTGGCGGTGATGACAAAACAGTACGGCTGTGGGATGTTCAAACTGGCGAATGTTGCAAAATTTTAGTCAATAACGATTGGATACGTTCTGTTGCTTTTAGTCCTGATGGTAAGCTTATTGGTTGTGCTTGCGTTAATCACACTGTAGAAATTTGGGATGTTGACACAGGTCAATGTCTGATTATTTTGCAAGGACATAATAATTGGGTTCGTTCTGTTACCTTCAGTGCAGATGGAACTTTGTTTAGTGGTTCCCAGGATGGGGCTATTAAGCAATGGAATGTCACAACTGGAGAGTGTATCAAAACCCTCATGCCAAAAAGACCTTATGAAGGAATGAATATCAAAGGTGTTTCCGGTTTAGGGGAAGAACAAAAAAATACACTTAAAGAATTAGGTGCTATTGAAAATTAATCGGTTAAGGAAAAATAACAACTATATTCTTTAATTGCACTCTTTCAAATGTGTATTAGTTTCTTATTGTTGAGTCTCATTATTTTTTTCTGAGGATTGCCATTATGCCAAATTATATCGGTCGGATAATTTTTCAAAACAAACTTGTTTCTACTATTGCGAAAGCACCACTATATTTGCCAGATACTTATCAATACGATTCGGATAAAACTCGATCCCCCAACCCCCAACAAATTGGCTTGTTCATAACGGTTCTATTTCCCCCTTAACAAGGGGGACAAAGGGGGATCTTTAAGGACTGTGTACCTTAACGAACTGTATTGAGATACTTCCAGTATTTTTATGTGAATTAAAAAAAAGTAATAATTAAATGTCGCAACTTAACCATAAAAAATTTGAATTATATGAAATTAAAGATATAGATCGCCTGCCTCAACTGCAACAATTTTCAACAGAAGACCGCTTGGCGATGAAAGCAGTTGCCCAAGTATTACCGTTTCGTGTCAATAATTACGTAGTAGAAGAACTGATTGATTGGGAGAAAATTCCCGATGATCCCATCTTTCGCCTCACATTTCCTCAAAAAGAAATGTTGACTCCTGAATCTCTAGACAAGGTTATTTGGCATCTGCAAAATTCTACACCAGAAGAACTGCGTCAGGTAGTAAATACAGTGCGATCGCAACTCAACCCACATCCAGCCGGACAGGCACATAATATTCCCACTTTAGATGGAAAACCAGTACCAGGAATTCAACATAAATATCCCGAAACAGTCTTAATTTTTCCGACAGCAGGCCAAACTTGTCACGCATATTGCACATTTTGTTTCCGTTGGCCCCAGTTTGTAAAAATGGACGGAATGAAATTTGCTACTCGTGAATCAGGACTTTTTCAAGATTATCTCCGCCAACATCAAGAAGTCACAGATGTTTTAATTACTGGCGGAGATCCAATGACAATGAAAGCTAAACATCTGGCTTTATATATTGAACCACTGCTAAATTCGGGTTTTGAACATATCCAAACAATTCGGATTGGGACTAAATCGGTAGCTTACTGGCCTTATCGCTTTGTTACAGATGAAGATGCTGATGATATCTTACGTTTGTTTGAGAAAGTAATTAGCTCAGGCAAACATCTGTCGATTATGGCACACTACGATCACCCGACAGAAATCAAAACTGAAATTGCTCAAACAGCGATCCAACGCATTCGTAGTACAGGCGCACAAATTCGCACCCAAGGGCCACTCATGCGGGGAATTAATGGTTCTCCACAAGTATGGATACAGATGTGGCAAGAACAAGTTCGCCTTGGTTGCATTCCTTACTATATGTTTATGGAACGAGATACTGGCGCAAAACATTATTTTGAATTGCCAATTGTTCGCGCTTGGGAAATTTATCAAACAGCAATACAAAAAGTATCAGGGTTAGCTCGCACCGCTCGCGGCCCAGTCATGTCAGCACTACCAGGTAAAGTTGCAGTGGATGGCGTAACTGAGATTTATGGCGAGAAAGTATTTGTACTTTCTTTTTTGCAAGGACGCGATCCCGATTGGTGTAAACGTCCTTTTTTTGCACGTTATGACGACAAAGCAACCTGGTTAACTGATTTAGTTCCAGCTATGGGAGAAAAGGAATTTTTCTATGAGAATAAATTAAAGGAAATTCTAAAAATACAAAGTTGAATTAGGGATTGGGGATTCAGAACCGTCACCAAATGGGAGAATAATTTATACCTCTTTCCAGAAACTTTTCAGAGATTTTATTGGTCTGGTTCTTCAAATTCTGCAAAAATTAACTAATGTCATCTTCTGCTCAAGGTATTCCCGGATTACCTGATTTGACGCATCCGATTGAGCTTGTCCAATTTGGAACCCAAGCGCTCAAAGCTTCACTTTTATTAGTATTTTTGATTGTAGCTTTAGGAATTGCGATCGCACTGATCAGTTTTTCTCTGCGTCGCAGCCAACCAGAACAACTAATATTCATCGGCGAATGGGCGATTCGTTATTCCCAACTTTTACAAGGATTACAGCATTTAACTCTAATATTAGTTTTATTAGTACCGGGATTTTTTCTCTGTTCAACCTTAAGCAATCGTTACCACTACTGGGAACAAGCAAGGGTGGCTCAAGTAGCTGAAAGTGTCGCAGGTGAAAAACTCGAACAATTTGCGCCTCAAATCCGCTACTCGATTCAAGAGCCATACTCTTATAACACTCAAGTCAATGGCAAAATTGTCAAAGTAAACGAGACACGACAAATCAATCGCTTCTTAACGCTGGCGGGTTCGCAAATTCAAGTCAAGCTTGACCAAAGTGTAGATGTTCCAGGTCGCAGTTCAATTTATCAGGCAAACTACACTGCTGATTATAAAGTAATTAACCAACTCAAGGATATTAATAATTTTTTCTTTGAAGCACTGCCACCCAACGGCTACACGCTGCTTGCTAGCTACAAAGTTGAGCGTGACGGTACTAGGTTACAACAAACTAATCCGGGAGACTATGGCTTTCCCTTCCAACTACAACCAGGAGAAGAAACCACCTTTCGAGTCACCTATCAAGCTCAAGGAGGGCCGCGCTGGGTTTATAGCGCCGCAGGACAGTTGCTTTCTAATTTTAGCCTCACAGCAATTGCTAACTTTGCTCCCGCTGATTTTGCTAGTGGTGTTGTACCGAATGAGATTAAAGTTAACGGAGGCAGTACGCAATTTACTTGGAAATTTGACGATAATGTTTCAGTAAAAAATCCATTTGGAGTGTTTACAAACACCGAGCCCATTCGTTACACGGGTATAATTCCCCGGCTTTTATTACTGGCACCAGCAATATTTTTGTGGTGGATATTGTTGTTATATTTGTCGCTCCCAATGAGTTTCAAAAATATTGCGATCGCTGCTAGTATTTTCTTTGCTTGTCTATTGACTTTGACGTATCTAACCCGCCTTATCAATCCTCAGTTAGCTTGGACTTTAATTTCCATCATTTTGCTAATTTTAACATGGGGATTGGGAGCTAGCCGCAGAGCTTCTCTAGCTGCGATCGTCGCTACTATTGCTGGAGCAGTATTACCTATTTTTGGATTATTAGTACCGTTTAGCGGACTAACCCTTAGTTTAGCGGGTTTGCTTTCAGCCGTTTGGCTGGCAGTTCGTCATTGGTATGGCTGGTATAGTTTACACCCAGAAGACCAAAGATTACAGGTTCAGAAAAATGCTAAAGATTAGATGATTTCGCTATGATTAGCGAAGTTTAAACTAACAGTATTTATGGATAACGATTTACTGGCTTTCTTTGTAGGTGCTGGATTCCTGATTCTCTATCTCATCTTCTCCGCATTAACTGAAATGGGGACTAAATTGCCTTGGAAGAAATAAGTATAGTTGAAGAATTCAGAAGTCAGAATTCAGTACTCAGAATCTTGAGATTCTTTCCCTAGATCAAAGGCTAAAAAGAGTATTGAGTAAGTTATTGCATTGTTCGCACAATGCTACAGAACTCGGCTGGTTAATCAACCCAGAAGACGAAAGTGTACTAGGGATTTTTCCTGGACAGCGTGTGGAATTATACGAAGTGCTGATAAATTACCCATCCTGGAGGGTATCGAGTTGGAACTGACCAGAGAGCAAGTTTTTGGCTGATTGAGTTTGACGTAAATAAAGCGATCGCATTTCCTAGAGAAAGTTGGAAAGGATTGTATCTGTAGGTTTATTGTAGAAACTAGACGGTACAGTGCCAATTCGTATGTACCATAAAAATTTGTATTGCTGTGCTTCTATGCAAAATCAACTAGGATTTGTTCTGAAACTGCTTTTACTCTCAGCTTTATTATCGGTATTAATTAAGTATGCAGGGCCAAGTCTATCAATTCCGGCGACAGCAACCAACGCGCTAATTATAGTATTGTTACCGATTGTAATAATAGCGATCGCGCTACTGTGGCGACTTCAAGCACAGAAACAAAATTAGCTCAAACCATGACTATAAGTTCCTAAAATCAGTTAACCTAGCTGAATTACCAGAAAATTGCATCTCGCCACCCCTTGGGAGTCAGCCTGTGAAACTTGGTCAATGGATCGGCTTAATCGCCATAGTTCTTTCTTTATACATCCTGTGGCAAATTCGGGAAGTGCTTTTGCTAATGTTTGCCGCTGTTGTGTTAGCCACTACTTTAAATCGGCTAGCGAAACGCTTCCAAAGCTTTGGGATCAAACGTGGATTCGCTGTACTCTTAGCGGTGGCTATCTTTTTTGCAGGTATAGTGGGTTTTTTCTGGCTAATTGTGCCACCATTTGCACAGCAATTTCAAGAATTAACCAATCAGGTTCCTAAAGGGTTTGAGCGCTTTAATGATTGGCTTGATGCCCTGAGAACTCGGATTCCTAACCAATTAGTTACTTACATTCCAGATATTAATAGCCTCATTCAACAAGCACAGCCCTTCGTCAATCGGGTGCTAGGAAACTCCTTCGCTTTTGTATCTGGTTCTTTGGAAGTTGTTCTCAAGATTTTGCTAGTCTTGGTTTTAACAGGAATGATATTAGCCGATCCCCTAGCTTATCGCAAAGTATTTGTGCAGCTTTTCCCCTCATTTTATCGGCGGCGGGTAGATGGAATTTTAGATAAATGTGAAGTCTCTTTAGAAGGATGGATTACAGGCGCTTTTATTGCCATTTGTGTCGTAGGGGTGATGAGTTTTGTTGGCTTATTAATTTTGGGTGTAAAAGCAGCAGTAGCTTTAGCGGTTTTAGCCGGATTTTTCAATTTGATTCCCAACCTTGGCCCAACACTGAGCGTCGTCCCAGCAATGGCGATCGCCTTCTTGGATGAACCTTGGAAAGCCGTTGCAGTCTTAATTGTTTACTTTATCATTCAACAGATTGAGAGTAATTTCATCACACCCGTTGTGATGGCGCATCAAGTCTCATTGCTACCTGCTATAACCTTAATTGCCCAACTATTTTTCGTTACTTTCTTTGGCTTTCTAGGGTTATTTCTGGCGTTACCTCTGACTGTTGTAGCGAAGATTTGGTTACAAGAAGTGTTAATTAAAGATATTTTGGATCAATGGGGAAATGATCGCCTACAAGAGACTGAGTTTGTGATAGTTTCTGAATCTCCTGGAGCAAATGATAATTGGACAGCAGAAAGTCTCGATATTAATCATGAACAACCAATTGATGATGATAATTAGGTGAATCTAAGTGAACATCACCTCACGCTTCAGGTAGTGAGAACATTAGCTGCGATAACTTCTTTACGAGACGCTCCGCGAACGCTAAGGCAGAAAGTCCATCTATAAATATCCGTTAATTGAAAAGTAGATTTGAAGATGATTCCAGCGAATGATCTAGACTCCTGAAATTAAAATTTGCTAAGACTTCTGGAATACTTTTCAGTCTACGGATATATTTTATTTTACTTAATTTATTGTATTACTTACTACAGGATTGTCCTTGGGAATTTGTTTTAAATACATACTTCACGCCGTGTGTGACTTTCTCTCAGACCTAACCCCCAACGGGAGCAACGCGATTTTGTGAGGTGGGAAAGCAGGGGAGGCAGGGGAGGCAGGGGGAGAGATATAAATTAAGTGTATTTTGGAGTTTTGTGGTAATAAATATTACTAAAATCTCTTTTTACTCCCCCTGCTCCCTCTGCTCCCCCTGCTCCCCCTGCTCCCCCTGCCCCGAAAGGTGATGATCTCACTTTTTCGCGTTGCTCCCACCCCCAACCCCTTCCCTACTAGCGTTGGGGAGCAAGAATCAAAGCCTCTCAGGAGTGGGGGAGAGGAATCGAAGTAGGGTTTCAAGAATAAGTCGCACATCGCGTGTCTTTTGTCTTGACGGCGATTTGATTTATTGCATCTTTAGTAATTTATAGTTTTCATCAAAGAACCTAAACCGAACCGTATTAGCATTCCTACATATACTACATCAAATAGTTTGCAATACTTAATGTTCGAGAAACTAATAATTAGTTTTTCATGTTATTGTGATTTCCAGCACATCTTTTTTTGGATTGATCGTGTAGGCTCTATCTGCTGGGTAAAATTACTAGATAAATTTATGGTAATTCAATCGCCAAGCAGCAGCATCCCTAATCCTGCTGTGGTATTAACTTTACTTACAGTTTGGTTATTTGATTTTTCAGCAAGTTTGGTTGCTAGAGAGCATTCCATAAATACATTCAGCGTGTAGCAAGATGTGAATGCCTGAGTGTTTGACACAAATACCTCAAAGTTTTATGGGGGAAAAGATTTTATCGATATGCTATTCGAGCGTTTTTCGGACTTAGGGGCTAACAAGAAATAAATTATCCATCTTTTGGAGCGAGCAGCGTTCGACTGATAGCTCATGCCTAAGTCTGTTGAATATGGGACGGGTGTTTTCACCCATCCCACAAGAAGAATTTGGGATGTTTTTTGATTTGAAAGTCCCTTAACGCAATATTAAGAAAAGAAAAAAGTATATGAGTACAACACGCAAATTTCGTTTAGGTGCATTCATTCAAGCCACTGGACACCATGTCTCTGCTTGGCGGCATCCCGATTCACAAGCAGATGCAGGACTGAATTTCGAGCATTACAAAGAAATTACCCAGACTGCTGAACGCGGCTTATTTGATGCAGTTTTCTTGGCGGATAGTCCAGGAATCTGGGGCGGCGCTCCAGAAACTCAGCATCGTAACGGTAAAATCGCCCATTTCGAGCCAGTCACCCTGTTCTCGGCCTTGTCCTCTGTAACCCAAAACATCGGCTTCATTTCCACCGCCTCGACCACTTATGAAGAACCCTACACCCTGGCACGTAAGTTTGCTTCCCTAGACCACTTGAGCAAAGGCCGGGCGGGGTGGAATGTAGTTACTACAGGGAATGAGAATGCTGCACTTAATTTCGGACTTGAGCATCACCCAGAACACAGCGAGCGTTATGAACGTGCTGAAGAGTTTGTGGAAGTGGTGAAGGGTCTATGGGATAGTTGGGAAGACGATGCTTTTATCCGTGACAAAGAATCTGGAATCTATTTTGACCCAGATAAATTGCATACATTGAACCACAAAGGCAAGTATTTCTCTGTCAAAGGGCCCCTAAACGTCGGTCGTCCGCCCCAAGGCTATCCGGTGATTGTCCAAGCTGGAGCCTCCGAATCGGGACGGGACTTAGCTGCACGTACTGCTGAGGCGATTTTCACCGCCAATCAAACCCTAGCTGATGCCCAAGAATTTTATGCTGATATCAAAGGTAGGCTAGCACAATATGGGCGATCGCCAGACGATCTAAAAATCATGCCTGGAGCTTTCCCAATCATTGGTCGTACCGAAGCAGAAGCTCAAGAGAAATACGAATTCTTGCAATCGTTAATCCATCCTGATGTCGCTTGGGGAATTTTAAAGAACTATTACAAAGGTGTGGATTTGTCAAAATATTCTTTAGATGATGTGGCTCCCGAACTACCCAGCGACACCAACGCTAACAAAAGTCGTCTCAAACTAGTCAAAGATTTGGCTACTCGTGGCACTCTCACACTGCGCCAGTTGTATCTCTCTCTTGCTACCGCGCGGGGTCATCGCACCATACTTGGGACTCCCGAAACCATTGCCGACCAGCTAGAAGAATGGTTCAACAACGGCGCAGCAGATGGCTTTAATATCATGCCGCCAATCCTTCCCACTGGGTTAGATGACTTCGTTAACCTAGTTGTTCCTGTCCTTCAGAAACGGGGACTGTTCCGTACCGAATACGAAGGAAGTACCTTGCGTGAAAACCTGGGATTGCGTCGTCCTGGCAATAGTTTTGCCGTCAAACAAGTGGATGAGAGATTAGTTTTAGCATAAATAACTTTTCATCTCTGCACTGTGCTGATAAGGCTTTTCAAGTAATTCAACTACACTACTCCCTGTCTCAAGACATGAAAAGCGATCAGTGATATTTAACGGAATGGCACTAAGTTAAAACACAGCCCTTGCCCTAACTGGTTCCCAGGCTGGAGGCTGGGAACGAGGATAGACAAGCTTTCGAATTTCTTAGTGTCATTCGATACCGACTGTAATCTTCTCTACGAAACACTCCGCGATCGCTCAGACATTGTAGAAAAAAGCAGATGAGTACAACACGTAAGCTTCGTTTAGGTGCATTTATTCAAGCCACTGGCCACCATATCGCGGCTTGGCGACACCCCGATTCACAAGCTGATGCTGGGCTAAATTTCGAGCATTACAAGGAAATTACCCAAACCGCCGAACGGGGCTTGTTGGATGCTGTTTTCTTAGCCGATAGCCCTAGCCTACAAGATAGTGGTGAACCAGAGGTGCTGAAACGCAACGGCAAATTAGCTAAGTTCGAGCCAGTAACACTATTTTCCGCACTGGCCCCACTCACTAAACACATTGGCTTTGTTGCGACAGCTTCAACCACTTATGAAGAACCCTACACCCTTGCGCGTAAGTTTGCTTCACTAGACTATTTGAGTAACGGTCGAGCAGCTTGGAATGTAGTCACCACAGGTAATGAGAATGCCGCAGGTAATTTCGGCCATGACGAACACCTAGAGCATAGCCAGCGCTATGAACGCGCCGAAGAGTTTGTAAAAGTGGTGAAAGGTCTTTGGGATAGCTGGGAAGATGATGCCTTCATCCGAGACAAAGAATCTGGTGTCTATTTTGACCCGAATAAACTGCATACACTCAATTACAAAGGCAAACATTTTTCTGTCAAAGGCCCTTTAAACGTCGGTCGTCCGCCTCAAGGTTATCCGGTGATTATCCAGGCTGGTGCTTCGGAAGTTGGGCGTGAACTGGCGGCAAAGACTGCTGAAGTTATTTTTACTGCCAACCAAACACTGGAAGACGGGCAGGAATTTTATGCTGATGTGAAAGGTAGGTTGGCTAAATATGGCCGCCAACTAGACGATCTGAAAATCATGCCGGGTGTGTTTCCAGTGATTGGTCGCACTGAAGAAGAAGCTCAGGAAAAATACGAATTCCTGCAATCGCTAATTCACCCATCGGTGGCATGGGGCTTACTGAAAACGCGTTATCAGGGCATTGATTTATCTGGCTATTCACTCGACGATCTCGCACCACCCTTGCCCACTGATACCAATGGTGGTAAAAGTCGCCTGAAGTTGCTGACGGATCTTGTAAATCGCGGCAATCTAACGCTGCGTCAGTTGTATCTCTCTGTTGCCACGGCGCGGGGTCATCGCACGATTATCGGTAGTCCCGAAAGTATTGCCGATCAGCTTGAAGAATGGTTCAGTAACGGTGCAGCAGACGGCTTTAATATTATGCCGCCAATTCTGCCCACAGGATTAGATGACTTTGTTAATTTAGTTGTCCCCATCTTGCAGAAACGCGGACTTTTCCGTACCAAATACGAGGGTACTACCTTGCGTGAAAACCTTGGATTGCGTCGGCCGGGTAATGGTCTTGCCGCTCAACAAGTGGATAAGAATCTGGTGGTAGCTTAAATGAATTTTTCACAAAACCTTTTAAATTGCACTTTCTGTAGATCGCCGCCCTACAGAACTTGAAATATTTGTCATTAGTCATTTGTCCTTTGTCATTTGTATTTACAAAGGACAGCCCTAAGCAGCATTGGATGCTTGGAAAAACCTGTAATTTTTTGAAGGAAAAATATGACTGAATATAGCCGATTGAAGACTTCACGCTCTGCTGCAATCAGAGCAACACTTGATTATCCAGTAATCGACACCGATGTTCATACCAATGATTTCACGCCAGCTTTTGAGGATTACATCGCTAAGTACGGCGGTGTGAAACTTGTAGACGAGTTACGTAAGACTGAAGCTTCTCGTCTCAACTCTAAGAGCAACGGTAAAGACTGGTATCAACAAACCCCTGAAGAACGTCAATACAATCGGACAATCCGATCGCCTTGGTGGGCTAGAGTTACCAAAAATACACTGGATCTTGCTACTTACACCCTGCCCGGATTGCTCTATGAGCGTCAGGCAGAGCAAGGATCTGACTATTCAGTGCTGTTTCCCAACAATGTTTTAGCACCAGCTGGAGCCAGTGCAGAGAATCGTCAAGCGCTGCAACGTGCAGTAAATCACTATCATGCTGATATTTACCGGAAATATAGCGATCGCCTAACACCGGTAGCTGGTATCCCCTTAACTACTCCCGAAGAAGGCATTGAGGAGTTAGAGTTTGCCGTAAAAACACTTGGCTTGAAAGTGATTAATATCACTGGAGGCGTGAAGCGGCCAATCAAAGCGATCGCTGATAAATATCCAGCCGATAAATTCCCCGAAATCGCCAAGTATGCCTCTTATATCGACTTCTACGGGCTAGATAGTGAATACGACTACGATCCCTTCTGGGCGAAAGTCGTGGAACTGGGCGTACCCGTCACCACCCATTACGGCAGTCAGGGCTGGACTGGCCGCTCCTCCATCAGTAACTACATGAACAACCATATCGGTCACTTTGCCGATGGTTCGGAAGCATTTGCCAAGGCGCTGTTCTTTGGTGGTGTTACCAAGCGTTTTCCACAGTTACGCGTAGCTATGCTAGAAGGTGGCGCAGATTGGGGTGCGCGTGTCTACATCCATTTGGTGGATCGGTTCTTGAAGCGCAACATCAAGGCACTGGAAAACTACAATCCAGCCTTGACCAATGCTGATGAGCTATTTGAGATATTTGAGCGCTACGGTGCAGAAGTTGCTCAAGGGTATTCCCTCGATAAGGATGAATTGACCAAAACTGTACTGGGAGCTTCATTCAGCCGTCATAGCCGCGCACCCATCGGTAGCGAATTGAACGATTTTGCAGCAGCTGGCATTGAAACAATTGAAGACATCCGCGATCGCTGGGTGAACAGTTTCTTCTTTGGTTCCGAGTCCGACGATCGCACCATCGCTACGGCATTCAATGACAAAGCCAATCCCTTGAAAGTCAAGATCAACGCCATCTATTCCTCCGATGTTGGTCACTGGGATGTGCCAGACCTCACCTCTCCCTTGGCTGAAAGCTGGGATCTCGTACAAGAAGGCGTTATTTCCGAAGCCGAATTCAAATCTTATGTATTCGCTAATCCCTACAAGTTTTACACCCAAGCTAACCCCGAATTCTTCAAGGGTACAGCGATCGAATCTAAGGTGAGTAACACCGAATTTCAACAAGTGGACAAGAATCTAGTAGTAGCGTAAAAGGCGAGATCAGGGAGTCGGGGGAGATTATTCTTCCTCATCTCCCTCATCCTCATAGTGTTTCACCTTGGGAGATCGACATGACAATAACGACTGATCCTGATATTGGGGCCCGCGAGGCGCTACGTCTAATTGGCCCCGATCCTGATAGCTGGATACCCGATCGCCAAGGCATCGATCACAACGTCACGGTTGTGGGTGGTAGCGGTAGCGGCAGCGTCTTTGCATTTGCACTGCGGCGCGCTGGCATCGGTCGCGTGACGGTGATCGACGCGGCCAAAGATGAAGCCCATGCTGGCGTGTGGCTCAACCGAGCGCGGATGAATAAACTACGCACACCGAAGAACTTGCCCGGCCCTGAACTTGGTATTCCGGCGCTGTCGTTCCAGGCTTGGTATGAAGCGCGACACGGTGCTGATGCCTACGCAGCGATCGACCGTATCCCCAGATTGCTATGGGCTGAGTACCTCAGCTGGTATCGGCAATTTTTGGGCATCACAGTTCGGTATCAGACGCGGCTAGTGCGAATTGAGCCGGCTGAAGGTTTTTTTCGTCTGCATCTTGAGGTGAACGGTGTCCCACAGGTAGAGACGACGCGCAAGATTATCTTTGCTAATGGCGTGGCTGGTACTGGCGGCCCATACGTGCCACCAGTGTTAGATAGTCTACCACGCAGGCTGTATGCCCACACTGTCGATACCATCGACTTCGGCGCATTGCGCGGCAAAACTGTAGCAGTGCTGGGTGCTGCGGCCTCAGCTTTCGATGCCGCAGGGGTGGCGCTGGAATCGGGGGCAAAGGCGGTGCATTTGTTTGCCCGGCGATCAGAGATCGCATCGCTGCCGATAAATCGCGTGCGTGGGTATCCTGGCGCTTACTACAACTATCCAGAACTACCTGATGCAGCCCGTTGGTTCCAAGCTTGGCGTTTTCGTGAAGTTGGTTCTACACCACCAGCCGACGCAATTCAACGGGCGATCGCATTCCCCAACTTTCATCTACATTTATCTGCAAACTGGAGATCGGCGCACGAGGAAGGCGGGCGCATTGTCGCCCAGGTGAACGACGATGTTTTTGAGTTCGATTTTGCGATCGCAGGCACCGGTTACTTTGTTGATCCGACAAAGCGGCCCGAACTAGCTGACTTTGCACAGCATATTGCACTTTGGCGCGATCGCTATCAACCACCAGCCGACCAACGCGCCGACGACTTGGGCACACACCCCTACCTTGGCAGTGCCCACGAATACCAAGAAAAAGTACCCGGTAGCGCACCTTACCTCAAGGATATCCACGTCTTCAACCCAGCCGGTTTTGTGAGCTTCGGTCTGCCCATCGGCGACGTGCCCAGCATCCGGCGTGATGTCCCGGCAATAGTGTCGCGTATCACTCATGACTTATTCTTCACCGACTGGGCACTGCACGAGACACGAATCACAAGCAACAACATCGCGCCAGACTTCGATGCCTCACTGTACGCCGCCGCAGTGTGGAAACAGCCTGTCAAGGCTTAGTACATAGGGGACTGAGGGAGAAGCAAGGGAGCAGGGAGCAGGGAGCAAGGGAGAAAAATTTTCCCCTCTGCCCCCCGCACCCTGCCCCTCTGCCTCTTTCCAATCCCCAATTTAAATTAGGAGCCAAAACTATGCCTGTTGAACAACGCTCTTACGAAACCAGCAATGGTTCCTTGCCTTATCTTTTTTCGCCTGTTTCTGATAATGCCAACAAACCCGCAACCCTGGTATTGTTTTTGCATGGAGGACGCGATCGCGGTATAGATTTGAATGTGTTGCTGAAATGGGGTCTACCTCGTTTCGTAGATTCATCCAACTCCTTACCTTATGTCTTTGCTGCACCCCAGATTCCGGCTGAACAGACTTGGGCAGATCGAGCCGATGATGTGCTTGCTTTACTTGATGAATTGATCGCTTCCCAACCCGTCGATCCAGCGCGGGTGATATTAGCCGGGTTCAGCTTAGGTTCGGCGGGGATCTGGCATATTGCTGCTTTGCATCCCGATCGCTTCGCAGGTTTAGTACCTGTATCTGGAAGAGTACCCAAAACATTAGAAGAAAGCGAACTAGCTGCACTCAAAGACATTCCCGTTCAAATATTCCAAGGTGGACAAGACAAAAATCTGCCAATTGAGGATACAGAACAATTTGTTGAGCGCTTACGCAAAGTCGGGGGGAAAGTTGATTTGACAATACTGCCCGATGGCGATCATTTTATTGCAGATGAGGTATACGGCGATTCCAAGTTGCAACAGTGGCTAATTTCCCAGAGCCGTCGTGAAATTTCTGTAGTTGCTTGAGATGCAATACACAATAGGGCACAGCAATGCTCATAGGTGTCAACTTAAGTTGGAAACAGCTTATCTGTTGGCTGACATGCCCGCCCGGAAATAAATTTTCGGGCTAATAGCTTAAGTCTACTGAAGTAGACTGGAGATTTTTGGCGATATTTAGTCATCTTCAGATGACTTTAGCTATGAGACGGGAATTGAAATTCCCGGCGGACAAGCGGTTTCGCGTTAAGTTGACACCAATGAGCAATGCTGTACCCCTACAAATGGTCTGTATTCTATGCAATTATGACCGCTATATCCGTTGTCTGTGTAAGCTAATCGTCATTTAAATTGCACCATATTCATGGTAAGAAAAACTGCAAACCCTTTCCCTTGCTCCCTGCCCCCTGCCCCCCTGCGGTCTCAATGTGTAAATTAAATGCTTAAGAGCTTACCCCTGCGGGGAAGCAAGCTACGCGCAGCGTCTCGTAGAGAAGCGACGTGACTTATGTCAGATTCTCGTAAAGAAATCAGAATTTGTTTTATTGGTGAATCCTTTGTCAATGGCACAGGCGATCCAGAGTTTCTGGGTTGGACAGGTAGAGTGTGCCGCAATGCTGAATCAAGAGGATACGCTATCACCCATTACAACTTGGGGGTGCGGGCAGAGACAAGTCGGTATCTCAAAAAACGTTGGTACTCGGAAGTCTCCTATCGTCTCCCAAAAGAATCCGATGGTCGAGTAGTGTTTTCCTTTGGGGCAAATGATTCAGGATGGGCAGGTAAACAGCAAGGAATCGAACTTTCTGAGTCGATTGCCAATGCTCACAATATCTTAAGCCAAGCGAAGCAACTCTATCCGATTTTGATGGTTAGTCCGCCACCCTGCGGTGATGTCGATCAAGAAAAAAGAAATCAAATTCTTGCAAATCTATCACAGGAATTCGCATTGGTTTGTAATCAACTAGATGTTCCGTATCTTGATGTGTTTTCTAGTTTGGTAAAGTCACCAATCTGGCTAGCAGAAGCAAAAGCTAATGATGGCGCTCACCCAAAAGCAGATGGTTATGCAGAATTTGCCGCGATCGTCCAAAGCTGGGAAGGTTGGTTAAATTGGTTCACGCCTTAAAAAATGCATTTATTGCATAGCGTTTTAGTTTCGCCCCGCCTCGCTAACGCAGAACGCACGTCGCATTCTATTTAAAAATTTTAAAACTTTCTCAATCAACCTCAATCAACAACATATCTATGACCTTACCAACTACCAAGCTCGGTAAAACTGGATTGACTGTTTCGCGTCTTTGTCTCGGCACTATGACCTTTGGTTTACAGACAGATGAAGAAACTTCCAGGCAGATCCTTGACACCGCAGCTGATGGCGGGATCAATTTTTTGGATACAGCCGATGTTTATCCCCTCGGTGGTGGACTTGCTACTGCTGGACGTACTGAAGAAATCGTTGGACGCTGGCTCAAAGGCAAACGCGAACATTTTATTTTAGCTACCAAGTGCGTCGGTCGAGTTGGCCCTGCACCTTGGGATCAAGGGGCTTCGCGGAAACATATTTTGGATGCGATCGATGCTTCTCTACGGCGGCTAGGAACTGATTATATCGATTTGTACCAGTTGCACTCCGACGATGCGTCAACCCCTCTTGATGAGACTCTGGAAGCGCTGGATGCAGTAGTTAGTGCTGGCAAGGTGCGCTACATCGGGGTTTCCAACTTTTTAGCCTACAGACTCGCCCGCGCTTTGGGTCGCGCCGAGACACGCAATTTAACTAAGTTCATCTCAATTCAGCCCCGTTATAACTTGTTATTCCGCGAAATTGAGCGAGAACTATTGCCCTTGGCCAAAGAAGAAGGACTGGGTGTAATTTCCTACAATCCATTGGCGGGTGGTCTACTTACAGGCAAACACATTCTTACTCAAGGCCCCACCTCAGGCACTCGTTTTACGTTAGGTGCTGCCGCAGAACGTTATCAAGATCGCTACTGGCACGATCGCGAGTTCAATACTGTCGAAGATTTACGCACAGTAGCGGATCTCGCCGGATTGTCTCTCACTACCCTAGCAGTAGCTTGGGTTTTATCTAATCCCATTATTACTGCCCCCATTATTGGCGCTAGCCGCCCAGAACAACTTACTGACAACCTCAAAGCAGTAGAACTAAAACTTGACGACAGTTTGAAACAAAAATTAGACGACATAACCGCCGAATACCGAAGAGGAGATTCTCTTCGTTAGAAACTAGGGACGCAGCGAATAACAAATGACAAATGACTAATGACAAATGACCAATGACTAATTGGAATCACACCATCAGAAATTATGGTCTAGTGGAGTACTTCTAAAAGTCTCTAATGCCATCGGACGGCTGCTCCAGTCGTCCATTTTTATCTTGTAGAAAAGCTAAAATGATGCCTAAGAGATCGACTTTCATGACGAAAAAAACTAGACAATCCAAATCTTTTCAACGCGCTCCTGATGCACCAGATTTACCATCAACTCCCTTTAGGTTCATTTTGTATTTCGTTAACCAGTTCCGTTGGTGGTATGTATTAGCGGTGATCCTGGAGATCGTACACGCAACCTGTGGCATTATGCTGCCTTATGCTATTGGCGAGATCATCCGGGGTGTGACGCGATCGACGGGTGACAGTAAGCCCATTTTTGATGCCATGAAGCAACCTCTGATGCTGTTCATCGGCTTGAGTGTGGGTGAAGTGGTTTTTGGGCGATCGGCTGGACTCTTGCAGACGATTCTCCATCCCATCCATCGACAACATATTGTGCGATCGCTATATGCCTACTTGCAACACCATTCGCATCGCTACTTGAGCAGCAGTTTTTCTGGAGCATTGGCACATCGGATTAGCGAAACTTCTCTAGGTGTTACCCAGACGATGCAAATGATGATTAGCGAGTTTATGCCAGTAATTGTGGTGTATGGCGTCGCTACGACAATACTGTATCGCGCTTACCCTCCCCTGGCTGCACTTGTGGGAATCTGGGCGGTTCTCTTTATCTGTATTTCGTTCTGGCTAGCAACTCGCTGCCGATTTTACTCCCGGAAAGCCGCAGCCGCCAGAAGTGAGACAACTGGCATCATTGTAGATGCGGTCACAAATCTCACTAGTAGCCGACTATTTGCTCGTTTTGGTTTTGAACGACACTATTTGAATGACCAATTAAAGCGCGAAATCAAACACGTGAGAGAGTCCAACTGGTACTCAGAGCGCATTCGCTGGTTTCAATTCATCTCAGCAGCCATTCTAAAAATCAGCACCCTATATTACTCGCTTTCTCTGTGGAGTCAAGGAAAGATTGCTACTGCTGACTTTGTTGTAGCAACCAGCCTGTCGCTATTGATTATCAGTGAAGCGCGTAATTTGAGCCGCCGCTTTCTGGAATTTTTTGAACACGTTGGTAATGTCGCCAATGGCGTTTTCACCATCATTCAACCCCACGAGTTGGTCGATCGCGATAAGGCGATCGCCCACTCAATCACTCAAGGTAAGATTGAGTTTCGGCGGGTGAATTTCAACTACACAGAAGAGAAGAAAGTTTTCAACAATCTTTCTGTCACCATCCAACCAGGAGAGCGGATCGGACTGGTAGGCTTGTCCGGCTCTGGAAAATCCACTTTTGTCAATCTAATTCTGCGTTTATTCGACCCACAATCTGGACAAATTATTATTGATGGGGTCGATATTCGAGACATGACTCAAGATGCTTTACACGCCCAGATCAGCTTAATTCCCCAAGATCCATCTCTGTTCCATCGCACTTTGCTAGAAAATATTCGTTACGGACGCTTGGATGCAACCGATGAGGAAGTGATTGAGGCTTCGCGCAAGGCTCATGCTCACGATTTCATCGCCCAAAGCAAGGATGGTTACAATTCTCTGGTAGGCGAACGTGGTGTAAAGCTTTCTGGAGGGCAAAGACAGCGCATTGTAATCGCACGGGTAATTCTCAAAGATGCGCCGATCCTGATTTTAGATGAAGCCACCTCTAGCCTCGATTCAATCACCGAAAAAGCGATCCAAGATACCCTCGACTTAGCAATGAATGGGAAAACGGTCATTGTAGTGGCTCATCGACTATCTACCATCGTCCATCTAGATCGGATTTTGGTGTTTGACAAAGGTCGGATTATCGAGGATGGTTCCCATGCTAAACTGCTGGCACTCGGCGGCGCTTACTACAGATTATGGAAAATGCAGGCAGGTGGATTTCTGCCAGACAATCTCGACGAAGAAAGCATACGTGTAGGCTCACACTGACATAAATAACTTTGAAAATTAGATTTTAAATTTTGGATTTTGGATTGAAGATTCAAAATTCAAAATTTAAAACGTCTCATAGGATGCGAATCAATACAGTTAGGTTAAGAGGATGTTTTAAAATTCCTCTGCTCGGTAGCAAAACGTTTTAGATCCCCCTAAATCCCCCTTAAAAAGGGGGACTTTTAGAGACTTTACCCCCTTTTTAAGGGGGGCTGGGGGGAGCTAAAAGTGCCTAAAATTACAGCCATCCACTTTTAAAACATCCTCTAAGGTTTATATGATGAAAATCATAGATTGCAAAAACGCGATAAATCGCCTTTTGTAGAGAGGGCGATTTATCGCGTATTTTATGCAATTTTAGCATTTTCATCTGATGCTTGTTCTGCAACATTTTTCAAGCGGCTCGATCTGATTTTGCGGATGCGATCGCTATCACGAACACCACCCGCCATTTCATACTCACGGCTGTTTTTACCGTACTTAATTGCAACCACCATCAGCATTTTCTCAGAAAGCTGACTCAAATTTTTTTCCATTTCTTCAATTTCAGTTTTAGAAGAGTCAACTATCGACAGAGCAGTATTATAAACATCAATTTTGTTGCGTAGCTGGTCGATTGACTCAACTAATTTTTCTAGACTATAATCTTCATCAAATTTGACGCTTGGAATAATTGATTTTAGTCCGGCGGATCTTAACTGAGCTTTTTCTAAAGTACGGGATGTGCGTTTTTTTCGAGACATAAAATTACTCCTTTAAGATGCTCTTAAAGCTAGCTTGCCTCAATTAAACTGCGTTCCGGTTCAGTAAAACTCGCAATTTTTTTACTAACATTTTTGATTGATAACAGTAATTTTTCGGAACTTAATTACTAAATTTTGGTATTTATAAGCTCCCGTAAGTCCTGTAGCGGCTCCCGTAAGTCCTGTAGCGGCTCCCGTAAGTCCTGTAGCGGCTCCCGTAAGTCCTGTAGCGGCTCCCGTAAGTCCTGTAGCGGCTCCCGTAAGTCCTGTAGCGGCTCCCGTAAGTCCTGTAGCGGCTCCCATAAGTCCTGTAGTCGCTCCCGTAAGTTCTGTAACTCTTTCAATTTGTTCGGGAGTGCATAGGCAAAACTTTTGTAAGCGATCGCGATTATTCTGTAGAAAAGATCGATATAAGCGATCGCCGTTTAGACAAATCCAATTTCTGCGCCGCACCCCACAAGCGTGAAATACAACTCAAAGACTTTGGGCTTGACAAAAATATAACTGTTAAAATCAGCATAATGGTGTCAAAATGCGAGATAATACACCCAATAGGAGAAAAATGCCAGCCATTGTTAAATTACAACTCTCCTTAGAAACTTTAGCAGAAGCAATATCTTCTCTTGATTTAACAGAAAAACGTCAACTTCAAGAGCTAATTGAGCAACAAATTTTTGAGGACGAAGAAGCGTTGTACGAAGACGATGCAGAAACACTGGCAGAAATTGAAGCAGTTCGCGCTGAGTATAAAGATGGTGAGTTCGTGACTATAGATCAATATCTTGCTAATCGCTCACAGCAGAGATAATGAGGTATGCAAAGTTAAAAGGTTCTGATAACGAGTATCGTATTCGGATTGGTGATTATAGAGTTTGTTACGAGATTAATGATGAAAGTCAACTCGTACAGATTTTGCAGTGCAAGCATCGAAAAGATGTTTATAGAAAAAGTTAGTAAAGATATGCTCAACCTAAATGCGATCGCTTAGTATTCTGCTGTAGAAAAACCAATATAGGCGATCGCTCATTGACAGTCTAGACAATTTCTCTGATGATTTTATGACTAATTGCGATCGCTCACTGATCTATACCAAAGAGAGTTTGTAAATTCGATACATACTTGATGGTTGAGTAGCTGTAAATGGCGATTGTACTTCGCTTAAAACTATAGATCCTGCATCCCCTTATACCAATTGACTAAAATCAGGCTACAGATGCAAGTTATATCTAACTCTTTTAAATTACAAATTAGGTTGCCGAGCGAAGGCGAGGTACGAATTACGCATTATTTCCACCATCGCGCCACATGCTCAATCCCACGGGCAATTTCTACCGTTGCTGCTTCACCACTTAATGCAAAGATAACTGGAAACAATTCTTTGATATCTCGCAGCAAATCAGGGCGAGTACGAAGGGATAGCTGATGAAGTGTATCTTGCCAAAGAGAAAAAAGTTTGGCAGATGGCATTTGTGACAAATATAAAGCACATGTACTCAATGCATCGGCGCGATATTCCTCATCCTGAATCGAGCGTGCAGCGGCAAGTGCTTCTGACAGAACCTCTGGCAGTTTCTCTACTAAGGCTATCAAGGCATAGGTGCGAGAATACTCATCCTGAATCGAGCGTGCAGCGGCAAGTGCTTCTGGCAGAACCTCTGGCAGTTTCTCTACTAAGGCTCTTAAGGCATAGGTGCGAGAATCCTCATCTTGAATCGAGCACGCGGCAGCGAGTGCTTCTGGCAGAACCTCTGGTAGTTTCTCTGCTAAGGTTGTGAGGACAGAAGCGCGATTTGACTCGGACTGAATCGAGCGTGCGGCGGTGAGTGCTTCTGGCAGAACCTCTGGTAGTTTCTCTGCTAAGGCACTCAAGGCAGAGGCGCAAGAATACTCATCCTGAATCGAGCGTGCGGTAGCGAGTGCTTTTGGGAACAACTCAGGCGGCAGTCTCTCTGCTAAGGCACTTAAAGCAGAGGCACGAGAATACTCATCCTGAATCGAGCGCGCGGCAGCGAGTGCTTCTGGCAGAACCTCTGGTAGTTTCTCTGCTAAGGTTGTGAGGACAGAAGCGCGATTTGACTCGGACTGAATCGAGCGTGTGGCGGTGAGTGCTTCTGGCAAAACCTCTGGTAGTTTCTCTGCTAAGGCACTCAAGGCAGAGGCGCGAGAATACTCATTCTGAATCGAGCGTGCGGCGGCGAGTGCTTCTGGCAAAACCTCTGGCACTTTCTCCGCTAGAGTACTGAGGATAGAGGCGAGAGAATACTCATCTTGAATCAAGCGCGTTGCGGAGAGTACTTCTGGCAACAACTCAGGTGGCAGTTTCTCTGCTAAGTCCCTCAAGATATGGGCGCGCTCTCTCTCATCATGAATCAAGCGCGTTGCGGAGAGTACTTCTGGCAACAACTTAGGTGGTATTTTCTCTACTAAGGCTCTCAAAACATCGGGATAATCTTCCTCATCTTGAATCAAACGTGCAGCAGAGAGTGCTTCTGGCGAAACCTCTGGCAGTTTCTCTACTAAGGTACTGAGAGCTAAGGTACGGAAATACTCATTCTGAATAGAGCGCGCTGCGGCGAGTGCTTCTGGCAAAATCTCTGGCAGTTTCTCTGCTAAGGTACTGAGGACAGAGGCGCGAGAATACTCATCTTGAATCAAGCGTGCCGCGGCAAGTGCTTCTGGCAGAACCTCTGGCAGATTTTGTGCTAAGGCTCTCAAGACATCAGCACGAGAATACTGATTCTGAATTGAGTGTGCAGCGGCGAGTGCTTCTGTCAAAGCCTCTGGCAGTTTCTTTGCTAAGGTATTGAGGATAGAGGCGAGAGAATACTCATTCTGAATTGAGCGTGCGGCGGCGAGTGCTTCTGGCAACAATTCAGGTGGCAGTTTCTCTGCTAAAGTACTGAGAGCTAAGGTACGGAAATACTCATTCTGAATAGAGCGCGCGGCAGCGAGTGCTTCTGGGAAAATCTCTGGCAGTTTCTCTGCTAAAGTACTGAGGGCAGAGGTGCGATATTCCTCATTCTGAATAGAGCGTGCGGCAGCTAGTGCTTCTGGCAACAATTCAGGTGGCAGTTTCTCTGCTAAGGCACTCAAGGCCTTGGCGAAAGAATACTCATTCTCAATCAAGCATGTGGCGGTGAGTGCTTCTGGCAAAACCTCTGGCAGTTGTTCTGCTAAGATACTCAAGGCATTGGCGCGAGAATACTCATCCTGAATCGAGCGTGCGGTGGCGAGTGCTTCTGGCAAAGCCTTTGGCAGTTTCTTTGCTAAGGTACTGAGGATAGAGCCGAGAGAATACTCATTCTGAATCGAGCGTGCGGCGGCGAGTGCTTCTGGCAACAATTTAGGTGGCAATTTCTCTGCTAAGGTACTGAGGATAGAGACGAAAGAATACTCATTCTGAATCGAGCGCGCGGCGGCGAGTGCTTCTGGGAAAACCTCTGGCAGTTTCTCTGCTAAACTACTGAGGGCAGAGGCGCGAGAATACTCATCCTGAATCGAGCGTGCGGCAGCTAGTGCTTCTGGCAACAATTCAGGTGGCAATTTTTCTGCTAAGGCACTCAAGGCTTTGGCAAGAGAATACTCATTCTCAATCAAGCATGTGGCGGTGAGTGCTTCTGGTAAAACCTCTGGCAGTTGTTCTGCTAAGGCTCTCAAGGCATCGGCAAAATCTTCCTCATCCTGAATCAAACGTGCAGCAGAGAGTGCTTCTGACAGCATCAGTTTTTTTAAATTTGGCGGCAAATAGTTGACTAACTCTGCAAGAGCTTTCACTTTCTGTTTTGGTTCTGGGTTTTGCAGAGCATAAGCTAGTCCTTGTTCAGCATTCCAAAAATTGTTTTTGACCAGCGCCACCAGCAATTCCACTGGTACATTCGCTGCCAAACTATTCAGAGATGCCGTAATCAAAGCATAGCAACACTGCAAACCTACCACTTGAGACAAGGTTGCTTCAGTCCAATTTGTTTCTGCTAGTTCCCAGGCACGAGAAATATCTGTGATGTAACCGCCAGTTTCTCCCAATTGTTCTCGCACTTCAAACCAGCCATTGCTTCCAGTTGCAGACTCTTCCCGCAATAACGTGTGAATCTCTTCTACCTGTCCAGCCTTTTCCAAATGCCAAACTAAATACTGATGAATGTAACCATCATCGAGTAAAGTATGCCATAAACCATTCTGGGTTTTCTGCCGATACTTCTTTAAAAAAGCAGCGTGAACATCAGCAAGGTTTAAACCCAACCCAGCCAAATCTCCTCGGCGTTTTGGCTCAGAGGGAGCAGTTAACAAATTACAAGCTAAATCGTGAAATAAGTCATGTAATCGATAGGTAGGCATACCATCAGCAAGCGGTATTCCTGTTAATAGCAATGCTTTATTCCGTAAATATTGCAACATCTTGGCAGCATCACGCTTATCCATCTGCCACAGCGTTGCTGCCATCATCTTATTAATGTTGACATCCTCCGGCAATACCCCTAACCAAGAGAAATGCTGCTGCTTTTCTGGTGGCATTCGCTTGACACTCAAATTTAATGATGCCGTTAAACTCAGGCGTTTTAAACTAGCCTCATCAGTAATTTCTTCGGCTTCCGGTCGGTCAAAACTTGTTAATCTGGCTACTTCTTGCTGAATATCCGCCAACAGTTCATTCCAAGTCGTACCACAGGCAACTTCGGCGGCTGCAAGTTCCAATGCTAGGGGAAGATAACCAACACCTTTGGCTAAATTTTCTGCTGAGTGACGTTCTATGCCAGTAATCTCGCGTCTTAATTTCTTGGTCAGCAATTCCATTGCCTGATCTGGTTTCATTATATCCAGGCTGTAGGTGTTGGCTGCTAAGGCATCGGCAATGTGACCTTCACGAGTAGTTACTAAAACTTGACAACGCGCCCCACCAAAATTAAATGCTTGTGCATCTTCGGTATTCCAAGCATCATCCACCACCAGCAACACAGCCTTGTCATAAAGCAGAGTCCGCAAATGCGAGGAAGTTGCTTCTACACTTGTAGGCTTAAAGCTATAGTCTCCTAATGCTTGCACCCAGCCACTAAGTAAAGAAAGGACATTGGGTTGTTGACCTAATGTTGCCCAAAGAATGCCATCACCAAAACGAGATTGTATTTCTGCATTATGGGCTAAAGCCGCAGCTAAAGTAGATTTGCCCACGGAACCCAAACCGTGAATTGCAGTAATTACTAAAGTGCGACTATCAGACGATGAACCATTTAAAAGACGAGTTTTTAAATCATCGCTATACTCTGGGCGTTCTACAAAGTGTTCGGGTAAGGGTGGCGCTTGAAATAGAGTAAGTTTAATTTGACGTACAGTAGCAACACCCTCATCTTGGGTGAAATTTGCTGCTAATTCTTTCGATTTTTTCGGTCTGTTATTTTCCCACGCTTCATCAAACCGTTTTAGGTTCTTCTCTCTATCCCTTGACCATAGCTTTAAAGTAAAGTGCCAGTCATCAGAACCTTGAGTTTGGGAACGGTTATCTTCGAGAATCTTCAAGAAATCCTTCAGCAAATTCAGCGCTTCTCGAATTTGCGCTTTAGTTAACTTGCCAGGATATTTGTCTTTTTGGGTCAGCAACTCCAACGCAACTAACGTAGTCTGCACAGTCAGCTTGGGGTTAGTGCTGTCTTCTTCTTTCCAGTTGTACTTAATTTTAAAGTTACCGTCCTCAAATTCTCCATCGACAAAACAAAGCAACGCCTCTAGCAAACGCTTGACTCGTTTCTGAATTACAGGGCCTTTAGTAGATTCTCGCGCCATTACATCCAAAAAAATGAGTAAGAAGTTTGGGGCTACCCCAGATTGAAACTACCACCCCAAACTCATGTAATCCAGATTCTAAGGCATTTTCAGCAAGATTAGGGTATTTGCTTAGTGATACAACCCCAAAGAGAAGCTTTATCTATCAACTCTTGGGGGTAGAAACAAATGCAAGTCCGTCAAATTCTCGGTAAAATCATTGCTTTGTTGCTGACAATGCAACTATTCTTGATTGGCTTCCAAGCTAAAAGCCAAATTGACCAAGGTAACTCATCCATTGAAGCGTTGATTTGGATGACTCAACAATATATTTCAGTGCTGGTTAAAATTCGCAGCTTGCAGGATAAACATTCTCCAAAACTCAAAAGTAAAAGATAGGTGTGTTAACAATGCGGTTCGGTTAACGTTTTTATATTTTGAAGATCCCCCCAACCCCCCTTAAAAAGGGGGACTTCCAAGCCTCTTTCACCCCCTTTTTAAGGGGGTCGCCGTAGGCGGGGGGATCTTAACCGAACCGTATTGG
>NZ_JABXKK010000039.1:12939-67305 GCF_017115045.1 Nostoc sp. NMS8 | reverse complement strand
ACTTAAATCTTTTTTACGCAGTTTTGCTCCAACTACAACAGAAATGGTTGATAAACTAATCTCATCTGCACTCGATTTAATAAATCCTCAACATTTAAGAAACTGGTTTGCTAGCTGCTGCTACTGGGGAGCATCCCAGTTTTTATTTAGCGAGCAAAGATTAATCCATTGAGATAAGCTCTGGCGTTGAGCTAAGACTTGAGGAACGTTATCAGATTTCCATTGTGCGCCAGAAATTTTGGTTCGACGGTCAATCTGTTTGACAGTAGACTCAATGATACGATCCGACGCGCTGATTCGTAAACAACAAGCTTCTAGATATGGACTCAATTGATTATGGGATTTAATTTCTAGCTTTTGTGCTTGAGAGTTTGTAATTGGCAGTTCTCCAATAATACTTTTTATTTTTCGTTTGTATCCGCTGCTTTCTCCTGTGGCATTTTCGATAAAAAAACCCCTACTTCTGGCATGACATATTCCTGCATTTGAGAGCGTACTATTTCTTCTATTTTTGCCAAACTTGTGAGTTGTTCACCCGTAGTACTTTTGTACAGTATCTTTGCTATTGCACGAGAATATTCTTTTATCTGTTGCTCTTCTTCAGGAGTCATTGATACACCTAGTCTTGATGACTTTATTATCCCTTCCTGATGTCCCCTTACTTCCTGACTTCCGTTTTCTGTAACAATCCTTCCCTGTTATTTATTTGTTTTTGAATAATAAAAACTGGGATGCACCCATAGCTGAGTCTCTTCCCTTTGCCGATAGTCAATTTGATGCTGTTTTTAGCACTATCAGCTTCTTGCACTATTTGGAACCAAAACAGGTGCTTAGTGAGATAGCACGGGTACTTTCTCCTGGTGGACGCTTTTATTTAGTTGACATTACTTCTAAAAAAGAGATAGAACCTCAATTATTGCCAGTTTCTCCCCGTGGAATTAGACTCTACAGCCCTAATCAACGTCAACTTCTTGGCTCCTCTGCTGGGTTATTGTGTTTGAATCACCATTATTTACTAGGGTCTGTCTTGCTAACAATTTTTGCGAAACCTCCGATTGGAAAATGTCTAATGGGAAATAAGGGAGAGTAAAGGGTTGGAAACATCTTGTATCAATCTTTATTCTGCATACCTTAAAATTACGAATTACGAATTACGTAGCGGTAGCGAGTATTCGTACCCTTACAGGGAAGTAAGATACGCTTTTAGCGTCTCGTAGAGAGCGTCATTACGAATTACGAATTAGCTTAACCTTGATACTCCATAAACACCACAGGAACTCTGAGTAATCTTTTAGCTAGTTGCGAGAATCTAAATTTTCCCTTGAGCGTAGATAATCCCCTTGTTTTGGGAAATTGTGACAAGTCTTCAAAAGATATTGGCACAAAGTCAAAGCGACTGTAAAACTGCGCTAGTCGTTGACCTAAACATTCCAGATAAAGTGGTTGCGTTGCTGTATTAATCAAATGCTGCGTTAAGAAAGTACCTAAACCGCGACCTCTCCAAGCTGATGCAACAATTAAACTACCAAGTTCTTGCGCCCCTGAAAAGTTACGTAGCTGTCCACAAGCTATAAGATTCTCATTGCATTCAATTATCCAAAATTGTTGCCAATTTAATTGAGTTGGATCGAGTCTTGCTGAGAATACCAGCAATCGAATTGACCACCGATCGGCAGAGGTTGCCTTACGAAGGACACATCCAGATGGTAACGATAGATTGCTCTGGTTCATTAATTATACTTTGATAGTTGGGATCGCAATCATCACATCATATTATTAACTTTATTTACTTAGAGAATGTTGTAAAGGAGACTGGGGATTAGGAATTGGGGACTAGGTGTAAAATCGAAAAATTATGGTGCTTGCTCTTACCCACCACCAAATTAAAAAAAACAATACTTACGATAGAGGAAAGAATCAGCCATAACTAGATTTTGGATAGATGCACTCACACGCCTAATTTTTTAAGATAGTCCAAACGATAAATAATCAGGAATGTAATCATGGCTGAACAACAAGAAAAATCTAACAATCAAGAAAGTACGCCTACCGCTTCTGGTGGCTACCAAACCCCTATCGACGAAAGTATTCGCAAAACTGGCGATGCTGAAAAGAGTGATGCTAAACCTACTGCTACTCCAGAAGCACCAGGAGAAGATTCTGTAGCAGGTAGTCCCAATCAAGGAACTGAGTCACGTTAATTGATTTGAATTCTCCTAAGTTTTAATCATCTCGTGGGGTCTTTTGTTGTAACCCTAATACAGTGAATTTTGAGTGGATATATGGTCTAACAACCACAATTATCCTCTCATTTTTTTGTGTCACACGCTGCATTGTATCCAATGGCTAGATGCCCGCCCCACAAGATTGAATAAGTTATTTGTTGGAAGTCCCTAAGTAAAGCTTGCAAGTATGAAAAACTTGATTTCTAATTTGTCCCTGCGGTCAGATAATTTGTTGCTCTACATTTTTATGACAGTCAATCAAAGCCAGTTCTGTAATGACTCAAACCGAGCAAATTCCGACTCTAGCTGCCATTGAATCCGGGCGCGATCGCTCTTTTGCAAAAAAGCACTGCACCCTTGAGAAACAGAGGTTTTACCAGGGGTATCGCTTGCACAAGCTGAAACCATTGCCTTAAACTCAGGCGACTCCCAGAGACTATTTCCCGGAGCGAAACTATATTCTAAGCTATTGCGAGCCAGTCGCTTGAGGTCTTTATATCCCAGCTTATATCTTGTTGCCGCTAACAGATACTCATGACTTAAATCGATGCGGGAAATGCCTTCATCATCGGAAGCAAGAGTCATTGGTACTCCAGCCTTCCAATACTCCATAAAAGGATGCTGATCTCCCTGGACATTTAAAATAACCTCATTACTGGTCAGGCAGATTTCGACCAACACGCCGAGTCGCCGCATTTCCTCCATTAACTCGAAGGGACGCTCCTCAAAAAGAATATCCACACCATGTCCAATGCGAGATGCCTGTGCCACTTCTACAGCTTGCCGAATATGAAAACGTAAATTCTCGGTAGTCACCAAACCCAGGGTTAACTCTCCGGCATGGAGTGCGACCTTGACATTGGGATATTGGCGTTTGAGAAATTGCAGCATTTGCATTTGCAGGGTGTAGTCGCGCAGTGCAATCGGGTTGTCTTCTGGGGCGACGAGATTGATGCCAACTACCCGCGAATCTGATGAATCTAGTGCAAAGGCATAAGCTAACTGAGCAAACACTTCAACGGGCGACTTTGTTCTTGTCGTTTGCTGCAAATAGCTCACTTTCACTGCACATCCAGGCTGTGCTGATGGAGTGCCGCAACCGAGTGTTTTCGAGACTTCGCCCTCTAACTGTGCAAGTTGCTGGCTGCCGAGTGTCACTAGCTTGGTTAATCCTCGTTTGAGCAATTGACGGTGCATTTCTTGGAAATCTTTATTCCAACCAACTTCACGCCCTAGCTGTCGAACCTCGCTGCCCTGAACGGTAAGCATTAACTCTAGATAGGTAATATGTTGCGAAGCTGCCCGATTTGCTACTTCTGCAACCATATCATCCCGACGGGTCATAGAGTCTGATATTGTCCCAAAACCACTAAAAGCCTCAAAAAATTGGTCATGTCCAGATTTTCCCGCAAATCGGAGGTTACGAGTAGACCAACGATTTATTAGGGAATCATAAACAGATGTTCGGTTGAACAATTCTGAGGCAGGAAAATAGCTACTGTCCTGCCCGCAAGCTTTAGGTTCAACTAAAACCTCCGCCTTTGGATTCACACAATACCCATCGCTGGCAGCCCACTCTAGATAGTGTTCTGCGTACACAGCCCCGCTTAGATGACTGTGAATATCTCCTCCCTTCGGCATTCGCTGTACAAATGCTCGTAAAGCAGCTGGTTGGGCGCGATGGGCTTCAAACCAACTAGCAGTTTCAGTTTCATTCCGAGTTGAGGACTGCTGCGAATTAGATGGGACTTGGGCTACTACGCTGAAGATAAAACAGCTAGAACTCGTTAATACTCCTAAAAACAAAGATAAGGGCGCTCGTCTATGCATATAAATTCATTTTTTCATGGCCAGAATACTCTGGTTAAATTTACGCATCATTTTAGCCTTTATCTGCGGTAATTAAGCATTGAAAAAGTGATAAGCTGATGCGCGTCTAAGAGGATGTTTTAAAAGTCTTTGGCTGTGATTTTAGGCACTTGTTGATCCCCCCTAACCCCCCTTAAAAAGGGGGGAACCGGAATCAAAGTCCCCCTTTTTAAGGGGGATTTAGGGGGATCTAAAACTTTTGATACCGATAAGAGAACTTTTCAAACATCCTCTAATAACAGAGATAGCCAGAAACCCGATTTAAAGTTATGCGATCGCCGATTCCCGTTTTCTCGATTGCCGAATGTTTAGAAGCAGAAAGTAAAAGCGAACTCCGCCATGAGTATTTGGCTAGTCAAATTTTTGCGATGTCTGCGACGGGCTACGCCTACGCTAAACCTGTGTAATTGATTTTGAGACTGATTCACTGATTCGTTATAATATTGACGGTAAACTTTGCTAAAAAGGGCAAATGTATGACTAGCCGCGAGCAGCTTATCCAAGAAATTGCAGAGCTTCCAGATGAGTTAGTCAAAGTAATGTTAGATTTTTTGCATCGCGTTCAGACAACGCGTAGTCATCATCCTCTAGCGAAATTTGCTGGTATTTTGAGTGATGATGAGGCGGCTAATTTACAAGAAGCAATTCAAGCTGATTGTCGTCAGGTTGATTTAAATGAGTGGTGAGATTGCATTAGATACTTCTGTTGCAATACGTTTTTTGAATGGTGATCCTGATGTTGTTTCAAGGGTGTTGGCGTTACCAGAAATATTTTTGTCGGTGGTAGTAGCGGGAGAGTTACTGTTTGGGGCTGAGAACTCAACTCGACCGTTGAAAAATCTTCCTCGATATTTCGAGTTTATGGAAGTTTGTACGGTTGTGCCTGTGGAAAAGAGAACGGCAGTTATCTATGCTCAGACTCGTTCGGCTTTGAAGCGCAAAGGACGACCAATTCCTATGAATGATGTTTGGATTGCAGCGCATTGTCTGGAAAATGGTTGGGTGCTTGTGACCGATGATTCAGATTTTGATTATGTGGATGGATTGGTTATAGAGCATTGGTAATGATGGCTATTATGTTTTGCGATCTCGCCTTTTCCCATCATCTCAAGGCGCGTAGGCGTAGCCTGCCGCAGGCATCGCCTAAATCTGCAATATCCCAAACAGCAAACTGACAGATCACCAAAAAGTGATGGTTTAGCATTTTCTCTAATCAGTTAAGATAATCTTCATCAATCTTCTTTCCTTTTACCCTTCTCCTTGGAATTATGACGCAGGATGAGTTATTGGTACTGATAGATCGCGCCGTGGCTGAGGGTTGGCGAGAGTTAGACTTGTCGGGGCAAGAGTTGACTGAGTTACCTGTGGAAATTGGTAAGTTGCAGCAGCTTGAGTCTTTGATTTTGGGAAAGAAGGTTGAAGGTTATGAAAAAGTAGGAGACCGCTATCTCAACAAGGTTTCAGGTAACAATTTAAAAACGCTTCCACTCGAACTATTGGGTTTGCCTAATTTGCGTAAGTTGGATATCAGTGGCAATCCTTTAGAGAGCATTCCCGATGTGGTAACGCAAATACTACATTTAGAGGAACTTATCTTAATTCGAGTAGAGCTAACCCAGATACCAGAGGCGATTGCCAAATTAACTAATCTGACCCAGCTTCACCTCAGTGACAACCAAATAACCCAGATTCCAGAGGCGATCGCGAAATTAACCAATCTGACGCTGCTTCACCTCAGTGACAACCAAATAACCCAGATTCCAGAGGTGATCACTAATTTAACCAATCTGACGCTGCTTTACCTCCGTTGCAACCAAATAACCCAGATTCCAGAGGCGATCGCTAAATTAACCAATCTGAAACTGCTTGACCTCAATTCCAACCAAATAACCGAGATACCAGAGGCACTAGCTAAATTAACCAATCTGACACAGCTTTACCTCGGTAACAACCAAATAACCGAGATACCAGAGGCACTAGCTAAATTAACCAATCTGACACAGCTTTACCTCGGTAACAACCAAATAACCGAGATACCAGAGGCACTAGCTAAATTAACCAATCTGACACAGCTTTACCTCAGTATCAACCAAATAACTGAGATATCAGAGGCACTAGCTAAATTAACCAATCTGGCACATCTTCACCTCAGTAACAACCAAATAACCGAGATACCAGAGGCGCTGGCGCAATTAACCAATCTGAGGCTGCTTGACCTCAGTAACAACCAAATAACCGAGATACCAGAGGCGCTGGCGCAATTAACCAATCTGAGGCTGCTTGACCTCAGTAACAACCAAATAACCGAGATACCAGAGGCGCTGGCGCAATTAACCAATCTGAGGCTGCTTTACCTCGGTATCAACCAAATAACCGAGATACCAGAGGCACTAGCTAAATTAACCAATCTGATGCAGCTTGGCCTCAGTAGCAACCAAATAACCGAGATACCAGAGGCACTAGCTAAATTAACCAATCTGAGCCTGCTTGCCCTCCATAACAACCAAATAACTGAGATACCAGAGGCACTAGCTAAATTAACCAATCTGAGACATCTTAACCTCAGTGGCAATTCAATTACCAATATTCCATTAGAAATTCTGAATTCAAAAGATGCAAAAGAGATTTCTAATTACTTGAGGCAAATTCACACAAGTGAAACTCGACCATTACACGAAGCCAAACTCTTGCTCATCGGACAAGGCAGCGTCGGCAAAACATCCCTCATTGAGCGACTAATCCGCAATAAATATGATAAAAATCAACCTCAAACGGACGGACTCAATGTAGAAACTTGGAACGTGCCGGTCAATAGCAAAGACATCCGCCTCAATGTTTGGGACTTTGGCGGACAGGAAATTTATCATGCCACCCATCAGTTTTTTCTGACTAAGCGCAGCCTCTATCTCCTCGTTTGTAATTGTCGTACCAGCGAAGAAGAAAACCGCATCGAATATTGGCTTAAACTAATCGAAAGCTTCGGCGGACAGTCCCCCGTAATTATTGTTGGCAACAAAAAAGACGAACAACCCCTCGACATCAACCGCAAGGCGTTACGCGAAAAATATCCTAACATCCAAGCCATTATCGAAACCTCCTGCCAAGACAATATCGGCATTGATGAACTTCGCACCGCCATTTTCCAGCAAGTCGGCAACCTCAAAGAAGTCTACGACCTTCTACCCCTGACATGGTTTGAGGTTAAACAACAACTCGAATCCATGCCCCAAGATTTCATCAGCTACAACCGCTACATCGGCATCTGCCACGAAAACAAAATTCCTGAAGAACAAAACCAAGAGCAACTGATCGATCTCCTCCATCGACTCGGCTTAGTTCTCAACTTCCGCGATCACCCCATCCTCAAAAATACCAACGTCCTCAAACCCAACTGGGTGACAGAAGGCATTTACGCGCTCCTGAGCGATGAAACCCTCAAAACTAAAACCAAAGGCATTTTCACCCCTGCCGATCTCACCCGCATCCTCAATCCAGAGCGCTACCCGACCGAGTGTCATGGTTATCTGATCGAACTAATGAAGGAATTCGAGCTTGGCTTTGCACTAGAATGTTATCCACCACAATTTCTGATTGCGGGACTTCTGCCTAAAGACCAACCAGACAAAACAGAACTCCAAGGCGAAACCCTGGAATTTCAATACCATTACAAAGTTCTCTCCGAAAGCATCATCTCCCGGTTCATCGTCAATACCCACGAAAAAATCCATAACCAAATCTATTGGCGCAGTGGCGTAATGCTGCAATATCAAGAAAACAACGAAACCTACAACATTGCTCGGATTAAAGCCGATCCCGAAGACAAAACAATCTTCATCACCATTAGCGGACGCAAAGAAACCCGCCGCTTATTTCTCGGCATTCTCCGCGATGTCTTCCAAAAAATCCACAAAAGTCTCCCCAATCTCGAAATCACCGAATGGGTTCCCGTTCCCGGCCATCCCAACCATCCACCCCTCGACTACCAAGAACTTCTGGGACTTGAATCAATGGGTGAAAGCACAATCACCATCGGCAAACTAAAATTAAAACTCGATTTACGTCAACTACTTGATGGGTATGAATCACTAGAATCGCGTCGAAAATCACAAAAAGGAGATAATGATTTAGATGATAGGACTGCATACGAAGATATGCGAGATATTGCTAAACTAGCTGTGAGCAGAAAAATTAAAATTAATAATAAAGCCGAGGCAAATACTATGTCAGAAAATTCTCAATTCACAAACAATAATCAAGGCGCAAACATCGCCAACCTTGCCAACCAAGTCAAAGACAACGCCAGTCAGCAAGCCTCTAACTTCAACCAAACAAGCGGCGCAAGCGTAGCAGAACTAATGCAACTGATCGGCAATTTACGCCAAACTGCTGCCCAATTTCCACCAGAAACCCACGACGACATTATCATCGATATTGATAATGTACAAGTAGAAATTCAAAAGCCAGAAAAAGAACGCAATTTACCCAAACTCAAAAAGCGTCTAGTAGCTTTACTAACTGCTGCTACTGTAGTCGCTGCCCCGATCGCAGCTATGACAGACTTTACAAACAATGTTCTGGAAATAGGTCAGAAAGTAGGCATAGAACTAAAGCTTCCCCCTGTTAAATAGACTTTTCTAACTCCAGAGGCGATCGCATAGATTGAAATGATACCCGCCTTTAATTTGATGAAAATGGAACTAGTACAAGAAGGCAAAAGTAAAAAGGCAAAAGTAAAAAGAAAGAATGCTTATTTTGTAAGCTTTTTGAGTATTTTAAATAGGTGGTTTATTTACGTCGTGTTGTACTAGCGATCGCAAAGCCAAATAATTACCAAATAATTTTTACCAACTTTGCAGCACAAATATTTTGATCGCAAGTTAATAAAGCTACTTGATTTCCTTGACTCTCTACAACTAAAGCTGTTGATACAATTTGGCGATCGTGCATTTCATTGATAGAGGTTAGTTCTACACTTTTTTCAATGACATCATAATCCAGTGGATGTATAAAAACTCGTTTATCATTCTTAACAACCTTTAACAAGGCATCAACAGAAGGAATCGAAGTTTTACCACGACTAACGATCCATACCGACTCCGCCAAGGCGATCGCAGGCAAAATTAATTCACTGGTTGCATCGGAAAGAATAGCTTTTACAATAGGGCTTAAACGAGAATTACCTTCTAAAAACCAGATTAGAGCATGGGTATCAAGTATATATTTCATGTTGATAAATTCATGTCTAACTCAGAGCTTCGTCAGCATCGCCATGAAACTCAGCATCTTTGAAATCAGACTCAGTGGATTGCTGAGAACCTGAAAACATACCAAAAGACATAAGTTGACTATCTAAACTGACTGATTTAGAAGTTAAAAAAGTTACAAAAACTTGGCTTTCAGTAATGTTTTGTGGGACTTCAGCTAATTCGATTTTGCCGTTTCTGTATATTCCTTGAATTGTTTGTAACATAATGGGTTGCGTTGAGTAACATGAGCGATCGCTAATAAATCACGGTACTAGAACATTTTAGCTAAAATTTGGCAGACTCAAAACCTTTTGTATGCTATAAAATTAGTTGTGAATGGCGCGATGGCTTCGCCGGTTTGCAAAGCGACCATCGCATAGATTGAAATCATATCCGCCTTTAATTTGATAAAAATTGAACTAGCGATCGCAATTCATCAATCAATATTTAAACCTAACCTACAGCAAACTCAGTATCAGAGCGCACCCTAGGAGGTTGAAAACCCAAAACTATATCTTCATGTGGTACACCTAATTTTAATAAATCATAGGCAATTCCATCTTCCGTACCATCATATTGAATCCAAATCTTGCCATTTTTAATATCCAAATGTAGCAAACATCCATAATCCCTGATATCGTTTTGCTTCCAACCCACATATACTAATTGATAGTGATCTCGCTCCGTATCAAAAATAGGTTGAGCCTCAACATCTTTTGCCGATTTCATCGAGCGATCGGCTTTTGCTTGGATTATTTGTTGAATATATTGCCTGTATAGAGCTACTTTATCCATTGCTCAATCGTCTCCTTTTCTAAGTCATAAACTAAAAGCTTAATTTGACTGCGTTGTACCACACTATTAATAAAAGCTAAGTTAAAAAAGGTTTGATAAACAAAACGAGGTACTGCTAAATATAAAATCCGCTCTGGATCTTTATCTTCTAAAGCATACCGATAATCTAAAAACTGTCCATGCGCTAAATGAAAATCAGAAATCCTTGAGGGACTAATAAAACTTTTTACCTCAACCGCAATTTTATCATTTTCCCTTTGGGCACCAATAATCTGTTCCGCCCCAATGTCTATATACATTTCAACTCCACCTATACGCAATTCGTATGGATCGTGAGTTATTTGCCATCCGTCTTTTTTAAGAGCGCGTTTAACTTGCTCGTGATACAAATCTTTTGCCATATTATAGATTGCGTTGAGGAACTTGAACGATCGCTAATAAATGACGGCACTAGAACATTTTAGCTAAAATTTGACGGACTCAAAACCGTCAGCGCGATAAGTCTGACAGCATGGCTACGCTTACCGCCATGCACGAAAAACCTATGCTGTATGGCATTTGCTATCGTGCCAATTACAAAATTGCGATGTCTACGACGGGCTACGCCTACGCGGCATAAAGCATATAGAAAATCACAAAGTTGAAGAATACCCATATCAACGTGTGAATAATTTTAATCAGCGTCAATTTGATTTTACTTTTCATAAAAGCAACGCAGGTACTTCAACACGATATTTAGGTACTTCAAAACGATATTTGGGTACTTCAAAACGATATTTAGGTACTTCAAAACGATATTTAGGTACTTCAAAACGATATTTGGGTACTTTAAAACGATATTTGGGTACTTCAAAACGATATTTGGGTACTTCAAAACGATATTTGGGTACTTCAACATGATATTCAGACGCTTGTGGACTCGCCAACGTCTTTGCTATCACCCAGTCGTATGAAATTTATACCTACATGAATTGCCCCTACGTCATTTTTACCAGATGTCTAATTAACGCCGACGCTTCACAAGGATGAATAGGGCGATCGCACTCACACCTAAAAGCCATCCCCCTGATGCTTCAGGGACGCTAACTTTCAAGGGATTACTGGGTTTAGAAAGATTTTCCTTTCCATTCTCAACTTTCCGATCAAAGCGATCGCCTTGAGCTTCTGCTGCTTTGAGTAACTGTCTTTGCTCATCGTTAACTAATACCAACATCGAAGAATAAGGGCTGACAATCTTGTACTTTTTGGCTACGGCATGAATCGCATCCAAACCTTTGAGGTTGTCTAACTTAATTTTTTTACTCAACCCTAAAATTAATTGTCTGGCTGCTAATGGCAATAAATCATCTTGTTGGTTGTTAGTTACAATTGCTGTGTCTAATGTTTGCAGATACCAAGCATAACCATTAACAACACTCACAATAGAATTACTCAAAATTGATTTAGTGGCAATTCGTTGTAGCACCTCAGAAATATCAACACCAACTCCACCACCGCTATCTTGCAATGATTTAATAATGCTATCGTTATAAGCCCCAGGTAATCCACCTAAATGTACCATCCACAAAGGTGCAGGCGAATCGGTAACGGTTTTATTGTTCTTTGATAATTCATAACTACCTTCATCACTCAACAGCAAAACGACATCATAAGCTGTATCTCCACGCAAATTATTAAATTGTGTCAGCATTTCTTGGGGTTGAATTGTGCCGTAAAAGGTAGCTTTTTCCGGTTGGAATTGCTGGAGATCATCTAACCGTTTGGGTGTAGCTTCTGGAGAAACACTGAGATATAAATCTGCATAATTGTTTGTTAAATCATTATCTGCAAAGCCGTATTTTTTCAACCATGATAATGTTTGCACTAATTCTTTAATATGTTTCCCCATACTACGAGAAGTATCGATAACTACAGCAACTCGCTGGTTTTTGGGTAAAGTGTAATCTTGATGAGATAAGGGTTTAGCTAATATTTTGTAGCCTTCTTCTAAATTTACTTCATGCAATACAGGCTGAATTTTTTCACTCGCAGGGATGTATTTTTCTAACCAAGTATCGTCTTTCAAACCGATTTCTTTGCCGTTGCGGATACGCTTGGTTTGATTAGTCCAGAATATATTACGTCTTTCACCTAAATCGGGCATTTCCCAACCCAAGTCTTGTCCTAGTACTTTGTAAGTTAACCATAAGTGCATTTCTGTGGGCAGTGCTACTTGCCTTTGTCTTTGTTGTACATTGTTAGGAGGAATAGGAAAAGCCCGTAAGCGATAATGTCTCGGGCCTACTTGTTCCAACAAAGCTGGATCTATAGGCCGTGAACGTCTAACTTGAGAATTATAAACTTTCTGGGCAGCACCGCGAGGAGAGACAACAAAAGGGAAACGTTGGTCTAATTTATTAGTATCTCCCAACCATAAGCCAGTAATTACAGCGCTTTCTGGCAAAGAAAAGGAGTAAAAAATTTCCTGAACTTCTTGTGTTTGGTTTTTATAAACTTCGTGCAATTCCACATCAGCCCAATCACCATGTTCTTTAACTGTGACTTGTTGTGATATCATTAAAACTTTTTTTTCATTAATATTCAATAAACCTGCTTTAACTTCTTCTTCATTAAAAGTAGATTGTACTGCGTGGCTAACTGCTGTTTTTTCTGCTTTTTGTAGAGGTGTATCAAAAAAATTGGCGTAAAGTTTTTCTGCCTTGGCGGGATCTTTGTCAGAACCATTATATAAAAATGGCGACATGAGAAAGTTATAAGTTGCTTGCAATCCATCAGTAGCCGATTTATCTAAGCCTAATACATGATGATACATAGCACTAATGTGATTATTTTCTTGCTTGCTGCTAAGGTAGCGGTAAGAAGATAAATAAGCATTAACTAATCCTGTACGGATTTGTTCTGACTTGGCTACAAGTGTTTGGCGTTCGCCATCATTTTTAGGTGCATTAGCTAAGAGTGAAAAAGCTAATACTTGGGGTTGTTGTTGTAAAGATACAAAAGTAACTGCAAACGCCACAACAACTGCACTTGCACCAGCAAATGTTTTATTCTTACCATGCTCTGAAGCAAAAGCTTTTAAAATTTTTGCTCCCGAATTTACATACATTGCTGTTAGCATCGATGGCATAGCAATAAACAAGGTGGCACTAAAACCAATAAGAGCCAGCCAAATGAGAATCACGAATACCCCTCCGAGAAAAGCTGAGTGATATAGTAAAGACCATAATGGTTTTAACCATGCAAATTTGATAAATTCTTGCAACAGAAATACTGCTAAAGGCAAGGCATAAAATAATAAAATTGCGCCTGCATAAATGCCAAATACCAGCATTAATGTATGGGCTAACATTTGTAACCATTGCAAACCACTTTTGCGTCGGTCAGCATAACCCCAAAATAATTCTCCAGCAAAAGCAGCTATACATACGCCAGTTATGATCAGAATTTGGCTACTGGCTGGTGTCAGTTCTCGAATCACAAATAACCGCAACAAACACAATACAAATAGCGGTGCTTCTATACCATAAAATAGGCGAACTACTTTCAAGGGTTGTTTAAGAAATTTCCAGCCACCGATAATACTAGAAAATGTGGGAATGGCAATTAAGGTAACTAGAGTCAAGGAAAATTCAGTTGGGATATCACCTGTTAAGGTTGCTTGAAACAATGGCACACCTACATAAGGTAATATTCCTATATAAACTAACATTAAAAATGCCAAGTTCCAGAGCCAAAATATTCCGTAGAAACTCGTATTCCAAAAAGAATTCACAGTTTTACTCCTCTAAGAATTAGTAGCGAACTAATCAATACTTAAAGCATAGTTCCTTCTTTTAATTTTTCCCTCAACACTAGTTTTTCTAACAATTTTCTTAGATAATTAAATCTTGATACAAGTTTAACACTGAACAATAAGATCCCCGACTTCTTTGAGAAGTCGGGGATCTAAGTCTCTCGATTTTCACAACTCATTTAGGATTGCTATAGTACAGCACAAAAGGAATTGCAAATCAAAAGTCAACTTATTTATGCCACTTTTAACATCACACTTTAATAGCAGCCTCAGCAGTCTATTCACAGGATATAAGGTTTTGTTATTTCTGGTTGGAGTCCGTGCGATCACGCTTTGTAATTTAAAGCACTGGCGATATTTGACATAATTGCACTCTGCACAGTACCTTTGTGCGATCGCCTTCCTATATAAAGGTAAGTCCGCGATCGCGTATGTCAGCTTTGTGGGAGAAACCCTATACGCACACAGTATTAGCGATCGCATTTTCTGGAAATTGAACACTGTGGATAAAATGCTAGATATGAAATGTCAATTTTTACTAAACGCCTTGTTCGCACAGATGAAAGCAGGGCATTGGTGGATCAGTGTCTTATTATGGATGACTTTAGCTACCCCTAGCATTGCATCTGTAATCTTGCGAATCGCAATTGAGAGAGGAGTTAATCAGGTAACAGTTGGCAGTTCTACAACTGCGTTGGTTAAAGATGGTACTGGTCATACTCTCGGAAAATTACCAGCAATGAGTTCATTTTATGCCCAAGCAGTTCCAGGCGGTGTAGCTTTAGATAAATGGCAGTCTGGTCTATTTTGGATTGAACCCACAGGCAAGGGATTCGTTTACATTGGCGAACGCTGGTATCGAGGCAGAACTCTCGTTGTCCCAACAGACAAAGGACTAACCGCCGTTAACTGGGTTGATGATGAAGAATATCTCTACAGTGTTGTTGGTGGCGAAATGGATACTGAGTGGCCTGCTGAAGCTTTGAAAGCACAAGCAGTTGCCGCCCGGACTTTTGCTCTCTATGAGCGAGAAAAACAACGCAATAATCCTGTTTACGATTTAGGCGATAGTCCAGATCATTGGCAGAATTATAAAGGAGTAATCAATGAAACTCCTAGTACTTATGCCGCCGTCGATGCAACTGATAAACAAGTACTAACTTATAAAGACAGCGTTATTCTCTCAGTTTTTCATGATTGTTCTGGAGGACATACTGAAAATGTCGAAGACGTTTGGGGAAGCCACGAGCCTTACTTGCGTGCCGTTGAAGATTACGATCAAAATGTTAGCGAGTGCAAATGGGTGAAAACTTTCTCCCCTAGAGAAATTAGCGCCAGAATTTCTGATGTCGGCAATGTTAAAGAGATGATTGTACAAACATACTCACCTTTTGGTAGTGTTAAAGCCTTAAAAATCGTTGGTGACAAAGCTACCATTGTACTGATTGGCGAAAAAGTACGTACAGCCCTAAAGATTAAAAGTACCCACTTTATTCTTACCAAATCCGCAGATGGTAGTTTTGTACTTCAAGGACTTGGATATGGTCATGCTTTAGGTATGAGTCAATGGGGCGCATACAATTTAGCTAAAAGAGGAGTAAACTATCTGCAAATTTTAGGGCATTATTATCAGGGCGTAGCTTTAAGTACCATTAATGCTAAATAACATGAAATTAATACTTCTGAGATAATTTTGGTTGATCTAAATACTGATAAACTAGATGAGAAACTTGGCGTACAAACTCTCTTCCTCGCTCATCATCATGGGGTCTAATCACAAAAATACCTGCCAAGTAATGCTTACCATTTGGCAAACTAATAATTCCTGCATCCCCAACCAAAAATCCAATATCTCCAGTTTTATGAGCAATAGTTCCACCTTTACCCACACCAGCCGCCAGTAACTTATTATTATGACAATGACGCAAGATATCTAAAACTTGTCCTTGACTACCCTCTGAAATCAACTTATGTTGGTCAACCAAGGCTGACAACCGGACTAAATCTGCCGGACTAGTGGTATTAGTGCCTTTAAAGTCTCCTAACATATTGCGAATCACTGTGTTTTTTAGTCCCCAACTGTGGAAACGCTGATTAAGTTTTGCTTTTCCGCCTAGACGATCGATAATCATGTTACTAGCAGTATTATCACTAATCGTAATCATTTTGTTAACAGTTTCTATTACACTCAGTTTGATTCCTGCTCGTTTATACTGTAAATCTCCGGAACCACTCGCTACTAAGTCACGTCGCATCACTAGCTTTTCATCAAGTTTGATGTTCCCAGCATCTACTTGTTCAAATAAAGCAATTAAAATTGGATACTTAATAGTGCTAGCTGCCGGAAATATCTTTTCACCATCAATATTCAAATAATTACCTGTTTCTATATCTAAAAAAAACATTCCCGGCTTGAGAAAACTGTAACGAGCCATTAATGCTTTAACTTGAGACTTTAGCTCTGGTATTTCTTTTCCTAATGGAATAATTCCACCAAATAAAGAAGTATCGTTTGTCTTACTGAAAATTTCCGGTTTATTGAGTTGAGGAATCAACTTTTTTTGCACAGTTCCGGTACTTTCAAAATTAGCCAATAAATACTTCCAATCTCTTGTTGACTCTAGATAATTCTGAGTTGAGTCAATTTTTTGAAATTTTAATCTTGCTGCCAAACTGGGCGATGTTAGTAACAAAATACTAAAAATAGGTAGTAAAAACCAGCGTAATCTCATTGATTTATTTCCGTGATAGCTTAATTTAATTAGACAGTTTTTTGGACAATTTATGTAGTGTACCTTTAATTTGACAAGATTGTAGTTATATTTATTTACAATGTCAAGATTTTAATTGATTATCTTGTTATCTAAATAATCGACAAATAATCTGAAATTTAAACTCAAGATTATTACATACTTTCTTGATAAAGATATTACAAAATTATGACGAAAGTATGTTTGATTTATCTGATTGCACTTCCAAGCATCAACTGTGAACAATTAAATGGCGCGGATAAGCGATCGCACTCTTGGCAATCTCTCAATAGATAGTTATACTTTCTCTGAAAGTAAGTAGATCGCTAGTCTAAACTTACTATCAATAGGGTGACTGATTGTTTGACTATTGCAGGAAGTTGACGTGATCAATAATAAAGAGAGTCTTTGGACTCCAGGTAAATTAGTTGGGCTGCTTATCTTATTATGTGGTGGCTTTAGTCTGGGTTTAATCATCTTTAGGAAAATCAATCTGTTTCAGTTTGATTCAAAACAGACTATAAATGTAAATAACGTAGCGGCAAATGTCGGAACTCAACAGCGAGTTGAGGAATTAAAGACAGCGATGCTCAAAAGTTGGCAAGGGGAAGCACAAGTAAAGGGGTTTTCTGATTCTATTCCATCAAGTTTTCAAGGTGCAATAATTGACTCAGCAAAACTCTCTCCATCTGAGAAAGTCATTGCTCTCACCTTCGATGATGGCCCTTGGCCTGAAAGTACAGCAGAAGTATTAGATATCCTGAAAAAAAATCAGATTAAAGGGACGTTTTTTGTAGTTGGAGAGAATGTAAAAAATTATCCCAACTTACTCAAGCAGGAAATTGCTGAAGGTCATGTTATTGGCAACCACACTTGGCATCATTGGTATCAATTCTTGAATCCACAAGCCGCTGCTTATGAAATTGACCACACTTCCGATCTCATTTTTAAAATTACAGGCTTAAAAACAAATTTATTTCGACCACCTGGAGGAGTCATGCATAATGGGGTAGTTGACTATGCTAGAAATAGTAAATACGCTATTATTATGTGGTCATCTGACTCTGTAGACTATTCCCGTCCTCCGGTTCCCAGATTAATCAGTAATATATTCAGAGAGGCAAAATCTGGTGGAATTGTGTTAATGCATGATGGTGGTGGTAATCGTTCTAGAACTGTACAAGCTTTACCAGAAATTATTAACAACTTTCGCAATCAGGGATATCGCTTTGTTACTATCCCTGAACTCTTAGAAATTCAAGATAAAAACCAAAAATTGATCGAAAATAAAAAGTAAAGTAACCCTGCTTAGAAAACTCCAATAAATAAATTATCCAATATTGTCTAATATTGTGGGCGAGACTGTGACTTTATCCGTTGCGGTAGAGGAAGTAAAGATATTAGTTAGTGAGTCACCACCGGAGGTAGCACTGTGCTGCACTCTGAGTTGTCCCCTGTGGCGACTCCATCTGATATCATGTCCAGGTAATCGCTTACGATATGTCATTGCGAACGAAGTGAAGCAATCACAAAGCCTCTGCGATTGCTTCACTTCGTTCGCAATGACAAGTGTTTAACCGGACATGATATGATAGGAAGTTAAATGAAGTGAAATAATGCTTACAATAATCAGTCTTTTGTAGAGACGACGATTCATCACTAGGATACAGACCCAAAAGAAAATAAACGCAGTTTAAGCGTAAGCTGAAAATAAAAGACTTGGGTGCTGGTAATATGTCGATTCCAGGAATTTCTGAAGCAATTAGCAGCTTTGGGAAGAGTAGAAGAGGCCATGTCTGCGGCTAAAATCCTCATGGAAAGAGCAGAAGAGGGTTTTGGCCTAGCAAAAATATTGCGGGAAGATGGGTATTTAGTTGAAGCGTTAGAAATATGTATTGCAGGTATAAATTTAACAGGTAACTGTTTATATGAATTTGCTACTTGGACAAGTGATTTAGCCCAAAGATTAGAAGATAATGCCACTGCGTTAACTGCCAGCATCATTGCTTTTAAAATCAGACCATCGTTTCGAGACTATGGTAAGATTCAAGACTATGCAGGAGAAACTTGGTTGACGCTCAAACAAGATTTACTGCAAACACTACGAGATCAGCCAGATTGGGGAATACAAGAAGCTCAAGTTGATATTTTCCTCCATGAAGGATTAATTGATGATGCAATTAAAACAGTAGAAAGAGATACTTACTATGATTCAAAACTGGTTCATCGAGTCATGGATGTAGTAGTTTCCCATCGTCCTGATTGGGTAATTGATAACGCTCGCAGACGGGCATAACCAATAATGGAACAAGGAAAAGCTGACCGTTATGACGCTGCGGTTAATTGGCTCAAAAAAGTAAAAGCTGCGTATCTTCAACTTGGACAAAAAGCTGAATGGTTTGCTTATCGCTCACAACTAGAAGCGGCTCATGGGTTCTTTTGAAAACTTCAATCAACGCTTTGCTACCCCCATTGAAAAATATCAAGATAAACTTGCACGTAATAAACTCAAAAAACTTATTCAACCATTTCTGTTGCGGCGAACAAAAATCAAGTACTGGAAGAGTTGCCATCTCGTACCGAAATTCTCCTTCATGTAGAGTTAAGTCGAGAGGAAAAGGCATTCTATGAAGCGTTGCGTCGTCAAGCCATATCTAAACTCACCGAAAGTGATGCAGAAGCAGGAAAGAAACATTTGCAAGTTTTGGCTGAGATTATGAAACTGCGTCGCGCTTGCTGTAATCCTAGTTTAGTGATGCCTGGCACGGAATTACCCAGTTCCAAGTTGCAACTTTTTGGTGAGGTGCTGGGTGAACTGCTAGAAAATCGTCATAAAGCGTTAGGTTTAGTCAGTTTGTTGACCATTTGCACATCATCCGCGATTATCTGGAGCAGCAAGGTATTAATTATCAATATCTAGATGGCAGCACTTCCGTGGCAGAGCGCAAAAAACGGGTCGATGCGTTCCAAGCTGGTTCAGGGGATGTATTTCTCATTAGTCTCAAAGCAGGGGGGACAGGACTTAATCTAACTGCGGCTGATTATGTCATCCATACAGACCCTTGGTGGAATCCCGCAGTCTCAGACCGCGCTCATCGGATTGGGCAACAACGCCCTGTTACCATTTATAGATTGGTAGCAAAGGATACTATTGAAGAAAAAATTGTGGAATTGCATCACCACAAGCGAGATTTGGCAGACAGCCTGTTGGAAGGTACTGAGATGAGTGGCAAGATATCAACGGAAGCCTTGTTACAGCTGATTAGTGAAGGTTAAGCTGTCAAAGAAGAGGAAAAGGGGCAGGGAGCAGGGAGCAGGGGGACAGGGGGAGAGTTTTGCCTCCCCTGCTTATCCGAGCAGTATTGAGACGTATGGGCATTGCTGTGTCCCTACGGGTGTACCTCACGCTTGTCGGGAAACGGTTATCTATAATCTTGACTTTGAATACTCCCTAAACGAGCAGCATCACGAATGTTATACTCAGGTCGAGTAAAGCGATTTAGCTGCATTTCAAAAAAATCTCGATTGGCTTGCAAATGTTTGGGGTTTTGATCATCTAATGGATATAAAAGTGCCGTTCGCAAGGCTTGAATTACCGCAGAAGTGACACAGTACATCGACCGTTGAAAGCTAACTCCCAACTGAATCAACATATCTTCTTCACCCCGGCAATGTTGGCTGTAGTAATCAACAAGATAAGGTGGCAAAAAATGCAACATATCTTGCATTAATAATGTCGGGGGAATGCCAGCAGTACCCACTGGAAATACATCAGCGTAAAGAATGCCATAGTGAAAGTCTTTCTGGTCTTCTGGTACTTGACGCGCTTGAGCATTATAGGATTTTGTCCCCCGGAAGGGTGCGGTGCGGTAAAAAACAGCTTCTACATAAGGTAATGCCGCTTCATATAGCCACATGAAACCCTTGGATTTAGGGACAATTTCGTAGCATTCGCCACGAATATAAACGTGATGGTAAATCGGACGACCTGCGATCGCAAATATACCATTAACTATGAAGCTCATCGCCTCTGGAACGCTGGTAATAGTACCTTCGTCATAGCGGTCTGACATTTCAAAGAATACTGGGGCCATGATTTCCCAGAATAAGCCCAGATTAGCGTAGTATGACATCTGGCGGCACTGTTCCAAAAACAGATCGGGGAACAGCTTGTAAAGTCCCAGCATGACGGGGTTCCCTTGGAAGTAAGCTTTAATTGCTCGGTCAGCGTTGGCTTTGTATTCGTCTGAATCTAGGTAAGGGTCAAATTGCCCACCCATCCCTCTGTGCCACAACATCGCCCGCATACAAGCTTCTGCAAATTCCATGTTAATGCGATCGTGGAACAAGTGATGCAACAACTTTGGCATTTTGAAAGTTTCACCCTTCTCAATAAATGCCAAAAGTTCGGGATGTGCAGTAGCTTCACCGCGCCAAATTCGTAAATCGGCATCATCACCAGCGTAATGATTATGCAGTTCTAAATACTCTTTGGGTAAGAAGTATTTAAAGAATGGTAACGGGTTTAAAAATTCGCGTTCGGCAATGTAAAGTAGGTCACGCCAGTAAAAATCCATCGGTACAGCATAAGCTTTGTACAAACCGATGATTTGCATTAAATTTTCTGGGGTATCGGGTAACATTGCACCGCCTGCTTCTAAACGGTGAATTACTTCGGCAAATTCGTGAGTAGAAGGAGGTAATTTAATTGCTGTTTTAATTGCTGTCATGGTAATCGTAAATTTGTAGAGACGCGATTTATCGCGTCTGGGAGTATAGATTTTGAGAGGTAATTTATTGCGTGTGGGGGGATAGATTTTGAGACGCGATAAATCGCCGTCTCTACAAGTGTTTTGATGTATTTTCTATTTCAACGCTACTTCAGAGATTACGGTTTTTTCTAAGGGGGGAATTGCAGCCACCATTGTTGTAGTTGTGGATTCACTCCAACGCACTAACCAAGTTGGTTGTACTCCCAAAAAGATGATGAAGGCTGCCAAAATTAAAGCTGGGATTTTCTCAGACCAAAGAACTTTGGGATAGTAGGCGATGTTATCGAGTCTGCCAAAACAGGTGCGGTTGAGGAGGATGAGAAAATAAACTGCGGTTAATCCACTAGCCACTATACACAAAATTGTCGGGATGGGGAAGGCAGAGAAACTACCTTGAAAGACGATAAATTCCGCGATAAATCCTGTTAAACCGGGAATACCTGCGCTAGCCATCCCACTTAAAACTAGTAAGGCGCTAATTAGAGGTAAACCGCGTATGGGACTCATTAAACCATTGAGTTTATCTAACTCGCGGGTACCGACTTTGGCTTCTACGACTCCCACCAAGTGGAAGAGAATTGCCAAGATGATACCGTGGCTGAACATTTGGGCGACTGCACCGACGAGTGCTAAGGGAGTACTAGCAGCACCAGCTAGCAAGATATAGCCCATGTGACCGACGGAACTGTATGCTACCATGCGCTTGATGTCTTTTTGAGCGATCGCAACTACTGCCCCATAAATAGCGCTGATTGCTCCCCAAATTGCGAGAGTCGGTGCAATAATACTCCAAGCATGGGGAAACATACCCAATCCAAATCGCAGCAATCCATAAGTTCCCAGTTTTGCTAACACGCCACCGAGAAGAATGGCAATTGGTGCTGAAGCCTCAACATAAGCATCGGGTAGCCAAGTATGGAAGGGAATTAAAGGAATTTTAATCCCAAAACCTAATACTATTCCCGCTAGTAAAAGAATTTGCTTCGCTGTTGAAAGATTTTCTATAGAGACTGCATCAAAAGCAAAATTGGTAGAACCACTCAGCCACACCATACCTAAGAATGTCGCCAGAATTAATGCTCCCGATACAGCAGTATAAATCAGGAATTTCATCCCAGCATAACCCCGTTTTGTTCCTCCCCAAATGGAAATTAGTAAATAAAAGGGGATTAATTCTAGTTCGTAGAATAGGAAGAATAGCAGCAGATTTTCAGCAAGGAAAGCACCTGCAACTCCACCACTAACTAATAAAATCATGGAGTAGAACAGCCGGGGGCGTTCAGTTTCTTTACTACTGCTGTAAATAGCAATCCAGGTGAGGAGGCTATTTAAGACCAACATCAAGATTGAAAGTCCATCAACACCTATTTGATAGCTCAAGCCAAGAGTTTCATTCCAGGGTAAATACTCTTTAAATTGCATTCCTGGATTGCTGATATCAAATTTTAGCAGGATAAACAGGTTCCAAAAGAGAACTATGCCTGAAAAGATTAATGCTATTAAACGAATGCGATATTTAGGGATACTTATCGGTAATATTGCTATGAAAAGAGCAGCGAATATCGGCAGCCAAATCAAGACACTTAACATGGTAATTTTGTCCTTTGTTCTTGGTTATTTGTCCTTTGTCTTTTGTCCTGTATGACTTACTCTTAGCCAATGACCAATGACTAATGACAAAGGACAAAAAATCTAACTTACTAAACTGATTTCTCCAGTATCTAAATCGTAATAGCCACCGACTATTTTCAGCTTCTCAGCCTTGATTAACTCAGATAAAACTGTCGATGATTTCAATTTTTCAACTTGCGCTAAAACATTTGCTTTACAAGCATTTGCTAACTTATCTCCTGATTTATTTTTTGAGCTTTCTACACTTGGTTTAATAGCTTCAAGCAAACTTCCAATTTGCCCTGGGACTTCAGCACCTTTAATTGCGGCCTCTACTGCACCGCATCTTTCATGCCCCACGACCATGATAACTTTGGAACCTAATACTAAGCTACCAAATTCTAAGCTACCAATTTGCTGTGTCGTGGCAATATTACCAGCTATCCGGCAGACAAATAAATCTCCAAGTCCTTGGTCAAAAACAATCTCTGAAGGAACTCGTGAATCTGCACAACCTAAAATAGAAGCGAAGGGTTTTTGACCTTTGGCAACTTCGACTAAACGTGAATATGTTTGGTCGGGATTACGACGTTTTCTTTTAGCAAATCTTTCATTTCCATCTAATAGCTCTTGCAGTGCTTTATCGGGCGTAATATCTTCTTGTACTGGTTTTTTTTCTACTGCAAGCAAGTTTGAACCAAGTCCGGCTGTCAATACACCTGTACCGATCGCACCTGCACCAAACTTCAATAAACCTCTTCTGGAAAGATTGATTTGGGGATGTTGTATGCTCATTAAATTCTCCTCACAATATTAAACTGTTAACTTTTTGTAGGATAGTTACTGCTATCCAATTGTCGAGATTTGAAAAACCAAATTTAAAAACTGTATTCCCCAATATGGCCAAGTTACCCACATTCCCAAAAGACTCACTCCTAGAAGAACAGTGAGTGCATAAAACTGGGTTTGCCCAGAGGTGCTATATTTAAGACCTTCGCCACCTAAAAGCGAAAATAAACCAACGAAATTAACGATGCCATCGACTACAAATCGGTCAATCATATCGGCAAGTTGGGAAATTTTGGCAACTCCAAAAATGATGGTCATTTTATAGAGTTTGGGGGTGTAAAAGTCGTATGCAAATAAATCTTGTAATCCTTGCCAAGGGAGGCGAATCGGTTTAGGAATATTGCCTAAGTAAATCACGCCGGTGATGCTGCAACCGAAAATACTCGACCAAATTAACAGCAGTGCGACATCTTTATTGAGACTTGCCCAATCGGGTAAAAGTGATAAGCTTTGCAACACTAAAGGAAGATGTAGACTGACACCAAGTAAAATCATCATTGGCAAAATCATCGGCCAGTGGGCTTCAGGCGATCGCTGACTCATTTGTGTGGCTTTACCACCAAAAATTAAGCCGAATTCTCTGGTTAAACTCACGGCTGTTAAAGCATTTACCACAATCACTACTCCCACTAACCAAGGTTGCGTTTCCCACAAACTATCTGCTAGTTTCATCAGTGCCCAAAAGCTACCCAGTGGTGGGAAACCAATTAATCCCAATGTGCCGACGATAAAAGCGATCGCAGAAATTGGGCGACGTGTCCACAATCCGCCTAATTGGGTAACATCTTGGGTGATACTATTCCAGATAATTCCTCCGGTACTCATCACCAACAGGGCTGCGGATATGGCATGGGTGAGTACTAACAATAGTGCAGCTTCGTATTGTTGGACTCCCACAGCGATGAATACTAAACCCATGTATGCACTGACAGAATAGGATTGGCAGCGTTTGAGATCGATTTGAGCGATCGCAATTAATGAAGCACCCAACGCTGTCACGACTCCAATTCCCACCATCGCTGAGGAAACTATGGGCGAAATGGTTAACACAGGTTGCAATTTAATCAGCACCCATGCACCACTAGCGACTACTACCGAATTCCGCAAAATGGTACTGGGAACCGGGCCTTCCATCGCTTCATCTAACCACAGATGCAGGGGAAACTGGGCACACTTACCCATCGGCCCGGCAATTAAGGCTAAACCTACCAGTGCCATTGTTGTCGGGTTGACGTTAGCTGTAGCCGCCCACTGGGCTAGTTCTGGATAACTCCAAGTTCCGGCGAGAGGCCACAATGCCAACACGCCCATTAGCAAGAATAAGTCTCCCACCCGCTTGGTTAAGAAAGCGTCTCTTGCACCTGAAACTACCAACGGCTGGCTAAACCATAAGCCGACTAGTAGATAGGTTCCTAGCGTGAGGACTTCCAAAATTACATAGCTGAAAAACAAGTTATTACACAAAGCAAGGGCACATAATCCCGCTTCAAATAATCCTAATAAAGAATAGAAGCGTCCCCAACCCCAATCCATTTCCATGTAGCCGATGGCATAAATCTGCGCCAGCAAATTCAAGCCTGTAATCACAACTAAAGCGCCGACACTCACTGAGGATATTTCCAAAGCAATTGTCAGGTCTAAACCAGCAGTAGATAACCAAGGAATAAATACTTCTTGGGCTGGGTGATTCCAAGTTGCTTGTAAAGCGATCGCACTATGTACAAACGCCAAAAATGTCATTACCAAATTTACGTAACCCGCCGGTCTTGGCCCTGTTTTCCGAATGATCCCTGGCGACCAAGGCACGGCTAACAAGCCACCTATTAAGGCATAGCACGGAACTAGCCAAACAGTCTCTAGTAGAAACTGAGCCATTAATTTACCTCTAAATTTGTCATCAAAAATTATGGGTTTTGAGTCAACTGGCGTTGATCCCAGTTAACCCCGCGATGATCCACGACGGGCAACGCCTACGCAGAACATACAAATTTATGTTTATTTAATTTTGTTAGAAACAGCTTACCGTTATATCTGTCAAAATGGAATTAGCTAATTAAATAAATTTAGGATAATAACTCTAATTATTTCTTATATAATCAACTATTTTAGCAAGTAATAATAGGTATTTATTCTTATCTATACATCAAATGAGGGATAAATCAATAGTTATCATTAGTTTTATCAATTGATATAAATGACAAGAGACGCAATCAATCGCGTCTCTACAAATCAACTAAAGATAATTTATATTTGGGTGATTTTGTCAACCTGCCATTGAGAGATAATAATGGCAGGTGGTGAGTCAACTTGGCTAATGGGGGCGGGTTTCATATCTCGGTAGTCTAAGAGTTGGACTACGATGAGGTAAGCGATCGCTAAAATCACCGAAATCGCACCTGTAAGAATAGCAATTATTTTTGAACGTTCCATCAATATTTCCTGTAATGCAAGTTATTGCGCTGTGCCTATCTCTACATTAATACTTGAGAAACACATGACACACTTGACGATGCGATCGCTAAAATAGCAGAAATCGCACCTGTAAACCGTTATAGAATTTTGAGTAAGAATTAAATTGCAAAACCGCAGATGCTTTCTTCACCCATCTGGGTATGCAATACGGTTCGGATAAGATCCCCCCGCCTGCGGCGACCCCCTTAAAAAGGGGGTAAATATCAAAAAAAGCCCCCCTTTTTAAGGGGGGTTGGGGGGATCTTCGAGAGACAAACATGTTAACCAAACCGTATTGTGTAGGTATGAGCTTTCAGCTAGTTACCTAGTTTTAACTCTTGACAAACCGCAAAAATCTTGAACTTGTCACGCATCAAACAGCGGTAAATCATTTAAGTCGCTTTTAATAAAAACGTGTAAAAATGAGCCTTTTAGCCTCGACATTGAGCCTTTGAGCCTCGACATTGAGCCTTTGAGCCTCGACATTGAGCCTCTGAACCTCGACGTTGAGCCTCTGAACCTCGACGTTGAGCCTTTGAGCCTCGACGTTGAGCCTCTGAACCTCGACGTTGAGCCTTTGAGCCTCGACGTTGAGCCTCTGAACCTCGACGTTGAGCCTTTGAGCCTCGACGTTGAGCCTTTGAGCCTCAAAGTTGACCTTCTGAGCCTCGAAGTTGCACCTTTGAAGCTCAACTAACAAATATATCTAACCATTCTTGAATTTACAGGGGTGAGCGTGTAGTAAAATTTGCTCACCTCCGTAAAGTGGAACATGGCTTTAGACTTCTCCGGTCAAAATCTCCGAGGACGCAATTTCAAAGGTAGACAAGACCTTGCCGGTGCAAACTTTAGCTATGCCGACATCCGAGGGGCAAATTTCACTAATGCTAATTTAACAGGGGCAAACTTCAGTCATGCCAAAGCTGGACTGCAACGCCGTTGGGCAATTTTCTTAGTCCTTGTCTCGTGGCTGTTGTCGGGAATATCAGGGTTTTTATGGGCTTTGAATGGTTATCTTGTGTCACTAATATTTAATACTTCCGGCTTAGAGAATCAGATTAGCGGCTGGCTTGCCCTAATCGTATTAATTGCCTTTTTCTTCGTCACAATTCGCCAAGGAATAGCAGCAGTAGCTGGAGCCTTAGCTTTCACCTTCGCCTTCGCTTTCGCCTTCGCTTTCGTCTTAGCCGGAGCCGTAGCTGGAGCCGGAGGCTTCCTCGTAGCCGGAGCCTTAGCCCTAGCCTTCGCCCTAGCCTTCGCCTTCACCGTAGCCTTAGCCGGAGCCTTTGCCGTAGCCGGAGCCTTAGCCTTCGCCTTCGCCTTCACCGTAGCCTTAGCCGGAGCCTTCGCGGGAGCCGGAGCCGGAGCTGTAGCCGTAGCCGGAACGTTATTTAGTATCTACATCAGCTGGCGAGCCATGAAAGGAGACGAAAAACACTCCTTGATTCGTAATATTGCAATCGCTTTTGCAGCTACAGGAGGTACAAGTTTTCGTGGCGCTAATTTAACCAATGCTGATTTCACCCAAGCCACACTCAAAAGTACAGATTTGCGAAACACTATTCTTATCTGTAGCCGTTGGCATCAAGCCAAAATGCTTGACCGTGTTCGTCCTGGCTCAACTTATCTGCAAAATTCACAAATACGTCAACTCCTGGTTACAGGACAGGGACAGGATAAGAATTTTTACCGTGAAAATCTGCGAGGTATCAACTTACAAAAAGCAAATTTAGCAGATGCCAGCTTTATAGGCGCTGATCTCAGTGAAGCCAACTTGCAAGATGCGGATTTGTCAAGAGCAAAGCTAAAGCAAACGCAACTAGACGGCACAGATTTAACAGGTGCAACACTCACCGGCGCGTACATTGAAGATTGGGGCATTACAAATACAACTAAATTGCATGGGGTAAGGTGTGAATATGTCTTTATGCGCTTACCCACCAAAGAAGACCCCGATCCCCTCCGCAAACCTGATAATAAACAAGAGGTATTTGCAGACAAGGATTTTGCCGAATTTATCCAGCCAATTTTTGACACCCTCGACCTTTACCACAATCAAGGCGTTGACCCTCGCGCCGTTGCCATAGCTTTCAAAAACCTTGTCGAAAACCATCCCGAAGCCGAGTTAGAAATCGTGGCAATGGAGAAACGCGGCGATGATAAAATCTTGCTCAGAGCCAAAACCGCCGCAGGTAGCGATAAATCTCAACTGAGTGCAGAATATTTTGATGACTATAATCAACTCAAAGCTTTATCGCAGAGTCAGCAATTATTGCTGGTAGAAAAAGATAAACGCATTATTAGTTTAGAAAATATGGTAGAAACTGCTCTCAAGCAGCCGAAATTTTATACTCAAGGAGATACAAATATGTCTGATATCAGTGGCATCAATATTGAAGGCAGCAGTAATGTTAGCGGTATCGCTGGCAATAATTCTATTGCTAATCTAGGAACCATTAGCGGAAATGTGAGTATTGCCCTCAATCAGTTACCTGATGCAACCGATGCCGAGAAACCAGGAATCAAAGAATTATTGTCGCAATTGCAAGATGCGATCGTACAATCCACATATTTGTCAGAAGAAGACAAAACCGAAGCGCTAGAACAGGTGAACACTTTAGCAGAAGTGGGCAAAAATCCTCAAGAACCGACCAAGCAAAAGACGGCAAAAACTGCAATCACCATGTTGAAAGGGATATTTACAGGCTTACCTGCTGTTGCTTCTCTGGTGGAGGCGACTAATAAATTATTGCCTGCGATCGCAAAACTATTCGGTTTGGGATAATTTAACGTGAGGTCTTTTAAATAAAAAATCCTTAAAAGGATGTTTTAAAAGTTCTTTGGTCGGTAGCAAAACGTTTTAGATCCCCCTAAATCCCCCTTAAAAAGGGGGACTTTGATTTCGGTTCCCCCCTTAAAAAGGGGGGTTAGGGGGGATCTCTCTTGCGTAAGTCCTGTTCCAATTGCGATTTACTCGGCCACGATCGCATCTACTTTCTTCATTCTCAGGTAGTTTTGGAATGTAGAGTTGAATTTTTCCAAAATGTCTTTAACTGAAGAAATTCTTTCCCAATTACCCGGCGATGTTTTAGGAGGATTGCGCCAAAGCGATCGCATCCTCACATCCCTGAGAGAAAACACCGCACCTATACCAACCTTAGTTAAAGAAAGTCAACAAACTTTAGACGCTGTAGACTTCGATGTAATTATCTGCGGTGGCACTTTAGGCATTTTAATTGGTTGCGCCTTAGCGGTGAAGGGATTGCAGGTAGCATTGCTGGAACGGGGAATTTTGCGGGGGAGGGAACAAGAGTGGAATATTTCTCGCAAAGAATTAGATGTATTTGTGGAATTGAACTTGCTGACTGAGGAAGAATTAGAGAGTGCGATCGCCACTCAATATAACCCAGCGCGAGTTAGTTTTGCTGGCGGTACAGAAGTTTGGGTAGAGGATGTCTTAAATATCGGCGTAGATCCAGTTTATCTACTCGCTACCTTGAAAACTCGATTTCTCGCCGTCGGTGGAAAGTTGTTAGAAAACACACCTTTTACCGAAGCCGTGGTTCATCCAGATGGGGTGATGGTAAATAACCAATTCAAAACTCGGTTATTAATCGACGCGATGGGACATTTTTCACCCATCACTCAACAAGCACGCCAAGGCAAAAAACCAGATGCGCTGTGCTTGGTTGTGGGAAGTTGCGCTCAAGGTTTTCCAGAAAATAACTCAGGCGATTTGTTATTATCATTCACATCTTTGCAAAATCAATGTCAGTACTTCTGGGAAGCCTTTCCAGCTAGGGATGGCAGAACCACTTACCTCTTTACCTATATGGATGCAGAACCTCAACGTTTGAGTTTAGAAGCTCTATTTGAGGAATATCTGCGTTTTTTACCAGAATATCAGGGAGTGGAGTTGAGCAAACTGAAATTTCAACGGGCGCTATTTGGTTTCTTTCCCACCTATCGCCAAAGTCCCTTAAAAACTCCTTGGAATCGCATTCTACCAGCCGGAGATAGCAGTGGTAATCAATCTCCCTTGAGTTTTGGTGGTTTTGGGGCAATGGTGCGTCACCTGAAGCGTTTAACTTATGGCATTTCCGAAGCGCTGGAAACAGAACAATTATCTGCACAAGCCTTAGTACAGCTACAACCCTATCAGCCAAGTTTGACTGTCACCTGGTTGTTTCAAAAGGCGATGAGTGTTGGTGTAAATCAGAAAATTGCTCCAGATCAAATTAACCAACTACTCTCAGCAGTATTTCAGGAAATGCAACAGTTGGGTACACCAGTGCTAAAACCATTTTTACAAGATATAGTGCAGTTTTCGGCACTAACGCAAACACTGTTAAAAACAGGTTTATATCATCCTGGAATAGTTGCCAAGATAATTCCACAAGTAGGTTTGACAAGTTTGTTAGATTGGATGTTACATTACAGTAATTTAGGTGTGTACACTGCCTTGTTTTGGTTAAGTCCAATGCTAGAAACATGGATTAAGAATCAACCAAAAGAACAACAATATTATTGGCATCGTTTGATTGATGCTTGGAAGTATGGTTCTGGCGGTGATCAAGGAAGATGAAACTTAGAATTTTACCTGTGTGAGGATAACATGATGGAACGGAAATCTTCAGGAATCAAATACTTTGCAGTGCTGATTGGATTCCTGCGCGATCGTCAAGGATTTCTAGAGGAAGTTCGTCAAGGGATAAGATTACCAAATAAAATCATTTCACTATTAGTTTGCAGTTCTTTATTTATCGCTGCTTATGGCGGAATCATTGGTGCATACCATAGCTGGATGCAGGCTATATCTTCTGCAATTAAACTCCCAGCCCTCTATTTAATCACACTGTTGATTTGTATCCCGACGTTATATTTTGCTAACATTATTTTTGGTTCCAAACGGACTTTTGGACAGCATTTAGCATTAGTCTTAACTGCGGTTTCAGTCACAAGCGTACTTTTATTTAGCTTTGCACCAATCACACTATTTTTCTTAATCACCACCAACAATTACCAATTTTTGATTTTGTTAAATGTCTTTATCTTTGCAATCACTGGATTTATTGGTATTTCGTCTTTATATCAAGCCACAAGTTTAGTTTTAGAACAAGATGATGAAGGTAGTAAAACCCGCCAGAAGATTTTACAATTTTGGCTATTTCTTTATGCTTTCGTAGGCAGTCAGTTAGGATGGACTCTCAGACCGTTTTTTGGCACACCTGGTTCTATCTTTGAACTATTCCGCGAAAGAGAAGGTAATTTTTATTTAAGCGTCATTAAATCTCTTAGCTATCTCTTTGGATTCCGCTAATTAGTCATTAGTAATTCCATAAAATATAAAACGTATCAAAATGTGCAGAACAAGGAAAAGTTTGGAATGCAATTGACTTGTATTCAGCCAGACAACAACAGTGCTAGCTTTACCCAAATTGCAGTTTATTGATTACAAGGTGGTTTCATGAATAAATTTGTAATTAGCAGTTTGTTAACACTTTTGATTCCTGTGGGATACACACTAGCTCAACCCGTACCATCCAGACAACCAGTTAAACCTGTAACTACTCCTAAAGCAACTACTATTAGGCTGAGAGACAACAGTACCTTGACTGCTGACAAATTGATTCCCCAAGCTAAAATTATTGCCAGGGTCAACAAAAAAGCTGTCATCAAATCTATCAAACTTGTGCATTTTGGTGAACATCTAGCCACCCGTAAAAAAGTGGTTGGTGTAGAGTCAGAAAATCCAGAGATATCCAGCAATCGATTAGTGTACGAATTGATTACAGAATTAACAGATTTTACAATTCCCCGCGTCGGTCACTTTGATCGCGCTACCATTACAACGATTATCGACGCTGAGACGGGAGAGACTTTGAGTAGTGATATTTATGCTCCTGCGGGCGCATTTCAATCTAACCATGATGCCTTACCACCTCGTGAGCAATGGAAAAACGAGTAAGGGGTATTAGCTATCGCACTACAATAATTGGTGTTCCCAGACTGACCTGATCGAATAATTCTTTCACATCGTTGTTGTACATCCGAATACAACCGTGTGACGCAGCCTTACCAACTGAATCAGGATTAGGCGTACCGTGTAAGCCAACCCAATTTTTACCGTTAGTCCAAAATCCAATCCAGTATTTGCCAAGTGGGTTTTCCGGGTCTCCTCCGGGGATAGCCTTATTTGTAAAAGGATTTATCCAAGTAGGGTTTTCCAACATTGTACGAACTCGAAAATTACCAACTGGACTGTCCCAGCCTTGACGACCTACTGCTATGGGATAACTTTTAATGCGGGTTTTTCCTCGATACAGGGTAACTCGACGGTTGCGAAGACTTATTTCTAGGTGAAGAGGTTGAATAATTAAATTATTAATATTAGTCGCTTGAGAGACTAAATTATTGGTTGGAGTATGAGGAGTCACTTTTAGCTCAGAAGCTAACGACATAACCGGATTAAAATTTAATCCAGATGCAAAAATAAAAATAACTAACTTATCTAATTGCTTGAACATTTTAAATTTTAGAATTCTTGCCATCAATACTTAAATATCCAATTAATCATCAATTATTTGTTTTTTGAGTTTCTACTTTAGTGTAGCTATTTTAGTAATTATTCTTAATGTCTAGAAGATTTTAAGCACTATATCAAGAGTGATTTGGTGAGGAAGGTAAAATAAAATTCTTAAAATAAGTTGCAGTAGAAATCGAATCAATTGACAGCGCATCTCATCTTTTCTACTGCATTTAATATTGATACAGCGTTTCCTAATCACATCATACAAGGTAGATCGTAGTCGCCTCGTCGCTTGCTCTTAGGGAATTGGGGGTAGGGTTCTTGTACCTCACTCAAGCGGGAACCGCTATTAACTAGAGGTAGCAAGCTTAAGAAACTCGCTAGTCTGTGTAGGGCTAGTAAATTACCATAGCGCTCTGACACCTCCACCAGTGTTGCCACCACCTGTAGTGCTGCTACCACCTGTAGTGTTGCTACCACCTGTAGTGTCCTGCGTTCCGGTAGTGTTGCTACCACCTGTAGTGTCCTGCGTTCCGGTAGTGCCGTTAATTGGATACTGCTGTGTTCCAGTAGTACCATTACTTGTTCCATTAGTGCCGTTAATTGGATACTGCTGCGTTCCAGTAGTACCATTACTTGTTCCACTAGTACCGTTATTTAGATTCTGCTGTGTTCCAGTAGTACCATTACTTGTTCCATTAGTGCCGTTATTTAGATTCTGCTGCGTTCCAGTAGAATCATTATTGGCATTATTTGGGGACTGCTCCGTTCCGTTGGTCGAATCACCTATAGATTGTCCTGCTTGAGAGTACAATCTATTACCTATCGGGGCTTGACTAGTTTCCAAATTTCGAGCGTTGGATTGAGGTATAGCAGCATATACCGGAAGACTTATTAAAGCACCAGTACTAGCAACTCCCACAAGGCTAGCAAGCATTTTGAGCAAATTTTTACTGTGGTTTACGTTCATTGGTATCTCCTGAGTTTGAGTTGAAAGTTAAATGCTTCTTATCCCACTAAGCAAGTTGCTGAAATCTAGAAAAAGTTTTTTCTATTTTTCAACTAAGACTAATGATCTAAATCAAAAGTATTGAGAGGAACGTTGTTATTTAATTAACAATTTAACTGAATTAGTTTCCTAGTCCTTCTCCCTAAAGTCTAGTCTGATGTTAAATTAAATTGTGATATTCTAGACGCTATTTTTTTAATAATATATTTTTAATAATTTACTTCTTTAGATATACACTTAATATATTTTTTCATCTAGAAAACAATATTTTAAAGTTGATATAGCGTTTCCTAATCTAGCGAGGTACAGCTTAACCTCATCCTGATAAAACTGTGCTTTATCTCCTCTTTTTTTAGTAAACAGAGAGGTTGTGGTTGAGGTTTTGATATCTAATTCATGCACCTGGAAACCGCCGTAACATAAATCCGAAAATAATACAATTGTTTATGGATATAGTTAAATTCAGCTTGCTGTTACTAAGATCAAAACTATTACCAGCTAGCTATGCACCCCTACAAATAATTGTGATTCAAATAGATAATAAAAGGGCTGTTTAGCTTACTTTTCCAGACGCCAGCCCAGGGCTACGGCGACTTCAGCAGCTAATTCTACGGGGATTTAAACCCCGAATTAAATGGGTACTACATGTAGATTGCAGGTTCTTAAACCCTTTAATTTACGATAAGCTTAAATTGCAACATCAATTAAATTAATCATAAAACTTTCAATACGCTTCAACAGAAAAAACCTTCTGCTAAACCTGTGAAAAAACGAGTCACGCTTACCTTCCCGAAACGCGCTGTGCAAATGCCAGTCACTTATGTGCTGGCTAAAGAGTTCAACGTCGCTGCCAATATTATCCGCGCCCAAGTTGCTCCAAATCAAATTGGTAAACTAGTAGTAGAGCTATCGGGAGATATCGATCAATTAGATGCGGCTATTGAGTGGATGCGATCGCGCCATGTTAACGTATCTTCTACACTAGGCGAAATTGCGATCGACCCAGATGTATGTGTCCACTGTGGCTTGTGTACTGGGGTTTGTCCTACCGAAGCCCTCACCCTCCACCCAGAGACGTACAAATTGACATTCACGCGATCGCGCTGCATCGTCTGCGAACAGTGTATTCCTAGCTGTCCCGTACAAGCAATTTCTACTAACATTTGAGATTACCATATACACCAGGAATGATAACCCGTCCTAATTTATTACCAATCCAAAATTGATCAATTCTGCTACTCGAAATTATTCATGCTCTGTAAATTCATCAGTATCAACTAAAGCTAGTACCGCAAGGCGGAAGTCAAAAGTCAAAAGAATTGTATTCCAAGCTCTTGCGCCATTTGAAATGATATGTTTCTTTACGCCATGCTGTACTAAATAGATGCTCAATAGTTGAGGCAAGGTAAACTCTGATCTTATGGCCTTTGATAGATAATGCTTCTTTATCAAAGACTATACAATTATTAATAGTCATAAATATTACTTAGAAATTCTAATTGCATAAAAAGATATCAAAAACAGATGCTAATTTTTAACTAATGTTATTATGCAATAACCTCATGAGGTAGTCATTCAGATAAATTATGAAATTAGCCACACAACCCACAGTAAAAACTCTAGGAGACTACGCCTACCAAGCGATTCAAAAACACTTTAAGAAAACCTTTAAGTGGGAAAAATCAGTGAAGAAAGATGAAGATCCAGAAGCGCTGCATCAAATGCGAGTGGGAATGCGCCGCTTACGGACAGCCGTAACTCGCTTTGAACTCGCGGTGGATGTATCCAAACCAATCAGCGATAAAAATATTGGTAAAATAGCGCGTCGTCTTGGTAATCTGCGAGATTTAGATGTACTCAAAGAAAGTTTGGAAAACAATTACAAACCAAAGTTGCCCCGCAAAGAGCAAGAATCTTTGCAAACAGCTTTCACAGCTTTAGCTAAACAACGTGAAGATGTACTATCGAGTGTACAGAAAACGTTAAAAGATGAATCTTACAAATCTCTAAAAGATGCCTTAGATAAATGGTTAGAGAAACCCACTTATCAAACTTTGGGATCTGTCACGATTCAGCAAGTACTACCAGACTTACTTTTACCAGAAGTGAGTAACTTATTATTGCATCCGGGTTGGCTAGTTGGCACCCAATTTGTCAACTCCGAAGTTAAAATCCAGAAAAGTTGGGAACCAGAAAAAATAGAACAACAATTGATGACAGAAGGCGAAATTCTTCATAGTTTGCGAAAAGAAGCTAAACGTGTACGCTACCAAATGGAGCTATTTAGTGAATTATATGGTGAGTCTTACGCAGCTTATATTGAAGAAGTAAAAAGTATCCAAGAAATTTTGGGTACGATGCAAGATAGTGCGGTTTTAACTGACTGGCTTACAGATGTTTTCAAGTCAGAAATTCAGACTCAGTTGCCCACCCTTGCTACTTTGTTAACTGAAAATCGTTACCAGTCGTGGCAACAATGGCAACCTTTGCAAGAACGGTATCTGAAAACTGAAACCAGGCATAGTTTTCATTTAACAATACTGCATCCGCTTTCAAAGATTGTTTAAAAAGTGGTTGGCTGTGATTTTAGGCACTTGTTAATAAATCCGCCTAACCAACGCCACTCACTCCACTTAGGGACTGAAAAAATATCCAATAGATCTCTTGCAAAATTATTTTGTGTTATGTTTGGGGGTTTTGTCCGTTGAATCGATCTAATTATGCGATACGAACTCACAAAAAAGTTATCAAATCGGCAGTTCAAACCTTTGGTTGGAGTGCAAAAACATACGTTTGATGAGATGGTCAATGTATTGCCAGATACAGCTAAAGTATTGGCAATTTGAGGCTATTTTTCGAGTGTTTTTTGTCTAAGTCCCACTACTTAGCCATCCGTTAACCGTTGCGGTCTTTGTCAATAGTTCAGCTAGGACTTGGACATGAGGCTTATCCACCATCGTAATATGATTACCTGGAACGAAATGAATATCCACAGGTTGGGCAGAAAGTTTGTCCCAACCCCACGCTAAATCTTCTACAATATCGAAAGTCATCTCACTAGTAGTCTCGTCAGTAATCATCTCGCTGGCGCGAAAGAGAGTAATTCGGTTTGGATAGACTTCTTCTGAAACATAATCAATTTGACAATTAGCTTTGAAAACTTGTACCCAATTGCGAAATTGCCTGATGTCCGTTCCTAGTGGTAAAGCCTTAGCCATTTCAAACTGTTCTAGGAGATACTTGAATTGCTCATCTAAATCAAGGGGCTGGAGATCAGCGTAAGACACTTTCAGGTTCTTTTTGAATAGAAGTTCTGCCGCTTTTGAAAACTGAGTCAACCATTGAGCATCATCCCAATCATCGGTTACTAGTTTACTGGAGCCAACAATCGGTGCTTTGGTGTCGAAAATGGCAAGTAGACCCACCTCATGTCCTTGCTTTTGCAACTGAATTGCCATCTCAAAGGCTACCTTACCCCCAAATGAATGACCTCCTAACAAATAGGGGCCTTGGGGTTGAACAGCCTGTATTTCTTCAATGTAATGCAGTGCTATGTCCTCAATTCTGGTGTAGAACTTTCCGTCATCAAGGCCTGGTGCTTGTAAACCGTAAAATGGTTGGTCTGGGCCAAGATAACGTGCCAAATCATATAAATAAATGACATTTCCATTGGCTCCAGGTACGCAGAAGAAAGGCTGCTTTGAACCGCCTGGTTGAATCGCTACCAAAGATGACGAGACAGAGGAATCAGAGAAATCTAAATCCTGTCGAAGAATAGCTGCTAACTGCTCAATCGTCGGGGCTTGGAACAAAGTTGCTAAAGGGAGATTTTTCCCAAACTGCTGCTGAATCTTAGCCATCAAGCGAACGGCCAAAAGGGAATGACCACCAACCTCAAAAAAGTTGTCCTGTAATCCCATGCAGTCAACTTCTAGAACCTCTGACCAGATTTGTGTTAGTTGCAGTTCTGTTGTGTCACGAGGTGGGACAAAGCTGACCAAGCGATTGACTTCCAAATCTGGTGCTGGTAAGGCGCGGCGGTCTACTTTGCCGTTGGGTGTCAGGGGTAGAGAGTCCAGGATAACAAAAGCGTTTGGCAGCATATATTCTGGCAACTTCTGCTTGAGAAAGTGCCGCAATTCGCTAGTTGTGGGTGTTGCTTGGTGTTGTGGCACAATGTAGGCGACTAAGCGTTGATCTCCGACAGTATCTACTCTGGCTGTGACGACAGCTGAGTGGATTTGAGGGTGTTGACTCAGTAGTGCTTCTATTTCACCCAATTCGATGCGGAAGCCCCGCACCTTAACTTGATGGTCTATACGTACTAGGTACTCGATACTACCATCACTTAAGTAGCGTGCTAAGTCCCCGGTTTTGTAAAGCCGGGAATCCGGGTCAGTGCTGAAGGGGTTGGGGATAAATTTCTCTTGTGTTAATTCTGGGCGGTTGAGGTAGCCTCGTGCTAACCCAGCACCACCGATGTGTAACTCTCCTGGTACACCAATGGGAACTGGTCGTAAATACTTATCTAGAATGTAGATTTGTGTGTTGGCTATGGGACGACCGATAGGTGGCGAGATATTATTATCCTGTCCATAAGAAACTACTATCCCTGAAGTTGTGACAACAGTATTTTCAGTTGGGCCATAATTATTCACTATCTGGAAAGGGACTAACCTTGACGGATATCGATGAAGCTTATCTCCCCCAGTTAGTATAGTTCGCAACGCTGTAGTTTCTGTCCATTCCAGAGACAATAATTGCTCTGCCACCGGTGTTGGCAGAAAACTGATAGTGACCTTTTTCGATTTCAACCAATCTTGCAAATCCACTGGAGACACAAGGATTTCAGGTTTGACTAAATAAATACTTGCTCCTGCGGTTAGGTAAGGCCACAATTCCCATACAGCAGCATCAAATGCTGTTCCGGCTAACTGAGTGGCTTTGTCTAATGAAGTGATTTCAAAAGCACGTTGATGCCAGAACACTAGATTTAGCAGTCCATGATGGGCAACTAATACTCCCTTTGGCTGACCTGTAGAACCAGAGGTATAAATGACATAAGCTAAGTTACTAGCTTTCGTCGCAGTGATTAGATTCTCTTGGCTTGACTGAGAAATCACTTGAGCATCAGTATCCAAACAGACAAAGTTTGCTTGAAGCTCAGGTAGTTTATCAAGGAGTCGCTGTTGAGTCAGCAGTACTTGAACTTGAGCGTCTTCAAGCATAAAGCGCAAACGTTCACTTGGATACTCTGGGTCAAGTGGCACATAAGCACCATCAGCCTTGAGAATGCCCAACAGTCCCACAACCATTTCTAAAGAACGCTCGACGCAAATACCTACCAGCACATCGGCTTTCACACCTAAAGACTTCAGGTAGTGCGCCAACTGGTTAGCGCGACAGTTCAATTCATAGTAAGTCAGTTGTTGATTTTCAAATACGACTGCCACTGCATCAGGGGTACGCTCAACCTGCTTTTCAAACAACTGATGGATACACTGATCTTGAGGATAATCTACCTGAGTATCATTCCACTCAACTAATAACTGCTGTTGCTCAAATTCTGTCAGTAGGGGCAATTGGGAAATGGGCTGCTGTGGATTGGCCACAATTCCCTCAAGCAGTGTCACAAAATGACCTGTCATTCGCTCAATAGTGCCTGCATCAAACAAATCAGTATTATACTCCCACACTCCCACTAGTCCGGTAGCAGTGTTCTGCATTGCCAAGCTAAGATCAAACTTTGCAGTTGCGCTTTCTGTTGGCAATAAACTGACAGTTAACCCAGTTAACTCTATGGTCGATATGGGAGCATTCTGGAGGACAAACATTACCTGAAACAGTGGTGTATGGCTGAGGTATCGTTGTGGTTGTAATGTTTCCACCAACATTTCAAATGGTAAGTCTTGATGAGAGTATGCATCCATTGCCATTTCTCGAATACGAGTGAGTAATTCGCTAAAGCTAGGATTGCCTGATAAGTCTGTACGCAGAACTAAGGTGTTGACAAAAAAGCCAATTAACCCTTCAATTTCACTACGATTGCGGTTAGCAATGGGAGATCCAACCAGAATGTCTGATTGTCCTGTGTAGCGGTAAAGTAATGTATCAAACGCTGCCAACAGTGTCATGAACAAAGTGGCTCCTTGCTGCTGACTAAGTTGTGTTAATCCATTAGTTAGCTCAACAGAGAGTGCAAACTCTTGATATGCCCCGGTGAAAGTCTGCACAGATGGTCTGGGCCGGTCTGTGGGGAGCGACAATAAAGCTGGTGCATCTGCCAGTTGTTGTTGCCAGTAACTCAGTTGGCTTTGCAGTACATCTCCTTGTAACCAGTGTCGCTGCCAAATGGCGAAATCTGCATACTGAATTGGCAGTGGCGCTAACGGAGAGGGCTGACCTTGAGAATAAGCATTATACAGGGCTGATAATTCTTGCACAAACACACTCATTGACCAACCATCAGAGACAACATGATGCATAGAAACTAACAACACGTGTTCTGTGTTATTAAGCACAACTAATGTCGCTCTAACTAATGCTTCCGTTGCCAGACCAAAAGGTTGAATAGCTTGTTGTTGCGCTAAAAGCTTAGAAGCAATTTCTTGTTCAGTTGTAGATAAATGCTTCAAGTCAACAATTGATAGTGTCCAATTCGTTTGTGTTTGAATGATTTGAGAAGGTTTTCCATCAACTGTAATTAAATTGGTGCGTAACGCTTCGTGGCGATGAATAATTTCTTGTAAGCTTTGTTCTAAGGCTGCAACATTAAGAGTTCCTACTAGACAGAAAGCTAAAGGTATGTTGTATAAGGCACTGTTCGACTCGAACTGATCTAAAAACCACAGCCTATTTTGGGCAAATGACAGTGGTAATTCTGCATCCCTTGCCCTTGGTAAAATGGGCACGGATGTCAGTTCTAAGTTTTGTTGCTGCAACTGCTGAATCGATCGCGCCAATTCGGCAACTGTCGCTGTGGCAAACAACTCACGCAACGGTAGTTCTACTTTGAAAATGTTGCCAATGCGTGAAACCAATTGCGTTGCTAGTAGTGAGTGTCCCCCAAGTTCAAAGAAGTTATCATGAATTCCCACTTGCTCTACTTTTAGAACTTGTCCCCAAATTTGTACCAGTATTTCTTCAAAGGGGGTGCGCGGGGCTATATATTTGTTTTTGAGTTCGCTGTCTATATCTGGTGGTCTTAATGCACGGCGGTCTACTTTCCCATTGGGAGTTAATGGCAGGGACTCCAACATGACAAAAGCATTTGGCACCATGTACTCTGGGAGTTTTTCCTTTAGGGAGTGACGTAGTTCGCTGATTGGGGGTGTACAGTGCTGATGCGGCACCACGTAGGCAACTAAGCGCTTCTCTCCTGGGGTATCTTCACGAGCAATAACACAAGATGCCTGCACATCGCCATTTTGATTCAGTAGTGCTTCTATTTCACCTAATTCGATGCGGAAGCCCCGCACCTTAACTTGATGGTCGATACGTCCTAGGTATTCGATATTGCCGTCACTTAAGTAGCGTGCTAAATCCCCAGTTTTGTAAAGCCGGGAATCCGGGTCAGTGCTGAAGGGGTTGGGGATGAATTTCTCTTGTGTTAATTCTGGGCGGTTGAGGTAGCCTCGTGCTAACCCAGCACCACCGATGTGTAACTCTCCTGGTACACCAATCGGCACTGGTTGCAGGTATTGGTCTAGGATGTAGATCTGCGTGTTAGCGATCGCCCGCCCAATGGGGACAAGTTGTCGATTAATCCCCTGTTTGCAAGTCCAGAAGGTTACATCAATACAAGCTTCCGTCGGCCCGTAGAGATTGTGCAAATTCACATTTAGTTTGCTGAACAAGCCCTCTTGCAGAGCAACAGGTAAGGCTTCACCTCCGCAGAAGACTTGTTTGAGAAAGTGGCAAGTTTCGATTCCTCCCTGTTCTAAAAGCATTTGCAGCAAGGATGGGACAAATTGAACAGTGGTGACTTTCTCTTCAGAAATTAGCTTTAACAGGTAAGTAGTATCTTGATGACCTCCTGGTTTAGCCACTAGCAACTGTCCACCCACCAACAAGGGGGCATAGAATTCCCAAACTGACGCATCAAAGCTAAAGGGAGTTTTCTGTAGCACTTTATCTGTTTGAGTCAGGGGGAATGTTGCTTGCATCCAGAACATATGGTTGCAAAGGCTGTGGTGAGAGAGCATCACTCCTTTCGGCTGACCTGTAGAACCGGAAGTATAAATCACGTAAGCCAAGTTACTAGCTTGCACAGCAGTGATTGGATTGTCCTGACTCGACTGGGAAATGATTTGCCAATCAGTATCCAAACAGACAAGCTGCACTCCAGACTCTGGTAGCCTCTCAACGAGTCGCTGTTGGGTCAACAGCACTGAAACTTGAGTGTCTTCTAGGATGAAGCTCAAGCGGTCTTGAGGATAATCGGGATCAACTGGCACATAAGCACCACCAGTCTTGAGAATGCCAATTAGTCCTACAACCATTTCTAAAGAACGCTCGACGCAAATACCTACCAGCACATCGGCTTTCACACCCACAGATTTCAGGTAGTGCGCCAATTGATTAGCGCGGCAATTCAACTGATAGTAGGTGAGTTGTTGATTCTCATACACCACTGCCACCGCATCCGGGGTGCGTTGAACCTGCTCCTCAAACAACTGATGAATACACTTATCCTGAGGAAAGTCCACCTGAGTATCATTCCAATTGACAAGTAACTGTCGTTGCTCAACTGTGGTTAACAGGAGCAATTGCGAAATTTGCTGCTGTGTGTTGGCAACAATTCCTTCAAGTAATGTCTGAAAATGCCCCGTCATGCGATCAATAGTTTCTGGAGCAAACAAATCTGTTGAGTAAGCTACCATGATCTGAAGCCCTTGAGAATGCTCTAAAATGTGCCATTCTAGGTCTAAACGCGTCATGTTGTACTCGAACTCTACCCGACTTAATTGCAACCCTTTTAGTTGTAACTCTTGGGCTGGTACATTCTGTACTGCAAATGTCACCTGAAACAATGGATTTTGACTCAGATGGCGCTCAGGTTGCAGTTCCTCCACCAGTTTTTCAAATGGTAAATCCTGATGAGCATAGGCATCTAAAGCTATTTTCCGCACTCTGGTAAGCAAATCGCTGAAGCTAGGGTTGCCGTCAAGGTCGGTTCGCATCACTAGAGAATTGACAAAAAAACCAATTAGCCCTTCTATTTGACTATGATTACGGTTGGCAATTGGCGAACCCACTACAATATCTGTTTGACCCGTGTAGCGATGCAATAAGACTTTGAAAGCAGCAAGCAAGGTCATGAAAAGAGTCACATCATGTTGCTGGCTGAGTTGCACTAGCGCCTGTTTCAGATTTTGGGGGAGTTCCAGAATTTTTATGCCACCAGCAAAAGACTGTACAGGCGATCGCGGGTAGTCGGTGGGCAACTGTAGTACAGTAATATCTGCTAACTGTTTGCGCCAGTATTGCAGTTGTTCAGTTTGTACTTGTTGTTGTAAACCCTGCTGCTGCCACACGCTAAAATCAGCATACTGGATGGGAAGTTCTGGTAAGGGTGAAGGCTTGCCAGTTACAAAGGCTTCGTAGAGTACAGCGAGTTCGTGACTGAACACTCCTATTGACCAGCCGTCTGATATGATATGGTGCATGACCAACAGCAACACATGCTCAGTGGGTGCTAGGCGCAACAACTTCACACGCAGCAAGGGTAGCTGAGTTAAATCAAACGGTTGGGAGGCTTCAATGGTTGCCAGTTTGCGGACTTCATCCTCGCGTTTTCCTTGAGGTAAATCTTGCAGGTCGATAGTGGCAAGTGTTAACTCCAAGGTGGAGGCTATTAGCTGCCTCGGCTTTGCTTCAATTGTCTGAAAGCAGGTACGCAAGGTTTCGTGACGACGAATGATTTCATTAAAGCTGCGCTTGAGAGCTAAGATATCTAAGCTCCCAACAAGACGAAATGCAAAAGGTATGTTGTAGAACGGGTTAACCGGTATCAACTGGTCTATGAACCACAAGCGTTGTTGAGCAAAGGATAGAGGAAATAAGCCGGTTTCTCTGCTTTGAGGGGTTATTCCTTTTTTTTGTGAGTTTTCTTGTTTTTTGTCACGTAGTTTTAAGAGAAGTTCTAATTTCTCTGGAGATAACTCTGCAATTTTTTTAGAGATATTGGTCAAGTGAGTATCCTCTGTGAATTCAAAGATTGGCGAAAAAGTCAAAATACTAAAGTATTGTTGTCTGTTGGATTATTGTCAGGACTTACGCATTCTCTACGAGAAGCTTCTGCCAACACTTTCCTCTCGCAAAGAAGACGCAGGGAACACCAACACGCAGCGTCTCGTTCGCGCTAGCGTTTCCAAAGGAGAAGAATTGTAGAATGTGTGTAAGTCTTATTTGTTTGAAGGAAGGCTCAAGTATTTACGGCTGTAAGCATTACTTTTACTTGCTCTTCATTAAGTTGTTCTAACTGTGCCCAGATATCATCATCTGTTTGTTCAGCTAGTTTTTGTACTATGACACTAGACAGTTGTGCCACTGTTGGATTCTCAAATAAGCTGCCTAGTGGTAACTGCAACTGGAAGACATCTTGCACGCGAGAGATTAGCTGAGTCGCCAGTAAGGAGTGTCCCCCCAATTCAAAGAAATTATCGTGAATGCTGATGAGTGGGACACTAAGAATTTGTTGCCAGATACTAGCAAGCTGACGTTCAATTTCTGTCCGGGGTGCTACCCATTTACTAGGTTGTTGACTAGCCTGAGTGCTTAAAGTCAGCAGTTGCTCTCGGTCAATTGTTCCTGTTTCGGTTAATGGCATTTCTTCAAGCTCTACAAAATCGCAGATGCTTTTAGTGCCAAAGCGATCGCGCACTACAATTTCTGAGAAGCTATCAATAGAGGAATCATTGCGATCGCTGGTAAAGTAAGCAGCTAATTTCTGAATGCTATAAAATTCGTTGTGCGTGTAGCGTCGAATGTTGCGATTGCTGCTATCTAAACCGACAATCAACTGTGTCTGATTACGATATAAAGCAGCGATTAAGGAAGTTAATGCCTGCTCTTTGGAGATGATATGATACCCCATACTACGAGCAGCATCTCTTGCATATACTGGATTTCCCTGACTCATACCGACCTCATCCCACATTGTCCAGTTTAAACAGTAGGTCTGAGGATGAAAATGAGAGCGCTGATACAAAGAACAACTATCTAAAAAGCTATTGGCAGCAGAATATGCACTAAAACTAGCCCCTCCAAATACACTATTTATTGAAGAGAAAGAAATAAAAACCGTTTGAGGGTGATTCTTAATTAGTTGATAGAGTGTCCAAGTACCATGAACTTTGGGTCGCAACATAGAATCAAAGGTCTGCAAAGTTTCCACTGTGATGTAGTGGTTATCAATGACTTTCCAGTGGTATTCTAAATTACCTTCACCTGCTAAATGGATAATCCCTGAGAGCGGTTGATTCCACTTTGTCTCAGCTTGGGCAACAGCTTTTTGTAACCCATCCAAATCACATATATCGATAGCTTGGTAAATAAATTCACCACCAGACTCTTCAATTGCTTGATAATTTTTAATCCGCTTCCCAATATGTGTTTGTTGGCCAATATACTTCGACCATTCACTTCGATTTGGTAACTCTGTTCTACCTACAATAATCAGTTTTGCAGAGTACTCCTTGATTAAAAATTGGCACAGATATGTACCTATTCCACCCAATCCCCCTGTTACCAAATAAGTTCCGCCCTGCTTCAGGGGAATCTCCTGAGTTGGTTGCTGACACATATCTACTTTGGCAAGAGATGATACCAAACGCCGATTGTGACGATAGGCAATTTCTGTATCACTGCTAGAAACGTGAAGTTCTCGCAGAATATGCTGTGCATTCACTTCCACAGATTCAACTTCTAAGTCGATGTGGCGACATTGCAACCAAGACAACTCCAGAGGAATTGTCTTCAAAAATCCAATGAGAGTAGATTTTTCATAAGCAATTTTATCGGCACCTGAGGTAAACTGTGCATGGCTGGAAATAACTTGCAACTTAACCGAATGTTCAGAACCTTGAATTTTAGCTAGAGCTTGCACCAAAAATAGCAAACTGTAGATTCCCTGCTTTTGGGCTTGTTCCAGGGATTCTAAGGTAGAAACTTCTCCGGCATACTCGTCATAAGTCCATAGGTGCAGAATTTGGGCGATGTGGAAGTTATCGGCTGCTAAAGATTCTAGTAAAAGGCGATAGTCATCGGGTTCATCAGGATTAATGCAATAGTGAAGGATGCGATCGCCTCCCACCTCACTATTCAGTTTGGCAAATTTTGAACCAGCTTCCACACAAACACAAGGTTGATTCAGTTCTCTACAAATCAATTGCCCTAATCCCAAGCGATCGAGGAAAACTAGGTAAGAACCTGACTGAAGGCGATCGCTATTCTTTACTACTTGCTTGGATTGCCAAATCTTGCGGTAAAACCAGTCTGGAAGTGTGTTGGCGTTGCCTTTGAGGATGTCAAGCCGTTTGAGAATGTCTTTGAATTCACCGACTTGAAAACGCTCTTTGAGTTGGGAACGTTGAATCTTGCCAATGGTAGTCTTAGGAATAATCTGTTTTTCAACGGGAATCAGATAATCTGGATTAACGCCAATATTTTCAATAACCTGGCTACGCATTTCCTGAGTCAACTTGACAACATTTGCTTCATTAGCAATAACTGGACTGAAAAAGATTGCTAATTTATCAGTGTTGTCAAAGGCACTACGGACAGCAACGGCAGCAGTATATGAAACTTCAATGCCAGAAAGCTCTTCAACTGTTGATTCGATTTCATGACTGTAGTAGTTAATACCATTAATGATAATTACATCCTTCTGGCGACCAGTAATGGACAAACGCCCTTGGTGTAAAAATCCTAAGTCTCCCGTATTAAACCAACCATCCTCAGTGAAAGCTTCTTGGTTAGCTTCCGGGTTTTGATAATAACCACAAGTCACTGAAGCTCCTTTGACCTGCACACGTCCAATTGTTTCCTCTTCCACAACCTGCTCCTGTGCATCTACAATCCGCACCTGAAAACTAGGAATAGGCGCTCCCACTTCCACAAACGAATCATCATCTGTGGTTGAGGACAGGGAAAAGTTGTGAGAGAAAACCACGCCGGAACTGGTTTCAGACATACCCCATGATGGATGCATAGCAGTTGCACAGAGCTTATGAGGGGCAAGCAAGTCCAAAAACTTTCTGGCGTGTTTGGCTACAATTGCCTCGCCGCCATTGAGAATAAATCGCATGGAAGAGAGATCCCAACTACGCTTGCTTATTTCTTGTGCGCGATCGTTAATTAGCCCATAAGCAAAGTTAGGTGCCCAAGTAATCGTGGCTCGATACTGCTTTATCCAATCCAACCATAAAAGAGGATTCTGCAAAAATAGTTCAGTCGGTGCATGAATCTGTTGGCAACCAAGGTAGACATCCCGAATATGGAACATCACCAAACCTCCTACATGGTCTAGTGCTAACCAATTCAAGGAGACATCATTACCACTAAAATTATTCATGATCGCGGTAGCAGCTGAACGGCTTAACAAAGCATGATGGCTCTGCATGACTGCTTTGGGAATGCCCGTACTGCCAGAAGTCAACAGCAAGATTGCTAAATCTTCTGGCTGGCTAACATGCCAATTCTGGTCGGGTTGATAACGGCGTAATTCATCGATAGCTTCAATTTGAAAGTTTTCTAAGTTTAATACCTTTGACCAAGAACGAATTGCTGAAGCTAGCTTTGCTGTAGTCAGCACCGTTGGTCGTCCTAGCATCTGCCAAGCATTTTCCAGCTTACTAATGTTGGTGCTACCTCGCTCATAAGTTGGAGCGATCGCGATCGGTACTGGCACAAAGCCCCCCAACACGCAAGCCCAGAACGCTGAGATGAAATCTTGATTTTCCTCTAACTGGAAAATTACTTTGTCTTGAGGCTTTAAACCCAGCTTTCTCAAACCTGCGAGAATTCGCTGCGCCTCCAAGAGCAAATCCCCATATGATTGACTGCGTTGGTTGCCATCTGATTGGATGTAAACAATTCCTTTGGTTGGGTTATCTTTAGCTGCTCGGTGTAGGGCTTGTAGTAAAGTTGGGACATTTTCATCTAGATGTAGTGGTTCACCATGACTAATAGCTAGTCTGTTTGACCCTGATTTATTGTTGCTCACCTCCTTTAGATACGCTGACGTGAGGACTTGCCGATCGCTTTTTTCGCGGGTGGTAACTTGATTATCAAGAAGCAAATCAGACAAATGGAGCGGTAGGAGGGAAGGAACCTGCTGTTGAACCACCACTGCTACTTTATCTATTTCCGGCAATGCTTGCAGTTTTTCTTCCCATCTTTGCACCAAATCAAAGTCAATAACTTCTAGACGGGATAAAGCTTGTTCATCTACTTGTCCAGTTTGTGTGAGGGGTAGAGCAGATATCGGTACATAGGCAGAGGGGAGTAAGTGAGTCGGTAAAATAGTTTGCAAGTGGGATTGTAGTTGCTCTGGAAAGAAAGCTCCTGACAAAACTACGTAGGCTATTAGTTGTGGCCCTGCTGTTTCTGTTTCCTGCACCAGCACCCAAGCATCATCTACGGCAGGAGACGCTAATAAGGCTGTTTCTACTTCTGAAAGTTCTACCCGATAACCTTTAATCCAAGTCTGCCTCTCTATGCTCCCTAGTAGTTCTAAGGTTCCATCGTTAAGACGGCGTGCCAATTCACCTGTTTTGAACAACCACTGCTCAGAGGTTTGTTCCAAGGGATTTTTGATCAAGCGTTGCCCTATTTCTTCATCAGCGTTGAGATAACCTCTAGCTAAATTTGTGCCGCCGACATAAATTTCCCCTTTCACCCCGATTGGTACTGGTTGCAAGTACCGATCCAAAATGTAAACAGACCTGTAAGTGGGATGACCAATGGGCAGAGTTGGTTGTGTGCCGAGGGATTGAACTTTTAAGCTTGTCAATTCTCCCGCAGTTTCAGGTAAGCTATAAAGATTGTGTAACTCAGCTGTGAAATGCCCTCTGAACGCTTCAACTACCGATTGTTGCAAGGGTTCGCCACTGCACAACACTAAACGTAGCGATCGCAATTCTACTTTCTCTTTACTCAAGTAGGTAATCAAAGCTGATAGCGCAGCGGGAACAAAATTAATTACACTCACTTGTTGACTAACAATCAAATGCTGTAAGTCTGTTGGATTGTCTTGATTGTTGGCAGCAATGAGCAAACGTCCTCCCACAACCAAAGGCCAAAAGATTTCCCTAACGGCGGTATCCTGAGTTAAAGGAGCTTTGTGCAGCACTACATCAGACTGTGACAAAGCAAAGGTTTTTTGCAGCCAATTCAGACGTTGACTAACTGCGCCATGTTCTACTAAAATCCCTCGCTTTGACGAGTATATGACATAGGCAAGGTTTGCGGGTGTTGTTTGATGAGGCACGTTTTCCTCGCTTTGTTGTGCAATCACCTCCCAGTGTGAGTCTAAGCAAATTACCTGCGCCTGATGTTCTGGAAGATGTTGTACTAGATGCTCTTGAGTCAACAACACTGATAACTGAGTTTCTCCTAAAATCAATCGCGATCGCTCGTTTGGCTCAGATGGGTCTAAAGGCACGTATGCACCTCCTGCCTTGAGAATACCCAACAACCCGATGATCGTTAAAAGCGATCGCTCTACACAAATGCCAACTAAAGCTTCTGGGCCAACCCCTAGTTTTCGCAAATAGTGCGCGAGTTGATTTGCCTTGGCGTTTAACTCTTGGTAGGTAAATTGCTGGTCTTGCCAAACTACTGCTACTGCATTGGGTTGGAGTTGTGCTTGCTTTTCAAATAACTCATGGATACATTGATTTGCCGTAAATTCATTTAGTTGAAGATTCCATTTTACTAACAGTTGATGCTGTTCTTTCTCTGTTAGCAAAGGTAATTCACCAATAGGTTGGTCGGGATTAGCAACAATAGCTGCAAGTAAAGTCTGGTAATTATTTACCATCCTGGCAATGGTATCTGCCTCAAACAAACCGCTGCTATATTGCCACAAACCCAGCAGTCCGTTTTTTGTTTCCCAAATTAACAAGCCCAAATCGCTGCCAGATGTTGCAGAATCTAGCATTTGCGGAGTCAAAGTGACATCAGCTAACTCCAATGCATCTAGTGAGAAATTCTCTAAGACAAACATGGTTTGGAAGAGAGGATCGTAGCTTAGAGAACGTTTTGGTTGCAAGGCTGTTACTACTTGTTGAAACGAAACATCCTGGTGAGCATAAGCAGACATTGCAACTTGCCGTAGCTGAGTGAGGAACTGAGAATAAGTAGGGTTTCCTTGAATCTGGTTACGTAGTACCAAAGTGTTGGCAAAAAAGCCGACAATTGGTTCAAAAACCCGATGATTGCGGTTAGCGATCGCACAGCCAACAGATATATCTTCTTGTCCGCTATAACGATAAAGTAATATTACGTAAGCACTAAGTAATATCTGATATAAAGATACTCCTAGTTTTTGGCTTAAGCTATTGAGTTGCTCGGTCAAATTGCGATCAATTTCAAATTGCTTGCTATCACCTTGGTAAGTCTTGACTGAAGGGCGTGGTTTGTCTGGGAGTATTTCTATGGAGGGTGTAGCACCAGCTAACTGTTGTTTCCAGTAGTTTAGTTGTTTTTCTAATACTTCCCCAGTCAACCACTGTCGCTGCCAAACTGCAAAATCAGCGTATTGGATGGATAATTCAGGCAGGGATACAGGATTTCCTTCTATGAAGCTGCGATAAAAGGTAGACAGTTCCTTAAAGAATATCGACATTGACCAGCCATCTATAATGATGTGGTGCATAGTCAAAATCAGCGTATGAGATTGCGATCCTAAGCGCAGCAATTTAGCTCTCAACAAAGGGCCGTTACTTAAGTCAAAAACCTGATTAACTTCTTCGTCAATGATTTCTTGCAGCTTTGCTGCTGGTAAACCTTGCATATCCATCACTGGCAAGGTAATTTTGAAGTCTTCGGCAATCACTTGCACAGGTTTACCATCTTTTGCAGGATATGTAGTCCGCAAACTTTCGTGACGGCGAATAATTTCGTTGAGACTCCACTCTAAAGCTGGAATATTCAACGCACCTTGAAAATTTAACCCGAAATTAGTGTTATAATATGATGTCTTGTTCTCTGCTTGAGAGACAAACCACATTCTTTCTTGGGCAAAGGATAAAGGTAAACCGCGCGATCGCTCCACACGCACTATCGGCTCAACATTGCAGGGTATTGCATTCTTCGCTTCTTCGAGAAAGGCAATAATTTCTGTTTTGCGCCCCAACAGTTCTTTTTTCAGGTCTTGGTTCATCACTCCCTTGGGAGCGCGATAACTTAGCTGATTTCCTTCAAGGGAAAGTTTGATGCCTAAACTATTCAAGTAAGAAACAAATTCTAGAGTTGTCATTTATAGGACTCCTTCTTCTATGTTTTCTTCTGCGTAGTCAATAGATACATTCCACTCTTGAGCTGCAATTCGCAACGCTTCAATGCTCTGTTGCAAATCAAATACAGTAGGAGATGCAAAAAAACGATTTACGGACACCTCTATAGAGAAAGACTCGCGCAAACGAGCAATAACTTGGAAGGCAAGCAATGAATTTCCCCCCAGTTCAAAGAAGTTGTCGTGAATGCTGATTTGCTCAATTCCTAAAACTTCTTGCCAGCTTTGAGCAATCTGTCGTTCCATCTCGTTTATAGGAGCGACAAATTCTTTTGTGCCTAAACCGTCACCTGTGTGAGTTATGCCTTTAGTCAGTAAGTTGCGATCGATTTCCCCGCTTGCAGTCAGTGGCATTTCTGGGATTCGCACAAAGTCACATTCGACGGTTGCTTGGAAGCGATCTTGCACCATCACATCTGATATACGCAGAACTTCTAAATCGTTGCTGCTAGTGTAATAGGCAGTTAATTTCTCTAACTCACTAAACTCCGCAGAAAAGCGGCGAATTTTGCGATTGCTGCCGTCTAAACCGACAAACAGCGGTGTTTGGTCATGGCATAAACCAGCTATTAAAGAATACACTCCTTGCTGAGGTTTCATGTCATAGTAACCTTGAGCGCGGGTTAGGTCTTGCCTTTGATAACCTTTGTTAATCCCTATTTCTCGCCAAATTGTCCAAGCGAAGCAATAACTCTGCAATAAACCAACACTGCGCTGGTATTGGTTCAAGCTTTCTAGAAAAGTATTAGCAGCAGTGTAACCGCCAATAGTAGCTCCACCAAAGAAACTCATCAAAGATGAAAAGCTAATGAAAACTCCTTGTTTTTGGTTAACCAACATCTGATGTAGTACCCAAGTACCGAATACTTTGGGACGAAGCATAGCGGTTAAACTCTGCCGCGTTTCATCTAAGAGTAAATGCTCGTGATAAACTCCTGCTAAATGGATTACCCCATCCAACTTGCATCCCCACCGTAACTTGGTCTGTTCTACCACTTGTTGTAATTTGCTGAGATCGCAGATATCCACTGCTTCATAAATCACTGCGTCCCCAAGCTGTTTTAATTCTTGATAAGCCTGAATTTTTGCCGATATGGCTGTAGAGATGTTGGATACAAGGTTTTGCTCAGGTAGAGGAGTCCGACCGACTAAAAGCAATTTGGCGTTAAAAGACTTAATCAAATATTTAGCAATTTCAACGCCAACGCCTCCAAGTCCGCCAGTGATTAAATACATTCCTCCTTGTTTGAAGACAAGTTCTTGCTTTGAGTGCTTTTGGAAATCTACTTTTTCCAAACCTGCAATTAAACGCTTTCCATCACGGTAAGCAATTTCTTGTTCTTTTGATACAATCTGGAGTTCTTGCAGGATAAAATTGCCATTTTCTTCTACCTGGTTTGGCTGTAAATCGAGATGACGACAGTTCAACCAAGATATTTCTTGGGGAATGGTTTTAACGACACCTAAAACTGGCGATTTTTCATAAGCTACTTTGTCTGTTGGCTGTGTGGACTGGGTGTAGCTGGAAACAAACAACAATTTAACTGTATGTTCAGAACCCTGAATTTTTGCTAAGGCTTGAACGAGGAACAACAAGCTATAAATTCCTAAGTCTTGTATCACCTCAAGCGCTTCTAAACTGTTGATTTCACCACTATATTCCTGATAATTCCACAAGTGAATAATCTGTCCGATCGCTAGATTATCTGCTTTTAAGGTCGAGAGCAAACGCTGATAATGATCTGGATTTTCGGGAGCTAAAGTATAATGGTTGGCGCTGACTTGAGCAAAATCTGAACCCAAGGAAACACACACATAAGGCAGATTTTGTTGTTTTAGTTGCTGGCATAAGAAAATCCCTAATCCTAATTCATCGAGAAATACTAGAGTCAGGTTTGTCCAAGGGTTAGGATTCAATATCGTAGCTTTTTTACAGCGCCAAACTTTTTGGTAGAACCAGTCAGGAATGGTGTTGGCATTAGCGAGTAAAATATCAAGTTGTTTCAGGATATGATGGAATTCACCAGCTTCAAAGGAATTTTTCAGTTGCGATCGCTGGATTTTGCCAATAGAAGTTTTAGGTATTTGTTCTTTTTCAACAGGAATCAGATAATCAGGATTGATGCCAATCTTTTCTACAACCTGGCTACGAATTTCCCCAGTGAGTTTAACAAGGTTTGCTCGATCAGCAATAACTGAACTGAAAAAGATTGCTAATTTATCAGTGTTATCAAAAGCACCACGCACTGCAACGGCAGCAGTATATGAAACTTCTACACCAGATAGCTCTTCAACTATTGCTTCGATTTCATGGCTGTAGTAGTTAATACCATTTATGATAATTACATCTTTCTGACGACCAGTAATCGACAAACGCCCTTGGTCTAAAAATCCCAAGTCTCCCGTATTAAACCAACCGTCGTCGGTGAAAGTTTCTTGATTAGCTTTTGGGTTTTGATAGTAACCACAGGTAAGGCAAGTTCCTTTAACCTGTACGCTTCCAATTCTTTGCTCTTTTTCAAGTTGTTGGTGTGTATCTACAATCCGCACCTCAAACCCAGGAATCGGCGCTCCTATTTCCACAAATGAATCATCATCTGTGGTTGAGTCTAAAGAAAAGTTATGAGAAAAAATCACGCCGGAACTGGTTTCAGACATACCCCAAGCTGGATGCATGGTAGTTGCAGACAACCGATGAGGGGCAAGCAACTGCAAAAACTTACGGGCGTGTTTGGCTACAATTGCCTCGCCACCATTGACAATAAATCGCATGGAAGAGAGATCCCAACTGCGCTTGCTTATTTCTTGCGCCCGGTCGTTAATTAGCCCATAAGCAAAGTTAGGTGCCCAAGTATTCGTGGCTTGATACTGCTCTATCCAATCCAACCATAAAAGAGGATTCTGCAAAAATAGTTCAGTCGGTGCATGAATCTGTTGGCAACCAAG
>NZ_JABXKK010000039.1:0-12839 GCF_017115045.1 Nostoc sp. NMS8 | reverse complement strand
AAAGAGGATTCTGCAAAAATAGTTCAGTCGGTGCATGAATCTGTTGGCAACCAAGATAGACATCCCGAATATGGAGCATCACCAAACTTCCTACATGGTCTAGTGGCAACCAATTCAACGAGATATCATTGCTGGTAAAGTTATTCATAATTGCCGTAGCAGCCGAATGGCTTAATAAAGCCTGATGAGTCTGCATCACTGCTTTGGGTATGCCTGTACTGCCGGAAGTCAGTAGCAAGATTGCTAAATCCTCTAGCTGACTAACATGCAAATTCTCGTCTGGTTCACACCGACGCAAGTCATCTATTAATTGAATTTGCAAGTTGTCTAGGTTTAATGCTTGTGACCAACAATTAATTGCTTGTGCTAGTTTTGCTGTGGTTAGTATTGTTGGTTGCCCTAGCATCTGCCAGGCATTTTCTAGTTTACTGGTGGTAGCGTTGCTGAGTTCATAGCTGGGTGCAACAGCGATTGGTACTGGCACAAATCCCCCCAGTACGCAACCCCAAAATGCGGCGATAAAATCATGATTTTCCTGTAGTTGGAAAATTACTTTATCTTGAGGCTTTAATCCCTGCTTGCTCAATCCTGCTTTGATTCGCTGTGCCTCATTGAGTAATTCTTTATATGTTTGAGTACGTTGGCTACTATTTGAGTTGATGATTACGATTTTTTTGCTTGGGCTATCTTTGGCTGCTCTGTATAATAGTTGTGCTAAATTTTTTGGCGCATCTTCATCTAGATGTAACGCTTCACCCTGACTAATGGCTGGCCTGTTTGACTGCAACTTGTCTTTGCTTATCTCTCTCGAATGGGCTTTTGTTTTATTTGTTAGGTCACTACTTATAACGGCGGCTTTCCAATCAGGAAGCAAATCCGTCAGATGTAAGGGCGGTAAAGTTTGAGCCTGCTGTTGAACTACTACCGCCACTTGGTCAATTTCGGGCAGTGCTTGCAATTGTGCTTCCCATTTCTGCACTACATCAAAGTCAATTATCTTCAGCAGCGTCAGAGCTTGTTCATCCACCTCTCCTGTAGCCAAAACTGGTAAGCTAGACAACGATACATAGGCTGATGGTAACAGCTCGGCAGGTAAAAATACTTGTAAATGAGATTGCAACTGTTGTGGAAAAAAGCCTTCTTTTGAAACTATGTAAGCTACTAGTTGTTGGCTGTTAGTTTCTGTTTCTCTCAACAGTACTCGACAATCTTCGATGAAAGGAGCGAGTAACAACGCTGCTTCTATTTGAGAGGTTTTAGAGTTGTGAGCCATAAAGTAGTTTTTCTGAGTAACTGAGTGTGAAATTTCAGAATTAAGGTAGCTGTCTGCTCTCCTACTGGACACGAGAGAACAATAACTGGTGAGGGGGAAAGTATTTCAGCGTCAAAAGATTGCTTAGAGTCTGTCAAGAAACAACTTTTACAATTTGTGACCTAAAAAGGTTATTGAGAAAGTATTTCTAACTAAAAAGAAGGAAGGTTGTTTTGTGACAAGCTCTTAGTTAGGCTGAATTCTACACCAAGCACTACAGTAGCAATAGCGCAAGCAAGAACTGATACTCTGCGTCGGATATTAAAAAATGTCCCTAGTTTAGCCATGAATTTATTTAAATTTGAGATAAGGTCTTATGTATTTCTAGGTAATATGTTTAGAGATTTCTATATATTTTGCAACTATATTAACCGTCTTTATGGCTGATGTATGAGATTAATTGAGTGCGGTACTCTCAATCTTTCTACTTTTCAATCACGCTCGTTTCTCTAATTTAATCACCCCAAGTAAGTTTGTAATTCGTAGCTCTACCCGTTTAATGAACTCACTCATCCTGAATTCAGTAATCCTTTTAGCAATCAATGACCTCAAAGAAGGGTGTCATCTGTAGCTCTACGTTTTTACTGAACTTGCTCATCTCGATCTCAGTAATTTTTCTAGGGTGCTATTAGTAGTCTCAGTAGAAATCGCAAGAGTGGGTGAGAAGGTGGGCAATTACGTTTTTTTAGAAAATCTGTCACAACGTGATTCTTTCTAGCGATTGCACTTGTCAATAGAGATAAGGCATCTCACCCGTTTTACAAGAAAAATTAGTGGGCACAAGATGGACAACAGCGAATGGATACAGATGGTAAGCTGGAAAGTACATAACAGTTAAATCGATGATGTCCCACGAACGTTGTCAGACCAAAACGATTTACTATTGACGAATATCATCGGCTGATTGAACTGGAATTTCTAAAGGAGAGCGATCGCATCGAGTTGATTGGCGGAGAACTAATTCAGATGGTAGCCAAGGACACGCCTCATACAGTCTGCGGTTCTATCTTATGCCGCCAATTGGATCGATTGTTGGGCGATGTCTGGCGACAAGCCGCTTCGCGTCTACGCGCCGTGATTCGCGGACAAGATCCGATTACTTTGCCAAATCAAAGTGAACCTGAACCAGATGTGGCGATCGCAGGTGGCAAAGATGAAGATTATCTCGCCCATCATCCCTATCCCGAAGATATTTTTTTAGTGATTGAGATTTCGGACTCAACCCTAGATTACGACCAAACAACAAAGTTAAAAATCTACGCAGAAGCCGCAATTTCTGATTATTGGATTGTCAACTTAAATCTTCGCCAACTTGAGCGTTACAGCCAACCCTATCAAAATGCTCAAGGTGAATTCAATTATCTCAGCAAGCAGATATCTTTACCACATCAGTCAGTAGCGATTCCTGGATTTGAAGATGTCTTCTTAGACTTGAATCGGATTTTTCCCACGGTTGTAAATACTTAAGTATCCTGCCACTATTAATAGCAAAATTTGAGCTAGTACGATAGTGTAGCCACCTGTCATAGGCAATTGTTTGCTAGCGGTATCGGCGTTCGTAGAACAGCAACCCTATTGAATCTCTTGGAGCTAACTGCAATACAAAATGCTTGTAAGGTGCAACTAACCAGAATGAAGAATTATGTTTGTCTGTAGCGATCAGCACAAGCTCCCTTGGCTCAACGTTGAGATGCTTGGCTACCAAAGCGAGGATTTATTTCGAGATTTAGGGCAGGGACTTGCAAATCCATCTTCTGATTCATATCGTTTAACCTTTTCTCATGCTACCGTCAAACAAAACAGGACAGTGTAATAACTCCCTTTCAGACAAGGCGATGACGCTTCACTCAAGGGAAGAGGGGCAAGTGTCCAAAATTTTTTTTGAGTTGTAATAGCCAGGAGCAAGCAATTCAATGCTTAGAGGTGTTCGGCTGTTTAGTATACGTCGGAGCGCCTAAAGCCCTCAAACCGTCAATTGACTTTTAGATAAAAAACGAAAAAACAACAACGGAGAAACTAACGATGGCTGGTAAGTTGATTGATAAAGTGGCAATTGTAACAGGGGCATCGTCTGGTATTGGTGAGGCTACAGCAATAGCACTGGCATCAGTTGGCGCTACGGTAGTAATTGCTGCCCGTCGGAGCGATCGCTTGCAAGCCCTAGAAGCCCGTATTACTGACACTGGTGGGAAAGTCTTATCCATTACTGCTGATGTTTCAGATGAGGCGCAGGTAGAAGCATTGGTGAATCAAACTCATGCAAAATTTGGCAGAGTTGATATTCTCATCAATAATGCAGGGGTGATGCTGTTAGGTCTGATTGACGGTGCAGATACAGAAGACTGGCGACGCATGATCAATCTCAATGTATTGGGATTGATGTATGCTACTCACAAAGTTTTACCGTTGATGAAGGCACAAGGCGTTGGGCATATCGTGAACATTTCATCAGTTGCAGGTAGAGTTGCTAATGCTGGAAGCGGTGTTTACAACGCTAGCAAATGGGCAGTTGGCGCATTTAGTGAAGCACTTCGCAAAGAGGTCTATCAAAATAACATCCGCGTCACGATTATTGAACCAGGGTTAGTAGCAACAGAATTACCGCAGCACATTACGAATTCCATTGCACTAGAGCAGGCGAAAAACTTCTACGGTTCGGTCAAAAATCTGGAGAGTGAAGATATTGCCAATGCGATCGTTTATGCCGTCACACAGCCTCCACACGTTAACGTCAACGAAATCTTAATCCGTCCGACTGAACAAGAACGGTAATCGACATGCTCTTAAAACTCAATACTTCCGCCTATAAAGTCACATGAGAAAAATCGCTCACCAAAGTTGGCTTGAACCGCAGAATTGGAGCTATTATTCTTCGGGACGCTAATAGTCTGCTTTTAACGAACTCTGCCACAAAGTAATTTGGGTTTAAATCTTGTGCTTGAGCTTTTTAGAAGAGTTTGGTGGTCGTGTATCAAATTCTGGCAAAGGGTGCTGGAGTGCGATCGCAGCAATTGACGAATCTGTAACCGACTCTGGTGAAAAGTGCAACGCTCTTTGCTCGTTTTAGCTCGCGTAGGGAAGCAGACTTTGCCGACAAACTTTTGTCAGCTATACGCTATCAGTTTGGCGGGTATGATGAAAAAGCTAATTCTTAAAGAGGTTAGTCATGGGAACTCCTGATTCAGACGCACTGGTATTTTTTGGGGCAACAGGTGACTTAGCCTACAAGAAAATCTTTCCCAGCCTTCAGGCAATGGTACGACGGGGCAATCTCAATGTCCCAGTGATTGGGGTTGCCGGACGATCTTGGACGACGGATCAACTTAGGGAAAGGGCACGTGATAGCTTAGAACATAATGGTGGTATAGATCAAGACGCATTTGAGAAACTTTCTGGACTACTCCAGTACGTCGCTGGTGACTACAACAAACCAGAAACTTACGAAAAATTACGTCAAGCTCTTGGTGATGCCACTCATCCCCTCTACTATTTGGCAATTCCACCGAGCTTGTTTGCACAAGTAGTGTCAGGATTGGGCGAATCAGGCTGTGCTAAAAATGCGCGGGTGGTAATTGAAAAACCATTTGGACGGGATTTGAAATCAGCACGCGAGTTAAATCGAATTCTGGCGTCAGTTTTTTCCGAATCATCCATCTATCGCATCGACCATTACCTGGGCAAAGAACCACTGCTGAATTTACTCTATTTTCGGTTTGCCAACTCTTTTCTCGAACCCATCTGGAATCGCAACTATGTTGAAAGCATTCAGATTGTGATGGCAGAGGACTTTGGCATTCAAGGAAGGGGGCGCTTCTATGAGGAAACTGGCGCAATTCGGGATGTGGTGGAAAACCACATGCTGCAAATATTGGCTTCAGTGTGTATGGACGCTCCCGCCAGTACGGCTGGCGATTCCATCCGGGATGAAAAAGAGCGTATTCTCAAAGCTATAGGGGAAGTGCAACCCGATGACATTATTCGCGGTCAATTTTGTAATTACCGTAACGAAGAAGGTGTTTCTCCTGACTCCCAAGTAGAAACTTTTGTTGCCGTGCGGTTATTTATTAATACGTGGCGGTGGTCAGGAGTTCCCATCTACATCCGGGCTGGGAAGAAATTACCTGTCAAAACTACTGAGGTGATGGTCAAGCTCAAGTGTCCGCCTTTAGATGTGTTCCAGGAGGGAAGACAAGAAAACAGTAATTATGTTCGTTTTTTACTAGATCCAGAGGTAATTGTGGGATTGGGCGCTCACACTAAAATCCCTGGAGAAGATATGATCGGCTCTACGGTTGAACTCCTATCCTTTTACGGAGGTGGCGACGAGATGGAACCCTATGAACGTCTATTGGGTGATGCCATGCGGGGCGATCCCACCTTGTTTGTACGAGAAGATACCGTAGAAGAGGAATGGCGGATTGTCCAGCCAATTCTCGATAACGTCACACCCATTTATGAGTATGAGCCAAATACATGGGGCCCACCTGAATCAGATCAACTGCTCTTGCCAAGGGATCAGTGGTACAACCCATTAGCTAGAGATGATTAATTAAAAAAAGTCAATATAGCTAGGTCGCCGGATTCAAATGCAACAAGCCTCTAACTCAAATAGTGATCAACGCCCAAAACATCGACATTGGTTTTGGTATATTTTTGGAATGTCAGTTGGTTTACTCGGCTTATATGGACTGGTGAGTTATGTCGTTTTACCAGCACTGTGGCGTCACTACGAACATAACCCCAAGCTGGAACATTCTCCAAAAACGACGCAAACGGCAGAAGGGATCTCTGGAGATCCTTTGAATATTGGATTTGTCGGTACAACAGTATAAGTGGTGCAGGCGCTACTAGCAGCAGGCTGGCATCCGGCAGACCCGATCACCTTACGCTCAAGTGTTGGAATTGCTAAAAGTGTTCTCCTCAAAGATTCTTACCCAACTGCACCTGTAAGTAATTTATATCTGTGGGGACGCAAACAGGATTTAGCTTTTGAACTACCTATAGGAAACAATGCCAAAACTAGACATCACGTTCGCTTGTGGCAATCAAACAACCTGAATGCTGATAGTAGACCCTTATGGTTAGGTTCAGCAACATTTGACCAAAGCGTGGAACTTAGCCACCGCACAGGACAGATTACTCACCATATTGATGCAGACATTGATGAAGAAAGAGATAACGTAATTAAAAGTATTGAAAAGACACACCAGATTGCTCAATTATATCAAGTCACAGGTATAGGGGCCACATGGGTTGGTCGTAACGGAGGAGGTGACCGATATTATACAGATGGTGAACTAACTATTTGTGTACTTTCAATGAATAATATTGCTCAAACAAAACCATCAAGTTATTCACCATCACCAGAGCCTGTTAAGTTCAAAAATCAACTGTGGTCATGGCTGCGACACTATTTGAAATAGCTCAACTCAAGAAAACAGGATAATTTTATGCAGATGCACAAAATGTTAAGCTTATTTTTCAAGAAAGATAATTTAAATTTCTAGACCTCTGTGATGGTAAATAGAATAAAATTTTAGCTAGGAAGTGAAATATCTGAACAAATTAAAATTGACTTGACTATATGGGCGCAAACAAGAGAGAAAAACCAGACTTGTGTTAATCAGGCTTACAGCTACTCTTAAAAATAAAAATTCTGCGCCATCCCAGGCACTAAAATTGTAAAATTCAAACAGAAAAATAACTGATAGTAATGGCGAATCCCAAAGATACAGACAATGGATGGTCGCAGTTAACTCGTGGTGCGCCATTGGCAGTAATAGTAGCAGCAGTACTATACATTTTATATCAACTTTTACCAGTATTAGAACTTTTAGTTGTTGCAGCATTGATTGCTTTAATTTTGCGAACTCTATTAAGGTTTTTGCAAAAGTTAGTCAAATCACAGGATATTGCTGTTTTGCTACTAATTGGATTAATCGTCGGATTTATTGTGGTATTAGCTACTGTAGTCCTACCTAGTGTGACATTTGAATCTCAAAAATTAATCAAAACATTACCAACTTATCTCAATAGATTGACAGGGGATGTTGAACAACTGCGTCAGAAATTCACTTTTATTCCTGACATTTCCCAAGCACTAATACAATTACGGAATTTAACTGACCAGTTACTAGGGGGAGTACCAGTTTTCTTAGGTGAAGCTTTGAGTTTAACCGTAGAGTTGGTAGCAACGTTAATTTTAGCGCTTTACATGGCTTACGATCCTAATTCCTTAGTGAAAGGGATTTTAAGATTAGTGCCAAGGCGACATCACCATCGGTTTAAAAGAATCCTTAAGGCTTGCGAGACAAGATTGCGAGGCTGGATTTTTGGGACAGGAATAGCGATGATATTTCTGGGTGCTGGAGCAACGTTTGGACTTTTGATTTTGGGGATTCCGTCAGCCCTACCATTTGGGATTATTGCAGGTTTATTTGAAATAATTCCTTACTTTGGTTCCGTCATTGGTGCTTTTTTACCAGCATTAGTAGCATTGAGTATTTCACCGCTAAAACTAGTATTTGTGTTGATACTTTTCTTTGTAATGAATCAAATAGATGCCCATGTTGTTCAGCCTTTGGTGATGGGTCAGCAAGTTAATATTCATCCAGTGATGGTGATTGTAACATTTTTGGTAATGGGTAAGCTATTTGGATTTATTGGTGTGCTGCTTGCAGTGCCTGCGGCAGCAGTGATAATTACGCTGATTGATGAGTTTACGCCGTCAGAAAAGCTGATATCAGTCGGAGTTGAAACTGGAATAGATGTTCAATCGAACGATATTACTCAAGATGACAACCAAAGTTGAAAATCGAACAAAAAATCAGCATTTACTGTTTGATTTACTTTCCAAGACTCAAAATGAGCGCTTAATATTTTCGCAATAAGTAATGATAAAAATGTAGATTCTATTGAGAATGAAATATTCTTACTGATATGATACAGTCGCCCTAGATGTAATATTTATTGAACTAGTCTAAACAAAAAACTTTTAAGATGAGAAAACTGTCTTTAATTCTCCCCTTAGCTATGCTAGCTTTTGGCAATGTAGTTGTTAACAGTGAAGAAACCTCTTCACACAATGCTTATACTAAATCTGTTACCCGTGAAGTTTCAGCGAGTGGTTATCCGACTAAAGATCAAAAGTAGATTCTTGAGCTTGTACGCTATACCATCGCACCAAGAACCAAACTCCCTACTCATACTCATGCGGGGATGCAGATTGAACGAGTAGAGGTGGGAACTTTAACTTATACTGTTGTGGAAAGAGAAGCTAAAGTAAAGAAAGCTAACGGTACAGAATTGATATTAAAAAAGGGAAAACTATACAGCTTACAGTGGGAGATTTTTTAGTTGAATCTGCCGGAATGCTTCATTATGCAGAAAACCAAACAAACAAACCGATTATTTTATTGTCTGTTTCTCTATTTAATGCTAATCAACCAAAAGCTATTTTAACCACTCCTGAAAGCAGATGAATGTGATGATAAATTTCGACTTTTGTTAGAGTTTACACTACTACTAACCAATCGCATACCACAGACCAACACCCGCTCCCAAAGTTAACCCAAACCTGCCATTGCGCCAAATACCCATTCCAATAAGGCTCACCATCACCAACACCAACAGCTTCGCCAAGCTCAGAGACTAGCGAGAGTGTAGAATCGACCAGCGCTGTCGACTCCTTCCCGCATTTTCAGCTTCAGCCCTTTCCATCCTTGGACAAGAGGATTTTCCACCTGGGTTGTTTGGGGAATATGAATAGGTGTCGTGTCACTGACTGGCGTGGTTAACACTATATTATTAATAACTAACACCGACTCACTTTGAAATACTTCATCTCGATTAAACCACTGCTCAAAAATAGAATCACGCTCATCATCAGGTGGAACTTCCACAACAGCAGACGGCGCAACAAGCTTTTGCTCTTGGAATACTTCTAATAGACATCTCCGATGGTGCCAGTATGACCTTTAGTCGCTTCCACCCCAAGTCCAGGCAGGGTTGCCATTCTTGAAACTGTTGTTTAGCACGACTAGAGGATAATTATTCGGATCGGAGCCACCAGCCAAATCTAAGATGAAGTAAACTTTACCTTTAACAAAGTGCATCCGTAAATAATTAAGGTGTTCAGAGTAATCTTGTCCATCAATCTTAGTTATTCCAGCAGATGCAAAGCATTTAGTATATCTCGGCTTGAGTGTCCCAACCCATGTAACGCTAAAGCTATTACTGGCTTGAACAGAGATGTTACTGGCATAGGCACTCAGGTTAACAGAGCCATCTGTTGAAAAACTGCCTTCTTGATAAGGATGGGGTTTTTCAGTGACAATCACTTTGTCTGGACAGCTTTGTTTTTGCTCATTTTCACTATAAACTTTTAGCTCAATGTTTTGTGATTGATTTTGTGCTTGGACGCGCCAGTTGGAGAACAGAGGCAGTAAACCAATACTTATGCCTATAACCAATATCATTGGTCTAAACGAAATCATACTCATAGCCGAACAAATATTGAATTTGATGTAGTGTTATATTTTACTAATTAATCGGCGAGATTAAAGTCAGTATAATTACTTTCTTTTTGTCAAGGTAGAAACATAGTTCTATGGGACTATATTTGTTTGACTCTGGCAACCTATTTGTTAATTGCTGATCTAACTATGCGTAATGACGGACTTAACTTTATCGAGGAAAGGCGATCGGATAAAAGTAATATGCGGAGTGCAATCAGATTATCTGACAAAAGTTAGAATGCTACCAAACCGAATGGTAGCATTCTGAAACATAACTAAAATGGGAGGTAACAATTGCCCCAGTTTGACTAGGGAAAATCCATAAAATAAATCTTTATGGCCTTGGTAGTTGATCTATCAACGTGGTCGAGCATTCGCTTTAGTAGGGCTTTTCGATTTATTTAGGGTTCGTGATTAGTATCTCGTTTTCTTTAAGTCCCTAACTCAACTGTAAAAGGATTCTACTTTGTTCACCTACTACACCATCTGGGGACAACCCTTTTGACTGTTGAAAAGCTTTTACAGCTTGTTCTGTCGCGTTGTCAAATATCTGATTGGCTTGTTCTAATGGAATACCAGCTTTTCTTAGAGCTAATTGCACCTGGCCTACATCTTTGCCAAATTGATACGGGGTTGTCAGCTTCAGAATTCTCGGATATTGCACATTTGGAAATCCCTCAGCAGGAGAATTATAAATACACTTTAAAGTTTGCTCACCTAAATCTCCATCTTCAGCAATCTGATTATCTGGATTTGTCTTGTTCCATAGTTTTTGAAAAGCTTTGATGGAATCGGGGCGGATATCCCTGATTTGATTAGAGGTGCAATCAAAATGCATTGCATCTTTGTTGCCATAAGTCCATTTCCATCCATGACTGGTCATCAGAGTTTTCACGTCTGCCCATTCTTCTATGTCTAAAGATGCACCCTTTTGGTGGTCTGATTTTCCCGGATATCCCACTAGATTATCAATTAATCCCCTCTGTTTTTGGCTATAAAGCATTGCTTGGGCAATCACAGAGCGGTAGGCACTATTAATAGTCAAAGATTGCCCGTAAGCAGTTAATGCTGCTTTCAAAGCATTCCGTGCTGGAAGTTGGCAGTAAGGAAAAAGCCCCTCACCTTTTTTAATATTTAAGTCAGCAATACTGACTAATGAATTAGGAACTAATTGATTTAATTCCCAAAAAAGCTGCAAATCTAATCCTCGAACTGCAATTGTACTAACTGCTGTTAGCTCTTTAACTAAAATCATAATTTTTTATTCCATCCCTCTTGAAGTTCTTTGAGGTTATTAGTTATCAAGCTAGAGAATAAAGTTTATGCAACGCGAAGTTCGCGTCGCTCTCTGTGCCCAACTTTCTCACGCCATCGACTCAGTCCACTGCGGGTATCTGTCACCAGTTGAGCAAATTTGTCTGGGCAACGAGAACACCGCAGGCATCGCAGAACTTTTTGGTGTACTAAGTGTATCTTAAGTTGCCACGGATGTGATATATTGATTACACCTTCACTCTAGCAAATAACGGTAGGTTGCTTTGACGATTTGAGCTAGCGCATAAGCTGTATCCGACTCAAGACGTTTGTCGCCCAGCAGCAAAATTGTGATTTCTTCCTCAATATCTAGTCTTTGCGGCGGTTGGTGATCCGTAACGAATAAATCACTTGGCGGCACTTGTAGCCAGTCGCAGAGAGCTATAAACGTCTCCATGTCTGGTGTACTCCCATTCTCTACCCTTGATAGGGTGGCTGTGCTGATATTGCCAATTTCTGCGGATATTTCGCGCAGTCCTCTAGTACCGCGTTTGCGGCGAACTAGTCCTGCTAGCCGCTCGTTGTCTAAATAGGTGTTAGTCATTAGTCAAAACCTTAACCAATTCCCGAAACAGTAACCTTGCTCCTTTGGCAGCAACGCGGTTCCTGACAAGCTTCACCGGACGACCAGCCGCTTTTTCAGTATCTAACTGTTCACCCAAAGTTTTACCAATATCATTTTTGAGGCGTGATCGCTTCGGCTCGATCCTCGTAAAAACCCATTGCCACAAAGACTTACGACACAAATCTGATCCGCCCACAACTTTGCTTTTACGGCTATCGCCGGAAGCTTCAAGGGACGGAGCAGCGCCCAGGGCTTTTTGAAATCTTCTCAGTGAAAGGTGACGTTTAGTAGGCTTTTTGGAGTTTCGCCCCTGGCGTATCCTCACCTCTGGTTTACCCGAAGCATCCAGGAATCCCTCGATGGGGTAAATCTGGGAAATAATCACCGACGAGAGGCGATCGCCAAACCCAAACATTTTGAAAACTGTGCGGTAATGGTCAAATCTAGAGTCACCAAGCAGTTCTCGTAACTCTGCTTCAATGACGTGTTCCTCACGCTGGAGATCACAGATCCGTTTTGCGTGTTCTCGAACAGTGTCAGTGATTCCCAGTCCTACAGTTTGGGAGTAGAGACGGTCATAGCGCGTGCTTTTGCGAATTCCAGCAAGCCAGCCCCAAAGCAAAGGCGCTTCACCCAATTCACCCCGCCGGGACTTTACTAGTGCAACTTCTGGGAACTGCCACGCCAAATCTTGCCGCGCACGATTCATGATCGGGGACTGAACGCGGTTGAGATGTGCCAGCCGTAAAACTAGTTCTCGAATTCTGACAATGGCGTGATCGCGAATTTGGACAAATCGGCGCGGGTCTTTTTGGTAATCGAAGTAATAACAAGCGAGTGCCAGGGCATCAGCATCATCATCTTTATCTGGGAGTGCTAGGTGATTTGCTCGATAATTTCTTAGTTCTTTGTGACCAACCAATCGCACCTCAACCCCAGCACGGGCCAAATGAGTGCCCCAAAGTTTGCTGTAATTATTGCCAGTTGGCTCTAACAGTGCGATGTCCGGCTTGAGCGCGAGTAGTTCTTGAATACCCTTGGCATTAGCGCTTACAGCAATTTTCAGGTAAATAGACCACAGTGGTTGAACCAACCGAAGGCATCATCTTCGGTAATATAATTTACAGCCTCT
>NZ_JABXKK010000034.1 GCF_017115045.1 Nostoc sp. NMS8 | reverse complement strand
AAAAAAGCTATTTGATGTTCTTTTACCACAGAATATTACTATTTTGGAGATGTCTCATGTTAAAGCCTGTTTGCTACAAAACAAATGAACACAGAAGTTATCTACAAGCTTTAGATGACTTCGGAATAACTGAACTATTGGCAAAACTCAGTGATTATGGTGAGCAGCAAGAACAAGAAACTTTAGCGGCAGTGTTGATTTATCAACTAACCCAGAGCATCAATGCTGAACTAATAGCTAATTATTCGAGTGCGATCGCTAAAAATCACCAAGATTTATTTCCAGAGTTCATTAACCAGAAACTTTTTGTTGATTTACCCGAAGATTTTCCTGATACAGCCAAAACACCCCGCTTTTTGTACGGCGATAGATTACGCTGGCTTAGTTCTGACACCGACTGGGGAATAGTGATTGGCAAATTATTACAACTTTGCTCCCCATCTTTGCTGTTGGAGTTGGTGCTACCTAATTTCGTTAAGCAAAGACAGCCTCAGTGCAGCTTGGACATCTGCCGATATTGCTTGGGAGGAGGACTTAGAACCACTGGAAGGAGAGCCATTATATGACTAATCCCCGCCCTCTACAAGAACGCGAGCAAAACCTGATTGACTTTTACAGCCATTGTCAACTAGGGATGACACCCAAGAAATTTTATACAAAATGGGACGTTAATCATGAGGCTATAGCCCGGATTTGCTCTCGTTCACTTTCAACTGTCCGGCGCTGGTTCTCCAAAGGGCGCAACTACCGCTGTCCCATGCCTTCCGATTTACGCCATCTTGCCCTGATGGATTTGCTGTTAGAAGGCTTTGAGGAGATTCCTGAAGGACTTTTAAACAAGCTTTGTTTAACTAACTAGAGTAAATAGGGATTAAAAGTCAACAAATTTCAATATCATTCTGACATTTTTTTACCAGCCACTCTCACAGTAGAGTGGCTTTTGTCTAGGAAATTTTGTGAGCAAGTAAGCTTTAACCACTCAAGTAATCGGCTAAATCACAAGTATTGTCAGGAGGTTTTTGTGAGCTACATTGACAAACTTCATCCTTGGTGTATCGTCCGTCATTTCCCCAGTATGCAACACCAAATTGTTGCTCGTTTTCGTCGTCGAAGCGATGCAGAAGCCCATTCACAAGCACTGCGCCGACTTATGCCTGCGACTTTTACAATTATGTTTAATCTGGAAGTGGTGCAGTTAGACAGAATCACTCTCTAGTTAGGACATTCTAGAAATTAAAATATTAGTATTTAATAATACTTCTGATACTTTGTCATGTCAGCAAATGTCATAAAACACCTTTAACACCAACCATGTACCCACAGTGCTGGAACCTTAAATCTTGCCCCACAGTTGGGACATTCTGAAAGCAAGCTTAACTTGTGGCGATGTCTGCGACGGGCTTCGCCTACGCACCCCTGCTTTACCTTCAACTGCCACTCAATCTTGTGACAAGGCGACTCAGTATAACAAGCTGCACATAACCTTATTGGCTCAAGCTTCATCCCTACTTCAGCAGGAGGCAACATCTGCGTTAATCTATCTGCCTCAACTCCCACTACAGTAGCTAATGCCTCCAACTGCTGTCGAGAAGGGGGAGGATTAAACCGAAACTTTTCCGAGCGATTGCACCCCCAAGTCCTGCTGCCTTACCTAACCCAGTAGGGGTTAAATCATTTGCCTGTCGAAAGCGTCCCAAAAAATGACTTAGGCTTTCTCCTTGATATGGTTGAACTCTAAACAGCCAAGGCTTAATATTTTCCACTTCCATCACTTGTACTCAGCAGCTACTTCCTTCAAAGTTTCCAAGTCAATTTTTTGCAGTCCTTTTTTTAAAGCCCGAATTGCAGTCTCTCGGAGAATCATATCCATCAAACCGATATAACCTCCAGTTGCTTCCCTTAACGTCTTCAACATCGTTTTACTGGAAAGGTTGGAAGCAACTGGCAATCTCAGTATTTGTTTCTCCCAAATATCCACCGTTCGCTTAAAATCTTCCCCTGACATCTTTCCAAAACGGTGACAAGACCGAAAACGGTTATAAACCTGCTCATCCCGCTTAATCACTGCATCTAAGCGGTCAGTTCCTACCAAAATCACTGCTATTTCCAACCTGTCAAAAATATCACGTACTTCCGCAAAAGTTTTCGGCTTAAAGCGATCAGCTTCATCAATAATCAACATCTCTACCCCGCAACCTTTAAGAACCCGTAGTGTTCTATCTCGAATTTCTGCCACTTCCGGCATCTCTGACTCAGGTTCGCTATCAATAGATACTGCCTCTACTGATGACTCTGGCTCAACAGGTATAAGTTGTTTAGATTTTTTGACCTCAGCCTGTTCTACTTTCTGACGCTCTTTTTTGGTATTCTTTTGAGTTTGGAATGTTTCGCGTTCCCTAACTTCAGCCAAAATTGAGCGATTGCTCACAGCTTTACCCACTTCTCTGACCTTGCGGCTACTAGCTTTTGCTTCATCTAGAGATAGTTCTTCTGCCTCCAAATCTTGAGCATAAGCACGAGCAATAAATACCTCTTTATCCCCTTCTATGCAATAAACCAAAATCGTTGTGATGTCTCTAGGGTCATATCGCAACACAACACTTTCCCCTGCATAACCCGTTAAGAGTTCACCTCGATACATTAAGTTTTCAAATTGCAGATATCCTCCGCGTTGAATTTGTCGCCGTGTTTGCTTCATTAAGCAAATATCCAAATCCCTCTCGGAAAGTAAATCGGGTGCTGCAATTAAACCAGATTCCCAGCGTTGAAATCTTGTCTGGTCGCCCATTCGAGCATCAAGTCGCTGGTTGTATTTATCAACGATGTAACGCACCAACATTTGCTCTAACTGCCGCAACGTTAAGCAAGCTTCTTTCTCCGCTTCCCCTGGTCGCTCTTGGACGTTTGAACCTGTATATCCTTGTAAAGTTGAGAATAATTCTGTATTTAGAGTTTTAAACGGACGCTCAACACTACCACCTTCAGATGGGCGATCGCGCAAATGACAAACAAACCCTAACTGTACTCCTATTTGCTGTAAATGGTTGGAACGAAAATCTATACCCGCATCTGTATAAAAGTGTTGCGGTAAACCAGAAGTACCCCATTCTTCATGAAGTCCATATTCTGAACCATATTGCTTGGGCAAAATTGCATGACGTAGCGCCAAAGCTAAAATCTGAGAACTTGGTGGATTGTAGCCTAAGTTAATCCCCATAATGCAGCGCGAATAGCTATCAATAACCGTTGTTAACCAAGGACGACTTAGAATTTTGCCATGCTGGTCTACTAATAAAACATCAACAAGGGTGTGGTCGCACTGCCAAACTTGGTTACTATGTTCTATTTGCAAGTCTTTTCCATCACGGGTTTTCACTGATAAGCGCGAACCACGCCAACCCGGACTGCGAATACTTTTAGCTTGCTCAATTTTATCTATTAAGGGCTGCAAAATTCGGTAAACCGTCATGTGGGAAGGATGCTTAACTCCCAGTTCGTCTGCTCTCGCCTTCACTCTAATAAATACCTGCTGGCGAGTCATCCTTTTACTTCCCTTATTACCCTCCTTATAAGTTTTCAATACAAACTCTTGCCAGTCTTCATCAACTCGATGCTTCCCTTTATCCATCCGTTGATTTTGCGCCAGTCCAGCCAAACCTTCCTGTTCCCATTTATCTACCAGCCGTCGCACTGTACGTACTGACTTACCAAGCTTTTCTGCCGCTTCCTTGAGCTTTTGAGTATATGTAGTGCGTAGTTTACCACCGCAGGTATCGCTATTTTCTAAAAGGCTTTGAATCACCTCCATTTTCAGCAAAGTTTCATCTGAAGTTTAGAAACTATAACGTTTGCTTCAGCAAGATCATTATTAACATCTGCGGAGCTTGCCAAAGTCGTAGAGGTTGTAGAAAATTTTGCACTTTGCATACAGTGTTTTATTAAAACATGGTCGTATTATACTATTAAAATGACAAATAATTTGTTAATTTATGAAAAGTTACGATTTTTCCAGGTTTTTGGGAAGTGACAATTAAATTGTGAAATATCTGGTATTTGACATCTAATTAGTTAATATCGACTTAGATAAGTATAACTGTCTTAAATAGGAGAAACCCTGACATAATCCTTGCTATGTCAGGGTTTTAGGTATTTATAATATTTTGACAATATTTTGTTGAATGGACAAATAATTAGTTAATGTACAGATCGCTTGATATTACCTTAGAACAACTATTTGATTCACCATCACCGCCAATGCCAGCATACCCAAAATCGTCATTAATCCCGCAGGCATGAATTTGCGTGTTTTTGCCAATCGTAATGCAAAAAACACTACTAAAATAGCAGTAATTAATACTGCTAAAATCGAACCCCAGGTATGACCTTGGAGTTGAAAAAAAGCGGCAATTATTAGTAATAAACCACTAATACTACCACTTAGGAGTGAAACTATACTTGTAGCTTGAATGTAGCCAATAATGCCACCAACAATCGCTAAAATGCCGTAGGCAAAAGCAGCAACTATACCTAAATTCATTGTTAAAACATCTATAGACTTTGACTTTACTACCAGGGTCAGCAGACAATTTACCATAGCTATTTAGCTATACCACACAATTGATTGATGGATAATCAAGCGAAGCCAATGGCAAGTACTTCCTCATATACAAAGGTTCAATATCTCCAGCGCCAAGCAGCCTCACTTTTACTGTACCAGTCTGTTCTCCAAAGCGAAGTGGGGATGGCATTTCTGGAACTGTTGCAAGCTATACGTTACGCTGAAGCCGATGCGAGGGGTTGTCTCCAAGCCTACGGCAGTTACTTCCACGCTTTGGCTGCTAGAAATCAAAACTGGGAAGATTATTTAATTACTCAACTTCTCTTCTCTGAGAATCCTTTTACAAGGTTGGCCCAACAGCGAGGATTTGAAGATTTACCCCCAGCTTTAGTAGCAGCAGTTCACCATGATTTACAAGTATTACAAAGTCTCTATGAATGTAGTAGCGCTTCTTTAAGCGAGTGGGTACAAGGCGTTGCTCATACGCCGATTTCACCGGTAGTGTGGTATAAAGAGCAAGAATTGGTAGGAGTAGAGACAAAGTTCGCTACATATCTACAAGAGTTAGATAATTGGGCTGATGCTGTAGAAGAGTTAGCAGCTTATTATCGGCAATGTGGCTCTGGTTTATTTGCAGAATATCGCGCTTTACGCTGGCAAGCTGGTCAGTTTATCGGTATTCGGTATTCTGATCCAATTAAGCTGAGTGCCCTTGTCGGTTACGAGTCTCAAAGGGATACTTTGCTCAAAAATACAGAGTTTTTATTATCAGGAGAGATGGCACTGCACGTATTACTCTACGGTAGTCGGGGTTCTGGCAAATCTTCTTTGGTGAAATCTTTGTTGAATGAATATGGCAATCGCAGCCTCCGCTTGTTGGAAGTGGCAAAATCTGATTTAAAAGACCTACCAAAAATCGTGGAACATTTACGAGATGTGTCACAAAAATTTATTATTTTTGTCGATGACCTTTCCTTTGAAGAAGATGATGATGCTTTTAAAGCTCTCAAGGTAGTTTTAGAAGGTAATTTAACCGCGCGGCCTCAAAATGTAGTGGTATACGCTACTTCCAATCGCCGCCACCTGATTCGGGAGTTTTTTGTGGATAGACCTGCACCTAAGGATAACGAAGAAATTCATGCTTGGGATACGATGCAGGAGAAGCTTTCGTTTAGTGATCGCTTTGGTTTAACCTTGACCTTTGAACCAGCCAATCAAAAAACTTATTTGAAAATTGTACAACATCTAGCCGCCCAAGCTGAAATTAATATTACCCAAGAAGATTTGGAATTTCAAGCATTACAATGGGCAACTCGCCATAATGGTCGTTCTGGACGTACAGCACGGCAGTTTGTTGATTTTCTCAAAGCAGATTTAACACTTTTTCATGCAAATAACAATACACCCAACATCTAGCATTAAAATTAACTCATTGATCGTTGCACTTCTTAGTTATTTACAGAACAATGTTATGGTTATGCACCAGTAACTCAAACTAGATATTTAAGAATGACTATGAGAGGGGTAATGACCTTAAGAACTACTTATTCTGATAATTTAACTACGCTAAAAACCAGCAATATGCAATCAGTAACGATCAGCAATCGATTTATACTAGTGATAGTTGCCTTTAGTGTGAGTTTTGGACTTAGCCTTGTCCCAAGCTGGGATTTTAATAAAGCCTTTCTCACCAGTGTCATCACTGCTGCAACTATCTATACAGCAGCAGTATTCGTAGATAAGCGACGCAGAAATTATGAAATGTTTGTTTTAGGTTCTCTCCGCAAGCGAATTAAAGATATGGAGGGATTAAAAGCTCGTGTTGTCAGAGAAATAAATCAAATCGAAGAACATCATAATTTATTATATGCTGAGTCCCAAAATCTGCAAAATCAAGTTACAGAAAGCCGTAATCAAAGAGATAGTCTACATCGAGAGTTAAGAACATTTAATGGACAAAAAAAGCACCTAGAAACTGAAATCAATAGTCTGCAAACTGAAATTGATAACTTGCAGGAAAATCAAAACGAATTGAACAATGCTTTTTCTATCCTTACAGCAGAGAAGCGCCGTCTAGAATCTAATTGTAATGTATCTCGTGCTGAAATCACTCAGTTGCAAAGTCAAATCTCTGAACTCCAGCAGCAGAAACAAGAAGTTGAAAGCAATTTAACTCTTTTAGGCAGACTCAAACCCCAATTAGAAGAAAAACTATATGAATTGCGAATTGCAATTCAAGAGCTAGAAGTTGAGACAACCCAAAAAAATCAATTGCTTGTAGCAACAAAAACTGAAAGAGAAAATATCCAAGCTATCCTGAATTCTTCACAAACCCAAATAGCAGAACAAAAAGCAGAATTACAGCAGTTGCAAGGGCAAGTTTCGTTATTGCAAGAAGAACGAGACTCATTGCAAAATCAAGTATGGGAATTACTACAACAAGTAGAAACATTTAATTACGAGCCTTTTACTGAAAATTCCCCAGAAGATGATATTGAATTGTTTCCTTTTTCTGAAATAATTGAAACTTCAGCCGTCATTAAAACTTCGGATGCTGAGACATCGGAGAATATACCCGAAGAATGGACTAATTTTCTAGAAAATCTCCCAGGACATGAGTTACAAGTTTTAAAAGCTATAGTTGAACAAGATAATCCCAATGGTGCTATTAAAAAAATTGCCGAAGCAAACATCACTATGCCGAATCTATTAATCGATTCTATAAATGAACGGGCAAATGATACTATTGGTGAATTAATAATTAATACAGATTCGGAAAATCCAAAAGTTTACCCTGAGCATATAACCCATATCAGGAAAGTGATTGCAACGTATGAAGACCTTATGGCTAGACATGCTTCGTCAAATTAAATTATTATTGCCGTCGTAAGATTTAGTAATGTGAATATTTACCTTAACCTATGCGAGTATCTCACCTTGGCAAATATACCTGGCGATTATAAATCGCGGCTACACAAACTTTCGTCCGCCTGCGCGGACTCTTAGAAACTTGAAACCCACATTCGCGTGGCGTTCCAAAGTAAAGGTGGGTTTTGTCTGTATAGCCGCGAATTCTATTCGCTAGGTCTAGGGACATTTTTACTGTGTGCTTCTGTGTTTAGAATAAAGTAAAGTGTAATACATGGCAAAGCTCAAAATCTCGAAAAAAATCTCCACTGCTTTAATCAATTCCCTTGGTGCGGGGGTAGTACCAAGAGTAGGAGTTGAATATATAGCAGTAGGCCGAGAAAAAGAACTAAAAAGCCTATTACAAAATCTCGATGATATTGCAGAAGGTGTAGCAGCATTTCGCTTTATAATTGGTAATTATGGTTCAGGGAAAAGTTTTATACTGCAACTAATTCGTAACCGAGCGATGGAGCAAGGTTTTGTAGTAGCTGATGCTGATTTATCCCCGGAACGCCGATTAGCTGGAAGTAACCATGAAGGTGTAGCGACTTATCGAGAATTAATGAGCCATCTCGCTACAAAAACTCGTCCTGATGGTGGTGCTTTAGTCTCTATTTTAGAAGGATGGATTAATAAAATTCAACAAGAAGTGGTTAAAGAAACTGAAATGCGTCCCAATGACGATGGTTTTGATGACCAAGTTGAATCAAAAATTAGGGAAGTAGTTCAGTATATTGAAGATTTAGTTCACGGTTTTGATTTTGGTAGCGTGATTATCGCTTATTGGCGTGGCTACCGAATGGATGATGATAATTTAAAAAATGCGGCAATGCGCTGGTTGCGGGGAGAATTTACTACTAAAGTTGAGGCAAAAGCAGCTTTAGGAGTGCGCGTCATTATTGATGATGATAGTTGGTATGATTATATAAAACTGTTTGCGAAATTTGTAGCTGAAATTGGTTATAAAGGGCTATTAATTTTAGTTGATGAAGCCGTACATTTATATCAAATATCTACAACAGTTACGCGAGAAAAGAATTATAATCGACTCCTCGCAATGTTTAACGACACCATGCAATGTAAAGCAGAACATCTTGGCATTGTTGTTGGTGGAACAACTAAATTTTTAGAAGACCCCAAACGGGGACTTTTTGCAGACCAAGCTTGGCAAAGACGCACAAAAGAAAGCCGTTTTGTTGCCCAAGCTAATGTTCCTGAACATTTAGGGCCAGTGATTCGGTTGAATCCGTTGAGTGAAGCAGAAATATTGACGCTTTTGCAACGTTTAGCTGAGATTCATGCACTCAATTTTGGGTATGAACAGACTTTGACAAATCGTGAGTTGAAGGAGTTCGTGCAAGAAATTATTAATCGCTTGGGTGCAGAAGCATTACTGACACCAGGGGAAATTGTGCGAGATTTTATGAGTGTGCTGAATATTCTTCACCAAAATTCAGGAATTGCATTCGGTGAATTAATTCATGGCTCGAAATTTAAACCTACTGCTATGGGTAAAGATGCAGATGTGGATGAGGATGGCGCAGCAGAATTTAGTTTGTAGTTTACTCTCTAGTAAATCGATGGTATTGTGCGATCGCAAATCGCTTAGGTGTCACAGCATTCATGAGACATCTTTCCAATACTATTTGTACGCTAGCAGAGATTAAACTGACTGCGTTGTTTACTGCCGCAGGCGTTGCAATGACTCAAATTGCTGCCAACAAAGATACAATGCACGCGGTACGTGAAAACATCCTTTCCATTTGCCACCTTTGAGGTTCAACAATACTTCTCCACGCCGATTCAAATAGCCAAACCACTCACCGTATTCTAAATCAGCAAAATGTGACCAGGCGTAATCGTGCATCTTTTGATACCATTCCCAACACACCTCACGCCCTGTTAGGCGATAGCCCATCGCTAATGCAACCAATGATTCTAAGTGAACCCACCATAGTTTTTGATCCCATTCCAATTGTTGTGGGGGATGACCATCTGCATCCATAAAGTAATACAATCCGCCATACTCGTTATCCCAAGCAAAATTCAGGATATTTAGCACCACATCAACGGCTTGGTTAATAGTTTTGGTGTCGTTTTGGCGACGCGCAATGTCCATGATAAACCACATTGCTTCGATACCATGACCTGGGTTAATCAGCCTTCCCTCAAAACAATCGATGTGGGAACCGTCAGGGGCAACGTTTTCGTACATTAGTCCCCGTTCTGGGTCGAGAAAATCGGTCATCACTTCGCGGACTGTCTCAGCTAGCACATTCTCTAGTGTTTCCTTTGGCAGCAACCATTCCATTTCTAAAGTCAGGTTGGCTAAAATCATCGGTACAGCCAATGATTTCATCGGGCGTGTATCGGGATAGGTTTTATTATATTTGCCTTTGGGGTTATCTTTGCGGCGTAATACGTTGTTATAAGCTTGTATAGCCACATCCTTTGCCCATTCTTCGCCGCCAGCGAGTGCATATTGACTAAATGCCATCGCCGCAAAGCAATCAGAAAAGATATTGTAAGGCTGAACCAGTGGTTTACCTTCACGGGTGAGGGCAAAGTACCAGTTACCATCGCTATCTCTACCATGTTGGGCGAGAAAATTAGCGCCGTTGCTGGCAATTTTTAGCCAGTTTTCGCGCTTTTCTAGCTGGTTGTAAAGCATTGAAAAAGTCCACACCTGGCGGTTTTGTAGCCAGATGAATTTGTCTGTATCATAAATTTTGCCTTCGCGATCGAGGCAGGTGAAATAGCCGCCTTGCTCCCAATCGAGAGAATATTTTTCCCAAAAGGGGAGTACGTCGTTGAGGAGGGCGTTTTTGTAAAGTTCAGCGTAGGCGTAGCCCGCCGGAGGCATCGCTTGAAAGTCCTTCTCCATAAATTTGCTCCCCTTTTATACCAAAACCAACAGCTTAACAGTTATCATATTTTGGCTCGAACATGGAGCGTTCGCGTCAGTCTTTTACAAGATTTAGTTAGCAGCAGTTATACTTCTATCGTGGATCTTGCACCATTTTCAATAACCGTAGGGTAGTTTTTTAGACAGGGGTGGTTATGAGTCAGATTGAACGAGTTGCGATCGTTGGAGGAAACCACGGTAATGAGTTAACAGGAGTACACTTAGTCAAAAAGTTTCAGCAGTATCCTAATTTAATCAATAGAGCAAGCTTTGAAACTCTGGCATTACTTGGCAATCTCAAAGCTATTGAAGAAGGCAAACGATACATTGAAAAAGATTTAAATCGTTGCTTCACTAATCAAGGCTTACAAAATCCCCAACCCTCGAGTTATGAAGATACGCGGGCAAAAGTAATTCAACAGATATTGCAACCGCAAAATCAGCCCTTTGTAGATGTAATTATTGATTTGCACAGCACAACCGCCAACATGGGGTTAAGTCTGATTTTTTGCGATATGCATCCTTTATTGCTTCGCTTAGGTGCTTATTTAAGTTCTATCAATCCTTTAGTCAAAGTCTATATTAATCACGAATCCAAAGAAAATGGTTTTCTCCGTTCTTTGTGTGAATTGGGTTTTGTTATAGAAGTTGGGGCTGTGGCTCAGAATATATTAAACGCCGAATTATTTCAGAAAACAGAACAGCTTATTTATACGGTTTTAGACTATTTTGAAAGGTGCAACCAGGGGAATATTCCGCAGACAAGCAGCCAGCTTACACTTTATAAATATATTAGAACTGTGGATTATCCTAGAAGCGATGCCTATGGCGGGCTGCACCTACGCGGGGAGATTCAAGCGATGATTCACCCCCAGCTTCAGTTTAGGGATTATGAACCTTTGAATCCAGGCGATCCAATGTTTCTGACTTTTGAAGGCAAAGATATTTTTTATGAGGGAATGTCTACTGTTTATCCTATTTTTATTAATGAAGCAGCTTATTACGAAAAAGGAATTGCGATGCATCTAACTCAAAAGCAGCAAAAGGTCGTTTAATTTATTCGCCCTTCTCACCAAGATTGCAAATCAGCCTCATAATTGTCTGTATCTTCTCATATAGGTAGTCTTGATAAACCAGCCTTACTACCAACGCTTTCCTCATCTCATTCACATTTGGGCTTTGAGCGATCAATTCTTGCAGCTGTCATTACTGATTATATGCAGGAACTCACTAAATTTTCTTTTTTAAGCTGTTCTTTCGCTAAAGCCAATGCTTGATGAGCATTTTTGAACTTAGTTGCATCTGTAAAATTATGACCAAAACGCTGTAAATAAGCTTCCAGATACCGAATACGTAAGCGTGGATCGGCTGGACTCACAAGAAAAGGGAGGTCAGCTTCAACCATAAACCGGATAGCTAATAAAGGTATAGGGCTACGAAGTGGACGAAAGTTGGGATTGTGCAGACCAGGACTTTCATTACGTTTATGAAATTCTCCTATCATCAATCCTGACTCAACAAATAAAGGTTTGAGTTTTTGTTGGATACGATCTACTACTTTAGAAGCATCGTCTATATCGATATCAGGCAAAATCAGTAAAAAAGCTTTATTAATTGCTGATTCCTGCTCATTATTATCTATTTCTAGAAATATATCTCGGTAGCGTCCAACAATCTCTTCTAATTGTTCTAGATACAAATTTTCTGTGTGAATAACTGCTAAACGAATACTATTTGACTTGAGAGAGTAAGGAACAAAAGGGCAAACTACGCCGGGTCTGCCTAAGTTAGGATGAGGTCTTCCTAAAAAGTTTTTCACCCACTCCATAATTTCAATTAAGGAAGAAAGGTCTTCGTGCTGTTGAAGTTGTTCGATTTCACGAGTTGTATAGAGTTGCATAGGCTGAAGTTAAATTGAGTAATTGTATAATTGTGAAATCCAGAATTATTTTTGCTATATTATCTGCCTGAAAATCATTATTGTGTTAGCAAGAAAACCAAGATAATTTTGATATTTTTTATGTTGTATTTATCTATAGTTTTTAGTAGATAAAAAGGCTCTGGCATCTTGATAAATTTGAATAATTTTACACTACAAAAGACATGAACATATTTTGCGATAAGCAACTTTTGTTCATTTATTTTTAGCATTTTACTTGGAATACAGATGTATTATCCAGCAGATGCTCTTTATTTTTACACTCTCAAGCTTCTATTATTTTTAACGAAAATATTATGAAGTTTATATCTAAATAGTTATTTTTACTGTGAAGGTTTAGTATTGCTTTAACAGCAACTATAAGCTTATAGCAGTTCTCGTTCATGTGAGGTACACCCGTAGGGGTAATTCATGAATTGCCCCTACACCTTTCGATATAATTTGGTACCGTATCTGAGTGAAAACCGCTATAATAACATCAATTGTTTTTAACAAGGATATTATGAAGTTTATATCTAAATAGTTATTTTTACTGTGAAAGTTTAATATTGTTCTAACAGCAACTATAAGTTTATTAGCAGGTTGGTATACTTTTATCTAAGTGAAATTATCAAAAATTCAGCTCAATTTTATTGTGCAAACTGACTTACAACAGTTTGCACGTAAGTGAGGTAGAAAATGTAAGACTTACGCATTAGATATAAAGAGTTTCTATCTCCTGCCTTGAAAGTGCTGAGTGAAGAGTTAGGAGTTATGAATTCTCGCCCTGCCTCCTGCCTCAAAATCTGTAACTTTATACTTCATGTAAGAGAAAACTGCTGTATCTATAGCGGTTCTCGTTTGGATGCAATACACAATAGGGCACAGCAATGCTGTACCCCTACAAATAGTCTGTATTCTATGCAAACCGCTATATTAATCGTAGGGAAGGCAGGATGAGAGGCAATACTTTTCGGTTAAGACAAGAGACGCGATGAATCGCCGTCTTTACAATAATCAGTCTTTCGTCTTGAGGGCGATTTATCGCGTCTTTGTATTGGATATTTTTTTATTTGGAAGTCCTTTAAAGCTTATTTGTCAACAAATTCTTTTACTACTGCCATAGCATCAGGAGGAATCTCTGTAATAAGGCGAAATGGAAATGCAGCAGTTGAAGCAAACTGAGCATAATCTGATGTCAAAAAGACAGCGTAGTTTTTAGCTTCTGGAGTCATCTGGAAAGCAAAGGCTAAAGCTATAGCTTTAACGTACTTGCGAACATCTGCTGCTTGTTCACCCACAACTTCACCGCCACTAATCGGTGTATTGGGTTGTCCTATCTGATCCAAAGTGGTGCTGGGGTCTTTGACGCTCAAATGAGTGCCTCCAACTATACCAACTAGCCATTTTGGGGATGGGATTTTGTTAAATCCTACAATCTGTTCAGTTAAAGCTGGGGTGGTTTTATCGGCGGAACCTGTTAACACTAGGGTAGGAACTTGTATCTTAGTTAACCCAGTTTCGCCAAAAATCAGAGAAGTTGTCGGATTGAAAGCGATCGCCTGTTTTATTCTGGCATCTCGTAGCTGATAACTATTTTCTGGTAGTTCTTGAGCTATGCACTGCATATCTTCTCCCAGACTCAAGATAGCCAAGTTCTTTTGACAGCGTTGTTTAAGATGTTCTAGTTGTAACTCGGCTCCAGCGAGTGCTAAAGCTGTACCACCGCCAAAAGAATAGCCAATAATCATTGCTTTATTGGTTGCAAGTTTCCCTTGCAGGGGATGATTAGCTGTTTGGTTGAGCTTTTCTAATTCGTCGAGAACAAAACTAATATCTTGAGGGCGATCCAAAAACTCCTGAGGCTTCATAACTCTGGTTTTGCCTTGGAATGCTAAGTCAGTATTTGCCTGATTACTACCGGGATGTTCTAAAGCTGCGACTACATAACCGTGGGATGCTAAATGTTCTGCTAGGTAACGCAAGTCTGTGCGGACTGACGCGAAGCCATGAGAAAGGACAATTACGGGTTTGTCGGGAGTTGCAGCAGTTGACCAATAAATATCAACTGGAATTTGGCGATTACGGTTTTGGTCATTCAGGCTTAAATTGAGTATTTTTACTTGAGCGTTTCCTGGTTGGCTGGGATCAAAAGAGAAAGCAATCTGTGGTGTTTTAGAGTCAAGTTGCGGAGCGATCGCTAGCATAAATTGTTGAGTACGCCAAAAAGCTGTATTCAAACTCCCTGCAACTAAAAAAGCCTGTGGCAAATCAATTTCTAGGCGTTTACTGGGATAAGCGGCGATAAAACTTAGTATAGAAAGACCCTGAGGTGCCGCAGAGCCTAATACCAATCCGGCTCTCAGTGCTTGTACCCCAGCTTTATCCTTTCTGGCTAAGGCCGTAGCGAAGTCATTGAGAATAGTTGTGCCAATTCGACTATTAACTAACTTATCAACGGTGACAATATTCATCGGTATATTCATACCCAACGCCCCCAGAAAGAAGCGGCGTTGTTGTTCAGATAATTCTTTAGTGTAAGGCTGCAAACTCTCAGGCAATTCCCCAGTTTTTGCAGCCTTTTGCAACTCAGTAAGAGAGATGGACTCTGTAAATAAGCCCAAACGCACAATCACTGTGTCAGCCGCAATGGCCGAAGCATTTCCCCCGAACTGTGTAAGTACAATCGCACCTAAGAAACCCGCAACTGTTTTAAGACTTCCCCAATTTATTCCCATAAATATTTATACCAAGTGTTACTTACGGGAATATAACGGATATTTGTGTATTTGACTACCCTATTAATGGCTGAGAAATAAAAGTAAATTTTTTCCTGAAGTTGATGGCGATGTCTACGACAGGCTACGCCTACGTCCAGATATGCTCAAAGTATCTGCTGATGGGAAAAAAGCCGATAAAAAGCAACAAATTGTAGAATTCATCACAGCTAAAAAAATGAGCATAAATCAGTGTTAATAGCCACAAAAGCCTAATTGTTTCTCCGCTAGGTTTAATACTGTAACAGTGACAATTAAAAATGATTTATCCAGAGCAATTTATATATGGAATTAATCCAAAATCTAAGACTGAGTATAAGTTTTGATAACACGAAAATTTAAAGACAAGTTAATGTTTTGTCTTTGACCTTTAGAGCATGTTGCAGGTAGATAGTCTTAGTGCTGTAGCTGCATTATCATTACTCATCAAATTCTACTAGCCGCATCAACAATTTCTCTTGGTTTTATGCGTCGCAGACTCCGCTATATTTTACTTTTGCTGCTCTCCCTGAGTATTATTACATTGTGGTGGACTGTGAATGATTCTGATTGCAACTTCGAGCCTTTTTTAGCATCAAAAACTACAAAATTCCAAGTACATGCTACTAAAGTTATTATTCAGCCGTGGCGTGGTCGTCACCACGTATATGGAATATTTATGATTCCTGATGAATACAAACAAGCTCCATTTTTTATAGTGACAGTTCAAGGTGCTGGTAGTTATTGTTCCAAACAATCTGGTTATAAAAAAAACTTTGATGATATCTTTGCTGAACCAGGAACTTATGTGGTCAGAAAGTTTATTAGAACTCGAATAGCTCTGCGGCTAATTCTCCAAGGTTTGTACTTTCAACTCAATGATAAACAGAACTGGACATTGACTTTCCCGGAAGCAAAGACTATTCAGTAGTGCTGAGTAATGAGTAATGAGTAATGAGTAATGAGTGGGGAATCTCGCTTCTTTACTCAGAACTGGGAACTAGCTCAACGCCCCGTTACCGCTAACGAACTGTTTTGCCCTCTGCCCCCTGCCTCCTTCAAAAGTCGGTCTTCTCTAACAAGGTAGTCGTAGCATTGACTACAATCTGTGCTGCTCCTGTGAAGAACGATCGCTCGATAGTAGCTGGAATATCGCTAGGTTTATGATAGTGCGGAGTACGTAAATTTGCGGTATCTGTCACTAGCACAGCACCTACGCCCTGATACCAAAATGGTGCATGGTCGCTGCGTAGGGTATCGGGTGTCAGTAAACCTTTAAAAGGAATCGGCAATGTTAGCACTGCTGGCAGATTTGATTCCTGTTTATTCAGGGCAGTTAATGGGATATTCTGTGAGTTTTGAAAGGCACTCAGTAAAGATAAATGTTCTGTATCAGCGATTACTGCTAAAAAATCGCCTTTGTCGCTAGGTGGAGTAACAGGCAATCCAGCAGGGTATTTCTGACATCCAGCAGTGTAACACGCATAACCTACCATATCCATAACGATCGCTCCGCCTAAGTTTTGCAAGCGTGCTGTCTTGCTAACGAAAGCCTGACTACCTAAAAGTCCTGCTTCCTCTTGGTCAAAAAAAGCTAGCTGTAATGTTCGTGGCGTGGGACGGGAACCCAGTAACCGGGCGACTTCCAACACTACAGCTACACCACTGGCATTATCATCAGCGCCGGGGGATGAGGCAACAGTGTCGTAATGTGCTGCTACCAGAATTGCTTTTGCGGCTTTGTTAGTTCCTGGACGTTCGGCAAAAATATTCACACCATCGGAGAACTTTTCTAATTTAGGCTTCCAGCCTAATTTTTTCAGTTCAGTTGTGATATAAGTGCGAGTAAGCGATCGCTCTGTTGTTGTGTAGCGCTGAAAATTTAACTTTTGGATATGGGTTAACAGCTTGTCAGTAGATACTTGTAGGATATTGTCAACTTCTTTCGACTCTGGCTGTAGTTGAGGTGTTTCTACTGGAATGCGCTCAACAATCGTCGGTGAGGGAGGCTGTTCAAAAAACGTGCTACCTCTGCTACCCACCACCACAACTGCCATCAGCGCTAACAGTATCAGCCAAATCCATTTTTTCATTATGATTGATCCTTGGCTTCCTGACTTAGGGTAACGCAAATCTACAAGCATAACTTTCCAGAATTGCTAGGAAGGGTTTAATATTTCGGTTCCCTAAATTATTAAGGAACAAACAATCAATACATTAGCGTCTGTCTTTACATCTGTTTCAAAAGACAAATATTAAATTAATTCCAACTCGTAAAGTTTTGGAATTATATGCTTTATTATCCATTAGTAGCTGGATACCATTTTTTTGTTCTATATTAATATGAAATTCATGTTTAAAAACTACTTTAGCAACAATCAAGGGCGGGTTTTCACGGCTTTAATCCTGAGTGGAATTTTATCTGTTTCTAGCGGTTTTACACTTATCAAAGGTGCTGTGGGCGCTTCTGCGAACTTTTCCCTAGAAACAAGCAATGAAGTTCTTAAAGACAATATTAAACCAAACCGCTTGCCACGTCTAGTAACTAATGCAGTACTGGGAGATTTAGCCAGTAGACAGGGAATTTCAACCAGAGAACTGCAAATTATTGACTATAATCAACAGACTTGGCGCAATGGTTGCTTAGAACTGCCTCAACCGGATGAAATCTGTACCCAAGCATTAATTCCGGGTTGGCGAATTGTGGTATCTAATGGCAAACAAAACTGGATTTATCATACCAATAACAATGGGCGCTCGCTACGTTTAGCTTCGGCAAACACTCCCTCAGAAAATCTGCCAGATAAACTACCCACATCTGTAAAAAATGCTGTTTTGCAAGCTGCATCCAGACGTTTGCAACAGCCAATCTCTCAGCTAACGATCATTCAGGCTCAACAGCAAACTTGGAGAGATAGCTGTTTAGAATTAGCTAATGCTGATGAATTTTGTACTCAAGCTTTAGTATCAGGTTGGCGGGTGGTTATCGGCGCGGTTGACCAAAACTTGGTTTATCATACCAATCAAACAGGTTCTTTACTCAGACTCAATCAAAAGGCTAATGAAAGTACACTAACTCCTGTGCAAATTCCAGTTAGCGAGTTACCACCACCCTTAGATAGAGATATAGTCTTTCGGCAAATCTCCAGTGGTGGTTTTACTGGTAGAACCTACGAGACTGTTTTACTCAAAGATGGGCGATTGATTCGCGTGCGGATTGGTGATGCCAATGATTCTGAGCGTAGTGTTCGCCGCGTTTCTGTACAACAGGTAAAACAATTTGTGCGATCGCTAGAACGTTCTAAGTTTAGTAAATTTAAGAATTTGAGTTACCCAGCCCCCAGTGGCGCTGCTGATTATATCACCTATACTCTGACCAGCCAAGAGGGTACGGTTCAGTACAACGATATTTCTCAAAATAACCTACCCAAGAATTTACAGACAGTAGTTAAAGCCTGGAATCAACTCGCAGCCAGCGCACAATCTTGAAGAAGAATTCAGAACCGTTAGCTCCGGTCAGAATCAAGATGCGACTCGAAAATACTCGCTAATGCTGCGCTATCTGTTAGTCGCTAGAATTCACTTCTAAATTCTAGCAACTTCTATTTTGTTAAAGTTAAAGATGAAGACCATTATTGAGTACAAATATTCAAAAAACCACTATTCTATTCAATTGTCAATCATCCAAAAGAAATACATTATAAATATTACGCGAGCTTATTTATGCCCACTTACTTAAGCAAGGTGTAGGGGCAATTCATGTAGACGCAAAGCGGCTATTGCCCCTACGGGTTTACCTCACATGAACGAGAACCGCTGCATCGTAAAAATTAGAGGTTTTGTCTTCCTATTTCTTAAAATCTTCTCTTTCCTCTAAATCTTTCTTTTAAAGATAAGTCTAAAGTCTGTTTCCATACCATAATGAAAGACCAAGTATTAGACTGGATTTTTAACAAACCTTCTTTTCCCCTTAAATTTGAACGCTTGGAACTGGATGAGAATTTCTGCATCATCGATACATCCGAGCAAGTGCAACGGTTTGCAGAACATCCTGAGGACGTGATTCGCGGAAAAGACATCCGGCTAAGTTTTCCTGAGTTGAGAGGACTGGAAAATATCCTGAAATCTCTTCTACAAGGGGACAAAGAACTGTTTGAACTACAAGCAATTGAACGATATTCAGAGCATAATCTTTATGTATATATAGATATATATATTATCGGCGAACAGCAAGAAAATAAATTAATTATCCTGATTGAAGATATTACCGACAGGCTTGTTTTAAAGCAAAAGCTAGCACAGCAAGCTAATGAAACGAATCTGCTATCAAGTGCTTTAATCTCATGTGAGAACTACATGGAACAAGTAATCACTTCAATGGCAGATGCTTTGTTAGTAACAAGTAACACAGGAAAAATAAAAAGAATTAATCATGCTGCTCAAAAGCTATTTGGTTTTAAAGAAGAAGAATTAATTAATCAACCAATATCACTGATTATTGACAATAATCAGATATCATTAAAAGCTATTTATCAGCATTCTTATTTGAAGCGAAGTTTACAGAATATAGAGGTAGTTTGCCGAACAAAAACTAGAGAAAAGCTGTTGATTGCTTTTTCTTGTTCAGTGATTGCGAAACAAACAGAAGGACTAGAAGATATTGTCTACATTGGTCGAGATATTACTGCTTGGCAGCACCGAGAACAGCGTACAAGTGCCCAATATGCTATCACTCGAATATTATCAGAATCTCAAAGTATCAAGCAGGTAATTCCGCAAATTTTGCAGTCGATTTGTCAAAACTTAGGGTGGGATTTAGCCGAGCTTTGGACACCAAGTCAATATATTGGTACTTCAGTACCAGGAGATAGCCTGAATGCAGTACTAAGGTGTGTGGAAATTTGGTCAAGTCGATTGATTTCTGTCCGAGAATTTAAAGCAATCACGTGGCAAACTACCTATACGCCTGGCGCTGGCTTACCTGGTCGAATTTGGATTAGACGTTTGCCTTTGTGGATTAAAGATATCACAGAAGATGCAGATAAAAGGCGATCGCAAGCCGCGACTGAGGCTGGATTACACGCAGCTTTTGGCTTCCCGATCTTAGATGATAGTGAAATCTTAGGAGTGATGGTTTTCTTCAGTCGGGATGTACAACCAAAAGATAAAGACCTCTTGCAAATGATGGGTTCTATTGGTAGCCAAATCGCCCAGTTTATCAAACGCAAACAAGTAGAAAATGCTCTTATAGAAAGTGAAGAACGATATCGAGATTTATTTGAAAATGCTAATGATTTGATTCAAGCTGTCAATGCTTATGGGCGTTTTTTATATGTTAATCGTGCTTGGCGAGAAACTTTGGGATACAGCGAAGCCGAAATTGCGAATATGAATATTTTTGATATTATACATCCAGACTTTAAACAACACTGTTTGCAAAGATTTTATCGGGTGCTATCAGGAGAAAAGCTTGGGCAAGTAACAGCTACATTCGTTACTAAAAATGGTCAAACAATATTTCTAGAAGGTAACATTAACTGTAAATTTGTCGAAGGTCATCCGGTTGCAATTCGCGGCATTTTTCGTAATGTCACCCAGCGACTAGCAGCAGAAGCAGCGCTACGCCACCAGCAAGTAGAAACCGAACGTTTATTGCTGAATCTTTTGCCAGCAGCAATTTCCAAAGAAATTCAAGAAGAACCAGCCGACATTGCCGAAGATTTTACTGATGTCACAGTTTTATTTGCAGATATCATCGGCTTTAGCGAAATTGCTGCTTCTATGAGTGCAATTCAACTAGTGAACTTACTCAACCCAATTTTCTCAGCTTTCGATCGCCTCACCGAAAAACATGGTTTACAGAGAATCAAGACTATTAACGATGCTTATATGGTAGTTGGGGGCTTGCACACACCCCGCCAAGATTGTGCTAAGGCGATCGCTATTATGGCACTGGATATGCAAACTGCGATCGCTCTCTTCAATACTGAGAATAACCAAAATTTCAGCATCCGTATCGGCATCCATAGCGGTTCCGTAGTGGCAGAAGAAATTGATCTAAACGAGTCTACTTGCGATCATCTCTGGAGAGACACAGTAAACATCGCTAGCTGTATGGAATCCCAAGGTATTGCTAATAAAATCCAGGTTACAGAAGATATTTATAAGTCCTTGTGTAATGAATTTTTATTTGAAAAGCGGGGCGAAATCGAAGTTAAAGGCAAAGGGAAGATGACAACTTATTTATTGATTGGACGGAAGGGATGAGGGGCATTGGGCATTGAAAAGATGCAGAGGGGCGGGGGGCGGAAGGGAAAACTCTTCTCCCTGCCCCCTGCCCCCTGCCTCTTCCCTAGTGAGTATTGGGAATCAGCCGACCACAGGGATAAGTCGCTGTTTGCTGTGAAGCACTTTCAGCAACTACTGCTGGAATCTGATCAGAGGGTTGGGTTTTGGCTGCTAGATAGTCTTTTTGCAGTTTATCGAAAATGACTTCTCGTCTGTCGTAAATACGCTTCAGGGGACGAGGCTGGCATTTGTTCAACACATACGCTGTCACCAGTGGTAAAGCGATCGTGCTATCGGTATAACAAACGATTGTGTTAGGTAACTCATCTGGGTCAATCTTACCCCAACTGACTGCTTCCGATGGGGTTGCCCCAGATAAACCGCCTGTATCTGGACGCGCATCGGTAAACTGCACAAAGTAATCGTGTCCTCGTTCTTCTAGTCCTAAGACCTCGTGAAGTTGCGGTTGAGTTTGTAGTAAAAAGTTCTTAGGACTACCGCCACCGAGAATTACAGCCGCACTTTTACCTCCTGATTCACGGGCATTATATGCGATCGCTGCTGTCTCATTCACATCAATTGATGGATCTATCACCAACTGCGAACCTTCCAATGCTAAAGCCGCCACGTTCATCCCAATTGAGCTATCTCCTGGAGAAGACGTATAAATCGGTACGCCATATTCATAAGCTGTAGCTAATAAGCAGGAATGCTGCACACCCAATTGCTTTTCTACTTCCCGGACATATTTACCTAATAAATGGTGAAACTCAGCTGTTCCCATCCGCTTTTGAAACGCTTCTCCTTGGAGAATTTTGCGGATAAACGCATCAGTTTCTAGCAGCACATCGTAGCCAAAGATAATATCGTAAATGCGAATAGTGCCTTCTTGGCGCAGTTTCACATCATCCAAAAATGGATTACCAGCAAAAAGTTCAAAACCTAATCCGTAGTGCATATCGTGGTAAAGATTTGCACCAGTACTAATCATCCAGTCAATAAAGCCGTTGCGAATTAAGGGTGCAAGCGCTGAAACCCCAAATCCTGCTGGCGTCATCGCACCAGAAAGGCTAACTCCCACCGTCACACTTTCGGTTAGCACATCGCGACTCAGTAGCTGGCAGATTTCCCGCAACCGCGCTGAGTTGTAAGCGGTGAAGTATTGATCGATCAAATCCACCACATTGATATCATTCGATATAGGTGTGGGTGCGATTTTTTGACCCAGCTGTTTAGACATTTTGGTACTCCCGAACAGTAAACACGCCCGAATCAATGTTATCTAGCTTTCAGCCCAAGTGACAGCAATACTTTTTGAGCGCTAGCTTGAAAAAGAGGCAAGGGAGCAGGGAGCAAGGGGGAAAGTTCAAATGGGGATTCGACCCAATCAAATCGAGAAGCACTTGTAAAAAGTGGGGGAATCAGTCCCATGTTCCGCTCCACAGCAAGAGTCAGGGGTCATTTTCCCCCGCTCCGTGCCCCATTCCCCCTGCCTCTTTGTTGAAAAAGTAATTCAGGAGTCCTGAGTACTGTTAGTGGTAACTCACCTTAGCGTCGCAAAAGCACCAGAGTCGTAGTTACTCGTGAAGTTTTGTAATATGCGTAATCTCATCAAAACAAACAACTTTTTACTTAAAGTTTTGATAAAGTCAGCGTTTAATTACGTAGTTGAATTGATTTTTTCCAACCAAGTTGGTATGATAGCTTCAATCGAAAATACAAACTTGTATAAAAAATACGCCATAAATAATGTTTCATGTTAATAAAAACAAAGTTTTTTCAAAAACCATTATAAGCAGGTGTCTACAGTTATTCTATTATCTAATTTTTTAAATATTCAATAGTAAACGGAGAATTTTTTATGCGTTTTAACCGCAAGATACCCATTGCATCTTTAATATTATCGATGCTGGTTTTATGGCAGCCTACTTTAGCTGAATCAAGGCGCGATGTTCGCTGGAATCGAGGAGAGAAAACACCTTCTGTCTGGAATCAAAATAAGTGTCTTGGAGGTTCTTCGCCGAGTTTTCGCTTGGGTGGAGAACTCAATAATCCAGCCACCTATAACTTGCAAAACCTAAGAAATTTGCGAGATTTATTAAAAAACCAAAATCCAGCATTAGTTACTGAAATTACTGTGAGCTTTCAAACCGGAGCAGGGCCACAAACAGAAACATACTATGGAATCCCCCTATGGGAATTGATTAATAATTCCAAAGCCGGAGGTGGTCTCAAACCTGGGAATTCTGGGGTGAATCCTAAAAACTCTTTTCTGAGGCAATATGTTCTAGTTGAAGCCACAGATTGTTATGGTGCAGTCGTAGCTATTGGTGAAATTCAACCTAACTTTGAAGGGAAAACAGTGCTAGTTGCATTTGAAAAAAAAGGTAGTGATGGTAGAGTTGTGCCTTTAATAGATGAAGGATTTGCTCGTTTAGTAGTTCCAGGTGATAAAGCTGGAGGTCGTTACGTTAGTAATGTGAGAAATATCGTTATATTATCTGCTCCTGCTTCTCCTTTAAAACCAAAATATTTCTGAAAAATCGTCTGATTCAAGATGCCTATAACGGAGAGTTTATTACAGAATAGCTCGAAGTGAGTAGATAAGTTGTGGCGCTTTAATAAGCAGATCGCCACAACTTATCTAACTATTTTGGTAATCTCTGTAAAGTATATAGGACTGATATCTGATTATAAATAAGTGTATTGTAGTTCTATATACACTTTTCTGATTCATTACCTGTAAAATTGGTATTTGTTCTAGACAATATTAAGGGAGCTATATATAAATATAGCGATGTCTACGACGGGCTACGCCTACGCGAATCAATACTGTTCAGTTATGTCTTTGTGATGATTCATCGCATCTTTGCAATCTATAATTTTCATCAAAAAATCTTAACCGAACTGTATTGGATTGCGAATAATGAAATAAACCCCAAAGCTTTGCTTTCGGGGTTTATTTCTCTCTAGTGGGATATACAGGAATGGCTAATGCAGATATTAGTGTGGCATCTATAACTGCTGCCTTTGGGTCATTTTGGGCGCGTCAAAGGACTTGTGCATATATACTACCTCGACCTACTGTAGCGATCGCAATTCTATGAGCGATCGCTCTACACGGGGCAATCAAACTGCCCCTCTTAATAGAATCCAAACAATTACTTTAGTCTACGGCAATTATTACGTCTGATGATTTGACTATGGCATATACTTCTTTGCCTTCAGTGAGTTTCAGACTTTCTGCTGATGATTTGGTAATAATTGAAGTTACTTCTACTCCAGGTGCAATTTCTAATGTCACTTCTGTATTTACAGATCCTATTACGATGCTTTTAACTGTACCTTTGAGAGCATTGCGAGCGCTAACTTGCATTTTATGATTCTTCCTCGTGTTTCTCTTAATACGTTAACAATAACAGCTAGTTACAGTAAATGGGACTGGGGACTGAGATTAGAGATTAGATGCTAAACCCTTAAAACTATGGTGGGAGAGGAACGCCGCGACCAGTTAAGATGCTGCAACAACAGCACGGTCATTTACTAGCTTGCCATCTTCCATGTAGACGATGCGATCGGCAATATCTAGAATGCGGTTGTCATGAGTAACCAAAAGAATGGTGCAATCTTGCTCTTTAGCTAATTTTTGCATGAGGTTGACCACATCTCGTCCCGATTTACTGTCAAGGGCGGCGGTAGGTTCATCCGCTAAGACAATTTTAGGACGACCAACTAAAGCACGTGCGATCGCAACTCTTTGTTTTTGTCCCCCAGATAAATCATCAGGATAATAATTCAGGCGATCTCCTAATCCTACGTCTTCTAACATTTGGGCTGACCGAGTTTTCATTTCTGCCGGCGAAATATTTTTATGCACTTCCAAGCCCATTCTGACGTTCTGAAGTGCTGTCAAGCTACCGTGCAAGTTGTGCGCTTGGAAAATATAACCGTTATTGCGTCGCACTTGGGTAAGTTGTGCTGTCTTAACGCCACAAAGTTCTTGTTCCAATATCTGCAAACTACCAGATTGGGCAGAACGCAAGCCGCCTACTAAGGTGAGAAGTGTAGTTTTCCCAGAACCAGAAGGCCCAGTCATTATAATAATTTCGCCAGCGTTAATATCCAGGTTGATATCAAAGAGAACTTGCTTGCGGAGTTGACCATGACCAAAATAGTGGTCGAGATTTTTAACAGAGATTACGGATTGACTAGTCATAAATAGCTCGATTATTCCTGATGATTGTCATTTGTCCTTAGTCATTTGTTATTACCAAGACTTACGCTAAAATGGCTAATTTCCTGTCGTAGATAATAATTCATAGAGTCTCCGTAAGTCCTAATTAAAAAGGACTAATGACTAATCACTAATGACAATTTTTAAAACATATCTGCGGGGTCGGCTGATTGTAATTTCCGGGTGGCGACCACACCAGAAATTATGCACATAATCATAGTCAGTGTTAATACCGTCAAGGCTCGTGCTACGGTCATGTAAACTGGTAAATTGGTGGCATTACGAGTTAAATGATAAAGTCCTAAAGGTGCGATCGCTCCTGGGATAAAGCCCAAAATCGCCAAAATTATCGCCTCTTCAAACACCACACCTAATAAGTAGAGATTGTTATATCCCATTGCTTTGAAAGTGGCATATTCTTTGATATGGGAATTCACATCTGTAGAAAGAACTTGATAGACGATAATCACGCCCACCAGAAACCCCATTGCTACACCCAGGCTGAAGATAAACCCGATGGCCGTATTTGTTTTCCAGTAATTTATTTCAAATTCGATAAATTCTGCTTTGGTTAAAACTTTAACATCATCATCTAAATGAGATTCTAAAGCTGTTTTCATCTGCTTTGGGTCGTAGCCTGGTTGTAGTTGCACCAAACCGAGACTGACACCGCTGGCTTCTCGTCTAGGAAATAGTCGCAAAAAGTTCTGGTCGTTGGTAATTAAAGTACCATCGGCGATGAAAGAAGCCCCGACTGAAAATAAGCCGCTAATGGTAATTGTCCGGCGTTCTATTTCGGTTGTAACAGTTTTACCTTGGTCAATTTTGGCGATCGCTTCGTTATAATCTCCTCTAGAGGCGCGATCAAACAAAACGGTATCTGGTAGCTTAACAGCATCTATCTGGCGATTTACATCTGCTAAGTTAAACACTTGCCGATCGGGATTGAATCCCATAACTAATATTGTCGTCTTCTGATGTGTTTGGGGATTTTTCCAATCAACAATGTTGAGATACATTCCTTCTACCGACTTGACACCTGGTACATCCATTGCTTGATAGAGCCGCCGCCGCGTAAAGCTAGACATATTTGCTAGGTTACGTGCTTGGGGACTGATGACAAACATATCAGCCTGCATACTCCGATGCAGCATTGTGTTACTTTCAAACAGGGCATTCTGAAACCCTAGCTGCATGAACATTAGAACATCGGCAAAGGCAATACCTGACAATGCCACCAAAAGACGACCTTTTTCATGACTCAGTTGCAGCCATCCTAAAGGCGTTCGCCGCCGTAGTTGCTGGATAAATCCAATCACAATTCAATCACCGCCTTCACTTGCAAATTAGTTAAGTTAGAAGCATTTTGGCTGGATAGTTTATTCAGTTGCACATGGACTTCCACTACTCTGGCATCAATATTGCTAGAGGGGTCAGCATTGATCAGATTTTGCCGCTTTACCTGCATACCAATCCAATCCACTCTTCCCTTTAATTCATTGCGGAGGGAATCACTGCTTACCAACACCTCCTGTCCCGGACGCACTCTCTTGATATCACTTTGGTAGACTTCTACTACTGCATACATCTGGTCGGTTTGACCTAAAGCCACAATGCCTTCATTGCCAACCGTTTCTCCGGCTCGTGTATTAATCTCCAAAATTCGACCGGCTTTAGGAGCCACAACGTATGCCTGTGCCAGTTCTACTCTAATTTTCTCCACAGTGGCTTGAGCACTGTCTATCTCTGCCTGTGCATTTGCTATATCTGTAGGACGAACTTCAGTGGTTTGATTTAGGTTAGCTCTTGCCTCGTTAATCTGCTGTTGCAAGCTGGCGAGGGTTTGTTCCTGGTTGGCTTTTGCCTCGTTAAGCTGCTGTTGTAGGGTGGCGACAGTTCTTGTCTGGGTGGCTTGGCTTTCAATTAACGCTTGAGTGGAAGTTTCGGCGCTTAGGCGTCTGTTACCAACTTCCTGGCTAGAAATTGCTCCTTGTTTATATAAAGTCTCGTAGCGCCGCACGTCAGCTTGGGCATTACCTTTCTCGGCTGCTACGCGAGCCACTGTTGCTTGCAAGCTGCGTTGTTGTCCAAGGAGTTCTGCTTCTAAACGATTAATTGTAGCTTGCTGAGTTTTAATGTTTCCTTGTAGTTCTACTTGTACACGATTCACCGTAGCTTGACGCGCTCCAATTTCTCCCTGTTTGGCTCCAGCTTTTACCTGGTTAAAGCGGGATTTGGCAACTTGAACTTGTTTTTGTGCTTCCCCCAAAGTAGCTTGTAGGCGATCGCGGTTGTCCATAATCGCAACTACCTGCCCAGCTTTGACGCGATCGCCTTCTTTCACCAATAGTTGCTCCACTCGGCTTCCTTCACCATTTAAAGAAGGTGCTGACAGTTTTATTACCTCTCCTTTTGGTTCCAACCGCCCTAATGCTGTGACTGTTTTGACCACAGGCTGAACTGCTACTGGTGTTTTTTGCTTTTCATTAGCTGTAGCCTGAAGCTTCATCACCGCATAAACACTGGTTCCACCTATTGCTAGCGATGCAATTATTGCAAGTAGAAGAGGCGATCGCAAAAGATTCTGAGAAGACGTTAAACTCTCTGCATTCCTGTTTTCCCTCATACTATTCCCCCCTTACCACCAGTAGCAACCTGTACTAAACTGTCCAGTTCAATTTATGCTAAACTAAACGGACTAGTTTAGTCAAGAGGATACAGCGAAAATTCTCAAGCGATTTGCTCGGCATTATACGGCGAAATTCGATTCACAATGCTGATAATAGAGGCTTTTGGGCTTTATTGAAGGGTATATTTATTTTCGCCATTTTGTACTGGGGTATTTTGCAGCATCTATTAATATTGTTTATAAGAAAGGATGATTAATAAATGGTACGTATCAAAACTGACGAAGTTGATCGAGATAATTCCGTTGATAAAGTAGAGCAAATTCTGCAAGGTGCAATGCAAGAGTTTCTCCAAAATGGCTATGCTGGTACAAGCATGGATCGGGTAGCAGTAGCAGCAGGTGTTTCTAAAGCGACAGTCTACAGCCACTTTCAAGATAAAGAAGGACTTTTTAAAGTACTGTTAGAGCAACTGACAAGTAAGAAGAATAGCTCAATTTTTGGCACAGAACCGATTGAGGGAGAACCAGTTACCATACTGCGCCAGGTAGTAACCAAAGCATTAGAGCAGATGCTTAACGACAAAGAACATAGTGCATTTATGCGAGTACTAATCGGGGAATCTGGCCGTTTTCCTGAGTTAGCTCAAATTTGTATTCGGGCAATGATTAAGCCAGTAGCAGAAACTCTCACTCACTACTTGGCGGCTCCAGAATTGAAGATACCTGATCCAGAGGCGACAGCGAGAATTCTCTTAGGAGCATTGGTGCATTTTCATATTACTCAAAATGTGATGTATGGACAGGATATTATTCCAATGGAAAGCGATCGCTTGATTGATGCCTTGACACACCTAATCACTAAAAGCGCCGATTGATTGGTTATATCCCGGCGCGTGGCGCTTGTTTGGTCGGAAAGTCAAATTCACCTTGAGTAACAGTTGACTGTTTTTTCCATAGAAGCTACAGTACTGTGTCCGGCTTTTTTCGTTCCTTACAAGCTGCCACAATACATCCTTCAGCGATCGCCAGATTAACTAAGCAGGAATAACTTGAACAATTAGTGCGCGTTTATCCAACGACTGGATTTTACCTACTTGACTGAGATCGTTTGCAATTCGGTCTAGCAGTTCTCCTGCTTGATCGCGATATTGATGTTCTCGGCCTCGTAAACGGATGGCAAATTTCACAGAATCGCCTTTACTCAACCACTCAACTGCTTTCTGAATGCGTAAATTGTAATCAGCTACACCCACGTTTAGTCCGAACCGAACTTCCTTTACCGTGGGTCTAGCACTCTGGCTCTGACGTTTTTTCTTTTGATACTGAAGCTTCCCATAGTTGAGAATCTTCGCGATCGGAGCATCTTTGCCTTGGGAAACTACAACTAAGTCAAGCTCTAAGCTTTCGGCTAGCTGTAGCGCCTCATTGGTATCGATCAGACCACGATTATTATTTTCATGGTCAATCAAGAAGACGCTAGGTGACTTGATTTGTGAATTAATCAGTTGCTTTTGGATTGCGATAATGAATTTCTCCTATTTGTTCAATACTTTGCTTTATAAGCAGGTAATGCCAATTTAACACAACACTGAATCAGAGCAACTTTAACAACACAATGGACGGCAATCTGTTAAAATAAAATACTGGGGTACTCGCTCTCAGTCTTTGCGCTAGTGCCCATCCAGCTTTTCAATAATTTTTATCCGTCCGCCTAAGACTGACGCCATCATTGGCGACAGGCCGATGTTATTTTTGGAGTCTTATGTCTTTTTCTGATCTCGGCTTGTCCAATGAAATTATCCGTGCTGTTACCGAACGAGGGTACACGGAACCCACCCCAATCCAGATGCAGGCGATTCCTGCTGTATTGTCGGGTAGCGATTTGTTAGCTGGGGCACAAACTGGCACTGGCAAGACCGCTAGTTTCACCTTGCCGCTCTTGCATCAGTTGTCTTCTAACAAAAGCAAAGGTACGCCTAATGGATACCCACCAATCCGAGCCTTGATTCTCACCCCGACTCGCGAACTCGCGGCACAAGTGGAAGAAAGCGTGCGCGAGTACGGCAAGTACTTAAATCTCAACTCAATGGTAATTTTTGGCGGAGTCGGTATTAATCTGCAAAAACAGCGGTTGAGGGGTCGAGTCGATATTTTGGTCGCTACTCCAGGGCGACTGCTAGACCACGTACAGCAGGGTACGCTGAACCTATCGCATATTGAGGTTTTGGTTCTAGATGAAGCTGATCGGATGTTGGACATGGGCTTTATTCATGATATCCGCCGCATCCTCTCACTTCTGCCCAAACAGCGGCAAAATTTGCTATTCTTCGCTACTTTCTCAGACAAAATTAAGGCACTGGCCGCCGGACTACTCAATAATCCAAAAATGATTGAGGTAGCACGCCGTAACGTTACCGCCGAAACGATCGCCCAGAAGATTTATCAGGTAGATCGTGACAAGAAACGTCAATTACTTGCTCATCTAATTCGGCGAGATAATTGGTATCAAGTTTTAGTCTTCACTCGCACTAAATATGGCGCTGACCGTTTGGTAAAGCAGTTGGGCGAAGACCGCATTCAAGCATTGGCAATCCACGGCAATAAAAGTCAGCCTGTGCGTACCAACGCTCTGGCAAAGTTCAAGAATGGCAGCTTGCAAGTACTAGTAGCAACGGACATTGCTGCTAGAGGTCTTGACATCAGCGAACTGCCCCATGTAGTTAACTTCGATCTACCCAATGTACCCGAAGATTATGTGCATCGCATTGGTCGCACCGGTCGCGCTGGCGCATCAGGTGAAGCCGTATCGTTGGTTTGCGTCGATGAATACCCTCTATTGAAAGATATCGAAAAACTGATCGAGCAGCGCTTGCCCAGGGAAGTAGTTGCTGGCTTTGGCCCCAACCTCGACATTGAGCCAGAAGCAATCCCCAATGGACGGCAACACAGACCAAAGCCAGGAAGTGACAAGCGTCCGGCTCGTACTGCTAAACCGTCGCCACCGACATCAGCTAAACGTAAAGCCGCACCGCCTGCCACCAATGGCGATAAACCTAGCGCTCGTTCATCTGCATCGCGCCGTTCTGCTAAACGCGATCGCTAATTTTCTTTAGCTGTTCAAGTAGAAAACCTTTCTCTTGTTAATAAGAGAGAGGTTTTGAATTTTTCATACAATCTCTATACGGTTCAGTTAAAGAACAAACCCTATTAAATCTTGAGTTTCGTTCCTCAAAGCAACTTACGTAGTTTAAGGTTTTTGGCTCTAACTGAACCGTATTGAGTTAATGATCTGTTTCTGCGACAAAATAAAAATCTCTAGCAAACTCAGCAGCAGCTTCAAGAACTTTTAGCCAGATTACAACAACAAGGAATTGACCCAAATTTACTATGAACTACCTCTGGCTCAAACTTTCGCACAGCAAGGGTCTATTATCGAACAGAATTCAGGAGTCAGAATACCCTTTCAGGGAAGCAAGCTACGCTTTTAGCGTTTTTTTGGCGAAGGTATTGCTATACATATTTTCATAAAGACTGTAGACTATTAAAAGTCCGGTAAATCGACCGACAAGCTGGAGTATATCATCTAAGCTGACGTAGATACCTGCCAGTAAATTATTTAACTGTACTAATTAACACATCTCAACTTTTGTCTTATTGCTTGAGTTGGAGTTGTGCAATTTCAAATAGTTTGCATTCACAATAATTGCAAGGAAAAGATTTCATGAGTAACATACAACTGTACTTCGCCCAAGCCTCTACCTTCTCTCAACGTACTCGTGTAGTCTTACTGGAAAAAGGCATTGATTTCACCCCAATAGAAATTGACTTACAGAACAAGCCAGATGAGTACACGCAGATTTCGCGCTATGGTAAAGTTCCGGCGATTAAACATGGGGATATTGAAATTTACGAGTCCGCCGTTATTAATGAATATCTAGAAGAGGTTTTTCCAGAACCACCATTGTTACCCCGCGATCCCGCAGCGAAAGCGATCGCTCGGATTTGGATAGATTACGCCAATACTCGCTTTGTCCCAGCTTTTAACAAATTTCTGCGCGGTAAAGATAGCCAAGAACAGGAACAAGGAAGAAAAGATTTCACAGAAGCGCTTCTATATATTGAACAAGAAGGGTTAGGCAAAGGTGATTACTTATTGGGAGATCGGTTTAGCCTTGTTGATATCAGCTTCTATCCTTGGTTTGAACGTTTACCACTCTTAGAACACTTCCGCAAATTCACACTACCAACAGAAACACCCCAGTTGCAGGCATGGTGGAATCTGGTAGGCGATCGCTCCTCAATTCAAGCAGTTGCAAATCCCGCGGACTTCTATTTAGAAAGATTCGCCAAAGTTCTCGGTGAACCTCTTCCCGTTGGTGCGGCACAAAAATAGGACACAGGGGCGTGGTGATGGGAGTGAATCATTAACTTTTTTCTTGCCATTCATACACCTCATCTTCTCTGTCTCCCCTCATTTACTTGAATATCTGACCCAATACTGTTCCGTTAAGTCAAGAGACGCGATGAATCGCCATCAAGACAATAATCAGTCTTTTGTCTTGACGGCGATTTATCGCGTCTTTAAGCGATCTAAAATGGTTAATTCCGATCACCCAATTTTTTGCCAACACTTCTTTGCGAACCTCCGCGTTTCCCTTTGCGCCCCTTTGCGTTAAAAACAGGACTCTAAGTAGTCCAATCAAAAATCTAAATATCTGTAATCCAGTTAAAAGCAATTCAGCAGGCAATTAAAACTGTAAATACAGTCAATGAATTACAGCAAGTTTTGTCAACCAACTTTACATAAAACACCAAAAACATAACCCCTCTCCGCCACCGGAAAGGGGTTAATCACTGCCGAAATTCAGCAATCTCTAATAAGCATCTTGCAACTCGTAGAAATCAGGCGAGATGTAATCCTTCCGCAAAGGCCAACCTACCCAATCTTCCGGCATCAAAATCCGCTTGAGATTTGGGTGTCCTTCGTAGATAATGCCGTACATATCGTAAGACTCGCGCTCTTGCCAATCTGCGGTCTTCCAAATCCAGTACACAGAAGGGACTACAGGATTTTCCCGTGGTAAGAACACCTTAACTCGAACTTCTTCGGGGCGATCGCTATTATCACCCACTTTATTCAAGTGATATACACTCACCAATTCTTGTCCTGGCCCAAGGTCAACACCACCTTGAAACTGGAGATAATTAAACCCGTAGGCATAAAGGGCTGTAGCAGTGGGAAGCAAAAAATCTGCCGCCACCTTAATTATCTCTATACCATTTTTATCTGGTGCCAAAAACTCATGGTCAAAGCCATTTTCCGTTAACCACTGGGAAACTTTACCGACTTGTACCAATGCTTCTTCTTTGGCTGCTGCTACTGGTTTAGATTCTTCTTCAGCCACGGGTTTGTTCCTCCTTTTGTGCCTTTGCTGTCAGCAGTGCAGGTGGTACTGGTAAACCAATCGCTTCCGCCAATTCTTTCGGTGGCGCAGAACGAGTTTCTGACTGCAAATACTTACCAGTTAGGATTTCATCTACTGGCTTCAAATTATGAGTCGTGCTGTAGTAGCGGTGAGTTTGCTTAATCTTATCCCGCTCTTGCATCGATTCATTGGCGATTTTCTTCCGCAGCTTAATAATTGCGTCGATAATTGCTTCGGGACGAGGAGGACAACCAGGTAAGTACACATCCACAGGAATCAATTTATCGACTCCACGCACTGCCGTAGGCGAATCAACGCTGAACATTCCGCCAGTAATTGTGCAAGCTCCCATCGCAATTACATACTTCGGCTCTGGCATCTGTTCATAAAGACGCACCAGTTGGGGAGCCATCTTCATCGTAATAGTCCCTGCCGTAATAATTAAATCGGCTTGGCGGGGGCTAGAACGGGGAATTAGTCCAAAACGGTCAAAGTCAAATCGGGAACCAATTAAAGCTGCAAACTCAATAAAGCAGCAAGCAGTACCAAATAACAACGGCCACAAACTAGAAAGCCGCGCCCAGTCGTAGAGATCATCAACCGTCGTCAAAATGACGTTTTCTGAAAGGTCTTGAGTGACATTGGTACGCTCAATGGGGTTGATGATTCGTTCTTTACCCTGGGTTGTTAAGTTAGAATTCAAGACCATTCCAAAGCTCCTTTACGCCATGCGTAAACTAAAGCGACTACAAGAATTGCAATAAAGACTAGCGCTTCAATAAAAGCCAATAGCCCCAAACGGTGGAAAGCTACCGCCCAAGGATACAAGAAAACAGTCTCCACATCAAAGACGACGAAGACCAGAGCAAACATGTAGTAGCGAATGTTGAACTGAATCCAGGCTCCCCCGATGGGTTCCATACCAGATTCATAGGTGGTGCGCCGTTCTGGGCTGTAACTACTGGGTCGTAGGAGCTTGGATGCTGAGAGCGCTAAGGCAGGTACTAGGCTACAGATGATGAAGAAGCCTAGAAGGTACTCGTAACCGCTGAGGACAAACACAATGAGTATCTACCGCTTATGGAGTATTTTAAGTAGGGAGTAGGGAGTGGGGAGCAGGGAAGAAGCAAGGGAGAAGGGAGCAGGGAGCAGGGAGAAGAATTTTCCCCTCCGGCCCCCGCCCCCTGCCCCTCTGCCTCTTTTCAATGCCCCATGCCCAATCCCTAAACTGCGTAACTTTCTTTTACATTATATCTGTTTGGTTTTTCTGAAATCTGGGAAACAGACGCACTTCAGGTATTTGATTCGCTTTTGCTAGTGATAGAAAAGTCTAACAATTATGTCATAATTTTTAACGTATATTTAAGATTTCTTCTCTGCGAGGCCTTAGCCATGAGCGAACCAGCTGTTGAGACTCCAGTGTTAGACCGCTACGAGTGTCGCGCCTGCGGTTATGTTTACGAACCTGAGAAGGGAGATGACAAGCATGATATTCCTTCCGGGACACTCTTTGCAGAACTGCCTATAAATTGGCGCTGTCCAGTTTGTTCTGCTAAAAAGACCGCTTTTGCCAACATCGGCCCTGCCGGTACTGCATCTGGGTTCAAAGAAAATCTCGGTTACGGTTTGGGTGTCAACAACCTAACGCCAACTCAAAAGAGTATCCTAATTTTTGGTGCTTTGGCTCTTGGTTTCTTGTTTTTTATCAGTCTCTACGGCTTACAGTAACAGCTGTTAAGCAATTCAAAATGACGTTGGCGGACTCGCTCTAAGCGTTCGCGCATCGTCTCTAAGAGTTGCCATGCCGTTGGCGGAGCCTCTCCAAGAGTTGGCTTTACGCTGCGCTAACAAAATGAAAAACCCAGGATTGTCAAGCATCCTGACTACCTACTCCTAGAGAAATTTAGAAACAACTAAGAAATACTGATGCATTCATTTTTGAAAAGTTGGCAACGAATATTTGCCTTGTTAATAGTAGTCGTAATATGCATAGGTTGTAGCAAAATTCCCTCTGTTAGCTACAACCCTTGGAAAGTCATTTCTGTGCCAACAGACTCGAATCTATTGGATATAGGTTTTACTGATAACCCTGAACATGGCTACTTAGTAGGTAGCAATGCCACCCTGTTGGAAACCAATGATGGTGGTAATACCTGGAAACCAATCACACTACAACTTGATGAGCAAAAGTATCGTTTTGACTCAGTAAGTTTTGCAGGTAAGGAAGGTTGGATTGCCGGAGAGCCTGGACTATTGCTGCATACAACTGATGAAGGTGCTTCATGGTCACGTATTCCTTTGAGCGAAAAGCTACCAGGTAGCCCGATCGCAGTTAAGGCACTGGCAGAAAGTACAGCAGAAATGGCTACTGATGTCGGAGCCATATATAAAACCACAGACGGCGGCAAAAACTGGAAAGCCCAGGTAGAATCAGCAGTCGGTGTGGTACGTAACTTAGAACGTTCTGCTGATGGTAAATATGTTGCTGTTTCGGCAAAAGGTAGCTTCTACTCAACTTGGGAACCGGGGCAGGATGCTTGGGTTCCCCATAACCGCAATAGTTCTCGACGGGTAGAAAACATGGGTTTTGCTAACAATGGGCAATTGTGGTTGCTAGCTAGAGGAGGCCAAATTCAGTTTAGTGACGAAACTAAACCTGACGAGTGGCAAAAGGCACAATATCCAGAGTTATCTACAAGTTGGGGTTTACTGGATTTGGCATATCGCACATCCAATGAAATTTGGATAGGTGGCGGTAGCGGTAATTTACTACGGAGTGCCGACGGTGGCAAAACCTGGGAAAAAGACCGTGAAGTGGAAGAAGTTGCGGCTAATTTGTACAAGATTGTATTCTTAGAGCCAGAACGGGGATTTATAGTTGGCGATCGCGGTGTTTTGCTCAAATATTTACCAAACCCGGAAACAACTACTCCAGAAGCAGCTTAATAGTGGCTGGGGACTAGGGACTGGGGACTAGGGACTGGGGACTAGGGACTAGCTAAGAGTTTTCCCAGTACCCAATCCCCAGTACCTATTTCTGAGAAGAACTTTGCAACTTGTAACTCTTTCTTAACTTTGTAGGATAATAAACTCTATAACATTCTTTGTGAAGGTAGGAATCTAAATGTCAGGTACCACTGGAGAACGTCCGTTTTCGGACATCATTACCAGCGTTCGCTACTGGGTAATTCACAGCATCACTATTCCGGCATTGTTTATTGCTGGTTGGTTATTTGTCAGCACCGGGCTGGCTTATGATGCTTTTGGCACACCCCGCCCCAACGAGTATTTCACACCAGCGCGGCAGGAAGTGCCAATTGTGAAAAACCGTTTTGAAGCTAAAAAACAAGTTGAAGAATTTATTGGAAAGTAGTTTGAGATCATGACTAGCGGAAACAACATCAATCAACCAGTTACCTATCCAATTTTTACCGTTAGATGGCTGGCAGTACACACCTTAGGTGTACCAACTGTATTCTTTTTGGGCGCGATCGCCGCAATGCAATTTATTCAACGTTAGGAGCAATTATGGCAGAAAGATCGCCCAATCCCAATAATCAGCCGGTTGAGCTAAACCGGACTTCGTTATACCTGGGACTATTACTAGTTTTTGTTCTGGGTATTCTGTTTTCCAGTTACTTCTTTAACTAACTGGAACTACTGTTGTTAATCTTTGTTTATTGAACGTGTGTTGAATTTTTGTTAAGGGAGGAGAGAAGCTGTGTCTGCAGGAAGTGGGAGAATTCCCCTGTGGGTCGTCGCTACGATCGCAGGTTTAGGTATAATTACAGTCTTGGGCATTTTCTTTTATGGTGCCTACGCCGGACTGGGTTCTTCAATCTAAACGTTAGTTTGAACCGAATACTATAAGTTAGAATTTTCTAGCATTTGTTGAGAAATCAACGTTAAAAAAACCGCCTGTCTCTATGAGATAGGCGGTATTAATTTTGGTGAATAGTCATTTGTCTTTTGTCTTTTGCAAATGACTAATGACTAATAACCAATGACTACATCAGTATTAGTTAATGTTGCTGATGTCGTCGCTTTCAATGTATAAAAACAGAAACGCGAATACCACAGCTGGCAAAACCCAACCGATTATGGGAACGAAAATAGCAGGCAAGTAGGAAGTACTAGCCAAGATAGAAGGCAAAAAAGAAGCTGCCATAGTAAAGGTTCCTATCGAATCACACTACAATTCAAAATGAGCTTACTGCAAATTCTGCCAAATATTTGAAATTCTTTCATATTTTTAACACAGGCAATATTGGGATTGGGGATTGAGGACTGGGAAAGAAGCAAGGGAGCAGGGAGCAGGGAGCAAGGGAGAAGAGTTTTCCCCTCTGCCCCCCGCACCCTGCCCCTCTGCCTCTTCTCAATGCCCAATACCCCGTCATCCCTAAGTTAGATACCCAGGAGTTCATCTAGCTGCAAATCTGGTAAGTCTGGAGGAATCACAGTTCGCAATATTGTGACTTTGTGACTTTCTTGTTGGGTTGTCAGATCAAGTGCGATCGCTTCTAAGCGAATTTCTAAACAGCCAAAGGGAATGTTTAATTGCGTCATCACTTCCAACCCACCTGATGCATTAGGTAGTAAATTTGTCAATAAATGGGGGCCATCTAGTAACCAACGAGTTTGATAATCTTCAACCCATAACTTGACAACAACTTGCGGAGGTACTTCAGGTAGTACTACCCGCACTATGACAAACTTACCAGCAATTAGTTCGCCTTCTGGCACATGCAGCTGTGGAATTGGCAAAACCTTAGTGGCTGCCGTAATTCTAGGTAAGGAAGGGGATAAATTTAATAATGGTTGCTCCTTCGGTTCAAAGGTGTAACCCCTAATTAAATCGGCTTCCAATTCACTATCTGTATCATCTACAACGATTTCTTGCGCCAACCAAGCTGACGCTATATTTGTTTTTCTTGGAGGAGGCGGCGGCGGTATTTGCGTTAACAAAGCCGATGAGAGTGTTGCTTCTTCTAGTGCTTTTTCTAGTTCTGTATTTTCTCCTATCCCCAGATCCGCTTCCCGCGCTGTGTCTATATCTTCCCCATAGTTACTCAACTCGTCAGCCAAATCTTGGACTTCTTCCCATGTCGCTTGTTCGCGCCATATCTCAGTGTTGGCATCTAGGTTTAATGGCAAGTTAACATCAACATTCGCTGTTTCTGAACTCAGAGAAAGGGGCGTCTGCTGTGCTGGCTCATAGTTATCGTAGTCTTGAGGTTGCAGATCATTGATTGATTCAGGCAAAGAATATCCTTGGCTCTGCATCCACTTTCTGAGTAAAGGAGATGAGTAAAGGTTGCCTGTTGTAATAAATTGTGCATTTGTCTGGGGTTCTACTTGAGCAACAGGTTCTTCCTGCAATTGCTTATTTTGCGGGGATTCTACTTCGGCAAGAAATTCTTCTTGAGATGTTGCATCAGCTACTACTAATTCAGGTGTATTTTCATCTTCAGGTACAATTTCATCTAATTGCGGGAAGTCTTCAGCCCCTTGAACTTCCAAGGCATCTGGGAGGAGATTTTTTTTAACTTCTTCTGTATCACCTGGCAAAGTTTGGAGGCGTCTCAAGTATGGCAAAGTAGTTTCGAGTATTGGCATTCGACGTTGCTTGATAACCAATTGCTCCAAGTTGATGGCGGCTATATTAGCATCCTTTTCTAGAAGTTCTTCCTGTATGAGTTGTTCTGCAACAACATCTGCGGGAATATTGGCATCGCTTTGAATAGGGGGCAGTTTCGGTAACTGAGGTGAAGTGCCTGAATTCTTTAGTTTAGATGTCCGTAGAGTAGCTTCTCGCAGAGCTTGTAGGTTAATTTGCGGTGGTAAGGGTATATTTGGGGATGGATTAACTATCTGAGACTGGTCTGTTTTTGCCATTTTGACCAGATTTAATAGTTTCAAATCTAGCCTAATAGGTGTCTCTGGTTCTATGAAAGCAGCAGATGAGTCCGATGGTATTGCATCTCTACTAGGTTTTGCTATGGCTGTGATTGCCAATAATTCTGTGACATCTGCTGTAATGGTGAAGGACTGGCTAGCTAACCGGATGACTTCACCAGTATCGGCGAATTTACCATACAAACTGATATCTGCCAAAATTAACTTAGATTCACAGTCAGCTGGAATATTAATTGAGGTATTGATGCTGAAAGGTAACTCTTGATCTGGTAAAATTTTCCGTACCTTGGTCAAGATTTTCGAGTTATTGGGCGATCGCAGTTCAATTCCTAGTTCAAGTGCCCGTAGCCTTTTTAGAGATAATGTTTCAGCCTGATCTAGATTTGTATTTTCTTTGGGTTCTATGTGCCCATTGATTGCAAGAGCTTGTCCCCAACGAGCAATATAATTATCCTGGTCTAAAGTTAATAGTAATGGTGGCGGTAGTTGTGTCGCTAAAAAATCTGTAACATTTTCATCGTTGGGCAACAGTTCAGAGGCGGGTAAAGCTAAATCTATTAAATTTTGTAAAATCTGTTCTACTGTCTCACCTTTGAGCCATAAAGGACTCACAGGCTCGTCGATCGCTATATTTTCTTCTGTTTCATCAGGCAGAACAGTTGTATTAGTGTTGCTGTCTGTAGTAATTGCCAGTTCTGCGCGAACAGCGATCGCTTGATCTAACCCAATTAAAGCTTCTGCTGGGGCAGTGTCTTCTAAGTTCCCTTCATCTGGCAGAACAATACTAATAGGGTTGCTGTATAGAACAATCGCCGATTCTGCGGGAATAGCGATCGCATCATCGAAATTAATTGCGAGTTTTGCTGGGACACTAGATTCCAGTTCTGCGGGAACAGCGATCGCATTATCTAACGTAATCGCGGGTTCTGCTGGGACAGTCGATTCCAGTTCTCCACTAATTGCCAGTTCTACCGGAATAGTGATCGCATTATCGAAATTAATTGCGAGTTCTGCTGGGACAGTAGATTCCAGTTCTCCAGTAATTACCAATTCTGCGGAAACAGTGATCGCATCTGGTTTTGCTGGGGCAGTGCATTCCAGATTTTCAGAGACAGTATTTTGCTGAACGAGTAAATTTGATTCTGCCTTCTCCCTCTGCTTCGCCTCCTCTTCTTCTTGAGACAAAACTTGTACTTGGACTCTGTATTGCCAAGATTTACCCAGCAGATCCGACATCAAATCGCCAGAACAGCGCAATTCCCAAACTCCCGCCTGGAAGTAGGTAAAAGGAATTACCGCCATTAAGCCTTCTGAGTTAGTGCGACGCGATCGCTTGAAAATTCGCCGCGTTGGTTGAACTTCCTGGGTTGAAGAGTGAGTTACCCGTACTTCCACATCTGTATTCGGAAGGTTAGAACGAGCCAAAACTCTATACTGCCCTTCCGAAATTTCCAAATTCGGCGATTCTAGGATATGCCACGAGCGAGCGCCTTGTTTCTGTATCAGAAATTGCCAGTGTTCCATTGTAAGTGATGCCCAGACCGACGAGCCGCTGAGTAATATTGTGTATTAACTTGCTTGCAAGTTTACCTCAGTATTTTAGAAATGCATCACTGAAATGGCTATCAAGTTAACTGAGTTTTACTGACTTGAATTATCACACTTTCACCAGTCACGTCAAGGAAATTTCAAAGATTCGCCGTGTTGCCTGTGCATAAAGCTTTTGTTATTTTCTGAATATTAAGTTTGACACTCTCAAGTGCTAAATTAACAGGGTTCAGTGGATACCCTTGGCTGTCTCTGCCCAACTTATTGCCAAAGATTTTGTATTATTTTTTACTACAATGTCCAATTTGCAATGTACACAACGTAGAATAAATTCAGATTTACTTGACAATTTTTATTGAATCGTAATTGTCCACATTTTTGCTACAAAGAAGTAGGATGTGGCTCTTAAGTGTCATCTGCGATCGCCAATCACAACACTTAACCCTAGATATGTCTATGGGGTTAATCCAAAATCCAAAATCTAAAATCCAAAATTGTTTGACAATGAGGATTTACAGGAGGGATTCGATGTTAGTCATTTTAATGGACGAGCAAATCCTTGCCCCTGAGCAAGTTTGTCAGTCTTGTTTACTCGCTGACGGGAGTGGTCAACCACGTTGGCGTGGTGGTCAACTACGCTGTGGTCAAGCTATTCGCAAACTTACTCAACAGCAGCCCGATCAGTATGAGTGCATGATGGGCTTTCGCATTGCCCATATACAATAGTTGAATTTGTCAGCAAGACCAAGCAACTGCGTTATCCTAAGCTCAAGTGACTATAGAAATTTAACCACAGGAGAACGCATAATGTCTTGGCGCGGGTCTACAACAGTTTCAGATCGGATTTTTGCTTCCTTGCCTTATTTGCTTCCTCTAGTCGAAGTTTTTGTATTTGGTAGATATTTGTTCTCAGAGTTTCCACCACTACAACTGCTGTTTTTGCCACTTTTGCCATTGTTAAATATTTACTATGGTGTACGTTATGCAGGAATGATTATTTTCTTTGCTTTATTTTTGCTGGTAGTGAGAAACGAGAAAATTAGTCATTTTATTCGTTTCAACACTATGCAAGCAATCCTTTTGGACATTATTATCTTTTTGTTTAGCATTCTGACTGATGTTGTGGGGCTAATTCCCGCTGGTGGTTTTGCAATCCAAACCCTATCCACAACTATTTTTATCGGCATAGTGGGAGCAGCAGTATATTCAGTCATTCAATCTGCGATCGGGCGTTATGCCGAAATTCCGGCGATTTCCGATGCAGTGTATATGCAGGTGCGTTAGAAGTTAACGAGCCGCTACGGTGTTTTCCAGGCGACCAATACCTTCAATTTCAACGCGGACGCGATCGCCTGGATGCAATGGATTGACACCCTCTGGTGTACCTGTAAGCACCAAATCACCAGGTAATAACGTCATCACCTGACTGATATAGGAAACTAAAACATCGGGGGAAAACACCATCTGATCGATACAAGCAGATTGGACTGGATTAACGTCGTCATTTACAAAAGTCTGTAATCTTGCTCCAGGATTTAATTCTCGTACAATCCAAGGCCCCAAAGGACAGAAAGTATCAAAACCTTTGGCCCGCGTCCATTGACCATCCTTTTTTTGTAAATCTCGCGCTGTGACATCATTAGCGATGGTGTAGCCCCAAATTTTGGTTTGGGCTACCTCTGGTGTGCATTCAAAAGCGTAATCGCCAATCACTAATGCTAACTCTCCTTCGTAGTCAACTCTTTGCGACTGGGGAGGATATTTAATTTCCCTCTCGGATGGAATGATCGACGTTGGTGGCTTGAGAAAGATTAATGGCTCAGAAGGTACTGGAGTTCCCATTTCGGCTGCATGATCGGCATAATTCTTACCCACCGCCACAATTTTTGAAGGAGCGCAGGGAGCCAGAATTTGGTAATTTTCTGGTGTCAAAGTTAAATCAGTGGGTTGTCCATGTAACCAGGGCGGAGCATCTAGCACCTGCACATTCAGGGAGAGATGTAGTAACCCGTAGTAAATCTGTCCTTCTGGATTTTGAATTCGCACGTAGCGCTGCGCCATAACCTTGATGAATATCCTTTTATACGCGATTACGAAGTTGTAAGCAGGTGGCAATCGTTCAGTTAGCTGTTTGACGAACCAATTGAGCCTTGAGCAAAAAAGCGATCGCCGCTATAGATACCTTCACAAAAAGATAACCTTTGGCAAAGCTGATAGCTCGACGATCAATCTTGCTAAAGAAATATCGGGGTTGCCTCCCGGCCTAGTTTTCATTATGGGCATCCCAAAAATCCAAATTTTGGCGATTTGGCTAATGATTCAAATTGAAAACTGGTAAGATTATAGTTCCTTGTTGCTTCAGATGTTGATCTATACTGGCATTTTTATGTAGAGAAGGTATAAATTAACATCAGCAGCCACTTTTGTCCATGAGGAATTGGAAAATATGACTACAAGTTACGAAACAATGTACATCCTCCGTCCTGACCTCGGAGAGGAACAGGTAGAGCAAGCAGTTACTAAATATCAGAATTTGCTTCGCGATCAAGGCGCTGAAGATATCCAAATTCAAAATCGTGGTAAGCGTCGTCTGGCTTATGAAATCAAAAAACATCGCGATGGCATCTACATTCAATTAAACTACGGTGCCCCGGCAACTGCGATCGCTCCCTTTGAACGTGCCATGCGCTTGAGTGAAGAAGTAATTCGCTATCTGACAGTTAAGCAAGAAATTGCCGAAGAAAAACCCCCTAAAGAGGAAAAAGAAAGGCCCACTAAAGTAGCTGCAACTGCAACAGTGTAATGAATGGGGAGTAGGGAGTAGGGAGTAGAGGAAGCAGAGGGGGAGAAATTTTTCCTAATTCCCAATCCCCAGTGCCCAATCCCCAATTCCCATTCAATAAAATTTTGTCTTTATTCTTTTCTCATGACTTGTTTGGGAATGCTAAATTAACAAATACTTGCCAAAGGTAGTACTCCCGCAGTTATACCTAAGAGTGGACAAGATTCTGAATGGGAGCTTTAAGCTACTGTGATCCAATCTGATACACCGAATATTCAAGTTCTCTCTACCGAAGTATCGCAGCTACGCCAGGAGTTGCAACTTCGCGATCAATTAGTACAACAACTATCTCAAGAACTTTTCCGGCTGGTAAAGGGTAATACTAGTTTTATGCCCCCACAGCCGGATATTGAGCGCGATTTAAGCCAGTTACACGCCTTGCAAGAGCAACTCCAGGCTGTAGAGCAGCAGGTGGGGTTCTACCAAGAGCAAATTACAACTCGTGACTCCGAGATTTATCAATTGCGACAGTCAGTTCAAGAACTCACCGATCGCACTCGGATGTTAGAGCAAGTAGTACAAGAGTTGCCTCAAATTTACCGACGTAAGTTTGAGGAGCGGATGACGCCAGTCAGAGAAAAAGTAGCAATGCTACAACGCGAAAACCGCCAACTACAAGCAGAACTGCAAAGCGTGAGTTACCGTTTAGCACTCAAAACTCGCAATGCTAGTCATAGCGGTATTGATTTGCCAAATTTTCCCCGTCCAGCGTCCGAACAAACTAACATTTCGACTCCCCAGAATGCCTAATATTACCATTATGGTGGAACCTTAAGAGGTAAGAAATTGTTGCGGCAAAGTATTTTGGAGACTACTTAATTATTTATGCCGCTCTACTTAGAAAAATTAGCTCAGAGTAATTTGTAATTTGAAAATCCCTGTCTTTAAAAGATTGGGGAGTGTCACCAAGAATTACATTTGCTTTGACCGATTTTTGCTGTTTTCTGCTTTAGAGGATGTTTGAAAAGTAGTAGAGCAGACCAAAAACCCTACTTGTATTCATTGCTCTCCCTGTTGGTGTCAGCCTGCCGTTAGGCAAGCAAAAAAATGCTTTGAAACCCCCATTCCCCGATCGGGAAGGCAGAGTGGTTTCATCCGAAAAAAGAAAAAGATAGAAGCTTTTATTTATCGTTTAGAGCCATAAATTTTTACCCATCTCCAAAGCTCTCTCCGAGGTGGAGAAAAGCTTTGCAACCCGGTTTTAATTTTTCTGAAACCATCTTGCCATTCAGAGGGTTAGGGGTTAGGTTTCTGAGATTGCCATGTTAGCAATAGTACTTTTCAAACATCCTCGTTTGGTAGATGGCTTGCAGCAAGCAGATTCATCTGGCATTCGCACCACCGAACTCAAAACCATGAGTTTTCCTCAACATTCTTCTCTAGATAAAAAGAATATAAGCCTGCTAGCACCAGACTGTTATCTTGGAGAATGTGAAAAAGTGCAAATATTGCTTGACTTTACCATCCTTCTATCGGTAGATTTATTAGCTAGCCTGCTAGCACCAGACTGTTATCTTTGACGGTGGTAAAAATGTCTTGGTAAGTATTGAAAATTTCAAACACTGTATCGAGTTGGGTAAGTTCCAAAATTAACCGTACAGGAGCCTGTACGTTGCATAAAACCAAGCGGCAACCACTCTGACGTGCAGCTTTTAACCCTTTTACTAAAGGGACTAATCCAGAACTGTCCATGAAATGAACCTCTGTGAGGTCGATAATCCAGAGTTGATGAGCTTGAGGCACAACTCCAGCCATCTGTTCACTTAAGGCCTTACCGCCTTCCAAATCTATGCTTCCTTCGGGTTTAAAGAAAATCACTGGAAATTCTTGTTGTGTGAGAGCCATGAATTTAACAGGGTAATTGGAACACTTGACAAAAAAACTGAAAAAAGACATCAATACTTCTTTTCTTTCAACAGCAAAATGACTGTTTTACCCAGATATTTGGGCAATTGCAGCCGTACAGTTGAAAGAAATTATTTCAGTATTCATGCCGTATAATTTGTAATAACTATCATAAATATAGGCATAAGGGTCTGATAATTTCGGTATCAAGCGTGTCTTTTACAAAATTTTTATAATTCAACTCGAAGTTTATGAAATTTCTATAAATTTTTTATTTTATTTTTAATAAATATTAATTTGTGGTAATAAATTTCAATAATCACATCGCTAATAGTCGAAAATTAATAGTTACCATAGGCTATAAGTTATGGATCGTGCAGAATTAAACTAATGACTTAATGAATGAATCTAGTGGTTTGATTGACACCCCACTCAAAAACAAGCAAAGATGTAGTAAAAGTAAAAATTTGTAAAGACGGCGGTGCGGGATGTCTTTAGAGCTGATTTCACTAGAAAATATCCAGAAAGTCGCCCACACTTACGGGTATTGGGCAATCTTTTTGGGAGTTTTGCTAGAAAATTTAGGCATTCCCCTTCCTGGTGAAACCGTGACCTTAGTGGGCGGGTTTCTAGCTGGCAGCGATGAACTAAATTTCTGGCTGGTTCTCGGTGACGCAATTATGGGTGCTGTCATTGGTGGCACTTGTGGCTACTGGATTGGTAGAGTTAGCGGTTGGGCTTTTCTGGTAAAAGTTGGTAGCATTTTTCGGATTTCGGAAGTGCGGCTACTGAGCATTAAAGAGCAATTTAGTCAAAATGCTGCTAAAGGGGTATTTTTTGGACGTTTTTTGGCATTGTTACGAGTTTTTGCTGCACCACTAGCTGGTATAGCCGAAATGCCCTTTGGAAAATTCTTTTTATACAACTTTTTAGGAGCAGTTGCTTGGGCTAGTCTGATGGTGACGTTAGCTTTTTTTGCTGGCCAAGTTGTCTCACTAGAACAATTGGTTGCTTGGGTGGGTCAATTTGCGATCGCAGCGTTACTGATTCTCGCTGCCTTAATTATTGTGCCCCTGTGGCTAGAGTCTCGGCAAGTTAAGGAAGTGAGGAGTGAAGAATAAAAAGTTAGGAGTGAGGAGTGAGAAGTAAAGGAAAAAGTTATTTTTTTAACTTTTACTTTTGCATTCCGCATTTTTAACTCCTAACTCTTAACTCCTAACTCCTAACTCTTAACTTTTAGCGTGCCGCGACCAAATGCGAGTTGGTAGCCCCCAAACGTAGATAAAGCCTTCGGCAGCTTTGTGATCGAATTGGTCTTCTGCTCCGTAGGTTGCCAAATCGGGAGTGTAGAGGGAATTATCGCTCGAACGCCCAACAATCGTAGAGTTGCCCTTGAACAACTTCACTCGCACAGTTCCAGAGACTCGTTCTTGTGTCTTTTGAATAAAAGCATCGAGTGCAACTTTTAGGGGACTGTACCATAAACCGTTGTAAACGATTTGGCTGTAAGTTTCTTCAATGCCGCGCTTGTAATGGGTGACATCAGCCGTTAAAGTCAAGCTTTCTAAATCTCTATGTGCCTGAATTAGCACCAACATCGCGGGTGATTCGTAGATTTCCCGCGATTTTATGCCAACCAGACGATTTTCAATCATATCAATCCGGCCGATGCCATGATTGCCTACAAGCTGATTGAGTTCTTCAATTAGCTCAACTGGCTTTTTAGCTATACCGTTGATGCTTGTCGGAATACCACCTTGGAAACCAATTTCGATGTACTCTGGCTCATTAGGAGTGTCAGCGATCGCTTTGGTCATTTCATAGATTTCTTCTGGTGGCTCAAATGACGGATCTTCGAGTAAACCAGCTTCGATACTACGACCAAGCAAATTCTTGTCAATGCTGTAGGGAGAAGATTTTTTGACTGGTGAGGGGATACCAAACTTTTCCCCATAGGCGATGGTTTCTTCACGGCTCATCCCCCATTCTCTAGCGGGTGCGAGAATCTTCAGGTTGGGGTTCAGAGCGGTTACAGAGACATCAAAGCGAACCTGATCGTTACCTTTGCCAGTGCAACCGTGAGCGATCGCATCAGCACCATATTTTTCGGCTGTTTCTACTAATACTTTAGCAATCAGTGGACGGGCAAGGGCAGTTCCTAGAGGATAACGATTTTCATAAAGAGCGTTAGCTTGAATCGCTCCAAAGGCGTAATCTTTAACAAAGCTGTCTTTGACATCCGCCACGAGGGATTCACTTGCACCGGATTTCAGAGCTTTTTCTCGAACTGGCTCTAATTCATCTCCCTGACCTAAATCTGCTGCTAGGGTAATCACCTCTTCCACACCCCACTCCTGTTTGAGGTAGGGGATGCAAACTGAAGTATCCACTCCACCAGAATATGCCAGGACAACCTTTTTGGCGCGACCCATTAATTTCTCCAGTTAGGACAACAAACAATGAGTCATTATTATATCTAAACTAATCCATGTATATTTTATTCATGCAACTGAATAATAAAAATCCCGACTTCTCTAGAAGTCGGGAATTCAAGCCTTACGATTTTCATTAATTAAATAGGATTGCGATCGCTTCTAGATAAAACTTTTTTTATATTGCTTTGTATCAGTTTTCACCAGACTCAAAAAATGTGAAAAATTGACAGGGTGGATAATCCCACCCTGTTTTAGATAGATGCAAATAAACCACTTAACAGTTTATTCTTGATAATCTGGATTAAGCTTTTGTGCTTGATGGTCTAGAAGATCCGATCTTTTTACCCAAGAACAAACTCAACCCGAATACAGACAATCCCAACATCAGACTTGGCTCTGGAACACTTGTGTAAGTGACGGTTTGAACACCCGCACCACTGAAATCATTCAAATCGATAAAACTATCACGGTAGACATTAAAAGCGCTAGGTGTAAAATACAACCCTAACCCCGCTTGATTCAAAATTGTTCCTGAAAAGTCAGTGAAAACTGACGCTAAAGGATCATCTGCTTCAGTGTATAACTGTCCACCATAGGTAGCAGAAATCTTTAAACCTTCGGCGATAGTTACTTCTTGATCGTCTGCTGCTGCTGCTTGGTCGAATGAAAAAGTGCCTGTGAGAGTTTTATCGTTGTTAGAAAAATTATAAGTTAGGGCTGCTGCTTGGGCGGGGATAGTCTCGCCTAAGGAAAAAATCAAAGCAGTTCCTACCGTTGCAGCTGCTAACTTCTTGAAGATGGAGTCAGTCATTTTTTTACGTTGATAAAAGAACCATTTTTTGAGACAGAGACGCGTGTTACCAAGTCTCTGCAACACAAAGCTTGTCAGTTAGTATTTGGCGAGTGGTGTGGACTTGCGATCGCAGTTTTCATCGCTTGGAAGATATGACTTTGGTCAACCACACCCCGAACACCAGGCGCAGTGTAAGTACCAGAACTATCTGTGAACTGGAGTTTTTGTCCAAAAGATCGAGTCAGGGTTGATGAATAAGCACCCTGATAGTACACAGGTACAATCCGGCGGCTATGGCTACCCCAGAGATACTTGTAATTTGAATCGGCTCCCCAGAAGTGACCAGCTTCTCTAGGGTTGTGCTTGTTGAAGGTGATGTCCTTGGCGTTATACTTCAAGCCTCTAGCCTGATTCGGGTCAGGATTAGGAGTCAATTTAGAGGCAAAATCGTTATTCAGAGTTAGATAGTGGTCATGGTCAGCAGTAACTAGTAGTAGGTTCTTACTCCAACCACCATGATTTTCTACCCAAGTAATCACCTGCTGGACTGCTTTATCAAAATCATTCATGGTACCAATTAGGTTATCCATATTGTTGTCATGAGCAGACCAATCGATATCGCCTCCCTCAACCATCAGCCAAAAACCATCTTTGTCTTTACCTAGAACTGTTAAAGCTGCTTTGGTCAGATCAGCCAAAGTCGGATTTTCGTTAATTTCTCTGGCGATAAAGCTAGCATCGGTTTCACCGGGAGCCAGAGGACGGACAGTATCAGGTGTGGGGCCACTAACTGGGTTTCCTGCTGCGTCAACGACAGGAACACAATCCCCAGATGTACCAGGAATGATCTGACCTGATGGACAGGGATTTACATTCTTAACAACAGAGCTATAAAGCGAGCCGTTGTTCAGACCTGTGAGACTGTAGTCTCCCTTAGAAGAACTAGTGGGAAGGTTGCCTTCTTGTCCACGCGCACCATATAGACCAAATAATTTATCTCCCTTATTTGGATTGAGTTTAGCAGCCGTATTTAGCAATGTCTGAGTTGCATTTGGCCCGCGTTCCAAAAAGGTATAGCCATAACGATTTGACGTAGGGTTATTGCTGAGATGTTGATAAGTGTCTTCTGTAATATACGTATAGTTAAAGACGCCTTCTGCGGTACTTGTACTAGCTTTATTGTCAAAGTCTTTCGGATGACCACCACCCAATAAAACATTAGGCTGAAAGTTTAGTAAAGTCTGTTGCAGAACACTGTCTTGGTTAGTCTTGGTGGGGTCATACTTACTATCGTATTTGCTACGACGATTCACAAAAGAAGCAGCAGCACCAGGTGTTGCGTGGCTAATGGGTACGGAAGTAACTAGTCCTGTAGACTTATTATTTTCCTTGGCAATTTCCAGGATGGTTTTCAACTTTTTCTCGTAAATGTCTACACCCATCGCGTTGTTAAAGCTCTTTACGCCAGTATAAAGAGTTGTAGCGGTGTTAGCAGAGTCGGGATAACTGTGTTTGATGTACTCTTTGTCATAAGTACCAGCATTAGCAGGGGTCAGAGGAATCCAAGGAAGAGGGCCGCCCTTACTAGGGTCGTAGCCTGTGAGATTACCTTCTGCTAAACTGTTGCCATCAAGCCGATCGCCTGGATTAAAAGGAGTAGGCTTGAATGAGAAGTTGGGACGAACAGGACTTGCACCTGTGAATGTATCAGATCCATCCAGAGCAGAGTTACTTGTTAGGTGGGGCTGACCTGTTGGGTTGGCTGGTGTATTTCCTTCAATTGTTGTGCCGTAAGTTGTTACCAGCCCATATCCACTTAGCTTTTGGAAGCTCAAACCTGAGCCTTTACCACTTGTATAAAAAGGAGCGCCTTTGGCAACGGCTGCGGCTCGGGCCATATTCCAACCCATACCATCGCCAATCATGATAATTACGTTAACTCCATTACCAGCGGCTAGAGTCGGCTGAAAAACAGAATTAGCAAATACCAGTAGGACAGTACAGAGCAAGCCGACCATAGTCAAAGCTAGCGATCGCTTGTACTTTCGCAATAATGAAATCATTACAGTGTGCCTTAAAATTAATTGAGCAAGTATTAGCCGTTAGTACTGATAAAAGTTTGGTTCTAGGTGAGTAGCACCAAAGTCTGAGTATGTAGAAGTCACATTTGGCATAGGTGATGGGGTAGGATAACTTGGGTTAGAGGCGGTTGCTGGTTGTTGATTTGATGTTCCCAAGAACAACAAAACTGCCAAAACAAGACCAGAGATGAACCAAGCCAAGATGCGTTTGTACTGTTTCAGTAATGAAATCATTGGGGATTTTTGCATGAAACTCATCATCAGGAAACCTCCTAATTAATAACTGGTCGCGATGCTTTGACAATTAAAGTCAATGTCAATAAGCATGATTTTAAAATTTTAATTTAAGTAATTTAGGCAGAAAAATCAACACAAATGCGCTGGTTTTAATTTGCTTTATTAGGAGATAACATAAAAACTAAATCTTGTTTAAATAAAGGATGAATTGGCATTAATGAAGGTTTTTTGTAGCTAGTTAGCTGCAAAGTTATTTCAGCAATATAAAAAGTTTGTCGGATGTGATTTTCCAACTTATTGAGTAAGCGATCGCGTTCTTGGATAGTTGTACATTCAACCGTCAAATTGGCACAAAGCATTATCTTATTTGAGCTAAGTGTCCAAATGTAGAGTTTTTCTACTTGCACAACACCAGGAAAAGATTTGAGAGATATTTCCACCTCAAGGGGGTCAATTGATTCTGGTGCATATTCCAAAAAAATCTTTAAACTTTCTTGCACTAAAGGTAAAGCACTTAAACCCGTAAAAATTGCAACTACTAAACTAATAGCAACATCTGCCCACCACCAATCCCAAAGATGAACGGCTATTGCAGCTATAATTACGCCCACAGAACTAGCAGTATCAGCGATGACATGAAGCAAAGCTCCGCGCAAGTTTAAATCGTCGTGAGTGTGGGGATGAAGCAAAGTAATATTGAGCAGATTGACGATTAAACCTAATACGGCAATCCCTAACATTGGTAAGCCTAAAATTGCTGCTGGATGTTGCCAGCGTTGAATAGCTTCCAATATGATAAAAGTAGCGATCGCCAGCAAACCTAATCCATTTAACAAGGCTGCTAAAACTTCAATTCGCTGATTTCCAAAGGTTGCTTTTTTCTTCGCTGGTTGCTGTGCTAAAAAACTAGCAATTAGAGATATTACTAAGGCTGTAATATCCGATAAAATGTGTCCTGCATCCGCCTGTAAAGATAAACTTTGACTCCATAAACCCACACTCCACTCAGCAACGAAAAAAACCGCAAGTAAGGCTACTGTTAGCCACAATACTTTAGATTTCTGCTGATTATTCAATACTTTTGCCGAATCATGTTCACATCCACACCATTCAAGTGAAAGCATTACTAGAAAAGCCTTTTACAGTACAGGATTCGCTCAATTGGTATGCCGCTTAAATTCACAAATATGTGAACACCAGAAAAATATCAACTTATAAAAAGTTATCTTGCTTAGTTTAAGAAATGGTAATAATTGTGTTAAAAATGAATTTGCAGAAAATTAAGTAGCAAATATCCTATTAGTAATTTATTGTTAATTACACAATGACTTTATTTGTAATCAAAACTTGCGATCGTCTTTTCAAACAGATAGGGGATGATAACCATTATCTTTTGCTTTCTACTGGTATCATGTTTAGTAAATCACTTACGATATATTAGGGAACTGCGAGAAATAAATTATCCAATATTGTGGGGTGGGCAACATGAGCGCTCACCCCACAAGAGTTAATTGAATATTTTTTTATTTGGAAGTCCCTTAAATAAACTTACTGCGAGAATTTTTTGGGTGAATACCAATTACAGATGGTCGGGGAATACCTGTAGATTGCTCCTTACCACCATCAGTTTTTGAGATATTACTTGGCCAACTACTACCACGAGGTAAACTCCGAGTTTGATTAAATGTAGTACCATTCAAATCTAATAATTCAATACTGCGACTCAGCATTGTGCCATCATTTATTGGACAGTCTTCACCAGGATGTTGTACTGAAATAATCAGTGTATTTCCAACAAAAGTTGGCCCTGTCATTTCACAACGCACTGGCCCATAAGCAAACGGTGTTACTTGTCCCGCATTAGCACCACTAGTAGGGATAAAAAATAGCCAGTTATTACCGAAAACTCCTGTAAAATCAGAAATATTACCGCTAGCTGTGTGATCAATTTTGGTTTGTTTACCCTCAGCACCAACATCAAAACCATTGTGAGTGCCGGTAGACATATCTGTGACACCCCAAATATTTCCTTGATTGTCGAACACCAAATTATCGACGTTGGCAAAACCAGCACCATTCACCGATCCGGCTTCGCCACCTTGGGCAAATCTCTGCCACCGGAAGGTTAAACTTGTTGCATCGGCATTATCTTCAATAATTTTGTACAGTCCGCCTGATTGCTGAGTCGCCCTGGCATCTGTACTTAACTTGGCAACTTGAAAAATTCGGGAATCAGGATAACCATCGCTTCCCGGCGCACCATCAGTATAGGCAATGAAGACTTCTTTGGTGGTTGGATGCACTTCTATATCTTCTGGACGCGCTGTGGGAGTTCCCCCAACTAAGTTTGCAGCTAAAAAGGCATCACTGAGGACAGCACCTTGGCTAGAGTAGAAGTCAGATAGCTTTTTATTTTGATAATCAGGTAGTGCTTTTGCTTCGTTAGTGCGATCGCATTTAAATGTACCACCATCTTTGGTTTCACCTGCAATGCCATTACGTCTCGGTAGTGGTAAAAGACCTTCTCTTTGTACTTTCTGCAATGCAGCAAATTCTACAGAAGATAGAACTGTCGGTGTAATTGGATTGGTAGCAGTTGTTAAAAGTAACGGTATCCATTTACCTGTACCGTCTGGATTATAGCGGGCAACATACAAAGTCCCATTTTCCCATAAGCTACTGTTAGTTTTGCTGGTGGGTGAAGAAATAGTGTTGGCACTGACAAATTTCCAAGTGTGTCCGCCACGTCTGTCGTCACCCAAGTAAGCAACTAATTTCTGGCCTTTTTCAACGCGCACGGCAATATTTTCATGGCGAAACCGACCTAACCAAGTGTGTTTACGGGGGCGAAATTTCGGATTCGCTGGGTCAATTTCTACAATCCAGCCGTATTTTTCGCCAACTAAGCCAAAAGTTTTGCCGAGAGTTTTATCTGTGTAACTCGTTTGAGTACCATTAGCTTTGACTCCTTCTGTGACGCTATTTTGGAAGTTTTCTTCCGCAGATAAAATCGTTCCCCAAGGAGTTTTACCACCAGAACAGTTGAAGGCAGTTCCAATAATTTTGTTACCCAATTCATCGGAGGAGAGATTAAAAACTTGGGTTGCAGCTGGCCCAGTCGCAATTAAATAATTTTTGTCCCCTTTTTGATGGTTGCGACTTCCCCAAGCTGTGATATTTTTGTAGTCATCCTTGCGTTGACTATTGATTTCCAAGCCAGAAAGACCATGAATGCGGCGATTTTTGGCATCTTTAACCACAGCAAAACGTTTATTGGCATTCTGGCGAGATATGCGGACGATTGAGCCGCCTTGGTTATATAAAAATTCACCTTCAACTTCAATATTTCTGCTGGAAGGTAAAGCCCAACCAATTACCTTTTCAAAAGCGTCGGGCAGTCCTTTAAGATCGGAAGAATCTTCTACTACTAAATTAGAAAATGGAAAACTAACGTATTCATGATTCACCCATAAATACCCGGCATCATTAGTTTTTCCCAAGGGAATAAAACCAGTAAAATCGTTGTTGTAACCGAAATAATCATCTTTGTTAGGAAAGACGCGATCGCCCCAACTGACAATTACATAACGTTCGTACTCTGGCGGCACTACTACATCATCAATAACGTTGTAGTTACCTAACTTAATATCCGCAGATACATTAACTACTTCTCCCTGACCAATTCCTGTTGGTAAGAAATTTTTCTGCTGTTGATAAATTGGTAGTGGATGTGGTAAGCGTACAGGTGTAAAGCTGAGTGGCGCGGTTTTTACTTCTGCACTGCTAACAACACCGTTTAAGAATTTATCTCCCAAAATAGCAGCACCAGCACTGCCAGCAAAAAATATTAAAATTTCTCTCCGACTCAATTTAGACATCAAACTTTCCTCTGATGTGATAGGAAAAATTTAGTAGATATAAAAAACTCTTAATTTAATAAAATTTCCTATTTTTTAAAAATAACCAATTGAAAAAAGCAGAATTAACTATTTTTTACAAATAAATATAATTAGTCTATTATTTAACATAATTATCAATGATTAAGGTTAGGTTATGTATTAGTTAATTAAAAATTATTCCCTCTGACATTCTCTTAACTAGAATCAGCTAAGTACATGTCACCGTAAAAGAGGTTCGGAAATATTGAGGGTTGGTGATGGGACTTTGGCAAAACTCCGCGTACCTCTGCGTTTAAAAAAGTAAGGAACAGTGTCAGCGCCCCATCTGTCCTATCCTGGAGATGGATAAATAGTGTTGTGGGTGGAGACTGTGTTTTTCAGCGTTGTGATACCGACTTATAATCGCCAACCGATTTTAGAAAAGTGCCTCCGCGCTTTGGAGGTGCAGGAGTTGAGTCAGCCAAATTCGGTTATTGATTACGAGATTGTCTTAGTAGATGATGGTTCTACTGATGGTACATTAGAGTGGTTGGCAGAACACAAAGAAGAGTTTCCCCATGTGCGCTGGTTTCAGCAAGACCATGCTGGCCCAGCTGCGGCTCGGAATTTGGGGGTAAAAGAGGCGCTGGGAGACACAATTATTTTTATTGATAGTGATTTAGTAGTGCTGAATAATTTCCTGCAAGCTCATGATAACGCCTTAGTGCAGGGGAAAGAGAAATTGGGGAGCGATCGCCTTTTCACCTACGGAGCAGTTATTAATACTTGTAATTTCAACAATCCAACGGCTGAACCCTACAAAGTCACAGATTTTTCAGCAGCTTTTTTTGCTACGGGGAATGTCGCAATCCCCAAACATTGGCTAGAGAAAGCCGGACTTTTTGACACCAGCTTTCAACTCTATGGTTGGGAAGATTTAGAACTAGGTGTGCGACTGAAAAAACTAGGTTTGACACTAATTAAATGTCCAGAAGCCGTAGGATATCACTGGCATCCAGCATTTAACTTAGAACAAATTCCCCGATTAATTGACCAAGAAATTCAACGTGGACGTATGGGAGTTTTGTTTTATCAAAAACATCCCACATGGGAAGTGCGAATGATGATTCAAATGACTTGGCTGCATCGCTTACTTTGGGGTATTCTTTCACTCAATGGTGTACTGAATGAACGGACAATGGCTCCGTTATTGCAATGGCTAATTAATTTAGGTAAACCGCAACTAGCTTTAGAAATCGCTCGAATCTTCCTCAACTGGTATAACGTGAAGGGTGTTTATGAAGCTTATGCTCAAATGCAGCAAACATTGTGATTGAAAAGTGGAGATCAGCAGGCAGAATATAGCATAGGGCGACAATGCAAAAACTTCTTTTTAGTGACAGAGATAGATTTAGAGCGCAGGCCCTATTTCTTGGTGAGGATATTAACTTACAGACGTTGGAGAATTACATTTGCTTGGCGACTATGCCAGTAATGATTTCAGTCGGTAAACACGGCTGTGCGGTACTGCTGGACTATGGTGCAGTTGTCCTGTTTAATCTTGAGCCGATAGAAAAGGCAGTCTTCTTGACCAAACTATCCTCTCAAGTTAGTGACTCTTTTGCCGACCCGGAAACAGAAGAGGTGGAAGTTTATCTCAACATTGTGGAGAGTGAGCGAGTTAAGGAAGGAAAAATTTTTCTCCATGAATTTAGTGTAGAACGCTTGCAGATAGTGGCAGATATTCTCGCTAAAAGTGTTGTACTGTCTCATTATGAAACTAGCCTCGCGGCTGTATTCGATCAAATTGAACCGTTTGCGGCTAGTCTCCAGCGTGAACAAAGGGGAAGACGCCAGAGTAGGGAATTACTGCGTCAACTTGGGACTACTCTGTTAGTTCAACATAAGATTGTAGGTCGAGTAGAGATCATTGATAAGCCGGAGTTGCTCTGGGAGTCCCCACAGCTAGAAAACTTATATCTGCGCTTGGAGGATGAATACGAAATCCGTGAGCGTCACAATGCCTTAGAACGCAAACTAGAGCTAATTACCCAAACAGCACAAACAGTATTGGAGTTCATGCAGCATAGTAGTAGTCAGCGAGTGGAGTGGTATGTAGTGATTCTGATTGTGGTAGAGATTCTGCTGTCACTGTACGACATCATTTTTAAAGGCTGAAGACGCGATAAATCGCGTCTCTACATCAGGATTCTGGGCTTATCGGAATTGTTTGCAACTTCTACTAAGTAGGTAGGCGAGAAAATTTACAACTATGTCATTATGAATTGAGTGAAGTGAAGTGTTCGCGTAGCGTCTCGTAGAGAAGTAATTGCAAGGATTTTAAGCATTTTTTATTTCGTTACATAGTTGGGTTTATTTGTACCTACCTAGTTATCTCCTTCCCCAGAACCCCCGATATTCATGCTCTCCTTTAATCTTTTGCGGTACAAAGCCTGGAATGTCAGTAGCATCAATTGCAAAGACGAAAAACTTGTTTGGGTTGTCGATACCTACTGGATGCAAAGCATCCGAAGTTATAGTACCAACGAAGTCATTATCATTGCTGATAAAGAGCGTATGCTTCCTCGCGTGGTTGATAACTACATCTGGCCCAAAAGCCAAACCTTCAAGTTTGGCAGGTATGTCTTCTGGTTTGATCCCATTCTGAGTTAGCGTCGCTACGACATCAAGGAAGAGGGTTTTGCTAACTTCTTTACCTACAAGGTTGCTTTCTCCGGTGATATTGCTGACTTCTTGAGCATTGGTCAGATCGATATGATATATCTTCTTGAAGACAGCCTGAGAGCCATCACCCAACCCCTTGCCATCTCGTTCGTCTACTAAGAATTCGCGATCGCTGATGGACACAATTTCACTTACTGTCGGGTACTTCGGTTTAGCTGGTGTGCCGATATTATCTAGCTTATAGGCGTATTCTTGAGTAGCGCCTGTTGCAATGTCGATCTTAACAATTCTGGTGTAAGCGCCATTAGTACCCCCATCCTGAATCAGCGGACTTTGCAGTATGCCAACTAGGGTCTTGCCATTAGGAGTAATCGCTAGCCCTTCCATACCCTTGTTTGCAACACGTCCAGATGTGTTACCGCTAATCTCTGTAGCACTAACAGGATTTAGATTGCTGACAGCGAACTTGCTGTTGAGTGTAAAGAACTTGATGCGCTTACCTGTCTTGCGATCGAATTGGTACACATAAGGGCCGTATTCATCAGAGATAAAGATGGACTTACCATCATTGGATACACGCACGCCTTCAGGATCGAAACGGGCATTATTGGGATTGGTCGATATCTGAGTGGGGTCGAAGTTGTCTGAGCGTCCAGTGAAATAGTAGGTGTTCTTGGCATTCAGAGCAGGGGAACCGTTAGGCACTCCCAGTCCTACGCCAGTACCGTAGTAAAGAGGCTTATTACTGGATAGCAGAGTCGTGTCAACTAAATAAGGAGTAAGAGTAAAGGGCAACCCTAAAGGAGATCGACTTGGTTCGAGTTCCACAGTGATAGTTTGGAAGCGGTTGATATAGGATGTTGTGTCATCCACAGCGCTATTGTATGCCTTGGCATTCGGGCCTCGATCTGGGATTGCAATGAAGGTGTTACGACCTGCATAGGCCAGTCCTGACCCAAAACCACCAAGGAGGTTTCCCTGAACACCATTTTCGAGCGGAGCGGAGGTTTTCTGGGAGCGATCGCTGATATTACCACTCAGGCTTCCAATTGCGATCAGCTTAACATCTGCGTTGGCTGCGGGGGCAACAAAAAATGATGCTAACAAGAACAGAAAAAGATTTCTCTTGAGCATATCAGTATTCCTACTAGGTACAATATTTGCTTACGGATATTGTATTTTTTTCACTTTTTTATTATCTATGCCTGATAATTAAGCTGTTTTTAAGCAAGGATTAAGCAAAGGTTAATGTAGGAATGGCTGATTAGCTTATCAGTCTTAAGTTTCCATCCCCGTGAGGGGAAGTGATTGAAAAGCCCTAGACAGGAGAGGTTAAACGGTTCTTTCACTAAAAGCTGTTTCCATCCCCGTGAGGGGTAAGTGATTTGAAAACTTGGTGAATTACTTTTAGACTTGATTGAAGCACAGTAGTTTCCATCCCCGTGAGGGGTAAGTGATTTGAAAACCCCACCCTTCTATAACCCTTACGGTGGCTGGTTTTGAAGGCTCATTTTCGAGGGGGTCTAATTTATTTGTCAATAAGCAAAAACTATTGACAAAAATCTAACAGTACATCCCCTGAAATGTTTACACAGCAGCTTGTCGAGGGGGTCAACGAAAGAATAAGGGTTTTAGCGATCGCTAAAACCCTGCGAAAAACTTGCGTGTGCAAAGTCAAAATAAATACTTTTGCTTTCAACAGGAAACTTGTGATTGAATTGTCAAGGTTCTGTTATTAATGGGCGCGAGCATAACATACTACTCTTGAATTATCAAGTTGGTACTAATTCACCAGGACGCAACTTTGACCACTTCCCGGTTTCCCGCTTAAAGCTCAGACAACCAACAACGTCCCATTCCATTTCAATTACATCATCTTGAGTCCGAATGTTAACATTGATAGAAGGTTCATTCGGATCAAAATCTGGTGTTTCAGTCAAGTGAGGCTGTTGGTGCTGCCCTTCCACGGCATGATAGGTAAAACAGCTGTCTACATAGTGGCAGTTCACGCAAATACACATAATAGAACCAACTCCAGGGGCCTTTATTGTTAATGTAACTTAAGCCCAACTGTTATTCATGAGTTGATGGGTTGATTTTTATTACAATGCACGAATCAGTTCCTTCTAGCCTAGCTCCCGAAAATTGGCCTTTCAGCTTGGAATTTTTGCCACAACCTGCTTATATGGTAGGTGGCGCTGTCCGAGATGCCATCCTTGGCAGAACTCGTGAATATCTGGATCTAGATTTTGTTATCCCATATAAGGCGGTAAAGGTAGCGAGAGCGATCGCTCATCATTATAAAGCTGGTTTTGTGCTACTCGATGCCGAGCGACAAATTGCCCGTGTGGTTTTTCCCAACGCTACAGCCGATTTTGCCCAACAGGAAGGAAATAGCTTAGAAGTTGATTTGCACAGACGGGATTTTACAGTAAATGCGATCGCCTATAATCCCCATACGCAAGAAATTATCGATCCTCTGCAAGGTTGTGTAGACTTACAACAGGGAATTTTGCGAATGGTTTCACCCGCAAACCTAGAAGACGATCCTTTGCGGTTGATGCGAGGTTATCGCCAAGCTGCTCAACTAGGTTTTACTATTGAGCCAGCTACCCAAGCCGCAATTCGTTCTTTGGCATCACATATCAGCACAATTGCAGCCGAACGATTTAGGGTAGAAATTGGCTATCTACTGGCAAATTCTCAGGGTACTCCTTGGATTACAAGCGCTTGGGAAGATGGTTTACTTGCTCCTTTCTTCAAAAACGCCACCCGTGAAAACTTACTCAAACTAGCAGCAGTTGACAATGCAGCTGCCTTACTTACAGAAAATTGGCAACAATTAGGGACACAACTGCAAGAGTCTGTCCGCGATACTATCAAAACTACTTGGTTAGGTATTGCCAAACTTGCTTGTCTTGTCAACCCAAATCCAGAATTAGCAGAAATAGAGTTACAGGAACTCACTTATAGTCGTGCCGAAATTCGGGGTGTAACCACTGCACTCAAACTATTACCGCAATTTCAAATAGTCGATATGTCCTTGCGAGAACAATACTTTTTATTCTATGACGCAGATATTGTGTTTCCCGCCACGGCAGTGCTAACTGTAGCAGTTGATAATTTTGTAGAGGCGATATCTGCTGACAAGCTACTACACACAACACAAGAAACTAAACCAAAACGCTGGCAAGTCTTAGCATCTTTGATTAACCGCTACCTGAACCCTGATGATTTGATCGCTCATCCCACTCCGCTACTGAGCGGGAAGGAGTTGATCATAGCATTAGATATTCCCGCTTCGCCAATCATCGGCCAACTGTTGAGAGAAATTGCCGTAGCACAAGCTGAGGGGAAAGTCTCAACACCAACAGAAGCGATCGCTCTTGCACGTCAGTTACTTGATGGTTAAATATACTTAATCCATTTATGCTGATACTACCTTATGCAATGTCTGGGGCGATCGCTAACTTTTGTCGCAGTGCGGGATACACCTACGCAATTTTGGTATCTTTGCGTCAGGCTGGTAAATCTACAACCCCAAGTCCTTTACGTGTCACCTACTTAATAAAAAATTGCAATTCTTTTAGTCAACCTTTGCAAATACATACATCAGTTATGCTAGTATTTGCTTGACATTATAGTTATCTTGTTATATTATTCGCTAACATTCAGCGAAAATAAGCAGTTTAATGGATTATACACCAGCCTATTCATTTTATGCCTCAATTAGTGACCTGAATATATCCTCGCATATTTACTTAAGTACTTACTATAAAAAAATACCTCAAAATTTTCCTGATGGATGGAATCTTTATGCGTAGCTTTTATTAGACAGGATTAACTGCTTGCTTATGAATGAACAGCCTTTAATTTTGGTTGTAGAACAGAGTCTACATGATTTAGAACTGCTTAATTCTCATCTAGGAACATTAAATTTGTCATGCATTTGTACCAAACAAGGAGTGAGAGCTGTGGTATTGGCACAAACTCATCAACCAGATTTAATTTTGCTAGATATGATGTTATCTAATTTGAGTGCTAACCAAGTCATTGATGACCTCAAACACGACTCAAAAACTGCTACTATTCCAATCATTGCAGTAGCACCTCCAGCAATGGCACAAGATAAAGTATCTCCAATGCTCACAGGATTTGATGATTGCATTACTAAACCCTATGATTTTAATCAATTAGAAGTAGTAATCAATCGCCACATTAGTCAACCACATTCCTGACGTTTACTTTGGGATATAGATTCGGGATTACAAGCCTCAGATAATTGATTCAAAACCACAATAATAGCAGTACGACCTGTTGCTAAATTTGTGTTGATCGTGAGGTCAAGGACTGGCTTATCAATAATTTCCTAAATCAAACTTTTTAATTCTAGTTTAATTATTTTCTCTAAATATAATCGTGCTTGTTCAGCTAAATTAGCATAACCTCCCTTCAGTAGACTTTGTTCAGCTTGGGTAACTGAGTTTTCTAGAGAAATCACAATTTTAATATCAAAAAAATGGCAAATGATTTGGCTAGGAGGCTTACCTATTCTATCATTATAGAATTTGATTATCCGCTGTGATAGTTCTCTTTCTAATTTCATGGTATAAAAAAATATGCCTCACCCGTGCTTATAGCATCAACCCCAGCACTCATCCAAAATTCCCTGTTCTTTGGTGGTGCGTAAAAGCCCCCACCATAATTTTAAGGGTTTGGCACCCAATGCCTAATCCCCAGCCCCTTTTTCAACAGCTAAACACGTCAGAACCGTTGCATTTATGCTTATACCCACATAGCTACAGGGTTTTTGAGAGCAGCGATCGCACTAAATCACCGATAATATACACTGTCATGCCCCCAGTTGCCGCAAAAATACTTTATGGTCGGCTTTTTCTCATTTCATGGCGATTCACCAAATTTTCAAGACGTTCACGGACACGAGAAAGCAAGTCTGTAAACATCTTGATTCTGAATTCTAAATTCTTCTTCAAGACTCTAAATATCTAGCATGGTATCAGTCACATTGCTGAATACAGTCAAGAACACAGAAAATTCATAAATAGCAATTAATCACTGCAAATTTAAAGATGACTTTAAAAATGATTTAATCGATATATTTTGTGAGAAAGTTAATACAAAGGTATATTCACTGATTTCAAATTCATGGATTCTTTATCTATCAATTCCTTACTTGAAGAGTTAAAAAACCCCGATGCCACAGTCCGGGACAAAGCAACCAGAAAAATCTGGCGGATCTGGTTTCAGCAAAAGGGAATCTATGGGCTGGAAATAATTGACCGCAGTCAAAAATTACTGGATGCAGGCGAAATTGCTGAAGCTGAAACAGCGCTGACAGCACTAATTAAAGACCAGCCAGACTTTGCTGAAGCTTGGAATCGTCGGGCTTTCCTCTATTACAGTGTTGGTGATTATCAAAAATCTCTGGCAGATTGTCAGATGGTTGTGCAGATAAATCCAATACATTTTGGTGCGCTTCATGGTATGGGCTTGTGTTATGCCGCACTAGGAGAGTATAGTCAGGCTATCCGAGCCTTTCAGCGCGCTTTAGAAATTCAGCCCTATTCGCTAGTGAATCAAAAGTTGATTCTAGAATGTACATTTAGATTTAGCTATAAGGGCAGATAGGAGAGAAAATTATACTGTTTTATGAATCCGTCATCACCCTCATCAACAGCAATTCATCGCCTTAGTCGCCGCAATTTTATTCAATACGGTTCCATCTGCATTGGTAGCAGCGTTATTGCTGCTTGTACTAACAGCAACCAACCGTCAGCTAGCAGTTCTCAGTTGAATAAAGTTACCTTTAGTACAAACTAGATAGCACAAGCAGAACATGGTGGATTTTATCAGGCAATGTTTACGACGGTCTGCGCCTACGCCACTGGTATTTACAAAGAGTACGGTTTAGATGTAACTATCAAAATCAGCGTCTCTCAGGTTCACAGTGGTACTCAATTATTGATGGGGAGTGCGGTAGATTTCTTTATGGGTTATGGCATGGATACCTTGAACGTGTAGCACAAAATATTCCCAAAATCACAGTCACAGCAATTTTCCAGAAAGACCCCTGGTGTCTGATTGCACATCCCAACCCAGCAATTAAAACCCTTGCCAATCTTAAAGGCAAAGCAATTTATGTCTCTGCTGCTAACATTATTGGCCATTACTAGAAGCTAACTATGGTTTTACCGACGCTCAAAAGTGTCCTCACAACTATCTTTTCAATTCGGTAATCTTGCAACTATTTTATGCTTAAAAAAGAAAATTTACCATTTATACCATTTGGTTCCATCTTGAGTTGGGCAACGTAAAACTCCTTTTGAATTACATCACCTACTGGTGTAAAAGCAATTTCACCGAGAGGAGTTTGAAAGTTTTTTGTTAGTAATTCCTTATTCAATTCTGCACGCAACTGTGGCAGTTTGAATTTGTTAATGTTGTTTTTTTTATCTAAAGATTGAAGAGCTTCTACATATACCTGTAAAGCAGTAAAAGCTTGAGCGCTTACTTGGGGTGGTTCTCTATGATATTGTTCAAGGTAGGCTTTGCGAAATGCGGTGTTAATTTCACTGGGATATACAGGGCTATAAGCTTGAGCCACAATCACGCCATCACAAAGCGCTCTGCACACAGAAAATATATGAGATGTATTAAAACCATTGCCACCAACAATTATTCCTTTATAACCAAGTTCTCGTAATTGTTTAACTAAATTACCTCCATCTACAGCTAACCCAGATATAATCACCAAATCTGGTTTTAAATTAATAGCATCGCTGGCTTGAGCTTGAAAGTCGGTATCTGTAGTTTGAAATTTTTGGACTGTCACTAAATCCAATCCTAAATTTTTAACTGTTTTCTGAAATATTTCTGTTTCCGACTTATTGAAAGCATCATTTTGAGCGTAGAATACAGCTACTCTTTTGATTTTAGGATTTTGTTTGAGTGCAGCTTTTACCGAATAAGGAGCGACAACAGCAACAGATGAAGAAACACGAGCCACATAATCACCAATTTCGGGAATACCTTTAGCAGTATTTGATGCTCCAATTACTGGAACTTGATTACGTTCTGCTACAGGATCAGCACTAAAAGCTTGTTGTGATAAGGTAGGGCCAATAATACCAACAACTTTATCTTTACTAATTAAAGTTTGAAAAGCATTAATAGCACCAACTTCATCGCCACTAGTATCTTGATAGACTAATTTAATTGGTCTACCATTAATACCTCCTTTGTTATTAAAATACTTTTCAGCAATTTTTACTCCATCAGTTCCCTCTTGACCTAATAATGCTACATTGCTCGTTTGGGCAAAGGCAATCCCGATAGGAATAGCATTCGGATTATTCGCAGAATTGGCATCATTACTGCCACTTTTACCACAAGCTACCAGCAGCATAGAGCATGTAAATAGTAAAGCAGTTTGATGTGTGAGATATTTTTTCATAGATGAGTGAACATGATGTTTGCTAAGATAATAATAGATTATACATCTAATAGTAATATTGCTATAATTTTAACATTTAACTTTGAAGTTATATGCTGTTTATCCGTTGCACTCAATCACAAGAAAACGATAATTTTTTCTGCTGACGTTCTTGTACAAATGGTAGTTGGAACTATAGCATTATTACTATGGGATATATTTGTGCGACTAAAATATCTACCTCCTTATATCTGATATACGATTCAATTAGGAGCTACAGGCAATAATTTTGAGTTTTATAGACACGACAACTCGCCGTTCGTACAAGTATTTTTGGCTGATATAAACTGGATTAATTTATATCATTTCTGGAGATATATTAGCATTTAATAATTTAATTACTGACTGGAATTAGCTATATTAAGTAAGTGGCATGAAAGTGCTGTGAGACAATAAAATTGGGATTTTAAAACGCACCAAGTAGCAAAGGTTTACGTAGAGGAGTTAATTTTCTGCGAACCTTTGCGCTTCCCTCAGCGTCCCTCTGCGTTAAAAAAAAGGATATATTATGACGACAACATTAGATGCTCTAATTAATTCTCTAGAAGGCATAGAAACCATCACCGATTCCGCCCAAGTCGCAAAATTATCTCAAGATTATCACACCTTTAGCCCAGTGTTAGTACCGAAACTAGAGGGAAAAGTCGGGGATATCGTAGTGCGTCCCGTCAATGAAGCAGAAGTTTTAAAAGTTGCAGCCGCCTGTGCGAAACATCGCGTACCCATAACTGTACGGGGTGCGGGAACAGGGAATTATGGGCAATGCGTACCACTGCATGGTGGCGTAATTTTAGATATGACGCGGATGCAAGAGATTCTTTGGGTAAAACCGGGGGTGGCGCGGGTAGAAGCCGGGGTAAAGTTAGCGGCTTTGGATAAAAAAACACAAGAAATCGGCTGGGAAATCCGCATGGCACCCTCCACATACCGCACAGCGACAATTGGCGGATTTATTGCTGGGGGTAGTGGGGGCATTGGTTCAATTCAATATGGGTTACTAGCCGAACGCGGTAATATCCTAGCATTGCGAGTGGTAACTGTAGAAGATCAACCCCGTGCGATCGCATTACGCGGCGACGATGTACAAAAGGTAAATCATGCTTGGGGAATTAATGGCATTATCACCGAAGTCGAAATCCCCTTAGGGCCAGCTTATCCCTGGGCAGAAGTCATTGTGACATTTAATGAGTTTATGACAGCAGCAAAATTTGGTCAGGCTCTTGGCAATGCTGATGGCATGATTAAGAAGTTGATTTCTGTCTTTGCATCCCAAATTCCCCAATATTTTCACGCCCTACAAGAGTACATTCCTGAAGGGACTCACCCAGTATTTTTGATAATTGCTGAATCAAGTTTGGAATTCTTACCGGGTTTGGTGCAGCAATACGGCGGCCAGATTACATACAGAAAACCAGCAGAGGAAGCGGCTAAAGGTATACATTTAGCAGAATTTGGCTGGAACCATACCACCTTACTTGCCCGGAGTGTAGATACGGGTATTACCTACTTACAAAGTATGTTTCCTGGCAAGCATAGTTTGCAACTAATAGAGCAAATGTATCATCACTTCGGCGATGAGGTAATGATGCATTTAGAATTTTTTCGGGTGAATGGTGTTGTAGTTCCTGGTGCTTTGCAACTTGTGCGTTACACCACAGAAGAACGTCTTAACGAGATTATCCGCTATCACGAAGAACAAGGTGTGAGTATTGCTAATCCCCACACATATATTATTGAAGACGGCGGTAGAAAAGTTATCGATCCTGAGCAGTTAAAATTTAAAGAAATTGTTGATCCTTATGGGTTGATGAATCCCGGTAAAAGCAAGGTTATTCAATTCCAAATTCAAAATTGAACTGGGGATTGGGGATTGGTAAAATTTGTATGGGTACACCGTAGCTAGTTTCTCTGTATATTTGTGTAACCTCATACCAAAAAGCTAGTTGCTGGGCGCTTATAATTTGTGGTTTGATTTTAAGAGTCGTGGGGATAACCCAAAATCCAACATCTCAGAATCGCCCATGATTGAAATTGACGGTTCCTACGGAGAGGGAGGCGGACAAGTTCTTCGCACTTCCTTAAGTCTAGCCGCTATTACTGGCGAAGCCATACGAATTACAGGTATTCGCGCTGGACGCAAAAAACCAGGGTTAGCAGCACAACACTTAACAGCAGTTCGGGCTGCGGCGAGAATTTGTAATGCCCAACTACAGGGTGATGCTTTGGGTTCAACGCTGCTAGAATTCATTCCAGGTAGTGCTGTGCAAGCGGGAATTTATACCTTTGATGTTAGTAAAGCACAACAGGGTGGTTCAGCGGGTGCGATCGCTCTGGTTTTACAGACAATTCTCTTACCTTTGGCACTAGCATCTGGTAATTCTCAGGTAACACTCAAAGGCGGAACTCATGTGAACTTTAGCCCAACAGTGACATATATTGAGCAAGTTTATTTGCCGATACTGCAACGTATGGGAGTGGAAGCCCAAGTCAAGTTAGGCGCTTGGGGGTGGTTTCCTCAAGGTGGGGGAGAGGTAGAATTACAGGTGGATGGCGGTGGTAAACTCGGCGGGATTAACTTGTTGGAACGGGGCAATTTACAACAAGTGCGGGGAATAGCAGTGGTGACAGAATTGCCTTCGCATATTCCCCAACGGATGGCGAATCGGGCTGAAAATTTGTTACGCGAAGCCCATTTGAAAGTTGCTATACAAACTTTGCGAGAAAGAGGTGTAGCACCAGGGGCGGGTATTTTCCTCACTGCTGAGTATGAAAACAGTTTGACTGGCTTTGGTGGATTTGGGCGTTTGCGGTTGTCGGCGGAAACAGTTGCAGAGATTGCTTGTCAGCAACTCCTTGAGTTTCATTACACTGGCGCACCAGTAGATGAACATTTAGCAGATCAGTTATTATTGCCAGCCGCTTTAGCATCACAGGAAAGTCATTATCGAGTGGCTGAGGTGAGTAGACATTTGACGACAAATGCAGCAGTAATTGAACAATTTGGACTGGCCCAGATAACAGTAGATGAAACTGAGAGAGTAGTGTCAGTGATGCCTGTAATTGGTGGATAAAATTAGAGGCTAAACACTTTCTTAAGAGTCTTGATTTTTATAGTATCAATGCCACATTCAAGTTTGGAGATAGGATTTACAGCAATTTTCAGGTAAATAGACGACAGTGGTTGAACCAACCGAAGGCATCATCTTCGGTAATATAATTTACAGCCTCT
>NZ_JABXKK010000043.1 GCF_017115045.1 Nostoc sp. NMS8 | reverse complement strand
TATTACACGGTAAATCTACCGTTTTTATGTTAAGTAATATTTCGCCAACAGTATCTCCATCGGGGGCGCTCACTAACAGGCAGACGATTTACATAATTAGCAACTCGACGTTTAGCTGCGATCGCAGTTGTGACATAATCATAAACAGCCTCACCTTGTAAATGCTGTTTAAGTGATTTCAGGTCAGCTTCTTCTAAAGAGTGATAAACTTTTTGCTTGCTCTCACTGATTTGAGCGGATACCCCAAACAATCCAGCACTTACCGTTCCAGCACCAAGTAGCATCCCGGTTGTGATTCGGTCAGTATTTAAGAAAAAAGGAGCAGACAGACACATAACTGCACTTGCTCCTAAAGAACATAAGATAGTCCGTTCTGCATGAATCACCCCACTGGCAGTTAGACGTTGTAATTCAAATCCCATTACCTCACCCCCAAGGCAACACCAGCTGCAACTAAGGTCAAAAACACAAGCAGGAATATCACCCCAGGCATTAACCCAATGGTGAAAGTCTTGCGGTTAAAGCCAAATCCTTTAACGACTAAGCCGGCAAAGTTGAATAAACCAACTGCCAAACCGCAAATGCAAATCATGCCAATGATCCACACTAAGAATTGACTGACTGGGCTGGCAACGGATAAAAAACCCATCAACATTGATAGCCCAACTCCACACACTGCATATCCAACAAAGGATAATTTAATAAGAGAAGTTTGATTATTCTGCATAACCTAAAATCTGAATGAATCTCCCACTTGATTAAATGCCTGCTCGTATCCCCCCAACTGGCGTTGTTGTTCCTGCGACCCAAAGGCATGACGGATCACCGCCTCTCCATGTAACGCCCTAGTTCGCTGCAAATCTTCCTCAACCTTCATGCCTTCTTGAGAATATGTCAATTGATTCTTATACATTTCAGCCAAGGATTGTAACTGCTTAAGGCGATGGCGAGAGAACTTAGTGTGTAACCATTTCTGGGCTTTGAGAGTTCCCGATACCTCTGCTTCATCCAAAACCTGTTGTGCAGTGGTGTAAGCAGGTAACGTATAACGAGCGCGGATAGAACTTGGTAAATCCCCCTCAATTTGGGTAGCATCCCCAACTCTCAAATCCGTTGACACGACTCCATCACCTTTACCGCCGAATAAACCAGGAAGCCACTTTCCTAACATTCCTTTCTCCCCTTTAACTACTTAAAATTGGTATCAGTCTGTTGAACTTGTTGAACTTGTGAACCGATGTACCGGGTTATGCCATATATCCCCATGAACGAAAACATTAAAACTGTTATTGCAGCGATCGCAGTTTGAGCCATCATTCCCCGTTGCATCAGTTCTTCGATCTGCCTATTCGATTGCGATCGCACCTTTGACTCATCAATAAGTTGCTGGACGACTAGGAATTCTTCTGTTGTCAGGTTTTCTAGTGTTAAGCCGGACAGATTCAACTCCCCGTCCTTCTTCAGGTGGATATTTAATTGTTTGTGACGAGTCTGCTCTTGTTGCTCCATATATTGCCACGCCTAAAACGAGAGTTAATAGCAGCAGATTAAGTACTGCTGCTACCAAGATTAATTTATTCGGTCGCATCTGCATTGCCAGCAGAGAGATAGAGCGATGTAATCTCCTGACCGAACCGAAAAAAGGCTTCTGGTTCTCCCTGAAATTCTTTGGCGAACTGTGCTACTTCTGCTAAATACTCGTTAGACACATTGGCTAAAGTCTCGATTGTTTCGATTGCCTCCTTGTGGGCAAACTCACGTGTCCCTTGGGTAATTGCAGAATTAAATGATTGTATTTCTGCTAACGACTGCTTGGCTTGATTAGCAAGTGAAGTTTTATAATCACTCATGCTCTGTTGAGCTTTATTGGTTTTGGCAGTACGTTTGGTAGTTTTAGCTGTTTTACCATTGCTAGAAACAATTAAATTACTAGCTTTTTTAAGTGCCACAAGTTCGTCAGAGATGGCAATAATTTCTGCTTCAGTAATCGCATCGGGATCTACACTTTTCTTTTGCAAGTACAAGCGTAGTTCTTCAGAACTCATTTCGATTCCATTAGCAATCAGAAGTTCTTGTAAATCGTTCATGAAGAGGCTCCTATTGATTTAGGTTGACGAAATTTGAATTTAGTTTGAGAAGCAATTTTTTTGACCCATTGCTGAATTTCAGATTCGGTGTAAATCTTATCTACAGAAAATGGCACTCCAATTTCTTGACCCCATCTGTAAATTGTCGGTTTGGATGGTCGCGGTTCTAGCCTTTGTAATGCTTCAAAGAGTTGAGCGCCGTTGCATGACAATTGTGGCAAGTTTGAACAAATAAATTCGTAGCGTTGAACATCTGATAATCGAATGGTGCGATTGGGATTTAAAAGCTTTAGTTGAGCATAAGCTCTTACCAGCAGAATTACCCCAGCTTTGGCACTGCTGGTATCAGATATTTCTAATCGACGAAGAATTCTTGGCCAAGTGTAATCGCTAACTTGACCAACAATTTTTTCATATTCGTTCCTCAGAATTGTTCCTGCCATAGAAACAGCCATAACATCTTTGCACTTCTAGATTAGCATAAATACCCTATGTATGACCCTATAGATAAGGTATTTTTCTGGAAGGATTTTCGACAAAAACATATAACTATAGGGGTAAAGTTAGGTAAGCGTTATTGTCGAGGAGAAAATGCCTAAGAAAACTACACCAAAAATGGTTCAGACCGCAGTTTCTATTCCAGAGCCATTGTATGAAGCTGCAAAACGGATTCAAGCAATGGAGGGTTGGAATGAGTCAGAAATGCATCGAGTCTTTTGGGAAAAAGGATTTGCGCTTCACCTTCAAGGAACTCTTGCCCGTTACCAATTGGGTTTGATTCCTGAAGCACAAAGTACAGCCGAATAATTTGACAGAATTTAGGTAAAAGGGGGATATTGCACCCCCTTTTTTGTGCATTCGCTAAAAAGCAAGCAGACCATGAGACTCTGCTCGACCTCAAACACGGTAGCATCAAGGCTTTGGGACACGCGGATGATTTCGATGAGGCTCAAAACCCTAGTAATGCCGTTAAAATAACTGTCTCATGGTCTGCTCAATCCCTTGCCCTGATTGATTCCGCGCCTTTATGAGAAAGAAAATTCATTTTTTTGAATTTTGCAGAAAACCCTGGTTTTTGGCTCTTTTACTTAAAGCGGGTTTTTCTATTTGTCCTGTGGTCATTTTTGAAGCCTGACTTTGTTTAACCAACACTGAACGCAGGTACTGCCGACAGCCTGTCTCTCCCCGATAAATCAGAATCCGCAGCGCCTGTACTTCCTGGATCGGAGAAATACAAATCTCAGCGATCGCAGCAATCAAATTCTGTTGCTTCTGCACGTAATCTTGATGCTGCTGCTCCAACTCTTGAATCTTGGAGTTTAGCTGTTGTATCTGCTGTAATGCTTGCGTCAAGGACGATTCTTTATTTTGAGAGCAATTATCTAGGGTTAACGTCATGTTATTGCTCCTTCTTTAGATAGTTGAAAGCCTTGCCAATCGGGGCATTTCGCGCCCTCAATGCCTTTGGGATGAACAGAACAAATTAAAGGGGAGCCGTTGTAAGAGATCCCGTGATAGTATTTGCAACCTCTACAACTGGTGGGTCTATTTAAAGGTCGAGGTCGGCGCAACATAACTTGGTCAATTTCATTTTGACCAGTAATTCGGTCAACCATGAATGCTGTGATCCCAGTCCCGGCTATTGCTCCACTAATAACGTACATGATATTTCTGCCGAGATATTGAGTGCCGAAATATCCACAAATAATTGTTGCTGCTGCTGCACTGATTCCTTTGATGAAAAGACTACAATTCATCTTTTCTTACTTCTTTTTTACTGATGGTTCATTCTCAGTTAAAAGTCTGCCAAAATCGTAAATCGTTACAGTTGGCTTTGGTTCCGGCTCCGGTTTTGACTCGATTACGAGTTCAGGACTACCCAACCCGACTGCATTTCTGATTTCTTGTTCCATATCAAAATTCCCCTTTTTGAGTAATCTGCTTCATCTTTCTTCCACGAGATACCCCGACTTCAGCGAAGCAAATCGGGGAGGGATAGTGGGTCAAACTTGACCCCTCGATGGGGTTAAGTTTGACAATTTCCGAGTTGACAACACGATTAATCCAGTGTTTCGCTGTATCAATCGAACTTTTTTAGCAGTACATTGTCCTAGCCTTTTCCAATTACAATCACTAACTGAAACTTGTTTTTCGGTATCGCCACTTACCCAACCGAAGAATGATTTTTTACCTTGGATAGCCTCAACAAAATCGCCTTTTCTAAATCCATGTCGAGTTGTAGTTCCACCATATTTACGTCTGTTGCCACCCTTAGATGGAACCATCAAATGCAGTTGCCTACGACTAATTGGAGGACGACGTAAAACCGTGAATTGAGAATTAGTAATAGTTACATTGCCTACCCAGCTTGCGCCATGATTTTTAACTCCCTCCCATGCTTGGTATTTAACAAACTTAGAACAAGCCAGCGTGACTGCATCAACTGCGTGAGTTTCTGGAATTTGCAGAGACTTGTCAGACTTTTCCTTGTGTAATCCCAGATGTTTGCGTAGATTTGATGTTTCCCAGCCTTTCCTTAATTCGACTTTAGCCAGTTCAGATAGGCGATTGATTTGATATCGCTGACCGACCATCACAGGGCTAAAACTTTTGCTACCTCGTGCTTCTACAACTTCTACAACGATTATTTTTACTGGGTAAATTTCACAAAGAAGTTTAATTGCTCGGTATTCCAAGTCTTTGTTTGCTCGAATACTTGGAGGTAATTTAGCGCAAACCTCGCGCGTCCCGGTTTCCGGGTGTGAGAGTTTGTAAGAAGATCCGCAACGATTATCAAATCTAGCTTGACGATGACTGCGTTGGTTGTAAGGTATTTTGCGATTAATTCTTCTACCGCGCCTACCCCTTCGCATCATAGCCCGTTGTTCCATTCGGTCTTTAACTGTTTTGAATGGAAGAACTAGGTGCAACATCTGTAGTGTGTATTTTTGAGACTGAACTGCAACACCAGAAAACATTTTGCCAGGGTCTAAACCAACAACAATCTCTTGAGTCTGGGTATCAGATGGTTCGGCTATTAATTGAACATAAAAAATACCTAGTTTGTTAAATTTACCGATAGCTTTTCCTGTTTTGATCCAACGTCTAGCTCGACTTGGCTTTGTTGGCATTAACGGGACATTTTCTGATGAAATTACTGGTACTCTCACTGGATATAATCCTTGAGTAAAGTTTAAGTCCCCTCGCCCACCATATTTAGGATGGCTTGCCATAATGCAACGCCTTTAATAAGAAGGCTTGAAGATAACTCGAACTGGGGAAGTATTCGAGAGTTCGTACCTAAACATGGCTCAGTGGGCTAGTCAAACACGCAAGACCTATTTCTTGCAAGCCCCACCCGATAACGTTGTAGGGTGGGGTTATTGACATCATCGATTGCATTCAAGACTTCCCCCAAAATATTGAAAGCATCGTTTAAAACCACGTCATTCAATGTAGAAAAGTATTCGGAGGATTCGATATTGCGATAATCTTGACTACTGCTAATAAGCCGCAGTGTATATTGACAGCCTTGCAATATGGCTTGAATTTCTGAAGTAGTTAGCTTAATTTCCATTGGTGTGTTCTAACGTTGAAAAACTGAATCAATTTCGCCGTTATCAATAGCCTTCTTTGCGTGGGCAACAGCTTGTGTATGATTGTCAAAGGTTTGAGTTGAAGGTGATGCCCAAGTTGTTTTCAAAAAGCCCTGCTGACCAACATGAACATCCACAGCACCATCTGATAACTCGGTAGTCTCAATTTTGTAGCCGCCATGTTTAGTTTTGTACTCTTTCATTGCCCGTTTCTTTCCCTAAAATCTATCTCGTTGAATACTAAAACTTGCTCCGATTAGAGAACTGCCCAAGAAAGCGGAAAAACTGACCAACATTGCACCCAAGCAGATATTTTTCTGTTGCTCCCAACCAGAGATGATTATGTTGGGATTAGCATTTGTCTCGATTACTTCTAGCCCCCAACAAGCCATTGCCCCAACTCCAGAAAATCCAGTAATTAGCAGAGAGACAATTGCAGTTGTTTCTATGGTGCGATCTATGAATACTTTGGAGTTGAATCGTCTTCTTGGACGATGATTTTTAACTAACCGGACTTTTGGCTCTTGCATACTTGAACGAGCAATTTGTTTGTGATTAGCCATCGGTTTCACCTATTTTTATGAATTACTAGGAAAAATATGATCCTCTACAGATAACTTGAACTGCTTTATTCCTCCGCTATAGTGTCTTTTGATGCCGGAAATGATTTCTTGTTCTGTGAGTTCTTCAACTTCTTCGGAGCAGGATAAATCGCGCCAAGGCAAACACTCTTTAGCCCACAAAAATTCGTTAGCAGTTAGCTGCTCGACTTGTATTTTCATTTCGCTTCATCCAACTCCACAAAAAATCCTGCACCTGTATTTGTCACTTTCACCAACTTACGATTGACTAACGTTTGAATCACCTCCAGACTAAAATTGATAGTGCATAATCGAGCGCTGCCACCGCATAAAACTCCTGATAAGTTTGGGAGCCTTGTCTCTTTAGAGCAAGGAGGAAAAATAAACAGCGACTTTAGTCGCCTAAGCTGTATAGCTATAACCGAATGGCACTAAGAAAAGCCGAAATGCTTGTGGATTAAGCAGTTTGCAACTGCTTTCGTAATTC
>NZ_JABXKK010000060.1 GCF_017115045.1 Nostoc sp. NMS8 | reverse complement strand
AGTTTTTAGCGATCGCACCTTTTTTGCCCAACCTCACAAAATCGCGTTGCTCCCGGTACGAGCGGTGATGTCTGGTTTTGCGAAAAGCTGGGTAGAGCGATAATTCTTGGTTCTCCAAGCGATGTAGCGGTCAATTATTTGTAAAAAATCCCCTGAACCGGGGATGATATGACTTTGATCGTTGACCAGCTTGGAATCAACAGACCTAGCGTAAGTCAAAATGTCACCTTTGAGCGCAATCGGTACGCGGATCGAGGTTGTTTTGCCACTGTTCCACCCAGATTGCCAAGGAATGCCTCTTACTCTGGTTTTGCTCATGTCTATTGTCTAAGGAGTGCGTGTTACAAGCTAATTTTACAGAGAGTAGAGAGTTAGGAGTTACGAGTTATTATTCCTCTAGTCCCCAGTCCCCAGCACCCAATGCCCAATGCCCAATAAAAAGCGATCGCGCTAAATAGGATAAAGTGCGATCGCAAATAGTTGTCTTTAGATTTTAGATTTTCAGCTTATCCGCTTGTTTCATGCTTTGTCACAGATTTGGATAAAGCCGATCAACCTCATCCCAAGCCTGGTTGGTCAAATTCTCCAGTGCCATAGCCAAATACACAGGATGATCGTACTCGCCGTGCTGCAAGCGCTCAAAGAATATCTCAATTTGCAGGAATAGGAGGTTGGGGTTCATAGAGTTGCGATCGCGCCGCGGCGTTCGTCCATTTCAATTTCAAAATAAGGGTCAAGTCCTTTGTTGTCGCGGTGTCCGGTGAAAGTTCGGATGATTTCTTTAGCAATTCCACTTTTCCGCAATTTGTTGACCATGCTGCGCCGGGTGCTGTGAGTAGAAATACCCTTAGCTTCAAATCCCGCGTCATCTGATGCTCGCATCAAAATGTTATAGGCATTCTTCCAAGTAATTGGTTTAGTTCCACATCTCGAAGGGAATAGCCATTCACTATTTGTTTGTGGTTTGTATCGCTCTAGAGATTCTTTCAAAGTTTGATGCACTGGAATTTCTGTTGTTTCGGCTGTCCCGTCTGGCCTGTGCTTTCTGATGATCGCGGGGAAAATGATGTCTGATTTGGGCAAGCCATTGCGATCGTAAACATCATTTACTTTGAGTTGAACCAGCGCCCCCCACCGTTCACCAGTGAACCAAGCCAGGTCTAAAAGTAATCTGTACTTCTCAGTTCGGATCTGCCGTCTGATTTTTGAATATTCACCATCTGTCAATACGGCGGCTTTTCCCTTTCTGTTATTCTTTGGCATAGATATAAAAAAGAAACTTATAGTATTCCGCTTTTACCTGGTTCAGAGGTGAAAGCGGAATTTCCTAAATATTCACTACTCGTAAATATTGGCTCAATCCTATTGCTAGCAAGGAATACGCGTCATCGGGATATATACCACTTCTACATAAAAGTGGAACATTTACATTATTTTCAATCAGCCATACAACGGATTTATCACCTCATCAAAATCCGTTTTTATGCCAGAAAGAACCCTCGCCGAAGTATTCGGTGCAAACTCTTCTCAAACAGCTACCGATTTGGTAATTAAAAAATCTGATCTTACGTCGGTAGGGCTAACAGCATCAGCAAACAATACTGCTGAATCACTGCTGATAGCAGTTGCATTGAAAGCTCAAGTAACGCTGACAGATGAAGCCCGCGACACCAACATTGACCAATCTGTTGCCATAACAGATGGTTTCAGTCCTACGATAACAACGCGAAACAACACCATTTATCTCAGAAATACTATTTCTGTAGAAGTGGACAAACTTCTGACCGGAGCGAATGTCATTGACCCTGACGATTATTAATCATGCAAGCACTAACCCTTCAAGAATTATTTGGTGATAGTGCTTATCAAACTGCTACTGAATTAGTGATTAAAAAATCTGATTTGGTAGCAGTGGGACTAACTGCTACAGGGAATAATCGCGCCGAACAATTAGTAGTTGCAATACTCTTGCAAGTACTAAGTAATTTTCAAGGTGTGCTAACTGATGAAAACGGCAATCAAATCACCGATGAATTAAATAATTCCATCACTTATGACAATCGAAACCTTTGGGAATTCCTAGAGATTTTTCGCTGGGATGACTTCTTAAAAGAACGAGATCACAGCGTTATCAAAACAAGTACTTTTGTCATCCATTCCTATGATGTTCAAACAGATTAAAGATATTGGCACAGAAAAAACTACTCCAGATAACTCCGACTTAATAGTAGTTCAACAGACTGATGGAATCACTAGACGAATTACACGTGGAAATTTCTTAGCGGGTGAAAGCTCCTAGACTTTTTATATCCAGCTAAGGGAAACAAAACCCTCTGGAACAAATGCAGGAGCAGCAACAACAGCGACCTGGACAAACAGAGCAATAAATACTATCTCTACAGACGAAACTGCGTTAGTATCGATTCCTAGTGTCGGTTCTTTTACATTACCTGCGGGGACTTACTATATCAGGGCTTCTAGCAATTTCTACTCTGTAACAAACATCAAAACGAAATTGCAGAATATAACAACAGATACCGCATTGCTAATAGGTAGTAATGGATATTGTGATCCAACTTATGGGGCATATACAAACTTGGAATTATCTGGGAAGTTTAGTATTAGTGCCAATCAATCCTTGGGTTTTCAATATTACGCTAATAACCCAGTATCTAGTATCTACAACTTAGGCGGAACTGTGGGAGATGGGAGTGTCGAAACTTACACCATCATTGACTTGTGGAAGGTAGGATAACGTGACAATATATTGCACCGGAAAAGGCAAAGCAACCGTCAGAATACTCTCACCTTTGTTAGAAGTAATTGTTGATGCTCCGGCAGATGTTCAACTTGCTTACCCGTCGACCGAAACCTACATCCACAATACAAAAGCAGCAATAAACAAGACTTTTGACCGCAAAGTGAACGAGGTATATTTTACCTCCCCAGGACAGCAGTATAACAATGGTGCGCCAACAAATCCGATAAGGGATTGCCCATTACCAAGCATTAATGGCAATCAAATCATTAGTGATTTTGATAATTATTACGCTGACAATGAAAGCACTTGTAGCTACCAAGTGACTTTTGTCCAAGGAATATCTGTTAATGGGAAAATATACCCATCTGACGACTATCAATACACCGTATCTTGTGATGACGATTGCCCTGAAGGAAGCCACAAATGCACACATGGAAGATATCCCGGATATTGCTGTGTGCCGTGTCAAAAAGTAGGCAGCAAGCTAAAAAATATCGCTTCAAAAGTTGGTAGATAAATGGCTGAAATTTGTCAGGATATTGACCAGGGTCTTGTCGCGTTGAACCGTAAAATTGATGAACAAAATAGACGCTTGCGAGATTTAGAGCAGAAACAAAAACAGTGCTGCGACGAGAATAATAAAAATAATAACAACAATAATAATAATGACCTTGAACGACGCGTAAAAAAACTAGAAGACGATGTACTAGACCTTGGTGGCATCATCAAAGACTGCGTTGATGACCTTGCTGACTTAATGAACACAGCATTAGAGCATACAAAGGTTGCTAATAGTGCCCAATCAATCTTCTCAGCGATTATCGACTTTTTTGTAGATGAATAACGTATGACCATTACTCAGCAATTATCGCCGTCATCACTAAGAGCGTACAAATTATCAAAGTACGCAAATGGTCAACCAGGAAAGATACTTTTAGAAGCAAAGAAGGCACAGAGAGCCACTTCTCAATTCATGTCGAAGAGTGGAGCCAAAGAAGTCGCCAAACGCATGAAGGATCTGAAAAACACTGCTGCTAATGCCAAGAAAGTTGCAGATGCTACAAAAAAAGCTACTGATTTAACTGAAAAAATACAATCTGCACTGTTTAAAAATATCCTAGGCAGCGCTGTCATTGATAAGGCTTCTCGTGTTGGTGGTATTCTTGGCATTCTTTCGGCAATTGGGTTAGTCCTTTTAGTTAAGCTTCAAGAGTTTGTCACAGGCAGGGCTTTTGATGACCTTAGTCAGATAGGAATTGAGCTTACAAAGACCAACACAATAGCCGTAAATAATGGATTGAAGATAAAAACAATCCAATCAAAAGTTGATAAATTTGATAAAGAATTAGACGCTAATGCCAAAGACTTTGCTCGACTTAATAAACAAACAGACACTATTGCTAAAAACGCAGTAGATGCTAAAAAACAAGCTACCGATGCACTTTATGAAGCTCGTGAAGGAAGAAAGATTGTCACTGGGCTAGCAGAAGTAGCAAGAAAACTAGCCAATGATGCTTTGTATGAAGCACGAGCAAATAAAACAGCAATCGAAGCCAAGATAACAGAGCAGCGCGTAAGCTTTGAAGCCAAAATTCAATCAATCAATGCGACTATTTCAAAGTTTAACAATAGTGTTTCTGAGGCTTTTCAAAAATCTGTAAATGTCACCATTTCAAAAATCCAATCAGACCTAGCTGCAACAAAAGCGCAAGTCAACGCCATTCGTCCTCAGGCTGTAGACACTAATAACATCACCACAAATGCAGTTGCGGCGGCAAGAGCGCTTGTAACACCTCTGCAATCTCAAGTAGGGCTGCTTGCTGGCACGATTGGCAGTCTTCAAGGGCAAGTAGCTCAAATACCAGTACTAGCAAGTTCTGTAGGGAATTTAGCACAGTCTCTTAATACTGTAAATTCCAAAGCCGATGCAGCAATGAATGAGGCACGTAACAAAGGTGTACCAAATCTAACTCCTATACAACAGCAATTGGATGAAAAATTTAACCAGTTCGTCGCTGACAATAACAAGGCGCTGAATATCAGAGATTTACAACAATCTAATCTCTCCAAAGAACTCGATAAAAAGCTCAACGATTTTGAAAGGCAAAGTAACCTAACATCTGACCAGCGTTTTGATGAATTCAAAAAGGATAATAATAAAGCACTAGGAATTGTTGAACTCACTCAGTCAAACTTATCAAAAGAATTTGATGCTAAATTCAGCGATTTTCAACGGCAAAGTAACCTAACGGCTGACCAACGTTTTGAAGAGTTCCAACGAACAAACAAAGAGTCTTTAGGGTTGCTAAAAACTGAACTAAAACAGACAACCAAAGAAGTTGAGGATAACAAAATAACAATCACCAAAATTGATACTAAGTTAGGGGAACAAGTAAAAGTGAATGAACAAGCGCTACCAAAGTTAGACCAAATACTTGGAATACTGCCTGCCATTCCAGCGAGAGCCGCCGCCGCAATTAGACCCGATATCCCAACAATTCCACAAATCGAACAAGCTGCGGCTACTGGAACTTGTCGAACCACTCAACCGGGTGGGTGCATGAATAAAGTCTTAAAAGATAATGCAGCAGATATTACTAATAACAACAATACAAATGCAGCCAATATTTTAGATGCTGTCAATACTGGTGCAAATGCTGCACTACTGGCGGGGCAACAAACCATTTTGCAAAGACTGGGCGATCAACTTCCTGGTGGTATTGGCGGGAAACTTACCCGCTTTGCACAATGGGCACATCTAGATCGGGTGCTAAACATTATGAATTTTGCTGCCAGTGTTCATAATGGTGCAATGCTCTCCAATAACCTTGGACAAACACTATTAAGTGTTGTTGGGAATCTTCTTAGCATCGTAGGACTAAAAGATGCTGAGGGGCAAGCATTTGATATTGGAAGTGTAATTAGCAAAGGTATTGAAGGATTAATTAAAAGTGCAATTGGAGAAGAGAATTACAAAACCCTTGATGCTACTTGGAAACGAGCAAATCGCATTTATCAAGCCGCTGCCAATCTTTTAAATTCAATTCAATCTCTCAGTGCATCTATTCTAAGTGCTTTAGAAGTTATCGGGCAATGGAATGCAAAAGTAGCTAATTCCCTAAAGCGTTTTGGAGTCGTGGGGGAAAAAGCTTACTCGTGGATGAATCCAAATGTTAACTTCCAAAATAAATACTTCACTGCTCTGGAAAACGCTACTAACGTCATTTCTCAAGTAGACCAGGTAGCAAGTGAGGTTTTATCAATTAAAGAAACAGTTGGACAGATTGTAGAGCAGAAAAAAGAGCTTGATGATTCTTTAAAGGAAACTGATGCTAGTAAGCAAAAAGCAGATTTACCTGAAGCGGTAAAACTAGCATAGAAAGAATCTCAAGCCAAAGCCGCTAGTGCAGCTTTACCACTAGCGGGAACCGATAAAGAAGCTGATGAGGATGATAATTAATGGTTGCTCAATTTCCAGAAATAGTCACAACACCACCGAAGCGATTAACACCATCTATTAGTGCAGAAGTAAAAACATTTACCTATTTTGTACCAGCACTAGACAGTAATAATCAGCCGATTCCTAATGGTGAAGCAACAATGACAAGGAAATACACGGTATTAATTCAAGTAACAAATATTGAAAAGCATCTAGCTGTAGCAACCTTTTCTAGAGTATTTGATTATGTAAAATTAATCGCTTCAAACAATGTCAACCCAAGCTCTGATGATGATATCGAATCTCAAGTTATGCTCTCCGTTGACTCATCGGAGGCTGTTGGTGTCTGTGCTTTATCTCTAAAAACAAACAAGTTGAATGCAGATTATATCGATGGATAATTTAACAGTACCCTAGCTTATTTAACAGATGCAATTGCAAGTGATTTGAATCCAGATGCCTAACAATTTATGCCGCTACCAGATAATTTTAGTGAGTTTGAACATCTTCAAGATTTAGTTAGATTGGAACATAACAAAGCTGTTAAAGCATATTTTAAAAATCAAGAAGATGATGATATTTCTACCCCAAAAGCTAGCCTTAAACATGCTTGCTTGATTAAGGATGAAGACACGGCCGCTATGACTCAAATGAGGTTATGGCTGTTTGAGATTACTATTGGTCATGCTCAAAGTTTGCAAACTCCTATTTATGGAATTCCTGTACAAGAGTTACAAAGGGAATCTAAATTTAGACCACAAATCGTAAGGATTCAGGTGGCAGGGTATTGACAAAGGGGACGCTTGAGGGAGAGTATCA
>NZ_JABXKK010000112.1 GCF_017115045.1 Nostoc sp. NMS8 | reverse complement strand
AGTTTTTAGCGATCGCACCTTTTTTGCCCAACCTCACAAAATCGCGTTGCTCCCGTTGTCAAGGTGAATCTTGAACAACCTGCTGCATAGTCTGAACCTTCTCTACCGACAATGATTGATTGAGATAGCTAAAAGCCCAGTCATGAGATGACTGGGCTTTTTTTTATGCGATGTCTACGACGAGCTATTTGGTGTCGCTTGTGGCAGTAACGCACCGCGTCTTCAACAATTTTATCGATTTTTGTAGGTTGGCGTTGTCCAAATCCTTTGCCAGACATGGTAGTTAGTGTATTGAATACAGGGATTTTAGCAGGGGGAGCAGGGGGAGAAATTTTATTAGTTGCTAAATCATCCTGCTTTCGGGAGCAACGCCGTAATTCTTTAAGATAAAAAGTAAAATAGATGTAGCTCGAATTGACCAATTATAAGCTCTCGGCATGAAGTTACCAAACCTTGATCTCGAAACTATTGATCGCATCATTGAAATGGCATGGGAAGATAGAACACCAATGGATGTTATTGAAACTCAGTTTGGGCTACAAGAGAAACAGGTAATTGCTTTAATGCGGCAGCAAATGAAAGAATCCAGTTTTCGTATGTGGCGAGAGCGAGTTACCAAACGCAAGACAAAACATTTATTTAAGCGAGAGTTTATTGTAGGTAGGTTTAAGTCACAAAATCAAAAATCATGAACGAATGGCACTAAGAAAAGATGTTTACGGAATACCGCATCACAACCAAGTTTGGTAATAGCAACCATATCGGCATAAGCGCAAAAAGCCCTATCCCCTAAAAGTACATCATTTGGTTTGACAAAACTGTACAACCTCCTAGCTAATTTAATATCATGAGTGTTCAAAACGTCTATGCACAAAGCAACAGCGGCTCCTGTCACCAAACTGAATACCACACCAATTTTAGCAATTGGAAAGCCACATCCGGGCTGTTGACTGCTATGTTGAGGATAAACTTTGCTGGTTTTCTAGAGTATCAGGCATAGAAACAGAGGAACCGTCTATTACCTTCACATTTCGACCACACCATAAATATTCTTCTGTAACTTTTTCTTCTAGATTTTGTGCCGTTGAGTTGAAAAGTTTCTCTAATAATTTTTCTGACAGCCAAGACAAGAGCAGCCAACCTACAGCGCTCGGTCATCGCAATTCTTGGAGACGCTACGCGTAGCAAGATCCCCGCAGAGGTACGCCACAACTGGCTAGTAATGTACTATAAAACACATAGTAAATGTGCGATCGCGTACCCGCCCATTTTATAGCGATGTCTACGACGATCTGCGCCTACGCTATGCATCCTCGCTGGATTTGGGGCGATCGCTTGAATGGAGAAATAAAGGGCGATGCCTACGGCGGTAAACTACGCTGTACTGTTGCTGAATTTACATTAATTACTCAAGAATCAATATCAATACAAATCACTGTAACGTATGGATTAATTACTGATTCAGGTACATCAATTGTTATTTCTCCTAACGGATTGGGATTAAGAATAGAATCTATAATTGCACAGCGACTTGTATAGGTTAGTGCTGTGCCGTCAGCCAGAAGAAACACTGATTTTACTTGCTTGATTGGTATACCCCTAACCGATATTGTCTCGTAAGGTTTCATTAATAGGTGTAGATAAATGCGATCGCCTCCGGCACGCGAAGCGCGAACGCCCTTACGAGTTGAGGGGCCATAAAATTGCCACGGTTCTAATCCTGGGGTTGTATCAAGTACACTTTCAGAGTGACTCTCCATCCAATCTGCTATATCTTTGAGACGCTCTAACTGCTCTCTAGGGATTTGTCCATTACCCATTGGACTAACATTAAGCAAGAGGTTGCCTCCTTTGCTTGCTACTTCGCACATTGTATGAATCAATTGACGAGAGGATTTGAAGTTGCAATCATCTGAATTATATCCCCAACTCTCATTAATAGTCAGACAAGTTTCCCAAGGATTCACAGGTGGGTGAGGAGGAATAAACTGCTCAGGAGTTTCAAAGTCTCCACAATTGGGTAGGCGATCATTAATGAGAATATTCGGTTGTAAATCACGAATCATTTTCGCTAATTTTTGAACCTGCCATTGCTCTGGAGTGCGTTCCCAACTTCCGTCAAACCAAATGATGTCAATTTGACCATAGTTGGTCAATAATTCTCGTATCTGATTGAACATAAATTGGATATATCGCTCCCACTGTTGCGCTGTAGGTTGAGGTAGCTGGTCAAAGCGATAAGGTTTATCTGCTTCTGTAAAAGCTGGATAGTCAGGATGATGCCAGTCACTAAGAGAAAAATAAAGACCAATACGCAATCCTACAGAGCGCATCGCTTCGACATATTCACGTACAATATCTTTTTTGTAAGGTGCAGATGCAATTGAAAAGTCTGATTCTTGGGTATGGAATAAAGCAAAACCATTATGATGCTTGGCTGTTAATATGGCATATTTCATTCCTATACTTTTTGCTAAATCTGCCCATTCTTGAGGATTGTATTGCTGTGGATTGAAAGTATTAGCTGTGTAGTGATATTTCTCAACTGGAATATCTTTGCAAAAAGGCAGGCTGAATACACCCCCAACTAACGGCCAAGATAACTCACATCCAATTTGAGAACTATGTCCCCAATGAATAAACATCCCCAATCGAGCTGTATCAAACCAGTTATTCATCATGGTGAAATTTGGCAATAATTATGCTGAACAAAGGAGAAATAGCTCCCGATAGCATCTTAGTACATATACAGATTTTGGTTGTTATTATTTATTGGCCACAGGTTTGAATTTAAAGAAGTCGATATGAATTGTCAACATCTCAATCAGCCCTTGGTCATCAGAAATATTCGCCCCTTGTACAGTGAGTAAAAAAGAGAAAGCCGAGAATATCTACTGCAAGATACCTTTTTATACCGTTCGTGGACTTGTAAAAACAAAACCCCTTGGTTTCGATACTAGCGTTACAAGTATTTTTGACTGCTTGGGAATCGATCATTATCAAGGTAGTCCAAAGGGGCTTTCTTCCTTCTTTTTCTCAGACTTTGTGATGTAAAATCTCCATGATATCCTCAATCAATCCATCACTGCGCCACTGCTTGTAATGCCAAAAAACTGTGGAATAGGGCGGCAAATCCTTCGGTAAGTCAGCCCAATTACAGCCATTTTTCAGTTGATAAAAGATGCCATCTAAAATTTGTCTTTTACTCCATTTAGGTGGACGAGTCAGCTTCTTTTTAGATAATAATGGTTCAATAATTAGCCACTCTTCATCTGTCAAACTACTTAAACACACGAGTAATAAAAACTACTGTTATTTTAAGGGTATACTAGATCCCAAATGGGTTCTATATAGCTCATAGATTGTTTGAGTCAGTATCACAGCTAGAAGATTTTTTAAATCAATTGTTAAATGTTCGCGTAGCGTCTTGCAAAGAAGGAGGCCTTATAATGGGAGTGCAAGATTAAAAATAAAGGCAATGCCGTTTATTAAATTTAGCTGCGTAACAACTTAGCAAGGATTATGTCAGGGTTTCTCCTATCTAAGACAGTTATATCCATCCAAGCCAATATTCACTAATTAGATGTCAACTACCAGAAATCTGAAAAAATCACGACTTTTCATAAATTAACAAATTATTTGTCAACATAATAGTATTAATAAAACTATGTTTTGATAAAACACTGTATGCAAGATGCAGAATCTTCTACAACCTCTACATAGAAGTATTTATCATTAAGTTTTAAAATCTCCCTTGATTTTATAGTTCATAAATACTATTGCCGACAATTAGTTAAGTACTAATGAACTTGTGACAGTTAGGGTGCGGAATGTGGGTTAAATAACTCCCTACTCCCTACTCCTTACTTCTAACTCAGCCTGACAACCTTCTACCGAAATGCCTTGTCGCATAGCATTAACTAAAGCCTCATAACTAAACCAATTTTCTTGGAGTAGAGTTTTTGCCTGGAGGGTATGAAACCGTAGTTTCTGCTGATAAGCTGATTCAGAAAATCCCAAAATTGCCAGGACTCCTATCAGCTTGCTTTTATCATCACTTCCACCCTCAGCATTATTAAAAACTAGAGTTTCAGCAGCAATACCCGCCATCCAAATAGTGCAGTACCGATCTAACATTTGGGCACTGATTTTACCTACTTCTAGTTGAGATGCTAATTCGCCATCATCAAAGCTAACGCCGCCTTGCCCAGTTTGACCCTGTTTCCAGGCTTCCCAAGCGCTGAGTGTATACCCCGTAACGGGAATACCCAACAGGTAAGCAACCAAAAAATGCCCAGCTTCGTGGTGGACGATGCGATCGCGATGTTCTTTTGAAAAACCAGCAATCCAATCTAAAAAAATAGTACCACCCTTGCCTTGCAAGCTGAAACTATCTAATGTCGCTATACCTAAGATAGTGAAGGTAGCAAGTGCCGGCACTGCCGGTGATAAGTTTAAGAATGGCCCCAGCAATACCGATAGGGTCATGAGAAAGATAGATATTGCAACTAAATTTAGGCTAGTCTGGCTCATTGAAACTTTTCTGAGAATCTTCTCTCATTATCGAACAGAATTCAGGAGTCAGAATGAATAATATCATTTCCACGGTTTTTCTAACTCTATCTAAAGTAAAGTAACTGTATGACACTTTAGTTGCTCCTGTAAAGAATCCAGATAATTAAATTGTGCCAATTATTAGCAAGATATGTTGCTGATATTTGGCACAATTAGTATCTAGATATTTTGTAACTTTAAGCAAGGAAACCTGCAAAAAAGTCCAGAGTTTCTTTCAGTGCTTTGATGAAAATATCAATTTCCTCGCGGGTGTTGTAGAAAGATAGACTTGCTCGTGCGGTTGCAGCAAGACCTAAGTAACGGTGTAATGGTTGAGTACAGTGATGTCCAGAACGGATGGCAATGCCTTCTTGATCTAATAATGTAGATAAGTCGTTAGCGTGGACTTCCCCGGCGGTAAACGACGCCAGAGCGGCTCTACCTTCCCCTTTCGCATTTGGTTTGGGGCCGTAAATTCTAATTTTGGGAATTTGCTCTAATTGTTGGAACAAATAAGCCGTTAATTCTGCTTCGTAGGCGTGGATTTTATCCATGCCGATATTGCTAAGATAATCTATCGCAGCCCCAAGTGCGATCGCTTCTCCAATTGCAGGTGTACCAGCTTCAAATTTATGTGGTAATTCTGCGTATGTAGAATGGTCTAAATACACCTCTGCAATCATCTCACCACCACCAAAAAAAGGCGGCATAGATTCTAACAATTCTAACTTGCCATACAGAAATCCTATCCCAGTTGGGGCGCACATTTTATGACCGGAAGCTACCAGCCAATCACAATCTATTTGTTGTACATCTATGGGGAAATGAGGAACACTTTGACAACCATCAACTAAAAATTTAGCACCGTATTCGTGAGCGAGCGCACCAATTTCTTGTACTGGATTAATACAACCCAAAGCATTAGAAATATGCACTACTGATACTAATTTAGTTTTGTTTGAAATCAGTTTTTTAAACTGCTCCAAATCAAAAGTTTCTTCAGGTGTAAGTTCCACAATTTTCAGGACTGCACCTGTTTTTTGTGCCACGAATTGCCAAGGTACAATATTACTGTGGTGTTCCATCACCGACAGAATAATTTCATCCCCAGGCTGCAAATTGTTCATTCCCCAACTGTAAGCTACTAAGTTAATCGCCTCAGTTGCGTTGCGGGTATAGACAATTTCCTGACGCGATGCAGCATTAATAAATTTGGCAACTTTATCTCTAGCACCTTCATAAGCATCGGTAGCTCTAGCACTCAGAGTATGGGCACCGCGATGCACGTTAGAATTATATTGCTCGTAATAATCCCGTAGGGTATTTAAGACGAACAAAGGCTTTTGTGATGTCGCAGCATTATCGAGATAAACCAGAGGTTTATCGTTAACTTCCTGATGCAAAATTGGGAAGTCGGCGCGAACTTTATCAGCAAGGGTTTTGGTAGGAGTGAAAGTCATTGGTAGATTAGTTATTATTCATTAGTCATTAGTCATTAGTCAGAGACTTAAGATTATTGACTGTGTTTAAAAGGATTTCTCGCAGAGAAGGAACTGGTATTTGGTTGATGATTTCGGCAGCGAAGGCGTTGATTAACAACTTTCGAGCATCATTTTCATCAATTCCCCGACTTTGCAGATAGAATATTTCGTCATCTTCCAATTGGCTGACGGTAGCACCGTGGGCGCACTTTACATTATCCGCAGTAATTTCCAATTGGGGTTTAGTATCAACTCTGGCTTTCGATGATAGCAGCAAATTCCGATTCAATTGGGCTGCATTTGTCAACTGCGCTCGCTTGGGAACTAAAACTTTGCCATTGAAGACTGCGTGAGCGCGATCGCCTACAATACACTTATGCAGTTGCTTACTCGTACTGTGAGGATAGTTGAGTGCGATCGCACTGTGAGTATCAGCTAACTGCTTACCAGAAATTATCGTCAAACCATTGAGAGTAGTTTCAGTCTGCTCACCAGTTTGCAAAATCTCCAAATTGTGCCGTGACAACTTCGCACCTAAAGTTATGGCATGACAAGTATATCGACTATCACGAGATTGGGTTACAGCAGTCTTCCCAATATGAAAAGCCTCTGCACCTTCTTGCTCAACCCTAGTGTGAGTCACTTGGGCATTGTCACCAACCCAAATTTCTGTAACCGCGTTAGTTAAGTAAACTTCTTTCTCTGCGCTCTCTGTGCCTCTGCGGTTCGTATACTCCTCAACCAACGTCACCTGCGAACCACTTTCCGCCACCACCAAACAACGCGGCTGCGAAATAGTCAGCGTCTCACCGGAAATAAACACCAAATGAATTGGTGTCTCAACTACCACATTCTTCTTCACCCACACCACAGCAGCATCAGTTATCCCAGCCGTATTGAGAGCCGTAAAAACCTCTTGCGCTCCCTCAGCTTGAGCTAAATACTGACGTACACCCTCCTGCTCAACCGCAGACAAACCAGCCAAATTACTCACCACAATCCCAGATGGTAAATCTGAAACTGCTGATAACTCCGGCGCAAAAACGCCATTTACAAATACCAAACGACTATTAGCCGCTTCTGGCAAAATATCAAATTGTAGAGACGTTGTATGCAACGTCTCTACATTAAATTGCACCTTACGCAGAGACGACAAATCAGTAAATCGCCATTCTTCCTCGCGGGTGGTGGGAATAGTCGAGTGGCGTACCCAACTAGCAGCACTTTGGCGTAATTCCTGTAGCCATCCCTCTGTTTTGGATGCAGTTACCTGATTTAACAATTCAGTTAGATAGGTATCTTTATCTAACAGAGTAGATGTCAAACTGACTAAATTCGAGTTGGGAATTGGACTAGGAGATACTTGAATACTCATTACACACCCACCTCAGCCGCAAATTCTTCCAGCACCCAGTCATAACCGCGAGATTCTAATTCCAGCGCCAGTTCTTTACCGCCACTGGTAATAATTCGCCCCTGTGCCATCACATGGACAAAATCAGGCACAATATAATCGAGTAACCGTTGGTAGTGGGTAATCAAAATTGTAGAATTTTTTGGATTTGCCAGTTGATTTACGCCATTGGCTACAATTCTCAGCGCGTCAATATCCAAACCCGAATCAGTCTCATCCAAAATTCCCAATTTTGGTTCTAGTAGCGCCATTTGCAGAATTTCATTCCGCTTTTTCTCACCACCAGAAAACCCTTCATTCAAACTCCGACTGAGAAAACTGGGATTCATCTTCACCACATCCAGCTTTTCCTCAATCAAATCGTCAAAATCAAAAGCGTCTATTTCCTCTAAACCTTGCGCCTTACGACGGGAATTGTACGCCACCCGCAAGAAATCCAAATTGCTCACACCCGGAATTTCTAACGGATACTGAAACGCCAAAAATACACCACTTCTGGCGCGTTCCTCCGGTTCCAACTCCAGCAGATTTTTCCCCTGAAAAATCACCTCACCGCCAGTCACCTCATACGCCGGATGCCCAGCCAACACCTTAGAAAAGGTACTCTTACCAGAACCATTCGGCCCCATGATCGCATGAATTTCACCCGATCGCACCTCCAGATTCACACCTTTCAGAATCGGTGTCCCATCAACATTAGCCGTCAGATTCCGTACTGACAGCACAACTTCACTATTTTCAATAATCATTTTTTCTCTCTTCTTTTTTGGTTAGTAGTAGCCGCTTTAGCGCTTTTATCCAGCGCTAAAGTGCTGACTACAAGCGTTAATCTTTTCGGTTTCTAGCGATTTCCCAGCAATAAAGTGCTGACTACAAACGCTATCCAACACTGCCTTCCAACTTCAAACTCAACAACTTATCAGCTTCCACAGCAAACTCCATCGGTAGCTGATTAAAAACATCCTTACAGAAGCCGCTAATCATCATCGAAATAGCATCTTCTGAAGAAATACCCCGTTGAGCAAAGTAAAATAACTGATCTTCCCCAATCTTAGAAGTAGAAGCTTCATGCTCCACCTTCGCACCGTTATTTTGCACCTGGATATAAGGGAAAGTATTCGCATGGGCATTATCCCCAATCAACATTGAGTCACACTGAGAATAATTTCTCGCCCCTTTCGCTGTCGGGTTAATTTTCACCAAACCCCGATAGCTATTGCTGGATTTACCTGCGGAGATTCCTTTAGAAATAATTGTACTGCGGGTATTCTTACCTACGTGAATCATCTTACTACCCGTATCAGCTTGCTGCATGTGATTTGTCAGCGCCACCGAGTAAAACTCACCCACAGAGTTATCACCCACTAATACACAGCTAGGATATTTCCAAGTAATTGCCGAACCTGTTTCTACTTGAGTCCAAGAAATCTTGGAATTTACGCCCTGACACAAACCGCGCTTGGTGACAAAGTTGTAAATACCGCCTTTACCGTTGGCATCGCCGGCGTACCAGTTTTGCACAGTGGAATATTTAATTTCAGCATTATCGAGGGCGACGAGTTCCACAACGGCGGCGTGCAACTGGTTGCTGTCATACATCGGTGCAGTGCAACCTTCGAGGTAAGAAACATAACTACCTTCTTCAGCAACAATCAAAGTCCGCTCAAATTGTCCCGTGTCACCAGAGTTGATGCGGAAGTAGGTAGAGAGTTCCATTGGGCATTTTACGCCTTTAGGAATATAGACAAAAGAACCATCGCTAAATACGGCGGCGTTCAAGGCGGCAAAATAATTGTCAGCAATAGGAACAACGCTACCCAGGTATTTTTTGATTAATTCTGGGTGTTCTTGCAACGCTTCCGAAAACGAACAGAAAATAACGCCGTCTTCCGCTAGCTTCTCTTTAAATGTAGTGGCGACAGAGACGCTATCGAAAATTGCATCGACGGCGACATTGGCCAGTCGTTTCTGTTCAGATAAAGAAATGCCTAACTTCTCGAAGGTTTCTAAAAGGGTTGGATCGACTTCATCCAGACTGTTTAGTTTTTCTTTCTTGCGTTTTGGCGCTGAGTAATAAATGATATCCTGATAATTTATTGGCGGATACTTGACATTCGGCCAAGTTGGTTCCGTCATTTTTTGCCACTGGCGATAAGCTCTGAGGCGAAAGTCCAGCATGAACTGCGGCTCGTTCTTCTTAGAAGAGATCAAGCGGATAACGTCCTCGTCTAGTCCACGCGGTATGGTGTCGGACTCAATGTCGGTAACAAAGCCGTACTTGTAAGGTTGGTTGACTAAGGTTTTGACAGTGGCACTCATCAGTAATAATCTCTCGTGTTCGGAACTTGAATCTCTATAAGGATGGGAGTCGGACTTTTCTTTAGCCGATTCCCCATATCGCATTACGGAATGGTTACACGGCTGCTAGAATAGTGGTGGAGAGTAAAACAACAGCTATGTTGTTTAATGTATCTTCATTTTACGATAAATTAACAACAACAATGTTGTCAAAGTCAAACAATTTTGGATTTTAGATTTGCAACTTTGGATTCAAAGAGACCACAAGGGTAGTTGGCTCAAGGATTTTAGATTGACGATCGCGTAGTGAGATACCAAAAAACTTTTTTAATCCCAAAATCCAAAACTCAAAATCCAAAATCGGCACGGTCAAATTTTTAAAGAAATTTTTGGGACGTTCGCTGAACGTCTCGTACAAAATGAAGATGGCGACTACTCACCAGTCCTCAACCAAGCAAGATATCCTAGAGTATCTGCACAAACACGAAAAAGCAACGGCTTTGGAGCTAGCTGAAGTTTTAGACGTTACCCCCCAAGCGATTCGTCGCCATCTTAAGGATTTGGAGACGGAGGAGCTAGTTTTGTATGCGACATCGGTACAGGCGGCAGGGATGGGGCGTCCGCAGCACGTTTATCAACTGAGTCCTCAAGGACGCGATCGCTTGCACCGCACAATGAGCGATCGCTTTGGTGATGGCCACGGAAATTTTGCGGTTTCGTTGCTAGACACCTTAGCCGAAACGGTAGGACACGACCAATTTAAATCGATTTTAGAGAAACAGTGGCAGCGCAAAGCTAAAGAATATCGCGATCGCGTCGGTAGCGGTTCACTGCGAGAACGGGTAGCCAACTTAGTAGAATTGAGAAAAGCGGAAGGCTTCATGGCAGAGTATCACCCTGTTGATGTGAATGACAGCTTTGAGTGCGATCGCTTTATTTTTATAGAACATAACTGCGCCATTTCTAACGTTGCCGAGTCTTTCCCCAGCGTTTGTGGTCACGAATTAGAAATGTTTGCAGCTGTATTACTAGATTGTACCGTAGAACGCACCCACTGGATTATCGATGGCGAACATCGTTGTGGCTATTTGGTACAAATTCGTCATTAGTCATTAGTCATTAGTCCTTTTTTTAATACTCAATGCCCCATGCCAAACCAAGTTTAAAATAGCTTTTATGGACGTAATACCACAGCAACCATCAGCACAATTTTTAACCCTGGAAGAGTCAGCAAAAGTAGACGCAGCTTTGTTGTCTTCCCCAGAAAAGTTTTTAACAAGATTGACAATTTCATCACTGAAGCTTTTAAAACATATTGCCCAAGAATACGGTGTTGCAATTGAAGATTTGACAGCCCAACAATTAATTGCTTGGTTTGAAGAAGATGGCAAAATTCGGCGTGAGCAGGGAATTGAAGCCTCCTACCTGAAATGGTGAACTAGATATAGACTAATACCAAGAACCCCGACTGAGCATTAAAAGTCGGGGTTCTATTTTTTTAGGCAATATGGTTCAGAGTTTTTGAGACGCGATAAATCACCGTCTCTACAAGTTTTTTTGGCTTATCTGAACATTCAAAGAGAAATTAGATTATGTTCAATCAGGTGAACTCACATTCATCAAATATTCATCAAATATTTAAATCGCGTAGAGCCAAACGAATTTGTTCTACACGCCTGCGGTTGACACCAAGATCCGATTCTCCTACGCGAGATGCCGAACGCAGATGAATTACAGACTCATTGGGAGGTAAATAAAACTCTACATCATCAACAAATTTAAAGATGCGGCTTTTAGAAAGGGCATGAATGTAATTATCTGTCTGTTCTATAACTTCTGTACGAGGAACAACACTGATTACTTTTAGTAAAGTTTCTTTCGCTACATTGCGGTCTAAATGATAAGGAATCGGGTCAATGGCGTGTTTTTTATCTGCGTTTTGACTGACAACACAGTTGTCTGAAGCCGGACAAGAACTTAGATGACCATTATCAACTCCCAAAGCAGAAGAAGCAGCCCAAGTAGCCCCAGTAAATATGAAACTACTAATTAAAGTTAGGAGTATTACAAAAGTGACACTCTGCAAGAGTCGTTGTGCGATAGATGTTAGCAGACGGGACATGATAAATTTATGCCTCAAGATTTAAATAGCACATTCCTCTTGCCATTATTGCTGGCAATAACGGAATCAAGCTAAAAAGTGACCAATAATTCAGATTTTCATTGACTACGAACCCAAAATCATTAGTAGGGGTTACTATTGCATTCCCTGGTGATTCCAGCTTTAACTCGGAAGAATTGGCTGGTATCGGCTTTGTTGTGGCCAACGTTAGAAAGTTTGATGGTTGTAGATGAACATAGGAATAATCGAGTCTTACAATAACGGATTTTTAGACGTTATACCAGAGGGTGAAGACAGCGACTATTGGCAAATTGCAGCTATACATATCAATGGCCAAGCTTACTGCCCTACTCCTCGGCTTTATCGTTCAGAAAAAGTGGCATTAGCAAAAGCTGCACAAATTTATGATTGGCTAGCTGACCACGAACACCAAATTAGTAATGGGGCTTGTAACTGTTCTGAATTGAAACTCGTGCTGTGGCAGCAACCAAAAATATCTTAGTTGACTAGCAATTTTAGATTTTGGATTAAAAGAATTTTTTGATTCATAACATATCTCAATCTTGCTGTTATGACAATCCCATCTTTGCTGATTTTTTGGCAAACAATATAGCTCTGACAAAAAGCACCTTTTATCAAGGTGCTTTTATTTAAAATAAATAATATTTGATTTTTCAAACAATTATTTAAGCATTGTAATTGTTAGTCCGAGGGCTACGAGCGCCAGTTACGGCTCCAATCATTGAGGCTATTAAACCCAACAAAGAACCAAACACAAACCACCACAATCCCGAACGTATATTAGCTGCCGTTTCACGAGCTTGTTGGGCACTTATGTTTGCTTGTGGTACATTAACGCCACCTTGCTGTTGTACCTGGTTTATGACTTCTCCTGCGTTAGAAGCAGCAACACCAAAAGCACCAGATACTCCGCTTGCTAAAAGCCATGAGCTAACTGCCAAAGTCGTTGCCCAAAGAATTGCGCCGTTAAGAAGAGCTGTATTGCGGTTCATGGGTCCACAAGCACGGGCTGTAACCCAACCACCAGTGAATAGGGAAATTAGTAAAGCGATAGTTGACCAAAGCCCCGCATTACCCGCAGCGTTAGGGGCAATTGTTCTGGGTGCGCCTGAACCTGCAACTGTGCCTGCCGCAACCGCAGCAATGATAGAACTCAAAATTAATTGTGTAGCTAAAGAAACTAACAAACCAGCAATAATCGGCCCCCAGCGAACACGATCGTGATATTCAGCTACTCTACCTGCTACCGCGGTATCAGTAGGAATAACGTCATTGCCTGTCCGATTTACGTATGACATAGATTATGTTCTCCAGTGCTGTTTCAGCAAAGTTTCTGCTTAGGTACATTCATCCTTTATCCTTAAAATTAAATAACGAAATCATCTGTTTTCATCTCTATCAATAGAAAGAGTTAATAGGTGTATCTTTAGTGAGAACAAATAGACTTTTTTATTTAACAATTTTTAATAAAATTTAGTATTTATTAATACTTGAATCATTAATAATAAATGATCCATATAAAAACTTTCCAACTATATTAGCTTTTATGAAAAACAGCTTTAATAGTGTATGTAATTAGACTTAATAAAAAACTGAATTACGAATTATTTTAACGCATCCTCACAGCTGTGCCTGTGGCAGTAATCAGCAAAAGAACTCCTGATTGGTCAAGATTGATTGTGCCAGTATCAATTTCAATCCCGATTACGGCATTTGCTCCTAAACGTTGGGCGCGTTGTTCTAACTCTTCTAACGCCTTGCGTTGACCCTGCTCAAATAGACGCTCATAGCTAGCAGTGCGTCCACCAATAATATCGCGAATTCCAGCCAAAAAATCCCGCAAGAAATTGCTGCCGTAGACTACTTCTGCTGTCACAACACCTAAATATGAATCAATCACGGCTCCTTGAATCACATCAGTTGTAGTTATAATCATAAATTAGCCTTCTAGATAGGATATGTGTTGATATTTATTATTTCAGATGTTTATCGAAATAATTGAGCAATTGTAACTTTGATGACAGAATATCGGTTTGATAAATATCCTCTCACACAATTTTAGATTGCGCTTTGACCTTTAATATTGCTCTAAACAGAAACCAAGATTTCAAGGAACATTTGACTGATTAAATTTATCTTACCGTGTAATGACCAAAGAATGATGTGAATGCCTAGATGATGATTTCTCAAAAGGTAGTATCAAGAACTCTAAATTAGAAAATTGGATTTAAATAAAAAACAGGAATGAATCTTAAACCCTGTAACCTTGGCACATCAACATTTAGGATTAAGTCAGATGCCTGTTGGGATTTTCCGAATAGCACGTATAACTACTGACTGAAAGAGGTGTCATTTTGCGTTTGTACTGGTTTATATGTAGGGTAACTTGATGTGAAAGTTGATATCTTACACTTTATCCTTCAGTGAAAACTCTGTTACGCAGTGTTGATTGTAAAGGAAAGATGAATGAACTATTAACATCTTAATCAATACGAATAAATACAGTTTTCAAAAGTCCATATTTTTGTTTTAATGTACAAGAAAAAAGTTCTCTAAAATTTCAGGAAATTTACTGTGTACAAGCCAACATCATTCGTGTTTAGCGTGGTGTTACTAGGATGTTTTACCTTCACCATACCTTCAGTAGCTTACGCCCAGGTATTAGTGGCACAAGCCAAAAACCCACAGTTAAAGCAACTGCTAGAAGAAGGACGGAGGCTGGTGGATGCCGGTGATTATGGTGGTGCGATCGCTGTTTATCAACAAGCAGCTAGTTTAGATCCCAAAAATGCTAAAATCCATTCAGGCATTGGTTATCTGTACGCTCAACAAGGAAATTACCAGGCAGCATTAACAGCTTATCGTCGGGCGATCGCAATCAACCCTAACAACAGTGATTTTTACTACGCTGTGGGCTACATCAAAGCGAATTTGGGCGACACACCAGGGGCAAAGGAAGGCTACCGTCGTGCCATACAGCTGAATCGTAACAACGTTAACGCCTATTTAGGATTGGCTGTGACGCAATCGCGTATGGGAGACTATAATGCAGCTACTTGGGCATACCAACAAGCCATAGACTTGGATAAAAACAACGCCCAAACTTATGAGTTGATGGGTTCGATGTATAAACAGCGACGACAAACCAAACAAGCGAACAGCTTGCTTCAGAAAGCCCGTGACTTGTACAAGCGCCGCAATGACTCAGGTGGTGTCGAAAGGGTAGAAGCCATGCTGCGGCAGTTAGGAGGATGAGATTAATCTAACTGGCGTCCCGTTAATTCTACAAAAATATCTTCCAGATTAGAGGGACGCACCATCATTCCGGTTTTATCAGGCTGTTCATTCAAGTAGATATTTGCTGCTTCCAACGATGGGAAAAACAGATATTCCCAACTACGAGCGCCATCACTTCCCACATCAGACACACCTAATTGTTTCATCACCAAACCTTCACCGTGAGTAGAACGCAGCTGTTGTAAAGTTCCCAAAGAAATCAGTTTACCGCTATCCATAATACCGATGCGTCCTGGCTTGGTAGAGCCAAAGGCATCGCACAAAAATTCGACCTCATCCATATAATGGGTCGTCAGTAGCATCGTCATCCCTTGTTTATTTAAATCCCGAATAATTTCCCAGAGGCGTCGCCTGGTTTGGGGGTCTAGTCCTACCGTTGGTTCATCCAAAAACAAAATTTGCGGTTGATGCAACAAAGCTCTCGCAATCTGCAACCGTCGTTTCATACCCCCAGACAGGGTTTTTACCAAATCATCACGTTTTTCTGCTAGTTCAACATACTCTAGCCATTGATTAATCAATTTTTGTCGCTGCGGGTTACTAATGTGATGTAGTCTCCCGTGCAGTTCCATATTTTCCCAAACGGTTAAATCATTATCTACACTGACTTGTTGCAAGACTACGCCAATACTCTGTTTTGCCAACGTTGCTTGGCGCATCACATCATATCCACCTACTTCTATGCGTCCTTGAGATGGTTTGGTGAGTGTAGTCAGCATCCGAATTGTGGTTGATTTACCCGCACCGTTCGGGCCAAGTAGAGCAAATATCTCTCCTGCTTCAATTTTGAATGACAGGTCATTGACTACAGGTACATTGTTGTAAAACTTGTAGACATTTTCTAAAAATACAGCAGCAGTCACGTCGCTTCGCTCCGAATTCAAAATTCAAAATTTAAAATTAACAAACTCATAAATTTCGGTCATAGATAAATTTGCTCGTACAAGTTATTAATCAAGATTACCATTCTGATTACATCAAACTAAATATATTTTATTAACCCTGGGATAACTCAATCTTTACTCATTGCCATAAAAGGATGTGGTAAACATTTATCCTGTAATACCTTAGTTTAAGGTTGCTATTATTTAGTATGGAATCTCATCACCCATTGAAGCTAAACCGCCGCCAGTTTTTGCTACGCTCTGCTATCACTGCCGGTGGAATTATTTCTACAGATTTTGTAGCAAAATCACCAGTTTTTGCCCAAGCGCCTGCAATTATCACCTCTGATAAAATGCGTCCTACTATACCTTATGGTGTAGCAAGTGGAGACATATCTAACGATGGCATTGTGATTTGGAGTCGCAGCGATCGCGCCGCCAAAATGATTGTAGAATATTCTAGCAGCGAATCTTTTCGCAATGTGCAGCGAGTTGTCGGGCCTAATGCTTTAAAAAATAGCGACTTTACGGCACGACTTTATCTGAAGAATCTACCACCAGACCAAAAATTATTTTATCGGGTAATTTTCCAAGATTTAGATTATCAACGTACTTGCAGCGCTCCTTTTTATGGTACTTTCCGAACTCCCCCCAAATCTGGGCGAGATGTATTCTTTGTTTGGGGTGGCGACACCGCCGGTCAAGGATGGGGAATTAATCCTGATTTCGGTGGGATGAAAATTTATGAAACTATGCGCCAACTTCATCCCGATTTTTTCATCCATTCGGGCGATAATATTTATGCTGATGGCCCCATTCAATCACAAGTGACTTTAGACGACGGCACAATTTGGAAAAACATCACTACACCAGAAAAATCCAAAGTAGCAGAAACTCTCACAGAATTTCGTGGCAACTATACATATAATTTGCTGGATAAAAACATTAAGCGTTTCAACGCTGAAGTTCCCATATTGGCACAGTGGGACGACCACGAAACAAGAAACAATTGGTATCCCGGACAAATTATCCTCAACGATGACCGTTATACAGTTAAGGATGTTAACTTGCTAGCCGAAAGGGCAAGACAGGCATTTTTAGAATATCTGCCTATTGGATATGAAAGCAATAATCCAGATAAAGCGAAAATTTATCGCTCTTTCAACTATGGCCCACTATTAGACATTTTCATGCTGGATGAGCGCACCTACCGGGGGCCAAATTCCCCCAATAATCAGCCAGTACCAAGTAAAGCAACAGACTTTTTGAGCAAAAAACAAGTGCAATGGTTGAAAAGGCAATTGCTGTCATCAAAAGTAACATGGAAAGTGATTGCTAGTGATATGCCTTTGGGACTGCTAGTTAAAGACGGTAGCACTGATTTTGAAGCTTGGGCAAATGGAGATGGCCCAGCTTTAGGAAGAGAATTAGAACTTGCCGATTTACTACAATTTATCAAAAATAAAAATATCCAAAATGTTGTTTGGTTAACTGCTGATGTACATTACGCAGCAGCCCACTATTATGACCCCGCCAAAGCACAGTTTACCGACTTTAAGCCTTTTTGGGAGTTTGTCGCCGGGCCACTTAACTCTGGTACATTTGGGCCTAACCAATTGGAAAATACTTTTGGCCCACAACTGGTATTTCAAAGCCTTCCTCCAGGTACAAAAGCAAATCGACCGCCAAGCGAAGGTTTGCAATTCTTTGGAGGAGTTAAAATTGATGGAAATACAAAGGTGATGACGGTAACACTGCGTAACTTGGCTGGGAAGACTGTTTACAGTGTAGATTTACCGCCAGAAAAATAAATCGGCTAAATATAGCCAGTTAGATAGAGTAATTACGCAATTTTTTACTTTGTCTGCTGGCTTTGCTGTCTTTTAGGTGGGATGTTGAAGAAGAAAAATATTGTGCGATGCCTGCGGCGGGCTTTGCCCACCCCACAAGAGTTAATTGGATATTTTTTTATTTGTCAGTCTGTTAGTAGCTAAATCTAGATAGGTACTGGTTTGTTCACTAAATTGTTATGAATTAAGTTGGACAGGAATTGTAATAATAAACTCAGTTCCTTCTTTTACAGGAGATATACATTGCAGTTGACCACAATGTTTTTCTACAATAATTTGATAGCTGATAGATAACCCCAATCCAGTGCCTTTACCGACGGGTTTAGTGGTGAAAAAAGGGTCAAATAATCGCTTTTGTATATCCTTGGGAATTCCAGTACCATTATCGGCAATGCGAATCACTACTTGGTGATTATCTGTGACTTCAGTACGAATACGAATTAAGGGTGATTTTAGAGTTGAATCATCTGATTCAAAATTATCGAAAATAGCATCAATTGCATTTGCTATAATATTCATAAATACTTGATTTATTAACCCAGGATAGCATTCTACTAAAGGAATATTCCCATATTGTTTAGAAATAATAATTGTTTGACCTGTTTGCTGATTGATTAGACGGCTTTGTAATATTATGAGAGTGCTATCAATACCTTCATGAATATCAACTATTTTTTTCTCAGATTCATCGAGGCGAGAGAAATTGCGTAATGAAAGAACTATCTCTTGGATACGTTCAGTACCAAACTTCATAGAATCAAGAAGCTTGAGGTAATCAGCAGTTAAAAATTCTAGTTCCATTTCTGCGATCGCAGCTTGAATTTCTGATACTGGTGCAGGATAATGATATTGATATAGGTTAATTAATTTTAGTAAATCTTGAGTGTAATTGAGCGCATAAACAAGGTTGCCAGCAATAAAGTTAACAGGGTTATTGATTTCGTGTGCAATCCCAGCAACAAGTTGCCCCAAAGCCGCCATTTTTTCATTCTGAATTAATCGAGTATAGTTATTCTTCAGGTTACGAAAACCTTGTTTGGCGATTCTAGATTGTTCTTCTACTTGCTCTAATTGAGCTAATGTTAAAATATGAATTTGAGAATGAGCTAAAAGTAACTGATGGAAATCGAGTAGTTTATAGCTGCCTAACTGAGTTTCTATTAAAATCGGCTCATATACAAATTGAGACTCTCGTTGCAAAGCTACCTTATTTGCTTCTATAATGAGCGTCTCCTCAGAAATTACACATACATCTGGTTGCAAAAAGTTAATCAGATTTATCGCAGGTCGTTTAGAAAATAGTGGGAAACTATAGGGACGGCTCATGTGTTCAAAAAATCTTTGTCGGGAAATCATGCCTACATAGTTATGATTTTTCATTAGGATAATTCCTGGTAGTAAAGGCTCTTGCTTAAAAAGTCTATTCAAATCATTTGCTGGATTATCTGCATCGAAGTAAACAGACCAAAGCGGTAATTCTTGCAAAGTAGACTCTAATCGCAAGTTCAGATTATTAGCATTTGTCATGCTATGTATAGCTAACATACTTTCAATCCTTAACCTTGAGTTAACATTTCTGGTAATATCCCGAACAAGCATTGCAATAATTGCAAAGTTAATCAATCTTATAGTTCCCTAATTACTGCTTAAAAGAACAGTTATACTGCAAATATTTTCTGTACTAAACATCTAGTAAAAATGACGTATACACAATTAATGAACTATGCATATCAAGGATTTATGGCAACACATAATTAATTTATGGAGATGTGTTCTGGACAATTAGTAGCAATTAAGAATTACGGAAAAATCGCCAAATTGCTGATATTGATGTTTTCAGAGAATTTTATGGAGAGGAGCGTAAAAATTGTTTCTAAAACTACTCTGAAAGTATGGCTTGAGGCAGCTACTTGCCACACGGAGAAGGGCAATTATCATAAAAGCATACACGCCCCAAACCTTTTAGCGTTGTTGCATGTAGCTAGGATTCGCTAAGCTTCGCCAGACTGCGTGATACCGAAGGTGTTGGCGTTCGCGTAGCGTGTCGTAGACAAGCCATCGCCTGTTCACCACACTAACTGCAATAATAGGTGTATCAACCTACAACTCCAGCCAAGAGTAAAAAAATCTTGAGCGATCGCTATTCACCTCTAACATCAAGCTATCATCGGATATTGTGGAATTTCCGCGCGTAACTCAATAGCATCTATGACCGCTTCTCACTCTGAAACTCCATCTACCAAACCCGACGCGAGTACTTTTATTTCCGACCATCAAAAGGTAGACCGCAGTAAGCTAAGTCAAATGTACCTGCACTATGTCGAGACGAAAGATAAATATCCTCACGCGGTATTGCTGTATCGGGTAGGAGATTTCTTTGAATGCTATTTCCAAGATGCTGTCAAACTAGCACAAGAATTGGAATTAGTTCTCACTAGTAAGCAAGCTGGAGAACAGGGACGGGTGGCGATGTCTGGTGTTCCGCATCATGCTTGGGAACGCTATGCGACGATGCTGGTAGAAAAAGGCTATGCAGTGGTAATTTGTGACCAAGTGGAAGATGCTTCTGAAGCTGCTGGGAGATTGGTACGGCGGGAAGTAACGCGCATCCTTACTCCTGGTACTTTGCTAGAAGAAGGAATGCTGAAATCCAGTCGCAATAATTACTTAGCAGCAGTAGTAATTGCCGCAAATCATTGGGGTTTAGCTTATGCAGACATCTCTACAGGTGAATTTCTCACCACACAAGGTAGTGATTTAGAACATTTGACACAAGAATTAATGCGCTTGCAACCTTCAGAGGTCTTAGTGCCGACAAATGCGCCCGATTTGGGTAGTTTGTTGCGTCCGGGAGAGACTTCGCCACATCTGCCGGAGTGTTTGCCACCATCATTTTGTTATAGTTTGCGATCGCAACTACCTTTTTCTCAAGGTGAAGCTAGACCTAGATTATTGCAGAAATTTAAGGTGCGATCGCTCGAAGGGCTTGGTTGCGATCATCTTCCCCTCGCTGTCCGTGCGGCTGGCGGTCTTCTCGAATACCTGGAAGATACTCAAAAAGAAAACCCTGTCACCCTCCAGAGACTCCGCAGCTACACTGTCACTGATTACCTAATTGTTGACAATCAAACCCGCCGTAACCTAGAAATTACTCAAACCGTCCGGGATGGCACTTTTCACGGTTCCCTACTTTGGGCGTTAGATAAAACGAGTACAGCAATGGGTGGGCGGGCTTTGCGGCGGTGGTTGTTGCAACCCCTACTCGATATTAAAGGCATTCGGGCGCGGCAAGATACCATTCAAGAATTGATGGAAAATACGCCCCTGCGTCAAGATTTGCGGCATTTGTTAAGGCAAATTTATGATTTAGAACGTCTTACTGGAAGGGCGGGTTCTGGTACAGCGAATGCTAGAGATTTAGTAGCTTTGGCAGATTCCCTCTCACGTTTACCGGAATTATCTAACTTAGTAGTTGAGACGCGTTCCCCCTTTCTCAAAGCTTTGCAAAAAGTTCCAAGTGTGTTGGAAGAATTGGCACAAAAGTTACACGCACATCTTGTAGAGTCACCACCTATACTAATTAAAGAAGGCGGATTAATTCGCCCCAGTGTAAATCCTCTGTTGGATGAAAGAAAGGCGACTGTAGAAGCAGACCAGCAGTGGATTGCAAACTTGGAAGTTGATGAGAGAGCTAAAACAGGAATTTCGACACTGAAGGTAGGATTTAACAAAACTTTTGGTTATTATATCAGTATTTCCCGCAGCAAAGCTGACCAAGTACCCGCTAATTATATCCGCAAGCAAACCTTGACCAATGAGGAACGTTACATCACCCCCGATTTGAAGGAACGAGAAGCCCGAATTCTGACGGCGCGGGATGATTTAAATCAGTTGGAATATGAGATTTTTACGGCTTTGCGAGAAGAGGTAGCACAAGAGGCGGAAGTAATTCGCAATCTATCTCGTGCAGTAGCGGCGGCGGATGTGTTGTGTGGTTTGGCTGAGTTGGCGGTGCATCAAGGTTACTGTCGTCCCGAAATGTTGCCAGGAAGGGAGATTAACATTGTTGATGGTCGTCATCCTGTGGTGGAACAGTCTTTACCTGCGGGGTTCTTTGTGCCGAATTCGACGCAATTGGGTCAAGAGTCATTAGTCATTAGTGATACCCTGCAAGAAGGCGAAACGCCTATGTCATTAGTAGATGACCAAGGACAAACCACAAATGACAATCCCGATTTAATTATTCTGACTGGGCCAAACGCTAGCGGCAAAAGTTGTTATTTGCGTCAGGTAGGATTAATTCAGTTAATGTCGCAGATTGGTAGTTTTGTACCAGCGAGGTTTGCTAGATTGGGAATATGCGATCGCATTTTCACCCGTGTCGGTGCAGTAGATGATTTAGCAACTGGTCAATCTACCTTCATGGTGGAGATGAATGAAACCGCAAATATTCTCAACCATGCTACATCTAGATCGCTGGTATTATTAGATGAAATCGGCCGTGGCACAGCAACATTTGATGGTCTTTCCATAGCTTGGGCGGTGGCAGAATATATCGCAGTGGATATTCGGTCACGCACAATTTTTGCCACCCATTACCATGAGTTAAATGAACTGGCTAGCATTATACCGAATGTGGCTAACTATCAGGTGACGGTGAAAGAATTACCCGACCAAATTATCTTTTTGCATCAAGTCCAACCAGGAGGTGCTGATAAGTCTTATGGAATTGAAGCGGGAAGATTGGCGGGTTTACCAACTGTAGTTATTCAACGAGCAAAACAAGTGATGGGGCAAATTGAAAAACACAGTAAGATTGCGATGGGGCTGCAAAATCTTGATGGGTAAGCACTTCCCGCAGAGTAAGTACACAAAAAAGTGAAGCAATCTCCGAACCCTTGCGATTGCTTCACTTCGCATCCTGCGGGAACGCTAAGAGCGAACGCAATGACAATTATTCAACCGGATATGATGTTTATCTCGTTCCCAGTCTCCGACTGGGAATGCTCGTCGTTGAGGCTCCGCCTCTCTTACTGGCGGTAGAGCCGCTATGAGCAGCATTTCCAGCCTACGGCTGGAAACGAGGTGTTAAAGGATTTTCAGCTTAAGTTGACACTAATACACATCTCTGAAAAAGAATGTAGAGACGTAGCAGTGCTACGTTTCTACAAGGGTTATGGGTAACGCATATTTAATTTCTGGAGATGTCTAATGGGCAGTGCCGTGCCCTTACAGGTGTACTACAACCCGAGGTGTTAATTACTGCCGAAAAATTTCTACTTTTTGTAACACCACTTCTTGATTCGGACGATCTCTAGTTGTAGGCACATTAGCGATCTTCTTGACTATATCTAGACCTTGGACAACTTCACCAAAAACACTGTGTTTGTTGTCAAGGTGAGGCGTTGGTGCTTCTGTAATGAACCATTGCGAACCATTAGTACCGCGTCCAGCATTAGCCATCGACAGAATACCTGCACCAGTGTGTCTCAATTCAGGATGAAACTCATCTTCAAATTGATATCCTGGGCCACCAGTACCCCATCGGTTGCCTGTATCTAGATAACGACTCAGAGGATCGCCACACTGAATCATAAAATCAGGAATGACGCGGTGAAAGCGAACCCCATCGTAAGCTGGAGTTCCCTTACCAGATTCACCAGTTTTAGGGTCTTTCCAGTCGATTGTTCCGGTTGCTAGACCAACAAAATTTTTGACGGTGTTGGGGGTTCGCTCTTCTTCCAAACGAACTACAATTTCACCCAAGGAAGTAATTAAGCGAGCGTGCAGCTTGCCATCACCGGGAATATTAATTTCTGGAAAGCTCATTAGATATCCTACTTTTAACAAGTGCCTGTATTTGACCTATATAAGTTTATCAGCATTCAAGTTACTGCTTTTAGACATGACAAAAAACCTGAAGCGAGGAAACTTGAGCCAAGAAATATTTTACTCAGGTAAATTTATCGCTGGATTCCGGCTAAAGAATCCTCTAGGGACTAGCTTAAAGCCAACTTGGTGAACAGGCATCACAGGCCAATCTTCCGATCGCGGAATATGAGTTACGCCCATTGTGTACCACAGCACGATATCTTCACCCAGCAAAGACTCATCATTTGCAATATATTTTGGTAAACCCTGTTCAGTTTGAGTTTGGTTGGGATAATCGCCGCCAGCATAGAGTTCAGCAGGTTTATATTTTGTTACCCACACGTGATGAGTCGCAAATTCTGCCCGTTGACGGATTTTTGAGCCTTCCCCAGGGAAAAATATAGAATTTCCTCCAGGCATCAGCATATATCCAGGTGCAGCGCCAAGAGCATTCTTTTTGTCTGCACTAACAATCATCCATTCCCGACTGCTTTTCATATCTAAATCGCGCACAGCAGCAGTTTCTTTTGTGAGTGGGGTTTCTGTAACTGCGATCGCATTTCCTAAAGGATTTTTCTCATCCATTGGCAAAGCTTTCACATTCATTTCCATTACAGAATTAGCCTGACCATCGACATCGAAATCTAGGCGATAGTTGAAAAAGTGTTGGTGATTTACTCCAAAGATATTCTTAGCAATTAACTGACCATAGGAATCATCCTCAGATTGCTTTTGAGCAGCCGTTCCCTGCGCCAGCACGATACCTGTTAACTCATTTTGGACTTCCAAAGTCCCATCTTGGTGAAAGATCCAATTCATGCTGTAATCATAGTTGTCAACGGCCGCAGTCATCGACATCACTAATTCTCGACTGCGACGGACATCATTACGCTGAGTATTATACTCATAGTGTTTCCACAGCATTCCGCGATCGCGCTCGTAGATACCGATCACCCCTGGGATCTTATAAGGTTCTCCCTGCTCATTAGCAAATATAGCATTTAGCAACAAGCCATTTTCGGGAATTTCCTTGCCTAACTCCATCGTATTTGCTAGTAAACCTAAGTTGTATTCTCCAACATCAAAGGCATTTCTAAATGACCAAGTAGGCTCAGGATCGCCATAAGGTACTACCATTTCTGATAGGCTAGCACGGTATAAAACTGGTCGAATATTTTCTCCGTCGTTGTATGCTACTTGGTACAGCATTAATCCATTACGAGGATGCATTGAATAGCGAAATTTCCAACCTTGCCAGCTAATTTCATTGTCTTTAATCTGGAAACTTTGACCATTAGGTTGTACAATCTTCAATGCTTTCAGTGGTGAAAGTAATTGTCCCAAGGATTTGATATCGTAGTTCCAATTTTCTTTAGAGAAAGGTACGTTTCCTTTATCAATAAAACTAGCGATTTTACCTGTGTTCAAATTAACTGTTGCTACGACTCCTTCAATCGGACTACCGTAATAGTTCCAGGCTTTGCCTTTGTAGTAAAATAAGCCGCGACAAAGACGATTACCTGTTGCTTCTTCTTGTTGACTCAGGATTCCTGGTGGCCACCAACTAATTTTGACTCGCTCAAAATCGGTAATTCCCCGCCTTTGCATTGCTTTTTTCCATCGGGGATCGGCTTTAACTACCTGAGTTGCTAGTTCGTATTCTGAATTAGCGATCGCAGGTTGAATAGAGGGTATTTCTTTCCAAGAATTTAAAGTTTTGCTTGTTAGATCAACAATTCCCTCATAAGTTTTGTTTTGCGAACGTTCATAAATTACCAAAAAAGCTTTTCGCCCAAAAGCTTTACCATGTGTAAAATTTAGAACTTCTTCTTTATCGGGTTCTTGTAAAGCAATCAGTGGAAAAGCTGCCATTTCGCTCAAAGTTTTTTCTCTTTTGATGACCGAAACGGCTGTACTAATTTCTGACTCAGTTAGCGAAGTGAGAGGATGGGAAATCGAAGGCTGTTGAGCCATCAATGTTTCCATTAATCCAATTGAGATAGAAATGACGGAAATGATCGCAATAGATAGCCACAAAAAACGCTTTAGCCGCTTAATCATCTTTTACATTTTTACAAAAGACTTATAGTTATCTATTTCCAAGCCTAAGATTGAAAACCGATAAATTAAGAGGCTAAAGCCAAATTAATTTGTTAAGTAGATAAACAAAATTAATTACACAATGTCATTGCGAATGCAGCGTACCCCTACGGGGATCTTGCTACGCGGTAGCATCTCGTAGAGCTTACTTTTCACGGTATCTGGAAAACCTCACTTCTATTTCTCTCTCCTAAAAGGCTACGGTGTACACACAAGTACTATCTGAAAGGGTTTCAGGCGTTATAGACCCCTTAAATTGTCATTACGAGCGCAGTGATAACGGAGCGAAGTAATCACATAATCCCGTAAGTTTTTGCGATTGCTTCGTCGTTCCTCCTCGCAATGACAGGCTTTCAGTGCGATCGCACAACCTAAAGCTAGAGGACGAAACCAAGTGTCAGGTAGAATTTCACGACTTGTGTGTACACCGTAGCCTAAAAGGAGAGACATTTGAATTTCCCCCTTCCCGCGTCGGGAAGGGGGTTAGGGGGTTAGGTCTATCGTTGGCTTTTCCACATAACGTGAAAAGTCAGTTCGTAGAGAAGCGAAGAGAAGCAATTCGCTTGCGGCTGGGATTGCTTCTCTTCGCTTGCAATGACTGTAATTAATTCTCTACGCTTACTTAATAGTTGGCGAATAAGCAGATGGGAGAGAAAGAAGCAATGCTCCATGCCCAATTCCCCATAACTAATTTATGCCGAAACCAAACGGCGTAAAGATTCAGCACGACGTTTCGCAATAGAGTTATTTGGATCAAACTTTAGTGCTTCTTCGTAACTTTGCAACGCCTGAGTAGTTAATTTTTTCTTCTCGTAGGCGTGAGCGAGATTGTTCAATCCTGTAACATAGTCTGGTTTAGATTTGAGAGCTTCTTTATACTGACGAATTGCTAAGTCATATTGCTCTTGGATAAAATAAACATAGCCCAGGCCGTTGTAAATGGGGGCAATATTTTTTTCTTCCTCTTCTTCAGCAGCTTTGAGAGCTTTTTGAAATAGCGCGATCGCTTGAGAGTACAATTTTTTTTCTGAATAAATACTACCTAACTCATAATATTCTTGAGCCGTACCTTTCTCTTTCTCTAATTTCTTTCGCAATCTTGCAAAAGAGCCTTCAACCTTGCGAGTTTTGAAAATCTGGCGAAACACACTCACGGCTGCAATTGTGAGTATAACTACCAAAATCGAGAGATAAACAACGGCTAGACTGTTATCCATTGCTGCAAATACAAATATTATAAAGTTGCTTTTGTAATCTATTTTCATTTGTCATTTGTCCTTTGTGTTATTCACTAATGACTAATGACTAATTTACGGTAAACCCCAATATTGAGCGCGTTGCTGGAGCCAACCTTGTTCTAAATAACGAGCGATCGCTTGATTCACGTTTCGTCTGAACTCATCGTATTGCAATCCCTTGGGCATTACTATAGACAAGGGTTCTGTTGATAGCTTGGTTGGTAGTAGCCGATATTGAGGATATTGTTGTATCCAACCACTCAAAACGCTAGCATCTGCGGCAAAGGCTGCAACGGCATTATTTTCTATTTCCTCTCGCGCTTCTTCATAAGAATTTACTCCTACTAACTCGGCGTTTGGCAGATAGTACCGCACTTTCGCGATGGTACTGGAGTTGTTGAGTACAGCAATTTTTTGTTTTGCCAAATCATTCAACTGCTGCACAGAGGTATCTTTTGTAACTAATAAACTGCCATCCAAATAGTAGGGAACACTGAAACTAACTATGCGACTGCGAAATTCGGTTGCTGTGACTCTAGCGATCACAAAATCAACTTTCTTGTCTAAGACTACAGACAGGCGATCGCGATTCGCTACAGGTTGAAATTTGACACCATCGGCTTTACCAACCAAGTCAACTGCCAAACGCTTTGCTAAGTCAATTTCTAAGCCTTGCAAATTCCCGTTACCATCTTTAAATCCCAAGGGACGCAAGTTATCTTTAACGGCAACATTTAAATAGCCCCGCTGCTGAATTTCTGACATTTCGGCAGCAGATGCAGTGAATCCCGTCCCCACTATGGAAAAGCAAAAAATCAAAAAAATAGTGGCGGATAATACCAGATGTAACCGAGTAATTACTTGCCATCTGCTACATCTGTTATACATCCCTTGCTACCTTTATCCTTTAGCTTGAATTGCTAATTCTGCAACTTTGCCGAAGCTAGCTGGATCGAGGACTGCCAATTGCGCCAACATCTTGCGATTGAGTTGGATATCAGCTTTTTTCAAGTTACCGATCAACTGGCTGTAACTCAAGCCGTGTTGTCTTGAAGCAGCGTTGATCCGGGTGATCCAGAGGCGACGAAAATCGCGCTTTTTCTTTTTGCGATCGCGGTAGGCACTCCGTAGCGCTTTCATCACTTGTTGGTTGGCGGTTCTAAACAGAGTTGAATGGGAACCGCGAAAACCTTTAGCTAGTTTGAGAATTTTATTGCGGCGCTTCCGAGCTACATTACCGCGTTTTACCCGAGTCATAACTTATTTCCTAAAATACTTACAAATATGGGAGCATCAAGCGCACGTTGAGTTCATCGCGTTCATGTACAAGGGTACTCTGACGCAGGCTACGCTTTTTGTTAGAACTTTTATGCTCTAGAAGGTGGCTTTTGAACGCTTTACGACGGACGATTTTGCCGGTACCGGTGGCACGGAATCGCTTTGCCGCAGCTTTACGAGTCTTTAGTTTAGGCATGGTCTAGCTTTGATTCGACACGATCCATTATTATATACTATGAAAATTCCTATAACTGCAATTAAATAAAGGATTTAACCAACGGTGATCGCTACGAAGCTCTAAAACGGGATTTGGCGGCAAGTTTTCGGAGCGATCACAAAGTATATACCACAATACAGTTCAGATAAGCTTTTTTCTCCCCCCTGCCTCAATGGATAAATTTTTTAACCCAAGCGATCGCATTTGACCTCAGTTTTCATCAGGCTTGTTTGCTCATTACCGCTATAATTCATCACACATTCAGGAAACTGGCGTTTTAATGCCGGAAATACCGGACAAGGCGCTTGTTCTTGTAGATTGTCCGGTTTACTCCAAGTAAAGGGGGCTTTCTGCGCCGCAGACATCCACAACAGCAGCTTTGCCCGTGTCATGGCAACATAAAGTAAACGGTACTCTTCAGATGTTTTCAAATTTTTTGCCACCTCCCATGCCTGACTAACATCCGGTATGACAGATTCTTCATGGAGAGTAGCGCGAATTTGGGCGCGGGCTACTTCTGATAAGGTAAAGTCACCTAAAAATTGGCTTTGGGGAGGAACCCAAAATCTCCCAGGAATCAAGTTTTCGTGGAGAAAGGGAAGAAATACATAATCCCAATCCAGCCCTTTGGCTTTGTGCATGGTGATAATCGTTAGTTGGCCGCGACGGGTGTAACGTTCTTCCGAATCCTCGGTTTCCACTGGTTCAAACCGTTCGGAACTAACGATTTCACTCAAAGCTGAAAGCATTCCCCCCATCGAACTATTGCCAGCTATTTGCTGGTTAACCCGTTCTGCTAGTTTGTCAGCAGTCGCCAATTCTGCCTGGTCGTAATTTAAGGTCAAGGCGAGAAAGGAAATTAGCTGGTACAGGGGCAATTCCAAACGAGCGCGAAGTAAACTACGACACAATTTTGCAGCTTTTTGCACTGTTTCTGGCTGGGGTGTTGCTAGGGGGCCAGGATACAAAAACTCTTCTGGTAGACTAGCAAGGGCGTTGAGGTCTTGGGTAGGAATTAACTGGCGCTGTACTAATGCTTCTAGGGCGGCTTTGAGGTAATCGGGGGAGTGGGGGCGATCGCAAAATTGCAATAATGCCAAAATTTCTTGAGGAACGTGGGAACGGCGATCGCGTTCGCCGACATCGTAAAGTGTAATATTATGCTCTTTACATACAGATGTCAGAGCCTCTGCTAACCATCTTCCTTGACGATTTTCTCGGACTAAAACTGCTGCACTATTTTTTGTTGGATCTTCGCCAAATAACTCAATCACCCTTTGAGATAACAACTTAACGGTGTGATGAATATCATCGGGTGTATAAAGTTCCAGTCCTCGTCCTACTGCTGCGGGATTGGCGTTAGTTTGCGGATCGCCAGCTTCCACAGGGCGAATTGTCTGCAAGCGAAATGGTACTTGTCGGTTGTCAGGTGTTTGTGGTTTGTTGTTGGTTGCTGCTAACCACTGATTATTAATCCATTTGAGGGCAAAGTTAGCGGCTTCAATGATAATTCTAGTACTGCGACCGGCTCGATCCATTGTTGCCAATCGTTCGATGCGATCGCACTCTTCGCAAAATTGCCGAAAATAAATCGGATCGGCTGGGGTGAAAGTAGAGTTAATCGCCTGGTTGGGGTCGCCAACTCGGACTAAATTGAGTGTTGACTGATGACTGATGATTGATGATTGAGGAGTTATTATTCTCTCCCTGCCCTCTGCCCCCTGCCCCCTCTTCCCCCTATCCCCAAAGGGGGCCCCGAGTCCCCCTGCCTCATCTCCCGCATTACTTGCCAAAATTTCTAATAGCTGCGTTTGAAGAGGGCTAGAATCTTGGGCTTCATCTTCAAAGACGGCGAATACTTGATTTTGCTCAACGCGACGGGCACTGTCATTTTCTAAAACGCGCAGTGCGGCTAAAATCATATCGTCGTAATCAATGAAATCACGCGATCGCATTAAGTTTTGATATTGTTCGTACAATCCCGCCGCTACACTCAAAATTCCATATTCGTCTGTGGTTTGGTTACTCCACTCGCGTAACAATTCTGGCGAGATCCCAGAACTTTTTGCTTCATGAATTACCGTATTTGCTAATTCTGGTAATACTTCTGTTCGCAGCACCGATTGACGACGCAACCTTTCTGTCTCTTCTCCGTCGAATTGATGACCTTCTAATAACCGCATATATCGGTCTGGATTATTTGCAATCCATTGTTCTACAGCAGTTCTGATAAAGCGGTGACTTTGGGTTGGCGTAATTAATGTGACATTTTCTAACTGCAAACCCGACAAATCAGAATGGCGGTTGGCAATGTTCAACGCTAGACCATGCAAGGTATATACAAAAAAGCCTGTCTGGGGTAGACGTAAATCATCTCGTAAGAATTTGCGAATCTTGGCTTTAATATTGGCAGCAGCAGAGCGAGTAAAGGTAACGACTACCAAGTGACTGCGGAAGGATGAACGCTCATACTGACGGGCGATCGCGATCGCCGCCGCCGCCGCCATACCCGTAGATTTCCCTGCACCAGGGACGGCTGAAATCGCCAAAGGCCCAGATTGCCAGTCAGCCATTTGCTGCTGTCCAGGGCGGAGACTGTTGCGAATTGCGAGAATCTTTTCCTGTAAAGAAGGAACTGGCGATCGCTCAGACAATTCTGAGTCAAGTAATTCTTGAACAACAGGAATAGTAAAATTAAAGTCAGACATATAAAATTTGAGATTTGAGATTTTGGATTTAATTCAAAAATCACATACATAAATAATTTTAGGTGATTATTAATCTCAAATTACTAAATTGTTGATAGTAGTCTGTCTAGTTTTATTGGATTAGTAAGTAATTTCGTAGTTAGAAGTTCAGTGATTATTTTTTAACTACTAAAGTGCTGACTACAAACCCTGAAAAAAACTTTGTAAATATTCGATTACAGTAATTCCTCAGGGAAAACATTTTCCAAAAGCCTGAAGTAAACGTAACGAGCCTCGAACGCGGATCTTCCTCCTGATTAACGCCCAAACAATATTCTGTTCCTTAGCTAGAAACTGAAGCCAGGTGTGACTGTCGGCAGAAATGTGAATATTGGCTGTTCCAATATGACTATTTTCCACCTGAATTGTCTTATCTTTAATTATGACTGTCGCCTGACATTCTTCCTTTCCAGTGAATGTGAAGTGATAAATAGCATCCAGTCCTACTGATTGATTCCTTTGAAATACCAGAGGCAACCCGGAAAGAAACCCTTGAATAGAATTAGGGCGAAGGCTGTTGCTAACTTGCTTAACTTTTTTGTGTGGAAATCTTCTCGCTACGTAGTCTTGGGCATCGGAACCTGAAACAACATAAATAGTTTCTTCTTTATCTTGTAAGGGTCGGACTACTTCTTTAACAAAGCCTTTCTTATTTCTCAAAAATTGACCAATTACATCTTCCCCTGCTGGACAAGCAGCTACACAATAAGCTGCTTTATAGTTTGATTTGAAAGCAAGACTTTGCCACATCGACGCTGATTCCGAATCATTCACTTTTTGACGGTATTCATGGGCACTTTTACTTTCGGCAATATCTTCTACCCAATCGGTGAATCCTCCCAAAAACTCTCGATAATTGTGAGTGTAACAAGCTGAGAAGTTGAAATGTCCATCACTACCAATAGCTCCCACTGGACAAGCTACTACACATAATTTGCACTCCAGGCAGGGGTTATAGTCAATTGGTCTGTTATATTTAGTTACTTCAGCTTCGATCAAAATCGTCCCTAGTAAAATAAAGTTGCCAAATTTGGGATGAATAACGTTGCGGTGAATCCCCATGTGACCTAAACCTGCGGCTACAGCTACAGGTTTGTGGGAAACAACCCAAATTTTCCCTGGAAAGCGATCCATTTCCATTGGAAAACCCATTGCTGGATTTAAAGCTCGAATTCCTTTTTGTTCAAGGGTAGCAACAATCTCATGAGCAATTTGGTTGACTTCATCGCCTGTAGTGTGAAACTCTATGTTAGCTAGCGATCGCTCTGAACTACGAACATTCTCCCGATTCATGCGACACACAAAACTAACTAGTGTCTTCGTTGGTGGAAAAGCTACCAGAATATCCTGGCGTTGAGCAGCAATCTCTGGGCGATCGATCTCTACAAAGCCAACATCATCCGCTCCTAGCTCTAAGCACAGGCTACGTAGCCAATCAGCATCTAAAGGAGAAGCGACGGTGGAATCATCGATAGTGCTTTGCTCGCGATATTGTCTGACTGTTGGATGATCGTCAAATTTAGACATACAAGTTTCCTAATTAAAAAATACGTGTATATACACTTTTTTGAGAAAAAAATTAGCCTTTACGCAGCAAGGATACTGTATCGGACAAACCTGATAACAAAGTACTCCATCGTTCTTCCCCTAATTGTTCTAATACACGAGTTTGGGCTACCTCCCATAGAGGTAAAGCCTTGGCCAAAGCGGCTTGTCCTTTATCTGTTAAACCGATCGCCCGCATCCGTCGATCCTGTCCTGGCTGAATCTGGAGCAACCCCTGCTTTTCTAGTGGTTTGAGGTTACGTGTCAGAGTGGTTCGATCCATAACTAACTCTTGAGCTAGGCGCGTGATTGTTACTGAGCCAGCTAAGTTGATTGCAGTCAGCAAGGTGAATTGGTTAGCCAAAACCCCGCTTGGTTGCAAAATCTCATCAAAAATTTGTGTAACTGTGCGAGATGCTTTGCGGAGATTAAAACAGGTACAGGTAGCTGCAACTTTTTTAAGTAGAGCTAGTTGAGTAGTTTGGTCTTGCATAAAATAAGTGTATATACACTTAACTATCCTGTCAAGCACTAAGACGACGATCTAAGCGTTTCTGCTAGAAATAGAATTAATAATCCCCCGACAAAACAAACTTTGCTAGGCTCATTTGCTCTCTAAGTCGGAGGATTATTAAGGAATCTCAAAACGAAATGGCAAGCGATGACTAATGTGGGCATTGGTGTCAACTTAAGCTGGAAATAGCTTAACTGTTGGCTTTGTCACCCGCCAGGGAATAAATTCTCAAGCTAATAGCTTAAGTCTGCTGAAGTAGACTGGAGATTTTTGGCGATATTTAGTCATCTTCAGATGACTTTAGCTATGAGGCGGGAATTTCAATTCCCGACGGACGAGTGGTTTCGCGTTAAGTTGACACCAATATAATAATTTGGGTTGCACCTACGCAACTTCAACTGAAGATTGATGAACTGCCGATAAAAGCTAGAAATACCTGGGCAAATTGTACAGTTGAAAATGACTTTTAGACTAGCTCTTTGACGTTTTGTCGTTCACCTACGGTTGATTCACTAAAGATGGCTACATACAACCATCCTGCTAAAATAGCTCCCAAGATCGGAGCTATCCAGAACAGCCAGACTTGCGAAAAAAGTTCTACACCTGCAAATAGAGCAACTCCCGTACTACGGGCGGGATTAACTGAGGTATTGGTTACAGGAATGCTAATCAGGTGAATTAAGGTGAGTCCAAAACCAATTGCTAAGGGTGCAAATCCCTTAGGAGCGCGGCTATCAGTTACACCCAGAATAATCAGCAGAAACATGAAACTCATTACAACTTCAGTAATCAGGCAAGAAAATAGCGTGTAACTACCTGGAGAGTGAGTCCCGTAGCCATTAGTAGCCAATGGGTTGGAGCCAGTCAGGGAAAATCCAGTTTTGCCGCTAGCAATGAGGTAGATAATGCCCGCACCCACAACTGCACCGATTACTTGAGAGACGATGTAAGGTAGTAAGTCAGATGCCGGAAAGCGCCTACCTGCCCACAATCCAAAGGAAACAGCTGGATTGAAATGCCCACCAGAAATATGGCCAAGAGCATAAGCTCCGGTGAGGACGGTAAGCCCAAATGCCAAAGATACACCGACTAATCCAATACCCAATGGAAAAGAAGTATTTTCACTGATTTTGGCAGCATCCGCTGTGTAGGCTGCGGCTAGAACAGCGCTACCACAACCACCTAAAACAAGCCAGAATGTACCAATAAATTCGGCCAAGCAACGTTTAGTTAGAGACATTTTCGGAAAACTCCTTGTTCAGCTATAAACGAGTGATAGCTATGTTGGACAATACTTGAGTTATTCACATCAACAAGAAATGCATCATGTTTGTTTCGTTATGAAACTAAATCGAAAAAATAGGAAATTGTTTTTTATTCAATAATTGTGGTGATAAAATATGAAGATAGCGGAAAAGCTAAAGTAACAAAAAAAATACTTAATTTCTTAAGAATTTTGCTTCCGTGATACATTGATTTATTAAGATTCTTGTTCTAGTTAATATAATCTTTAAGACTCCCACACCTTCCGGGTGTGGGGAGCATTTCACCTTTGCAAATATATCAGGCGATTAGAAATCGCGGCTACACAAACGTTCGCGTAGCGTCTCGCAGAGAAGTCCGTAAAGGCGGACTCAAAGGATTTGAAACCCACGTTCGCGTAGCGTTCCGCAGGAAAGGTGGGTTTTGTTTGTATAGCCGCGAATCCTATTCGCTAGGGCAAACGTGTTTTTACACTCATTGAGATACTCCCGAAAGTGTGGGAGTCTTAAAATTGAATCAATACGGTTCGGTTAAGGTTTTTTGATGAAAATTATAGATCGCAAAAACGCGATAAATCGCTGTCAAGACAAAAGACTGAATTATTGTAAAGACGGCGATTCATCGCGTCTCTTTCCTTAACCGAACAGTATTGAAAATTGAATTTATTCGTCAATCTGCCAGGAATCTTTAGTTAATTCTTCATCCAAAATTTTCTTAGGACGAACGATGATGATAATTTGACCTAGTAGAGGGACTTCTGGCTCAGTTTCAAACCATTGAAAATCTAATTCACCACCATTTTCAACAACAAAGTAGCTGGAGGCATCCCATTCTCGCTGGGCACGATCTACCACAACTACAACTGACCCTATTTGGCTTTGGGTTTGGATGGGGAAGCGATCGCTATTCGCTAAAATTACTACTGGATCTTCTGCCGCCAAAAGCACTTGCCAACCTGGTAAGGGTACCCAAGCTTGTTCTCCAGAAAACTTGACCATCCGAAATGGTTCAATTTCTGTCAATATGGGCACAGCTTGCAAGTCTTGCCGTGACAATGGCAACTCGCCTACCACGGGCAAGATTCGGGGTAATTGTTCTTCAAATTCCAGACGGTAAAAGGGTAAAATTGGCGCTGGACGCTGGGGAACGGTAGTAAAATCAGTCAGTAGTTGTTCGATTTTTTGCCTTGCACCCGGCGTGTGAGCAAAACGTAAACCTTTGGCAATTAGGCGCGATCGCTGTTGTAAATCTGCATTTTGGCGTGCCAGTTTCCAAACTTGATGAGCAACAGCATCCCCAGGATGGGCAGAAAACCCTTCTGGCAAAGTGCGGTAATAAGAGAACTCTTTCAGGGCTTTTGCTATTTCCCGTGCCTCATCAGCATCAACGTTGTGAACGAAGATTAGTTCGGCGGCGGCGGCGCGTTCTTCTTGGGTGAGTAAACGCAGTTCGTATAAAACATCACTGCCGCGTGTGGCATAGTGCGATTGCGTTGCTTCCGATACTCCAAACTTTTCCAAAGAATTGTAAACTTGAGAACCAACAACCACCTGATTTTGTTGAATTGGCTCAAATCCAGTCGCCTCAAAAATGTCTTGGGGATTGTAACCGGCTTTTAGTAACGAGGCGATCGCTGTTCCCCATTCCACCCAGTTACCTTGTTTTTGCCTCAGCCTTCGCAGTAACTCTTGTGCTACATCGTTATTAGCATTGTCTTCGGGATTCTGAGCGTTGGGTGGTAGATCAGTCATAATCAGAGTGCGAGCTTCAACTTGAGAGGTTAATTAACACCTCATGAGCAAGTCTTATTCTAATCTATGAACTACCCAGACCTACTGCCTTGAGTTTATCTGTGGAAACTTATCTTGGGGGCAGGAGGTTGGAATTTATTGCTTTTATTGCTTTCAACTCCATCTAATTCTAGGCCAGCCTACGGGTGAAGCTACGCACAAAGGCTACTGCTTTGCTATAGCGGTTCCCATTCAGATGCGGTATAACATTATATCGTGAGTGTAGGGCGCAGTGCCGTGCCCCTACGGGTGTACCTCACGCTTATCGGGAAAGACTATAAGAGTACTCCTATTAAAAAAATCTCCAATTGTCATTGCGATTGCTTCGCTTCGCTCGCAATGACAAGTTTTGGATCATTTATTTTTTGGAACACTTTAAAGCAATACAGTTAAGATCAGCCCAAAACACTTGTAGAGACGGCGATTTATCGCGTCTCGAAAATCCACAATTGTTACCATTAGCTCTTAACTGAAACATATTGCGCTGTAAGGAGGTTTTTAACCTACCTCATCCATAATAAAAACAGCCAGTTAAGCTGATTTAGTTGGTTCTTATTTTACGATTTTTTCTAATTCGGATATGTGGGCAAGTAAATTTTCCCTGTAGCGCTCACTCTTAGCATTTTAAAACATGCAAAATAACTCCGTATAAACCTTTGGCAATTTTCGGCTATTCTCAACTAAACTTGGTATGGAATATAACAAGAGAGTGAATATTTAAAGGAAATATCTTATGGATAATCCCAGTGTTGAAATTGATAAAGTCCAGTATCAAGTTATGACTCTCGAACGACCAAAAAAGCTGAAAATCTTGGTAGTTGACGATGAGCCAGATAATCTCGATCTACTTTATCGTACATTTCGACGCGACTTTAACGTTCTCAAAGCTAATAGTGGAGTAAACGCCCTACAAGTTTTGGCCGCAGAAGGCGAGGTAGCGGTGATTATCTCCGATCAACGAATGCCAGAAATGAAAGGAACTGAGTTTCTCAGCAAGACAGTACCTCAGTTTCCCGATACAGTAAGAATAATTCTCACCGGATTTACTGATATTGAAGACTTGGTAGAAGCGATTAATGCGGGGCAAGTCTACAAATATATTACCAAGCCTTGGGACCCAGGGGAACTGAAGGCAGTGGTGCAAAGAGCAGCAGAAACCTATGACTTGCTCAAGCAACGCACAGAAGAATTACGCCGCGCTCATGCTCAAATGGCGTTGCTGAGTGTTTTGGTACAGGTAACTCAAGCAGCTTCTAGCTTAGAGGAAACTCTTGCTCCAATTGCTAGGGCTGTGAGTGAGACTTTTGGGGCAGATGGCTGTATTTTACAACTTACAGATGGAAATACTCTGGTTGGAACTCAAGGAAGTTACAGCGATACAGGTACAATAGAAAATTGGTTATCTCAAGACCCACTCACAAGGGAAGCGATCGCCACCGGGCAAATGCAAGTTTCCTTAAATATACTGAAAGACACTAAATTAGTTGATGCTATTCACTACCAAAATACAGGTGTGCAAGCACATTTAGTGATTCCCATTAGCTACCGTAATAAACTTTTGGGCGTATTATCACTACAGTGGAAACAACCCTGCACTTTGCGAGAAGATGAATTAACCCTAATTAATTTATCAGCGCAACTAGTGGCGATCGCTCTGACTAGTAGTCATTAGTCACTAGTCATTAGTCAACAAGCAATGCCCCTCAAAAGTGCTGAGTAATGAGTGCTGAGTGGGGAATCTTATTTCTTTACTCAGGACTGGGAACTCGGAACTGGCTCAAACCTAGCTATCCGCTAATGAAACTGTTTTGCCCATACCTCATGCCCCATGCCCAATATTAAATGAGTAACGAAATTCAGTCCATTTTTAACCGTATTGCTCCAGTTTATGACCAGTTGAACGATTGCTTGAGTCTGGGACAGCATCGAATCTGGAAGGAAATGGCAGTAAAATGGAGTGCAGCTAAACCGGGAGATAGTGCATTAGATTTGTGTTGCGGTAGTGGTGATTTAGCCTTGCGTTTGGCGCGGCGCGTGGGAGCAATAGGAAAGGTGTACGGAGTGGATTTTTCCTCAAACCTACTCGAAAACGCTAAAGAACGCTCTCAAAAGCAGTACCCCCAACCGGCGATCGCCTGGATAGAAGCTGATGTCCTCAATTTACCCTTTGACGATAACCAATTTGATGCCGCAACAATGGGTTATGGTTTAAGAAATGTTAAAGATATTCCCCGCAGTCTCCAAGAGTTATACCGTGTTTTGAAGCCAGGAGCTAAAGCCGCAATTTTAGACTTTCATCGACCGAGTAATCTTCAGCTACGTACCTTTCAGCAGTGGTATCTGGACGGTTTCGTGGTGCCAGTTGCCACTTATTTGGGCTTAAAAGAAGAATATGCTTACATCAGTCCCAGCCTAGACCGCTTTCCCATTGGCAAAGAGCAAATAGAGTTAGCTCGTCAAGTTGGTTTTGCTGTTGCCACACACTATCCCATTGCGAACGGTATGATGGGAGTGTTAGTGCTTAGTAAGTTAGGAGTTATTAGTTAAAAGTTATGAATTATCAGTAGTGATAAATTCTCATTTAAAATTTATCATTCTTAACTCTTAACTCCTAACTCCTAACTCCTAACACTAAGCTCTAACCTCGTAACTTTTTTAATTCTTCCCTTGGACTGGTCTCATCTTTGGCTTTATGTGTCTCCCCCGGTACTGGGTGGAATTATTGGCTATTTCACAAATGATATAGCGATAAAAATGTTGTTCCGTCCTTACCGAGCAATTCACATTGCGGGACGAAGAGTACCCTTCACCCCTGGATTGATCCCCCGCAACCAGGAACGTCTGGCTAAGAACATTTCCAATACAATCATGGGGTCACTGTTGACACCAAAAGAATTACAAAATCTGGCGCGGCGTTTGTTGCAAACAGAACGCGTTCAAGCTGCAATTCTTTGGTTGTTGCATCTGGCGATTGAACAAATCAAAACAGATAAAAACCAGAAAAGTGCCAAAATTGTTGCGGGAATTTTGCGGGATTTACTAGGGGAATCCTTGCCCCGGTTACTCAAGGTTTTGGCGCGACGGGAAGATTTTTTGGAAGCACAGATCAATCAAATTTTTGACCAGATATTGCTGGAATTTCAACTAAGCGAAGAACAAGCTACGCGGCTGGCTGACTGGTTATTGCAAGTAGTTTTACCGCCAGATATGCTACGCCAAGCGATAGTTGATTTTTTGACCGATCGCACGATTCAAATTATCGATGAAGGCTTCCGCGAAAAAACCAGTGGGACTTATTGGGTAGTAGCAAATTTGTTTGGCTTACGTAATACTCTCACACGGCTACGAACTTTTTGCTTGGATGAAAAAGAGGCTACCAATACTCGCTTACAGGAATTGATTCAAGATTTGCAGATGCGCGATCGCATTCGGAAATTACTGCAAAATTTATCATTACAAAACTTGCCAATGGGGACGGTGCGCCAACTCCAAAAGACCACCCGCGAAAGTGTTCGCCATTATCTGCAAAATAGTGGTAGCGATTTTTTACAAGGATTAACTGATTCTGTTGATTGGGAAAATATTGCTGTAGTGCTGCTGAATCGTCTTAGTACTTCACCAGTTGTCAGTACTTCTTTAGAAGTCATGAGTCAAGAATTGGCTCTAATTTTAGATAAGTATTTGGAAAAAGATTTAGAAGCAATTGTGACCCAGGTAATTCCAATTTTGTCGATAGATGAAGTGATAGTTGACCGTGTAAAATCAACTTCACCGGCTGATTTAGAAGCGGCAATTGAGGGAATTGTGAAAAACGAATTGCAGGCGATTGTAAGTTTAGGTGGTGTTTTGGGTTTTGTTATCGGGTTATTGCAGACAGTATTTTTAATATTAAGTCAGTATTAATTTTTTGGTAAAATTTTATCAAATTATAGTTAAAATTTGCTCAAAATATGAAATGAGTGAAATTCAGCGATCGCTTAACTCAAAATCTGTGTTAAATCCAGTACAAACCCAGGCAATACATCCTCACCTGATAAGCTGGTAGGCGATGTCTCCGACGGGCTACGCCTACGCAAAACCTCAACTTCCTGTCCTGGGCGGAAAATTTCTACCTGTTGGTTCTGCGGATCAATCAGCCAACCTAAACGCACACCATTGTCAATATATTCCTGCATTTTTTGTTGCACAGTTTTTAAGCTGTCTGAAGCAGAACGTAATTCTACCGCAAAATCGGGAGCAAGCGGTAGGAATCTGTCGGGGTCTGGATTCAGAGCTTCTAATCGCTTGCGACTCACCCAAGATGCATCAGGAGAGCGATTTGCACCATTGGGGAGTTTGAAACCTGTGGAAGAATCAAAAGCCAGTCCTGTACCATCAGCGTCAGTCCAATTACCTAAACGCTGTGTCAGTCTACTATTACGATTTCCGCTTTCCCATGCAGTTGGTGGCATGATAATTAATTCTCCCTCTGCTGTGCGCTCAAGTCGCAAATCTCGATTATTCTGACACAGTTGGAAGAACTGCTCATCTGTTAGTTCAATGGCGGGGCTGAGGTTCAGAATCAGGGCAGTCATAGTTGCCTCTCAATCTTGCTAACTGTAGCGTAGCACTTGGTTGATATACTAGGTTGACCATTTATAGAGATGAGCTTCTAACTTAGTTATAGATTTGCTTTTTGTCTTTATAATCATGTCAGGAATTTAGCTTGCTATTCAAAGGCTCAATATATGCTTGTAGAGTATCTTTAACTTTAGAAGGCTTACGAACTGGAGCGATCGCAGAATAATCTGGTTTTACTGTCCAGTCGTAATGACGAAGCAGTGTGGAAAGCACAATTTTCATTTCCATTTGGGCAAATTCCATACCTAGACAACTGTGTGAACCATAACCAAAACCCATTAGTGCCAAAGGATGTTTCTTATCTTCTTCGCGAGGTGGTGCAAAGCGATCGGGGTCGAAGCGATCGGGATCGGTGTACAGTTCTGGTAAACGGTGAGTCAGCATCGGCGAAATTGTCACAAACCAACCAGCAGGTATGCGATAGCCTCCATACTCAATATCCTTGAGAACTCCACGATTATAGGCATACACTGGCGGATAGAGCCTTTCTATTTCTTTTAGTACGTTGGTTAACTGCGGAAGTTGTTTGAGATGGGACAGGTTAAGGGAATTATCTCCCACAACTGCTAATTGTTCTTGGCGCAGTCGTTCTCGCCATTCTGGGTGATTACCTAATTCAAAGATTACCCAAGTTAGCAAGGAGGCTGTAGTTTCATGTCCAGCAAAGAGCAGTAGTAATGCTTCGTTGATTACCTGTGCTTCGCTCAATTTATTACCGTCTTCATCAACAGCCGCTAAAAGTAATCCCAACACATCTTTTGATTCTTCTAAATTACCTTGCTCGATACGTTGGGCGATTTCTTGACGCAAGAAAGCCACTAACTTACCCCTAGCATTTTGACCGCGACCATATAAAGTGAAAGGGACATTCCATTTGAATATTGCCATACTGCTATCTATCAGTTGTGTAAACCACTGACTGGTTTGCTCGACTTCGCTCTTGTTCTGACTTCCCAAGAACAGGCGAGTCGCAACTATCAGGGTAAGCTGGCGGAAACTAGAATTTAAGGGAATCGTTTCTCGCTCTCCCCAATCTTTGAGGAAGTCTTGCACAATATTTTGAATGGTATCGAAGTATGTAGCGATCGCTTTTCCGTGAAATGCTGGATACATCAAACGACGAGTTAACCGATGTTCTTCCCCATCTTGTAATAAAATATTGTTGCCAAATGTTGATTCTAGGAAATACCACCCGATCCGCGACGACATATTTTCCGCTTGTTCTACCAGCACCAGCCGATTCGCATCAGGGCCGATTATATAAGCACGTTTGTATCCCATGACACTCGTCTTAAAAACTGAACCATGCTGCTGGAATCGTCGCCATATATACAGTTCTAAATCCCGAAATATTTCTAAAGTCTCGCCTAAAATGGGCAAGCCAAAGCTACCAGGCATTTCCTCGGCGGATTTTAACTCCTGCATATTTAAGTACCTCCAGCAGTAATTAGCTACAGTGTCTATGTTTGAGAAAAATTATTCTTAGTCAAGACTTTGCTAATATTATCAAAATGTATTATACGCAACGCGTCATTTTATGCCTAGTGTTGAAGCCGACGAAAATCGAGAGCATCGCATTAAAACAGAGATTATTGTAGATGCCGAAGACAAAGAAGACAGGGCTATGGGTTGGTACTATTACCTCGAAGAGACTCTAAATTTTCCTTTTCTGGCAAAATGGACTAAGAAGGGACGCAAATCAGCTGCCGCCGAGGAGAAACAAGTCGAAGTCGTGGGAATGGCCCCAGATGATGAGTGCTTAAAAGATATGTTTGTAGAAGTGGCTTATATTAATGGTAAAGATGATGATGTATATTCTGCAAAATTATCTGAAATAGCAGCCATTGACGCTGATAGTGAAACTCAAGAAGCGATCGCAGACTGGCTCTATTGGATTGCTAGAGAATATAAGTTTTAAATTCTACGACAAATAGCGAATGACGCGGCAGGGATTACCGGCAGCGACAACATTCTCAGGTATATCTTTGACAACTACACTGCCAGCACCAATGGTTGTATTATCACCAATAGTTACACCTGGACAAATAATTGCACTGCCACCAATCCAGACATTATTACCAATGTTGATTGGAGCAGCTAATTCTCTACCAGAAAGGCGAATTTCTGGCTCTGTAGGATGATAAGCAGTATAAATTTGCACATAAGGAGCGCATAAGACATTTTCACCAATGTGAACTCTATTGCAGTCTAAAATTACACAGCCATAGTTCATATATAATTTGTCACCAGCGAAAATATTATTACCATAGTCACAGTGAAAAGGTGGCACAATTGCTATTTTTTCACCGATTCTGCCAAATAATTCTTGCAAAATTTGCTGCCGTTGCTCTTGCTGTTCTTCGGTTGTAGAGTTGTACCTCCGCAACAGACGACTAGCTCGTTTACTTTCGGCTGCCAATTCTGGATCTTCTGCCAAATATAATTCGCCTGCGAGCATTTTCTGTTTTTCAGTTTTTTCCATAACTCACTTATTTGAATTGGCAGCAGAAAGAACTATTAACTAAAATATGGCATAAGTAGCTTTTCCCTGCCGTTTAGCTCGGTACATAGCAATATCAGCATCCCGTAGCAAAGTTGCAGGCTCGTCATGATTAGTAAAATTCCAAGTAATACCGATGCTAGCTGTAGCAGATAATTGATATCCATTGAGGTTAACTGGCAATCGTAAGGAGTCTTGAATACGTTTGGCAACATTGGTAGCATCGGTAATATCTTTAATATCCTCCAAAAGAACAGTAAACTCATCACCACCAAATCGTGCTACAGTATCGCCACCACGTAAACACAACTCTAAACGTCTAGCGATCGCTATTAAAAAATCATCCCCGATTCCATGCCCAAAGCGATCGTTAATCTCTTTAAAGCCATCTAAATCCAAAAATAAAACTGCAAAATAATAATCGCTTCTGCGTTTACTACGTTCAATAGTTTGTCTGAGCCGATCTAAGAATAAAACACGATTTGGTAATGCTGTCAGTCCATCATAAAACGCATTACGGATCAGTTGCGCCTCCGTCTGCTTGCGTTTGGTGATATCTTGAAAAATTAAAACCGCGCCAGTAATATTACCATCTCGATCGCGGATGGGTGAAACATTATCCCCAATCGCTATTTCTTTACCATCTTTTGTAATCAGTGTACAGTTTTCTGGTAAATTGAAAATTTCACCTGCTTCCATTACATCTGTGGCTAAATTTTCAATTGTTTCTCCTACATCTTTGTCAACTAAGTTAACAACTTCTACTAAATTTTTACCAAACGCTTCACTTTGCTTCCAACCAGTGATTCTTTCTGCGATGGGATTCATCATTTGAATAGAACCATTTGCATAAGTCACAATCACTGCACAGCCCATACTGTTAATAATTGTTGCCAGCCTTTGTTTCTCTTCGTATAATATCTTTTTGCTTTGATGTTTGTACAGAGCCATTTCAATCGCATAATGTAAATCTCTTTCAATAACTGGTTTGACTATGTAGCTAAAAGGTTCACTTAGCTGATTTTTATGTAATGTTTTATATTCCAAACACTCTGTTAGATATACTACAGGTACATGAAAGTGATTCTGGATAATATCTGCTACGTGTATGCCGTCAATTTCCCCAGCTAGGCAGATATCAATTAATACTAAATGTGGAAGAGTTTCTGCTACCTTTTTTATTGCCTCTTTACCAGACTTAGTTGTTTCTGAAACCGAATAACCTAGTTTTTGTAAACTTTTTCTAATATTTAAGGCGAGAATTTTTTCATCCTCAACAACTAGGATTTTGCGGGCGAGCATGTTAAAATAACCTGTTTGCTAAGGTTCAGATTTTTGCTGTCAGTGTTAATTCGATCGAAAAGTAATTATTTTACCATAAACAATATCTAAGTACCCTGTCTTCTTGCTTGATATCAATACTAAGTTAATGAATAAATAGCGTCATGTTATTAACCTCCGGTAATTTCTGTGCTTATCAAAGCTAATTCTGATTAATCCATGCAGCTAATATCATGTCATTAACATCTATTCAAATTCCCATGTAATTACAAGCATTCAATAACTGATTTTAAAACGTATACAATAGTTTTTCTTCGGAGAAGCATAAATGCTAAGTATAGTATTTATGTAAAAATTAATCAAGAATAAAAGTTCATGAAATCACGACATGCCACTTTCATATAAGTTAATAAAATTATATAGTGTGTTGTATGTCATATAATAATGTACATTCACTCAATTGATATTAAAGATTAATCATTATCTGAAATTTAAGAGTTCAATATCACTTGATCTAAAAATAGTTTTTTCTCGATCTGGGTCTAAATTACCGTCTGAAACTGTCTTAAATCTTGAATAGTAATTGAAATAGTATTACTTAGAACTATTCATCGCTGCTGGTTAATTCTTAACAAGAAAGAATTCAGGAGTCAGGAGCTATAATTCACTTCAGAATCCCCGACGAAAGCGATTCTGAAGCCTTGCCAGAGCTTTTATTGCTCTGCTCCTAAATTCTGACTTCTGAATTCTTGTTCAATCAAAAATCTTACGAGCTGAAAATGTGTAAGTTAAATACTAATAAGCAGATCGCGGAACTTTGTAGTTTTTTGATCGTGAGCCAATGCTGGGGGCAATGGCAGGAAAAATTATCTTTGTGAGATACTTCTACGCTCCATGTGAACCCCTTTTTTACTAGCTGTATAGATATTGAAAAAAAACACATTTTGTGATTTATAGATTGGACTTACTTTTAGTCAATTCAATGCTAATTTTGCCACCAAAGTCTGGAATAGGTGCGGCAGGTTTGCTGAGAGTGACTTGGACTTTTGTTACACGATCGCACTCTTGAAGGATAGAATCTGCGATCGTTGCTACCAATTTCTCCACCAAAGCAAATTTAGAGGTTTTGAGCAGATGTTGTATCAAGCTAATGACGCTGCGATAATCTAAAGTGTCTTCGATCGCGTCAGTCTTGGCCGCTGTGGAGATATCCAACCATAACCTCACATCTACCTCAAACCATTGTCCTAGCACCTGTTCTTCTGGTAGATATCCAGTGTAGCCATAGCCGCGAATTCCCGTTAAATGAATGCAGTCCATAAAAATTTGAGAGCAAATTGGGCATTTTGTAGAAAGTTGAGCAAGTTTGCTTGGAGATTTTCTTTCCCAGAAACTCGCTTGGCGGTGTTGGGTTCCATCACCGCATTGATGGATTTTAAATTGAATTTCCCTAGACAAAATCTAAAATTTAAGATTGTTTTATAACTATGTTTGATTTAATGCCGATCGCTTATAGGAATGTTAATCAACTTTGGGCTTATATTTTAACAGAGACACTAAAGCGGTTGGGATTGACTTGTGCCATCATTTGCCCCGGATCGCGCTCTACACCTCTAGCGATCGCCTTTGCTCAACAAGTACCTGAGATTGAAGCGATTTCCATTCTTGATGAACGTTCCGCCGCCTTTTTCGCTTTGGGACAAGCTAAAGCAACCGGACGCCCTGTGGTAGTTGTTTGCACTTCTGGTACAGCAGGGGCAAACTTTTATTCAGCAGTCATTGAAGCGAAAGAAAGTCGCGTACCACTCTTGCTATTGACCACCGATAGACCCCCAGAATTGCGAGATTGTCACTCTGGGCAAACTGTGGATCAATTGAGATTATATGGAAACTACCCAAATTGGCAAACAGAGTTAGCCTTACCCTCAGCCGATTTGGGAATGCTAGCTTACCTGCGACAAACGGTAATTCATAGCTGGGAAAGGGCGCAAACTCCTACAAAGGGGCCAGTACATTTGAATATTCCCTTTCGCGATCCCTTAGCGCCTGTTCCTGATGGAACTGACTTGAGTTATTTGCGATCGCAGTTTCACCCAGAAGACTTTTTCGCAGGAATAGCAAACCCATACCCTATGCGCCATTCCCAATTTCCCATTCCCCAAGAGTGGAAAGAATGCGATCGCGGTATCATCATCGCAGGTGTCGCCCAACCGTCGCAACCAGAGGAATATTGTCGAGCGATCGCGCGCCTTTCCCAAACTCTCAAATGGCCTGTGCTAGCAGAGGGACTTTCCCCACTGAGAAATTATGCCGAACTCAACCCTTATTTGATTTCAACTTATGATTTGATTTTGCGAAATCAGCAATTAGCCAAGCAGTTAGCACCCGATATGGTGATTCAAGTGGGTGAAATGCCTACTAGTAAAGAACTGCGTACCTGGATTAGCACAACCAAATCGCGACGCTGGGTAATTGATCCCAGCGACCAAAACCTCGACCCTTTGCATGGGAGAACGACGCATTTACGGATATCTATAGAAGATATAAAAGCACAAGAGATAAATTTATCCTTCTCCTCAGACTATGGAAAGCAATGGTGTGATGCGGAAACTAAAGTCAGGTTAGTTGTTGACCAGACGATGGGGAAAATAGATGAAATGATTGAGAGTAAAGCAGCTTGGTTAATTTCTCAGATTTTACCGCCAGGAACGCCTCTATTTATTGCTAATAGTATGCCTGTGCGGGATGTAGAGTATTTCTGGAAACCGAATAATTTAGGAGTGCGATCGCACTTTAACCGGGGTGCAAATGGCATTGATGGCACATTATCCACAGCTTTAGGAATTGCCCATCGCCAGCAAAGTAGTGTGATGTTGACGGGAGATTTGGCACTGTTGCATGACACCAATGGTTTTTTAATCCGCAATAAGTTTGTCGGAAATCTGACGATTGTATTAATTAACAATAATGGCGGTGGCATTTTTGAAATGTTACCCGTTGCCAAGTTTGACCCACCATTTGAAGAGTTTTTCGGCACTCCCCAGGATATTGATTTTGCTCAGTTGTGTGCAACTTATAATGTGCAGCATGAATTGATTACTTCTTGGCAACAGTTACAGGAAAGATTAAACCATCTTCCAACTATAGGAATTCGAGTTTTGGAGTTGCGGACAAATCGCAAAGCTGATGCCAAGTGGCGACAGGATAATTTACGGAATTTTGCCGTAGATATTACAATTTAATTATTTCATTTAGTTTTTCCCTCTGCGAAATTGCTCCTTGAGAGTAATTTCAATGGGGTTGAGAGCATTCCCCAAAACAGATAAAAAAATCGTACCGATAATGAAGGGAACTAAGGTTTCCGGGTTAAAAAAAATCTTAGCGGCTTGAAAAAAGTAGTTTTTCATAGCTGGATATAGTTTATGTAATGATTGCGTTCAAATCTTAAAATACAAAAAAAGGGATAAGCTCAAAAGCCTATCCCTCAGAAAATCAACTAATCAATGTATCAAGTTCCACTTGTCCAAGAGTTAATGTACTCAATTTGATCTGCTGTTAGGCTATCAATCTTGATACCAATAGCCTGCAACTTCAACCGAGCAATTTCTTGATCGACTTCAACAGGGATTGAGTGCAAACCAGGTTGCAACTTACCCTTATTCTTCACCAGGAATTCACAAGCCAAAGCTTGGTTGGCAAAACTCATATCCATTACCGCGCTGGGGTGTCCTTCAGCCGCAGCTAGGTTAATCAAGCGTCCTTGTCCGAGAACGACTACTGATTTACCATTTTTCAACTTATACTCTTCAGTGAAAGGACGAACTTCTTTGATTTCCTTAGCTTGTGCAGCCAAGTATTTCAAATCAAGTTCTAAGTCAAAGTGACCGGAGTTACAAACGATCGCACCATCTTTCATGACATCGAAGTGTTCGCCACGAACGACGTGCTTGTTACCAGTCACAGTGATAAAAATATCACCTTGAGGTGCAGCTTCAGCCATTGGCAGGACGCGGAAGCCATCCATTACGGCTTCAATTGCCTTGATGGGGTCGATTTCGGTTACGATGACGTTAGCACCCATCCCACGGGCGCGGAGGGCTGTACCTTTACCACACCAGCCATAACCGACGACGACAATGTTTTTACCAGCCAACAAAATATTTGTGGCGCGGATAATGCCATCTAGGGTTGATTGCCCAGTACCATAGCGATTATCAAAGAAGTGCTTGGTATCCGCGTCGTTGACGTTGACTGCGGGGAAGGTAAGAACGCCTTCTCTAAACATGGCGCGTAACCGCACAATACCAGTGGTGGTTTCTTCGGTGCTACCAATCAAATCAGCAATTTGGTGTTGGCGTTCTTGTATCAAAGTTGCAACCACATCGCTACCGTCATCAACAATAATGTTGGGGCGGTGATCTAAAGCTATTTGAACGTGGCGGTTATAAGTTGCGTTATCTTCGCCTTTTTGAGCAAAGACGGGAATTTCGTGATCGAGGACGAGGCTAGCGGCTACGTCATCTTGGGTTGATAAGGGGTTGCTAGCAATTAAAAGCGCGTCTGCACCACCAGCTTTCAGAGCGATCGCCAAATGTGCTGTTTCGGTTGTAATGTGGGCGCAAGCTACAAGGCGTAAACCAGCAAAGGGTTTCTCGATAGCAAAGCGATCGCGGATTTGCCGCAAAACTGGCATTTCGCGTCCAGCCCATTCAATGCGCTGTCTTCCCAAGGCAGCTAGGCCGAGGTCTTTAACCTCGTGCTTTAATCGGGGAGAAGTTGCGGTCATCAAAAGTTACCTCAAAAAATTAAAAAAGCTACGTAAAATTTACGCACTCTATTAGGTTATTCTACTACTGCTGATTTTTGCTGGCAATTAGCAAATTACTAATTAATAGTCTTCAAAACTAGCTTGACGTTTGATCAGCGCAATGTCAACTTCCTCTCCAGGTTCTTCCTTTTTGTTTTATCTTTGGTAAGAGTTCAAATTATCTCTGTCTTAGCTACTGATTTTCAGCATTTTGTCATCTCTCTAAAGATAGAGTACAAGCAAAACAACATCAAAATTTCATCATTTAAAAAGAAAACTTCAACTTTAGATAGGTACATCTACCCAAAGATATTGCAGAGGATAGCTATAGAAATAGTCACTAGTAGATTTTACTCAAGGAGGTGTTTGAGTGCGCTTTCAATTTTTGGCGTTGGCTTTGCCCGCCGTAGGCATCGCCAGTTCAATAGCTATATGCGTTGTATCTGTGCCAAAAGCCACAGCCCAAATTCCTTTTTTACCGCAACTGCAAGCTCCCAGCAGTGTGAGTAATGATTCAGATAACAGAGTTGTTTCGGGCTGGATTTATTTAGATGGTCGTCGGTTATTTCAAATAGCGGCATCAAGAACCAACTTTCCTGAGCGTTCAGAAGATATTCAAAAGAAGTTGGAGAAAATTGGCCAAAATTACTTTCAATCACCAGCAAAAACGCCAGTCAAGGTGGAAGTTCGGAAAGTCAACGAATTACCAGTAATTTATGTCAACGGTCAATATCTGATGACCGTTACTTCTGAAGATGCTGGACTCCGACAGGTAGATATATCAACATCGGCAAATCAAGTCGCCGAATCGTTACAAGAAGACTTGCAACAAGCCAAGCAAGAAAGGCAAACTCAATCTTTAATCGACCAAGGTAAAATTGCTGGCGGTATCGGACTAGCAATGATTGTTATGAGTTGGGGGGTATATAGCTGGCAGCGGGGTTCTCAAAAGGATTTAGAACACTCCATTGCCTCCCAACCGCAAAGGGAACTCTTCAACTACCCAAAACCAGCAGATCAAGTAATTACAACACAACTAAATCAACGACAACAGCAACATCTTCAAGAAGCTAAGAGACGATTATTTCAGCTAAGTCAAGCCGGAATTTGGGGAGGTGGAAGCTTTTTTATTTTGGGTCTATTTCCCTATACACGAGGTTTTCAGGTAGGAATTCTCACAGCCGCCCAATTTCCTTTGCGATTAGGTGTCGTATTTCTGGGAACCTATGTAGCAATCCGTTTAACCTACGCTCTGATTGACCGCTTTGCCTCCACTTTAATCAGCAGTGGTGCTTTTTTAACTCCAGAAAGTTCTGCACGGCTACAACTGCGAGTTTCCACATTTTCTGGTGTGACTAAAAGTATCACTACTGCTATTTGGGTAGGAGTAGCCTTCTTGCTAGCGCTAGTATCCTTGGGAATAGATATCGTTCCCTTGCTAGCGGGTGCTAGTTTAGTTGGTGTTGCATTATCTCTGGCATCGCAAAACTTAATTAAAGATGCGATTAACGGTTTCCTGATCATTTTAGAAGATCAGTATGCTTTAGGCGATGTGATTACTGTGGGAGAAGTGGGAGGCTTAGTAGAAACTCTGAATCTGCGGATGACCCAAGTGCGGGATTCTGAAGGGCGCTTGATCACGATTCCCAATGGTGAAATCAAAGTTGTTGCCAATCTTTCTAGTCGTTGGTCACGAGCCGATTTAACAGTTCCCATCGCCTACCAAGCCGATACAGAAGAGGCTTTAAACTTGATTGCAACTATTGCCAATAAGATGAATCAAGAAATGCAATGGCAGAGTCAAATTTTGGAACCGCCGCAAGTTTTGGGAATAGATCAATTTGGCGATCGCGGTTTGATTATCCGTGTCTGGATTAAAACACAGCCCCTTAAACAATGGGATGTAGCACGAGAACTTCGCCGCCGCCTAAAAGTTGCCCTAGACGAAGCGGGAATTTCCATCTCCGTGCCTCAACAAGCAATTTGGGTCAATGACGATCAGTTGTTAAATTTTCAAGGAAATGGCAAAGCTAATTAGAAATAGGGTACAAGCCCCCACCAAATTGTAGATTTGGCGGTCAACAAGAAAGTCGCAGGTTTAAATCCCCGACTGATAGCAACGCTCAAGGATTCGCTTTGCGCGTCGCTATCAAGCGTCTTGATTCTGAATTCTTCTTCAATATAATTTTTTAGCCAAGATTACATAATCATCTAATGTATAGTGTAACTGATGCTTCTGAGCAAAATACTTTTGGAGTATTGGACTCATATACAGTTGTTTTGGTAATTTTTCTCGAGCAAATTTACCAAATTCAGCAATGGACAAAGGTGTTCTTGAACCTGTTGAGGTTAGATATTTATACCAGACTAACTCTAATCCAAGTTCTGCCAGAAATTTATCCACTACATTTTTTTCCTGTTCTTGGTTTTCAACTTGGTGAATATCAGAAATCTTGAATATTTTTTTATTTTGCACAATTAGCAGAATATAACCTGATTTTTTTAAGCTAGTGGCAAATATTTGCTTATAAGTATTATTAGCTTCAACTCTCTTGGCTTTATCTATAAAAAAGCAATGGGAAATTACGATAAAGTCGAAAAAATCTTGGGGTAGATTATTTGATTGGCTTTCCCAAGTAAAAATATCAGTAGTAACAAAGCGAAAGAAAGCATTTACTGGCATTGGACGTGATTCTATATATCGTCGCCAAAACTGAAGTCCGCGAAATTGGAAAGCATCTTGTTTTTCTAAAGAGTAGTAGGATATGTGCATTTGTGGAATATGAAAAAAACCGCTACTACTTTGGAGAAATAAAGCTAAACCATAAGCAACTGTTCCTGGGCCTGCTGCAATATCAAGGATATTAACCTTACTTGGCAGTAAAGCATCCTGGTAAATGAGAAACCAAGCTAAATATATGCAATATACATTCTCTAAAAAATACTTCATAAAATAGACATGAGGAGTTAGACTAAAACGGTAGTCTGGAGCTTGCCCAATTTTTAAGTTATTAATATCCTCAAGAGCATCTTCTAGCTTAATAAATAACTTGTTTTCAGGAATCTTACTAAATTCTTCCTTCAGATATTCAACTAGATTTGATTCCAAGTCATCAAATATACATTCATCAATACTAGTAAATTGCAATTTAGATTCATCATGCTCTATTAAATTAAAAACCTTATAGATATATTTAATAAATTCCTCATCTGGGATTAATATGAGATTATCTTTTTACTGAGATGCTTCTGTTAGTTGTTTACTTAAAGTTTCTGTTTGTCGTTTGTATTCTTGTGAATAACGTTCAAGTTGAAGTTTATCCCTAAATAGTTTTTCTAACCATGAGAATCTTGCACCTGATTTTTGAATCTCTTGCAATAGTTGCACTGCACGTCGGATATCCCCCCGCTTTAAAGATAATTTTAACTGCCGACTTCGCCACCAATTTACGATAAGATTATTCATAACCAAATCCCTCTTTGCCTTCCATAATTTCTACACCTGGAAGCCGAGAAACTAACTTTTCCTTAAATTTCATATAGCTTAATTGCTCGTCTTCATACCACCAAGCGTATTTTTGCTTAATTTCTTCAGCTTCTTGGCGAGTTGATGCGATGAGAGAACGACTGTGGCTAGCATGAAAAGCTTGAATGACAACCCTATCGGCGATAGCTAGTTTGTCAATAAAAGTAGCTTCATCAGTTGATAAAGTAGGAAGCAGAGGGGTAATAGTGATAGAAACTTTAGGAACAAAACCTTTGAAATAATCAATACTTTGTTTAATTTTAGCGATCGCATTTAGTCTAGCTTTAATACTTGGCGATCGCGGTTCAAAATCTTTTCTCACTAATTCACTCCCAGTCGGAATGCTCATATTAATTCGCAATCGCTTAAATCGTTGTAAATAATCAATATCTCTAGTAATAATTGGGCTACGAGTTTGAATCACCAAAGTTGGAGTTGGATAACCGTCAATCCCCATATCTAGCATTACCTCCAACAACCGACGAGTCAGTTGATGTTTAGACTCAAGTGGTTGATAAGGATCGGTAACGCTACTCATGTATATACTAGGGGGAGTGTAAGGATTTTTTTCATACCATTTTTTTAATTCTTTCGCTAATATCTCAGCAGCATTTTCCTTAAAAATTACCCATTTACCCCAATCTTGGCGCATTTGAGCATTAGGGGTAAATGCAGCAGCATAGCAATAACTACAACCGTATTGACATCCCCTATAAGGATTGAGAGTAAAATCATAATTACCAATAAAACCAGTAGCTTTTGTTAAAAGTGATTTAGCATTCTGGGCATAAACATTGACATCTCCAAACTTTTCTCTGACTAATTTGGTAGGATTGCATTCGCAATAACCTTCATATTTTTGTTGTACCATCTGAATCCTGATATTTATTGAGAGTGAATTAATGCACTCTACTTTTTATAATTCCCATTTTTCTTTTTAAATAGCTTCACCAAGGTATACGCTAGTGCGATAAACCATATAGATAAAACCATTCTCATCACGAAAGTGCTGATATAATTCTTGAAAATTGTTAATAAGCTGTTCGTATACCCAGCCTTCATGTGGGAGATAAGAAACACTCTTGGCTCGTCCAATCAGTCCAGTTAAATCTAATTGTTGCCTAGAAGTAAAAGTATATTCCTGGATGTTAATAAAATGGGGAGTTATGAACAGTGGCTCTACCGACTCCATTCGAGATTCTGCTGGGTGATTATTAGATGCTTCGCGGACTAGTCGGCTATATTCTGTAGTTAAGGCATCTTCTTTATCTCGATTATTCCACACCACGGCCAAGCGTGCTGATGGTTTTAAAATACGGCGAAATTCCAATAAACTTGGTTCGGGATTGAACCAGTGGAAAGCTTGAAAACAAGTAACTAAATCAACTGAATTATCAGGGAGTTGGGTCAATTCTGCTGTTCCATCACGAAACTCTATCAAAGGATATGCTTGGGCAGCTTCTCGCATCGCCGCGTTTGGTTCTATGGCGATGATATTAACTTTGCGTTCAGCTAACAGTCTTGAAGCAATTCCTGTACCTGCACCAATATCTGCTGCTACAAGTTGTGAATTATCACCTAATCCTTCCAAGATAATATCAATTGCATCTGCGGGGTAACTTGGTCGATATTTTACATAATCCTCTGCTCTCTCAGAAAATCGGTTGAGTGGGTTTAAGGTATGTAAGGGAGTTGTTTCAGGATTAATTTGACTCATGGGTTTTTATGTAAAAGTGGAAGTGCGTAGGCGTAGCCAGTCGTAGACATCGCTGTAGTCTAGTCAGAGTAAGAGTATCTCAATTAAGCTTTAGCATTCATGATACATTTACTCCAATTAACTATGAGAAAGCAGTTAAATTAATTCAACAATATACACTTAACCTTGAAATTAGAAAGGCTATTTTAGATATTCTCCAATCTCGTCCTAGCACTGATGCTTACTATAGGAATCATATTTGATTTTTGAAAAGATACGTAGTCGCGTATCAAGGCTAAAATGTTACAAAACAATTGTAGGTTGGGGAGCCACTGCGTTGCGCGGGTTCCCGGCGTTGTAGCAAGTGGCGTTGGAGGCTTTGCCAAAGCCAACATCCTGATACATTATATTTGGGTTGCGCTCCGCTCCACACAACCTACCTCTAAGAGGATGTTTTAAAAGTGGGTGGCTGTAATTTTAGGCACTTTTAGATTCCCCCAACCCCCCTTAAAAAGGGGGGCAAAGTCTCTAAAAGTCCCCCTTTTTAAGGGGGATTTAGGGGGATCTAAAACGTTTTGCTACCGAGCAGATGACTTTTAAAACATCCTCTAATGTACTATTTTAAGCTTGCCACACTAGTAGGGTGCCCTACGCGAAACACTAATACACTACAAATATTTAATTTTTTCAAAAATCAAACTGAATTTATATATAAAGTAAATTACCGAGTAACAGACTACTATGTTGTTAGATGATTACGGGCGTTAGGCCAACAGTAGAAGTTTTATGCTATCTAACAATCATAGTGGCGTTATCCAATAAATAATGCCCCGAATAACTTGTTTATTAAAACCAAACAGGGATAAATTCTCTTCAGATAAACCCACATAAGTCCAATGTGGAGTATCATTTTCTACTGTTTGAAACCAACCATTTTGATTCAGAGCTTTTCTTTGTTCTTTGCTGCCTACGCGTAAATCAATTGCTAATCCCCAGAGATGTTGAGAAGTTCCGGGAGGTGCAACTAAACCAAGAATTTTTGTTTCTTTACCCTGTTGAACTTTTGCTAAAACTTGATCGTTAGCATATTTGTGCCAAAATCTTAAATTCGTGTTAAAAGTGCGGGTACAATCACCAGAACCATAACCAGATTTTAGTGGAATCTGTTGCTGAACTCGTGCTTTATTTAAAGCATCAGCCGCCGATTTTTGTAAGTAACAGTCGTTGGTACCATCAACATGACCCATTGTTAAAGTAGCTTGAAAATCTTGAGTTTCTTTTTCATTAGCGAAGATATCTTGTTGCGGCAGTTTAATCCCAACATCTTGATTTACAAAGACTGCACCATAAGTTCGTAGTAACGTATATTCATAAGTACCAGACTGAGGAATTGTAGGTAATTTTCTAGCGATCGCAGATAAAAAACGCTGTTGATTATTTAATTTTGGATCGGGAATAAATGGTTTTGATGTTGTTTCTTTAGAGATATCTGTACAAAGCAATGAATCAGTACTCAAGCATCCGTTTAATGGTTGGGCATTTATAGCAACTTTGTGGCGGGTAATCTCATTACTAGCTACTAAAACAAAAATCATCAAGATAACTATCATGATGAAAGTTGCTTTTCTGATAGCTCTATTAATATTTATTTTCTTACTGATGGTGAGTTTCATTCTTAAATAATTGCTTGTTGCTTGGTTTGAAGGTAAAATAAATGGATTTATTAAAAATATTTCTTATTTGTTTTTATTTAAATGAAAGACAATTTATTGATGCTGGACATTGTTTTTTATAGAAAACCAATATTAAACAATGAGTTAATTTATGTGATATCCAACTACATGAACAATAGCTGTGATAAACAAACCGGAACGTTGTCACAAAATTTAAAAAAAGATTATATTTTTTACTTAATGCTTAAGTTTAAAAATAAAAACTTGCTTTGATTTGAGTACTAGTAATTTTGATAACTTTTTTAGCAGAAAGTTACATCCATGAAATCACTGGAACAGTTAAAATTGAAAAGAACTCTCAGCTTGCCGATCCTGTAAGTATGACCATGCACAATTCCGTTGAATTTCAAGACGCTTTTGATGTCATAGTCGTCGGTGCAGGTCACTCCGGTTGCGAAGCAGCTCTCGCCTCTGCACGCCTCGGTTGTCGTACCCTGCTATTGACGCTCAACTTGGATAAAATCGCTTGGCAACCTTGTAACCCAGCGGTGGGTGGCCCAGCCAAATCTCAGTTGACTCATGAGGTAGACGCACTCGGCGGAGAAATTGGTAAAGTAGCAGACCGTACCTATCTGCAAAAACGTATCCTCAACTCTTCACGGGGGCCTGCTGTGTGGGCATTACGCGCCCAGACGGATAAGCGCGAATATGCAGCAGTGATGAAAAATATTGTTGAGAATCAAGAAAACTTGACAATCCGCGAAAGTATGGCGATAGATTTGGTGCTGGGTGCTAACGGTGAAGTCATTGGCGTTGAAACTTATTTTGGTGTGGGGTTCCAATGTAAAGCAGTTATCTTGACAACTGGCACTTTCCTGGGGGGCAAAATTTGGGTTGGCAATAAATCAATGCCAGCCGGACGCGCTGGGGAATTTGCCGCTGAAGGATTGACACAAACCTTAAATCGCTTGGGATTTGAAACCGGCAGACTTAAAACTGGAACTCCGGCACGGGTCGATAAGCGATCGGTAGATTATAGTAAAATGCTCATTCAGCCAGGGGATGAAGACGTGCGCTGGTTCAGTTTTGACCCCGATGTGTGGGTCGAACGGGAACAAATGCCTTGCTATATCACCCGCACCACCGCCGAAACCCATCGCCTAATTCAGGATAATTTGCACCTGTCGCCAGTTTATGGCGGTTGGGTGGAAGCCAAAGGGCCGCGTTATTGTCCCAGTATTGAAGATAAGATTGTTCGCTTTGCTGATAAAGAAAGCCATCAAATCTTTATTGAACCGGAAGGAAGGGATATACCCGAACTTTATATTCAAGGGTTTTCTACAGGGTTGCCAGAAAATCTGCAACTGCAAATGTTGCGGACTCTCCCCGGTTTGGAAAAATGTGTGATGCTGCGTCCAGCTTATGCTGTGGAATATGACTATTTACCAGCAACTCAGTGTTACCCCACATTGATGACTAAGAAGATTGCGGGACTGTTTTGTGCTGGGCAGATTAACGGTACTACAGGTTATGAAGAAGCCGCAGCTCAAGGGCTGGTGGCGGGAATTAATGCAGCTCGATTTGTTCGCTCTCAAGAAATGATTGTGTTTGCGCGCGAGCAAAGTTACATTGGGACGCTAGTTGATGACTTGTGTACAAAAGACCTGCGGGAGCCTTACCGGATGCTTACCAGTAGGTCAGAGTACCGATTAATATTGCGTTCTGACAATGCCGACCAACGCCTAACACCCTTGGGACGGGAAATCGGTTTAATTGACGATCGCCGTTGGGATATGTTTATTGAAAAACAGGGTAATATCACCACAGAAAAACAAAGATTACAAGCTACACGAGTGAAAGAACATGATGAAATGGGAATAGCGATCGCATCTAATACCCAACAAGCAATTAAAGGTTCAATTACCCTGAACGACTTGCTGCGGCGTCCGGGATTCCATTACGTTGACCTCGACAGGTTCGGATTGGGAAACCCCAACCTCAAGCGCGCTGAGAAAGAAGGCGCAGAAATTGACATTAAGTATTCTGGCTATCTCGCTAGGCAACAACATCAGATTGACCAAATTGCTCGGCAAGCGCACCGCCAGTTACCTGCTGATTTGGACTATACAACAATTGATACTCTTTCCAAAGAAGCACGGGAAAAGCTGACTCACGTAAAACCACTGACTCTTGGTCAAGCATCACGTATAGGTGGTGTAAACCCAGCAGATATAAACGCTTTATTATTATATCTAGAATTGCGTAGAACCAAGAACCAGCAACAGTTTCGAGCGTTAGCTTAACACCAACTTCATAAATACTGAGTATAGTAGTAAGGAGGGAGATTGGTATGATAGATGACATAACTCCTAGTACTGCCATCATCAACAATCCCCAGATGAAAGTTGAGTTTAATACCAACGCTTAATCAACTCGTCTTAAGAGAACCGGGATTGGATGTTTCATCAAGGAAGGGAACAGGGAACAGTTTTTTCTATTTCATGTTCCCTGTTTGGTAGTAAGAGACCACCTATTTCCTGTTGCCGATTCCCTATTCTCTCTTTAAGAATAATCCCAATTTCCAGGCAGTAGAGACGGCGTTTCCCCGTCCTAGCAACAACCCAGAACGTCTATGTTACAAGAAGCCAGCACCCGTCTCATAGTACCAGAACCATCAGAAGACTTAATCGCCAACGAGCCTTGGTCGATAGAAAACTATGCTGATGGCCTCATGGATGAACTCTTTGCCGATATCGACTACATTCTGGATGTTAGTGGTAATCTGCCTTCTCAAGCTGTTAGGCACCACTCTGTTGCTGGGGTTTCTGCCCAAGCTCAACGCCAGTCACCTCCAGGATATGTGCCTCTGCAAACAGTTACAATACCGCAGATTATTTTACCAGACAGCCTAAATCAGTCAGATGCTCAAGATAAGCATAAGCAATTGAGTACCTTTGTGTTTGATAGCGGCGCTGTGAAAGCAGTTAGTAGAAAGCGTCAGAAAACTAGGCCGGCTTTGGGCAAACTGCTGATGGTGGGAACAACTTTAGGCGTGGCGATCGCAGGTATAATTTACCTGGTGCAGTCTGGAGTTGTATATCTTTTAAATGCCAAATTGCCCGAATCAGCGCTTCTAGTGACACAATCGCAGTCACAGCTACCTGTCAAAACAGAACTTGAGGCAGAGTTAGTTGACTATATGCTCCAATCACTAGCAGTCATAGATAAGCAAGGAGCAACACCCAATCAAAAATCTTTCAGTCGCGGATTCTCCACTCAGGCAAATAGTAAACAAATAGCCCTTGGTAACGAGCAAACAACAGGTAATCTGCCAGCACTTCCACTTCTAACTAACAATACATCATCAGCCTCCAACCGTTCTGGGAGTGTTGTTGAGCGCATCTACGTTCCTGTTTATCAAGCGCCGTCGCCAATGCGCTATGCCCTTCCAGCTATTCCTGGGACTTCTACACTTCTACCACAAGTTGCCAATGTATTGCAGGGATCTCAACCTAATGTTGTGAAAACTGCCCTGAATACAGTGCGGCAAGCTGCCAAGCCTGTAACCGTCAATATGTTAGCTGCGGCTGTACGATCTGAACTCAAGCCAGTAGCGGGGAAAACTGCACCCATTACCGTGCGGCAGACACCTAAGCCTCTGCCTGCATTACCAGTAGTTCCATTACGTGCTGCACTCGCCCCAGAGTCAGAACCAACTATTACCCAGGAACAAGTATATCCTGCAACTGCGATCGCAGAGGCTCCGAGTAATACCTTAGAGGGATTGCTAGAGTTGGGCAATAAATCTGCTGCATTGTTTAAAATTGATGGCGTGACTCGCCGCATCAATATGGGTGAAAGTATCGGCTCAAGCGGTTGGACACTAGTGGATGTCAGTAACGGCGAAGCAGTCATCCGGCGTAACGGCGAAGTGCGCTCAATTTACGCAGGCCAGAAATTGTAAAAGTTTTTCAGTCAGCAAATCTTCTTAATATTTAGTGTCTCATAACCTCGAATTCTATTAGAATTCGAGGTTATAGCTTTAGGGATTTCCAAGAAATTATCCAAAACAAGTTTCTTTCCCCCTGCTCCCTACTCCCTGCCCCCTGCCCCCTGCCCCCCTGCCTCTTCTTCAATCCGCCTTCTTGAGTCGATAATTATGCAATCATTTTGCAGTAAAATTAATCGTCAAGATAGAGGAGGGCTTTGAGATGACTCGTGTCATCATTGTGCGCCACGGTCAAAGTGGTTATAATACCGAGCGGCGTATCCAAGGACGTACTGATGCGTCAACATTAACCGAAAAAGGTCGTAACGATGCCAGTAAAGTAGGCAAAGCCCTCAGCAATATCTTATTTAATGCAATTTATAGCAGTCCTTTGCAACGAGCAAAGCACACGGCAGATATTATCCATAGTGAGTTAGCTAATCATGCTGAACAATCTGCTGTAATCCAAGTTTCTAATTTACTGTTAGAAATCGACCTGCCTTTATGGGAAGCACTGCTGACTTCCGAAGTCAAGCAGAAATTTGCCGAAGACTACCGCACTTGGCATCAACGCCCAGACGAACTGCGGATGCTGCTTAATGATGCACAAGGGACAAGAGAACATTTTCCCGTTCTTGCTTTATACGAACAAGCAAAACAGTTTTGGCAAGAAACTTTGTCTCACCATCAAGGCGAAACTATTCTGATTGTGGGACATAACGGAATTAATCGCGCCCTGATTAGCACAGCACTAGGAATTTCTCCAAGTCGCTATCACTCAATACAGCAATCTAACTGTGGCATCACTGTATTAAATTTTGCTGGAAGATTGGGCGAACCAGTCCAGCTAGAATCCTTAAATCAGACGCAACACACCGGAGAATCTTTACCCTCATTGCGACCGGATCATCAAGGAGTACGATTGTTGCTGGTGCGTCACGGCGAAACTGACTGGAATCGCCAAACTAGGTTTCAAGGACAAATTGATGTCCCTCTAAACGACAATGGTAGACAACAGTCGCAAAAAGCAGGCGAATTTCTCCAAGAGGTAGCGATTGATTTTGCGGTAAGTAGCACAATGTTACGCCCTAAAGAAACAGCAGAGATTATTTTAAAACAACATCCGAATGTAAAGTTAGAGTTGCAAGATGGTTTAAGAGAAATCAGTCATGGACTTTGGGAAGGAAAATTAGAAACAGAGATAGAGCAAGAGTTTCCGGGAGAGTTGCAACGTTGGCGGCTAGTACCAGCCGAAGTGCAAATGCCCGAAGGAGAAAATTTGCAACAGGTGTGGGAACGCAGTGTTGTTGCTTGGCAATCTATTGTACAAGCCGCATTAAATAATGAATTCAAAACTGTATTAGTAGTAGCTCATGACGCTACTAACAAAACTTTGCTTTGTCACATTCTGGGCTTATCGCTGGAAAATTTCTGGAATTTTCGTCAGGGTAATGGCGCAGTCAGCGTTATTGACTATCCTTCTGGAATCGCTGATTTACCAGTCTTGCAAGCGATGAACATCACCACTCACTTGGGTGGAGGCGTACTAGATAAAACAGCTGCGGGAGCGTTGTGAGTAATGAGTCAGGCGTGAGGAGTTAGGAGTTAAGTTAAAAGTGAAAAATTATGAGTTATGAATAAAGTTAAAAATGATCGGCAAGGAACAAATAACTGGTAAATCTTAACTCATAACTTGTAACTTCTAACTCCTAACTTTATTTTTAACTCCTAACTAAAAAAATTATGATAGAACTGCTGCAAAAAGTACGGGTGATTGATCCGGTTTCTGAAATCGATGAACTCTTTGATGTACTGATTACTGATGGTTATATCAAAGCAGTAGCTTCGCACATTTCTGATATTAGTTCCGATACTAAAATCAGAGATTGTCAGGGATTAGTTCTTGGCCCTGGGTTGGTGGATTTGTACAGCCACTCAGGTGAACCTGGTTTTGAAGAACGAGAAACTATTTCGTCTTTTTTACAAGCTGCTGCCGCTGGCGGCTTTACCAGAGTTAGCATTTTACCCGATACATCTCCAGCTATTGATAACCCTGCACTTGTGGCACAGTTGCAGCAGAAGAGGAGAGGAAGTTTGTCTCCCCTGCACCCCTGCTCCCCTACTCCCCTGCTTCATATCTGGGGTGCTATCACCCTAGATGTTGCTGGGAAGCAAATGACGGAATTGGCAGATTTAGCGGCGGCTGGAGTTGTTGGTTTTACAGATGGTAAGCCGTTAGAAAATTTGGCGTTGGTGCGAGGAGTGTTAGAGTATCTCCAGCCGTTGGGGAAACCAGTAGCGTTTTGGCCTAGCGATCGCCAATTAACAGCAAATGGTGTAATGAGAGAAGGGCCCGATGCTCTCCGTTTCGGTTTACCCCCAATACCCGCCAGCGCTGAAACAACTGCGATCGCAGCTTTGTTAGAATTGGTTGCAGCAATTGGTACACCAGTCCATATTATGCGCGTTTCCACCGCTCGCAGCGTGGAATTAATCGCCTCAGCTAAAGCGGCTGGTTTACCAATCACTGCCAGCACCACCTGGATGCACCTTTTACTGGATACAAAAGCAGTTAAGAGTTATCACACTAGCTTGCATTTAGACCCGCCTTTAGGTAATCCTCGTGATGTGGTGGCGTTACGTGCCGGAGTCCGTACAGGTGTGATTGATGCGATCGCTATTGACCACACACCCTACAGTTATGAAGAAAAAGTCCAAGCCTTTGCCGAAGCACCAGCCGGAGCAATTGGTTTGGAGTTAGCATTACCTTTGCTGTGGCAATATCTCGTTGAAACTGAAGAATTTACAGCTTTAGAATTATGGCGGGCATTGAGTACCAGTCCAGCAGAGTGTTTAGGGCAGAAAGTAAGTGCGATTCTACCTCATCAACCAGCAGAACTTACTTTATTTAATCCCCAGCAAACCTGGAAAGTCGAACGGAAAAGTCTTTATACACTTTCACAAAATACACCTTGGTTAGGACAACAGTTAAAGGGTCATGTTGTGCAAACCTGGTGCTGATTGAGTGTTGAGTGTTGAGTAAAAATACTAGTTCCTAAAACATTTTCATGCAAAGCTTTTGAAACTCGTTTAAGAGGATGTTTTAAAAGTTCTTTCGTCGGTAGCAAAACGTTATCGATCCCCCCAACCCCTTTTTAAGGGGGGCTTCAATTCCGGTTCCCCCCTTTTTAAGGGGGGTTAGGGGGGATCTGAAACAGTGAAATACTTTTCAAACAACCTCTAATTTATACTGCCTCGTGCCTCCTACCTCTGATTTCTAATCGCCAGAGCTAGTATTGGCATTTCAAACTTATAGAATAGAAATAAAGCTTATAATACATTACGCTGATTAAGCAGAGTCGCCCATGACCGAAAACGACTCATGAGACAAGCCCCTAAATTTATTGATGGGGATCATTAATTTTGAATTTTGAATTCGGAGCGAAGCGACGTGACCACTTCTAAACGCCAATATCACATCACTACTTTCGGTTGTCAGATGAATAAAGCTGACTCAGAGCGCATGGCTGGCGTTTTGGAAGAAATGGGCTTTGAGTGGTGCCAAGACCCAAATAACGCAGATGTAATTCTCTACAATACCTGCACAATTCGGGATAATGCGGAACAAAAGGTATATTCTTACCTGGGCAGACAAGCAAAGCGCAAACATGAACAGCCAGATTTAACCCTCATTGTGGCTGGTTGTGTTGCCCAGCAAGAAGGAGAAGCGCTGTTGCGGCGAGTGCCAGAATTAGATTTGGTAATGGGGCCACAACATGCCAACCGTCTGAAAGATTTGCTGGAGTCGGTCTTTGAAGGCAACCAAGTTGTAGCAACTGAGCCAGTTCACATTATTGAAGATATTACCCAGCCGCGACGAGATAGTAAAGTAACTGCTTGGGTAAATGTGATTTACGGCTGTAACGAACGCTGCACTTATTGCGTAGTTCCCAATGTGCGCGGTGTCGAACAATCTCGCACTCCATCAGCTATCCGGGCTGAAATGGAAGAATTAGGACGGCAAGGTTATAAAGAAATTACTCTACTCGGTCAAAATATTGATGCTTACGGCAGAGATTTACCCGGAGTGACAGCAGAAGGTAGGCATCTGAACAACTTTACAGATTTGCTTTATTACGTCCATGATGTGCCGGGGATTGAAAGGCTAAGATTTGCGACTAGTCACCCCCGTTATTTTACTGAGAGATTAATTCAGGCTTGTGCTGAGTTGCCCAAGGTGTGTAAACACTTCCACATTCCCTTTCAATCTGGGGATAATGAACTTTTAAAGGCGATGGCACGGGGTTATACCCATGAGAAATATCGCCGGATTATCGATACCATTCGGCGGTATATGCCAGATGCTTCCATTAGTGCCGATGCCATTGTTGGTTTTCCTGGTGAGACAGAAGCACAGTTTGAAAATACTCTCAAACTGGTGGAAGATATTGGCTTTGATATGTTGAATACAGCAGCATATTCGCCGCGCCCAGGGACACCAGCCGCTTTGTGGGACAATCAACTTAGTGAAGAAATAAAAAGCGATCGCCTGCAACGGCTCAATCATTTAGGAAACTTGAAAGTAGCAGAGCGATCGCAACGTTACTTTGGACGCATTGAAGAAGTTTTAGTAGAAGACCAAAATCCTAAAGATCAAACTCAGGTGATGGGACGCACTGGTGGTAATCGTTTGACCTTCTTTAGCGGCAATATCAAAGAACTCCAAGGGCAATTAGTGAAGGTAAAAATTACCGAAGTTCGCCCTTTTAGTTTGACGGGTGAACCAGTTGAAGTGAGGCAAACCGTTTTGCTGACAAAATAACTGTCATTGCCTTCGCGTAGCGTCTCGTAGAGAGGAGGGACGACGAACGCAAGTGCGTTTCGTAGACAAACAATCGCATGGACTCACTCTTCGTTAGAGATTTTGCGATTGCTTTGCTTCGCTCGCAATGACATACAAAAAAGTGGGATGCTCCCGGCATTGTCTTTAAGCAAAAGTTTAGCGATCGCACCTTTGTTGATGAGAAAAAAGCGATGCCTTCTCTTTCAGAGACGCTACCGCCAACGGCAACGTCTTCTCTTCGAGACGCTGCGCGAATGATCGCTCTAAACTACTAGATTGCAATCTCTATCGCCTGAACTCGCTCTTTTAATTACGAATTAATTTTTTAGCCAATCGCCACAATAGATAAAAAGGTAAAATAAATATTGCTAACAAGATTTGCACAAACTGACCTAACTGACGTAACCAGATAGCACGGGGAGTAGACTGGCGTTGCAGGATTGCTAGATTTTCTCGAATTGTTGCTGTAGTGGGATGATCAACCCCGAAAATGCGATCGGACATTGCCAAGGCTTCTTTGTAGAGAGGTTCTGCATCGCTGTAGCGCCCTTGGCTATTGTAGAGTTCTGCTAAATTGTTCAAGCTAGTAGCGACATTGGGATGGTCGCTAGCAAACAGGCGCTTTGTCATTGCCAGGGCATCAATTAAGAGAGGTTCGGCATCGCTGTAGCGTCCTTGGCTATTGTAGAGTAAAGCTAAATTGTTCAAGCTAGTAGCGACATCGGGATGGTCGCCAGTAAACAGGCGCTTTCTCATTGCCAGGGCATCAATTAAGAGAGGTTCGGCATCGCTGTAGCGTCCTTGGCTATTGTAGAGTAAAGCTAAATTGTTCAAGCCAGTAGCGACATTGGGATGGTCGCTAGCAAACAGGCGCTTTGTCATTGCCAGGGCATCAATTAAGAGAGGTTCGGCATCGCTGTAGCGTCCTTGGCTATTGTAGAGTAAAGCTAAATTGTTCAAGCTAGTAGCGACATCGGGATGGTCGCCAGTAAACAGGCGCTTTGTCATTGCCAGGGCATCAATTAAGAGAAGTTTGGCATCGCTGTAGCGCCCTTGGCTATTGTAGAGTCCTGCTAAATTGTTCAAGATAGTAGCGACATTGGGATGGTCGCTAGCAAACAGGCGCTTTCTCATTGCTAAGGCTTCAATGTAGAGAGGTTCGGCATCGCTGTAGCGCCCTTGGCTATTGTAGAGTTCTGCTAAATTGTTCAAGCTAGTAGCAACATTGGGATGGTCGCCAGCAAACAGGCGCTTTCTCATTGCTAAGGCTTCAATGTAGAGAGGTTCGGCATCGCTGTAGCGCCCTTGGCTATTGTAGAGTTCTGCTAAATTGTTCAAGCTAGTAGCGACATTGGGATGGTCGCTAGCAAACAGGCGCTTTGTCATTGCCAGGGCATCAATTAAGAGAGGTTCGGCATCGCTGTAGCGCCCTTGGCTATTGTAGAGTCCTGCTAAATTGTTCAAGCTACTAGCGACATTGGAATGATCGCCAGCAAATAAGGACTGGCAAACATTTACGCATTCTTCACTCCAAGGTTCTGCTAATTGATATAATCCTTGTCCTTCGTAAAATCTTTTTATCCCTACAAATATCCAAATTACTTCATCATTAGGAACTGATGCTAGAGAAATTATCTCTGCCTCTTTTGCTTGCTTTATCTCTGCAATTAAACGGTTTCCCAGGTCTTCGAGATGAGGAACAACATCTCTGATGTTTTCAATCTGCTCAGAAGTTGGTGAATCGGGAAGTATTTGGGCAACGGTTATCATAGCGATCGCAAAGGTTGTTTCTAAAACTGATTTGGTTTTGCCGGATGCCGCTAACTGCTCTTGCAAAAACCACCGCACTAAGGTATGAATTTTATAACATCCTTCTCTCTCTTCTACCCGTTGCAGCAAGTTACGCCCATAGAGTTGCTTTCTAGCTTCGTTTAATTCATTTTCTGACCAAGTTAGCTGTCTTTCTTCCTCATTTTCTGCTTCTCCTCCACCTGTCGCTACCCAAATAACCAAATCCCAGAGAATTAGTGCAGGAGAAAATAAACTCAACAATTTTCCTAGTTGTTGCGCCAGTGGGTCGAGTTCTGACCAAGTTAAAGCAAAGGCGGCTTTGACTCCCAATTGAGTCGAGTTGAGAGTTTCCCGGTCTTGTAAAGCTGCTTCTGTTAATTTACGTTCTTGCAATCGCCCAAACATGATATCTAAAGATATGTCCGGGTCGCTTGCTAAATAGCCTCCCACTAACTCTATGCCTAAGGGCAAATATTCCAGACATTCACATATTGCTGTTGCGGCTTGTGCTTGGTTTTTGACTCGCTTATTTTTTTCCCCTAACAGTCGTTTTAACAGTTCTAAGGCTTTGCCTGGTTCTTTTTGGGGTGAGAGAACATCTAAGGGAATCTCTTGAATAAAATTCGGGTCTAAATTTCGCAGTCGAGTAGTAATTAAGACTCGAAAGCGGTTATTGTTGGGAACGACTTGGCGGAGGTTGTCTAAATCAGTTACGTCATCGAAGACGATTAAAATTGGCAACTTAGAGTTAGGATATCTAGACCAACACCAAGCGACTTGTTCTTTAAGGTTTAAAAGTCTTCCTCCTAATTCTTGGGGAATCTCAAAACCTAATTGGAATTGGAAATACTCTAAAACTTCGGCAGTGAGATTGGTTTCTCTGTCGTTAAACCAGGCAATCCCGCCATAATCTTGTTGATATCGTCTAGCGTATTGGGTGGCTAATTCAGTTTTGCCCACGCCACCCATTCCCGCTATTGCTACATAATCTCCGCGCTGCAAGTCTTCATGCACCATTCTCAGTTCCGTTTCTCGCCCAACAAAATTAACAGAACCGCGATAAGGAATAGATTTTGTGGGGCTTAACTTTGTCCGTTCCCCGTCAGACGACTCCACTCAAAAATTAAAAGTACTACCTCTTTGGTCAATGGTTTGGTTTTGAGCCGCATTAATTGCTTTTTCGATGTTTTGGGTAAAAGTTGAAGGGTATGATTGTTGAGATTTTTCCACAGCCGCTTTTATCTCCTTCAGAATTTCAGCCAAGTTAGAGGGTGGATTATTTTCTGTTAATAATGCTAAATCTTGCATAGCTTGAGCCACTTTAGGATTAGCTTTAGCCGCAGATTCCACCTCTCGTACAGTCTTGTCATAATCAAGTGGTTGTTCTGGTGCTTTCTCGATCGCTGCTACAGTATGGGGAGACTGTTTTTTCAGCGTGACGAGAAACTTACCAGTCTTATCTACTAAAGACTCTGTGACTTTTTCGGTTGTTTTTTCTAAGGCTTTGGTGGCTATTATAGTGCCAATTGCGATCGCAGCAGTTTCCAGTATCATATCTTGCTTTGACTATGTGTATGGTATCTAAATATTAATACACCGCCTTTGTTCTAAATTCCCTAATTTTTAGTATCTAGCCCTGGCAATTATAAATTGCGGCTATACAAACAAACTCCGCCTACGCGGACTAATAAAAAATTAAGGGCTTGTTGAAACCCGCGTAGGCGGGTTTTGTCTGTGTAGCCGCAACTTCCAGTCGCTTAGTGCAACTGTTTCATCAACAAAAACATCTTTTTCATCAACAAAAACATCTTTTTCATCAACAAAAACATGTCTTTCATCAATAAAAACATGTCTTTCATTAACAAAAACATGTCTTTCATTAACAAAAACATGTCTTTCATCAACAAAAACATAATTTTTGTGATAAATACTGATATTCAAGTCATACCAGATACTAATTTATGAGGATTTTACTGAACTAGGATACAGCTTTAGTAAGGCAAACTAGCTCTAAAGCAGAATAAAAGGGATACATTTATGCCTGGGAAGCAACGTACATACCGCGTTTTAGAAAAAGCTGAATTAAGGGCGGCGGGACTTAAAGCAATTGATCCCAGTATGGATTTTGGGGATGAGCGCAATTTACAAAATATGACACAACTAATTGAGCAATACCGGAGCAAAATAGATGCTTATAATACTGCTCTTGCCGTGATTGATTCTTCTAGAACTGAGATGGACGAATTGGATAAAAATTTAAGCGATTTAACCGAAAAAATGCTGATTGGGGTTGCTTTTAAATATGGCAAAGATAGCCGGGAATATGAAATGGCGGGTGCTGTTCGCAAAAGCGATCGCATCCGTAAAAGCACAGCAACACGCTTGAGAGCAATTTCAGAGGAAGCAGCTACTAAGAGTGATAAAACTGCATAAAAAGTGCTTTCAGATTAAAGCCTGGGGCTACTGAAACAAATTGTACTAAAAACAAGCTTTTAGGCATGAATCAGAGTTATACAAAGTAGGGCAATAAGTACTAATTACTGTCATGCTTTAATTTTGGATTATTTTATTGTCTAGAACAACAATCAAAGCTAAACCTCAGTGTTTTTTCTGCTTTGTACTTTACTTTAGTCATCAGGAACTTTACGTAAATTTGTTGATGTAACTATAAGTAAATTCGGTAAAAATTGTGAGGCTTAACAGATATAAATTAGATAAAATTACCTTTGTATATGGTCAATATCTGTTAAACCAAACAAACTTGTTGCAACCAATCAATTGTTGAGAAGCAATTATTGTTCAACATAACTTTATCTGCTAATGAGCAACTTGAAGAACCAAAAACTAAAACTTAAATTTTATCAGTTACGTTTATTTCCATATATAGTAATTGGTTCTCTAATTTTTTACTTCAATTCCAACCTAGATTTAAACTATCTATTTAAAGGATATTTAGTCTTAATAGAATCCCAGCTATGTATAATTATTGTTTTTTTGATGACAGGGAAATTCAATAATAAAACACATAAATAATTAAGGAAATTTAAAAATTTTGATTGTATTGAATGGTAATAGATATTGATTAGAGTTAATTAAGGAAAGAAATGACATGAGGAGTAAATCTACAGCAATTCTGCTTTGCTTTTTTGGTGGGTTTCTGGGAATTCACAAATTTTATTTAGGACAAAATGTTGCAGGTATTTTGTACTTGTTCCTTTCTTGGACTTTTATCCCGGCATTAATAGCCTTTGTTGAGTTATTTGTGCTAATTACTATGTCAGATATTGAATTCAATACAAAATATAACCAAGGTGTAATAAACACAGGTGGAGCCGTATCTGCTAAAGATGCAACCAGTGCGCTAGCTGATTTAAAAAATCTTTTTGATTCTGGTGTAATTACCGCAGAAGAGTATGAAGAAAAACGGCAAAATCTTCTGAAATTTTTGTAAATCCAAATCATCAGTCAATTTATTGTGTCACAATCTAAATATTGGTTTCAACAAACTCCTGCTTGGGTATGGTTCTCATTAATTCCGATATTAGGAGGATTTGCCATTGCCTACGGTGGTTACAAATCTAAGACTAAGACTTGGATTGTTATAGGAATTATCATCTCTGCTTTAGCTTTTGCTTTTTCGGCAAATAATTTTGCGTTAGCAATTTGGATGGCTCAAATCGCTGTAGCATTCTACCTGAGAAAATCTTTTTTAGTTAAAACTTATCCGAAGAATTTACCAATTCCTGAAGAACAAGAGTTAGCAAATCTAGTTGCCAGTAATCGGGATAAAGTAGATATTAATGAATGCTCTAAAAATGAACTAGTTAACTATTTAGGGCTCCCGATAGTCTATGCAAATAACATTGAATCTCTAATGAATGAGGGATATGTTTTTACTCATGTAGAAGAGTTGATAGAAATAGCCGGAATTCCCGAAAAGCAAGTGGCTAGAATTACACCGCTAATTACTTTTGGCTACAACCACAAAAAAGAAGCTGATTTTTCTTGGAAACGATTAAATACATATTCAACTCCAGAATTGATTGCTTGTGGATTAGACGGAGCGATCGCAGAACAAATTGTAGCAGAAAGGCAACGACGAGGTGAGTATAAATCGTTAATTGATGTGAAACAGCGTACTGGATTACCCTTAACTACTTATCAGCATATAGCTTAGAGGTTGTTTGAAAAGTCCTATTGTAGGTATCAAAACGTTCTAGATCCCCCTAAATCCCCCGATCAATTGGGGGACTTTAATTCCGATTCCCCCCTTTAGAAGGCAGGGCTGTTTCATTCCCTAAAACAGGTAAAATTGCAAGGGTAGAAGGGGGGG
>NZ_JABXKK010000097.1 GCF_017115045.1 Nostoc sp. NMS8 | reverse complement strand
TATTACACGGTAAATCTACCGTTTTTATGTTAAGTAATATTTCGCCAACAGTATCCCCGCCGTAGGCGATCGCTATCTTGACTTCCTTAGTACTCAACCAAAGCTATTGCAGCGCATTCCACTATCTCGCATCGCATCTTGGTATCGAACCAGAATCGTAAGTAACCGCTTGGTCAATGACAAATGATAGTGCAGTCGTCAAACTTAAAACAGCTAATGACTAATGCATCAATAATGCGACAGAAACGCTCACACAGGATAGACATTAGACTGACTTTGGCAGAATACGACAAAGCACAGCTAATGGCAGATGAAAATAATCTCACTATGAGTGAGTTGTTTCGTGCCAAGACTCTGAAAAATAGATTGCCCAGGCGTGTCACCAAAGTAGCAGGTCAAACTTACTGGGAGTTGGGGAAAATAGGTAACAATCTCAACCAAATAGCTAAAGCAATCAATACTTCAGTACTCATGGGAGAACCTGTGGTCGTAGATAGAGCATTGTTGTCACAGGTAAGAGATTTGGTGAAACAGGTGCGCCGAGAGATTGCTGAAATTGATTTAATCACTGATTTACAAGATGAGGCATGATTGGTAAGCACATCAAAGGTAAAAGTTTTCGGGGACTGCTAAACTACCTCTTTGGCAAAGATGGAGCAAGACAAATCGGTGGGAATATGGAAGGAACAAACCCACGGGAATTAGCAGCTGAATTCGGTATATCTCGAAGATTAAACCCGAAGGTGAACAGGGCTGTTTATCACGCTTCTCTCAGTTTGGCCCACAAAGAGAGTTTAGATGATGATACTTGGGATGAAATCGCCCAAAAGTATCTGCAAGCAATGGGTTTTGATATGAACCAATATGTCGTAGTGCGGCATACTGACCGGACTCATGAACACATACATATTGCTGCCAGTCGTATTCAATTAGATGGTACTACAGTTTCTGATAGCTGGGACGATCGCAGAAGTGAAGCGGTAATTCGCAAGTTGGAGCAGGAATACAATTTGCAATCGGTGCAACCAAGTTGGGAAAAAGATAAGCACAGTCCAACTACTGGCGAACGTAGGCAACTTGCCAGAACTGGAGAAGAAAGCGTTAGAGTGAGACTCCAGCGATCGCTCGACCAAGCAACCCACGACCATCCCACTATGCCAGAGTTAATAGAGCGAGTGCAACAACAAGGTATTAATGTCCGCGTTGGTTATACTCGCACAGGCATTGTCAAAGGCATTAGTTACCAACTTGATGGTGTGGCTTTTAGTGGTACGCATCTTGGTAAAGCATATACCTTTCCTGGTTTACAAAAGCATCGAGGTGTAAACTACAATCCCAAGCGGGATGACAAACGTATGCAGAAACTCATGGAGCAAGCTGTTGAAAATCCCACATCAGCAGTGCCTCCAAAACAGGATGACAAACGCAGAAAGAAACTTATGGAGCAAACTGTTGAAAATCCCACACCAGCAGTTACTCAAACAAACTCCTTGCCTATACCAGAACCAACAAACTGGGAGCAAATACGCCTAAAGTTAAGCCAGCAGTACAATTTACCTAATTCTCTGCTCACAGAACTGTATGAAAAGGGTTGGCTCTATGCAAGTCAAACAGGTCAAGCTATATTTGTGGAACGCACACTCGACGATCTTCCAACTCTTGCCAAGCAGCTAGAACCAACAGGTAACTTCACCGCTATTCCCCTGAACTCTGAAGCTACGAAAAATGGTAGTTTTTGGATTGCTACAGATGCCACAGTAGAAAGAGCAGTATTGGTAAGTGACCCTATTGAAGTTCTCTGTGTCATTGCCTTAGAATCAACTGTTGACAAAGAAAAGCGTAAATCTACATTGTATTGGAGTGTAGGCAATAGTGAGCAAATACCTTTAGAATTTTTGCGATCGCTCGATACAGTAGTCATCGCTTTTAAAAATAATGAGACAGTTGAGGATTTGATAACTGAGATACTGGCTGAACTACCTCAAGCCAAAAAAGTTTCTCCCGGTGAAGCTGGTTGGAATGGAATGCTAACTAACAATCACTCGCAACCCAACCAAAGCCGAATACCAGAGCTTCAAGGTTGGGAACTTTGATATCAGTTATCATTAAAAGAAACACCATCCCATTGACTAAGGAACAGCCAGCACCCGCAGGTGACTTTGGCTGCTAAGTTATCGGCGAGATAGTAGTTTGGATGTTGTCTGTCAGCATTTAGGGCTTCATGAACCGACACGCTCAGATGAAAATTTGAACAACACCTGTAATATTTTCATTGCTATACCAAATGGCTATCGCTTCCCAGTAGATGTTGTAAATATATAGTTGTCACCCCGATCTGAAATCCCTGGGAAAACGGAATCGGACAGACCTATTTTCAAATATTTGGTATGAATTGTGTAATCACTCTCCTACAAATCTTGGCACAGTTGTTGTGGCAATTGTTTCATCACACGGACAAAAGGAGCCACATCATTTAAACCCTGCGCCACAATCAGAGCGCCTTGAATGGCAATAGCAGCATCTTCCCCACGCTCATGAGCCAGCGTCTCATCTAATCCGGCTGCCCTCAAAACAGTTGCTATTTCATCAATCCAGACTCGTAATAGTGTTTGCACCTTGGTATGAAAGATATCTCGTGCTGACCCCATCAACAAGATGGCACACATACAGGGTTGTTGTCCGCCTTCATATAGCTCGTTAATCTGCTCACACATCTTAGTCAACCGAGTGAGCGCATTCCCTCCACCGCGAAGTATCTGTAAAATGTGTTCCTCCAACCAACATTCCATAAAATCCAACACCGCCGTCACCATTTCATCCTTCCCACCGGGGAAGTGATGGTAGAGACTGGCTTTCCCCAAACCTGTCGCTTGTGAAATTTTCGATAAAGTCGCCCCATCGTAACCATACTGTCGAAACAGTTGTAGCAAGGAGGGAATATAAGTATCTTTTACCATTTACAGAAATTGAAATCTTATCTCTTGACATTATACCGAACGATTGGTACAGTTATTTTGTACCGAACGCTTGGTACAGAGATTCTGTACTAATTCCATAATTTGCAGGGATGTCTATGCAGCATCTCGAATCCAATACGGTTCAGTTGACAACGGGAGAAATCAACTTGCCGTGACTATTTCTGATTGCTTCTTATTCCCGTTAGACCGCTAATTTTTAGCCTAACAGTGCTTCTTTTTACAGAATATTGAGGATTAACCAATGATTAAGCTTTATGGTCATGAACTTTCTGGTAACAGCTATAAGGTCGAACTCTTACGCTTATGCGTTCACCTTTGGTAGCTAATAACCACCCATTTGATTCGTAACACTAACAATGAGGAGAGATTTATGAACAAAGATGTAAAGCTCGGAATTCTAGCAACGCTAAAGGCCAAACCGGGTAAAGAGAGTGAAGTGGAACAGTTCCTCAAAAGCGCTCTCCCACTCGCCAATCAGGAAGCAGGCACGACCGTTTGGTTTGCATTGCGTTTGGATGCAAATACCTTCGGTATCTTCGATGCATTTGCCCATGAAGCAGGACGCGAGGCTCATCTTTCAGGGCCTCGCCGCCGCCCTGATGGCTAAATGGAAGGAACTGCTGAGCGAAGCGCCCGATATCAAGAAGATCGATGTGTTAGCTGCAAAACTTGTCGGCTGAATTTTTCCTCTTGACAGTGCTTCTTTTTACAGAATATTGAGGATTAACCAATGATTAAGCTTTATGGTCATGAACTTTCTGGTAACAGCTATAAGGTCAAGCTGTTGCTATCACTATTGGGCATTGAATATGAATGGATTAAGGTCGATTTGTTTCAGGGGGAACACAGAGGCTCCCAATTTCAATCGCTTAATCCCTTCGGTCAAATTCCCGTATTAGTGGATGGCGACACAATTATAAAAGACGCACAGGCAATTTTGGTTTATTTGGCTCGTTGTTATGGTAGTGAACAATGGTTGCCACTGGATGCTGTCTCACTTAGTCAGGTTGTACGTTGGCTATCTACAACTGCGGGTGAAGTGCGTCAGGGGCCAGAATCGGCTCGTTTGTACTATCTGTTTAATGCCACCAGTATTGATATTGACAGAGCTAACCAAAAAGCAGAGTTTATTCTTACACAACTTAACCAACATTTACGCGATCGCCAATGGTTAGAGTTCGAGCGGATAACTATTGCAGATATAGCAGTATTCCCCTATGTTGCCTTAGCACCAGATGGCAAAATTGCTCTTGACTCTTATCCTCATATTCTGGCATGGATTGAGCGAGTTAAGACCCTTCCCGGTTTTATAGGAATGCAAGGAATTGCAGCACCTGCCTTGGTATAGGCAAATAACACCCAGTTTAGATGGAGAAGGTAGAGAGGAGGAGGAATTTTTTCCCTTCTCTGCTCCCCTGTCTTTTCTCCATCTTCCCCTGTTTTTAGATATGTAACAATAAAGAGTTATATGCCACGTAAATTTACGCAAATTGCTTTCACGCCTGCTGTCAAAGTTGCTCAAGAACAACGTGGCTCACGGCAGACCTATGCTCGATTTGAGCAAAATGGGCCTTCTAACGATACCATCACACCAGAAATTGAGGAATTTATCGCCCAAATGGATGGTTTTTATTTGGGAACCGTCGGTTCTAATGGTTATCCCTACATTCAATTTCGTGGTGGACAACCTGGGTTTTTGAAAGCTGTAGATGAAAAGACTTTAGGATTTGCTGACTTCAAAGGCAATGTTCAATATGTTACCGTTGGTAATCTTGACGAAAATGATAAAGCTTTTTTGTTTTTGATGGATTATCGCCATCGCCGACGGTTGAAAATTTGGGGGCGGGCTATGTATGTAGAAGATGATAGCGAACTAATTGAAAGCCTGAAACTTCCTAACTATGAAGCAGAAGTGGAACGAGTGATTCTGTTTCACATTGAAGCTTGGAATTGGAACTGTCCACAGCACATTCCTATTCGCTATTCTGAACAAGAAGTGGCGGTATTGCAAGCGAGGATAACTGAACTAGAGGAACTTCTTGCTAAGAAGCAGCAAATCTAATTTTTCTGAGTGAGCCAAGCCAATCAAAGGTTTCAGGCGAAAATTTATGTAAGTCAAATGTGGAAAAGTTGGTTCTAGCGCAGCTAACGCCACTTAGAGAGGGATAAACTCTCTAGGCGTAACTGCCATGATATTCAATCCCAGACAAACAACGATTAAATTTCTTAGACAAATAGGCTTTACCACCGGAACCAAAATTTGGCTCAGGATTTCTTGGGACTTGCCCATAGAAATGATACCGGAAAACTGGAATAACTACTGTCGCAATGGTCAATTTGTTTACTCCCACTACATTCTCTGCGGTAAAATCACCCAGCAAGGATTTCAACTCTACTGCTGTACTTACGGAGGTCGGGACAAACAAGGCAACACCTGCTGGCGTCTGACACCTAAACGCTATGCTGATGGTTGGGAATTGGCATTTAACATGTCATATCTTGGTGCTACAGTCAGCTTTTACCCCAACCAACCAGACAAGGGAATCAGCAATCACCACGTTAGTCAATGCCAATGTTTATTCTACGAAATTGATGATTTGGCATTGAGTGAGCAGCGACAAGCTGTAGATCGGTTAAAGGATGAAATCAACTTGGAACCCGCCGCTGTCGTTTACACAGGTGGAAAATCTCTGCACGTTTACTTTAAATGCAGCCATTCCTTGAATCCTGCTGAATGGCTGTACCTCAATCGCCAACTGACGATTATCCAAAACGCAGATCCAGCCATTTGCAACTTGGCTCGTTCCATGAGACTGCCAGGTATGGTTCGCAGACGGGTGGTGGATGGAATATTGAGTGCAACCATCCCCATTACCCTAGAGCATTGGTCAAACTGTCAGTACAATGTGGAAGAAATAGAAACCGCATTTGATTCTACAGCCTTATTTCCCTACGAACTTTCTGAGCAACGTTGGCGCAAGTGGGTGCAACTTCTCACAAGAGCGAAAAATGGAGAAGTTATCGACCCACAAACAGCGCTACTACAACGTTCTATTACTGCACCTCGCCCAACCTTACATTGCCGACGAGGGACAGTAACACAGGCTACAACCAGAGATAATTGCTCATCTCTTAAACAACTACGCGCTAGCGGAGTGTCTGTTCCTTTGTCTATTTGTTTAACTTTGAGCGATCGCACTTTACTAACTTATGGCAAATCTGAGGGAAACAGAAACAATTCTGGCTACAAATTAGCTCGTAATCTACTAGGTACATCTAATTTACTTACCAAACACCGAATCGCTTATTATCCCGAACCACGCCAACTATTTGACCGATATTGCGATCGCTGTACACCTCCACTTGAACCAACCGAGGCGGATACAATTTGGCACAGTGCGAATAAAACAACAGCCTTTGCCAGTCGGGATTTTGGCTCTATCGCTATGAGCATTCGTAAGTGGAAGTCACACCGCAAATCAAAAAAGCAATGCGTAAGAAAACCAAAAAGATTAGTTAACGCGATCTTGACAAAATCGATGTAATACCCTTCCAATTTTTACCCATAATCTACCGTGTACACATATCTTTGTATAGGATTAAAACGGTGTGGGACAACTCTCAAATACTTGTGTGTACACGGTAGCCCTATTCTGGGGAGACTATATGACTATTAAAAGTACTATCTCTAGTTTTATTTTCCCATTTTTGGTAAATAAGACTGACGATAATTGTTCTTAGCCATCAGCCTAGCCTCACGCTTTGTCCACTGTTTTTGTAAAGGGACATCAGCCAATCTTTGTAATAATATGAATACACTATCATCTCCAGTCAACCGAGCGATGATTTGAGCGATCGTCTTACAACAACTCCAAGGATGACGTACCACCTGAACTTCTGCAAATCTCACCACACCCCAATTGCGCTCTAAGAAAAAACGGTTACGGATTTTATCATCATCAACATCAATGCAGTGGTGAGGTTTACCTGTATCTCCAGCATAAGGTTCATCAATCTCAATATCGAGAGCTAACCCAGAAGATTGATGGTAAAGGATAAAATCAGCCGAGTAACGTCGAGACGAACCAGGAATTTCAAATTCCACCGCTTGACAGATAAGATTCTCTAGAAACGTACACAGTAAATGGCGAAAAAATTGCTTTTCACTGACACCTTGCTTGGCTGTACCATTTACATTTGGTAATTGAACGCATCCTTGAAACGAAGCTTTCAAATGCTCCTGTCCTTGATAAGCATTAAACCGTCTTGCTAGTGGTGGATAAAGGATAACCGGATAGTAGCTAGTAGACATTAGTAGTTATCGGGCTGATCGCGTTTAAGAGGATGTTTAAAAAATGGGGGGCAGTTGTAAGAAAGCTCACAAGGCTTAAGCAAATACCACCCTTGACAATTTCCCCATTTCCTTAACTTGTCACCAATGTTTGGACATTTATGGAAAGAGTTCCTACAAGAACGAGCATTGAGCAATAAGTTAACCGATGGTACTGATTACGCAGGTTAGATCTGCCATTCCCACACGGCTAAAACAGGGATGCTTGCAGACAACAAAATGAAGTACTTGTGAATTTAGATGAGATGTCTGTAAATTTTAGATGAAATTTTTCAATCTAGCTTACAGCAATAACACTTACAGTAGTCCAGTATAGTTTTGCCCTCTACAATTTAAAGTGGGAGAACTCGCTTTACAGTAGGCAACCTGTATTTTTACTTACTCCAGGGGAAAATCAACGATGCGATCGCTGGTTTGGCACTATAAATTGACCGTTTATATCTTACACAACATTTTTGATTTCAGGGTGAGGCGAGCACTAGTTCTGCTGTACTTTTCTATTAAAATACTAGGTCATATTTTGCTAACACATGTTTGGTTCAAATACCTTCTTAAATGCACTATTACCGCTACGCGGAATTCAAAATCCAAGATGCCCTCATTAGGCGGGCATTTCAAGCTTTTTGAAGGATAGTGCTATTTATGCCGTAAGAGGCAATTGAAGAGACTGAGCAAATGGACAGTTCTATTTCAATGCTGGTGGATCTATCTATGGAGATTGCGCCGATAGCAACTGGCAAAGCTTCTCCAGCATACTCATGCAAAATATTTGACGTACAAGGTATCGATTTTCATAAACACAGGAGTGAATTTATGAATGCTAATCGATCAAGTAAGGATGGACAATTAACTCAAGCGGCTTTTACATTAGTACAGGCGCTCAATCAAGTTGTAGATGAAAACCTGCCAGGGAAACTAGCTGGAATAGTAAAGGTACATGCAGGAATTGGTGTTGGGTGTGTCTTCATTCCAGTACCTGGCGCAGATTTATTTGCAGCTTTTGGTAATACATGGACAATGTATATGCGTATCAACAGGGAGCTTGATCTGCCTTTTACCAAAAGCTTTGTCAAAAGCATTGCGACAGGAATTTTGTCTAATTTGGCATCAAATGCAGCCATATTAGCAGTTATTGGATTTGGATCTGCTCTAAAGATTTTGCGCTGGCACTTTTGCCTCTTATGCTGTTATGAGTGGAACGGTTTATGCTGCTACGATCGCAGCGGGCTATATCTACATGAAAGCCCTTGCAGCTTTACTGAGAAACAAGAGTGCAGGGCAAAGGAGGAAGATTTCAAGGCTGCGGTCGCCAAGGTCATGGAGGATAAAGCGACCGTTCAGTCAATCTTCAAGTCTGCCAAAGAAAGCTACAAGCAATCTGATTCCAATTTAACTGATTTAGCCAAAGAACTAGGGGCACTAAAACAGAAGATGCAAGAAAGTGCAGTCACTTCAGACCAGATAGATGCTGTAGAGGAAATTGCATTAGCAGAAATGGCTGCACAGCGAAATGATGTGGAAAAAACGTTCAAACGATTGCGGAATGCGGGTGATTGGGCGTTGGAAAATGCGGACAAATTGGAACTGAGTCTCGCCGCAGCATTGAGAACAGCACTCGGTCAGTAACACTTCCTTTGAGCGATGTTCAACACCTTTCATGGTCTTTTATGAGGAATAGTTTCGTGATGGATGAGCAACGGATGCAGGCGTATGTGGGGTTGATTGAGCAACTGCTGGGCTGTCCGCAAGGGCAGGAAAGAGAGGTTTTGCAGGTGAATGTGGAACTGGTGGATTTAGGTCTACTAGAGGTGATTGAGCAATATTCAACGCATCTGGAGACCGAGGGAAATAGCAAGGCAGCGAAATGGCTACGGGAATTTGCAGTTCCGTTGGCACAGGCATTGGAAATTGTGGCAGCGCAGGAGGCAGTGACACGGGGTAATAGTGAGGAGGCGATGGCGGAGGGCTTCCGGTCAGAGACTGGGGAGTTCCAGACTCAGGAGGCGATGATAAGGGGTAATAGTGAAGAGGCTGCATATTTTTTGTTGGAGACATTACAGTTCATAGCAAATAGTGGGGGTAATCCTCAGCAGGTCTACCAGATCTGGGCACAGAAACAAGCACAGTTGAATCTAGCATTGCTGAAAGTTTTACCCCTGGTAGTAGCACAGCTATATGAACAAAAGCCGGAGCAGCGAATAGCGATTGCCGCTGACTTGCTCACTTTTGGCAATCGGATTAATCAGTTTCCCTTAGGTATCCGTTGGCTGAATCTAGAGCTAGGCATTGCAGCCTATGAGCAAGCACTACAAGTTTATACCCGTCATGCCTTTCCAATAGAGTGGGCAATGACGCAGAATAATCTAGCGAGTGCCTACTCACGGCGTATCCGAGGGAACCGTGCTGATAATTTGGAAAATGCGATCGCAGTCTCTGAACAGGCACTGCAAGTTTATACCCAAGATATTTTCCCAGAACAGTGGGCAACGACGCAGAATACTTTGGCGATAGCCTACTTTTACAGTACCAAAGGCAACCGAGCAGAGAATTTAGAAAAAGCGATCGCGGCTTTTAAACAAGCACTACAAATCAGAACACAAGAGGCTTTTCCTCAAGATTGGGCAGACACACAAAATAGCTTAGCGAGTGCCTACGCAGAACGTATCAAAGGAGAACGAGCGGATAATCTCGAAGTTGCCATTAATCTCTATGAACAGGCACTGCAAATTAGAACCCGTGATGCCTTTCCAGTAGAGTGGGCAATGACGCAGAATAATTTAGCAAATATCTACTCACAGCGTATCAAAGGAGAACGGGCAAATAATCTTGAAAGTGCAATCATTGCCTACGAACATGCGTTGCAAGTTTTAACGCGCGATGCTGTTCCAGAGCAATGGGCAGCAATCCAAAATAATTTAGTTCTCACTTACAAAAACCGCATCCAAGGAAACCGGACGGAGAACTTGAAAAAAGCGATCGCGGCTTCTCAACAGGCACTACAAGTTTATACCCGTGATGCTTTCTCAGAACAATGGGCAGCAATCCAAAATAACTTGGCGCTTGTCTACTCTGAACTCACTCAAGGCGATCGAGAAGAGAATCTCGAAGCTGCCATCACTGCTTGTGAGCAGGCACTACAAGTCTATACTCGACATGCCTTTCCAGTAGATTGGGCAATGACACAGATTAATTTAGCGAGTGCCTACTCACAGCGTATCCGAGGAGAACGGGCAGACAATCTTGAGACCACCATTACTGCCTATAAACAGGTGCTGGAAGTCTACACCCGCGATGCCTTTCCAGAAAGATGGGCAATAGCGCAGAATAATTTAGCAAATACCTACGCAAGCCGTATTCGAGGGAAACGGGCAGACAATCTCAAAGCTGCCATCACTGCCTATGAGCAGGCACTACAGGTCTTAACCCACAGAATCTTTCCCAGAGAGTGTCGACAAACAGCCCGTTATCTAGGGGATTTGTACTCTGAACAAAAATCTTGGTTAAAAGCTGCCAGATCTTATATCCATGCTTTCCGTGCTGCTGAAATCCTATATCGGTCTGGCATACTTCTGGAGGGCAAAGCCGCCGAACTTAATGCAACTGCCAACCTACCACACCTCACTAGCTATGCCATTGCTCGCTGCGGGCACTTAAAAGCTGCCGTTCTGATCCTAGAGCAAAGCCGTGCTCGTGGACTTAGCGAGAGCCTAGATAGAGATCACGCTAACCTCACTAAACTTCAACAAATCGCACCGTCTCTTTACGAGCAATACCGGGACATTGCAAATCAGCTCCGTAATTTAGAGAGCCAACAGCGAAATCTTGCATTTTCCAGCGATCGTCATAGTCTTGCCCCCGAAGGCGATCGCAATTCAAACGTTTATCTACGTCAAAATCGAGATGCCGTCATTGTTCAAACTCGCCTAGATGCTGTTATTGCTCAAATCCGTCAAGTTGAGGGCTACACCAATTTCCTTGATCAACACAACTTTGAGGATGTCCGTACTGCGCTTCAATCTGACTGCCCTCTGATCTACCTTGTATCTACACCCAATGGAAGCCTTGCCTTGATAATCACTCCAGATAAGATTGCTGATCTCTGGTTAGATAACCTCCCCCAAACAGACTTTCAAAACTGGCTCAACACCTACATCCCATCCCAAGCAGATCGTCAAACTTGGCTGAATGCTATCGACTCTATTACTCAGCAGCTCTGGCACCCTCTGATGGCTCCCCTAATTCACTATCTTAAGACTCATGATTTTCAGCAAGCCACCCTCATCCCCACCGGACCCCTCAGCCTGCTCCCCCTCCACGCCGCCTGGATGCCAGACCTCAGCAAACCCACAGACCGCTGGTACGCCCTCGACGACATCCACTTCACCTACACCCCCAACGCCCGCAGCTTCAATGCAGCCAGAGCGATCGCCCAGCGAACCGAGGCAGACGCGCTGTTGGCGATCGACAATCCCAGCCTAGACCTGCCTAACTCTGAGCTGGAAGTGAAGGCGGCGCTCGCCCATTTCCCCCAACATCAGATGTTGAGACAGGGAGAAGCTACAATCGTCTCCGTTCGCGAAGCCCTCCAGCACTGCAACATCCTACATCTGTCCTGCCACGGCACCGCCAATCTCATAGCACCGCTCACTAGCGGACTTTTGATGAGCGATGGACTCCTCACGCTCAAAAATATCCTTGACCTCAAACTGGCAGAAAGCGCGACAGGTAGCATTCGTCTCGCCATCCTCTCCGCCTGCAAAACCGGACTTACCGGAATCGAAAATGTCGACGAAGCGATCGGGCTACCCGGCGGACTACTTCAAGCGGGAGTCGCTGGAGTCATTGCATCACTCTGGTCCGTAGACGATCTCAGTACCCGACTGTTACTCGTTAAATTCTACGAATTGTGGCGCGAGAAGAAGTTACCTCCTGATCAAGCCCTTCGCCAAGCCCAAATCTGGCTGCGAGATAGCACCGAAGCCGAGATTGCACCTCTTCTGGGAATGCGTATTCGCAACCCGACCAACCGCCCCTTCTGCCATCCCTATTACTGGGCTGCCTTCAGCTACACTGGCGTTTAGCTATCCCACTTACCGATTTTCATTCATTCCTATGTTCACCAATGACCAGGTACTAGCTGCTAGCCGTGCAATTCGTCCCTTATTACCCAAACTGATCCCAGCCCTAGCTGATCAAATCGATTGCCAACTGTCCCAACTCCTTAACCAAACCGACTTGGACGAAACCACTCAAGTCGATCACCTGTTAGAAGTTTTGGATGCCTATCCCGAAAGCAAAAGTTGGCTCGATCAATTCCTACAGACCCCTGCTACCGAACGAGGATACTCCGGACTTCCCGGCGGCTCCCCACTTGCTGCCGCCACCCCCTACATCTGCCCCATCGGCAACGACTACACCTGGTATCGAGAAGCCAACGAAGAAATTCCCCTCTGTCCCACCCATCTCGTTCCCCTGGTTTCCCCCCCAGCGAACGGACAGTCATGACAGCAAAAGTTCTGGAAAGCTTCGGTGGCAAACTTGCCGAACAGTGGGTTGCCACACTGCTCACCCCAGCCTTCATCTTTTGGCTGGGTGGCTTTGTCACAGCCATTCAACGGTTGGGCTGGAACACATTAGTAACCCGATATACGGCTTACCCCGAACCGCTCCAAATTGCCATTTTAGTCGGTGCCCTGTGCATGGTTGCCGCCACTGCCTTCGCCGTACAACGCTTCGATACCCCCATCATTCGGTTCCTAGAGGGCTACTGGTACCCCTGGCTGCGACCTGTTCGCCAAACCCGCATTGCCCATTATCGTCAACACAAACAAGCCCTCATCCAACAGAGCCAAACCCTGAGAACCCAAGAAGCTAAACAAAAAGCCAAATTTCAAGCCCTCAAAACCATCATCGAAACCCAAGGAACCACCAGCCTCACCCAAGCCGATCAGGATGAGTATCGCCAACTCAACGAACGCCTCCTCACCCCTACTGACCAAGAAACCCTGGCACGAATTCGCCTTGCTCTCCACAACCTACCCGCGAATACTGACTTGATGCCCACCCGCTTGGGCAATATCCTGCGTACCGCCGAACGCAGACCCCTGGAAAAATATGGCTTAGATGCGATTATTTGCTGGTCGCGCCTCTGGCTCCTCCTGCCTGAAGCCGCTAAAAAAGACCTCCAAGATGCCCGCGCCGACCTGAACAACGCCGCCCGCCTGTGGCTCTGGAGCATCTTGTTTCTGGTCTGGGCAGCTTTAGGGGCTTGGTGGGCTATTCCCTTGGGTATTCTGTCAGCCCTATTTGCCTACTACAACTGGGCGATCGCCGCTGCCACAACCTACGGCGACCTGATTGAAGCTAGCTTCGACCTCCATCGCCAACTCCTCTATCAAGCCCTCGGTTGGAAGAAACCTGATGACCCCAACGAAGAACGTCGAGTGGGGCAGCAACTTACCGACTACCTGTGGCGCGGATTTTGAAGGAGCGATCAGCCCTATGCTGCCAATGCCAATGAGGGGCTGGAGAAGAAACCAGCCCTGATCGTAGGTGAGCGATCGCTCTAAATTGCCGAATATCCAGCATCTAACCCCAATCAAGCTAATGATCAAAATCCTCGATTAATGGAGATACCCATGAAAGAATTAACTCAACAGCCTTCATCTTGGCTACCAAATGGAATAAAACTTAATCTTTCTGATCAGTTTCGTCCTTTTTATTTTACTGAAGAATTACAAATACGTTTAGAGGAACTATTAGAAAAAAATAAAGAAAACTTACTCAATCCAGATGAACAAGCAGAATTAGCTGGGTTATTAGAATTAGAAAAAATCTTCAGTTTTATCAACGCTAAACTTGCTTCTTAATTGTGGTTATCAACAATATTGTTCGCTTAAACGTCCGTAAAAGGGCAAAATACTTGTGTGAATATTGTCACTCTCCAGACGCGCTATCGCGCCACGGTTTCTGGCGTTAAGCAAGCAACATTTATGCAAACACTGACAATAACTTTAACTTCGGCTGACTCAACTATTGCTGCTAATCAAAATCTTCAACCTCCACAAAAGGTCACTTCCAATTTATCTTTCAATACTAATTTAGATTCAGGCACTATAGCTATCTTAGAACAGATTGAAGCTGAATATGAATACTACCAAGCTTGTGAGGAGTGGTAGCCATGAATTTAGCACTCGCTCAACAATCCTTAGCAGGACTTTCCCAAACTGCTGCTCACCTCTGGGAACAGCTAACTAATTGCCAGACTCCTGAAGAAGAAGCTGCTATCATCACCGCTATTTGGGAAACTCAGGAAGTTCAGGAAGAAGTTGTTGATATCCAAGCAGAATTAGCATTGCAACTGGATGCTGAAATAACGGCTATTAAGCAACGACTAGAACATCTAAAAGCTGTACATCAATCAGCACTATTAAGACTAGAGCGCTGGCGACAAAAATTAGATGAAACTATTTTAGAACAAACCGCCGCAGGAATTCTACCTGAGCAAATGATTGGTAATTCACTTCGCATCACAATTCAAGAAAATCCGCCAAGTTGTGAGGTGCTGATAGATGCAGAACAATTGTCTCCAAAATACCGCAGAGAAAAGACTGTTTACTCAGCAGACAAGAAAGCTATTATTGCTGCTTGGAAGAAAGGTATTCCTGTCGATGGCACTCACATCCAGCGCAAGCGCCGAGTTATTTATGCTTTGACAGCAACAGCAATTCATGACTTCAAAGACTCTCTTTTAACTTAACAATAGCTTTAACTAATTTATCAGCCAACAGCAGGAATGTCACTGTTTTGTTGGCTACTACTTATAACTCTTTTTTGATACTTAAGTAGGTTGGTACTATGAAAGTGAAATATGTTCAAACGTAACTGAATTAAGCCTGGCTTCTAAAATAAATAGTGTTTCATCTGTTTCTCTAACTGCTCATTTTTAGCCAACCAAACACCTGAGTAACAGTTAACTCCAAGTCTATCCCGGCTAACACTGGCAAACGCTCATCACCCTGTAAAAATTCTGGTTGTTGATTTGGACGGAAAACCAAAATGGAACGATCTTCTGGATCTATCAACCAACCTAATTGGCAACCATGATCTAAGCAATAGAGAATATTGCCTGTAACTCGATTTGAACTTTGTTCAGGAGAAAGAATTTCAATTGTCCAGTCTGGAGGAAGCAGAAAATCGTTGGGTGCTTCGCCATCAGCAGCAAAGGGAATACGCGACCAGTTGAAAACCGCTACATCAGGTACTATTGAACGGATACCAAAACTACAGCGCAGTTCTGGAAAGGCATAAGCAACATGAAGGCTTTCGGCAACATCGTTGATACTGTTGCACAGCCTTAACTGTAATCGGCTATGCTTCCCTTTTGGCATTGGTTTTTGAATAATCTCACCATTAATGTAAACGCTTGCAGGCTTTGTTTCTGGTAGCTTGAGAAACTCCTCCAGAGTCAGGGATTGGGTAATTACCGTAGACATGGCTCCCGAAGAAAAGCAAAGGGGATATCTTTTAGTCTAGCAGTACCGTAGTCTCAAAAACAGTTTCTACTTCTGGCTACCGCCACAACCGCTTGCACACCAGTTAACAAGGCCAAAAAAGCTATGACCACAAAATGGCTAACACCAGAACAGGCCATTGTCAAAGCCAACCTCACTGTTACATCTGAAACCTTAAAATCTTACATTTCAGAACAACAGGGAAAAACCACTGCCCAAGAACAGTTCCAAGCTTTAGGATTGCTATTTGACAGGGAACGCTTGCGTGCAGGTAAACCTAACTTTTTGCAACTTTTAGAACCAGTAAGTGATGAAAATAGCTACGGCGAAGATGAAATCGACTCTGATCAGTTAGACGACGATGACATAGAAACATCTGCTACCAACAAGGGAAATCAACTAGAACCATTTATTTTTGAGCAATGCAAAGTTCAAATCGTTATCACTTTACTACCTACACAACAAACAGGAGATAGACCTGTAATGATTGCTGCCAGCAGTCACGGTGATTTCCCTATGGTTGCCATGCTCAATCAAGACGAGCTGGGTGATTTACCACCTGCAATTGTTCAACTACTGGACGAACTGAAAACCGATTTTCCTAATCGCCAAATTCGCCGGAATATAGCCCAGACTAAAGCTGTTAAAACCAATAAACCGCCCACTATCCAAACTCCAGTTCGCACTGAAACTACTAGCTCAGATACTACTAAACCAGCCAGTAATACTACGCAAATTTCCCTGTTTTAAATGCCATGACTACTACAAATAGTAACAAATTACTTGTTATCTACGAAGGTCAACAGCACTGGATTCCAGAAGCGATCGCCATTAATGACCAATTACTACGGGATGCCTTTACTCCTCTTTGCGCTGAACTGGCAAACGCAGACATTGAGCGTAAACCAGGAGAACCCATTCGCATCATCAAGAAGCCCGGTAAAAAAGGTACTTCTTCTCTAGATTGCTTGATAATGGCTCCTGAAGAAATCAACCCCGCAGTCCAAATGTGCCACCAAATGCGTAAACGTCAGGTCATCACCGGAATTGACTGGGAAAATGCAGGACAGCTATCAGTCCAAATTGAAGAAGCGATCGCAGATGGAACAGAATTTTCTGAGTCACTCAACCAAACCATAAAATCCCTAATAGCCTGCACTCCCACATCTAGCGTTATCCTTGAAGGTTTTTGAATGCTGACAAAAGGAGTTGGAAATTGACTTGAGGAATAAATTATTGTCCAAATTACAGCAGTTTGCATTTCGACTGAAGTAGACCCCACACCTTACCTGCATCTCTTCTTTAATTCCAACCCCCATAATAACGAGTTGTACAAAGTATGTCTCACCTCGTACCCCTCAGTATGGCAGAGGCAATTTATAGTCTTTATCAGTGCCAATTTACCTTAGATGCCACAGAATCACTCGATTATCTGGAAACCCAACTCAACATTTACTCCTTACTAGCACTGTATCAGCACTACTTTCCCACCGAATGGAAAGCCAGCCAAGCCACTATTTACCCACCTACAGATGTAGATTGCCATAGTCCCAGAGAACTGGAATTCATTGTACTGATTTACACTCATCTGTTTCCGTTATCCCACTGGACTGTAGAAACAGCCTATGAACAAAGATTGCACAGCATTCCTATTACCCCAATGGGTATTGACTGGACAATGGATGGAGAAATTGAACATCTCAAAGATGGTTGGCAACTACTTTTACCTTTTAGCCATGACAGTCGCCGTTGGCTTGATGACATACACCCAGAAGGTAGCGATTGGTTTGATAGTGAATTTGCTATTTACGAAATTACGTACAGTGATATCGACCACCCAGACAAAATTGACCACAAAAAACTGAAACAGCAGTGTCATCACTTAGATAATCCTTTAAAGTTTCTGCCTTTAACTTTAAAGCTGCTAGACCATGAAACTAAAAACCTTTGGTTGGACGAGTACGCAGACGATTATTACTACCAACCTGACCGCACCTTTTTACCTTGGTCAAAAGCATCTATTGATTTGCTCACCAGAAAATGGCAGCAAGCAAACCGAATGCTGAACTGTGCAGCCAACTTAATTGATTGGCTAGAAGCAGACTTAAAACCTCATGCTCAAATCCTACTAAAACTATGGAAACAAGCATTGAAACCACATTAATCGACGTTACATCAACACCAATTCTATCCAGCGAAATTCTACGAGCAATTTTGGCAGACCCTCCCCGAAAATCTCCAGTAATTCAAGCAGAATTGCTGTTTTTGGATGGCATTTACATCTTCCACCACCGAGACAAAGAAATTGCCGATGCTCATATTTACAAATGTATCTCACCCGCAGCCCTGAGAACTGCTTTCAGCAATGAACCAATTGATACTGGTTGGATGGAACCAGGAATTGTGCGCTGGGGTACGGGCAGTACAGATACATATTTGGTAAAATTTATCTCACCAGCCACTCATACAATCAATTGCGATGAACTTGGATCTTTAACCGTTCCGCTACCTGCAATGGTGTTTGTGGGCAAGGGATTAAAGTATTGGGTTTTGGCAATTCAAGAACAGGAGTTTACTCCTCAAGCACCAGCTTTTCATGTGCCACTACCCAATGTCTACAGTTCTGGACAGGTGTGTTGGGGAGTGAACGAACCACCTCCTGCTAATGGTCTATCAATTAACCATGCTTGGAATTTGTTTATTTCCAGTATTTTCACTAACCATCTAACAATAAGTAAATCACAAAAATACCGCAACGATGTTCGCCAGCAACTTCTAAAACTGCACAAAAGATGTAGACGTGTAACCTATCCTGTATCTGACCTTGTGCCTATCGGCAATCAAAAAAGTGTCGCTATGCTTGTACAGGAAATCCTCGATGAACCCATTGCTTGAAGGTATTATTGATTACAAAATTGTCACAACTTCATCTCTGCCAACACACACTACCAGTGGACTAGAGTACCTTTATGCCGGAAATGGCATCTTTGCTAGAGCCATTCGTCCCGGCATAGAGGTATTAATGCCCATTTGCTTGTGTTCCCAAACTATCAAAGGGCTACCTCACCTAACACCTTATCTCAAAGTCACTCCCTTAATTCCCAAACCGCTACTACTGGAAATGTGGCGGTCGAGTTATCAAGCTGGCAATCAATTTCATGAAATTCTCTTTCACCTCCACAATACTGATACAGGCTGGGATTTACAAGTCCCAGAGCAAATTCAAACTCCAACTAGCTGCCAGCCAACTCATTCTGGCAGTGACTCTTCCCACCAGAAAGCGGCTGTAGACATCCATTCCCACGGTTCCTTACCTGCCTTTTTCTCTACCACCGATAATGCTGATGAATCTGGCTTTCGCATTTATGGAGTACTAGGTAGAGTTAATACCCTGAAACCAGAGATTAAATTACGGGTTGGACTGTTTCGCCACTGTTGGGATGTACCTGCTAGAGCAGTGTTTGACATTGACCGAGACTTTTTTATGGTTGATGTCTCACTTTCATCTGGCTGCAAATTTTACAGTACCGATGTACCGCCTGTAAATGTGATGGAGAAGCTATGGAGGTGAATTTCAATTTAGCAAATGCCTGTCCCCTCGCCAATACCTATATCAACTTTAACCAACTGTACTATGGAGCTAAATCTTGATTTGGCAAATGCTTCTCCTGTCGTGACTGTCAACTACTCGAAGATAGAACTGTGGCTAGTTGGGTGCGGCGGTACTGGTTCTTGGTTGGCTCCTTCTTTGGTTCGGTTAGGTAGAGTTCTTTCTCAGCAAGGTAAACAGGTGAAACTCTACTTTGTTGACCCGGATCATGTTGAGTCAGCTAACGTTTTCCGCCAGTGCTTCTGTGATGCAGAAATCGGACTCAACAAAGCCAAAACGTTGGCGGTGCGCTACTCCCTGGCCTGGAAGATGCAAGTTACAGCGATCGCTCAACCTTTCCAACCCAAATGGATTGTCCCCAGTTACAATACCCTGATTGTTGTCACTGCTTGTGTAGATAATGCCAAAGCCAGAGAGTCAATTACCCAAGTACTTCAGCACAACACTCATCGCAGAGCGCCTCACATTTGGCATTTGGATTGCGGTAACTCCAAACGTAGTGGTCAGATACTATTAGGTTCCCATCTGTCTACTAACCCCAATGACTATGATTTTGAAGTTTTAGGCTGCTTTCGCTTACCTGCGCCAACTATACAGCAACCTGACTTACTGGTTTCACAACCAGAAGAATTGGCAGACAACAACTTGTCCTGTGAACAAATGGCCTTGCTCAATAGCCAGTCCTTGAGCATTAACCAGCGAGTTGCTGCGGAAGCCTTTGATTATTTATTACAACTGACGGCGGGGAAACTACGACGATTTGCTACTTATTTCGACTTAGAAAGTGGTAGCGGAAAATCCCTGTATACAACGCAAGTCAGTATTATGCAGGCAATTCTCCTGAGTCACTCCTGTGCGATGCCGATAGCGAAGCGGTAGCGAGTCATCGAGCGTCATAGCCCGTTGTAGACATCGCTCCCCTCTCAAGTTAACAACCAAGCACTGTACAGTGACTTCAATTAAGCAAACCAGCCCGCAACGCTAATACAGCTGCTTGGGTGCGATCGCTTGCACAAAGCTTGTTCAAAACCCCACGCACATATACTTTTACACTTCCCAAGCTGAGATAGAGTTTCTGGGCAATCTCGTTATTGCTATAGCCTTGGACAATTAACTCCAAGACTTGCAGTTCCCGATTTGTCAATGGATCTGCTTCCAGAATGCTTGCTTGTTCTGGGTCAATTGCAGAGATCGTCACCGTTTGAGTAGCATTTGGTTTTACCGCCGCCGCCGCTCCAGTACGAGTATGCTTGAGAACAATACGAGCGATCGCTGGATCAATCCACGACTGACCTTCATGGGTGATATGCAGCGCTTCCAGCAACAACTCGAACTTAATTGTCTTCACACAGTAAGAGTCTGCCCCAGCTGCAAACGCTGCCAGTACCATCTGCTCTTTGGCAAACGAAGTAAGCATTATTACTTTAGTCTGTGCAGCAGTTTCCGACACTAGAGATTCCCGAAACTGCTGCACCAGCCATATTCCGTCTCTATCCGGCAAGCCAATATCGACGATCGCTATGTCTGGTTTTGTACTTTGGAGCAGTTTCAACCCATTGGAGGCTGTAGCTTCATCACCCACGACTTGAATACCTTCTTGCTCGTTGAGAGAACTACGCATACCAATCCGCGTTAAGCTATGGTCTTCAATAATTGCTACTCGAATATCTACCATCATTTACCTCAGCAGCTTGGTAACTATACTTTTTTAACTGTCGAATATGGTTTCAAGGAAAGGATTACTCCATTGGACGAAAAATTTTAGCTATTCAGCCAAAATGTGGCTATTGAGATGGAAAGCGGCATTTCAATGTTATTAAACCTCATTCAGGTTGAAACCAGTAGTTTTTACAGTATTGGTTGAAAAGTTCATATATCAAAGGCTACATATCTCAACTGGCTGTTGAAAAAGCTCCAGTGTTCAAAATAGACATCGTTTAATCTGAAAATTCTCTGAAAAAATCTTCCTAAAGTATAAAAAAATATAAAAGCACTGAAGTTAAACTGAAACCAATACAGTTTATTCTGACTTGTGTCCACATCACACTTAGAGGAGGATGTAGCTTATTTCTAAGCGAGAACCTTGGCTCTTACACATAACATAGCCAGATTAACAATTCGTAATTACGTTATGCATGGAAATTTAGACCTCAATCATAAGGTTGTGACCTGTAGAGATGGGAGACTATAACCAGTTTATTAATTACCAATTACGTAGCTTGCTTCTTGTTAGAAGCGAGTATTACGAATTAGTAATTATATTGACCAATGCCTTGAATTTCAAAAAATTCTGATGAATGCTCATCGCCGTGTAGTGGTCAGCATGGCGGTTGAAATTACACTTTTACCAACGAAATTTAGCTTGACTACTCTATTTCTCTACTCGGAAGGGATTAGGTTTATTAAAGGCGTTTTATGAAGAACACTTTATCTTGGAATATAACTTCAGAACAAAGAAACCAAAGAATTCTGCTGGTGGATGACTCAGCTGACAGCCTCCGCTTGCTGCAAGTCACCTTAAAGCTGAAGGGATACAACGTGATCATAGCCGACAGTGGTGCTGAAGCATTGGTAAAAATTGCTGAATCTCCTCCCGATTTGGTACTGCTTGATGTAGTGATGCCGGATATGGATGGCTATGAAGTTACTCGGCAAATTAAGCACAATTCAAACTTACCTTTTATCCCAATTTTGCTGGTGACAGGTTCTGAAAAATCAAGTGTCGTCAAAGGTTTAGATGCAGGTGCAGATGAATTTATTTGCAAGCCGGTAGATAAGAAGGAATTACTGGCCAGGGTGCGGGCTTTGTTGAGACTGAAACACAGTATGGACGAACAACTGTTCCTCATTCAGCGACGGGAAGATTTTGTGACCCGCCTCACTCACGACCTGCGAACTCCGTTGATAGCTGCTGACCAATTTCTGAAGTTGCTGCAAAGAGGTGTTTTTGGCAATACCTTATCAGCAATGCGTGAATCTTTAGAACAAATGGCTCAGAGTAACCAAAATTTGTTGTCAATGGTCGATACCTTGTTAGAAGTTTACCAGTATGAAGCTGGAGGCAAAACTTTGGATTTCTTTATAGTTGACCTGTGGGAATTATGTCAGCAAGTAGTGCAAGAACTAATGCCTTTGGCTAATGCTAAACATTTAACTCTCAAAGCTGTCTTGACAGAGGGTACTGAAGCTTCTTTAGCTAGGGTTAGAGGCGATCGCCTGGAACTACGCCGACTACTCACTAACTTAGTTGGGAACGCCATTCGCTTCAGTGATGCTGGGTCAGTAGAAGTTCGCCTCAATTCCACTATTCAAGGGGTAACGATTGAAGTAGAGGATACAGGTATTGGCATGAATCCAGAAGAACAATTACTCTTATTTGATCGCTTTCGACAGGGCAAGCATCAACGTCGTGGGAACGGTTTAGGATTATATTTATCCCATCAAATTGTTGAAGCCCATCAGGGAAATATTTCTGTTTTATCGACTGTTGGAAAAGGCAGTATCTTCACAGTTTATTTACCTGTGCAAACAGCTTATTCAGAAATGTTATCAGCATAAAAAATTTGGGAAATCGAGCTTACAGCACTTCCGGCTATTATGCAATACAGTTTTCCTCTTACCCCTCTCCTATCATAGCTTTCAGCTTTGAGGATGTACCTCATAGCCGCCGGAAGTGCTGTAAGTATTTGCACCAAAATAATTTACCTACGTTATCAAAAAAATGAGAGCTAAGGCTTTCAGTTCTTCAAAAAGGTAACTTATTAATGCGTGCCTCTTAAAGGAAGTTTTACCAAGATTCATCTGGTTCAGGTGGACGCCAACCACGAGTAGTTGAACTTTCATCACCTAGTCTATCAATTGCCCCAGGATCGCTATTGAGAAATTCATCTAAATCTTCATATCCACTTGGATAATAATAACCTGATGTAGGTTTGATAGGATTTTCCTTAATTATTATGCTTTCACCAGGTTTGAGATGAGCATATTCGGGGTAATGCTCATCTTGGGATATATCATCAGAAGGAACGATCAACTCATCTCCTGGTGAATCTGGGTCATCGTCATAAAGCATTACTAATAAACCATCTTCTAGCCGTTGAATTCTTTTATTCATAAAATCTAGTGGTAGCTTCAAAGTTGTGTAGCTTAAGTAACACAGTGGAAAAATGATAATACGATTAAAAGCCCTATTCAGCTATTTAACTTTCTTGGAAGTCTGCTAGCAGAGCTAATACCGTATAAAATACCGTCTGCCATGAAATCAGTAAATTATCCACTTGGATGATTTTATCGAGTGTAATTTCGTGCCAAGGTGAATATTGGAGTCTCATGCTTGCTAGATAGGCTATCTAATAGATTATTGGTAATGGATTTAACCACTAGAGTCTTAGAAGGTTCTGGTCTGAGCATACCTATCTTTGATGGGTCGCATAACAATGGTAAGGGGAGATATTTATCTGAACCAGAAATCATTAAAAATTCTCTGCTCGAACAGATGTTTGAAGCAGAAGATTTACAATCTCTACTACTGGTTAAAATTGACAGTAAAAATCCAGATGCGAACCATTTAAGACAAAGAACCTTTAGTGATGGAATCCGACGCAAGTTAGCTTTCAGTTCTGGCAATAGTTATTACTTTGCTGATGATTCACTGCATAAAAAAATTAGACGCTTATTCGCTACAGAACCTGATACTGCTTGTCGCTATGGTTCTTTACTAGTTAGCAATTGCTACAAAGGATCAGAAACTTTTACAGGGCTGCGAGTTAAAATTGTGGACTTTGAAGATCCACAGTATGCTCATTATAAAACAGGAGACTGTCACGGCAAGATTTCGCCCCAACTTGCCAAACAATTGGGAGGAGAAGGCAATTGTCCATTCCAATTTCGGTTTGCCTGGAGGAGTAATTGGGCTGAATCAGATAATTCTCAGTGCCCAAAAACCAGCTTCTTATCCAAAGGTACTTTCCTGCCCGATGCCAATTTGACCGATGCTAAAGGCTACGACATTATTATGGATCGTTCCTCAATTAAAGGCATTAAAAAGTCGGAACTCAAAAACTTAATCACCTGCGGTGACTATGAGTTTCCCCAAGCGGTAATAGGTAATCGAGGTAACGCCAAAGCTACTAGCTACGATAATAGTTGGCAGTTTACCATTTGGTACTCAGAAGAAGCAGTCAAACAAGATTTGAGCAAACCCACCGAAGAAAAAGCTAGAGAACTTGCCGAGTTACAGTGCAATCCCTTGGTGTTAGCAAAATATATCATTCAACAATATGACAAACAACAGCGATCACAGCAAGAGCAATCTGAAGAAGCTTTTAACGAAATTGAGGGTAATGCCAACAATCAAGCACAGGAATCTCGCTGGATTTCCCTATTACGCAGCGATAAATATGGTCAATTGATTGAAACACCCAAATTTCGCAAGTTTGCTACCGATTACATAGCCAATCAATGGCGTGACTTAGCGATTAAGGGAGGATACAACCATAATTCGGGTATGGCAATGCCATGCGATCGCCTAACTCGTGGCACAATCTGTGTACCCCATCTACCGGAAGGAGATGTCATTCTCACCCGTTACCCCATTGTCAACTCAGACAACATCCGCCTCTACCAAAATATCCACGATCCAGAATTGAGGAAAACTCGCAATCTAGTTTGGATTCACCCCAAGGATGCCGAGGAATACCACCAAGCCGATTTTGACGGCGACCAATTAATGGTCAGCCCTGCCAGTAAACTACCTAATATTGCTCAAGAAACTCTCCGCGCAGGTGAACCGGGACGATTTGAGCCAGTTAAACAACGTCCTAAGCTGGCGTATACGGAAATCACAGATGAACAAGGCAACTTAAAATACAAAAGTTTAGCAGAGATTGCTGCTGCCAGCAGTCAAAATAAAGTTGGGCTAGTAGCAACAAACATTGGGCGTGTACAATCATCGATGCCCAAAGACGGTGAGAATGTGGAGCGATTTGGCAGACGACAAAGGAAGCTACTAAACCGTCTATTTCAAGCACTTCAGGTTGAGGTAGATTCGCCCAAAAGTGCAGAAAGATTGGAAGATATCAAAGAAATAGGTGGGGAAAATTTACTCACCGATGCCAAAAAATGGTCAGAGTCTCATCCTAGTTACTTTTTTGACTTTAAAAAAGATGAACGGCTTTATCGCTCCTTTGCCATGCCTGCGAATGCTCCTGGCTCAATTAACGTTATTGCCAGAGAAATAGTCAATCCTTTGTGGGAACCAACACGCATTCGCAGCAGAGATAGACATGAGTTTCGCTACCTGTTTCCCAAAGAGACGCTATCTGTAGATGCCTTAGAATGGGCAGAAGAACTGAAAACAAGGTTTCAGGAAGCTAGAGACGAAATTAAAGAACGGGTGGAAGATGATAGGGAAGCCTTTAATGAGGAACTAGGAAAGCTCTACGAAAGCTATCGGGCGGAAATTGATGAATTATTCTCCACTTCAGAGGAACGATTTGTAAGTCGTGCGGACAAGCTTCGCCAATGCGTAGCGTCTCGCAGAGAAGGGGCGGCGGCATTGTGGCACACACAACACACCCGTCCAGAATTAGATCGGCATCGCAAAGACTGTTTAAAGCTGGCAGAACAGATGAAAATTACGTTTTCCTTTGAGCACGATTATGAACTGCTAAGCGTTGCATTACCACAGGATATTTATGTTTTGAGTGTTCCTTTCGGTGCAGGTGCTATTAAATGGAAAGAATCTTTAGAACAAAAGGGAATTAAATTTGATGCCACTATTCATCCTCAATTACCTCTGATTGAATTTGCTTTGAAAGACTTATCACCCAAAGTAGTTGATAAATTAGCAGCTAAATTTGGCGAAAACATTAACGATTTAGATGAACTTAATATCCCGAAGGATTTGAGAATTATTCCTCCAGCAGATCATAGTTGGGCAACATCACGTCAGGATTCAGGTGTTGGTGCTTTGGCATATAACCTATTTACAGAGGAAGTATGTCAGCAGCTTCAGGATTTTCAGTTTGATGAAATTAAAGTGTTGGGTATCAAATACAATCACTTCGCCAATGAAAACTTTGCTAGTAAGCAATGGAAAAGGCGCAGCGTTACTTTGGAAGTAGGAGTTTTTGAGTTACCTGAATCTCATCCAGAGTTTTATCGTTACAACGGTACACCGATATTACAGATTGATGGCAAGAATTTAGGCACTTTTGCTCCTGACAGTCCGAAACTGCCGATTGGTGCTACATTTGCAGCTACTTTGCAACCAGATGGCTCTAGTATTATCCTCAAGGTTAATCCTGAGTCAATCAATCTGCCAGTAGTTCCATTACCGGAATCAGAACCAACGTTAGATACTGCTGGGCAATTCCGAGCCATTCACCGTGAACTCTGGCGTAAAGAAATGTTTGATAATTTGGTAAGAGCGATCGCTACTACCTACGAACAGCGACAAGCCAATCAATCTGCAAGTAATGAAATTGAGCAGTTTAAAATTGGTAGCCATTGGACTGCTTATGTGCAACCCAGTGGTGATTTTATTGTGCGAAATGAAGGTAAGCGGACGATTTGTCGAGGTAATCTACAGACGGGTGAGGAGATATTTCCACTTTCAGAAGAACGTGCCAGTGAGCTACAAGTGATGATTTTAGAGAGGGAACGATTACTTCACAGAAAACATGAGTTATCACATAATGGACACCATGTTAGCAGTCAGGATATAGAGTTGAACTAAAGTGGTAAAAGAGATTATTTAAATTTATTTTGGTAACGGGATTGAATCAACAGGGAAAGATTTATCCTAACTCAATTGTTCTGCCAACCAGTCACGGAAGTTAGGATGATACAAGCTGTATCGGATTTGGTTGTTTACTTGATGCTGTTGTAAAAACTCAAACCAATTTTCCAAAACTTCTTCGATATCGAATATATCTGCATCAATAGTTGGTGGGTTTGTTCGGTAAATCCTTTGAAGTATTGTACTTACCGATATACCTTCATTTTCAGCAGTAGCGAGAATCTGCAATATTTTCATGGCAATATCTGAGAAACCCTCACCTTGCATTTTCTGCCAATGTTGGGTGAACGCTGAGTCAGTATCCCAGTTTTTTAAGTCATGTTGGGATAAATCGAGAATTTGGGATGGTGCTTCGATTAATAAACCAGATTTTTCTTTTTTGAAGGGACGACGGGTGAGGAGAAAATAAATACCTTGGGGAAGATATCGGGGAAGATATAACAGGTTTGTACCTAATGGTTGATTTTTAGGGTTAATTGTATCTAGTGCATCAATGGCAATTATTAGCTTTTGGTTGGGTACGAGTTCGTCGCTAATTCGTTGGAGTAATAACGATAAAAACCAACTTTCCTCCGTTGCATTATCGGGAATTTCCTCTGTTTTTCTAATTAATTGACTACAAACATATTTGAGAAAATCTTCTGCTGTGTTTTTGCCTTCTATTTGGGCATTGTAATAAATAATTTTAATATCTGGATTAGAATTATAACTAGCAAAAAATTGAGCGAGGATGGCACTTTTTCCGCTACCGGGAGAACCAACAATGGTGAAGTAACCTCGATCGCACTTGTGGAGGAAATCGTTAATCGCGGTAAAGATCAATTCGCAGTTGGTAAAATTTTGACTTTTTTTCAAGATTATTTGTTGGAATTGCGACTGTAATTGAGGTGGGGTGTTCATCGCTGTACCTCAATATTTTCTAAGCGGAGAAAATGCACATTTCCCGATGTGTCACCTACTACTATTGTTACACCATCTAAATCTACTGCACAGCAAGTCAAGGCCTTTTCGGCAGTAAAGCTAGTAATTAACTCCCAATTTTCCAAATTCCAGACTTTGAGGTTAGTATCAGAAGATGCGGAAATCAAGTATTTGCCATCTAAAGTAAGCACTATAGACTCTACTGATTTCCTATGACCCTCAATAGTGTGTATTTTTTGGCGAGTTTCTAAATCCCATATTTTAATTTTTGTATCTCTTGAGCTAGAAATAACTCGTTTCCCATCCGGAGTAACAACTATAGCATTAATACATTCTTGGTGACCCTTGAGGGTAAATATTTGCTTTCGATTTCTTAAATTCCAGACTTTTATAGTTTTATCTCTAGAACCGGAAATCAAGTGTGTACCATCTGGCGTAAGAGCAATTGCAGTTACCCAATCAGAATGACCCTTGAAGGTAAATGTTTGCTTTCGATTTCTTAAATTCCATGCTCTGATATTTTTATCTTTTGAGCCAGAAAATGCTTGATTACTAATTGGTTCAACAACTATAGTATTAATATAAAGGTTTTTCACTCCCAGTATATTATCGATTAAGTTCAAAAATTTTTGATAAAAAGGAAAAAATAAAAAAAGAAAGTATGCCAAGATTGATGATGAATTTAATATTTCTTTTTCATTGTTATAAATAATCGCGTATAGTAAAATTATAAAAAACATAAAAAGACTAGATATGCCTAATCGGATAGTTTGATGTAAAAGCCAATATTTAGATTTTAGTATATAAACTTTATTGGGAATTTCTAAATCACAAATATTCAAATTACCATCGCCTGAGTGAAATATGAAAATTTGTTCATGTAAAACCGTAAGACTTGTAAATAGAAAATTAGTTTTTTTTGTAATATTTAGAAGAAATTTACTATTGTTAATATCCCAAATTTTCAGGTTTCCATTATTTGATGCAGATACTATTTTTTTACTATTAAGTAATATACTTATTGAATTTATTGATTTTGTATTATGCTCTAATGGTAATATTTGATCTTCTATGAACATCTGTTTATTTTTATTATAAAAACACTCTAAATCTTCATAATCAGTAATAGTTTCAATAGAGCTTTTTGAGGTGAAACCTAGTAAATTTTTAATTAAAGAGTATATATAGTAGAGCAAATATGCTAGATGAAACAAAAGCAATACATGAGAAAATATTACTAATAGAATTCGTGTCCAAGAAATAGAGAATAGTATAGCAAGTAATGGACAATATAATATCCAATAAACAAAGCATCCTATAAAAGAAAATAATCTAGATGATAAAGTTATATAATTTAATAGTATTTTCAATATTACAGTAGATATATTTGTTTGAGATTTAAAAATTAAATTTTTAGATAATTTATCGTTAAAAATACTATTTTGTTTCGCCTTTCGATTAATGTCAAAAATTTTAATACTATTATCAGGATAGCTGGAAATTAAAAAATTACTATTTGGAGTAATTGTCATAGCATTTACTTCATTTTTATGGTCAGTAATTGTAAATTTATTTTTACCTGTTTCTAACTCCCATATTTTAATAGTTTTGTCTTTTGAAGCAGAAATGATATGCTTGCTATTCATATCAATTGAAAAATCATTTATTACATGATTGTGAGAATTAAGAGAAAAGGAAAAAAATATTTGTTGAGTGTTATAATTATACAAATATACTTGACCATTACTATTAATCGTAATCATTTTTTTCTTGTCTGGAGTTATTCCAACTATTATAGGTACACCATTATACTGATTAAAAGTTGATAATAATTTTCCTGTTTCTAAATCCCATAATTTAAAAGTTCCATCTTCAAAAGCAGAAAAAAGTTGCTTACCATCGCTTGTTCCTCCCATTGCTACTACATCAGCGATATGAGCATCTAAAGTAAAGATTTTATCTCCAGTTGCTAAATCCCATATATTTAACTTGCTATAGAAATTAGAAGAAGCTGAAACAATGTATTGACTACTTGGCATAACTAAAACTGCGGTTATCCGGCTTCCATCATCAATTGTAAAGTTTAATAGTAAATTACTGGTTGTTAAATTCCATACCTTGACAGTTAGATCGTTAAAAACGGAAATAATCTGTTTGTTATCCTCTGTAACAGCTATGGAAGTGATAGTATCATTATGAGCATTAATACTTTTTAATAATTTGCCTGTTGATAAATTCCAAATTTTTAATATTCCATCACAGGAACCAGAAATTAATAACTTATTATCACTTGTCACCGTTACAGCCGTTACTTTATTTTTATGACCAGTTAGTGTCATTAATAAATTTTCACCAGGAGGAGTTAAGCTACTTCTCAATGGACGTAGCCATGTATTGTTTCTGCACTGCTTTGCTTGTTCTAGCAAAGTAATAATTTTTGGTAGATCAAAATCTAGTAAACGTCCTAATAATTGTGCTGCAAGTTGACTTTTATCTTCTAATAAAATATATGCTGATAATCGTAAAGTTTTTTGAATTAATCTCAAGACTTTTACGAATTCAGTATGATCTTCTGAATAATTTGATATCTCTATAGATTTTATTAATTCATAATCTTCAATCAGTGCTTGTACCCCAAAATAAGGATGATTAATCTTCGCTTCAATAAAGTCATAATTACTCAATAAAGAATATAACTTATTAATTTGTCCACTTTCCAACCACAAACGCGGAATTTCACCGAGAAAATGCTCTGTTTGTTCCGATGATTTTTCTGTTAACCAAGCACGAAGGTTGCTCATAAAATCAGCCCCTCAGTCATATTTTTAGCAACTTCAGTGCTAATGTCTGGTAAATTTACCCCCGCAGCTTGGACAATATCCCGACGGTGCAAAAAATCCCGAAAACTCTCGTGATAAAACCGATAACGTGGTGGTTGATAGCTTTCCTGTTTCTGTAAAAATTGCGCCCATCCATCCATAACTTCTTGCACAGTCAATGCATTCTGCTTGGAATATTTAGCAATCACTTCACGCGAAGCAGCACTACGCAAAGCACACATCACATAAACAATTTTGATTTTATTTTTCGGCAAAGGTTTAGCTGTCATACCCATAATATGCCAGTGATTTTCATAATATCCTTCTAAACCCACAGGCAATTCATCCAAAGGCTTATCTTTATAAAAACCATCAGCAATTGCAGGTAAAATACACCGCAAATACATAAAATTGTTTTCACTCTTAACAGCGATTGTCTCGACAAAATTATCATGGGAAATATGATTTTGCTGTTGAATCCATTGAGCTAAACCCTGCTGATATTTGCCATCGGTTAATAATTCCCGAATATACTCCTTGACATCCTGCACACTTTCTTGGATTTTCTCTCTCAAATCTAATTCTTGAGTGGGAATACTGGGGGAAAGATTCAACCTTTTTTCATTTTGATTATAGGGTCTTCTGGTGAGGAGAAAGTAAACACCGTCGGGGATAATCGTTGGTAAATATAATATATTTGCTGTTCCTTCCTGGTCAACTTCATCCAACGCATCAACAACAATAATTAAGCGTTCCCCAGTGGATAATTTTTCCTTTACTTTCGTCAATAATGTTGATAAATCACCATCATCTAGGTTTTGTAACTGAAAACGAGCAATTAATTGCTGGCGAATTTTCTTGAGAAATAATTCGGGACGGTTCATCCCCTCTGCACGAATATTAAAAAAGCAAATAGTTTCTGGATTATCTAATACATACTTTGCAGAAATGGCGCTTTTCCCCATCCCCGCATCACCAATAATCGTAAAATAGCCATTTGGATTCTTTTGTAAGAAATCTTCAATCGCATTAAATACAAATCCACGTCCGCAAAATAATTGTGTTTTTTCATCAATTAGTCGTTCAAACTCTGTTGCTAACTGCCGTTGAGGATACCAGTCTTTAACATCAACTATATCTGTAGGTTTGATATTGAGAACTTTTGCAATATTCTTAACTGCTTGTCTTTCAACCCCGTTTGGACAATCCTTAGTACCAATTAGGCGTTTAACTGTATCCACAGATACATTTGCCTTGCTTGCTAACTCCTCTTGAGTCAGCCCAGCTTCTTTATAAGCTTGTTTGAGTCTGGCTTTACCTTCCTCACTCGATCGCACTTTATCAGATTCACGCATTGCCGTAACTGAGTATTGATACTTGTATATAAACAATAGCGAATAGTTGTTTCCCGAACTAGGGCAGATAGATTTTCTTTACTTCCCTATCTGCCCTAAATTACTACATAGCCACAGGGCAAACACTCAACACAAGTAAAACCCATTTGCCCTGGTACGTATTCGCCTAAATAGGATATCAATATTACAAACCAACAATACAGCTTTTCGGAGAGTCACAATGCAGTTTAAATTTTTTACTAAACCCCAAAATAACAATCACAACAGCGATATCAAAGAAGAAATCATCCGCGAATTACTGCACATGACACGTAAAAGCTATAACCTCGCGTTAGGTATTACTGCTGCATCTGCCTTGATGACTCTATTTGGTGTTGGACTTTTCTATTTCAAAAAAGTATCTGAAGCCAGTCTCACAGCATCAGGTGGAGTATTGACAACTTTAGCCAGCGTTCAACATACTAAACAGAAAAAGGAAGAACTATGTGAGATGTTAAATAAACTATCGGAATGAATTTGACACTAACCTTGTTGGGGTTAGTTAACTATGCAAGTGAAGCTAACCCAAATTTTAGAATTAGTATCCCCCGAAAGCAACGCTTAACTCTAGAATCGTTACTAGATTTAATAGAGAAGGTAAAAACAGCAATATTAGCCAACTGGACAACTTATAAATCGCCATTTGGTCTAGCTGTTTCCAGATCAAGCCTTGTTAGGTTAACTCTTAAGGCAATCAGCTTTGAGTACCTATGGCTACCAAAACACTGACCAAACCTAAGCAAAGACAAAATTCTCAAAATCGCTCATGGGAAAACCTGACAGATCGCCGCAAACTGCGCCATATTGAAAACACACTGGATAAAGCGATCGCATCCTCAATTCAAGATGATTCTATCCAGTCCCACGAAGACTTTAAAGCTTATGTAGAAAATTACAGCCAGGAATCAGGTAAAGCCCCCATCACAGTAGAACTCTGCGTTGGAGGTAGCGATGATGACGAGATTAGAGGCTATCGCTTCTACCTCACCAGCGATCCCAACCACAGAACCAGTGGTAAGTACCTGATTAAAAACCTCGAAGGAATTACCAGCAAAGATGAAAACTACTTCACCCCTTCTAACATTGCTGAAATTTGCGGTTTTGCAGAAACAGAACTAGACGATCTCGATGATGAATTAGAAGATGACCTACTCGATTTAGATGAAGAAAAAGATGATATAAACGACGAACTAGACGACCTGTTAAATGATGATTTAAACACTAAACTTGACGACTTAGATGACTTAGGTGAAGAAGACGAACCATCTGTTAGTCCTATTAGCGCAGCCCAAACTAAAACTCAAGCCAAAACTTCAACTAAAACCCAAAATAATTCTCAGCCTAAAACATCCTCTAAAACTCAGAACAGAGCTAATACCAATAAAACTGCTGCTAAAAACTCCAAATCCAGAGAACCTCTAGACGAAGCTTCGCGTTTAAGTGCCACAGCTGCCACCAATGGACGAGAAGTAAATGGGGTGAATTTAGCAGGCTTAACAGGACAACTGGCATCTCTGGGAATTGCGGTAGGACAAGGTGTTTTGGAACAGCTAGCAGCCGAGGCTGATGAAAAGCGGCTTGAACGAATTCTCAAAGAACTGCAACAGCAGAATGACCGCGTAGATAACATAGCCAGTCGCTTGCAAGAGGCAAAGCCGGACTTACCAGAGTCTCAAAAGTCTCAAGATTTTCAAACTGTATCTGAAGAATCAGCCGCAGACAATCCACTGGCTGTAGCTGCTACCAAAATCGGCTCGAAAGTAGACAATCTTGGTGACAAACTAGACCCCAAATACCAATCACAACCATTTGAATTAAATAAGGATGCCAGCGTCAGCGAACAGCTTGACCAAATTGAAGCCTACCTGAAAGTTCTTTCCAAACGACTTGACCATTTAGAAATGGTAGTTAGCCGATTGGAAAAACAGATGGCAGCACCACAAAATAATTCTACTGCTGTCGAGTCAGAAACTGATGCAGATATTGTCCCACCTAACTCTGCTAACCAGCCACCAGCAGACGTTGACATTTTAGAACATCTGACGAAACGCCAAGCACAGCAACAACAAGCTGCTTGTGCCGATGCTTTAGTGGGATTTGCCAAAGTTGCTGGTGAATTATTTGACCAATCACCCCAAGCAGGTATCGCCATTTCTAGTAACAAAACTTTATGGGTAGAACCACAGGACAAGCAGGTAGCGATGCCTGCGGCGGGCGTAGCCATCGCTTTAGAAAATACCCAAGGTGAAACACTCTTTGCTGGTACTCGCACTCAGGGACAGTGGGCGATCGCACAAGACAATCTCAGCCCTGATGAAAAAACGGGCATCTGCAAACTGCCACAGTCGAAAGAAGAATACGCCCTCAAAGCCAGTACCCAAGCATTAATTCAAAAATTTCAAGAACAACTACCTAACCGATTTAACAGCAACGATGAACCGACATTCACCTGGACTGAAAAGGGCAAAGTCAAATACGAGTTTGAAGTAGTGAAACTGCCCAATGGTACACGGCTACTTCAAGGATTTAACCCTAATCGTAACGATGAACAAGTGCTTGATGCCGTTTTAGTACCAGGGCAGCCCCCGGAGGTTTTGCAGTGTAGCATCCCCCTGCGTGAGATAGAAGCCCTACTGGACAATCAACAATCAACTCGCTCTACCCTAGCCCAGACTGATAAAGATACTGCAAGGCAACACCAGAAACAAACTCAAAGAAAAACCAGCAAACCAGAAATGCAAGTTTAATTCTACAAACGAGAAGAGAAAAATGAACAACACAAAATCTCACATTTCTCAGTTAAAACTGCTGCCATCTCGGAAATTTTCAACCAACTTGAGAAACCTGAAAATCAACCGCACTGACTTACTTTTCATTTTACTATGTCTTGCGATTGGAATTTATTTATTAGCTACCAAACCCATATTCGTCACTATTTTGGGATGTGCCACCATTGTTTTCTTGAGTATTGGATACGTAATTCGGACAGTACCAATTTTAGAAAAGTATTTAGGTAGAAAAATTCGCTTCTGGCATATTGTTGCCGCCATTATAACTGTTACCGCTTTACTCGATACCTTTACAACTCCAGCCCAAGCTATTTTCTTAAGCGGGTTGGAGAGCTTCTTCAACAATCTAGCTCAACAAAGTTCCCAAGCAGGAGGCGGTTCTACTGGCACTTTGGATGCCAACGTTGTTGGTTTGACATTTAACCTTATCCGAGGTGCATTCTTGCTGCTCGTTGCTGCTGCTTCTCTATTTGCCTATAACCAAGCACAGCAAGGTAACGACTGGCGGCCGATTGTTACTCAAGTCGGTCTAGCGTTCTCCATCGTAATTGCCATTGATGTCATCACTTTCATATTTGTCGGTAATGGCACAGGAACAACAGCCATAAACTAAACCCAACTTGAATTTTATACCCACTAAATAAGAAATCAAAAGTCAGAAAATATTCGTCAGAATTCATCAGTGGGGGATGAGCGCGGAAAGTCGGAGCGACAGCTTCTGCCGTTGGTATCGGTTAACTACTCAGTAGCGTCACTTTCCTCTTAGAATCACCCTACGAAAGTTGACCACTCAATATGCTGTCGCGTCTACGATTTGCACTTTTTGGAAACCGTAACCCTTGATAGATTGAGAATGTTTTGGAAAAGTAAAGACGCGACAGCTTATGCATATTCTTCACTTGTCACTGCTTGGTTGACTGACTACTAAGGCAGCACCAGAGAATTACACAAATATGGCACAAGACAATCGAGAATTCATCAAAGTCAATCGGATTCTAGGCAAGCAAGCCAGCATTGGGCCAATTCCGGCTGAACAGCTACTTCCTTGGATTGCCATCATTGTAGTTTGCTATGTTCTCACCAATGGTTTACTCAGTTTGGGTATGGGTTGGTTCTTTGCCACCTCATTCTGGCTAATTATCAGCTGGTGGATTCTCACAGGCAAACAGCCCCATCAGTTTTTAGATCGATGGCGTAATCCACCGGGAACAGAGTGGTGCAATAGTAACAGCATTTATATCTCACCGATCCCCGAATATCGACCCTGGTGGGTGCGTCGGCGTTACGCAGACTCGCAAGTGCAAATTCGATTCAAGCCGCTGATTGTACCGAATCAATATGGAGGCAAAAGTAAGCTCATGCCCTTCCAAAATGAGGTAAACATTTGCTGTATTGCAGAAATTAAGAAGGATGATCGTCAAGTGGCTGCCTTGTTATTAGATAAAGGCAACTCTCAGTATCAACTCGTGTTTGGGTTTCGCATCGCTGGACTGCATGACATACTACATGAAAATGAGGTCAGCGAATTTACCCGCTCTATCGAAGAGGGTTTGAAAGAACTACCCCCTGGTGAAAAAATTACCTTTTGTACAGGCTGTTATAGTGATGATACTGAGTCGTATCCCCTACGGACAGGCTCTGCCAAGGAAGTACCCCAGAAACGCCAAACCCCACTAACTGCCTTAGCAGACGATTGCCACTTGAAACCAGTTTCTGTGCTGCTTCGCAACGAGCAATTGCGGGTGGAACAACTCAAGGAAGCAGGTTCTCGCCAAATCTGGAACCAAATTGCCTTCTGTACTTGGACAAGCGATGATGAGGCTGGTTCACAGCACAAGGATTTTGTGGGTGGACTGATTGAAAAATGCAGAAAATTTGGCTCTTGGGCAGTTGAATTGATTACAGGGAACAAACGCATTTACCAAGAGGAGTTTTTCAAAAAGCTCTTACTGCAAGGGTTTCAGCAAGGATTCATTCAGTGGGAATTGCTGCTCAATACCAAAATTGGCTTAGAAGTAACACCTTGCAATGCTACAGATTTGTGGCAGTGGCTTTGGAATCGATTTAATGAGGGTGCAGCACCTCCTATTCCCCAAGTCATCACATTGAAGGAGACTGAGACGGGACTGGAGTTAACAGAAACCCTAACCACCGACAAGCACATTTGTACATTACTGATTGAAGGACAACAGGGACGTTCTGCTTGTCCCGAACATCGGGGAGATAATGACCGAGTTTACCTGACAGGTAAAAGCAAGGTTTGTGGAGTCATGGTCGTAACAGATCCCCCCGTCGGTTGGTCTAATGCCCAAGAGCAGCTAAAATGGGTCTGGAAAATCCTTGCTTCCAGCTACGTCCACGATACAGAAGCTTGGATTGAAATCAGCCGCAGCAATGACTTCTTCATCCAAGACAACCTGGCGCGTCAGGCAAAACAATCCAAAACAGCCCGCACTTTAGCCATCACCAAAGGACAAGGACGGGACGTTGGAGCGGAAATTAAACAGGAGGAATCCTTTGAAGCCCAGCGACGACTTTACGAAGGCACGAAAGCGTTGCACTGTGCGCCTGTATTTCTAGTTTATCGTCACAGCGCCCAAGAGTTAACCCACGCTTGCAACTTGTTGGCTAACAGTTTTGAGACTGCCAAAGTAATTCGAGAGCGTAATATTGCTTGGGAAATTTGGCTGCAAACCCTGCCGATTACCTGCAAATGGTTGCTGCACGGAGGCAATCTCAGCGAACGCAGAATAACTTTAGATACCCATACTGTGGCTGGAATCATGCCCCTAACTGTCCCCAAAGACATCGATAAACAGGGTGTAGAATTCCTTACCAGCCGTGGTGGCAAGCCTATTTATGTTGACTTATTTCACCAGCAGATTGGACGCGCTCTAATTACAGGTACTTCCGGCTCAGGAAAGAGCGTTTTGGGATGGCGCTTTGCTCTAGAGGCATTAGCTAACAATATTCCCGTTGTTGGTATGGACATCTCTGCCAGTGGTAACAGCACTTTCAAAACGGCGATTGAGCTTTTGGGCGAACAAGGAGCATATTACGATATTTCTAGTGGCAGCAGTAACCTACTGGAACCGCCAGATTTGCGACGGTTCGACAAGCCAGAACGGGAACGACGCATGGAATCTTGGAAGGAGTTTATTCGCAAAGCACTAACAGCGATCGCAATGGGTAAAGTCAAAAATCCTCATCTAGCTCAACGGGTTGATGCCTTGCTAGTCAAAGCTTTGGACGTATTTTTAAAAGACTCAGAAATTATTACTCGCTACAACCAAGCCTTTGAGATGGGCTGGCTTTCACCAGAATGGCAGCAGATACCCACGCTACCAGATTTCGTCAAGTTCTGCACTAGAGAACGCCTTAATCTCAGGTCGTTTGAAGAAATTGACCGACAGGCACTTAACCAAATCCAAAATCAGGTTAGCGCTTTACTGGCATCTAGGTTGGGGAAAGCGATCGCTCGTCCCAGCACTTTTTCCCCATTACCGGCGATTAAATTCTTTGCCCTCAGTGGATTGAGTAACGAACAGGATGCTTACTTGATGGCAATTAACGCCCATAGTGCCTGTATCCGTAATGCCTTATCCCATCCTAAGAGTTTGTTTATTGGCGATGAGCTTTCCGTATTGTTACGTAAAGATGGCTTTGCCCAGATTATAGGCGAAACCTGTGCCACGGGAAGGAAAGAAGGCATTGCTGTTCTGCTGTTGTCCCAAGACCCGGATACCATTTGCGAGTGTTCAACAGGCGCTCAAATTATGCAGAACATGACCTACCGGATTACCGGACGTATTACCAGTAGCGGTATTGCTTCTTTCCAACAGTATCTGGGCTATCCCGTCAATATTATCAGTCAAAATGCGACTGAAGCATTTTTGCCCCGTACCAGCGACCTTTATTCCTGCTGGCTAGTAGAAACAGGTGGTAGATTCTGGCGTACCCGCTTTTACCCAGGGGAAATGATGCTGGCCAGTGTTGCCAATAACCAGGATGAACGGGAAGCACGAGAACGGGTGATGGCTCAGTATCCAGATACCGCTAAAGGCAATCTGTTAGGACTGAGAGCATTTACAGATGTTTACATTCCTGCTTTGAAGGAAAACAAAGGCTTTAAGCATATTGGTCAAGAGATACATCAAACCGGAGCATTGCGCGATTGGGTACGCCCAGCCGTAAGTCCTGCGGACAGGCCCCACCAAAACAGAGCATCTCTGCAAGGAGAAGGCGATCGCCGAGAGAATAACGATGGCCAACAGGCTGAAAGTAGCCTGATTGCAAGTTGATATATCTAAAAACTGCATTAAGGAAGGTGAATCATGAAATCTAAACTTACCTTTATCAGATTGATGGTACCAATTCTAATTTTTGAACTTGGTTCTATCGCCAGTCCAGCCCTTGCTCGCACTCAAGACAACGGTCGAGATCCAGTAGCTGCTGTTAGTAACAAAACTACTGGTAGTAGTATGTTCACCGCAGACACAGCATCTCAAATCAATGATTTTGTGGGAGATGTCAAAAATTTCGCTCAAAATGACCTATTTAATCCTCTTGGCAATCTGCTCAATTCTGCCTTGGGTGCAATTCAAATTCCAGATTTAAACAAAGTTTTGGCAGGAATCATGAACGGTTCAGCCAACAACGACCCTGGTGCGGTGCTGTCTGAAACTTTGGAGAACAAAACCAATGGTCAAAGCTCTTATGGTATCCGTGAAGACCTTGGTAAATATGCTACTAGAACAGTTGCCACAGAGATCGCTAACCAGGCTACTTTGAGCCAAACAGCCCAAAGTCAGATGGCTCAAATTAAGCAAGCTACTCAACAAGATACTCAAGAAAACGTCAGCTTGGGTGAGGAATCCCAAAGTTTAGATGTCACCCAACAGATTTTGCAAAACCTATCCCAACAGGCTGCCCTTAGCAGTCGCGTCAACGAGCGGATGCTTATTGAAGCCCAGCAAGCACGAATTGACCGGGCATTAAGTAACACCTTAACCGCTCAAACAGCCAAGGAACTTTCAGCCATCAATACTGCCGATCGCCGTAAGAGTGTTGCCGCAGGTAATGCTGCCACTCAACAGGCGGGGTTATTGATCATGCCTGGTGGCATTACCCTTGGTTCTGACAAGCAGTAGCTAGGAATTGGAATCTTAGAGCTAGTACCGCCGTGAATTCAAAAGTCGAAAAGCTGATTAATCAACCTTTTTAGCTATTTCCGTAAGTCCTGTCAATTTTAGCTGCGATCGCTAACGCTTTCGACACTCATGATCCACATTATTGCTCAATCATTTCCAGTAACAGGCGGAGAATCCGATGCCCTAGAAATTATCTCCAGTTCTTTAGAACTTTCTCGTGCCACAGTTGAGTCGTGGAATACCGTCTGGCTAGTTACTTTAGATCCGCTCGGTTCAGCATTATGGATTGGCTTGATTAAATTGGGCATTACCTTGGGAGCCGCCAGCATATTATTTGTGGCGCTAACCACTGGCAAGGAAATCATTGAAAAGCAATCATGGTCAGAACTGGCATCAATCTTTGTTTGGCCCATCGTAATTATGATTTTCTTGGGGGCTAACGGCAATATGCTGGCGAAGACAATTACTGTTATCCGAGGCTTCGCTTACAACCAAGTGCAAAGCGTTCTTCAGCTTCAAGTTGGTGAACTAACATTTCGAGATGCTATTACCAATGTGGCAATTAGCAGTATCGCTAGACAACAGCTAGAAAACCTCTATAGCGAATGTCAAGGAAAAGTCGGTACAGAGTTAATTGAATGCTGGAACTCAAAGCAAGCCCAGGCCCAGGCAATTGTTACCAAAGCTGAAGAGCAAGCTAAATCTCCACTCCAACCACTACGAGATTTTGCTAGTTTTCTCTGGAATAGAACTTTACCTGGTCAAATCGGTACTGCTGTTCAGTTTGCCAACGATCCAGGTAGTGTGTTTCGAGATACTGCCATCCCCATTATTCGCTTTATCCTCTATGCCCTGCAATGGGGCTTTGTAAACATCTTGGAAGCTGCTCTGTTGCTAACGGCATTATTTGCACCGATCGCAGTTGGTTTATCTTTACTGCCATTACAAGGTCGTCCTATTTGGGCGTGGCTAACAGGGTTTATTTCCTTGTTTGGTGTTCAACTTGGTTACAACATTTTAGTAGGTTTAGCAGCCGTCGTGCTGGTGAAGTCGGGTGCTGAATTAGCATCTGATGTAGCATTTTTATGTTTCCTGAGCATCTTTGCACCAGTTTTGGCGGTATTGATAGCTGGAGGTGGGGGAATGGCGATTTATAACGGCATTTCTGCCAATGTCAAAGGCTTAATCGATATTTTTAGCAGTGCCATTGGAACTGCTACCAGTATTGCTCTACTCCGTAGGGGGTAATAAGTAATCGGACAGAAATATTTACACATTAGGTTTTAGGCTACATAAGGGTTTCAGGTCGAAATTTGTGTAATTAATTTTGTCTTACTACTTACCAGTTTTGGATTTTAGATTTTGGATCTTGCGGAAAGTCTGTAGCAAGATCCCGCAGGGTGCGCCGACTTCCGCCTCTCCGTTAGCACAGCGTAAAGCCTACGGCATAACTAACTTCTCTACGAGACGCTAGCAGCAGGGGTACGCTTAGAGCGACGGAGGAGCGTCACTTTTCAAGACAGTCAATCACGGGAAAATTCCACAATCAATGGATGAAAATCCTTATTCCCCTATTCCCTATTCCCTATTTTCAAGCTAAACGGTCATGTGATGAATCACACAACGAGGGCATGAAAATTAACCTACCCTCGTCCCCAGTCCCCAGTTCCCAGTCCCCAGTCCCTATTTTCAAGACAGGCATCATAACTTTCCAAGACGAATTAAAAACCTTTAACACCAGGCTGTTCGGTGGATTTTCAAACAATACTACTTATGCCAATTTGGTATGACTCTGCAAATTAAACGACTTCAAGCTCCATTGCTTCCAGAAGCCAAAAACCTCCTAGCTGTTTGCTTTATCTGCCTAACTGCATTTAACGGTCTGATATTTTTGTTGACTCTATTCACCGCTTTCAGGGTCAATAAAATTGCCGATCGCAAGACGACTTTTGCCCAGTTAGTAAATGGCGAGACAATCTACATTTCCGAGCAAGACCGCAACTGGCGCTATCCAGCTGTAATTCAAAAGCTAGTTAGTGATTGGACAACCCTAACATTTAACTGGGATGACAAACTCACTGGCACTAATCAACCAGACCAAGGCATTCAAGTTGGTAGAAATGGGCGCATTCCCACAAATACTTGGTTTGCTTCCCTGCTGCTAGAACCGGAATTTGCCAAAGCTTCTTTACCGAAGATAGCCGAATTAGTTCCTACTAGCTTCTTTTCAGGTCAGCTGCGTAGCACCACTATTATTTCCTATCTGTCAGAACCGAGAGCAGTACGACCTGGGGAATGGGAAATAGACATGATTGCTACCCGCATTTTAGTTGACCGCACTACTGGTAGAGATGAGCGTATTCCTTTTAACCGCACCTTTACCGTCCAAGCAGTAGAGATTCCCCGCTCTCCTTTAGGTAAAGATGCCCCCCTGGTAGAACAGAAAATTTATGAAGTGCGATCGTCTGGACTGCAAATTACCAAGATGGTTGAGTTCAATTCTCAGCAACGACGCTAAAGGAAAAAGGTAGAATTATGACCAATTCAAATCAAAACCATGAATTTGACTACCTAAACGAGAACTCTGCTGATTTTTCGTCGGAATTCAACAGTACTAACGGCAATCATCGCTCTACCCAAGCCACTTTGGTTGCTGATGATGATATCAGCCCTGAAGAGGAGCAGTTGTTGGCAGGTTATAACCCTACCGCAAATCACCTCATTTCCGAAGAATATCGCTTGAAACAAGATGCAGAAGGAGCAGTAGAGCGACCGTTAGCAGAAAAACCTAGTGTGCGACTAGGTTCGGTAGTTGGCTTAGTGGGAATCGTTATTGGCTCTGTAGCACTGATCTGGTTTGGATTTCTCCAACCAAAACCTCCTGTCAAACAAGTAGTTCAGACTCCTACTACATCTCCAAAAGGCGAACCAGTTTTAGATGAATCTGCCGAACTCAAAAGCAGATTAGCGTTTCAAGACCAACGGCAACAACTTAAAGTGGAACCTGTTGCGGCTAAATCCCCAAGTCCAACCCTACAAAATAAACCCAAACCAAGGCCATCTCAACCTCAAGAGACTTTTTCACCGCGCACAACTCCTACATCACGCATAACACCAATAACTCCTGTAAGAATTTCTCAACCTGCGCCCCCAGTAGTGCGGTATATTTCTCCAAATCCTGTAAGTTATCAAGCTTCAACACCAATACGACAGCCTGAAAGTAATGTCGATCCTTTCCAGCAGTGGAGCCAACTAGCTAGCCTGGGACAGTCGCAAATCGGTAACTCTAAAGCAGCTGAAACTCAGTCAGAAGTTGCTGTTAACACTCAAACTCCAACAAGCTTGAAACCAACAGCTAGGCCATCCATTTCCACTCCCGAAGACCCTGGTATTCAAACAGTTTTAATTGGCTCCAAAAGCACTGACAGTAAAACTGATAACTTAACTCCAGGAATGGTAGGTATCCTCAATCGCACCCCTGTAGCTCCAGCCAATCTCAATGTAGATGAAACTAAAGAAGTAGCACTGGCTACATCTGCCCCAGGTAGAATTATCATGCCGATGATTTGGGATCAGGGAGGGAATAATCCCAGCGATCGCTTTGCCATCGAGTTAACCAAACCTCTCACAGCCACAGACGGCACGGTGGCACTCCCGGCTGGTACTGTTTTAGTAACGAAAACAGTGGCAGTAGGTAAAAAGAATAACTTGGTATCTGCTAGTGCGATCGCGCTTATTTACCCTGACTCCCAAGGCACAGTCAAACAGGAAAGCATTCCGGCTGAGACTCTGTTAATTCGCGGTCGAGGACAGCAACCGTTAATTGCTAAAAAGCTGAATGATGTGGGGACAGATATTGCCCAACAAGATTTATTAGTTGGATTACTCAGTAGTTTGGGTAAGGTGGGAAGCATAGTGAATCAGCCCCGCACTCAATCTAGCACTGTTGTTTCTAGTGGCACTTTTAATCAAAGTACTATTACTAGTAACTCTAATCCTCAGATTTGGGCTGCGGCGCTAGAAGGCTTTTTTAGTCCAGTCAGTGAACGTCTGTCTAGACGCTCTGACCAAGCAGTGCAGGAATTACTTCAACGTCCAAATATCCTGTTTTTACCTGAAGGTACAGAAGTCTCGGTTGTCGTCAATAGTTTTTTGAAAGTTGAACGATGAAACAATTTGCTACTCTTATCATCGGCACTAGCACATTACTGCTCAGTGTGACAGCACCTGTTGTACAGGCACAAGCACAAACTCCTGCATATCGCTTGATTGAACGGGATATGGCTGCAAACAACAGAATTCAGGTTCAAATTACTCCAGGACGTGCCACGCCTATTAGCTTCACTCAAACCGACGAGGCGATCGCCTACATTTTGGTAGCAGACCCTTCACGACTCGTCTACACCACAGATACAGATTTAAAAAGCGGACGCGCTACAACCATTTTTCTGAGGGCAATCCAACCGCTAAAGTTTCCAGGGGCTACTACTACTGCTATTACTAACTTACTTGTCCAAACTGTAGACAAAACGGGACAAAAACGACTCTACAACTTCGATATCGTTCCAGTGCGTAGAAACACTGGGTATGTTGGTATTCAGATTGCAAATGCGTTCGTCATACCCCTACAGGGAAGCAAGCTACGCGTAGCGGACGCACCAGAAGACGTTGCCGTACCCCTACGGGGAAGCAAGCTACGCGCAGCGTCTCCGATAGGCTTCGGCACTGCACGTAGACGCCGAACAGCTTCTGAAAGTAGCGCAATCGCTGGACAACAGACACTATTAATAGATAAAAATCGCAGAGCGAGAGTAGATGATATTGAAACTGGGCTGAGAATTGCTATTAATCGGGGTTACACCAACAAAAGCGATCCAGTTGTTCCTAAAGTGCAGCAAATTTTATCTCTGTTGCGAAATAGCAGAGTAACAATCCCAGAAGCAGCTACATCTGTTGGTGTTCCAGTTGAGGTTATTTCTGAATTAGGAAGAATCGCTTTAAATGACCGCCTACTCAGACTAGGACAGCAACGCTAGAGGTGATGCACTGGTTAAAATAGAAAGGAATTGACATTTAATCAAGTTTTTAACACCTCAATGATCTTGTCCACAAGTTCCATTGGCTTAATTGGCTTGGCAATAAAAAGTTGAAACCCTGCTTTTAAAATACGTTGCTCATTTTTGGCTTCAGCAAATGCGGTGAGAGCGATCGCTGGAATTTGTCCCCCTTGCTTTATGGTGCGGGAGCGAACCTGACGAATCAAGGTAAAGCCATCCTCATCTGGCATACTGATATCACTAATCAGTAGAGCAGGCGATTGCTGTTCTAAAAGTGCCAACGCTTCTTTTACTGATGCTGCCACTAATACATCTGCCCCGGCGCTCTGAAGAACAGTCTGCATTAACATCCGAGCATCTGCATCGTCATCCACAACCAGAATGCACAAGTTCTGCAATTGGGCAATTTCCTTATTCCCATGCAGCAATTCTCCTAGTACTAGTTCATCATTACTCAACTGCTTTGTCATTGTCACGATAGGTAGTCTCACCGTGAATGTCGAACCCTTGCCGAATCCTGCACTGGCTGCTGTGATATTGCCATTGTGGAGTTCTACAATTGTGAGAGCGATCGCAAGTCCTAACCCTAATCCACCAGCAGAGCGAGTAGTGGAAGCATCACGCTGACTAAACCGTTCAAAGACGAATGGTATAAATTCTGTTTCTATGCCTCTCCCTCGATCAATAACAGTAATCTGAGCCTGAGACTCAACTTGTTCCAACCTAACCTCTACACTTTCATTCTTGGAACTAAACTTGATTGCATTTGAAAGTAAATTCCAAACCACTTGTTGTAAACGAATGGCATCACCTAAAACGTTGGACACAGCATCAAGATGTAACTGAATTTGAATGCCCTTTGTTTCGGCTGACAATCGAATAGTATCTACTGCTGACCGAATTACACTTGCTAGGTCAACAGGTTCGATTTCCAAATTCATCTCGCCCTTCTGCATCCTAGCCAGATCCAACAAATCGTCAATTAAGCGAACTTGGAGACGGGCATTCCGCTCAATCGTTTCCAGTCCCTCAATTTTCAGTGCTTCATCCATCTCAGATTCAGTTAGCAATAGTTGCGCCCAGCCGTGAAGATTATGCATGGGAGTACGTAACTCATGAGACAAGACAGCGACGAATTCATCCTTTACTCGATTTATTTCTGCCAGTTCCTCAGTCTTTTGTCTCAGTTCTTCCTCTACACGCTTTTGTTCAGTGATATCAATGCCGATTAAAAATGCGGCTTTGTTCTGGTCATATTTTTGAGCCACAATTAAATAGCTACGATCTGCGCTTATGGATTTCAACTCATATAATGCTTCAGATTGATTTCCAGCAAAGAAATTTTGTACGAACTCACGAAACCCATTACCACTAGCTAAAAAACCAATATCCTGACCAACAAAAGCTTCAGGAGGCAAATTAAAACTATTAGCTAAGTGCTTGTTGACACCTAGATAGCACAAATCGGAACTGACCCAAGATACAATTCCAGGTACAGCCTCCAGTACAGTCTGCAACTGATCTCTAGCAGCTTGCAATTTTCTTTCTGCTTGGTTGCGCTGGGTAATATCTAGAAATATACTTACACACCCCCGCACTTTTCCATCTTCATCAAATAAAGGGGCAGCATACTGCGACAGATTAATTCTCACACCATCATTACGAACCACCTCAATCTCAGAATCCAGTATTTCCACACCATGAGTGGTAGCATATTGCATAGCCAGTTCTTCTGGAGCTAGTTCTCTACCATCCTGGTAAACTTTAAAGTTAGTTGGACGTTCATCATTAGGAGCGCTGAGAGAGGCATTTGCGTCAACAGGTATGCCAAGCAGTTTAGCAAGAGCCGGATTAACTTTAATAGTTCGGCATTCTGGATCTTCTGCAATGCCAATGCCAGTTGGAATCACCTCTAACAAAGTTTGTAGTTCTTTAACTCGTCGATTTAAAGCTTGGTTTAACTTGATAATTTTTGCTTCTGCTTGTTTGCGGTTCGTGACGTTTTGGAAGATTGCCAAGCCAGTCAGAATTTTGCTATTTTCATCTTTAACTGGAAAAGTTTGTACTAGATAAACTTGATTGTTATAAGGGATTTCAATACACATTGGAGTACCCTGTAAGGTACTACGGTAAGCTGGTTCTATCAGATCGTAAGTCTCAGGGAGAACAGTTTCGTGCAGCGTTTTACCTTGGAACTCTTCTTTTGGTAAACCAAAGATTTGCAGTTCTGTACCCTCAGCACCCATAAAGCGCATATCTCGATCAAAGAGAAAAACTACTCCATTGGGTAGATTTTGGGTTAATGTTCGGTATAGTTCTTCACCTTGGCGAAGTGAACGCTGACTCTGTAATAAATCTTTTAGATTGATTTGGGCTTCTGTTTTATCAGTATCTGACTGCTGTTTACTTGACTGGAAGTTAGCAGTTAGCGCACTGATTAATAGACCCTCGATAACAAATAATACAAATTCCAGACTATCGAGAGTAGAAGATGGGTTTGTAAAAAAGTAATGACTAGCTAAAGCAGCCAAAAACACTGATGTCAATCCTGAAATGATACTACCGTACCAAGTACTTATAGCGATCGCAATCAGCCACAAGCTGAAAGAATTTGTAATTCCGGTTAGATGCTCTAGTCCCAGCTTTACTAGCAAGGTTACTCCCACACTGAAAAATGCAATCCTGTAGGGCAGGTATTTTTGTTTGATAAATAACATAGAGATGGGAGCAACGGGATGGGATTTTGTAAGGCCGGATAAAAAACGAGCGATGTCTACGGCAGGCCAGGCCTACACTAAAAACTATTTTCAGTGTAATAAAATTTTGGTATATTTAAATACGTAGTAATGCGTAATTAGGTCTAATGTATGGTGACATGCGCGAAAATTTGTAATGACAAGAATTCAAGTAGGATTTCCGAGTAGCAATAATTTTAAGATTGAAGATGTTTACCTTCATGGAAAAATATATATGTGCAATTTCAGATTTAACTAAATCATCTGAATCTTAAAAAACTTTGGCGTTGCATAAATGCGGCATTAATTGGCGGTTTAAACCATTGAAAATTTGTTCCAAATTGTCCGGAATTATCCCATGATTCAGCAACACCAAAACTTTTAATATATTGATTTCTGATGATGCCGAATGGATATAGAAACATATATTCCTCAAACCAGAAGGAGTGTTGTTTTTCGGAGAAGCAAAACCAACAGCTATCGCTGCATTGAGTGGATCAATTAATAGAATTAGCGAAGCGATGATGATCCAAACACTTCCTACTTTCGCTGCAACAGGTTCTTTTCCATTTCAACTAACCCAGCAGCAGCAAAAAGCTTTAGATGCAATGTGGACATTTATACAGCCAACTGTGATAGCAGCTTTATTTCTGCTGGTTGGCTATGCTGGAACCGGCAAGTCAACTATTGTTTTCCAACTAGTTAAAGTTCTTGTCGCTACGGGTAAGCGAGTTGTACTGACTGCACCCACTAATAAAGCTGTAGGTGTGCTGCAACGCATGGCGGCAGAAAATGGCGTAACTGGCGTAGAATTCTTCACCATTCACCAGTTGTTGGGACTAGGTATGGTAACTAGAGGTAAAGAGAAAGTACTTGACCAAACTGGGCCTTCTTACATCAATCTATTTGATGTTGTCTTTATTGATGAATGTTCCATGATTGGCAAACAACTCTGGCGCTGGATTGAGGATGTTGCTAACCAATCATCCACCTGGACAAAAATCAAAATTATTCTCATGGGCGACCCAGCACAGTTAAATCCAGTTAATGAAGGAAAATCCCCTAGTTTTCAAGTGCCAGATAAAGCAGTATTGACTCAAGTTGTGCGTCAGGGAACTGGTAGCCCTTTGTTAGAGTTTGTCACTGCTTCTCGCTATGCAGTCACCAAGAGTAAGCTTCCTTTTGAGCCTTATGCCAAATATCTGCCTGATAAAAGTAATGGGGCGCTGATGGTTAAACGTCAAACTTTGCTGCGTTATGCCTGCAAAAAAATGAAGAGAGAATTTGCTCAAAACCCAGATTGTTTCCGAATTTTGTCCTGGACTAATACTCAAGTTGACTTTTACAATCAGCAGATTCGCACACATTTATATGGTGAAAATATCAATCGCTTTATTCCTGGAGAAAGATTAATCACCAGAGATCCTGTGATGGCTCCTGATGGTAAAACTACGATTCTTGCTACATCTACAGAGTTTACTGTTTTAGATGTTTTTGGCGATCGTTATAACAACTATGATACTTGGAGATTAAAGGTAGAGACAGATGAGGGGATTGTGCGTCAAATCTATGTTTTGCATGAAGATGAGCAAAAACAATTTGACCAAGAAACCAAACGCTTACTCAAAAGTGCCAAGCGTAATCCCTTTCTGTGGAAGCAGTACTACAAACATTCAGAGCAGTTTGCCAACATCAGAAACTGCTTTGCATTAACTGTTCACAATAGCCAAGGTAGCACTTTCTTAGAAGCGGGTATTGATGGTAAAGATTTGAGTAAGCGACTTTATCCAGAACGAGGAGATGACAGTAAGGCAGTCCTGGCAAAGATTAGAGAGTTTAATCGTTTGTACTATGTTTCTAGCTCACGGGCTAGACAACGGATATTAGTTATCCGGTGATAATTGTGTATAGCAATCTTGACACACAATTGCGATTGATCATTCGTGAACAATGAGAACCCCGATTTATTAGAGAAGTCGGGGTTCTGTGCCTTGTAATTTTCACAAATAAAATAAGCTAATGAAAATTTAAGTTGCATGAAAGCAGGGTTTCAGCCCTTACTAAAAGCGAATAAATCTGGAGAAAAAACGACGATTAGCTTATGATTGCTAGATTAGGAAATAGATAATGTCTTATGAAACGTTTGCTCACTTTAAGAACTGCTTACTAACTATATAAAGACTGTCTTTTTTTTTACAATATTTCTGCTACTAATCTGATCTTAGCAGCTTTTTAGTTTCACATTGTTTTTAACATACAATCAACTTTATCTATATTTAGTAACCATTTAAATGATTTGCGTGAATAAAGTTATAGCCAAACTTAGTGGCGAAAAGGTAAAGCTGACGCTTTATTTTACTGAGGTAAAAAACATTATTATTCCTAGTAAATGTGGTACAATCAGTGATTACAAATTCAAGCGCAACCTTTCTAAAAGACGCTGTTGTTGAAAGATATAATCTCTCTAATTTGAATAAAACTCGCATCCGTTTCAAGATTCAGTTAAAGAAGACAACCAAGAGTAATGCTCCCAAATGGACAGATGTTCTCAAATATTCTCAAGATGAACAAGAATCTGACTTAGTGAAGGTTACAACCTCAGAAGTTGGTTTAAAGGGCATCAAAGTTTTCAAAGCTTTAGACGAAGCAGCAAACCAATTAAGGCAAGAAATTGCTTCAGTCCAAGAATGGATGAATTATGACAATGGTGATTGGATTTGTTCTATAGACTTAGCGCCCTTGGTCTGGAATCAACTAATCGGAATTCGAGATAATCTTGCACCTGTTTTACGCACTCAACTGAAAGAAGAGTATGAAAAGGGGTACACAGACTATCAAGAACGTATTGACAAATTTCTCTCACTCAATGCTTGGCAGTTATCTGTAGAACAACAACAAGAAGTTAAGCAGAACTTAGCCAAAGCTTTTCCCTGTTTAGAGGAACTAGAGGACTATTTACAAGTAGTAATTGGTCGTCCTGTCATTATTCCCGCCATCAGTGAACAACTGTCAGAGAAACAAGCTGAATGCTTAGGGCAAATAAGTCGGTTTATCGAACAGTATGACAGAAATTTAGAACAAACACTGAGGGAATCAGCGATCGCAGGAGGAGAACAACTAGCAGCTCAGTTGCTCGAAGATTTGAGTAATTGGGAACCAGGACGCAAGCCAGTCAACTTTAAGAAGAAGATGGAACGCCATTTCAAGAAAGTCCAAATGCTTTTGGCTAACGCCAGTTTTGAAGCAGGTAGCAGTCTTGAACAAATGATGGCTCATCTAGAAAATGTTCTCGAAAACGCTTCTGTGGATTCCAAAAAGCTGGATTCACAAGGGCGTTCTCAGTTGCAGGAAAAAATGGATGAAATTTGCTCCAAGCTTCTGGATGAACAACGCCATCTCCAACGATTAGCAAGTGATGAGGGTATGGGCTTAACCAGAGCTACAGCGATGTCCCTCAAACTTCGCTAGAAAAAACAATCAAGAATGTATCTGTATCGTCCTTGATCGAAAACGAGGTGTGGAGGAGCAACTGCCGTCAAGTGGCGTTGTAGAGGAAGACAATGCGCCCACACTTCCCAAGCTTGCTACGGAACTAAGAGGGGAAGGAACTTTTTGCTTCCTTGTCTATCACCACTGTTCGCATTAATTTACCAGTCCACAGTATTTAGAGGTAGGAAATGTCGCACTTTTCAACTGTCACTACAAAACTAACTAACCGTGAATGTTTAGTACAAGCTCTACAAGATTTGCAGCTTACTGTCCAAGTTTATGAAAAACCACAATCGCTGAGAGGTTATTACAACGACTCCCAAGGACAAAGTGCTGAGATTGTTGTCCCTGGCCGTAGTTTAAGTGTCCGCGCAGATATCGGGTTTAGGTGGGATCAGGAGGCAGGGGTGTATCAACTTATCCATGATGCCTATGAAACTGTACCCCGACTAGGAGAAGACTTCTTTTCGCACACCCTAATACAAGCCTACGGACAGGAGATGGTTCGCGCTAAAGCAGCCCAGTTACAAGAACATCTGGGAGAATGCACCATCACAGAAGAAACCAACGGTCAGGTACATACTCTGCGCCTTGCATTTTCAGCACACCAGCAAACTCAACAAGTTCGGAGGTAATTTATGGAACGGGCAATCTTGATACATTTTGACACTGTTACAGGCGAAGTGAAAATAGAAGCCGAGGGATTTGAGGGATTGTCGTGCCTAGAAGCAACCCAACCCTTTGAGGAAGCTTTGGGTATAGTGCAAGGCGATCGCACTTACAAACCAGAATCTCAACAACAGCTTCGTAGCATCATTACTCATCAACAACGACTGCACCAATAAACATTCGATGGGGGAACGAGGAAAATCCCCCTGCACAATTTTTCTATGAGTGAACTACCTGAAGATTATCCGATGCTCCATATTTACCCCTCAAAAGGAGCGCGGGAACCAGTAATTATCAAAGGAAATGCGGAGGGACTGTGCGCTTTAGTCAATGCCCTAATTTCCGCCATTGCTCATCCAAACTCTTCTGGAGTTGCTGAAGTGTTTAACAGCGATGCCGAAGTTTACGAAGTAATCGTACATCTTGTTACCACTCACGAAAAACTTTCTCCCGTACCCGATCAAAATTCGCAACAATGAAATTATCAAACCTGATTACCACTATTGATTCTCAAATACCCATCGTGGCAATAGATGTTCTGTCCCCCGAAGAAGCCACTATCATTCAGTGGTTAACTACTGAAGTGATGGACAAACTTAACAGTCCTGTGTACTTCTGGAATTTGGGAGTTTCCGGCTTGGAGCAATGTCTGATTGCTGACGACGGTGGACTGGTGTTCAAGTCAGTCGAAACTTATAAAAAGCCTCATAACATAGATCCTTTAATATATGTGTTCGAGTACATCAACCATTTCGGCGGTAATGGGGTTTTTATCCTGGGAGATGTTCACCCTTTTGTTGGTAAAAACTCTCTGCAATTGAGTTGGGAAATCCTCACCAGAGTAAAAAACTTGTACCATCGCCTCAAACCGACTGAAAAGCGAATTGTGTTTTTAGGTCAAAGCATTCAACTGCACGAATCCCTGCTGAGACTAATTCCTTGCTGTGAAGTTCCTTTACCCAGCATTGAGCAAATTCAAGACCACTTAGAATCATATTTGCTATATTTGCAAGAATCTGCCAGTGAGCAAGAGGTAACTTTTACCGTATCTCTAACCACTGAAAATAAAGAAACCTTAGCAAGAGCAGCATTAGGGCTAACCTTGGAGGAAATTAGCGACTTTCTGCGGCTGACTGTCAAGGAGCGATTAACTTCTAAAGGTATAGTAATTGATGCTACGGCTATCCCTTTGGTTGTGGAATACAAAACCCGCCTACTGTCTCAGATGGGTATTGAATTGGGTAAATTGGCGACCATACCCTTTGGTGGTTTGGATTTATTGCGGGATTGGTTGCAACGCCGCAGCCGGTTATTTTCCCAAGAAGCGCGATCGCTAAATCTACCCCAACCTAAAGGGGTGCTATTGGCGGGGCCACCAGGAACAGGTAAATCGATAGTGGCGAAAAACATTGCAACCATACTCAATCTTCCACTGCTGCAATTAGACATTGCATCAATGCTTGGTAGCCTGGTGGGAGAATCTGAGGGCAATGTCCGCCGCGCACTCAAGACTGCTGAAGCGATCGCACCCTGTATCTTGTGGATTGATGAGGTCGAGAAAGCACTTTCAGCTAATGGCGATACCTCTGGAGTCTCACAAAGGATTCTGGGAAATATCCTCACTTTCATGTCTGAATGTACGGCGGGGGTGTTTGTGGTGGCAACTTGTAATGATCCAACAGCGCTGCCTATTGAGTTCAAAAGGAAAGGGCGGTTTGATGAAAATTTCTTCGTTGACCTGCCTACTGAGTTGGAACGTTGCCAGATTCTCAAGATTCACTTAGAACGCTTTGGTATAGAAGTTCCGCAGGAATATTTAGAGGCGATCGCTGCTAGCACCGACAAGTTTAGTGGTGCTGAGTTGGAAACCCTGGCATCAGAAGCAGCTCTACTTGCTTTCGATGAGGGAAGACCTCAGCAGGTCACACTGGCTGATTTAGAAAATTGCCAACAAAACATCACCCCTTTAGCTGTTCAAGATGCTGCTGCTGTTGAGCGGATGCAGTCTTGGTCAAAGATTGCGCGACCAGCTTCCAGTCCTGTTCAGGTTTCTAAGAAAGGTCTTCGCACTTCTAGGTTCCGTACTAATTAAGTATTCCCAAATTAGTAATGATTTGAAGCTTTTGTCAAATGAACATCTGTTGTTGAGATATTCATTTGACATGGCAATACTTTACTCTAAAATATGTCAAAAATATGGAAGTTTACTTAATATTTGTAAATGCGGCTCAGAACAGTAACAAATTCTGGAGTGCAAAAGTTGAGCAAGGTAATCTAACTGTTGAGTGGGGTAGGGTCGGCTACAAATCTCAGCAAAAAGTTCACTCTTTCGGTAATTATCAACAAGCAGTTTCTAAATTCCACAATCTCGTGGCTGAAAAGAAAATGAAAGGCTACCGAGAAAGCCAACCTCAAATTGATAGTACTTCTGATTCTCTAGAAATCAAAAGAGCTATCCAATTACTGGAGATTTTGCGCCCTTATGTAGCACAAAGACAATTTGCCAATAGAAATTATCTAGAGATATTAAACCAATATTTAAAAATTGTTCCTACACCTTTAGGAATGAAAATAGACCCGTCTCGAATATACCGCGATGTGGCAGATGTTGAACATCAACTATCACTGCTGAACTCTTTGCTGGAAACTGATTCTATGCTGGGTGATAACACTACAGAAGAATCTGCTAATAACAGCAAAGTTATCAGTTTAAAAAGCATTGGAAAGAACTTTTGGAGGCATTTGTAGAAATAATTCAGGAGCGGAGCCTGATACTCCGAAAGCTACGATTAGAATAAAGGCTTACCTGAGAGCGGTTAAATGGGATATATCAGTAAACTTCTGTATGTCTCACAGAGTAAAAGCATCTGATTCAAAACTTCACATCCTTTATTTTCTGCTATCGCAGTCACCTTTCTAACAATGACGTAACCAGAAATAAATTATCATGGCTCAAACAGCATCGAAACAAAGGGTAAAGCCTGCCAATCAGACAAAACAAACAAGTGTAGCTACTCCTAAAGCCGAAAATGAAGTATCAGCAAATATCCCAGAAATATCTACAGGTAAAAAGAAAAAACGTACATCTCTAGATGCTGATACTTCAACTGAGCCTATCTCAAATAAGCGTACTAATAAACGTTCTGTCAAATCAGAGTTAAACTCTCAACCACTTATAGAATCAGGAATGGAGGTAATCTGCTCACAAACTAAATTTCACGATGCGCTCTCTCTAGTTAGTTGTGCTACCCCAGCTAAACCTACCCATCCGATTCTTGCTAATGCTCTAATCATTGCAGATATCGAAACACAACAGATACATTTAACTGTTACTGATTTAGCATTAACAATTCAGGCAAGTTTTGAAGCCCAGGTGTTGCTCAAAGGTGAAATTACTGTGCCAGTAGAAATGCTATTTGAAATAGTTAAGCATTGCCCTAATGGTAATATTAGCCTCAGTAGTCAGACTCAGATTCTACAGCTGATTGATGAGGATAAGCAAACAAAAATCTGCTCTCTCAGTTTATCTGATACTGATGGAAAATATGAAATTAGAGGCATTAGTGCTGAAGAATTTCCACCTAATTCTACAATTGATGCTACTCCCATTCCTTTGCCAACAACAGTTTTCAAAGATGGTTTGAAAGGTGTAATTTATGCTGTAAGCACTGATGAAAATAAATATATCTTGACCGGAGTTCATATCCAAATTACACAGGAGAAGTTAAAGTTTATTGGTACTGATGGGCATCGAGTCGCAACCACTGAACTTTCAACTCAAGGAATTGGTAGAAAACCCCGTAAACAAGTAGAATCTGAAGAGATACAATTTACTATTCCTGGTAGAGTCCTCAAAGAACTAGCGCGTAACTTGGATGATTCTGTCGAATTCATTAATTTGTTGTATGATGCCCAAAGTAATCGCTTGGGTTTTGCTTGGCAAGATATTATCCTCAGATGTCAATGTCTGGAAGGAACTTACCCTGACTGCGAACAGCTATTGGCAAGATTTAGCTTTGACCGAGAAGTAATCCTAGAAAAAGCATTCTTAGTCAAAGCACTGGAACGGTTAGCTGTGTTAACAGATAAAAAAGAGAAGGGTATTTACTTACAGTTTGATGGAGCTTTGCAGCAGTTACGATTATCAATTGAACGGGAGTTTGGCAAAGGCGATCAGGTTATTGCTGCTCATCTACCATCAGAAATGTCATTGAATATCCAGTTTAACCTCAAGTATTTAGTAGAAGCAGCCAAAGCAATTCCTAGTTCCGCTATCAAAATGCACTTGCAACAATCAGATCATCCTGCCATGTTGGTTCCTTATGGAGATAGACCAAATCCAGAACTCCAAATGGAAATGCGTCAATTCTTACTGCCACTGTACACTCTAAATGTTTAATAAATGTTAATAGAAATCTTGAAGTTTTGTAGAGTGTTTTGGATACGAGTGGTGTTTATTTTAGACGGGATTTGAGGAACTCTGGACAAAACTGACAATATGAACGAAAATTCTCGATTTTAACAAATAGAAACTGTGCATTTTGGCGGCAAATAGTCGGATATCTACCGCCAAAATGCCAAATTTATCCAGTTTTATCAAGAAAAAAGGAAGCAAAGCAGGGTGCAAGAAAGAGAGAAAAGTATGTTTTAGAATCTAATCGTTACCCAATATGGTAAACACTTTACAATCAGAGTATTATTCAATAGTTCCGCCATGCCAGCAAAAGACATATACCATAATGAAGTCAAGAACGCATTGATAAAAGACGGTTGGACTATCACAGATGATCCTTACTTTATCAAATATGAGGATGCTGAACTCTACGCCGACCTAGCAGCAGAAAAACCAATCGCCGCAGAACGCCAAGGACAGAAGATTGTTGTAGAAATCAAGAGCTTTGTGGGCAAATCGCTGATGTATGATTTTCATAATGCCCTGGGACAATACATAGTCTATCGGAAACTAATTCAACTTACGGAGCCAGAATATAAGCTTTATTTAGCTGTTGATGATGTTGTCTATGAGAACTTTTTTCAACGTAAATCTGTACAAGCAGTCATCAATGAAAATAACCTGCTGTTAATAGTTGTAAATACGCAAAAGGAGGAAATTCGGCAATGGATAAGCTAGAGCAATACCGCAATGCTATCAAGAAAATATTGAGTGAGTATTACGAAACTACTAATACTCAAGTTATAAAAGATACGGGAGTTGAAGTAAGCGATCGCTTGGCTTTTGATGAAACAAGAGATCAATATCTTTGGTTTCGGTTCGGCTGGGATGACAAAAAGCAGATCCAGTATCTTATCATCTATCTCTGCATTAAAAACGGCAAAGTTTGGGTGGAAGAAGATGCAACTAATTTATGCGTTGTTGATGATTTGCTATCAGCTGGAATACCCCAAGCCGATATTGTTTTGGGTTTCCATCATCCCAGTAAACGAGGTTTAACAGAATTCGCTACTGCTTAATGAGGCAGGTGAAAAAGATAAAATTAGCGTTTTATGCGCCAAGGATATGAATTCTAAAATGGCTATAGCTCGGTTGTAAATTTCATAAACTTCTCCACCTGTTTCAACGTTTAAATAATTAGGCGTACTCAACTTCTAGTATCGGTAAATCCTGCTGGGAACGGTTGAGCAAATCAGCCTAGTTTTGAGTCAAAATTACACCCACACCCCCTTAACAGGGGTAAGGGCGACAAATTAAGGTTAATGTATCCTATGTCTACAGTCGCCCTACATCAAAAATATCGACCCCAGACAATAGCCGAATTAGTTGGACAGCCCTACATCAAAACTACTCTGACTAATGCTATCAAACACCTGCAAATTGCACCAGCTTATTTATTCACAGGTTCTAGAGGCACAGGTAAAACTTCAACTGCTCGGATATTTGCTAAATCCCTCAACTGCCTTAACACTAAAAAACCAACTGACCAACCTTGTGGTATTTGTCAATCCTGCCGTTCAATTGAAACCAGTAATAGCCTAGATGTTAGTGAAATTGATGCTGCTTCTAATAATGGTGTAGATGATGCCCGTGCTTTAATTGAGCGCAGTACCTTAGCACCTGTTGCAGGACGTTACCGAATTTTTATTCTCGATGAGTGCCATTGTCTAACCGGTAACGCCTTCAATGCCTTACTTAAGTGTATTGAAGAACCGCCAACTCATGTTGTTTTCATTCTCTGCACAACAGAATTGCACAAGGTATTACCTACCATTGTCAGCCGTTGTCAGGTGTTTAATTTCCGCACTTTATCTGTTCAGGCAATTGTGCAGCACCTCGGTATTGTAGCAGATGCAGAATCTATCTCTATTGATGATCAGGCACTAACAGCGATCGCTCGACTCAGCGATGGTGGACTCAGAGATGCACTGCAATTACTGGGTCAGGTGAGTCTTTTAGATGAAGATATCACTGCCAATCATGTCATGGAAATCGCTGGTGGTGTGACAGAAACAGAATTAATGTCAATTTTACAGGCAATATCCACCAACAACACCTTTAACTTGCTGCAAGTAGCAAGAGTTTTAGTAGATTCTGGTAAAACGCCCAAATTGATTCTCTCCAACTTACTGCAAACATACCGAGATTTACTGGTTATCAAGTCTGCACCCAAAGAGCAATCCCTGCTAACTGGTTGTGTTAGCTATGCTCAACTCAAAGTTTTAGCAAATCACTGGAATTTCGAGACGCTTAACTTGTCTCTAGCAGAGTTACAAAAAGCAGAAAACTATCTGCGGTACACAGTAAATGCTGCTGTGTGGCTAGAAGTTTGCTTACTGAACCTGATACCCAGTTTATTGCCTGTCAGTGCAACCAAGACGCTAACTGCTAAACCTGTGCATGACGGCAAGCTGCTACCAACAGTTGGAGTATACACCACAAATAAGGTGACAGCTAAACCTGTAGATGACAAATTGTTACCAACAGTTGCAGCCCAGACTACTAATCTAACTCAAATTTGGCTTTCTGTGATGGATATAGCTAAACCTAGCAATCAAAAGCTGTTGGCTCATGCTCATCTCGTTAAATTGGAAGGTGACAAGGCAATTTTAGAGGTTACACCAGCTTACCTGAATAAGTTTGAGAGTAATAAAGAAGCGATCGCTAAAATGCTGCAACGAGCTACCCAAAGTCAACAACCAATGACTGTGTTAATTAAAACTGCCAACAAGAGCAGTAATGGGAGGGTAAAAGCATGATTGTCTTGCTGACAGGTGACGACCAACACGCCATCCAGGAACAGCTAAATCAATACAAAGCAGAGATTGATGCTCAATGGCTCACACTTTGCTATCACCGATTTCCAGCCGATCGCCTTGACCGAGCTATTAGCGTAGCTCGCACTCGTTCCCTGACTGGTGGTAAAAAACTGGTGATTGTGGAAAATTGCCACCTCAAGCAGTGGAGTGATACTGAGTTAGAAACTTTGCAGCAGCTTGTTCAAGTGCCTGAATTCACAATTCTGGTGTTTGTCGCCACCAATGTAGATAAGCGGCTGAAGATTTACAAACATCTTGTCAAGTATGCCAAGTTGTTTGAGTTTCTATTGATACCACCTTGGCGTGCTGATTTAATTGAGAAGGCGATCAGTACGCAAGCTAAAAAAATCAAGCTGGTGCTGTCAAAAGATACAGTGGAATATCTAGCAGAAGCAATTGGTAACGACATGACCCGTGCAGCCACAGAGTTACGCAAACTGTATATCTATGGTAGTGGCAGAAAACTAGAGTTTGCAGAAGTAAAAGAGTTAGTGCCATGTCAAACTCAGAATAGCCTACAACTGGCATCTGCTATTCGCCAAGGAGAAAGCAATCAAGTTTTGCACCTGCTGGATGATTTACTGTCACGCTCGGAACCATTAATGGTGATTATTGCTACTCTCCTAACGCAGTTTAGAACTTGGCTATGGGTTAAGTCTGCGATCGTTTCTGGGGTTAAGAAAGATAGTGAATTAGCTCAACTGTGCAGTATCAGCAATCCTAATCGCATTTACTACTTGCGTCAGGAGGTAGCAAATACAAGCATTAACGCTTTAGCTAAAGCAGTGATTATGGTGCTGGATTTAGAGATGTCTATCAAGAAAGGTGTTGATAGCGCAACCTCTTCAAGTAATCGAGCGTCAGGTAAAAATTTACTGCCAACAATTCTCAGTATTAGTAGAAACTTTCAGTCTTGAGTATAATTTATGTTACTAAACGCTTCTGTCAAATTGGATGGAAGCGTATTAGCAAATTTCAAAGAATAAACTAGATACGAAAGGTAATCACTCATGTCTGACGATTCCCACCCTAATTCTGCTGTCAACGCTGCTGCTACAACCAACATTCACCACGCTAATTTACAGGATTTACCTTTAAGTGCGGCGCGTAGATTATATAAAGGTGGGATTCGACCTGGTGAACCGACAAGAAGCAGGGTGCAAGCCCAAGAAATGTTAGAGAAAATTCCCCCATCTCAACGCGCAGGTGTTGACGGCAAATCTGCGGCTAGTAATGCCGAACAATATCTATCTGATAAACACGCTAGTCATATCAAACCCCACAGCAAAGGAGGGTCTAATAACCCCAACAATATCAAATGGGAGAATGCCAAAGACAACATCACTCGTGGTGATAAAACCATGAGTTGGCAGGAACAAATGAGACTGAATGCCAAATTGCAGTTTGACAACCTGGCAGGTGCTGTTAAAGCAGGTTTTCAAGCTGCACCTTTGGGGGCTGCTGTTGGTGCAGTGACAGCCGCACCTTTTTCGCTTCTAGCTAATGCACTGCGTGTAGTCCGAGGCGAAATTTCTGCACAGGAAGCGACTACAGCAACATTAAAAGATACCGTCATGGGTGGTGCAGTTGGGGGTGCAACGGCATTTGCAACTACAGCAGTAGTAGCAGCTTGTCCACCAATTGCGATCGCATTAACCACAGTAGCACCTGCATTAGCTGTTGTTGGTGCTGCGGGTATGGTTTACGAGTTTTTCAAAATCCTTGATGACCATAAACAGGATGTAAGAGTATATTACGAGTCTTTAACTCAGCTAGAACTAGCGAATTTGCAAGCAATTGAAAATGAACTAATTTATGAACATCAGAAAAATCTAGAATTTTTGGCCGAAGCCGAAGCCATTAATCAAGAAATTAGAAATCGTCCAATTGCATCTGGAGTAGAAGGGGCTATGCAACGATTACGTGAATCAGTGGCTATTGCTCAATCTTTAGGACTCACATCAGCAGATAGTAAGTTGTTGACTGATTCTCAACTTCCTTGCCTTCCTCCTCATTCCTAGATAATTAGTCAAAAATTATATGATTTTTATAATTCCTCTTCTGTTCGGTGCTTTAGGGGCGGCGGTTGGTGCTGTTGCAGGTGCTTTTACTGCTCATGCTGCTGGCGAAAAGGATAGACAAGCAGCCAAGCATCACAGACAAGTTGCAAATGAATTAACGGACAAATACGCCAATTTAGAGAAGAAATATTATGAATTTGCTGATGAAAGCAAAAGGCAGATTAATGATTTAACTCGTCAACACGCATTAAATGAAGTTGAAAAAGACTGTTTGCGTTTGGCAGTGCGATTGCAACAAAATCTCATTTCCTTAATGTGGGAGATTGATAGAGAATCAACAGCAGATGCTTTAAATAGATTTCAAACAGCAGTGGAACAAACTAACCAAGTTCTCTACCAATTAAAAGAGGAGTTAATTATTGTTCCTGATGACTACTATGCACGTATTTTAAAAACCATAGATGATACAGATATTTATAAAAAACTACGTTATTTACTTGCAGCAGGCAAATGGGAAGAAGCCGATGATGAAACAGCAAATCTCATTTTTAAATTATCTGGACAAAAATATGAAATGAGTTCAGAATATGCAAAAACTGTTCCTGCTACAGAATTTAATTTTATTGACCAACTTTGGAACGAATATAGTAATGGGCGTTTTGGTTTCAGTGTTCAAAAGCGTATTTGGCAAGAAGAATATAGTAAATTAGGTGAATTTGAGAGTAATAAAATTTATGCCCGTTTTTGTGAGACTGTAGGCTGGCGTGTCATTAATGGCTGTTTACTATCCTCTTACCTTAACTTCTCTCTAAACGCACCAGTAGGACATCTGCCAGTAAAAGTAGCTGGTCAAGGTTGGAGTGCAGCAATTTTTTTATGCTCAATTACCCATGAAACTGAAGAAAACAAGACAGAGAAAGAAATTTTAGAAAAACATGAAGAGATAAAATATTTATTAGCATCTGGAAAATGGAGACAGGCAAATCAAGAAACTACGATTCTCATGCTAAAAATTGCTAGCACAAGTGAACAGAGTTTTTTGACAACAGAAGATATTGAAAATTTCACCTTTCAAGACCTTTACAATATTGATAGATTTTGGGTTACTTACAGCAAAGGACGTTTTGGCTTTAGCGCACAGAAAACCATCTGGTATGGTAGCTTTTTGCATCCTTCTCGGAATGAAGATTGGCAGGAATTTGGTAGGGATGTGGGGTGGAGGAGGTTTGATAATAGCGGGTGGAGAGCAGAACATGAAATACAATTCAGTTTGAATGCAGAATATGGTCATCTTCCTGTTGTATTCCCTTGTGGAAAGGAATCAGAGGATTTTTCTTCAAATCTGGTTTTGTCCCTTCTTTCTAAATTTAAACAGGGAGTAGAAGAAACGCAAATAAAATATGAAAACCTGCAACATTTATTAGCAGATAGTAAATGGAGAGAAGCTAACGAAGAAACTAGGATAGTTATGCTCAAGGTAGCTGGGCGAAGTCAAGAAGGCTTTTTTCGAGAAGAAGATATTGAACAATTTCCCAACCAAGACCTTGACACTATAGATAGGCTTTGGAGTAATTATACCGATGGACATTTTGGTTTTAGTGTACAGAGTGACGTTTGGCACAAAATGGGGAAAGATTGGCACAAATTTAGTGCTTCTGTGGGATGGGGTGAGTATAACTATGATCTAAGGAAGAGGTTTAAATGGATATCCAAGGATGAACTAACTTTCAGTTTAAGTACACCAAAAGGTCATCTGCCTGCTGTTTTTCCATACGTAACTGAAGAACGAGGTTTTTCATCTCGGCTGGTTTTATCTGTTCTCTCGAAATTTGAGGCAGAAAAAGTAGAACCACTAACAAGACTGGAAAATTTGGGAATATATCAAAGACTGAGACGTTTACTAGCAGCAGAAAAATGGAGAGAAGCCAATCATGAAACAAGAAGGGTCATGCTGAAGCTAGCTAATCGAAGTCAACAGGGGGATTTTCAAGTAAAAGATATTGATTTTTTACTCTGTAGAGACCTTTACATTATTGACAAACTTTGGGTTACTTACAGCAAAGGACGTTTTGGCTTTAGTCTTCAAAAGAGTATTTGGCAAAATGTGCAAGAAGATTGGCATGAATTTGGTGATTGTGTGGAATGGGGATATTATGATGAGTGGGATAATTTTAAATGGATATCGAAGGAAGAAATAATTTTTAGTTTAAATGCACCTAGAGGTCATCTTCCTGCTGTTTTTCCATGCGTAACTCAATTTAGAGGTTTTTCGGCACGAGTTGTTTGGTCTGTTCTCTCGAAATTTGAATTCATCTCAAACTAAGGGACTCGCGTAAAAACAAAATACCAGATGATAACCCATGACTATTACTAGAGAAAAGTTTGAATTAAAAATACAAGCACTTGGGGAAAGCTTATATTTATCACATTTCCACTTAAAAATTCATGAATGGATGACCCATGAAAATAACAAGCGCCTAGAAGAATATCCACCCTTCTTTTTATTGTCACGCATGGCTCACTATGAAACCGGAGTATTAAAACTAACGAGAGCTTATGATGATGATCAAGATAGTCTGGGACTTTTAAAAATTCTAAATATGATTGGATCTAATTATAGATATTGGGGATGCTCAGAAACTCTTGATAATCAAATTCTAGAGCGAGATAAAAAATTTGTAACAGAGGATACTTTAGTAAAAAAACTAAAACATTTGAGAGACAAAATTATTGCTCATACTGACCACAGACAATTTCCTTCACCAATTGGTGATGACATAGCAAAAGTATATAGAAAACATGGAGATGAATTTGTTTGGCAGCAAGGTCGTCTCACTACAGAACAGATTGAAAAACTACCTACTGTGGAAAGAGATGCAATTTTAAACCAGATAAGCGAGGAAATTTTTAAAGTGTTCGATGACCATGACAATAAAATTTTAGGTAAGGATATACCTCTATTTAGTGATTTGTATCAACTAACAACTCAAGGTGTTGAAATTTGTAATAGATATATGCAAAAATTATCTATTTCTCCGATAGAGCTAAAACTAGAAGGGCTAAACTTTTAGAATGAAAATTAGTTTAACAAAACAGTTATTTTAGCGAAATTATAACTAAAGTATCTGTTTGAGTTCGCTCTACAAAAATGATAGATTTATATTTAAATATTTTTATACAAAAAATACTACCTATTCTAATTTAATATCACTCCCCCACTGGGGGATTTTTTAGGGCAATGAGCGAAAAACACCGCCATGAACACGCCCAACTATAATGCCCTGCTACAAAGCTTTTGGACACCACCTCGTACACCCATTACAGAAAATTCCAACTCAAATAACCATCCTACTGAACCAACAGATATTGCTGAATTTCTAGGTGAAGATTTACTCTGGCAGCAAACTATTCCCGCCAAAGAACCCAATCTGAAAAATATCCCTAATGACCTACCAAATAAATTAATTAAAGCACTTCACTCATTAGGAATCACCCAACTTTACTCTCACCAACTTCAAGCCTTACAAGCAATTAGACAAGGTAAAAGTTTAATCCTCACCTCTCCCACAGCCAGTGGCAAAACTCTCAGCACATACCCCGCCATTCTGGAAGGTTGTATCAATGAAGAACATCGAGCATTAGCATTTTATGGACTACGAGCATTGGCGCTAGACCAGTTCCACAAAATCTCTGAACTACTCTCTACCATACCAACACAATCCAGACCTATACTGGCAATGATCACTGGAGATGTCAAATCAGAAAAACGAGAACAAATCCTCAAGAGTGAACCGCATATTTTAGGTGTCACACCAGAATTAATCCACTTTCAACTCAAGCAAGCCTGGAAATCCGCGCATTGGGCAAACTTTTATCAGCGATTGCGCTATATATTGCTTGACGAAGCTCACACCCTCTCAGGCAGCTATGGCGCAAATATGTCCTGGCTGATTCGTCGTATTAAACTAGCAGTAGATCATTACGGTGGTGACTCCAAGAAACTGCAATTTATCTTCTTGAGTGCCACTTGTGGAAATCCTAAACAACTGGCTCTGAAAATCTCTGGCTTGAAACCCACTAAACTCAACCCCAAACCCCTGATTTGGATTCGCAAAAGTGGAGCAGCTTCACCATCTAGACAAATAATTATCACTCAGCCCAGTTACAATCTGACTGGTGATACCGCTCGAATAATTCAATTTTTGCTCAATCAAGGTAAGTCAGGTATCGCCTTTTGTAACTCCCGTCGCAGCGTGCGGGAACTAACAGAATTACTCAAATCAAACCAAGTAGCCGCCTTCTACAGTGGCATAACTTCTGAGCGTCGGGCAGAAGTAGTTGACCAACTCCAGTCTGGCACAATCAAGTGGATTATTGCCACAGAAGCATTAGAAGCTGGAATTGACCTACCAGAGTTAGAATGTTGCATTTTGCGTGGCTGGCCTGGTTCCAAAATGGCATACCAGCAACGCAGTGGCCGCGCCGGACGTTCACAACCAGGACTGACAGTGCTGCTTCCCAATGCTCTCAATCCCATAGACTGCTATGTAGCAGAACATCCAGAAATGCTGGTATCGCCAGAAGCTGAGGAAGTATTCTTTAATGACGAATATCCCATCTTTGCTGCTAAACATTTGATGTGTGCAGCCGCAGAAACTGGTATTCCTACTAATAAAATCAAGCACTACTTTGGCACGGCAGCTTACGAGGTAGCAAAACTCCTGTTAGCCCAAGGACATCTAAATAAAGGTCGTAATGGACTGTGGGCAAAAGGCTATCCCCATAAAGATGTTAACTTTCGGGGTGGCTTATCCCAAACTACCATCAAGCTAGTAGATGCAGAATCTGGCGAAGAACTAGAGGAAATCTCAGAAGATATTGCTCACCGGGAAGTCCATCCCCAAGCCATCTACAAACGACAAGATGCCAATGGACGAATGCTGACTTATCAGTGCATCTCCCTTGACTTGAACAGCAAGCAAGCAATTTTAAAACAGACAGCAGATAGCCCACTGTTTACAGTTGCAGTTACGGAATCAGAAACCAGCAGCCTAACAGTGCTGACAGATCCGGTGAAGTTACCATTGCTGTTTTCTCAAGTCAGTGAAGTTGATGATTGTAAGGAATACTTAACCCTGGAACTTAGTTTTGGTGAGGTTAAGCACATTACCAGTGGTTACAGTTTAATGACCCAAATCTATGAGCAGACTTGTTTGAACAAGCGGTGTCTTAACTACAAGGAACCGCTACCTAAAGAACGTCGTTGTCCGCTTTGTAGCAAACTCACACGCAAAGCTGTAATTGTGAAAACCCTATCAGAAGAAAAGTTTGAGCAGCCTTTCCGTACTCAATTTTCCGCACCAATGGTCAAAGTAGCAATAAACTCAAGTGCGCGGGAATACCTCCAGCACAATGCCTTGGAAACTAGAACCAATTTAACCCGCAGTGGAGAACCGATTCCCTCTGGCTATCAACAGTTATGGGAATATTCCAGTCCCTTGATTGCTATCCATAGCTTTGGGCATCAAATTATGAGAGCGTTGCAGCTGGTGGCTAGAGTTGACCCAAAACAGGTGAATTTTACAGTAGTGAAGGAGTTAGGGGAAAATAACAACTACACAGGCTATTTCTATGATACCAGTGATGGTGGTAATGGTGCGGCTGAGGCTGTGTTTAAACATCTGCCAAAACTTGCTAGTGCTGCTAGAGCGATCGCACGAGATTGTAATTGCGATACTGGCTGTGCCAAGTGCCTAATTCAACATGGTTGCCCTGATGGTAACACTGCTTTATTGAAGCAAATGGGATTATTGTTGTTAGATGCGATCGCCTCCGGTCGGTCGGAGACCATCGCCTCCGACAAAACGTAGCCCATCGCTACACCTGATGTTTGACACGAGCATCGTCGTAGACATCGCTCAACTTCCAGATTTTATTGTTCCAGATACTCAATCACTGCCTCCAAGTCTGCGATCGCCCGATTAAATCGATTGAGCATTGCTTCTGCTACTTCTGGTTGGGCGTTGACAGTCGGTAGTTTTTCCCTAACTACACTTTTGAGTGCTTCTAGCCACAACGACAAATTTGTATGTCGAGCTGCTGTCAACAATCCCATATTGGTGAGAACAGACAAGTGAAACCCAAGTTGGTATTGTCCACCATAACCCAAATATCCGTTACTAAGTTCCAACTTTTCTGGAGTAAATTCAAAATACTGGTCAGAGGTAATACCAGCTCTTTCGAGTTTGGGTTGTGGTAATGGAGGTTGGGATTGAGTCATTATCAATTAGGATTGTTGTACAGCAGGTAATTTTGACATTTGCAAAACACTGTCTGACCAAATAGCAAGTTCTTGAATAATCTGGTTTTTAGCTTCTGTGTTATTCCAAGCTTGTTCCCAGTTAAACAGCCAGCGTGTGAGAAACCTTCCTAAGTTTGCTAACTCAAAAGCATTGTCAATATCTATATCTGGGGCTATCCACTCAAGAAAATACATAGTCTCTCTAATCAGGCTTTTGACCATATCCTCATGCGTAGAGTCACTGAAAAGTTGACTTATCCGTGCTAAATTAGTTGCCAATTTTCCCAATCTAACAGGAATACTATCTTGCATAAAGGTTTCTTGCTCATAAGTTAAGCCACTATTCATCCCAGTAACTCCATAATAATTGCGGCAACCTGTTCTCTAATCTTAACGTCGATAATTTCCATTGAACGATTCTGTCTGGGACGCAGATTAACCATAGACTCATAGATTATCCGTTGGGTGTCAGGTCTAAAACTAGTAGCCCAAATATCACTCTGCTTACTACCATCTTCTAGCAACGCCTGTTCACAGTAAAAATGCATTTCACCTCCCCCAGCCAGAATCCGATGCTCAATATCCACCGCTACCTTAATATAAAACTTTAACTCTTGTAGCATCTGTTCAATTTGCTCCGGTGTAGCACGAACTCTAATAATCTCAATCAAAAAACTTACTCCTATTAAACATACGGTTGCCCTGGCTATCTTGCCTAATTACATCAGTCTTCAGCTATCAACAGTAATACCAGATTGTTGCATAGCTTTGTAACTAAATTTTCTACTTCCAGCAACCCACAATACTCTGTATATCTGTATTGAAGCATGATTAATCGAAGTAATTAATTTGCAGCTTACCGCTGCATGGGAGAGATGTTATATTCTCTCCACCATGCCAGTAATTAATCTTGCCGATATTCAACAAATTACTAAAACACAGCAACAAGTCCTATTCCCCAGTCAAAAATATCATCCAAATCGCTCTGCCTTTGACTCTATAGTTGCAGATAACTTCTCTTTGGTGATGAAACAACTATTTTTAGGACTGACTATAGAACCTTTATTAAATGCCTATCCTCAAATTGCTCAGTGGGTTGATCAAATACAGGAACTTGCACCGGAAATTTTTCAATCTCGGAAAAAGTTATTAGTCGATAATCCAGTTATCGCACCTCTTGTAATTAATGACGATAAGCACTTTATTCAAGTATTAACAAATATAGCATTTAAACAAGGTATTCCCAGGCTTTATGAATGGGCTATACGCCATCCATATTTAAGCTGGCAAGACCGGGTAAAGTTGTGGACTACAGCTAGACAATACTCAGTTACTCCTAACCAAATACAACTCGTAGTTTTAGCATTACATCCTGTTAAACCAGCCCAAAGATTAAATGTAAGCTGGAATAAAAAGGATCAGATGCAGACTGAAAAATGGTTAATTAAACTACTGACTCAATCTCCAGATAACAAATCACAATCAAATATAGTTATTCCTGAGTTATTGTCAATGGTCAATGTAGAAGCTATTCCAGAAGTCAAGATTTAAGAGGCTAATGCCTCTGCCATTGGCAAATGTTTATTAAAGATAACACCAATGGTACTCAAATCAACTGTTGAATATGGATGGCTATTATCAAAGCTACTGAAATTAGATGATGAATATCAAGGTAGGTGGGAGCAATGGCGATGGACAATGGAAACTGGAGAACTGCCTAAAGAAATACCACAAACTGAGTTTTTAGACTTAGGACATCCTCAAGTTTTACAGATGCTCTCAAGCTGTCTGCAATCTATTTCTACAGGTGGATGTGGCAGTCATTCCAGATTTATTCCCTATTTCACTGATTGGTTACTTTATGCTCTAGGGCATCCCAGCATTGCTAAATTGCCTCATGAGCCAGAGGGATGTAACGGTGCGAGCAATCGTCTTATTCAAGAACTGGAACTGAAGCTTTTGATTTCTTGTCCCTTCGATTACTTCGGTCATTTGTTGGCTGCTAATCGTTACGGACAATCGAGAGCTAAATTCTATCCTACTCCTACTTGGACAGCCAGGACAATGGCTATTGCAGCAGTTGAAAGTTCTGCTGCAATAGCACCATTTCATATATATGAACCAGCACTTGGTACAGGAAGATTAGCATTGGAAATGTCCAATTATGCCATCAGTTTGACAGGCTGGGAGTGGGATTCACTACTAATAAAAATAGCAAGTTTAAACTTCATGCTTTACGCTCCCTACTTGGCATTGCCTATTCCTAGTTTGGGTGGAGATTTAGTTATCGGAGACACCTTGACTGGCAAGGGAATTTCTTTTATTCGACCAAATTTAAAGTATGAAACTCCTGCATCAACACCTAAACCGAAACTAAATAATAGTTTGCTGATTAATGGTATCAAATATGAAAATACTAAAGCAGAAAATATGTTGCAAGGAAGTTTATTTTGATGACAATTAAAATTGCTGAGTGGCAACAACTATTTCAAAATTGTGTCAGTAATCCTCCTCTGCCAATTTCCTTGCCTACTGTAGCCATTGCCAATCCTCCCTATTGCAAAATTAATCTCACTTCCGATTCAGAACTAGCCAGATTTGAGATGGCTTATAAATGGATAAAACACGGAGATGGAAGCTACGTGATTACATCCAAGTTGAAAACCCAAGCAGAACAAGAGTGCTTATTTGTAGAACAGTGTTTAAATCAATTGCAACCTGGTGAAATAGTCTGTATCTTGGTATCTAATGGAATTCTGTCTTCATCTAACCAAGCATACTTTCGCCGATGGCTATTAAAAGACATGGCTTTACTAATTGCTTCCATTCAGTTACCTACAGAAAACTTTCAGGTAGAATGTGGATTAGGAATTATCACCAGCTTTTTAATTCTTCAGCGCAAAGGTGGAGATTTACCAGTACCAAAAGACTACTCAATCTTTATGGCAGTTGCGGATAAAATTGGTTTTGATAGTCGAGGCCGTCGTCTTTTTCGTTCAAGTACAAATGGGCAACAAACCCAAGAAATTGATAATGATTTACCTCTGATTCTAGAAAAGTTCAAAAAGTTTCTTAAAGAGGTATGGCAAAATAATGTTGAGAAATAGCACTTGCTGTCTATTAGCGCCGTCAAAGTTATCTATGCAGTATATGGGGAAATTAAGGACGTGTCTCATGAATTTGCAGACTTACTTTATAGAGTTTAAAGCCTCAGTATACTTAGTAAGATTTAAGTTAGATTCCTATAGCTATTTTCTAATCTAGAACTTAAAATAGTCGTTAATACTGTTTGCGGGACTTTGGTGCGACTTCCGAACCTAGCCTGTAACGCTATCCTAGCTTGTCGTGTCGTCATTCCCCGAACAGTACCCCCAAAGAAAGGGGTGTAGGGGATAGGGGGTAGGGTGTAGGGGAAGAAGTGATGCAATATTCTTCACGAATGGCACGCTTGATAAGCGTAAATTCCTGGTATTTCTGGGTTTTGGTTGTAGGGTTGCAGGTTCGGGTGTGGGAAATTAAGAATGTGTTGAACTCCTTGACGTACTCGCATTTAATTGTCTTAAACACTACACCCTACACCCTATCCCCCACACCCTACACCTTACACCTTACACCCTACCCCCCACACCCGACACCCCATACCCTGTTTTCGGTCAAAAATGGACATTAATCGGGCTAACCAACATCAGCAGGTGGCAAGGGAAGATTTAGTCATGTTCATTAATGCCTGCCTTTCCTGCACAGGACAGCGTGAGTTCTATGGTGATGGTTACGGGCAGCGCGTATCTATTGACTTTTTGCACGACTATATTTTAGGTAATTACCGCTTACTCTATACCCGGACATTGGCAGCAGGGATTAACCACTTCAACCAAGCGCAGATTATCCTCAAATTACTAGCAACAGGAAAACATACACCCCCTGAACATCGACAAGAAGAAGGTGCATTAATTGCCGCAGCATTAACAGCCCTACCACCACAACGAGGTTGGGAAGTATTGCAACAGTTGCGGAAAAGAAGTATCAATAATCGTCGTAGCAGAGCGATCGCTCGTGACTATCTCCAGCAAAAACGTGACATTAACTTTGATGCTGTGAAGTATCGCTCCAAATTTCGAGCGATCGCCTCCCATGCTGATACTGTTGGCGAAATATTACTTAACATAAAAACGGTAGATTTACCGTGTAATA
>NZ_JABXKK010000019.1 GCF_017115045.1 Nostoc sp. NMS8 | reverse complement strand
TACAATTTCCATATGGCTATCGAGTCGGTGCAAGTTTTTTCTAATCAGCACCTTAATGGTTCGATAGCTTTCTTGTCTATTCCGTCAACTAAAAATTGTCCGGAGTATTGTAACTAGGAATTTGATAATATTAACAAAGTAAGCGATCGCTTGTTACCCAACTACGGCGATATCTACGATGAGCTACGCCCTCTTCAGCAGAGAGAACAAAAATACTATGGTAAAGCGTAAGAAAAGCAATCTCCAGTGGATTAAAGAAACGCTTGAACTCAAACCCGATCATCGCTGGGAATCGCCATCAGGCTACAAAATTTTTGTAGCAGATAGAGGCGCTGTTCGCTTCAATGTTCCCCAAGATTGGGTTTTTGAGCCACAAGAAAAATCTTTCAAGTTCATGGATAAAAAACCGCCCAACGATGATTGCTGCCTAGAAGTATCTTTCAATCGCCTGCCACCCAACGACTGGAGCCAATTTCCGCTAAAACCCACCTTGAAAAAAATCATGGAAGACGACAGTCGTAACGTCATTGCCAAAGGAGAAATTGTTACCATCAAGCGCCAAACTGCCAGAATTGTCTGGACAGAGATCAAGTTCATTGACACTCAAGAAGAACCACGGGAAGCTTTTTCGCGGACTTGTATTGGTTTGGGGTCAAATGTTCAGTGCTTGATTACATTCGATTATTGGGCAGATCAAGCAGAACAATTAATACACGTTTGGGATGAAGCGATGCGTAGTCTAACATTAGGGTTATATATCCGTGACCCCATGACTGGTCTGGCTTTCCCAGACTGAGCCATAAGGATGAATCGTGAGGAGGGTAGAATTAATAATACTCCTGCTTTCAATATCGGGAATGCATATAAATCCACTCACACAGCTAATTTTAGAACGAGGTTGACAGCGACAACATCTACATTCTTTGTGAGAGGGACTATGCTAACAACAACTCGACAGCAGCAGTTTGATGCAATTGTGATTGGCTCTGGAATTGGTGGGTTGACGGTTGCCGCGCTCCTATCTAAGCTTTATCACAAAAGCGTTTTAGTGTTAGAACAGCATTTCACCCCTGGGGGATTCACCCATACCTTTGAGCGCAAGGGAAAATTTCTTTGGGATGTGGGGCTGCACTATGTTGGAAATATGGGAGATGGAGGCACTGGCAAAGCTGTGTTTGACTATCTCACCAATGGCAATTTGAATTGGCACAAGATGCCCGATCCGTTTGAAAAATTTGTCTACCCGAACTTCACCTTTGAGGTTTATTCTGACCCCAACCGCTTTCAGTCTGATTTAATCCAGCGCTTTCCTCGCGAGCAGACAGCCATTCGGCGATACTTTAAGGATGTCCAGAAAGCGGCATTTTGGTTTGGGGCGCATTCAATGTTGGAGCTATTTCCGGTATTGCTGCATCCTCTACTCAGGCGGTTTGTTCGTCATTTTGGGGCTATTGCTAGACAAACGACCCAGCATTATTTGAACAGACATTTTCAAGATGCCCAACTCAAAGCATTACTGGCTTCCCAGTGGGGAAATTATGGCTTACCGCCATCCCAAAGTTGCTTTGGCATTCATGGTGCGATTGTTACCCATTATTTTAAGGGCGGCTGGTATCCTGTGGGTGGGGCAAAGGCGATCGCGCAAGCCATTATTCCCGTGATTGAACAGGGGGGTGGTGTCGTCATCACCCAACGCCGAGTCACAGAAATATTGTTGGAATCCGGGGTGGCAGTGGGAGTGAAAGCCCAAGATACAGCACATCCCAAGGCAGACCTAGAAACGTACTTTGCACCTATTGTGGTGTCTGATGCCGGAGCCTTCAATACTTATGTGAAGCTGATTCCACCCAACTACGCGCTGGCAGAGCGCCAGAAAATTCAAGCGTTTCCAAAAAGTAACAGTATGGTGACGGTATATTTAGGGTTAAAAGAGAGTCCACAGCAACTAGGGTTTCAGGGTGAGAACCATTGGATTTACACGACCTATAACCACGACGCAATTACCCAAGATCCACCCATCTCTGCTGATAATTTACCTAAATTCTGCTATCTCTCATTTCCATCACTCAAAGATCCATTAGCTGAGGGGCATACGGCAGAAATCATTGCCTACGTTGACTATGATTTCTTTTCGCAGTGGCAAGAACAATCCTGGCGACGGCGAGGCACGGATTACACTGAACTGAAAGCCCAAATTACCCAATCCCTGATTCAGTTAGTGGAGCGCCACTATCCTGGCTTTCAGGATTTGATTGAGTATGCCGAACTCTCAACTCCACTGACGGTGGAACACTTTGATGCTAGCGATCGCGGTGCTATCTTCGGCATTCCCTGTATTCCTGAACGCCTGGATCAATCCTGGATCGGGGCTAGAACACCAATTAAAAATCTATACCTGACCGGAGTCGATACACTTTCACTCGGCATTATGGGAGCGATGATGGGTGGAGTGAAAACAGCAGGTGTTTTAAATGGAGCATTCGGCTTTTTTAAGATTATGATAACCATCATGAGAAGGTGACAGAGAAAGCTTTACGAGTATATGACATTGATAAACTCAGACATGAGATATTACTTAAGTCATAATTTAACTAGTTACTTTTATCACTAGCATATAGCTGTTTGAAATCATATCCTTATAAACATGAGACATCAACCAGATTAAGGTTTCTACAACTTTAATCATACAATTTACCAAACAAGATTTACTTATGAATATCAAACAAATTCTTGCTGGTGCAGTGCTTCTTTTACCATTTGCTGTTACTTCTATTCCTTCGCAAGCGTCAGCATCACAGGTTATTGTTAATCCCCATAGTCCTAATAGACCTGCTCAAATAATCGCAAACAAACCACCACAAGTTAAACGTTATACACCACCAGTGAAAAAGAAAGTGCTAGTTCCTGCACATTGGGAAAAAACAAATCATGGTCGCAAGTGGGTTGCGGCTCATTATATATACAAGTAAAAACGCCTGAAACCTTAAGCAATTAGGATATAAGAAGTCAAATCTTCTTATATTCTCTCTCTCTCTATTTTTAGTAGGGAGAGTGTTAAATGCAAGGCAAATAAAACTTTTTACTTAATATTTGAGAGATACTCATGAAATTGGCATCATTGACAAATGTTTTGGTTGCAGGTGCGTAGGCGAAGCCCGTCGTAGACATCGCTCTCGGTACAACTGCAACCATCAATCAGCCAAGTCAAGCCGAAAGTAGGCGAGGATTTTATTGTGACACATCAGGAAACAAACCCGTAACGGTATACACAAATTCTAGAGGCGTTTCTGAGCCTTGGATTCGCTGGACTTCCAATTACTTCAAAGACGCTGGTTACAATAAACTGACGCGCTGTCAAGACGTAAGCCACCGCTTGGAAACTTATCGTCGCAACAGAGAACTGAAGTTTATTACTGTTGGCAAAATGAATGGACAAAATGTGGTTTGCACCGCAAATCAAGTTAGTGGACGCTGTGAAAACTTGATATTGACCCTCAAACCCAATGAAGATGGTGTGCAAGCGCTAAATAATCTCCTGGCTTGGCACCAACCCCTAAGTAAAGGCAATAGAACACCTTACGTTGATTTGAGAGAACATCTAGGAATTTCCAAAGAATAGATTACAGCCTTTTTCCTGTGCTAAATTTGGAGCGGGATAGTAACAAAGTTACAAAGCTATAGTTTAGGTTCTATACGCCTAACTGGTGCGCCAAGCTTTTGCATAAGCGTATACCGCCGAGGGCTTTAAACTATACCATTGTTTGATTAGCTCAGTTGGCAGAGCGATCGACTTATAATCGATTGGTCACAGGTTCGAGTCCTGTATCAAACCCCAGGAAGTTAGCTCACTGGTAGAGCAATCGACTGATAATCGATGTGTTGTAGGTTCGATTCCTATACTTTCACCCAAAACCGTGTCCTGGCCAAAGACACTACTCTGTAACAGTAGCCAATATGGTACGGGAGAAATCCCAAAACGGTTCGAGTCCGTGATTTGAAAAACTCTGCGGTGCAAGTGTTCTGCTGTCGCTCATCACTCGTAAGGGTGATGTTCGATAGCCACAGTCAAGGAGCAAGCGCAACTGCATTTTTCCTTAACTTGAGTGTGTCCCTTCGTTGCCAACATCTAGTTTTCCTTCGGAATTCTGGATTGGCAAGCGAACGGTATATTTGAGCGCGGTTTTCTTTTTCTAGATTGCCATTGAGCAGTTCGGGAAAATTAACAGCAATCTTAATCCAGTTCTGGAGAATCTTTTGCCCACACCTAAACTGTAAACACTTGCATTAGCAGAGTAAAAAAATATTTTGTATTATGTCCAGCCAAAATCTCAGCACTACCCCATTAGCGACTAAAAGTAATCTAAAAAAGTTGCGACTTGATAATTTAGCACTTTTGGGATCACATGGTTATCTGAATATAATACTACCGAATAAATAACCTTAGCAATGGGAATCAGCTTAGAAAAACTGCATTTTTTAACAACTACAACTAGACATTACCTCCCGTTCAAAATCTAAAAAAAGACAGGTGGAGAAAGAATCATTTCTGCACCAAAACCTGAACTTAAAGCCGCTCAAAGGTAGATTCTAGAGAATATTTTAGAGAAATTAGAAATTCATAATGCAGCGCACGGCTTTTGTAAAAATCGTTCCATAGTCACCAATGCTAAATCCCATATTGGTGCAAACGTAATAGTCAATCTTGATTTACAGAATTTTTTTCAGTCAATTTCTTACAACCGCGTCAAAGAATTATTTTGCGGGTTTGGTTATTCAGAACCTACGGCGACAATTTTCGGGTTGATTTGTACGACTGCTGAAATAGCAATAAATGGACAAATTAACTATATAGCTTCAGAAAACCGCCATTTACCTCAAGGTTCGCCTCCAAGTCCAGCTATTTCTAATCTAGTTTGCCGTAATCTCGATGTCGTCTTGCTGCGATCGCTTACTTTCTTTCGCCCAAAGTAAATAAATCTTTTGTAGTATATAGTAGTACAAGAAGCTAAAACCAATCCTTAAGCCTTTGTCTACTCCAAAACTTGATCTGTGAGACATAGGTGGTATTTGAGTTCAAGCAAGGTTATAAATGTTGTTATCAAATTTTCTTAGCTGGTTGCGTTGGCGTAGCCCGTCGTAGACATCGCTACGCCCAAACCAGGCATTGCATAGCTTACCTAAAATATCAAGTAAATTCTTTATGCAAATTACTATGTGGCAAACATTTTATATCAAACTTAACGAAATCGGCATCTTATATCACCGCAGTGACTTTAAGAAAATCTTGCAGCCGGGTACACATACATATTTTGGTCGGCATTGGCAAGTCAAAATTTATGACCTCAATCAGCCACAAGCTCAGATTGAAAACCTAGAATTGTTGTTGCGAAGTCACGAAGCCGAACTGCAACAACATTTATTGATTATCAGAACTGCATTTAACCAAGCTGCTTTAGTCCGTTGTGGTCAGAATTGGGTAAGCGTTCCACCAAATCAATTACGAGCTTTTTGGCGTGGTTTTATTGAGGTAGAATCTCATCTCTTCAACTTAGAAGAAAGCTTAGAATTGCCTAGTTTTTTTGTGCAGCAATTGCGCTCAGTTGCCTTGAATGGACTGAAGAAGTTCCAAATCTCCGAGTCTGAGATTGGTTTGCTATATCTGCAAAACAATTTTGTGCGACCTCTAGAATCAGGAGAGTATGCTTTTTGGTCAGTAGATAGAGATGTTACAGTCCGAACTCTTAGCCGAATTATCCCTAACCCAGATTTTCCCCTGGAAGATGTACTCATTGAAAAACATCCCGATTTTATTGCTGCTTACTGTCAAACAGTGCAATTACTGAGTTCACAAGTTGCAATTGTGCGGTATCGAGGTAAAGTAATTTCTATTTTGCCGCCCACAAGCCGCAAACTATTTTGGCAGGGTGTTGAAGTGGAAATTCTCGATATCAGCGCTGATGCTCAGTTACAGCCTGCTTTAGTGGCTGAGTTGGTTGAGGGTTCAGCAGAAGTAAAATTGCTCAGTCGCAACTGTTTGCATATTTGCCAAGTTCCCGCCCAGCACGTGGGACTAGTATACATTAATCAAGAGTTTCAAGGACAGCGATCGCCAGGGGTACATGCTTGGTGGTTATTTGGCCGCTCTTTTCAAACCGAAACCATTGACCTACGACTACAAAATATGGAGGTATCCGGTCAAGATATCCTTTCTAAAGATAAAGTACCTCTGCGGTTGAATTTGACAGCTGGCTTCCGCATACTCGACCCATTGAGGGCAAAAAATGGGTTATCAGATATTTCTGGTTATTTGTACAAAGAATTACAGTTTGCTTTGCGTGGTGCAGTCGGCGAACGCAACTTAGATGGTTTATTAGAAGATAAAGGTGCAATTGATAGAAGCATCTCTGAATACATTCGCCAAAAAGCCGCAGACTATGGAATTGAAGTAGATTCTGTAGGTGTAAAAGATATTATTTTACCTGGTGAAATTAAGAATATCTTGAGCAAAGTAGTTGAAGCAGAAAAAGCCGCTCAAGCCAACGTAGTCAGACGTAGAGAAGAAACGGCTGCTACCCGCAGTATGCTAAACACTGCCAAAGTGATGGAGGATAACCCCGTTGCATTGCGTTTAAAGGAACTCGAAGTATTAGAGCGGATTGCAGAGAAGATTGATCGAATTCAAGTTAACGGCAGCTTGGATAACATTTTAACAGACTTGATTCGGATGAATCCACAGTGATGGCATCAATAAAGTTAGTATGATTTATCAATCACAAATCTAACTCCTACCTCAGAAGCAAATATGTGATAAAATAATATTGTTGTCTTAATAGCCAATGCGATCGCTTACGACCTATGATTTCTACCATCTCGCGCCGCTACAGCTTGGATGAATATCGCGCGATCGCAGAAAAAGCCGAAGGACGCAGCGAATATCGAGATGGAAAAATTGTACCCATCCCTGGAGGAACGCTCAAACACAGCCGCATCAGTGAAAACATTTTGACCTATTTTACCTCTGTGTTCCGCGACACTCAATTCGAGCCAATTAACAGCGATTTACGGCTGTGGATTCCCGAACATCGACGCGAAGTATATCCAGATGTAATGGTTTTTGACGGGGAACCACAACTAAATGCTGAACGTTTAGATGAAGTATTACAGCAATTTTCAGGTAAATAGACGACAGTGGTTGAACCAACCGAAGGCATCATCTTCGGTAATATAATTTACAGCCTCT
>NZ_JABXKK010000121.1 GCF_017115045.1 Nostoc sp. NMS8 | reverse complement strand
CGCTGAACTAATCGGTTCAGTTTAGCTGTTTAGGGAATTCGCCAACGGTATCCCCTACGGTAGCGACTAGGCATCAATCCGTAAAGCGGGAATGAAAGATGGCTCTACTAGTAGCCTAAATTAATATCCATCAAGCAAAGTATCCATGAGCAAAGCGATTGCTTAAAGATGCGTTAATTCTAGAAAATGAGGCTTTTTGAAGCTCTGTTTCTTCTCTTGCTCCTCCACTAGAATCACTGCTGATTTTTCTCCATACCAACCGTATAAATGCTTTCTTTTGTCAAACTTTATGTTAAGAAAGATGTAGGTAATGGATAGCTTAAAAGGGGGGAACCGGAATTAAAGTCCCCCTTTTGAAGGGTGATTTAGGGGGATCTAGAAAGTTTTGATACCTACAATAGGACTTTTCAAACAACCTCTAAGGGAATTTGAATCTCTTGCCCTGTGGCTTTAATTAAGTCGGCGGCCTTTTCGCCAATCATGATGGTGGCTGCGTTCGTATTTCCAGATAAAATGGTTGGCATCACGGAAGCATCGACAACGCGCAATCCTTCAATTCCGTGAACTCGAAGTTGAGCATCAACCACCGCTAGTGAATCGTTGCCCATTTTACACGTCCCCACAGGATGCCAATAGGTAGTAGCTGTTTGTCTAATGTAAGCAGCGATACCTGCGGTGGGCTGCGCCAAAGTCTCATCACTGATTATGTCTGAACCGGGAGCCACTTCCTCTCCCAAGACTTCACCAAAGTCACCAGAATGAGCAATCTGACGGGCGATTTTAATACCTTCTACCAATACTTGTAAATCAGCTTCCTGCTGGAGGTAGTTTACTCGAATGGTAGGTGAGTCAGTAGGGTTTGCCGATCGCAACGTCACAGAGCCACGACTTTGAGGATTGATCAGACAACAAATCAATGTGGAACCTGAAACATCAGGGGCAGAGTCCGAACTACCCCATAGAACTGGGCTGAAGAGAAACTGTAAGTCAGGTGCAAGCTCCTTGCTTTTGCCACTATGCAGGAATAATCCAGCTTCTACTAGATTACTGGTTGATGCGATCGCGGGTAGCGTTTGGGTAGACTTGTAGCCAACAGCAACCAATGGGTGATCGTGCAGGTTCTCACCTACACCGGGTAAATTAGCAACCACAGGAATGTTGAGCGATCGCAGATGCTCTGCATTTCCAATTCCAGAAAGCATCAGCAGTTTGGGAGAATCGAATACACCCGCCGACAGAATCACTTCCTGATTAACATAAACTTGTTGCAGCGTTCCTTGGTGCAGATACTCTACCCCAATTGTGGAAGTTCCTTTAAACAAAATTCGAGTCACTAATGCACGAGTTTGAACCGTTAAATTAGGACGATCGAGAATTGGTACTAGAAATGCGGCGGCTGCACTGTGTCGTTTCCCGTCTTTAATAGTTAATTGATACAGTCCCACACCTTCTTGTTGTGTGCCATTGAAATCAGGATTGCGATCGTAGCCTATTTGTGCCGCTGCTTCGATAAATCGCTCTGAGGTGGCAGTAGGGGCGATCGGATCGGTGACGCTCAAAGCTCCATCAACACCGTGAAATTCGGATGTGCCTCGCTGCTGGTTTTCTGATTTTTTGAAGTAGGGCAATACTTCCTCATAGCTCCAGCCTGGATTGCCGAGCTTTTGCCAATGGTCGAAATTGTGGCGATTGCCTCGAATGTAAATCATGGCATTGATTGAACTGGAGCCACCGACGACTTTGCCACGCGAACATAAGATTTTCCGCCCATTTAGATGTGGTTCTGGTTCAGTCCAGTAAGCCCAATCAACTTCAGTGCCTAGCAAGCTTGGCCAGGCTACAGGAACTTGAATTTCAGGTTTATTTACTGGATTCCCTGCTTCGAGCAACAACACGGTTGTTTCGCTATTTTCTGTCAAACGATTGGCAACAACACAGCCTGCTGAACCAGCACCAATCACCACATAATCGTATTGAGTCATGATATCCTTGGTTGTGTATTCAACTACTTCAATAACTGCAACTAAGACTTTTATTCAACGCTATATTTTCGATGGACTGCATACACTGAGCAGATTTGCAATCAAGCCAAGCAGCAACACCCATTCTCCCTATTCGTCCAACAACGCCACTGCAAACAGCAAATGGTTCGCGTTGCTTAAAAGCTGATAAAATTTATCGTGGACAATGATTCTTTCAACTTCATGTGTGCAGAAATGCGAGATTTTCCAATGCACGAAGTGCATGAGGGATGCTTGCGGGTATGTAAACGAAAACTCCCGGTTGTAAAGTAATTTCACGCCCCTTTAGGGTTAGCACTCCACGCCCTTCGATTACAGTCACCGAGATATTCCGTGAAGCTACATGTTCTGGTATTTCAGTGTCCGCCGTTAGACAAACTAGTGAGAATTGCACTTGCTCATCTTTAACCAAAGACTTTCGGCTAGCTCCAGGTTTGGTATAGTTAACTTGTTCTTGAAGCTGAGTTGTAAAAGATTTTTGGGTCATCACCATGATTCTCCAATAGTGCTGTGATGGTGGATTTTATTTCAGAAAAGACAGGCACCGTTGTCCAACAGTGGGGACAAAACCAGCAAATTTTATGGTGCTGAATGTGCCGTAGTAATGGGTAAGAGCAATAAGGACAGTCGTGCATGATTATTTACCTCTGTCATTACTCATGGAAAAACAATCTTAGGAGTAGCTGCATATCCTAGATAAAGATAGGCAGCAGATCGCAGCACAATTTCGGAATAGAGAATCTTTTGGATGTCTAAAGAAGGCGCACGTTTTGCTGTGAAGTTGTAAGCCGCGATTTCCCCTTTCAGGCTGAAATCGGTATCCGTCAAGTAGTGGTCATAATCGTGCATTCCCTGAAAAATAAACCCATAGATCGGATTGGGATACACGGTAGAATCGTAACTATCGGCGGATACCCAAAGCTGCCCTCGTTCAATATCAGCAAACATCTCTTGGGCGTTGTTGTAACGCATATAATCTGAAAATTGCAGATTTAAGGGCAATTGGTGGAACTCACCCATCAGCCAGTCACAGAGTTGAGTAATAGTTTCGTCAGAAATCTCGGCTGGCTTGCCTTTTAGGTAGAGGTTAGCGAGAGTTTCCACAAGGGATGCAGTTGTGTTTACTTTTGTTAGAGTCATATTGCTATCCTCATAGCCTTGAACTACCTTTACTCTGACAATTCTTCTCAATAATTTCTTTGAGCTAGCTCATAGTTAAAACAGAAAAAGTCAGAGCTAGTTCGATCGGGGTTTCAATGAAGAGGCAGGGGGCAGGGAGCTGAGGGAAATGACCCAATCAAGAACTGCCGTGGAATGAAGGGGGAAATATGGGTTTGAGTCACCCAAGAAAGCAGCGCTTACTTCCCCATCAACGTTTTGTACAAGCCTGCCGCATTAGGAGATGATTGTCTTCATACACCTCTAAAGTTCCAGACTGCTGGCTATCTAGTGTACCGTCCCATACCCAGTATTTATAATTGCCATTTTGAAACTTATACACTCGAACGCCTTCTGTCGCTTTGCTAGTTCCTTTGTTTAAACTCAAATCACCGTGCGAACTTGTAGAGCGGTAGAGAAGTTCACCTGAAGAATACCTTTTCCAAACATTGACATTGTATCCACCCTGGCATTTCATACTGAGGATTAAACCAGCAGTAGAATCAGCAGCAGATCTTAAGGAGTAATTAGCCCAAACACAGGTTGTTAGAGCAAGAAATAGCGTGGATCTTTTCAGTAGTGTTTTCATAGTTTTCTTTATGGTTTAGTTGTTCAAAAATCAAATAGGAACTCTATAGAATCAATCCTGTTGCTCGACGCTGGTTGTCACCAATTCAAAAACTGTATGGGGACTTTTGAAAGTTTGCCGTGCTTCTGGTAGCTGGAGTGCCTCCATTGTTTTGACGTGTTCGCATTCGTCATCCCGAATATTCACGAATACATCGTAGAGATTATCCACTTTCGGGCGGCGAAATTTATGATCTGATGTAAACTGGGTTTCTTCAAACATATAAAGATCGCCATCGCGGTAGTAGTTAATTGCGACTTTGGGCGCTCTTTGAGCTTTCAGTTCTGCTTCATGGGCTTTCAAGTAGTCGTCATAGGTATGGTAGGCATGATTTTCAATCAGTTCCATTAGGTAGTAGGCATACTTGGGAAACAGCATATAGATTAGGACAACCACCCAGTAGTACGCCACTGCAATGTGTTGAGCGATGAAGCGATCGCTACTGGATCGATCGCCACCCATTGATTCCATAATTAACAGATGATGTAATTCGTTCCAGGTTTCGGCGAAATGAACTTTCAACAAGTCAGCTTTGCGCCAGTAACCCAGCGTCTCATAAAGATGTAGCACAGAGAGATAGGAAAAATAAGGAACGCGAGCGATCGTTTCCAGGACATAAAACCGAGGGTAAGAACGATTTCCGTAGACGAAATCGACAATAAATACAAAAAAACTGACGATCGCTTGAATCAAAACTTTCATGGTGAATTCCTCTAAAATCAGAACACTTTCCTGATTTGCCGATTTCGAGATCCGATAGACGTAGGTTTGGTTTAATGCGTCAACCCAACGCCCATAAAGGTTAGCGATCGCTTAACCATCGTATAAATAATTAAGGTTAATGAACTTTACTTGAGGCTTCTACCTTTGCTGCTTCAATAATCAGATTTGCTACTTCCGCAGGATGTGAAACCATTGAGGCATGGCTTGATGGTAATGAAATGACCGTTGCCCCGATACGCTTTGCCATAAAACGCTCTAGTTCTGGTGAAATCATGCGATCGTTATCAGATACTTGATACCACGATCGCTTGGACTTCCAGGCTGGTTTGGTCACTTTATCGCCAAAATTCTTGATTGCGATCGGCTTCTGTACAGCAGCCATCACACGTGCTTGAACAGTGTCAACATCCTGAGCAAATGCCTCTTGAAAAGTATCAGGATCAACCTCAAGGAACTGATTATTATAAACAGGACGGACATGGGAAGAACCAGATGGAGTGGGGAAACGGCCATTTAAGTCGCCGAGGCTTTCTCCAGTATCGGGTGCATAAGCTGCAATGTACACCAATCCAATAACATTTGGTGCATTGGCTCCTGCAACTGTAATGACTGCACCTCCATAGGAATGACCGACGAGAATTGTCGGATCTGTCTGAGCTGCAAGAACCTGCTCTACTACCGCAACGTCGTTTGCAAGGGAGGTGAGCGGAATCTGCACTGCCGTAACGCGAAAGCCTTTGTCTTCCAGTAGTGGGATCACCTTGCTCCAACTTGAGCCGTCCGCAAAGGCTCCATGCACCAGCACGATATTATTAGCAGCCATTTTATTCTCCTTCGTTTGATGTGAATGCTTCTGAGTTTTTGCAAGTGCAATCAGTGGGGTAGTAGTAAAACCTAAACCTATGAAAATTCCTACATTTAATAATCTTCGACGTGTAAATAAGTTATTCTTCATCAATCACTCCTCACTTTTGTCTGAATGATCTTTGTTCTGAAATGAGGTTTGCAGATGAGCTTCTAGAAACCACAACCGCTTGTCTATCGCTCGTGAAATCTCAATAAAGAGATCGTTGGTATCCATGTCACCCAGATCATTTGTTTTATCGATGTTTTTGCGGAGGGATTTGGCGTAAATTGCCAGGCGATCGCTAAGTGCAAAGATATGATCTGTGCCATCAACAGCATCGAAAGGATACTCAGGCAGTTCAGATTCTTTGGCAGCAATCCGAGAGGTTCCCAATGCTTTCCCCCCCAATGTTGTGATTCGTTCGGCAATCAAATCAATAAATTCTTCAACTTCGGAAGCAATTTCATCAAACAGTAGATGCAGTTGATAAAAATCTTTACCTTTGACATTCCAGTGAGCATATTTGATCTGGGTCTTCAAGTCGATGGCAGTTGCCAAGCTTTGATTGAGTAAGGTATTTACTTGCGATCGGATTTCTACGGGAATATCAATTCGGGTTGAGTAAACGGATGATTTAGTGTCATTTTGCTTAGTTTTTGCAACCATAAATTCTACTCCCAATAGGTTGTTTTGTAATGAATTAGGACTTACGCACAGATAACTAAAAAGCGTAGACGCAGAGCGGCTTGCCGCAGGCTACCACAGAGAACATGGAGAAATAAGAATTTGAGACGTATTTTGCGTAAGTCCTGTGAGGAAACGTTTAGGGAAACTTTCGAGATATTACTTCCGCCAGTAGTTATTAGCAGCTGCGATCGTGGCAAACTCTGTTGCAACCGTCTGACCAACTGCAATCAGCATCATGGCATCATTGCCATAAACATCTCGCAGTTGATTGCGTTTTTCTTCATCCGGCTGAGTCAATTTAATAATTAACCGTGACATTTTGACTGCCAATTGTCGTCCTTCTTCTGGTGTCTCAGTCAATAGTGAGTTATTAGGAACCAATGTAACTTCGGGTGGTCTTACAACAGGTGAATTGGTCGGGGCTATTACATTATCCATGTCAAAATTTCCAAAATTAATGTTTACTTGAGAACAATTTCGATTCCACGGCAACAACTAAGGCAAAAGCTTGAAGTTTATGAATCTAACTTTTGCATTACTAGCAACAAAGATATTCACAGTTCATTAAGAATGAACTACTTGAGCTTTATTGACTACGGATACTTTAGATTTAAGAGGAACTGGAGCATAAACAACATGCACGGAACAAGGAGCATGGTGAAACACATAATTACTCACGCTGCCTAATATCAACTCATTCAAACCAGAATGTCCTCGACGACCTATTACAATTAAATCAGCGCCCCAAGTTTGAGCAAGTTCACAGATATTCCGGCTAGGATTGCCAGAATTTTGGGTGAATTCAGTACTCACCCCTGCATTGGTTGCTGATTCTGTATACGATCGCAATAACTTGAAACCCTCTTCTTCGTAAGTTTGCCACTGCTTCCAATAATCCTCTAGAAGTTCTCCATTCAATGGATGATATTCGAGAGTAACCAGTGTAGGTATTTGGGGGCTATCCTTTTCTTCACTAGACAGAATATGCAATAGCATCAGGCTTCCTTTAGTTGCCTTTGCTAGAGTAAGCGCTTCATCAAAAACAGCATTACCATTTGGGGAACGATCTATTGCAGCTAGAATCTTGCTAAACATAAAATCTCCTGAATCAAACAAATCAAAGAATCTTTAAACCATATTGAGCAATCTTCATCTTTACTTTCTTCTGAATAGAAAACTTCAATAAAGATTATTCATTGATGGCAATAAGAACGCAGATACTCTTTCGCACTTGTATTTAGCGTCTAGTAGAAAAAATCCAGCCTTTTGTCAATCGCCCTGAAACGAGACGTTTTTCTCAATGGACTCACGGCTTATATACAGATGATTAGCAGGAAAATCAGGATCGGAATAGCCAACGGCTAAACCACAAATGATTAATAATTCCGGTGGAATGTTCAACTCGTTGCGGATGATTTCGGGATAATCCGCTAGCGAAACCTCTACGCAAGTGCCAATGCCACGAGCTGTTAAGCTTAACACCAGGGTTTGTAAATACATCCCCACACTTAAAGCATCGGCAACGCCCAAATCTTGGTGCATACAGACAATAGCAACCATTGGTGCGCCAAAAAATTCGTAATTACGCAGAACGGCCAACTGTCTGTTCGCTTGATCGTCACGAGTAATCCCCATCGCCCCGTAGACTTGCGCTCCCAGTTCCTGGCGGTAATGCTGGAAGGCGGAAGGCAGTGGAGAGACGTTAGGCTGCTGCTTGGCTTGGTTTAGCAAAGCTTCTTGCAAGCGATCGCGGCATCCGCCTTGGGCAAACACCAACCGCCACGGCTGGATGTTTGAATTCGACGGTGCTAGCTGCGCTAAAGCCAGGGCTTCATCGAGCAAAGCCCGTGGCACTGGTTGAGATAAGAATTTGCGTGTTGAGTGTCGGTCTTTAATAGTTTGGTCAAGGTCAAACATATTTTATCAACCTCTATGAGAAATAAATGTCAATGCTAAACTGGGATTCCAGAAATTTAGCTAATAAATATGCTCTTCTAATCCTTACTTGGATGCCTAAGCCAGGAATTTACCCCTGACTTATACCAACTCTCTAAAATCAAGCAACAGAGTCAAGCCCAGGATACATCCGGTTTGCTAAATTACGAATTACGAATTGGTATTAGGCATCCGCCTACGGCAATTATGCGCTGAACCCTCCGTCAATCATCAGGTTTGCCCCGGTGATGTAACTGGACTCAGGGCCAGCCAGATAAGCAACCAGCCCCGCAACCTCGTCAACCGTACCGTAGCGGGCTACCGCAATCTGCTTTTTGAGCATCTCGGCAAACTCCCCCTCCGAAGGATTCATATCCGTAGCGATCGGCCCAGGCTGCACGTTGTTGATCGTAATCCCGCGTGGGCCAAGGTCACGCGACAGTCCTTGCACAAGCCCTTGCAGAGCAGATTTACTCATGGCATAAACCCCGCCACCAGGAAATGGCATACGTTCGGCGTTGGTGCTGCCGATGTTGATGATGCGTCCGCCCTCTTTCATGTGCTTGACTGCGGCTTGCGTCGCCACAAATACGGCACGCACGTTAATGGCAAAGGTTCGATCGAAGTCCGCTAGGGTGAAATCGTCGATTGGGCCGATCGCCAGTACGCCCGCATTGTTAACGAGAATATCAATGCCACCCAATTTGTTCACAGTGTCTTCAACAGCCGCGACTACCGCGCTGGCATCGGCACTATCGGCTTGGATAGCAAGAGCTTGGACACCTAGCGCCTGCGTTGCCTGCACGATTTCGTTAGCGCGATCGGGTGAGCTGGTATATGTGAAGGCAACATCAGCGCCTTCACTTGCTAAACGCTTGACGATCGCTGCCCCAATGCCGCGACTGCCTCCAGTAATGAGTGCGCGTTTATTCTTGAGTATGTGGTTCATGTTAGATACCGTGCAATGAGAAATTGGTAATTCAGTGTGTATTTCTAATGAAAGAAAACTGCTCTAAATTGGGAGCAAGCAAGTAAACAATAACAGATGATGGTGATTAAAATAATCGAAACAATTCATATAACCTTTTCTGGTTCCTGAATGGTTTTCAATGCCCAGATGCCAATCCAAGAGCCGAATCCATCCACAATTAATGTCAGAATGGCTGTGATTTGGAATAGCAATCCCCAACCTGCAAAGGAAACTTGAGACACATGATCCGAACTAATCACGATCAAATGATTGTAGATTCCAAAAAGGATTGATGCTGCCATTGAAAAGAGCAAGAGCCAGCTACCAATGCGGTAAAACTGTGTCCAAAGTAAAACGACTGCAATGATGGGAATCGCATAAATCACAATACCCACAAATAAACTCTGAAGTATTGAGAGGGGAACTGGGATTTCCACATGTGCTAAACCATGCAGTCCATGTACGATCGCATGGATGACCACAATCGCTGTTCCATATTGAGCAATTTTCATCTCTCTTCTCCCTTAAATTGTTAACTGGCATGAGCCACGGCGCTGTTAACCATCCATTCCAAGGGTCGCGGCTGAAAATTCAGTTCACGCATTGCTTTGGCATTCGATATGCCTCGCATCTGCGTACCGTAATAGACGGCATCCGCACCACCTACTTTCAGCGCCTCCTCAACTGATATCTGCGGAGGTAGTGGAGCATTGAGCCAACGGGCATAGGCAGAGAGCCACTCGCGCACTTCTAAGGGGCGATCGTCTGTAATCAGGTAAATGCCAGGATTGCCTCGTTCTGCTGCTGCAACTGTAGCGATCGCAGCATCTTCAATATGAATCCACGACCATACGCCTTCCCCATTCCCAACAATCGGGAACTGTTGCTGTCGCACCTGTTGGGCAACATCGCCATCGGGGGCAAACCAAGTACCGGGCCCGTAAAGGAAGCCATAACGCAGAGCAATTCCTTCTAGGTTGGGCATTTCGAGTAAGTGACGCTCGATTTCAGTGACTATGTGAGCATCTGCTGCTACCGCAGGCGAGGCATCAAAAGCTAGTGGCGTTTCTTCGTCTGCCAAACCTGTGCCGGGAATCGCCCAGAATGCGATCGACTGCCTCAGATAACGGCGCACGCCAGCCGCTTGCGCTGCTGCCAGGACATTAGCACCCCCTTCTCGACGGATACGAGTATTCAGGGCTGATGCTGCACTCATCGACTCGCTAGTATAGGTTTTGGGGAGGGAAGTGAGTTGTTCAATCACCACTTCCGGCTGAGTGCGGGTGATGGCAGCTTTAACAGCATCTGCATCGAACACATCTGCGATCGCTAATTCCACGCCTTGTTCAGCTAAAGTTTGTGCTTTTTCTAAAGAACGTGTCAACGCAACTACTTCATGTCCTTGCGCTAACAGTTGCGTGATTAGCGTCCGACCGATCGCTCCCGTTGCCCCTGCAACAAAAATCTTCATTTGTGAACCTCCTGTTGAAATCTGTGAAATATTTATTTATAGATAAGACGGGCATAGAATCGCTAAATTTGCAGCGAAACTTGGTTTATCGTTTGATGATGTGAAACTTTACCTTTATCCTCTATATATTTATGGGCCTGAGCAAATCGAGATTATGCAGCTATTGATAAAAAAATCGGGCGTTGCTGAATCATGGGATGATTTCGCCCAAGTTAGAACGAGTTATCAATGTTTTCACCCGCCAATTCATCGCGCATTTATGCAACGCCAAAAATCGAACTTACAGCCATCAATGTAAAACCTTACTGTTTGTCAACTCACCTTGTAAAGAAAATCCGATCATTATTTGCAATTGCTGAGTCTTTTCCGGTAATCTTTATGATTAAAGTATTTTATGTAAAAACTGTGCTCAAGATTTTTGTTCAAGCATAGCTGGAGGCAAGGGAGCAAGATGAGCCAGTGGCGTATACATCGATGGGTTTTTATAGGCAGTGTGTGGATACTGGGTTGTACCCAACCGATCGCAGCTCAAGTAATACCCGATAATACACTACCTCTGGGGGAGCGATCGCAAGTCTCTGGCAACCCCAACTTCCAAATTGACGGCGGGGCTAGGCGGGGTGGTAATCTGTTCCACAGCTTCCAATCATTTTCTGTGCCCACTGGGGGCACTGCCTACTTCAACAATGCCGCAGATGTGCAGAACATTTTTAGTCGCGTTACAGGTGGATCGATTTCCAATATTGATGGTGTGATGCGGGCAAATGGTACTGCCAATCTGTTTTTCCTCAATCCCAATGGCATTATTTTTGGTGCAAATGCGTCACTTAACATCGGGGGTTCCTTCGTTGCCACGACTGCCAATGCGATCGGGTTTGCCAATGGCGAATTTTTCAGCAGCGATGTGACTCAACCTTTACCTAGTCAATTGTTAAGTGTTAATCTCAATGCTTTTTTCTTTAACCAACTAACGCCCCAGCTGATTGTCAATCAATCGACTGCGAATGAAACAGGTTTACAAGTTTCCCCAAGACAAAACTTATTACTGATTGGAGGATCGGTTCAACTAGATGGTGGACGGTTGACTAGTCCAGGAAGCTATGTCGAGTTAGGGAGTGTTGGTGGGATCGGGACGGTTGGTTTATCAACCACTGGCGAAGATTGGCGGTTGAGTTTTCCCGATAATATAGTACGGGCGGATGTTTCTCTCAGCAACAATGCTAGGATAAACGTTCTCGCTGGGGGTGCTGGGAGTATTGCGGTTACATCTCGAAACTTGACCCTGAGTGGGGGAAGTAGACTTCGGGTAGGAATCGATGAAGGGTTGGGCTTTGTTGGCGCTCAAGCGGGAGATATTCAGCTCGATGCGGCAGAAACAATAAACGTGCTTGATGGTAGCACAATACGTAACGAAGTACTTCCTGGAGGCAATGGTAACGGAGGTCCCATTACTATTACCACTGGATCGCTTTCTCTTGCAGGGGACGCACGACTAATATCTGTCACCAGTGGACAGGGAGACGTAGGCAGTGTCAATATTAATGCCCGCGATAGCGTCTCTTTGGATGGCAGCACTGTATTCAATGCCGTACAAAACAATGCTATCGGTAACACTGGCAATATTAATATTACCACGGGATCGCTTTCTCTTACAGGGGGCGCTCAACTGATTTTGAGCGCAAGGGGACAAGGAGACGTAGGCAGTGTCAATATTAATGCCCGTGATCGCGTCTCTTTGGATAGTAGTAATGTAATCAATAATGTAGAACAAACTGGCGTTGGCAACGCTGGCAATATCAACATCACTACAAAGTCGCTTTCTCTCACAGGAGGCGCTCAATTGATTTCCAGCACGGATGGACAGGGAAATGCAGGCAGCGTGAATATCAATGCTAATGATCGCGTCTCCCTGGATGGTGAATCCTCAGATGGAGCCGTAGCCAGCACTATCTTTACAAGAGTGGAGCTAGGATCTGTGGGTCAAGGAGGAAATGTGACGATCGCAACTGGGTCGCTGTTTTTAACCAACGGGGGGGCCGTGAATACAGCCAATGTAGGTGGGACAGGCAATGCAGGTCGCGTCATCATTCATGCTCATGACTCCGTACAGATTAGTGGAACAGCCCCTACTCTTACAGACAACCGCAGTGGGATATTTACCTCGGCGACGCCAGGATCTCTGGGAAACGGGGGAGACGTAATCATTACTACAGGCTCACTGTCTGTTTCTGACCAAGGGCGAATCATCACGAACGCTGAAGCGCAAGGCAATGCCGGGAATATTCAGATTCAGGCAAGCAACACTGTCTTGTTTAATGGGGGAGATGCCGTCAGCACGCTTGAGCCAGGGGCAATGGGCAAGGGAGGCAATATCAACATCACAGCTCGATCACTCTCACTCTTCAATGGCGCTCAACTCTCGGCTACCACCTCTGGAAAAGGAGATGCTGGCAATATCAGCATTGCTACCTTGGATACAGTAAATCTCTCTGGTGTAAATTTCTCAGGGGATGCAAGTGGCTTATTTACAAGCACTAAACCATTAGCGACTGGGAACGGAGGTGAAATTCGCGTTGAAACAAGAAATTTGCAGGTCACTAGTGGTGGAGTTCTCAATGCTCAATCCTTCAGTAGTGGACGGGGTGGTGACATCATAGTTAGTGCCGACACAGTGGGTTTGAGCGGTGGCGGGCAACTGCTCACCACTACTTCTAGCAATGGTCATGCAGGCGACATCACTGTGAACACTCCAGACCTACAACTATCTGGGACAACCAGTGGTCTGTTCGCCGGAACCACCAGTGCAGGAGATGCAGGTAGCTTGACCATTCAGCCACGGGGTAACGGGCAAAGTGTCAGGGTAAACCTCCAGGACGGGGGACAAATCTCTGCCTCTACCTCCAGCAGTGGCGATGGGGGACGGCTGACTATTGCTGCCCCAGAGTCAATTACTCTCACAGGTGATGGTTCGATCATTGCTGCTGGGACTGGTGGTAGTGGTGCGGGTGGGGATTTAAATCTCCAAACGGGAACTCTGAGCATTCAAAATCAGGCAGAAGTGACGGTCAGTAGTTCGGGTACAGGCAATGCAGGTTCGCTGTCTGTGGATGCCAATCGCATTTATCTCAACAACCACAGCAGCATCCGAGCTGACACCACAGGCGGTGGAGGAAATATCTTTTTGCGTACTCCCTTGTTACTATTACGCAATGGCAGTGCCATCACTACCAATGCCACTGGCGAAAACATCCCTGGAGGCAACATTGATATTGATGCCAAAAATGGTTTTATTATTGCTGTTCCACAAGAAAATAGTGATATTAGCGCTAATTCTAGAGATTTTCGTGGTGGGAATGTGACCATCAATGCTCAAGCAATTTTTGGCATTAAACCTAAGAATGCATCTACCCCAAATAGTGATATTACTGCCACTGGTAAGAATTCTTCTGATAATGGAACAGTGCAAGTCAATACACCTGATGTAGATCCCAGTAACGGATTAGTGGAATTGCCAGCCAATTTTGTAGATCGCTCTAGCTTGATTGCTCAAGGGTGTCCAGCTAATAAAGGCAATTCATTTACCATCACCGGACGCGGCGGTTTGCCACCTTTACCAACCCAAGCACTTCGCACTAATCAAACTGCAACTGTTGATTGGGTGACATTGAATACTCAAGAACAAAAAAGCACAAATGTAGGAGATAATTTACACTTGAGTCGGAGTCTGGGGCGCAAAAGTCCTCAATTAGAAGTTAAGCAAATTAGCCCAACTATTGTAGAAGCTACTAGTTGGGTAATAAATAACTCTGGTACAGTGGAGCTAATAGCCTCTGCACCCGTAGCTACACAGACCACCAATACTTATACTTCAGCGATCGCCTCCTCCGGGGCTTCTCTGCAAGACGCTACGCGATCGCCCATCACAGCTTGCCCATCTCAAGCCACCTCTATTCAAAAATAATGCAAGTTGCTTTTCGCTAAATTCAAGTTGAGAGAAGCTAGAAAAATTATTCGCTAATCAATGGGCATTAAAATTCTGAAGAAGTAATAGTTCGTTTAACCAAGTTTCAAGTTGTAAATGCAAGCGATAACTAAAAACTTCCTTTTTAGCATCGATATGAGACAGTAATGTAGAAGCACGATTATAAGTAGTCAGCGCACAATTCCAATCACCCCAAAGATGATAAGTTCTGCCATATTCAACCCAAATGTAAGCTTCTAGTTGACCGAAAAGCAGCGCTGTCTCAAAATTCTCAATTGCCTCTTCGTATTGCCCTAAGTCACGTAAGGTAATGCCTCGATTAATCCTAGCTCGAATATATATAGGATTTAAATTAATTGCGCGATCGTAGTCGGCGATCGCTGCTGCTAAGTCTCCACAACTAACATAGTAATTTGCTCGATTATTATAGGCAGCCACTAATTTCTTATTTAGTTGTAGAGCAGTGTTATAGTCACAAAAAGCTTTTTGTTTTTCACCACTCTGGAAATAGATTAGCCCCCGATTGTTGTAATCGATAGCATTATTAGAATCGCGGTCAAGTAATTTATTAAACAATGCGATCGCCTCATGATAATATCCTTTTTGAGCCAAGTTTAAAGCACTAGAGCGGAGATAATTTTTATCAAAAACTAATTTGCTGCTTTCTTTGGGATTCTGCTCAAGGTCGCTAATTGTATTAGATAATACAAATGCACGAGAATTCTTTTGTAGGATTTTAGAAGCTATTGGCATATATTATTGACCTTGACGATGTGAAAGATGACTTCTATGTATTTATGGGTGTAAGCAAATTGATATTATGCGTTCAAAAAATCAAACAGCTTAATTTAAGAAAATTTTTAGAATTAACAGTTGTGTTTTGTTAAGATTCTAAAGAAAATATATTTCTCAAGGATATCTAAATAAAAGTATGATAAAAGTACTTAGCAGTAAACAATAACTACTTTTTGCTACGGCTATATACGTTTTAGTAAGATAATAAAGCCAGATATTACGCTGAGAAATTGCTTCTGTAAAGCTGCCGCTAGTGAAAATGAGTATGAGGCAAAGTCAGTGAGAAAAATAAGATATCGATTTTTCCTTGTAGTGCAAAGCTTTCTAAAAAGTATTATCGTGACTTGCAAAAGTTGCTTTTATTCTAAGAAGTGGTTAAAAAGAATTACAATAGCTGTCTTAGCTGCCTTGTTAAGCGTTTCGGGAATTTCAGTTCCTGCCTTCTCTCAATTTACTCAGACCCAGCCAAATGCTCAACTATTGGTTGAACAAGGCCGAAAACTCTATGAAACTGGACAGTTATCTGAAGCAGTAATAATTTTGCAGCAAGCAACAGATGCTTTTAATCTGCAAAAAGACGAACTAGGAAAGGCAATGGCGTTAAGCAATCTTTCGTTAGTCTTTAAGCAACTTGGACAGTGGAAAAAAGCAGAAGCTGCAATTACACAAAGTCTCAACCTTTTAAAAAACTCACAACTAAAAACTCAAAAGTTTGCAATAATCTTGGCACAAACTCTAGATATTCAAGGAAATCTGCAATTAGAACTAGGCAGAACTGAACAAGCTTTAGACTCATGGAAGCAATCTGCTAGTACCTATGCTCAAGCAGGTGATGAAGTTGGTAGTATCCGCAGTTTGATTAACCAAAGTATGGCAGAGCAAGCATTAGGGCTTTACCATCAAGCTCGCACCACCTTAGAAGAGTTACAACCCCGTCTTGAACAGCAACCAAACTCACTTGTTAAAGCTACTGCTTTACGTAGCTTTGGTGATGTTCTGCAATTAGTCGGTGATTTAGAACTATCCTTCAAAGTTTTACAACAAAGCCGAGACATCGCCAAAAAATTACAATCTCCTTCAGAAATAAGTGCTACACTGCTGAGTTTAGGTAATACCGCACTAGCTTTAGGTAATAGAGAAACCTCGCAGCAAGACAGTATCAGTTTTGAAAACTATACTCCCTTGCATTGTATTAACAAATCTGTCTCTACAGAATCTGTCAAATTTTATCAACAAGCAGCCCAATTCTACGAAGAAGCTGTCACCACAGCAACCTCACCACTCTCACAAATCCAAGCCCAACTTAATCATTTGAGTATATTGTTGAAACTTCAGCAATGGTCACAAGCTAAGAAATTATCTTCTGAAATACAAGTAAAGCTAGCTAAAATCCCCCCAAGTCACACAGCAAATTATGCACAAATTAATTTTGCTCAGAACTTAGTATGCTTAAAACAAGCTACCAACGCAGACATTCCTTCATCGAAAGAAATTGCTCAAATTTTAGCGACATCTGTACAGCAAGCTAGAAGCATGGATGATGAACGTTCAGTTGCTTATGCTTTAGGCGCATTGGGTGGATTATACCTAGAAAACCAAGACTTAATTAATGCTCAAAAACTGACACAGGAAGCTTTAATGGTAGCCCAAGCGATAAAAGCTGGTGATATAGCTTATTTGTGGCAATGGCAACTAGGGTACATACTTAGAATACAAGGAGATGTGACTGGAGCGATCGCTAACTACACTGAAGCGGTAAATACTCTCAAATATTTACGTAATGATTTAATTGCTCTCAATCCAGATGTACAATTTTCCTTTCGGGATAATATAGAACCCGTTTACCGACAATTAGTTGATTTACTTTTGCAACCTTCATCTACAGTTAGTTCAAAAAGCATTAGTCAAAAAAATTTAAAGCAAGCTCGTGGCATACTTGAAACACTCCAACTAGCTGAACTAGAAAACTTTTTCCGAGAAGCTTGTTTAAAAGCCGTACCCGAACAAATTGATGAGGTAGTTGATAAAACAGATGGCACCGCAGCAGTAATTTATCCCATTATTTTGGCAGACCATCTAGACATTATTCTCAAGTTACCAAATCAAACTGAATTATCTCATTACACAATTAATGAAAAATTCAGAGATGTTGAAAGTATTTTAGAAAAATTACAAAAATATTTGAGAGAACCAGACAGGATCAACGATGTTAATAAGTTATCTCAACAGGTCTATAGTTGGCTAATTCAACCTTTAGAAAGTGAATTAGAAAGGAAGAATATAAAAACCCTAGTATTTGTACTAGATGGTGACTTACGGAATATTCCAATGGCGGTTTTATACGATCGGGAACACCAAAAATATTTAATTCAAAAATATGCTATATCCTTAGCTCCAGGTTTACAATTAATTGAACCAAAATCTTTACAAAAAGTACAGATAAATGGATTAATTGCCGGAGTAAGTGAGCAACGCCAAATTGAAGGACGTTCATTTGCTAAACTCAAAAATGTAGAAGTTGAATTACAACAAATTCAAACAGCTATACCTAGAAATGCAGAACTATTTAATCAAGCCTTTACCAAAATAAATTTACAGAATCAAATAAAAAAAATACCATATACAGTAGTTCATATAGCAACTCATGGTGAGTTTAGTTCTAATCCCGATAAAACATTTATTTTAACTTGGGAACAACTATTAAAAGTTAAGGATTTTGATAATTTAATTCGGCTCAGTGGACAAAGAGAATCCAGCGCTATTGAACTACTTGTCTTAAGTGCTTGTGAAACTGCTCAAGGAGACAACCGAGCTACTTTAGGGCTTGCTGGTATAGCAGTCCGTGCAGGCGCTCGAAGTACCTTAGCAACTTTGTGGGCGGTAGATGATAAATCTACTGCTCAATTTATGAGTCAGTTTTATCAAGAATTAGAAAATAATAAAGTAACTAAAGCTGAAGCTGTTCGTCGCGCTCAAATTCAGCTATTGACTGATTATGAAATCCCTTATTTATGGGCACCATACATTTTGATCGGAAACTGGCTTTAAAAAGCACAAGGAACAATAAGTAGGGGCATTTGTGCGTCCCTACTGTTTAATTTTTACTTCTCCTACAAGAGGTTTTTGGGACAAATTTTCTAGTTCAATATTTCTCAGGAGACTAGCCCATTCATTGTCTAAAGTTGCATTTTTGGGTTCAGTAAGGCGGAGTTTTGCTAACTCTGTCAGGGCTGAATACCAAATACCATTTTGAGTATATATTTGAATGCGATCGCGTATTGTGGTAGCTGTTTTTAACTGCCTTTCCAAGTCAAACTTAAGTGCTATACGTTGTACCCATCCGCGCACAAATACAGAGTCAAATTTTTGTTGATTACAATAAACTTTAAAGTACCATTGGTATCTTTTATTAACTTCTAGCGGTACAGATGATGGTAAAGCAAAGCTAACAATACCTGGTATCTCAGGTAGGGTAAAAGAAGCCCGGTAAATGTCGTTGTTTGCTTCATCTTGCAAGACAAATTCTCCGCTAGGTACATCTTTAAGTTGATAGGGTACAAACACCCAAAAGGTGGGATTCGCTTCAACAACTGAGCTTACTGTTTTTTCAGGTATTAAGGCTATAAGTGGTACTTCCACAGATGGACAGTTACCACGGCTACCTGCTCCTCCTCGTTGAGTAGGTCTACCTCTACTCGATCCGTCTTGTGGTGGTTGATTACCACTGCTAGTTGGCTGCTGAGACTTTGCTATCAATGTTAAAGGATAACTAGTACAGCTAAACAATGCCACAAGTAGAGCGATCGGAAATTTACTTTGAGATAGAGAAAATATTTTCTGTATATTTTTTAGTTTCATAGTTAGATATAAATACTCAATATTCTCAAATCACTGACAATCTTACCATTGGTGTCAAGCTCAGAAAAATAGAATCTTGTTAAACTGAAATTCAGATGAGGATTTTTTACTTTTATATCTTAAATGGATATAACAGAAATCAAATTATGCATCTGTGAATTCTGTTCGATAATTGTTAAGAGAGAGCGTGGCAGCTGATAGATCAGTAAATGCGCTCGTCTTCACCTATCCTGTCTGATAGTTACAACTTGGCAGCAAACCGGGATACGACCATTTAAAATCACATAGATAATTTATACAATTTTTATTTGAAAATTGCATAAATTGATTTATTTAATACCCATTAGAAGTATAGAGGTATAATAAACGGAGTTGAAGTTCTGCCCTTTCTTTGATTAATTTATGTAAAATGCAAAAAAAATATGAAAAAACGTGAAGGTATCATCCACCAATTTTCAAGTTTTCTTAGCTTAATAAACGACCACAAAAATTTTAATTTTGTTTGGCAAGTTGATATAGACCTAAAACGGGATATAAGTTCTTTAACGCAGTTAGAGCCAGATGCTAAAGAAGAATATTGGGCACGTTATTTTCTAAAAATACTTAGAGAGGTATCACCGCAAGAGTTACTTAAAATTTGTTCTCAAACGGAGAATGAACAAAAGCTTAGTGTCTCTAGATCATCGGCAGAAAAAATATCAAAGTCTTCTTGCAGAGCAGAGAAACATTTGTCTGCATACTTACAGGAGGCTTGTCTTTGGGCAGCTAGAAAAAGCTATCAAAGATTTAAGTTTATCCAGCATAAATATCCATTAGAAGAATACTTTCAAATAGCTAACTTAGCTATCTTTCCTCCAGCCAAACTTTTCAAAAGTTTTGATTTTGAGCGTTCTCAAAGCAATATAGAAGGTTATGCTAAAACATCTATCATCCGTTTTATTAGTAATACCATTTATCAGAAAGACTTAGAAGGTAAAAGAGAAAAATTTTCTAACTACGGTCTTTTAAAAGATTTGACTAAAAAAGAGATGCAGGAAGCTTTAACTATAAAAGGAATAAATCAGAACCGTGTTAGTTTATATTGTCTAACTTGGCAATGCTTAGAGCAAATTTATCAACCAAACCAAAGGCAAGGAAGTCGTAGTTTAGAAACGCCTAGTGACGAATGTTTTCAGGCAATTGCATCATTATATAATGAACGGTGTAATCAATTAGGATTTATGGAAGCACCAGCTTCAAAGGATAGAATTCAAGAAATATTAGAAATTTGTATCCAAGCTGCTCGTGATTACAGAACAAAGTCTTTTCTGCCTTTAGAAAACTACGAAAATTTAACTGATAGTCGGTATACTGCCTTAGATAATCTTGTCCAAGAAGAAGAATGGCAGCAAGTAAGCTCACTTATTTCAAGCTTATTTTCAACTATCTCAGAGACTAGCCAAATAATGTTAATACTGTGGCTAGGATTAAACTTAACTCAAAGTGAGATGGCAGTAGTTTTAAAAAATAAATATCCTGAACTCCAGAAACAATATCAAGTAGCTAGACAGTTAGCAAGATATAATAAAATACTATTAAAAGACTTTATTAAAGAATCTCAGAAAGTTTATCCGGAAATTTCTTTGAATGAAGACAAAGATATTGAAATTATCAAAGAATCATTAGATGAATGCTTACAGTTACACTGTCAGAAAATCTGTAAATCTGCTTTAGATAAAATTACTCAAGAATGGCAGATTCAAGATAAGATAGGTGTTTTAGAATTGGAGTTGACAGACCAAGAAAAAATAGATAGAAAGTTGGTACATTCAAGCTTGAAGGGATCTATTAGTAGAAATGAAGTAAATGAAAATGTGAGAGAAGCTTTTATGTACCAACTAGAAATAGATATGGGTTTACCTAAAAATTCTTTAGTGGTAGCCAGCAATAAACTAGCTAATTTTGTAAATGAATGGCTAAAAGATAAATTTTTAATTAAGACTAGGAATTAATCTTATGACAATTAGCTTAAATGATTTGACTCTAATTTATCCTGAACATTTATGTTTAGATATATCAAAGCAAGAGCAAGAAACTGCATGGCACGAAACGATGCAAGAGTCTTACTCAAACACAGCTACTCGCTGGAATGCTTACCTAAATAATTTATCTTTAAATGCTTTTTTAAATTGGTTGCAAGAAGACCCAGATTTGCAAGTAATGCCTAGATTATGCTTTCCAAAAGCTGAATTACCGAGTATTTGGGAATTAGTAAATGGCTCTGTGTTAACTCTAGGTGAGACTCGATTAGCGTTAATTCCCAGCGATAAAAGTTCCTTTCCAGAGTTTCGGATTCCTCAAGAATGGATTGATATTCCTAGTTGGTCAGCCCATTACTATCTAGCGGTGCAGTTAAATTTAGAAGAAGGTTGGCTGCGGATATCGGGTTATACTAACTATCAACAAATTCGGGAGCAAGCTATTTATGACCCAATGGATCGAACTTATTGTTTAGATGCAGAATATTTGATTGCAGACTTAAATGTGATGTGGGTAGCACAAGAACTTTGTCCTCCCAAAATACCAGAGATTAAATCTTTAGCAACTTTGTCAAAAGTACAAACAGACCAATTACTGGAACAATTGAGTAAGTGGACTTTTTCTTCGCCAAGACTTAATGTCCCCTTTGATGTGTGGGGAGCATTTTTGGCGGTGGATGAATTGCGGCAGCATCTCTATCAGAAAAGATTGAAAAAGCAAAACAATAATCAAGTTGAAGCCAGCTATGTGGGTAGTAACTTGAGTTTATGGTTTCAAAATATCTTTAGTGTGGGTTGGCAAAATTTGGATACTTTATTATCACCACAACAAAAAACTTTAGCCGTTCAATTCAGAAGTGATTTGGGGTTGAATGAGGGATATGTTAAACGAGCCAAGTTAATTGATTTAGGAATGGAAGTTGGGGGTAGTGCAGTTGTGTTGTTAATTGGCCTTAAAACAGAGGTTGATGGCAAAATCGGTCTGCGCGTACAGTTACATCCAGCAAATGCAGAACCTTATTTAATACCTAATCTCAAGCTAATTTTGCTTTCACAAACAGGGACAATTCTTCAGGAAGTCACTTCCAGAAGTCACGATCATTATATTCAACTCAAAAAATTCAAATCTTCTCCCGGAATTCGGTTTAGTATACAAGTTGCTCTTGATAATGTCAGTATAAAAGAGGATTTTCTACTGGAAGCACTTGATGACTGATAGCCATGACTAAATTAGTCGTGTTGAACTTAGGAAAGGGTAACTTGAAGCAGGGATTTGCTACCGTTACAGCACAGTTGTACAACTATAGCAACCCTATACCGATACAATTTACAGGTAGCTTGCCTGCGGCTCTAGAACTTATAGAACTCTACAGACGTTGGCAGTTACTCTATTTGTTGCTGCATGAGACTCTTTTCCCTGGTCAACGTTGGCATAGAAATATGTCAAACGATGCAGGTATTGAAATTGATACAGAAGATATAACTAATATTTCCTCTGTTGAGTTTAGTAATTTATGTGACAATTTACAAAATGAAATTAATGTTTGGCTGAAATCTGAGCTATTTCGCAACATTGACCAGAAATTACGCACTAAGTTAAATCCTCATGAAGAAATTCGGATTATTCTAGAAACAGAAGACGACCAAGTTCGTCGGCTACCCTGGCATTTATGGGATTTCTTTGAGGATTACCATAAGGCAGTATTTGGTTTAAGCGCTCCTGAAGTAGATGAAGTTAAACCATTACGCAAACCTACTACAAATAAACTTAGAATATTAGCGATTCTTGGTAATAGTGAAGGAATTGATATTCAACAAGACCGGGCAATACTTGAACAACTACCAGAAACGGAGACTGTTTTTCTGATTGAGCCACAGCGCAGGGAGTTAGATCAATGGCTTTGGGACAAGAAAGGCTGGGATATTCTCTTTTTTGCCGGACATGGTTCGAGTCAAGCTGATGGTGAAATAGGTCAAATTTATATCAATCAAACTGATAGTTTAACAATTTCTCAGTTAAAAAATGGACTGAAAGCAGCGATCGCTAGGGGTTTGCAATTGGCAATTTTTAACTGCTGTGATGGACTAGGATTAGTACGACAATTGGCATCGCTGCACATTCCCCAAATGATTGTCATGCGGGAAGCAGTACCAGATCGGGTTGCTCAAGAATTTTTAAAGCACTTTCTAGAGGCTTTTGCTAATGGAGAATCTTGCCATTTGGCGATGCGGGAAGCTATAGAAAAGTTGCAGGGTCTAGAAAGCAGCTTTCCCTGTGCTAGTTGGCTACCAGTGATGTGTCAAAATCCAACGGCGATGTCGTTGGTATTGGCGAACAAAGTAGACTCTCAACCTACTAGCTGGCATAGCCGAAATATTATTGAGACAATTTTTAAAGTCAGTATAGTTACGACTGCCTTGATAATGGGGATGCGCTCCGTTGGCATGTTGCAGTCATGGGAGCTTATGGCTTTTGATGCAATGATGCGATCGCGACCTGATGAAGGACAAGATCCACGTATTTTAGTCGTTACCGTCACTGAAGCTGATGTGCGATCGCAACCAGCCAAAGAAAGAGGTGGAGCTTCACTATCAGACCGCGCCCTAGCTCAAGTTGTAGAAAAATTAGAGCAGTTTCAACCGCGAGTCATTGGCTTAGATATCTATCGAGAGAATCACGTAGATAAAAAGTATAATAAGTTATCTAAATTAATGCAAAAAAGCGATCGCTTTTTTGCAATATGCGAAGTTAGTGAGGAAAACAAAAACAGTGGTGTTTCGCCACCCCCTGAAGTTCCCAAACAAAACTTGGGTTTTAGTGACGTTATACCCGATCCCGATGGCATTATCCGCCGTCAAATATTGGCTATGGCTCCTGCATCGCCCTGCAACGTTGATAAATCTTTTAGCTTTCAATTAGCAAATCGTTACTTGCTTGCTCTTGGTATTCAGTCCAAACTAACTACAGAAAAAAACTGGCAGTTTGGGAATGTTGTCTTTAAAAACTTAGAGTCAAATAGCGGCGGCTATCACAGAATCGATAATCTAGGTCATCAAGTGCTACTTAATTATCGCTCTTCCCATCAAGCTGCTATACAAGTAACTCTAGCAAATGTTTTGAACAATAAACTCACTTCTGATTTAGTGAAGAATCGGATCATTCTCATTGGTACAAGTGCTGAAAGTTTTCATGATTATTGGTCTACACCATATAGCGCCAGTCAGTGGTCGTATAATCAAATGCCAGGGGTGATGCTTCAAGCACAGATGGTGAGTCAGATTCTCAGTGCCGTTTTAGATAATCGTCCACTATTGTGGATGTTACCAAAGTGGGGTGAATTTATTTGGGTATGGGGTTGGTCGTTAATTGGAGGCATAATTGTTTGGCAATTTCGATCGTGGTTAAGATTGGGATTGGCAGGAGTGGCAACTGTTTGCATTTTATATGGTGTATCCTTTGGTCTGTTGCTCCAAGGAGTCTGGATACCTATAGTGCCATCAGTTTTAGTTTTGATAGTTAGTGGCGTTAGTGTAGCTATTTATTATATATATTCTTTAAGTGGCCAACGTAATCAATAGACCTATTACAGAATAAGTGCAGGTTAATTTTTTCTAGTTACACATTTTCTTTCAATAAAACTCAAAATTTCTTCCTCAAATGCTGTCAAATACGGTCGCTTCAGTTCTCCTAAACACTTCAAAACTGCCTCTGCTGGTGCTTCTAAACTTGCCACCGTCCCTTAACCTATAAATGCGATCGCTGATTAACTGCATCTGCTGACATTCCGACTTCAAGTAATTCAGTAGCTTTAAGTGGTCAATTCTGACAGAGTAAAGGAATTACTCAGTACCCTAACGATTGATGAGCGGTTGGGTGTGATGCTGGAGTTTGAGGATGTTGACCCTGAAAGGTTTGCTCAATTGGTGACAGATGCGCCGCATTGGACTGAATGAATGGCTTGATTTACTCAAGTTATAGAATAGTTGACTGTGTTAATTCCTCAAACATCGCATTTTCAACCTGGCTTTATTGCGCTTGCTCCATGTAAATAATTTCCTAAATATGACAGTTTAAGTCAGCAAACCCGTGTCCGTACAAAAAACTGTGGTCTTGTGGTTCATTGTAGGTTGCTCCATCGGCGGTAAGTGCAGGGAGCAACCATCGCATCGCATCAACTTTTTCTCGGCTTGATGAAGATAAACATACAAGCACCTCATCCCTAACAAGAGAGACTCAAGCTTTCGCCAAAAACTCATCTAGGCAGTCAAAAGTGGAGTTCCACCCTTCGATCACACCCATCTGTTCATGCTTACGCCGATCCTCAATAGACTCATGTATAATCTGGAGCGTGAGTTTGGTATTGCCATCTAAATCCTCGAAAATGACTGTTATAACCATTTCCTTCGGCAAATCAACGTTCACTACCTTTTCAAAGCCTTCATCAAATTCATCAGTGGTAACAATCTTATAAAAGGGTACGATTTCACGAAAGACACCTTTAACTGGGTACTCCCTGCCGTCTGGGCCAGTCATCACGTAGCGCCATTTCCCACCGGGACGCAGATCCATCTCAATCACACGGGTTGTGAAACCTTTGGGCCCCCACCACTGCGCTAAGTGTTTAGGATCAGTCCATGCTTGGAACACAAGTTCGCGCGGCGCTTTCAAGACGCGGGTGATCACGATGTCACGTTGAGATTGAGCATCAGTGTCATCATTTTTGTTGCTCATTTTGTTTCTCCTGAGTTTGTAATTCGTGCAGGTAATTATCAAGCTGATCAAGCCTCTGTTCCCACAATTGACGATATTGCTCAATCCAATCCGCCGCGTCCCTGAGCGGCTGTGCTTTAATCTGGCAGGGTCGCCATTGAGCTTCGCGACCCCGCGAGATCAGTCCAGCACGTTCTAGCACCTTGAGATGCTTTGAAATTGCAGGAAGACTCATCTTAAAAGGCTTCGCTAACTCACTCACCGATGCCTCACCCTTGGCGAGGTGAGCCAGAATTGCACGCCGTGTAGGATCGGCTAGGGCAGCAAAGGTAAGGCTCAGTTGTTCGTTAGACATTTTTGTTTAACCTAATGGTTAATTAACTACTAGGTTAAATGTACTATTGAAGAATGTCAAGCGCCCACTTAAGGGAAATCCGCGTGTAAGTAGCAATGGAACGAATCTCAGTTTGCAGTACTCCAGATTGCACCATTGGTAGTTGGGTAAGTGCTGCTTGTACTGACTCTAGATTGGTTGCTTCGTATATCAAAACAGCTCCACTCATATCAGCAATATAATAAACACTGCGAATGTGGTCGGCTGCATAGTACTCCCAAATCTTCGCGGATTCCAGTTTCACATTGGAATATATGCATTTATCACCTGAAGATGCAGTCGGCATTGGCGATGCAGAGAATGACCATGATTTCCTGAGTATTTGTGGTTATTCAGTAGCAGTTGCCAATGCTTTGCCAACGCTAAAAGAGCGCGTGGATTTTGTGACTAATGGCAGTCGAGGCGATGGTGTTATAGAACTAATCGAAAAACTCATTTCCTCAGATTAGTCATGCCTATGGCGGCAAATTAAGCCATAAGATTATTCCATTCTCAATAGAATCTACTACATTTCATATAAATGCCATACATTAGTCGCAGCAAAGTCATAGATGCTGGTTGATTTACCGATACTTTATTAAAAGTAAATTCTCTAAGCCTGAAAAATTATGCTGTTTTTGGCAGTGGCAAATACAAGCTGCGGCAGTGGTAGTGAAGTAAATCTAGACTTTGCTAACCTCGGCTGGGTTGAAGTGAGCTTTTTGGGTATTGTTCAGGGAATTACAGAACTGTTGCCTATTAGTAGTACTGCCCATTTGCGGATAGTACCTACTTTACTGGGAATGCAAGATCCTGGATCTGCTTTTTCAGCAGCTATGCAGTTAGCTAGCTTAACGGCTGTTTTGGTTTATTTTTGGCAAGACTTAAAAAAGTTAACAGGCGAGACATTTAGAGCTATTACTGGGCAAGATTATCAATCTAGTTCTTTACGATTAATGTTGGGCTTATTGCTAGGAACTCTGCCGATAATTGTTACAGGCGCACTACTCAAGCCGATTCTCAATGCCTGCAATTCACCAATGCGAGGGTTAATCGTTATTAGTGCAGCCTCTATTATTATGTCTGGATTGTTAGCGATCGCAGAAAAGTGCAGAAGGGGCACTCGTACCTTTGACAAGCTAACCCTTCGAGATGGCATTTTGGTAGGAATTGCTCAAGCCTTTGCCTTGATTCCCGGTGTTTCTCGCTCTGGTTCTACCCTAACCGCAGGGATGTTCTTGGGTATGGAACGGGAAACATCAGCGCGATTTTCTTTTCTGTTGGGCTTACCAGCAGTGATTTTGGCAGGTGCTGTAGAACTCCACACCCTATTTAAAGCTGGGTTAAGCGCATCTGGCTGGTTGACTTTATTAGTAGGTTTAATCTGTGCCAGTATTTCCGCCTTTTTGGCGATTTGGGGACTCTTACACTATTTGGAAAAACACAGTACTTGGATTTTCGTTTTTTACCGTTTTGCGATGGGTATATTTTTAATAGTCGCTGTGATGCTTGGTTGGTTACAGAATTGATTTAAACTTTGTCGCTCAACAACTTTACCCACAAACTTTTATTCTGCTAGCTTGTGTTTGAAATTTTCTGACAGTAATTTGGTTAATGCATCGGGGTATAGCCGCCAGTTAAATAATCCGGCTAGTCCCATCAACAAGCCAGATATAGTTGGTAGCAAAGCGGCGTAGAACCAATTACTGCTCAAGAGAAATATTGGCCGAGTAGATATGCCATCTACGTTGCTTTGGAGTTGAGCCAGGAACGTTATTGACTCGTCTCAGCTTATAGCTACCATGAAAACGCTGTGGAGTTCCATTGCTAGTAACAGAAGTAACAGTAACGGGAATTTCAATATATAGCGAGCCTGTTGCTCCTTCTAAAGAACCCGGTTTTCCGACTTCTTCAACAACGGATACGGTGTTAGCAAAACCCTGCTGAAATTCCTCAAATGATTGCTTACTGGCAGTACCATCTCCATCCCAAGCCAAGTAAGCTTGTTTATAGTCTTGGCGAGCGATGGCATCATAATAATCATGAATGAGTTGGACTGCTTGTTGTTCTTGAGACTGGTTATTTACAGGCTTTTGTGTGCCAGAGGCGGGTGGAGAAGATGGATTAGAGGTGTCCGAAAGATTTGCCAGCGTTGGGCGATTGGTAGATGCTAGTTGTGATGTAGCAGAGTTATTACAAGCTGTAATAGACGTAGCAAGCAATAAAACTCCAATGACTGTATAACGCTGTTTTAACCAGATACAAAAAGAAAAGTTGATATTGAACAAAGCTATCTCCTGTGGAATCTGCACTAGTAGCCTGATAAATTCAGCATACTTGAATTTATTGGTTACAGCCATTGACAAATTAAGATGAATATAAGGTTGAGTGAAACAAGAGAATAGATACTTGTTGATAGAATGCCTGTATTGGTGTTGGGTTAGATGTAAAGGGTGTACGATTCACAATACCTTTGCTAAAAACAGAGATGTCTAACTTTTGCTGAAACAGTCCAACACAATGATGTGCTTAATTATTGACCAAAACCTATAACCCTCACCCAGATGTACAGGAAAGTCAAAATTACTTCCGCAAAACTATACAGGATTTTATTAACTCAGTTTTTTTGATGGCAAAAAGAAGCCTGTAAAATATTAAGTTTGTTCTATATCAAGCCTCGTAAATTGGCAAAGTATTGCTACTTGAAAAGTCTTTATTAACTAAATACCTACGTTCGGGATTGGAAAAACTAAATCTTCATTTCGATCCACCGCCAAAGCCGCTTGAGCATTTGCCGCAACCATGTATTGCTTTTGTAGTGTATTTTAGCAATTTTACCGAAAGCAAAGTGAAGTGCGAAAGTATGGTTTTTTGAATTAGGGACACTTCGACCCTTTGGCAAAGCTTAGGGCAACGCAAGCTTAGAGCATCGCTGAGGATTGGGAAGATAAGTTAAAACTAGGGTGAGTAAATTTTTGCAAGTCGATGCGATCGCATTGTTAGCCCATACAATCGCATTGTCAGTCGATACAATGGCATTGTTAGCCGATGCAATGGCATTGTCAGCCGATACAATAACATTGTTAACCGATGCAATGGCATTGTTAGCCGATGCAATCGCAATGTAACCCAAAACAATGGCATTGTTAGTCAAAACAATGGCAATGTAACCCAAAACAATAGTATTGTCAGTAGATACAATGGTATTGTAAGAGTATACAATAACAATGCAGAAGGTTGCGTTTGTATAGCAGCGATTTCTAATCGCTAAGGCTACATCCGTTTTAAATCTTGTAAAACTTCGGTGGCTGATTGATAGCGATCGCTAAAATGATAGCAAACCATCTTATCTAAAATTGCCGCTAATCCTTCGCTCACTTGCACCGTTTGCCGCCACATCACATTTCCCGTTTCTGGATCTGGATGAAGTTCTTGCGGTGGTATGCCAGCTATGGCTTGAATAGCAATCATTCCTAAAGCGTAAATGTCACTGCACAAGCGGGGATGACCGGCAAATTGTTCTGGAGGTGCATAACCTCGCGTCCCGATGGCTACTGTGGCTAATTCTGTTTGCTCACTACTCGATGGTTGCATCAATTTCACAGCACCAAAGTCAATCAATACCAGCCGATTATCTTTAGTGCATCTAATAATATTAGTCGGTTTGATATCACGATGAATCACTCGATGCTGATGAACAAATTCTAGAACTTCTAAAACTTCTTTGAGCATCTCCATTACAAATGATTCGTTCTGTACATTCTGCACAGGTGGTAATTCTTCGTTTAGGGTATGCCCTTCAATATATTGTTGAATTAAATAAAATTCTTGGTCATCTTCAAAATAAGCAAGTAGTTCGGGAATTTGATGATGTTTACCCAAAGATTCTAAAATTTCAGCTTCACTATTAAACAACCTGCGGGCAACTTGCAAAAATCTTGTATCTTGACGGGCTGGCATTAACTTTTTAACTACACAAATCGGATTACCCGGTCGTTGAGTATCCTGTGCTAAATAAGTGCGACCAAATCCGCCAGCACCGAGAGTTTGAGAGATTTTGTAGCGTCCACTCAAAAGCAAATCACCCGATTTTGTTTCTCGTGAATCAACTGGGGGAGGAAAGTCAAGATAGGAATCGGGAACTGCTGTTTTATCTTCTAAGAGGACATTTAATTGAGCGATCGCTGCTTGTTGTTTTTCAACTTGCAGAATAATCACCTGAGTTTGCCGCTGATTTTGATAGCTAGTATAAGCAATCACGCAGATACTACTAATTACGAAGGCAAGAGCAGAGGGAATTAACGGTATCCATCCGGCTTGCAAAAACAAAGCAACACAGATTACTACTAAACTAAGTAGAGTTATCGTTCCCACCACTAGCAACAGCAGCGGATTTTGCCACCGCCATGCTAAAAAACTACCTAAAAGCGACCAACTCCATATCCAAACAAGTTCCGCCCAATTTGGCCAATACCAAATTAGCGATCGCCCATCCAACACTGTACTGATCAGTTGACTTGCTATCTGTGCATGAATAAACAGAGCAGGCATTCTGGCTGGTTGGTCTGGTAAAGCGCTGTAAGGTGTATAAAAGCCACCTGGAGGCATATTAGCTGCTGTGGTGCCAATAATTACCAGACGGTCTTTAATTAAGCTGGGATTTACTCGACCACTAAGAACATCTCTAAGGGTTACTTGGTTGGCGAGGCTGTTGGGGTGACGGTAATTTAATAATATTTGATAGCCATCTGCATCCAAATGTTGGTAGCCACCAGAATTAGGTTGTAAACGTGGAAACAGGGTTTTACCTAACTGAAAATCTCCTTTCTCAGTGAAATTGTATTTAATACCTTGTTTATCCAGATAATTAATTGCAACTAGGGCCCCAAATGCAAATGATGTTGTACATTTTTTGTCTGTAGAATAAGCGAATAACAAACTGCGGCGGAGAGTTTGGTCATTTTCACTATCAGGAACTACATCGCTAAAACCAACATTATCTATAGGAAAGTTGGGTGGTGGTGGAATTTCATCTCTACCCAAGCTGCTGAACAAACAAGTGCTGACAATGCGATCTTGATTTTGCTCCTTAGCCGCCAAATTATTGTTTTCTGGTTGGAAAAGATATAAACCAACAATTCGCGGTTGATAAGACTCTATTTTATTTAATAGCTGATTGATTGTCCGACCTGATAGAGTCCATTTCTCTCGTTTGAGATCCTCATCAGTGATTTTGACTAGCAAAATCCGCCGATCGGGTGCTTGTATTGGACGCGATCGCAACATCTGGTCATAAACTCTTAACTCCCAAGGCTGTAACCATTTGAGTTGCCGAACTCCCCAAATAAAGGCAGTAACTCCTAAACTAGTAACAAAAATAATTTGCAGCCAGCTTTTGCTCTTGGAAGTTTCACGAGAATCTTGAACTTTGACAAGGGGGACACGGAGTTTTTCTAATAGTCCACTAATCACGGCATTGGGGCGGTAGCCTGAATTGGGTAGATGTTGCAGGCGCAGAAGTTAATTTTCGGAATCTAGGTTAAAAACTAGTTAACCTCAGCTTTCTATTAATGTAGCAATTTCCTCGTTGGTTAGAGACTTGGGCGTATTCCTACTTTTAAAGCAAGCTTACACGCAGTGTCAACTATAAAACAAGCGCTAATCATCTGTTTGAGATGTTTGGGCATCTTCAACAGAACTAGCAATTGGAAAAGAAATCGGATTAGTAGATGAAGTTAATGAATCTAATTGAGGTTGTTCTAATGATGCTTCAATGCTTGAATCAGCAAAATATGAACCTATGATTTTATCATAGTTAGAAGCAACAGCTAAAAAAGCGCCACCCAAAATATAGATAGGTAATGGCAGATTAAATTCTTGCAACCAGTCAAACAGTTCCGCCAAGGCAAACAGCACCAAAAAGCAGGCAAGCCAAACCCTCATATTCTCATCCCTTGGATTAAAACAACTATATTACTAGCTTAAATAGCTTGCATGATAATTGATGTAGTATATAATCAACAACTTACACCCTCTATAAACCTAGATAGGTGCAGTCAGAGTTATAGCATCTGCTATAGTGCAATATATCTTAGAAAAATAAAAATATATTTAACTTAGGAACGTGGATTAAATAAGATGCAAAACCTCATCCTGTCTCTAGCTTCCCTCTCCTTTATAAGGAGAGGGATTGAGGGTGAAGTAAACCAGGGACAGAAATTGTAGCGTCTCACCCGCCCGTAGTTAAAGGCAGGCAAGACTTTGGCGTGATACTTCGGTAAGATTTGAGCAGACAGCAAGCTACCTGATACGTTGAGGTGTGATGGCTTGATATTGCTGAGTTGGAAGGATCGCGTCTCTGATATCTATCTTACGGGGGATGACTTTTTCTTGAAAATAGAAATCAGCAACTTTTTGTTGTTCAGCAATAATCCCAGGTGTAAGTTTTCTCAATCTAAAAGTACGTCGGCGTGCTACCTTTTCTAAAACAGATACATCTAATTTCAGTTCCGGCGCAAAAGCTTTTGCAACATCCGTTGGGTTTTTTTCAGCCCATTCTCCTACCTTATCTGCTTCCTCTAAAAATACTCGCACCAATTCCAGATTTTGAGTGACAAATTGACGCCTACCAAGATAAAAGCCCCCTAGAGTATTAATTCTGGCTGCATTTCTCAAATTACGAATCGGGACAATTTTTTCCACAAGAGCCAAAAAAGGGTCACTAGCCACCCAAACCTCAACCTTATCTTGAATAAAGGCATCACGGGCTTCAGATGGAGTCAAACCAACAATTTGAACATCGCTAATTTTTAACCCCACCTCTTTCAAAGCTTTTGCTAGTAAATAGTGTGCATTCGATCCCCTCTGAAAAGCAATTTTTTTACCTTTAAGATCGGCTATTTTTTTAATGGGAGAATTAGCTCTCACGACAATTCCTTGATTTTCACCCTTACTAGGGGTGCGTCCAGCAATATAGATAACTTCGGTTATACCTGCGGCTTGGGAGAATATTGGAGGTGTCTCTCCCACATTACCGATATCCACCCTACCTGCGTTCATCGCTTCAATTAATTGCGGCCCAGCTGGGAATGGCCCAACCCAATTTACAGTCACACCCAATGCTTTGAAACGTGGTTCAACAACTTTTTTAACTTTGACAATATCTCCAGAAGTTTGATATGCCAAATTGATGACTTTAGCAGTAAAACTGGGTTTTGTTTGTGCTTGAGTGTTATTTATCAAGCTACCTACTAAGGGAGTTGATAGAGTAAACAATCCCACTACAGAATATTGGAAAATACGGTTTAAAACTGTGCGGCGTTGTAGTGAAAATGGTATTTTCATGGTTGGGATATTTTAGTAATCTAACTTTCAATAACTTAGTTATAAAGTAAATATTAAGTAGTGGTGTGGCAAGCTTAAAATAGTACATTAGACGTAGGTTGAGTGAAGCGGAGCGCAACCCAAGATATATCAGAATGTTGGCTTTGGAAAAGCCTCCAACGCCACTTGCTACAACGCGGGGAACCCGCGCAACGCAGTGGCTCCCCAACCTACAATTTTTTGCAACAATTTAGTCTTGCCAGACTACTACAATTTCAGATTTACTTTATAAACGGTCTCTATCTCTAAGCCTAACAATTACGAATTAGTAATTAATTAAAGCAACCGCTTAGGGGTAGAAGCTTGATATTGTTCGGGGCTAAGTAAGAATTCCCTGATATCAAGTTTGCGGGGAATGAGTTTTGCTTCAAAATACTCATCTGCAACTCGCTGTTGTTCAGCAATTACAGAAGGTGTCAGTTTTGTTAAACGAAAAGTACGCCGACGTGCCACACCTTCTAAAAGGGATACATCCAGTTTCAACTCAGGAGCAAGAATTTTTGCAACTTCACTTGGGTTCTTTTCAGCCCATTCTCCCAGTTTGTCTACTTCCTCTAAAAATATTCGTACCACTTCTGGATTTTTGGTAGCAAAATCACGTCTTGCCAGATAAAATCCCCCTTGAGTAGATATTCTTGCTGAATCTCTTAGGGTACGGGCACCAGCATTTTTTTGTACATAAGCCAAATTCGGGTCCCAAACTGCCCAAGCGTCAATTTTTTTCTGAAGGAATGCGTCGCGGGCTTCGGCTGGAGTTAAACTAATAGACTGAACATCACTAATTTTTAAACCTGCTTCTTTCAAAGCTCTAAGCACTAAATAGTGTGCAGATGATCCCCTCTGAAAGACAATTTTCTTACCTTTAAGATCCGCAACTTTCTTAATAGGAGAATCTTTTTGAACTATAATTGCTTGACTTTGACCTTTGCTGGGTTTGCGTCCAGAAATATAGACCAATTGTGCGCCTGCTGCTTGGGCAAAGATTGGCGGTGACTCTCCCACAGAACCGATATCAACCCTATTTGCATTCATTGCTTCCAACAGTTGCGGCCCAGCTGGAAATGGTATCCAATTTACAGAAATACCAAGAGCCTTCAGACGTGGCTCTACAGCTCCTCTAATCTTGACAATATCCCCAGAAGTTTGATAAGCCAAGCTGACTGATTTTGTATTTATTCCAGGTCTTGTTTGTGCTTGAGAATTTTGCACCAAACTACCCACAAAAGGAGCAGATAAAGCAAATAGCCCCAGTGCTGAATATTGGACAATACGCTTTAAAAGCGTGCGCCGTTGCTGTTGAAATGGTTTGTTCATCAGTTAAGATTTTACTCCTAAGTATTATTTTTTCATTTACCAGGCTTACTTTTAATAGTCAGTAAGATGATTGGAAGTTGCTATATCAACCTCCTAGAACACCAATTAAGCATTAAAATACAACTTGACAAATTTATATTTGATACTAGTAAATTGGCGTTTTAAGTAAGTAGATGCAATTGTAAAACTTCATTGCGATCGCACCACTTTCCCAACTCTGAGAAGTACTGGAGAATAAAATATTATTGAGATTTACTTGGAGCCTAAATCCCCATGCAAATATTCTCAATCCCCAATTCAATCCTTATTTTTCACTGATGAGTGTTTCAGGGGTGATAGCTGCATATTCTTGAGGTGTTAGCAGTGCTTCTTTAATATCAATCTTTTTGGGTAAGATTTTTTCGTTATAGAACAAATCAGCAACACTTTGTTGGCTTTGCATTAGTTGTGGGGTAATTCCTCTCAGCCGATAAGTAGCACGGCTAGAAATTATTTCCTGAATGGGTAAATCAATTTTCAGTACAGGTGCTATAAGTTTGGCTACTTCTTTTCGATTCGCTTCTGCCCATTGACCATTTTTGTCAATTTCTTCTAGAATGATGCGAACTAATTCGGGATTTTCCTTAGTAAACTCACGTGTTCCTATGTAATAGCCCCCTGGAGTGCCAATATTTGTAGCATCTCGCAATACACGGGCACCGTGAAGTTTTTCTACCAAAGCTAAATGAGGATCGCCAGTTACCCAAACTGGAATAGCCCCCTGAATAAATGCCCCACGTGCTTCGACATTGGGCATACTCAGAACTTTAATATCACTATATTTGAGATTCACCTCTTCTAAGGCTTTGATAATAAAATAGTGAGCAGCCGAACCTTTTTGAAAAACTACTTTTTGACCTTTAATTTGAGCTAAAGTTTTAATTGGAGAACCTTTTGGAACTGCGATCGCACTACCTTTCCCGGAATTAGGGCCAAGTCTTCTACCAGCCAAGTAAATAATTTTTGCACCCGCAGCTTGGGCAAAGATCGGAGGCGTTTCTCCTACTGAACCAATATCAATTTTGCCCACATTCATCGCTTCCATGAGTTGTGGCCCTTGAGCAAATTGTGACCACTCTACTTTCAAACCCAAAGGCTCTAAACGTTTTTCTAAAACTCCTGTGACTCTAACTAAATCACCAGAGCTTTGATATCCTATTCGCAGTACCTTTGTTTTAAAAGTTATAGTCTTTTCCCCGGCTGGTTCTGCTTTAGGAACTGTACCCGTATTTGTGTTAGGTACAGTTGACGTACAACTGACTAAAGTAGTAGATAAAGCTAGAAAACCAGGCATTACAAATAATGCTAGTCTGCTAATTATTGTTGTTTTGGTTATTACAAAATCGTTAAACATTTTTACACCTCTTGTTTGTATTACTTACTGATACAAAAACATCAGTTAATAACTTAAATTGTCCAGTTTTTAAAATTGAAGATTTAATAATTATTGTTGTTTATCATAACTGCAAACAACTATCAACTTCAGTATAAATTCTACCTAATATGTTTTTAAAATAAAGTATTCATCAACACTAGTTTTAAACAAAAAAGTAATATTTTTATCTATTAATCTTTATAAGCATATAGTCTGATACTTAAAAAAGTTTTATGAAGCTTTTACTTATTTATATCAAGATCACTCTAGCAATCCTATTTGACTGCTAAGAACTTCAGCCCACAAGTCCCCGACTTCTTAAAGAAGTCGGGGATCTTATTTATTGAACAGAATACATGCGTCAGTCATCAGAATTAAGTTGGGTATTCTTATTGAAAAAGCGCATGAATAATCAGCATTTAATGACTCTTGATTACCTTAACAAAATGCAAAATTTGAAGGCGCATTAGCTTAATTTTTTGAGGTATAAAGCCTAAAAGGGACGACTACCTGCAAGGCTAACCCGCTTCAATACTCGTCGCTCATTCGGATCAAATGCTTGACGGTAATGCAAAGTAGCTTGATTATCCCAGTAGACAATATCACCTACTGACCATTTGTGTTGGTAGTAGAACTTGGGTTGATTGAGATGTTGCCTTAACTGTTCAATTAGTTTAGATCCTTCTTCCGGATCTAACCCAACAATTTCCACTTCTGTAGCAGCATCTAAGTAAAGATGTTTTTTCCCACTATCTGGATGTGTCCTAACTAAAGGATGGGGAAAGACTGGACTGATTAAAGGAATATTCTTATCTAAACGATACAAAGAGCGGGGTGCATTTCGGTCTTGCAAAAATGGGTTGTAGGTAATTAACTGCAAATCTGCAATCCGTTCTTTGGTAGCTTCATCTAATGCTTCATAAGCTAAATTGGTGTTTAACCAATAAGTATCTCCACCATGAGTTGGTATTTCCAATGCATAAAGAAGCGAACCACTAGATGGGGTAGGAGTCCATTTGTGGTCAGAATGGAAAGTTAATTCTCCAGTACCGGTATAGCCACCATCAACATTGGAAATCGGAATCACTACCGGAGTTTCTCCTGGTTTAGAAGCCAATACTGGAGTTTCATCAGATGGTACAAAGAGTGCGCCAAAGTATAGAGAAAAGTTTAAAAGTTGTTGATCGGAGAGCTTCTGGTCTTTGAAGATTAAGATGTGGCGATCGCGTAGAGCTTCCTTAAGTTGTAGTATAACTTCAGGTGCGATCGCTTGACTAGCATCGAGATCGGTAACGATAGCTCCCAAAGGGGCATCAATAGACCTAATTTTAACTGCTGTCAAAGTCGAGGTAGACATAATATTCTCCTGTGTTTTAGTTTCTTCCTGAGGATAACTACTTATTCGCTAGAACCTCTGAAGGAGTAATTTTGGCGTACTCTTCAGGTGTCAAAAACCCCTCTTTAACATTCACCTTCTTGGGGATAAGTCCTAAGCTGTACCATTTATCTGCAACTTCCTGTTGCTTGGTAATAGTTTTATCAGTGATTGGTAACAACCCATAGTCATATTTCTTATGCATTATTTCTAGAGTTGGTACATCTAGCTGAGTCACAGGAGCAAGTAATTGTGCAACTTCTTTAGGATGATCCTTAGTCCAGATTTCTGCTTTTTCTAGCTCCTCTAGAAACACTTTGATCACGTCAGGATGAGCCTGATAAAACTGGCGCGAGGTTGAGTAAAAGTTGCCAGTATCCCGTAACTTACCACCATCTGCTAAAACACGAGCGATTTTATTTTGTACATTTCTAGTAGCGAATGGCTCCCAAATATACCAAGCATCCACCTTACTCTGACTAAATGCGGCATTTGCATCTGGCGGTGTGAGAAAAACTGATTGGACATCGCTTAATTTCAGTCCGGCATCTTCTAATGCTTTAACTAATAAGTAGTGACCGATGGAAGCTTTCTGGAAAGCCACTTTTTTACCTTTCAAATCAGCAACACTTTTAATCGGAGAGTTCACCGGAACTAAAAGTGAAATAGCTTTACCACTGGGGCGTGTAGTAGATAGATAAACAAGAGGCGCTCCTGCTGCTTGCGAAAATACAGGAGGCGATTCGGCTGTAGATGCGATATCTAGTCCATTGGCATTCAGAGCTTCTAGCTGTTGTGGCCCAGCCGCAAACTCAGGCCACTGTACTTTAAAACCCAGAGGCTCTAATCGCTTTTCCAAGGAACCCTGTTTTTCTAGAACTGCTAAAGCGGTAAGTTGTTTAGAACGTACAATCCGCACGACTTGCTTCTCAGTTGACTTTTCTGTAGTACTAGATGAAGAAGCGGTAGACTCAGGGGTAGCTGTTGACTGCTGAGTGTTATTTTTGGCTTCACCACAACTCGATAAGACTGTAGATAGCATTAAGCAGTAGCCCAAAGTAAACAACAGCGAACGACGCGTTGTTCTCTGACTTTTCCTGAATTCAAACTTTCCTTTTAAAGCTGGCATGGGTTGTTTTATTTATTCCTTTATCCGTGGTCAGAACGATTATGATTAATTACGAGCTAAATAGCCAAAAAAACTCTTGCTTATTAATATAGTTGAAAATTGGACTAATTAAATATTTTTCTGTAATTAAAAATATCTATTAATAAATCACGATATTTATTCATATCAAGCTATTAAGATCATTGTCATCAAACTTATGTCAAGCTATCAAAAGTAAATACAAAAGCTGTACAGCACTGTTGATCGTAAAAAGTGCTGTACAGCCTCCAATAATTATGACTTCTCTTTTAAATAGACCACGTGGTAGGGGCACAGCATTGCTGTGCCCCTACGAAAGATGTGGTTTAAATACATGAAAACTGCTGTAATAAATCAATTTTTAGGTTTCCATACTGCATCTTTGACTTGAAAAGTTTTAGGAATCAGCTTTTGACTGTAGAAAAGGTCAACTACTTGCTGTTGTTCAGCTACAAACTCATCAGTTATATCAAACACACCCAAGATAGGCCGTCTCTCTAAAGCCCATTTCCAGACTCCTGGTTCTTCTTTAGTTTGCGCTGCCAATAAGTTAGCAACTTCATTGGGGTTAGCTTTAGCCCATTCTTCTGCTTTTCTTTGTTCTTCCAAGATTATCTTCACTAAGTCGGGGTGATTTTCAGAAAAATTGCGTGTAGCGATATAGTAGGCTCTTTGGGGGGCGACATCAGAACCTTTGGCTAGAACTCGTATTTCATTTGCTGGCTCTTTCCGAGCATAAAACGGATCGCTAGTGGGTAACACATCAACCTTGGCACCTTCAAAAGCAACCTGACTTTCTGGAATAGTTAGGTAAGCAGGTTGAATATCATTGAGAGTTAATCCGGCACTTGCTATAGCTTTCAAAAGCAAATATTGCAGGGCTGTTCCTTTTTGGATCGCAACTTTCTTACCCTTGAGTTCTGCAAGAGTTTTGATTGGTGAATCCTTACGAACAATAACTGCTTGAGCGCCTGCGTTGGAACCAGTTGCAGCAACATAAACAATGGGATTATCACCAGCTTGAGCAAAAATTGGTGGTAGATTTCCAACGTTACCAATATCAACACTGTTTGCGGCCATTGCTTCCATCATTGGTGGACCGCCGCGAAATTGTATCCACTTGATAGCAATGCCATCAGCAGCAAAGCGCTTTTCCAAATAGCCCTGAGCTTTCAGTAGGTTCAGACCTGGTGTACCACTCTGATGACCGATGTTGATCACCTCTAGTTTTTTTGAGCTTGCAGTAGTTGGCTCAACTTTGGGAGTATTGCTTTGAGTACTTGGAGAGCTACAACCTGTCACTAACAGAAAAGTCGTAAACGCCAGCAAAAAATAACGAGCTATACTCGCAGGCAACCATGACTTTCTGTAGCTTCTGAACATGATTCAATGTAATTTCTTGGGGTAAGTGGATATTTTTAGTTTTTATTTTTGTTGGACTGAATTTTATTGATAATTCAGATTTCAAAAGTGGTCATAGTATCTATGACTACTTTCATGAAATCCACTTTTATCATGTTTACAGGTCATTGAGGACAATTTTTTAATAAATAAAAATAATTTTTTATATCTGAAGTTAGAAAAGAGAGTGGGTATGACCCACTCTGTAACGACTCGAGGAACTGAGAATTTAATAGTTAAGCTGCTCCATATTTAAATCGCATAAGCTGGGCGCTCATGTTGCCCACCCCACAAAAGTTATGTTTAATTCTATTATGCAATTTAGATGTTTTATTAGCTTAAGAGGAAAAATTTAGGAAGTGGAGTGAGAAAGACCCACTCCAAAGTGGTGCTAGTGGAAGATTGAAATTTGTGAATAAAACAGAGTTTCATTCGTGTTCAATTTTGCTAGTGCTTCCAAGCGACTAGAATTGTAGCTTCGAGTTCTTCTGTAAAATGTCCAGACGGCTCAACTGCTAGTAGCGCTTCTCTAAGATCCTTTTCAAATGCTGGGGCATTATCACCATAGAAAATTTTCAGAGAGAAGGCTGTAGTGTATAAATAGCCGAGATAGCTATCGACAGTCCAAGATTTTTCAAATGGCACTTCATAGGTTTCTTGACGAGCAAAAGCCGAATTGCCAATTACAACTTCATGAGGAGGATCGACTGGCTTACGAATACCTTGTCCTCGTTGTCCAGTTCGTCGCTCATCACCTAACCACTTTTTCACTACTCCAACAGCAGCTTGTTTCCAAGGTAGATTACTTTCCCAAGGGTTATCACCAGTCTGAAGCAGTACTAATGCACCATCATCAGTTAGCAATTCATAAAGGCGTTCAAGGACTAATTCGCGTTCCATCCAGTGGAAGGCTCTACCAATTGTGGTTAACTTAAATTTCCCTAAACTAGAGTCGATTAACTCTGCTCCTTGCTCTAACCAAGTAATATTATTTGCTCCGACTGTTGCTGCTTGCCGTTTGGCTTCTGCAATCATACCGGGATCGGGATCGATCGCCACAACTTCTTCAAATTTGGTTCGTAGACCAATTGAAATTAATCCTGGGCCAGTACCTAAATCAAGGAGTCGTCCTTCACCATTGAGATTAAATATTTCGGCTAATTTGTCGAATACAACAGATGGGTATTTGGTTCTATATTGAGCGTAGCCCTCTGCGGCTCCCTCAAATAAACTTGGGTCGTAAGTAGGAAGTGTTTTTAGTTGAGTCATATCAATTTTGGATTTTAGATTTTGGATTTAGGTAAGTAAGGTGGAATTACATAACGCCCACCCTACAAAACAGCGAGTAGACAGCTTGAATATTGGGCATTGGGAAAACTCTTCCTTGGTTCCCGTTCCCATTCCCAATCCCCTAAGAATATTGGGTGATGACGGGCAGCTGATCGTTGAGTACCCAATCACCGATCGCACGCAATTTGTAATCCACAGGATCGTGGAGGGTAAAGGTTCGCAAATCTCGCCAGTAACGATCAAATCCATATTTGGTTGCTGTGGCGCGGGTTCCCGTAACTTCAAAGATACGGTTGGTAATATCTATACCTACACGGGTCGCTAATGCTTTAGCTGCGGAAACTGCGATCGCAACTTCTCCTCTCTCCTGATGAGTGAGTTCTGCATCTTTTTCCCAGGCTGCTTGCACCTTCTCGGCTGCTTGGTCAGCTAGTGCGATCGCAGCTTGAATTTCTAGCCAAAAATCCCCGTAATGATGCAGAATATAGGGGTCTTTAGTCGCACTATCTACCCCCGATGTAATCCACGGTTGAGTAGTAGTTTTAGTATATTCACGAGCGGCGGCAAAGGCTCCTTTAGTAATTCCCAGATAAACGTTGGTTTTTGTTAGCTGGGCAATAATCCCAAGGAAAGTTGAGAAGGCACTATCAGGAGGATTTGGTGGCCCCAAAATCTCATCTTTCTCTACTAAGACATTGTTAAATGTATAACTTCCGCTATCAGTACGACGTTGCCCGATGTTGTCCCAATCTTGATTAGAAACTAACCCTTCTCTGTCTTTGGGAATTATGAATATGAAGGGCAATTCTACGCCATCTTCTAAAGCGGAGAATACCCGATAATCGGCAACGGAAATACCGGTACCAAAGCTTTTAACACCATTAACCCGAAAATTCTCACCTTCTGGATTAATTTTCAGCCTAGTATCCTTTGTATTAATAGCATTTGCCCAAAATAAGTTATTCTTGGCAGTTTCTCTATAATATTTTTCTTTTTGATCTGCTGTGCCGGAAACGTGACCCAAAGCTGTCAAATTGAGATGATTACCATACAACTGACCAATTGAACCATCGGCTTTTGATAACTTTCTGACAATTTTTAAAGCATCAATCCAAGTTGCACCAATGCCACCATATTGCTTGGGTACAATCAGTGGCAACAAACCACTTTCACGCAGTTTATTAATTTCCTCTTCTGGAACTCCGGCTTTAGCATCCCGTTCAACTGCGGATTGAGCAAGTTCCTTGGATAGAGAAGTTGCTAGGTCAACGTAATCCTTTGGTTTTGTAATATCTAGCACCATAATCAAATCATCCTTGGTATTGTTTCGGCAGTAGGCAGCAATCAGACACAGAATTTAGAGAAATGTAGAGTGGGCAAGGCCCACGCTACAAGTGAACAGAGGAAATGGAACATGGAACACTGTAATTGTCTTTTGTCATTAGTCCTTTGTCCTTTGCAAATGACTAATGACTAATAACAGTTATTTCTTAGCCGCTAAATATTCGTTGGCGGCTTTCTCAACACCTGTACCCTTGAAGAAGTCTTGATTGAGACTGGTGTACAACTCTAAAGGATGGATTGAGAGGAAGTAGCGGAGGTCTTCTTCGGTAATGATTTCGCGTTCTGCCATTGAGTAGGCGTTGGCAGTAACGGCGGTGATATCAGGCACATCCCAGTGACCGGAATCGGAACCCAAGAAGGCTTTAACGCGATCGCCAAAGGGATTAGCTGCACGGTTAAATGCTTGGCTGACACGGGTATCGTCTGATTCTGTACCGAAGTAGAAATGATTCAAGAAGCGATCGCGCACATCTTCTGGCTTCTCGATTCCTGCTAGTTCAAATTCGTCGAGTTCCCCTGGATCTTCTGGCGCTAATAATTGATGGTGGAATCCTAAACCGTCACCAATTTTATCTAAGCGCCCATCTACAAGTTCCCCACCGTAACGAGTGTACAACTCTACTAGTGCGTCCTTGTCGATAATAGCAGGATTGTTATTTGATAACAAATGTTGTTTGTTGCGGGTTTCCCAGTGCCAAATAATATCAGCGTAGAGACTAGCACCCCAAGCTGAACCACCTTCTAAAAAGGCAAACTTTAATTGTGGGAAGCGGCGAGTAACTCCACCAAAGAACAGCGATTTGCATAATGCTTCTGCTGCAAAGGCAAAGTGATTAATGTGATTGTACTGGGCGTTGGTGACAGAACGCTGAGTTGTCCAACCTTGGCTAGAAGCGTGAGTTGTGGGTACAACTTTCAATTCTACGCACTTAGCCCAGAATGGATCGTAATCATACTCACTATCTAAGCCAAAGTTATCAATCCAAACCACTTCGTTAGCTACTTCTTTGCCATATTTCTCAAAGGCAGGAATTGGACGACGGACGTAACCAGGAATTTGAATCGCTTTGAGTCCGAGAACATTGACTGCATATTCCAACTCTTCAATCCCTTCTTCGGGAGTGTGCAGTGGGATTGCCGCGATGGGTGTTAAGCGATCGCTATAAGGACGGAAAATATCAGCATGGTAGGTGTTAACCGCCCGACAAACAGCCCGCCGCATTTCTTCGTTACCGATATTTGGGGCCATTGTTGCCAAGTTGGGGTACACCACGGCAAAATCTGTACCTGCTTCTTGTAAGCGTTCGTGCAGCAACTTGGGCAAGCTAATAGTAGCCAAATTCAAAGTATCTTTGGTTGGACGACCCCACCAATTAGGGCGATTGGTGCGATAAGCAAAACGTTCTTCCCAACTTTGTTTGTACCACTTAAAGCGAGAAGATCCTGGTAAATTTTCTTTGAAACGTTCTACAAGTTCAGTTCCACCAACTTGTTCTAAATAATCCAAGACTGCTGGTTCAAATTCTTGGGTATGTACATCGGTGTCAATGATCGAATAACCAAGTTTTTCGCGAATTTGAGCAGACCTGGTTTTTTGTGGGCGGTCTAGAGCGATCGTCATGATAGTTTACCCTAAATTATTCAAATTGTTTATGGGCATTGGCAAAGACGCAGAATCAATCCTTTGTAGAGACGGCGATTTATCGCGTCTCTTTCGCAGCCAAAAATTCATCTGCTGTTTTCTCGACAGCCGTACCTTTAAAAAAGTCACGATTCAGGCTGGTGTACAACTCCAAGGGATGAATTGACAGGAAATATTGCAAATCTTCTTCGGTGATAATTTTGCGTTCTACCATTGAATAGGTATTAGCAGCGATCGCAGTAATATCAGGTACATCCCAGTGACCAGAATCGGAACCTAAAAATGCTTTAACCCTGTCCCCATAAGGATTAGCTTTGCGGTTAAAAGCTTGAGCTACACGGGTATCATCTGATTCTGTGCCGAAGTAGAAGTGATTCAAGAAGCGATCGCGGATATCTTCTGGCTTGGTAACTCCTGCAACGGCGAATTCATCTAAATCACCTGGTTCTAGAGGAGATAATAACTCAGCGTGGAAACCTAAACCGCTACCTAGCTGATCCAAGCGACCATGTACTAATTCGCCACCGTAACGGGTATAGAGTTCTAGCAGTTCTTCGCGATCGATATTGGCGGGATTGTTATTTTCCACCAAATGATCTTTATTGCGGGTATCCCAATGCCAAATCAAATCGGTGTACAAACTAGCACCCCAAGCTGCACCTCCTTCTAAGAAAGCAAACTTGAGTGTGGGGAAGCGGTGAGTTACACCACCAAAGAACAGAGATTTACATAATGCTTCCGCAGCCGATGCAAAGTGACCAATATGGTTATATTGGTAATTGCTAATGGAACGCCGATTGATCCAGCCCATACCGGAAGAATGGGTGGTGGGTACAACTTTCAGTTCTACGCACTTCGCCCAGAAAGGATCGTAATCATACTTACTATCCAAGCCAAAAGTATCAATCCAGATGGCTTCGTTGGCTACTTCTTCGCCATATTTCTCGAAGGCGGGAATCGGGCGGCGGATATGTCCGGGGATTTGAATTGCTTTAAGTCCCAGCACTTTCACCGCATATTCCAATTCTGCGATCGCCTCTTCGGGCGTATGCATGGGAATAGCGGCAATGGGTGTTAAGCGATCGCTATAAGGGCGGAAAATATCAGCGTGGTATGTATTAGCCGCCCGACAAACAGCCCGCCGCATCTCTTCATTGCCGATGTGTGGAGCCATCGTTGCCAAGTTGGGGTACACAACGGCAAAGTCTGTACCTGCTTCTTGTAAGCGTTCGTGCAACAACTTAGGCAAACTAACGGTAGCTAAATTTAAAGCGTCGTTAGTGGGACGAGTCCAAAAAGGAGGGCGGGCGGTGCGGTTAGCGCGGCGTTCATTCCAAGATTGCTTAAACCATTTAGAGCGAGATGCACCGGGTAAATGTTCTTGGAAACGCTCTGCAATCGCAGTTCCAGCAACTTGCTCTAAATAATCCAAGAATGCTGGGGGAAATTCTTGGGTATGCACATCAGTATCAATGATCGGATAGCCCAATTTTTCCCGAATTTGAGCAGACTTCGTTTTTTGTGGACGGTCTAGTGCAATAGTCATAGCATTTTACCTGAATTTTCAAATGGATTGTCAAGAAGCAGGAGCTAGGAGAGATGCAGAAAGCTTTTGAAATATGACGGTTGAGCCTTTCAACCTGGAAGTTGAGCCTTTGAGCTTGGAAGTTGAGCCTTTCAACCTGTAAGTTGCACCTTTGAGCCTGTAAGTTCCACCTTTGAGCTTGAAAGTTGCACCTTTTAACTTGGAAGTTGCACCTTTGAGCCTGGGAGTTGAGCCTTTGAGCCTGGAAGTTGCACCTTTGAACCTGGGAGTTGCACCTTTGAACCTGGGAGTTGAGCCTTTGAGCCTGGAAGTTGCACCTTTGAGCTTGGGAGTTGCGCCTTTGAGCTTGGGAGTTGCACTTTTGAAAGACTTAATGACAAAAATTTGGTTTTCTTGCTCAGAAAAGTTACTGATTCCTACCTCCTCTATTCCCGCATTTGGAATGGCTGATAGAAATTAACGCTGTTGTTTGTTCGCAGCCCAATCTGTTAATTTAAAGTCCGACTTGGCTAAACCCTGCGAGACTAAAAAATTCTTTGTCCCTTCTAAAAGTTTCACGCCCTCTGCTGGTAATGGTTCTTCTGATATCTGTTTGAGTGGTAACGATACTTTGATGATATCGATGGGATATTTAGTAATTTGGGCGTGGTACTGATAATATTCCTCAGGATTAGCTTTTAAATCCTTGGCTGCTTCTGTCAGGATTGCATTAAATTTCTGTGGAAAATCAGGCTGTTTCGCAAGAAAGCTTTCGGTTGCAACAACTAATGATGTCCCTGACAAACCTTTATGATTCGCCGAAGAATCAATCACCGGAAACCCTTGTGATTTCAGAAAAGGCCCGAGATCGCTTGAGGTTGCATAAGCTGCAACATCACCACGTTCTAAAGCTGCTTTTGCCTCAGTAGTCATCAAGTGAACAACTTTTACATCTTTGGCAAGTTTAGCTTCAGCTAATAGTCCCAGTAGGTATCGATGCATATAAGAACCTTTTTGGGTAGCTATTTTTTGACCCTTAAGTTCAGCAAGCGATCGCGGCCCATTCTTTTTCGCCACTAACCAGGCGGTTGTATTAAACTGAGTAATCCGTAGCAGTCGGGTTTCTTGACCCCTTGCTCTCAAAACTATGGCTGGTGTATCGCCTAAAGAGCCAACATCTAATTGTCCAGCGACTAGCGCCTCATTTAGATCCGGCCCGTTAGGAAATCTTGCAAAAGTAATGTTTTTAAATCCTGCTTGTTGCAACTCACGATCTAAAATTCCTTTTTTCTTTGCCCAACCAAGTGGCCCTGTAGGCTCTGAATTACCTACATAACCTATACGCAGAGTAGAAACGCTATTAGATGCAGCTACAGTGCTAGCACTTTTGGCATTAATAGCCTCAACAGATTGAGCAGATTTAGTTTCCCCTTGGCTACATCCTGTAGTTAGTAGTAGCAGGACACAAGCCATTGAGGTTGATAATTTGGCAGTAAATTTATTTCTACTAATAGAACCTGTTCCAACTGGGAACGACAGCATAACTTTTTTCTCCGCTGTACTGTACGCCGTGTGCAACTTTCTCTCAGACCTAACCCCCAACCCCTTCCCTACTAGCTTTGGGTAGCAAAAATCAAAGCCTCTTTCCTTGTGGACTACGGTGTATACACATCTTTTTTCTAGAAAACCAAAATCGTTGTAGATCCCCCTAAATCCCCCTTTTTAAGGGGGACTTTGAGAGCTTTTTGCCCCCCTTAAAAAGGGGGGTTGGGGGGATCAAAAGCCTGTAACGCAACTCTAGAAGACTTGTGTGTAAACCGTAGCCCTGTGCGGGAGAGGAATGGAAGTGAGGGTTCTAAGGATAAGTTGCACATTGCGTTACTATTTCATCTGCTTCAAAATTTGGAATGTTTCATCAGCCTTTGCTGTTGAGGTGCGTTTATGTCCCCAACCAACATTTTCACGGTAACTACCTAATAGCCCAACTTCTATTAATTCTGCCTCGTTGACTGAAGTTTTCATATCGCTTTCTGGTGCAACATAAAGTGCATCAACTGGACAATACAATTCGCACATATAACAGGTTTGACAGTCACTCTGTCGGGCAATGGTTGGCGGCGCATCTGGCACTCTGTCAAACACATTTGTTGGACAAATATTCACGCAGATATTACATTCTATGCACCGCGACTCGCTGACCAACTCAATCACACTGCTGCTCCTATTTTGGGTTGTGACTTTTCTGTACCATGTAAAGGCTGACTCTTCACCCAGACTTGATCTAATCCGCCACTAACTAGGTAATGTTGTTGATTAGCATCTTGTTCTGGATAGTCTAGATGTCTGTGCATCCCACGAGTTTCTTTACGTTCAATGGCACTGCTGTACATCCACCGCGCTGTGGCTACCATCGCCGCAGCTTCTCGTGCCCTGGGAAGGTCTTTCTCTGATGTTACCTGGCTACTGCGGAGTTCTTGCCAAAGATGATTTAATTTACCCAAAGACTCGGTTAAGCCTTGTTCTGTACGGAAATAGTTCTTTTCATAGGGGAATACTTCAGCTTGCACTGCCTGAATAATTTCATCAGTCGCTAAGGTGCGATCGCTCCCACTATGTAATACTACCTCTCCAACTCCCTTAACTGGTCGTTGAATTCTATTTTCCCCTAAACTGTGGGTATATTCAGCAGCCGATTTCCCTGACCAATAGCCAGAAGATATTGCCCAAGCCGCATTATGACTACCACCGCCAGTAAATCCGCCACAAATTAATTCCCGTGTAGCGGCATCTCCAGCCGCATAGAGTCCCACTACAGAACTAGCACAACTCTCATCGACAATCCGAATTCCCCCTGTACCGCGCACAGTTCCCTCTAGGCGCAGGGTGACAGGAAAACGTTGGGTAAATGGATCGATGCCTGCACGGTCAAAGGGTAAAAAGAAGTTCGGTTGCGCTAAACGCATAGATGCCCGCATTGATTCCGCCGCTTTGTCTATGATGGCGTAAACTGGCTGTTGCAGTAAGGTTTCAGCAATGACTGACCGTCTATGAGAACTTGCCCCCGGAATTACAGTACCGTCTTCGTAGGTAAAAGTTGCCCAATTATAAAACAGGGTTTTGGTGACTGAAGAAAAGGCGGGGGAGATGCCGTAAGCATTGGAAAATTCCATACCCGACATCTCGGCTCCTGCTTCTGCCGCCATTAGATAACCATCCCCTGTCAGGACGTTGCATCCTAACGCTTTGCTGAGAAACGCACAGCCACCTGTCGCAATAATCGTGGCTGGCGATCGCACTGCCCATTTCTCACCAGTCTGACGGTTCACACCTGTTGCACCAGCAACAGCACCATCGTCATATACCAGTAGTTCTAAGGCGGGGCTGTTGTCTAAAATCTTGACTCCAGCGCGTTGAATCTGCCGCCGCATCAGCCGCATGTATTCTGGCCCTTGCAGCGATCGCCGATAGGGTTTGCCTTCATCGTCGGTAGGGAAGGGATAACCCCACTCTGCTAACTGATTGACGTTTACATAAGTCTGATTCAGTACCCGATCCATCCAATTGCGATCGGCTAAAAACCCACCCAACGATTCCCGACTCGCCTTTGCAGTTTCCCGTGCTTCTGGATCGGGTGGCACATACCAAACACCATTTCCAGATGCAGCAGCGCATCCAGTTGTGCCACAATATCCTTTATCAACGAGGATCACCCTAGCTCCACTTGATGCAGCACTCCATGCCGCCCAAGTCCCAGATGGGCCACCTCCAATCACAAGCACATCTGCTTCTAAGTCGAGTTGAAAATCGGTTGTTAACGTCTTTATCATTTGCCATTTTCCCCCATCGATAAAGTATTAAGCATCAAGTCTTCACCCCATCGATGCTGCAAAATAAATATTTAGAAATCTAGCTAGCAACCTGAAATTATGGCCAATTAAAGACAAGTTGTCACTAGACTACCATCATAACTACTTTATCTTGATCGATAAACCGTAGTTTTTAACATAACAAAGCTTTTCACAGTTTTCGACAAAAAGCAAGCATTTTAACAAACAACTTTAAATATAAAGTTATGTAAAATAAATTTTATTATCCCTCTCAAGGGGCTTGCTTTTTATAGTCTTTTATGCAAATATCCAATGTTAGTACACAAAGTACTTAATTTCGATAGACTTACCGTTGTTTAACAAATTTTTCCAAACAAGAGCCAGGAATCCTATTCCGGCTCCAAGTATCTACCTACCAATGTTTTTCAGAATTTGAGTTTAGTGAAAGTAGCTAAAAGCTAATAAGCTGTTTAGCGTCTAAAGTTTATAAATTCTGAAATCCTAGCTATTAGTCAGTCAATAAATAATTGATGGCTAAATCTCTTGTAGAGACGGCGATTTATCGCGTCTCTCTAATTGGTTACGCCCAACTGGGTTTTTAGTGTTTCAGCGCTAAATCTTTGTAACAAATGAATCGGCTGTAAGGGCGTACAGATGTACGTCCCTACTTGGAAATCGAAGAAATTCCAAGAATTACATATCAAGAATTACATATACGGATGTTCGCTCTTCCACAAGGTTTTATAGCTACCGAAAAAGATTGAGCAGCGGAATTTAGTTGATATTGTGTGAGGAACAAACAACCCATGTCTAAAGTTTTGTGGAATTATTTGCTAGTGATTCCAGCCTTGTTTGGTGGACTCTTAGTCCTGTCTTCAGCAACAAATGCAGCTGAAGTAGAAAAGACAGCACAGCCGACACAGCAAGTAACATCAGAGATTACCCCAACCGGGATTACTCAGAAGACTTCATCTGAATCATCTTCAATACCTGTGAATGCAGAACCATTGGGTAGCGCAGTAAAATTGCCAGTTTTAGGTGTTCGTAGCGATCGCACAGAGCAAGTTACATCTGTTTCACAACTCTCTGACGTTCAACCTACAGATTGGGCCTTTCAAGCGTTGCAGTCTTTAGTTGAACGCTACGGAGTGATTGCAGGATATCCAGATGGCACATTTAAAGGTAATCGGGCGTTGACTCGTTATGAATTTGCCGCAGGCTTGAATGCAGCCCTCGATCGCCTCAACGAACTGATTGCTACTAGCACCGGAGATTTAGTACGAAAGGAAGACCTAGCTACTCTGCAAAAACTGCAAGAACAGTTTGCCGCCGAACTTACCACATTACGGGGACGGGTAGATGCCTTAGAAACACGTACTGCTAAGTTAGAAGCAACTCAGTTTTCTACAACTACTAAACTGCAAGGGATTGCACAATTCTTTGTGGGTGATACTTTTGGCCACGGTGTCAATAGTAATAGGGATAACACCAACGTCTTTTTTAGCTACCGCGCTACACTTGCCCTGCAAACCAGCTTTACTGGTAAAGACCAGTTGACCACTAGTTTATCAGCAGTTAACGTTCCAGCCCTGTCAGGCGTATTTTTTCCTGGGGGAACAACACCCCTGACAGGAACTCCACAGACCCGGTTTAATGTTGAAAGGAATACTTTTTACACGGACGGTTCTGTTTATCTTGACAGATTATTCTATCGCTTCCCAATTGGAGCTAAAACTACTGTTTGGATAGGCCCAAGGGCACTACAACCTGTTACTTTTGCTCCAACACTAAATCCTTTAGTTGGTAATGCCCAAACTGGTACTCTCTCTAGGTTTGCGCTTTTCAACCCTGTAATTTACCGACCTGGTTTTGATGGTGCTGGTCTAGCTTTTGCCCATAAATTTAATAATCAATTCCAACTCAACGCAGGTTACATCGTAGATGACGGTCTAGCTAATAACCCTGGAGGCAATGCAACCAATAAAGGAGGATTATTTGGTAACTCCTATGAGGCGCTTGGTCAACTAACCTTTACACCCAGTCGCACTCTAGATATTAGTTTCGCCTATGCCCGCAAATACTTTCCTGCCCCTATCCCCGTTGGTACTGGCTCAACTGCTGCTTTTGGATCTGGTTATAACATCACTGGTGGTACAGGTACTAGTTTCGCTATTCTTCCTTTTGCCGCCAATCCCACTTCATCCGATAACTTCGGATTGCAGGTCAACTGGAAAGCCAGTAGTGTAGTTAATATAGGTGGTTGGTTTGGTTATACTCTTGCCCATCAAGAAGGTACTAGTAACGATGCAACCATAATTAATGGTGCGCTTACCTTGGCTTTTCCAGACCTATTTAAAAAAGCGAATCTAGGTGGGTTAGTCTTTGGTGTACCCCCTAAAGTCACTAGCAATGATGTCGCAGCTCGCGTCAACAGAGATACTTCCTTCCATTTAGAAGGTTTTTATACTTATCGGTTGAATGACAACATTAGTATTACTCCAACTTTGTTTGTAATTCTCAACCCCCAAGGAGATACTGCCAACGATCCAATTTGGGTAGGTGCTGTACGTAGTACATTTAATTTCTAACTGGTAGATTTTTTCTGTACCTATAAAATACCCAATTTATCAACTAAATCCACTCCAAAATTCTGAGTACTGGCTTCTGGCACTCAGACTTTTCTCCCTCCATACAGACTAACTGAAACAGTCCTGAGTAGAACGAACGCGAACAGCATCCCGTATGAAAGTGACACCCAACAGACCTTGCAATATGTTGGGTTTCGTTCCGAATGGCGCTAAGTTAAGACACAGCTTTTTGAATAACTGGTTCCAGCCTGGAGGCTGGGAATCGATTTTGGCAGGTTCCGCCTCCAGTAGCTTGACCAGAGGCAGAGCCTCTGGGAATACATTCCCAGTCTTCAGACTGGGAACGAGGTGACACAAGCCTTTCGGCTTTTCTTAGAATTCCCAGGCTATGAATACATTGAGCCTAAAAACTTCCGCAAAACGTTAAAACCTAAAGACTGTACGAACCCAAGCAAATATACTATCAGGATTGCTGCTATCAGAGTCCGGTGCAGTAATCCAGATCAAGCCAGGCGTTACCTCAATATTATCTCCGATTTTATATTGATAGAATGCTTCAACATGTAGGGAAGTATCTTTGTCCGCTTGTCCCGCACCTGCTCCCAAATTTACATTTGGACTGAGCCTGGTGATTTTCGGCTCCATACCAACTAAAACCCCTCCTAAAGCGCCTCGACTAAAAAGATCGGGGAATGCCAGCCCTACTGCCCAATCCATAGCATTACCATCTCCGTATCCCAAATAGCGGTGTGCTGCATAACTTACCCACCCATTGATGGCCAACTTAGGACTAACTTGATAGAACGCCTGTAGACCATAAAGGTTGCCTACAGTTCCCGCTCCAGCCACGGTGCTGTTTACTAAGTTACTCCCGACTGCTGGGCCAAAATTTGTTCCACTAAAACCGATGGTATTTGCTGGGCTATAGGTATTAACGTAAGTTGCAGCCACCCGAAAATTCCGATTAGAAGAGTAGTAGATTAACTGTGCTAAAGCTAAATACCTGCCTGTAAATAAGCCATTATTAGCTGTCGGATTATTACCGTTTGGTGCGCTGTACGCTATCCCGAATTGAAGCTGTTTGCTTATTTGCTGGAGTATGGCAATACCGGGGCCGCTGTCTCCATAGTTATAGACCAAAGACCGCCGTGAAAATCGTGAAATCCCATTAGCACCAGTTGCAGAAGACGATTCAAAATATGGGTTAATGGGGCCAGAAAGACCGATCTCACTAGCTCCATCAGACAAGGGATAAATGTTGACTTGGGTACCTGGATAAGGTTGAAACCGATAGCGAACACCACTAAGAATAATAGTGTTGCGTGCAAAAGTAATACTGGAGTTATCAGCAGTTCTCCCCTCATAAGTTCCTAATAATCCGGCTCTTGTTTGTCCCAATGATTCAATATTTCCACCACCTATTGTTATACCTAGTGAATCTCTACCATTAAAACTAGTGTTTAAGCGTAAAGAAGTTGAGCCTTGAAGTGTGACATTGCGAGGTGCTGGTCTCTTGGTGACAACGTTATTACCCGCCAAAAGTTCGCCAAAAACAATCTGAGCTCGGCCTACAAGTTTGGTTGTGGTTGTAAACTGAGTTGATTCTAACTTCGCAGTTCGCGTTTCCAAGCTATCTACGCGTCCCCGAAGTTGAGCGAGTTCTGGAGAAAATTGTTCTTGTAGTTTTTTGATGGTATCCAAGTCTTCGCGTTTGACTAAATCTGTCGTTGAAGTTGCTATTAGTTCATTGAGGCGATCTAATGCTGCATTCAACCCAGCGGCAAACTCATAGCGCGTTAGGGAGCGATCGCCTCTAAATGTACCATCTGTATATCCCGCAATTACACCATAGCGCTCAACTAGAGATTGTAATGCTTGAAATGCCCAATCTGTGGGCTTAATATCTGACAGTTGCGAGACGGATGTCACTTGTCCCGCAGAATTATTTGGAGCTTTCTTGTTAGTTGGCGGTGCAGCTTGCAATAATTGCGAGAAGGGTGTAACTCGATCTCGAAGCTCATTTGGAGCTTTTTTGTTAGTTGGTGGTGCAATTGAAGTGTCTACTGTTTGATTGACAACTGCTTCTGGAGCTTTGTTTTTTTCTACTTCAGTAGTAGATACATCAGATTTAGGTACTTGAGCCTGGCTTTTAGCTGGATAAAAAACCAGGATAGCTAGAATATCTAGCAACAAAAGCAGAAACACGATGGATCTATAATTCCAGCGAAAATTAGACATGAACCCTTAACTCCTCAACCTTAAAGATGAATAAACTAGCTCTCAATTGGACAGAAAAGGCATGATAAATCCTCGGTCTAGTGTTTGTTGTCAAGTACTAAATCGTTTATTTAGCAGGGCTTTACTGCTGAGAAAAGTACAAATCTCCGATGAATCTTGAAACCAATACCAAGCAGTCGAATGTACAGTCCAAAATTCGTATTAACTAATAAATATGACGTTTTCAAGAATATTAGAAACGTCTTGGATGAAACAATCACTGACTTAGCAAAAACTTCTCTCCTTTTAAGGTAAACTCAACCACACGCTATCTAAACCGATACTTTTGAGACATCCTAGATGCTGTTTTTGTGTTATGCTGTACCAAGTTATTCAATGGCTACTGACATTGACTCAAGCTTGATTTTGACTCAAGTGACTATTTGCCAATTAACACTAATTTTTAATGTAATCAGCTATCATTTGACAGCATCAATTGTTAGTTAAATACGATATTTCTATCGATTTACCGTACTTTTGTAGAATTATCTTTGCATAGAGATTGGTACAATGCAAGACCCAGTACTTTTCTCTAAGGCGAAAATATGTCAAAATTCTTGGCTAAGTTCACTCAAGCAACTGCGATCGCCCCAAAGGAAATAAAAAACTCCACGCCACTGGCAAGATGGAGTTTTAGGGCATTGAGAATGGGGAAATGGCACTAAGTTAAGCTGAATGGTAGACAGCGTATGGATTGCAGAGGGGCAGGAGTGCAGGGGTGCAGAGGGGAATTTCTAAATATCTGTTCATCTGCCTAAAACTTCTTCTTTCTCCCCTGCTGCCTCAACGATTGTCCCTTTTCTTGGTGCCATTCTTAACTGGCTCTTTGAAAATTCCAGTGCGGACGGCTTTTCCTTTCCAGGGCACTTCACGCGGCAGCCCGACTATTAACAGAAATAAGCTTCATCTTTAACTCCTTTTGGACTTCAAATCTGTGCCATACCGCCATCAACAAATAACTCAATGCCGTTCACAAAGCTGCTATCGTCTGAAGCGAGAAAGACAACGGCTTTGGCAATTTCATCGGGTTTGCCGACTCGTCCCAGTGGGATGGTGCTGGCTTGGCTGTCCACGAATTCTTGCAACTGCTGGTCATTCAGTCCCAAATGATCGTAACCAGGAGTCGGAACCACACCAGGACTAATGGCATTCACTCGGATCTTGCGTTCTTTGAGGTCGAGTATCCAATTCCGAGCAAATGATCTCACGGCGGCTTTGGTGGCGCTGTAAACACTGAATGCTGGCGTACCTTTTATAGAAGTAATCGAAGCATTCAGGATAATAGAAGCGCCCTCTGGTAACAGTGGCAGTGCCTTTTGTACGGTGAACAGCAAACCTTTAACGTTGATGTTGAATGTTTTGTCAAAGTGTTCCTCAGTGATTGCTCCAAGTGCGGCAATTTGTCCACCGCCAGCATTAGCAAAGATGATATCGAGGTGTCCTTGCTCTTGCTTAATGGTGGCAAACAGACGATCCAGGTCTGCCAGATTAGAAACATCACTCTGTACAGCCGTAACATTTTTACCAATAGCTTCTACAGCAGCATCCAGTTCGACTTGGCGACGACCCGTAATGTAGACATAGGCACCTTCAGCAACAAACTGTTTGGCAGTGGCAAGACCGATACCACTATTGCCACCTGTGATAAGGGCGATTTTTCCTTCTAGTTTTTTCATTATGTTAATTTGATGGGGATTCTAGATTTGTATGAACCATTGAAGTGTTATCGGTTCTGTTGCATCACATGAGAATAGCAGATTTAACCCTTCAGTCATTGTTGGATGAGTTAAAACGCGATCGCGCAAAACGGTATAGGGCATCTGAGCTTGCATTAACATCCCAGTCCCCAATCCCCAGTCATTCTTTCATCCAACGCTTTTGAAACTCGTTTTATCGGGACTGCCTTTCTTTGTCAATACTTATCTAGATTTTGCATAGTAGGATCTTCTAGATTATCTAGTTTGTCAGGATTGCTTGTTGAGTTGGAAGATTTGCGATCAAAACCAGCTACCTCTGCCAAAGTATAGAGGGGTCTGGCTTTAACTTCTTCGTAGATGCGTCCTATATATTCACCCAAGATGCCAACACTAACCAACTGGACAGATCCGAGAAAGAAAATTGCCATCAAAATAATCGTAAACCCGGTTAAAGGCGAATGAGGCACAAAAAGACGCCAATACAAGACTAATAGAGCCATCAAGATGGCCGCCGCCGCCGCTACTAACCCTAAGTAGGTTGATAATCGCAGTGGCACTATTGAAAAGGACACTAGACCATTAATAGCAAGAGCCAAGGATTTGCTAAAAGTATATTTAACTTCCCCAGCAAAGCGGGGGTCGCGCTCGAACCTAATTGCTGTTTGCTGAAAGCCAACCCAAGAACGTAGACCACGAATATAACGGGTACGTTCTGGCATAGAATTAAGAATATTTACAATCTGCCGATCCATTAAACAAAAATCGCCTGTATCAGTAGGAATCTCTACATCTGCCAACTTCTTAAGGAGGCGATAAAAGGAATAGGCAGTCAAACGCTTAAACCATCCTTCCTGAAGACGTTGAGTGCGTTGGGCGTAGACGACCTGATAGCCCTGTCGCCATTTTTCAACCATGTCGGGGATAAGTTCTGGTGGGTCTTGTAGGTCAGCATCTAGGATGACGATAACTTGACCCCGAACAAAATTAAGACCCGCTGTAACTGCAATTTGATGACCAAAGTTACGAGCAAAGCTCAAGTAGCAAATGCGCGGGTCTTTTTGATGGAGGTCTCGCAGTAATTGTAGGGAGCGATCGCGGCTACCATCATCGATCAAAATTAATTCGACAAGACCATCCAGCCGATTCATTACTGCGCTCAGTCTACGGTATAGTTCTGGAATAATTTCTTCTTCGTTATAAATTGGAACAATGAATGAATACTTTGGTAGCATCTAAAAATTTTGTTTAATTTTTGAACAGCCAAGCTGACAGACTGCTTGTGATCGCAAGGGTTTGGTTCTCAGTATACTTAGTAAAACTCAAGTTAGATTGTTATAATTTATTTATTCTTTGAGTTAATATCATCTGAAGAGTCTGATTCTTTAAGCCTTTCTACAGCTTTTTGAGGAAAAGTCCGACGATGGCGATACCAAGTAGACCCTGCTACCAGCGTTGCCGTTAAGCCTAAGGCAAGTACTAGCGGCAAGAAATCGCCTGTATTGACTGCTTTTAAACCAGAACTACCTAGTAGTACAAAAGGCAAGACACTTGGTACTGTTCCTAGTGTTGTACCTAAAACATAATCTTTAAAGCTGATCGAAGTCAGTCCTGCAACAAAGTTGACCAAGCCGTAGGGCATAATCGGTACTAGTCGGATGGCAAACATATAAAAAAGCCCTCCCCGACGCACCTCAGCATCCATAGCTTGCCAGCGTCCTGCTAGTCGTTTTGCCACTGTTTGGCGTCCAATAGTCCGAGTAAAAATAAAGGCAATTATTGCCGCAATCACTGCTCCAACACTAGTCCAGACAGTACCCAGCCAAGGGCCAAAAATTGCACCTCCAGTCAAATTTAGTACCGTTGAGGGCAAAACTAACATCGTTGCGACAACGTACAGGGCAATATAAATCACAGGTGCCCAAATACCAGAAGATTTTAGCAATGCTTGGATTTGGGCTGGTTCAATACCGCCAAGAAGATATACTGCTATACCAGTTGCAATTATGCAACTCAGTGTGAGTAGCAAGATACCAGCTTTCAAGTTCCACACTAGAACTTTACTCCTACTTTTTTGTAACTCAACCCAATCTTTCTCAAATTTAAATCCTTGTGGAAGCACTTTAGCGTAGCGGGGCGATCGCATCTCGTAGAGAAGCCCAATTCAAGTTCCTGTCTCTACATTCTTTTTCAGCAAATGTCTATAATATTAGATAGTTTTAGCCATGAGCGATCATAACCTTTATTCAGGCACAGACAAAGAAACTACAAGGAGCAAGGCTTCTATCGATCAAACCGAAGGTAAATACTTCAGAATCACAGAAAAATGTGAGTAATTAACACAAAACTTGTATTCTTCACGACAGCCATTGTTGCAACAAAAGTGTCATGATTATCAGAACTGCTCATGAAAAAGTCAATTTTGTGGGCAGTTATTCTTTATGAATCGTTAATCTATTACTGGCGTTTTAAATAATTTCCTGTAAAATACTGACTATAAACTACGGCAATTCGGTCGAGCTACCGTAGACTTTATCCTTACCCTGCCTGACACAGATGCAAATTCTTTGGTTTATTCCTACTGGATCTCATGATGGACGCTATTTAGGCACAAATATAGGCTCTCGTGTTGCTACACCTGATTATTTGCAGCAAATTGCCCAAGCTGTAGATAATTTAGGCTACACGGGCGCATTGTTACCCACAGGAAGTTCTTGTGAAGATGCTTGGATAACTGCCGCTGCTTTTATATCTGTCACCAAGCAGATGAAATTTCTGGTGGCAATTCGTCCAGGAATTACTTCCCCTGGTGCTGCTGCAAGAATGGCAGCAACATTTGACCGGATTTCTAAAGGAAGATTGTTGATTAATGTGGTGACAGGTGGAGATCCTGTACAACTGGCCGGTGATGGACTGCATCTTAGTCATGACGATCGCTATGATTTAACCGACGAATTTCTGACAGTTTGGCGGGGTATTATCAGCGGGGAAACAGTCGATTTTCAGGGAAAATACCTGGATATCAAAGGCGGTAAACTCTTATTCCCACCAGTACAAAAACCTTATCCACCTTTGTGGTTTGGCGGCTCATCTGCTGCTGCCAAGCGGGTTGCTGCTAAACATATAGATGTTTACCTGACTTGGGGCGAACCTCCGCAACAAGTGGCTCAAAAGATTGCCGAAGTCCGAAAATTAGCGGCTGAACAAGGTAGAACAGTCCGTTTTGGGATTCGCCTGCATGTAATTGTGCGAGAAACCGAGTCAGCTGCTTGGGATGCGGCCAATGAGCTAATTAAGTATGTGGATGAGGATGCGATCGCTAAAGCTCAAAAAGGCCTTGCTAGTTCTGACTCTGAAGGACAGCGGCGCATGAGCCAACTACATAGCGGTAGTAAAAAAACTTTAGAGATTAGCCCCAACCTGTGGACAGGAATTGGATTGGTGCGGGGTGGTGCTGGTACGGCCCTAGTTGGAGACCCCGACACCGTTGCCGCGAGGATGCTGGAATATCGCAATTTGGGGATAGAAACTTTCGTTTTCTCTGGATATCCCCATTTAGAAGAAGCGTATCGTACCGCTGAATTATTATTTCCACGTCTACCTTTGCAGAACGAACCTGCACCTTTAACACCACCAGTTTTGAGTCCTGTTGGCGAAATCATCGCCAATGAAAAATTTTCTAAACAACTAACGAGTGCTTCATGATGCCAATTTTAGATTTTGGATTTGGAACTTTGGATTAAGTAAAAACGCCAAATTTAAAGTCTAAAATCCGAAATTTGCTGCTTCTAGATTCATCCTTGTGGACAATCTAAAATCTAAAATACCAAATTCCATGACTATTACCCTTAAACGCACCAAAAGCAATAACAACAATCCAATATCCCTGAACGAATTGTGGGAAAATCAACAATTTCAGCAGATAGTTCCTTGGATTGTGCCTATTACCATATTAGTTCTTTGGGAACTTGCTTCCAGAACTGGTCTACTTTCAACCAGAATTTTACCAGCGCCAAGTGGTGTAATCGCTACAGCGATTAAACTAGGCTCAACTGGAGAACTGTTCCAAAATATAGGAATTAGTGCTGGACGGGCAATATCTGGTTTTATAGTTGGTGGCAGTATTGGCTTCGGTTTGGGATTACTCAATGGCTTTTCCCGCGTAGCAGAAAAGTTTTTGGATAGTTCCTTGCAAATGCTCCGTACCATCCCCAATTTGGCATTAATTCCCCTAGTGATTCTCTGGTTTGGTATTGGCGATCAAGCTAGATTATTTCTAGTGTCTATGGGGGTATTTTTCCCGTTATATCTCAATACATTTCATGGCATCCGTAGTGTTGATCCTGGATTGATTGAAATGGGAAAAGTCTATGGATTGAAAACACCACAACTTCTGTGGCAAATCATTTTTCCAGGAGCATTGTCTTCAATTCTTGTTGGCGTCCGTTTTTCCTTGGGGATTATGTGGCTGACACTAATTGTGGCAGAAACGATCGCGGCAGATTCCGGCCTTGGTTATATGGCAATGAATGCCCGTGAGTTTATGCAAACCGATGTTGTGGTTTTGAGTATTGTAATCTATGCACTACTGGGTAAATTAGCAGACACCGTTGCCAGAGGATTAGAAACAAAATTCTTGGCTTGGAACCCCAATTATCAAAAGTCATAAATGTAAGTAATTAAATTCCAATTGTTGTAAACAAGGAGGTTTTGCAAGTGAGTTCAAATGTACAGGGTACACAACTAAGTATTTTGGATTTGACGAAAGCTTTTGGCAAGAAAACTGTTTTAAACTCGTTCAATTTAGAAGTTGAAGCAGGTGAGTTTGTCGCTATTGTCGGACGAAGTGGTTGTGGTAAGAGTACCTTATTGCGTCTTGTGTCAGGATTAGATAAAGCAACTTCCGGCGGAATACTACTAGATGGAGAACCACTACGTAGACTCAGTGGTTCTGTAAGAGTGATGTTTCAAGACCCCCGTTTGTTACCGTGGAAGCGCGTTATCCAAAACGTAGGGTTAGGCTTGCAAGGTGATTGGCGTGAAAAAGCTTTGTGGGCACTCGATAAAGTCGGACTCAAAGATCGGGCTGATGAGTGGCCTCATGTTTTATCTGGTGGACAACGGCAACGGGTATCATTGGCAAGAGCATTAGTTAGTCAACCCCGTTTGTTATTGTTAGATGAACCTTTGGGAGCCTTGGATGCTTTAACTCGCTTAGAGATGCAGGGTTTGATTGAAAATCTGTGGCAAGAGCGGAGATTTACTGCCTTTTTGGTTACTCATGATGTGGAAGAGGCTGTGGCGTTGGGAGATCGAGTGATAGTGATTGATGAAGGACAGATTTCTGTAGATTTACCTGTGAGACTTTCACGGCCGCGAGACAGAAGTAGCGAAGTGTTTATCAATATCAGAGAAGCCGTTTTAGAGCGAGTCATGAGCAATGAAGGTTCTCAACCAAATAATCAATTGTTGCAGTTGAGTAGTTAAGATTTAGCGTTAGTTGATTAATAGAATGCTTGAGGTAGCTGCGGTAAATAGGCTACTTCGAGAAATAATTTTATCAATATAATATTATATGATTTGTAAAATATAATTTTTGATAAATAACCGCCCAGACGCAGAGAACGCAGAGAGAATAAAAAGAGATTTTGATGAATGATTTAAATTATAGTGTTGAAAAGGATTGTTAAATATCATGGTATGACTTTGGTTTTTAGGGACTTTATCTGTAATTAAAAATAATTATTAGAATTGGTGTTATTAGAAAATAGTAACTTTATTTTTTAGGAAAACAGAAGCAACTTATAGAAATAGTTCTATAAATATAAAAGAGGTTATCTACCATGAAACTGATATTACCGCTCGATCTCGTTGCTGACATTGAGCCTCATCTACCACCTGATACAGAGGTTGTCAGGGTAGATGTTGAAGGAAATTTAGACGGCGATGCAAGCGATGCTGAAGTTTATTTCAGTTGGTTTTTATCCAGAAGTCCGACGTTGCATAAAATAATAGAAGCAGCACCTAAATTACGTTGGCATCATGCACCAAATGCAGGGGTGAATCACATCCTGACACCAACTTATTTGAAGAGAGATATTATTCTCACAAATGGGGCGGGAGTACATGGAATTCCGATCGCAGAATTTGTAATTACTTATATACTGGCTCATGCCAAACACCTGCCAGAGTTATATGCTTTACAGGCGGAACGTCACTGGAAAAGAGGCTTTGCTATCGAAGAGTTGACAGATGCAACCTTGCTAATTCTTGGCGCTGGTGGTATCGGTCAAGAAATTGCCGCCCGTGCTAAACCCTTCGGCTTAAGAATTATTGGCAGTCGCCGTCATCCCCAAGAGTTACCCAATTTTGATAAAGTAGTGGGTGCTGATGAATGGCGATCGCTCCTACCAGAGGTTGATTATCTAGTTATTGCAACACCCCTAACTCCCGAAACCAAAGAATTTATTGATGAATCTGTATTGCGATCGCTACCAAATCATGCTTACCTAATTAATATTGCTCGCGGTGGCGTAGTTGATGAATCGGCATTAATCCAAGCGCTTACAGAAGCTTGGATTGCAGGTGCAGCATTAGATACAGTTAACTCTGAACCGTTACCACCAGAAAGTCCTTTGTGGTCACTTCCTAACATCTTTATCACACCCCATACTTCCGGGCATTCCCCAAAAAGTAAACAACGTTCAATAGCACTATTTATCGATAATCTCAAGCGTTACCAAGCTGGTCAACCGTTACGAAATGTAGTAGACAAAGAAGCAGGATATTAGGGACTGGGGATGGTTTTATTTTCAACCTCGAAATTTAGGTTGAGTTAAGCGTTCGAGTAGCGTTCCATAGGGAAGCTAAACCCAGTAAAGCAGCGTAAACGTTGGGTTTTGTCTCTCAATCAAATCTGCAATCAAGTCTAATTTGGGGTTTAAAAACACGCCCTAGAGACTGGGAATTAGTTTTCCTAAGAATACCCAGTCCCCAATCACTTTGAAAATCCAAAATGGAATCAGGAAGTAGCAAATGGTGAAACTAATCTTACCAGATCATTTAATTGCAGATATTGAGCCACACCTACCATCTAATATAGATGTTGTGGAGGTGGATAGTGAAGGTAATCTTGATGGTGATGCCAGTGATGCCGAAGTTTATGTCAACGGATTTTACCTAAAAACTTCTACCCTTGACAAAGTACTGACAGCAGCACCCGCACTACGTTGGCAACAGTCACCAAGCGCTGGCGTGAATCATATCCTCACACCAACTTTTTTGCAAAAGGATATTATTCTCACTAATGGCGCAGGGGTTCACGCAATCCCAATTGCAGAATTTGTATTAGCATTCATGCTGTATCACGCCAAGAATCTGCGAAAATTGCAAACTTTGCAGGATGAACACACTTGGGTAAGAGGAGTATTTCTCGAAGAGTTGGCAGACGCAACTTTATTAATTCTCGGCACTGGGAATATTGGTCAAGCGATCGCATCTCGTGCTAAAGCCTTTGGAGTCACAGTTTGGGGTAGTCGCCGCCATCCCGAACCCCTACCGAATTTTGACAAGGTTGTGGGTACTGATGAGTGGCGATCGCTTCTCCCGAAAGCAGACTATGTAGTTCTTGCTACACCATTAACTCCAGAAACTAAAGGTTTGATTGACGAAGCTGCATTGCGCTCTATGCGTCAGTCTGCTTATCTAATTAATATTGCTCGTGGTGAAATAGTAGATGAAGCTGCATTAATCACCGCATTACGTGAAGGATGGATTGCTGGCGCTGGATTAGACACAGTTGCAACCGAACCTCTGCCATCGGAAAGTCCCTTATGGTCGCTACCGAACGCCTTTATCACACCCCATTGTTCAGCCTTATCGCCACGTCTAAGAGGACGCATAGCACAACTGTTTATCGACAATCTCAAACGCTACCAAACCGGTCAGCCTTTGCGGAATGTTGTAGATAAGCAAGCTGGATACTAAATATTGGGCATTGAAAAGAGGCAGAGGGGCAGAGGGGCAGGGTGCGGGGGGCGGAGGGAAAAATTCTTCTCCCCTGCTCCCTGCCCCCTGCCCTTACACGTCCCCAGTCCCCATATCACTTAACTTTCAGCACCGACTTCCCTAAAGATTGGCAAATAACATCATTTTGCGGTGTATGGATACGGCTGCACAAAACGTCACGGTAGTGTCGCTCTAAAGGATTTCTCTTTAATAGACCAGGATTACCAGTTAATTCTAAGGCAATCTCCACGGCACGAATTGAGTTAGTTGTGGTGAGATATTTAACAGATTGTGCTTGTAATCCGATGTTCGGCTCATACTCGCCCTTGTCAATATCTTCAGCCAAACTATAAATCAATCTATTGTTAGCAAACAAGAGTGCTTCTATTTCACCTACAGCAGTTTGGAAGCGGGGCAAAGTTGCCAGTGGCTCTTTAAGATTAGAAGGCGATCGCTCCCAAAGATATTTAGTGAGCCAGTCTCGCGCATTAGTAGCCACACCGAGATATAAAGCACTTACTGTCAAACTACCCCAAGTGGAAATTAGCGGATCAAAGGATGGTGCAGTAGATATAGGACTGATACTGAGAGCATATTCTGAGGGAATTAATACATTCTCTAAAATGAGATCGTGGCTACCTGTAGCCCTCATCCCCAAGTGATCCCAGGTTTCGACAATTTGCAAACCTGGCAGATCGCGCGGAACCAGAAAACTTCCAACTTGTGGTTCATCCTCAGTTGTCCGTGCCCAAACAACAAAGTAACTGAGAATGGGACTGCCCGTGGTGTACTGCTTATGTCCTGTTAAACGCCAGCCTTCTGTTGTTGGTTCGGCAATTGTCGCAGGTAATCCGCCTCTAGCTGGGGTTCCTAACTCTGGTTCAACACGGGCAGCATTCAGCAGGGCAATACCTTCGATCGATTCACGACACAGCTGCTTATATACTTCTGGATGCCAGCGACGGCTACGGGACGCATGGGCATGTTGAAGGTAGTGCATTGTCAGTACTAATGCGGTGGAAGCATCACCACGCGCTATCCCTTCAATCACTCGGCAGATAGCTGGCAGCCCCAAATCCTGACCACCGAATTCACGCGGGATGGTCAGGCTAAGTAATCCTGCTTCATGCAAAGCAGTAAAATTCTCGAAGGGAAAGGAACCATCTTTGTCATGTACCCCTGCACGGGTGGCAAAGTCCTTGGCTAGAGCCTCAACTCGCTCGAAAATATTGGGGAGAGTTTCTAAGCCTTTGGCTACAAAGGTGTCTGGCACTGCTTGCTTCAACTGTGACATAAATACTCCTTTAAAACTCACTTTACTACTACTGAATCTCATCCCACAAAAAGTTGATGTTTCTGCAAACTTGTAGATGCTTCCATCGAAGTTAAGCGATCGCAACTACTTGTAGTCTAAATCCTGCTTTCTTTTGTTCATCTCGATCTCAAGTTTTTTGGCGATCGCTAACAATACTACTTAAAATCGGTCGTATTTTAGTAGATATAAGCTTCGTAAGTATGACATAAACAGTTTCCACAGAGCAAGCCAACAAGAAGATTCTGCGATCGCTCCACACCTGAACAAATCATTAGTAGTCCGTCAAGCTAACGATGGTGCTTTTGTTTTCTGACCTAAACCCTTTCTCTGAAGGCGTCGCGGCAGGAGACAGATAGCAGTATTACTCTTGCCTCTCTTGTTTAAACCAACCTCTATGATAAAAAACTCCACCCACAAGGGGATGGAGTTTTTAGTCATTAGTACCAATGACCAATGACAAATGACTAAAGCGGCGGAGCGGCTATCCCTTTCCACCTATTTGCGGGATGGAGTTTCCCGCCGCTTTCAAGGAATTTGGGCTGATGGGTTAGCTCACCGATCAATTTGCTAACAGTTTCGTTAAAATTTATGTGATAATACTTACTTTTAATTCCTATATATTGATATTTTTTACATTTATTTTATAATTCCTGTCTGTAAAGTAGCTAAACTTTATACTTTACAAGATATTAGACATCTTCACTAATTGCTTAGGAAAACATCCTATCCAACTTCACGATTACTTGAATGAAATGTCGTTAGTTATACCATTGTAGTAGCAGTCTACATGATTGATATTAGAGAAGTAGTTTAAAAACATAGCTTGTCTACTAATACATGAATAAAAAATGGGCTGCTAAACGACTTACCATAAACCTTACCTCAAGCGAGGCACAGAAGCTCGAACAATACTGTTCAATAACGGGGAGACCTGCGACTGATGTAATTCGGGAGTTGATTCGCTCTCTTTCTTCTAAAGAGGAAAAAGCTTCTGAACTCTCGTAAATCAGACTGTACAAAAAATAAAACCAGGGTAAGTACATCTATCTCAATTTGTGAATGAAATATAGTGCTTAACAGTTATCAGCTAGCAGTGAATCCTCATAGCTAAAGTTAGAGGATTTAAATAAAAACACTCTCTTACAAAGTTCAGAGTGGAGAAAGTCTCCACTCTGACTTTTGCCTATTGGACGTGCTAATCGCAGTTTTTTGGAGCCTGCCCTGGCGAATAGAATTCGCGGCTATAACAAACAAAACCCACCTCCGTAGGTTTCAAATTTGCAAAAAACTGGGATGCTCCCAGGAATCCTCGACTCAGTGAAGCGGTTTTAAGGCAATAATAACTGAATAACAAAGCTGTGGATTCTTCTGTAATTTACCAACCTTGGCTTTAAGGATGAGAGGGATATACTCAAATGTATGCAATCTCGTTTAACGAATTATGACAATACTATCTTTGGGAACTTGAGATCAGCGATACACTGAGGAAAATTCCTTGAGGAAGCGTTGATGGCACGAGCAAACGGGGTTACAAGTGAAACGTCTGTAGAGGAATTGCCTACAGTTTCAGACAAAGACACGGCAACAATTGAAAATTCGCCTGAACCACTAGAAGATGCCCAGGATATTGACGATATATTGAACTCACTAAAAACTTTACTCAGTACCCTAGAAAAACTCCAAAAAGTCCGGCAGGAAGTGGGTGATATCAAACCATTGATTGGGCGGATGCTGGATGGAGAACTGGTAGCTGGTGAAGAACTTGAGCAACTCAAGGCAGGTGTGAGCAGTCTTTCTCGGCTTGTTCGTGCTTATAACGACCATCAAGTAGCGTTGGCGAAAGCACAACCTGCTAGAAACTTGTTAGATCAAGTCTTGAAAGAGCGTAAAGTGAGTTGAGTTGGATTGGAGATGGTGGGGCCCCCTCTGGGGATAAGGGGTAATGGGGGTTGGGAACTAGGAATTGGGGAAAAAATACTTTGGATATTTGCTTGGAATCCCAATCTCCACTTAAATCTTAGGAGTTTACAGTCCCCAAATTAAGAAGCGATCGCACTTTTTTGAGAGAATGCGATCGCTGTAAACTGAAGGTGTAACTCAAACTTGCGGCTATCCCCATGAAGTCTTTACAAGACTACACCACAGCAATTTCTAAGAACATTTATTTAAAGTGCTAATTAAATAATTCGTAATGGGCTACGCCTTGCTACGCTAACGTAATTCGTAATTAAGTAATGATTAACGTTGCACCCGCCATTGTAATATTAGGTCAAAATAGCGTGATAGTAGCACGCAAAATAATCACAGTGCTACCAGGGGCGACACTATACGGTCTAGAGGGTCGCACATCTGGAGTTGATATCAGCTTTACTAACTTTGGCGAGACGTTGCGCGAGTTATTTGCCCAAGGAAGGCCGCTGATTGGTATTTGTGCCGCCGGCATCTTAATTAGGACGTTAGCTCCGCTACTTTCAGATAAACGACAGGAACCACCAGTGCTAGCTGTGGCTGAAGATGGTAGCGCTGTTGTCCCCCTATTGGGTGGACTTGGTGGGGTAAATGATTTGGCACGCCGCATTGCTGAAGCGTTGGATGTCAAACCTGCAATTACGACCACAGGCGATTTACGTTTGGGCACAACGCTGTTATCTCCTCCCCCTGGATACCATTTAGCGAACCCAGACGACGCTAAAAAATTTATCTCAGATTTGCTAGCTGGGGCACAAGTCAAGCTAGAAGGAATAGCGCCTTGGTTGAGCAATAGTAAATTGCCCATAGATCCACAGGGAGATTTGACCATTCAAGTTACAGAACGTTTGGTAACTCCCACAGCCAACAGTCTTATCTACCACCCAGCAACGATCGCGATCGCAATTAGTGACATCATTGATGATGCAGTAGCTTTAGTCCAACAGCTACTAGCTGATGCCAAACTAGAAAAAGCATCAGTCGCCGGCATGTTTGCACCCATCGCTATCGCCGCCGATCCCACAATCCACGCCGTCGCTAGCGCCTTGGGAGTACCTGTCCGCTTTTTTACCCAAAATCAGCTAGAAAGTCTACTTTCACAAGGTTATAGCCCCGCCCAAGCGGCAGCGATCGCCGCTACAGGTACATCTCCCTTATCTTCCCCTTCTCCTAACATTGCGATCGCTATTGCCCCGCAACCAATTGACCCCAACACCATCGGTCAGCCACGCGGACGGTTAGCGATTATTGGCACGGGCCCTGGTGGGGAGCAATGGATGTCTCCAGAAGTCAAGGAGATACTCAAATCGGCAACTGACCTTGTGGGTTATAAAACGTATTTAGATTTAGTTGGTTCTCTGGCTGATGGCAAAGAACGGCATGAATCTGACAACCGCGAAGAAGAAGGACGGGCAAAGATGGCTCTTGATTTGGCCGCATCTGGGCGATATGTAGCTGTAGTTTCGTCTGGCGACCCCGGTATCTATGCAATGGCAACAGCAGTTTTTGAGGTATGCGGTCGCGATCATAAACCTGAATGGGAAAGTATTGACATTCATGTAGCTCCAGGCATCTCTGCAATGCAGGCAGCAGCAGCAGCCATTGGTGCGCCCCTGGGGCATGACTTCTGTGCTATTTCCCTCTCTGATATCTTGAAACCTTGGTCTGCAATCGCACAACGAATTACCGCTGCTGCTGAGGCTGATTTTGTGATTGCTTTCTACAATCCTGTTTCCAAAGAGCGTACCTGGCAACTAGCAGAAGCGAGAAATATTTTGCTGCAACATCGCACACCAGATACACCAGTAGTATTAGCACGGAATCTCGGTAGACCAGGACAGACGGTAAAAGCGATCGCACTTGACCAGTTAACACCAGCAAGCGCTGATATGCGGACAATTATTCTCGTTGGTTCTACAAAAACCAGAACCATCAAGCGCAGCGATGGTAGCATCTGGGTTTATACACCGCGTCGCTATACCTAACAGCCAGTAGGGAACAAGGTTGAAACTCTTTCGATCGGCTAAAAAACTCTAATTTGCATAATCGAATTAAACATAACTCTTGTGCGGTGGGCATCTTGCCCGCCCAGGTTATGCAATTTAAATATGGAACATTTTATATGGCTTTGTGCTTAAAATTTGTACCTCACTTACCTGCAATCTGGTGTAACTAGATATTTTTGCCTAATTATCAACAGTAAATATCTCAAAGTCTTATTTTATCGTACAGACTAGCTAATTTAAGATGATTGCATTTACGGGCTACAGTCTAGTCACACAATGGCTTTGACTGTTTTCGGAGATGTCTAATGCTTAACGCCTAATTTTCTACTCCCCACTCCCTATTTTATTGATACCGGTTGACCAACTCAGGACAATCTCAGTCCCCTCCCCTGGATAGCTTGACAAATGAAAAATAGCGCCGATGGATTTAGCCCGTTCTTTCATAATTGCTATGCCCATAAGAGCCAAGATATAGCTTGTACACAGCAAGCAGGTTAACCCAAACCAGAAATGCAGTGCAGATTTTAATCGCGCAGAAGCAATTAGCAAGTGTAATAGACCAACATATAGGCAAATGCCAGCAAATATACCCAAAAGGCTTGAAATAATAGTCATTACCTAATTTCATAAGAAACTTGTTTTATAGATAACGCAGTAATTTCACCGTAGTTTACTGCTACTCACGCAGATGAATGTTGATTCTGCAAATCAGAAAACAGAACAAAATTATAGATATATAGGATCAATGACCTAGTGGATTATAGGTCATTGATCCTAGTCAAAAATAGGACAAGTATCCGATGCATTGATCAAGGCGATCGCTGTACAATCCATTACGCGAATGATTTAAGTAAAACTTTGGCAATGGCGGCAACGGAGACTTTGGCGGCGGTGGCTTCAGCTTTGGCTTTAACAATGGCGGCAATGGTGGCTACGGCGGTGGCGGTGCCCGGCTACTACAGTGGTAGTGCTGGCGGTGCTAGCGGCTACAAAGGTGGCGGCGGTGCTGGACTAGGAGGTGGTATCTTTGTCCGCAGTGGTTCTTTAACCCTCAACAACACCAGCTTTACCAACAACACGGCTACAGGCGGCACGGGTTTTCAAAATGGTCAAGGTTTAGGTGGGGGGATTTTCATCATGCAGTCCCTCACCAATCCCAACGGTAATAACCAGGGAATGCCTACGGTGCTTCCTACCGTCAATTCTGTAGGTAATCCTACCTTTAGTGGCAACAGTGCAGCAGATGATGCCGGAACAGCCACCAATAACGATAATGTTTACGGCACGATTAACGTCACTGCAACCAACCACCCCCCCGTCGCTAACCCCGACAGTGCCACCACTGCCAAAAATACTGCCGTTAGCATCTCGGCAAGTACCCTGTTAGCTAACGATACCGATCCCGACGGCAACCCCCTTAGCATCACTGGTGTCAGCAGTGTTACTAACGGTACTGCCGTCCTTAACAATAACGGCACAGCCAGCAACACGGCAGATGATTTCGTTCTCTTTACCCCAACTACTGGGTTCAGTGGCAATGGCAGCTTTAACTATACCGTCAGCGATGGCAATGGCGGCAGTGACATTGGTTTGGTAACAGTAGCAGTTGGGTCAAACCTCAACGGTACTAGTAATAATGATTTCCTTAACGGTACCGCAGGCAATGACATTATTAATGACTTTAATAGTCAAGATACGCTCTATGGTAATGGCGGTAACGACTCCCTCGACGGCGGCGATGGTGATGACAAACTCTATGGCGGTAACGGCAATGACAGCCTTTTGGGCGGTAGCGGTCAAGACACACTCTATGGCGACTTGGGTAATGACTCCCTGATTGGCGGCGATGGTGATGACAAACTCTATGGCGGTGACGGCAATGACAGCCTTTTGGGCGGTAACGGTCAAGACCTACTCGTTGGTGGTGCAGGTAATGATTTCCTCAAAGGCGACTTGGGTAATGATAGCCTGACTGGCGGGACTGGTAGCGATATCTTCGTTTTGGCAGCAGCAACAGATCGGGATACCTTTACCGACTTTAGTTTAGGTCAGAGCGATAAAATCGCCTTGGCTGGCGGTTTGACGTTCAATCAGTTAACTTTCTCTGGTAATGAAATTCGTCAAAACAATCAAACCCTAGCGGTGTTGACTGGGTTTAATACCACTACCCTCACATCTGCTGATTTCTTAACGGTGTAGGATTATAGCCTTTTTGGTTGATTGGTGATGCGATCGCATTTTCTTTTGATCTCAAACGCGATCGCCTTTTCGCCCATAAAGCGTATTTAATTCAAACGCGCTGAAAACAACAGGAATCACCCTATACCTAGTTGCGATCGCATCAAACGATATTACCGATTACCGAATTTTCTAATAACGTGCTGAAACCGTAGTACTTTATCAAGTTTAAATTCATGCGTAAGCAAGTTTTAGTTTTTGCTTTGCAGTAACCCCATGTCAACTTTAACTGTGCCCAAATTAGAGATTACCTGCTCACCGGACTTTGTACCTTGGCTGAAACCCAGTTTGTAAGCCTTGCCTTCACTACCTATCAAACAAATCGCCTGTTTTTTATCGGCTGTAATCAGCAAGGTAGAGTCGCAGCACACGAGCGGTTATTTGACAAACCAATGGGGATGTATGGGATAAATAACAGTCTGTTTGTTAGCACACGTTATCAAATTTGGCGTTTTGATAATTATCTGGCACCAGAGGAGATTTATCAACAAAGTGATTGCCTTTACATTCCCCGCACCGCCTACACCACTGGCGATCTCAATGTTCACGATGTCGTCTTAGACAAATCAGAAGAACTGCTATTTGTCAACACAGATTTTAGTTGCCTAGCCACCATCAGCAACGACTACAGTTTTGTTCCCCTGTGGCAACCGCCCTTTATCTCCAAATTGGTGGCAGAAGACCGTTGTCATCTCAACGGGTTAGCGATGCGTGACGGTGAACCAGCCTACGTCACCGCCTGTAGCAGCACGGACACCGCCGCTGGATGGCGCAATCACCGCGTCAAAGGTGGGGTTGTTATCGACGTGCAAACCAACGATATCATTGCCACCGGGTTATCCATGCCCCACTCACCGCGTTGGTATGGCGGTAAGTTGTGGCTACTCAATTCCGGCACGGGGGAGTTGGGGTATATCGAAGCTGGTCAATTTGTGCCGTTAACCTTCTGTCCTGGTTTTGGGCGGGGGTTGGCATTTTGGGACAAATATGCAGTGGTGGGTTTATCGAAACTCCGGGCGCGTCCCTTTAGTGGGTTAGCTTTAGAAACCAGATTGACACAAGAAAACAAAGTCGCCCAGTGCGGACTGATGGTGATTGACATGAGCAATGGCGAAATCGTCCATTGGCTGCGCTTCGATGGCGTAGTCGAAGAACTATTTGATGTAGTAGTGCTGCCTGGAGTACGTCAACCCAAAGCCTTGGGGTTACAAAGAGTTTTCATGCAAGCGAGTATTTGTTGAACATCGAATTCGTTCTGTAAA
>NZ_JABXKK010000124.1 GCF_017115045.1 Nostoc sp. NMS8 | reverse complement strand
ATAATTATCTGTCTCGCCCATCTCTGCTTCCTAAATATTAGACCTGAATCCTTACACCCAAATTAATATTCACCTGGGAATCACGGCAACATTCCTTCAACATAATCAGGTTGTTAAATTTAAAGGGAAAAAATCTAAGTCATTAAAAGTTGACGGTGTTGATGGCATAAAAATAGATGTTGAATATAAAAAAGCAGTTTCCTATGCTCATCAGCATTTTGCTAAACAACTCTGCGATGAACAAGGTAAATTCTTACAGCAGTCAATTGGCGTAGTAGGTTGGCTGTATCCGGGATCTATAGTTCGTCATGTCGCTTTTACAAAAGAAACTAAGTTTGAAGAGAAACCACAACTGGCTTTTGCTCTTTTATATGCTCCTGTTGCTTGCCACTACTTTGTATTGCGATCGCATACCCAACCGCAACACCCGCAGTATGCCCTAGTTATACCTGAAGTGGCTAACTTAAAAATTTATGCCCAGCAATATTGGAGTTTGGGAAACTTGGATTACAAATATTTCCATATATCTAGCTTAGGAGATGCTGCATTAAGATTTCTGACTTATAAAACAACTGCTATACCCAGTCAGGCAAAACGATGCCAAGTAATATTATTTGGAACGGTAGTTTGGTCAAAGCAGCAAAAAACTCGCACGGAAATAGCAGTGGTAGAAGCGACTGAAATAATTGATATTGTCTATAAGCTTAGTTGCATCTCTTTTCCAAAGTACAGAGTTATTAATTATCAAAATCAAAACTTTATTATTAGCAATGCGATTAAAGGAATAATTGCTGATAATTTAGTAAAAGGTTTTCTCTGGTGGAATGATTTATATATAAAAATCCTAAATTTAAATTTATTGGAATTGAATTTTTATGAAGATAGAGGAATATACAAAATGATTCAACACTCTAAATGGGATATAGAAGCTCAAAAGCTATTTATTCAAGCTTGCCATGAAGCCTTGAAAAAGATATATGCTAAGATTTATGACCGAACCAAAGAAGGTCAATATGCTCAAATTGAACGAGAAAATATACGTATTTTATCGCAATTAGGACGATGCACGAATGGTGAAAACTTCCGCAAATTTATTGCAGAGTTCTGGGGAAGAGCGGGACAGCTTTCAATTTTAGAAGAACATTGGGAAGAATTACTGCCCTTGACATCGGGAATAATGGATTGGAAGGTTGCCAGAGATTTAACTTTTATCGCTATTGCTAGCTATCCAAGAAGCAAGAATATAAATACAAAAATATCAGAAAAAGCTGAGTTAGACAATGAATAAATATGTATTTTTTGAATTGATTACATTAATCCTTTAGCTAACTTTAAAATGTTTCATTTATTCGGCAATATTTTGACAAACTACGGAACCGCAGCTAATAATCGTGGGGAAAATGAAGGGAACATAACTACCTTACAAAAATTAATTTGGAAAGGTGAAGTTCATACTGCTATTTCATCTGAAGCAATTCGTTGGGCATTACGGTACTACTGGCAAAATGTTGGCTATCCGGTGAATCGACGTTGGGATGAGAATGCTCAACCAGTAGCAAATCATGTTTGGCAAGACCCCAACTTTGATGATATTCGCTTCATTGATGATGATATTTTGGGATTTATGCAGGCAGAAGCAGCAAAACTGGAAGCGTCAGATGAGGCTGAAGGTGAAGTAGAGGAAACATCCCAAGATGAGAATAAAAAAAGTTCTAAAAGTAAGGACAAGCAAACTTCTCCACGTAAAGGAAAGCAAAAGCCTAAAGGGAAAATAACTGCTAGACGAGGTGTATTAGAAGTTACTCGTGCAGTCTCAATGATACCCTTTACGGGAGACATTACCTTTAATGCTGTTAGTGGAGTCAAGGGACGAAATTCTCTTTATGGCACAGAGATTCATGCTACTCGTTATCAATATGGTTTTGCATTGACACCCGATAGTCTTAAAGATAAATCTCGTATCCATGCTGTTCTAGATGGTTTGGTTTCGATTGGTGAAGTGGCGGGAAATCATGCTCGTTTTTTGTATGATTTCTCCCCTGAAAGTATTGTACTGCGGTGGACACATGATTTTTCACCTCGTTTTCTATATTGCTTTGAGCAAGACGAACTGGGAAATTTGTCAGTATCCAACTTAGTGCGACAGGTAGAGGTGGGAGATATTGATCCCAAAGAATTATGGATTGGAGGCTTAATCTCTCAGGGTTTAGAAGATTTGGGAGCAAATGTGTTTCCTGGAGTGAAGTCGGCAGTAAAAGCATTAAAACAGGTCATTGCTGAAGATTTGCAGTTTTCATCGGGGAGCGATTAAGATGACGGCAATTGCTTTGAAAGTTGAAGTACCTATTGCTTGCTTTCGTCAATCCCGTGCTAGAGAATACGCTGATACGTATCCAGTACCTCCACCTTCTACGGTGTACGGGATGTTGCTTTCTCTGATTGGTGAGACAGATCGTTATAAACATTGTGGAACTCAATTAGCGATCGCACTCTTGTCTAAACCAGATAAATCTATTGTAATTCGGACTTTTCGCAGGTTTAAAACCAAAGATATCCACAACCCTAAGAATGCTAAACCTGATTACCAAGAGTTGCTAACGAACGTTGAGTTTGTAGTTTGGGTGAAGACAGACAAAGCAAAGCCTACTTTACCAGAACTTTTGCAGCAGGCATTTGCGAACCCAGCTTCTATTAATCGATTTGGTGGACTGTGTTTGGGCGAAAGTCGGGATCTAGTCAATACTGTTACCCTTTTACCTGAGAACTATGATGGTGAGTCGCTGTGGTGGTTAGTTATAGATGAAGATGGTTCGCTAACTCTACCCTACTGGGTTGACCATGTAGGGTCTAAGAGAACGCGCTGGCAGTGTTATGAGCTTCAGGAGTCCCAGGCATGGCAACCACCGGATTTATCGTGGACTACAATTCAAACTAGTTGAAAAAGGAGGATATTTAGATTTTGACAAGGATATCTGCTTGTTGCGCCGACACAAAGAGATAAAAAGTCGGTATTCTTTACTGAATCAGCAATCTAGCGCTTTCACCATGATTTAGGATGCTTGCAATTCCTCAGAAAGTTCCAATAATAAGCCTTCTGAGCGTTGTTAAGTTAGCCTAGCCCATTAAATTTTGCAAATTTAGTGCCTCCTAATGACAGGTGCTTGTAAGATCATCTACAAGACCTGATGGATTAACGTGTTTAGCCATCGCTGTTCTTTAACATTAGATGTCGTAAGACGTTGAGCAGTATTGCCCCGCCGCTGCTAAATCACCAGCGATCGCTGTTCTTTAACATTAGATGTCGTAAGACGTTGAGCAGAGTACACTCAATCATTTTACAAGGCAAGAGACTAGTTCTTTAACATTAGATGTCGTAAGACGTTGAGCAGAAAAACCTTTTCTACGCCGGAGCTTGTTTTAGTGGTTCTTTAACATTAGATGTCGTAAGACGTTGAGCAGGTGGGGGTGTCGGCAATTGACTACCGCGAAATGCAAGTTCTTTAACATTTAGATGTCGTAAGACGTTGAGCAGAATTATACTGCTCTTTGTCATAGCTTATACTTCAAATCCCCTCTGAACTGGAAATTTTTGCACGGATTTGTTCCCATTGCTCAATCTGCTTCCGTAATTGCAATTTGCGATCGCTCTCAACTGCACCAAGACCAGTAAACAAACCCTGACCATTCAACTGATCGCGGTAAATAGCAATCAATTCGGTCAGTGCTTTTTTACAGCTTCCATCTCCTCCTCAGTGAAAGAATTTGTATCTAAGCAAATCAGTCGTCTGCCAATTCTCTCCACAAGCTCCGACCTGCTTATATCAAAATTGGAGGCGATCGCATCTAATCCTTCAATACCAGTGGGAGTTAGGGCTAGGTTAACCCTTTTCTTCACCTCGTCGTACATCTCTGGTACGTCTTTTTGTCCTTTGTGCCCTTTCTTTCCCATTACTACCCAGCTATTACACACCTCCTAAATCATAGTCAACAGCAAGAACTACGGGTAGATTCTATAAATTGCTCAAAGATATTTAGTTATTGTGTAATACCTGAATTTACGATAAAATAGGCGTTGTGTAATACCTGAGATACTGATTATAGAGGACAAAAATCCTCATAATTTTGTTTGCTGTGGAAAATTGGTGCGGATAGCGATCGCCACAAACTTGAAACACTCTGGAATTTACAAAAATATCTTTTCCGGTTTCAACATGAGAAAGAATCTATGCTTGGCTTTTTTCCAGCCCCTTATCCAGATGAAATTTTATACAGTATCTTGGCTCGTTACCACATTAGGAGTGGTAACACCAGTCCAAAAATAACTTTAAAGGAGCTATTTAATTCTCAAGGTGTAATAGCTACTGTTGACTTACCTTCTAACCTGAATTCGTTGATTGAAAATCTCCAATTTATCTCGAATTATCAAGTAGAAGATTTGATATATAAATATACCCTCTATCCTTTCTACAGTGTTTTTCTGCCACCGAAAAGAGCCACCCAGGTGATGGAGTCAATGAAGGCAGATTTCGGAGGAGACATTCATACCAGAACCGGGATTATGGCGAGTTCGTTGAAGGTACAGAGGTATCTGCGATTTTGCCCAAAATGTTTAGAAGAAGATTTGCAAAACTATGGAGAGTCCTACTGGTATAAGCTACACCAAACACCAGGGGTTTTGGTTTGCCCAGTTCATGGTGTGACTTTGCAAGATAGCACAATTCCCATGCAAGGTTTTAATAGGCATGAATACTATGCTGCAAGCCAAGAAAACTGTCCTGTTGTACCGATACAACAGACTTACAGTCAAGAAACTTTAAAGAAATTGCGACTGCTGGCTCAAGATATTTCATGGTTGATAAATAGTAATCTTTTCTCTAGAGAACTAGAGTGGTTTCAAAGAAAATATATAGCTTTATTGATTGAAAAGGGTTTTGCAACTGCAAGCAAGCGAGTAAACCAGAAGAGATTAGTAGATAGTTTCTTGTTTTTTTATGGTGCTGAAGTGCTTGAGGCTGTTAACTCGATGGTGAATTACGAAAATGAGCAAAACTGGCTATTCAGCATTGTCAGGAAGCATAGAAAGTCATTCCATCCGATAAGACACCTACTCATAATTAGATTTCTGACGAATTCTATCGAGGAATTTTTCAACACGGATTACCAGTATAAACCTTTTGGTGAAGCGCCTTGGCTGTGTCTAAATACTGCGGTAGACCATTACCTCAAGCCAGCAATAACTAATCTTGTTGTCACTCACTGTTTAGATAATAAAAAACCGTTAGGTACTTTTTCTTGTTCCTGTGGCATGGTTTATTGTAGAACTGGCCCTGATAAAACTGATGAAGACAAGCTACGAATTGGCAAAGTCTTGACTTATGGTGAATTTTGGGAGCAGAAGCTAAAAGAACTGGTAGAAATCCAAAAATTAGGTCTACGAGAGACAGCAAGACGGCTCAATGTCGATCCCAGAACGGTAAACCGCTATACTGCCATACTTAAGCTAAAAACTTTTTGGAAATCTTCACAGGAAAATCGGCTAGTAGACTTACAGGAAGTTTTAGACTCAAATCTAAATTTAGCCAGCGATCGCAAAGTAAAATACAGGGAAGGTTGGAAAGCTTTACTACAGCAGTACCCAGAGGCATCGAAAACTACTCTCAGGGCATTAGCTAAGGCAACATATATTTGGCTATACAGAAACGATAAAGAGTGGCTCAACAAAAATTCGCCTTCTTTAAAAGTGCCTGTCCCTTGCATCGGTAAAGTTGACTGGGTAGAAAGAGACAAGCTAGTTCTCGAAAAGGTGAAAAATGCTGTGCGATCGCTTCTGAGTGCAGAAAAACCCGTGAGAATAACTATTGGCAAGATAGGCAAAGCTATTGGCTTACTGGCACTACTCGAAAAACATTTGTCAGAAATGCCAGTGACTAAGGTTTATTTAGAATCAGTGACAGAAACTGTAGAGGATTTTCAGATTAGGCGTATTAAGTGGGCAATTCAGCGGCTTGATGATTGCGGAGAAGAAATTCAGCCTTGGAAGGTGATTAGACTTGCTGCGCTACGAGAAAATTGCTCACAGAGAGTAAAAGCAGCTTTAGAAAGCGAGCTTTATAAACAACCCGATTAAGTTAATAACACTTTCTTGATCATAGTTATGTTGAGCAAAAGTTCCGAAAAAGAAAGAGACGTGAATTTAACACGTCTCTAGGTGATGGGAAGAATATTGAGTTCTAAGCTACATCTGCAACCAGTAAGCCGTTGACAGCAACAATCAAAAGCAGTGCTGAATCAGAAGTATCACAGCAGTGTCTTTTATCGCTATTACAGGGTTGTGCTACCCATTTGCTTTCAAGATTCTGGTAAAAAGTTCCCAGAAGTTGGGAACCGTTCCAAACTCGATACACTTCTCCCAAATCGTCTGGTACTGAGTCAATTTCAATTTCTGGTGCTACTGCGTCAGCTAAATGGTCAACATATTATTCCTCAAACTCTGCTTGAGCCGAGGCTTGGTTGTCAAATTCATCTTGTACAATCATCTGAGTAACCTCATTGATGGGGTTTAACAAAAGGCGATCGCGTTTCTCTTCCCGGAGGGGCGATCGCCTTTGTCTTGTTACTGCATTGTAATTATTAGTTATTACTAAAACAATGGCGTTACTACAAAATTTTCAAAATTCGCCACAATTAGGGTAAATAGAGTTATTACAGATTGAAAGTTTTCAGCAGAAAGTAGTATGGCAAAGCGGCAAACAACAAAATTGAGCAATCAGATCATTGTTAGAATGGACGATGAGACAAAGGAAGCTTTTATGAATAAAGCTAATGCTGAAGGCAAGACAGCTTCAGAATTGATCATGGGATGGATTCGTTCCTACATGACTGAAGAACTTCAAAAAACTCCAGACTTAGCCAAAATGCAAGCGGACTTGGAGAATCTAAAACAACAAGTCGCTGCACTCCAAAATGAATACTTGGGAAAATTAGCAGCCTGAGAGAAGAGAACGATTCTCTCAGGCTATGGATAGATCAAATTATCAGTTCTGCCCCTAAGAACCCAAAAAACCCGTCAGGCATCTGACGGGTTTAATTTTATTAAGGAGATTAACTATGGAAAGGTGCAAAGTTACTACACGTAACAAAAAAGTAGTAACTTAAATATTGAGTGCGATCGCACTCAAATCCGTTAACCCACAAGACTTTCCCTTACCTCTTGGCGATCGCACGCCAATGGGAGAGAATTATATCCATCTACATCTTTTTCAATAACTGGCACCCAGTTATCTTCCAGGTAGCGAGTCAATTCTGTTTGTACCTGTCCATCATCCATTGGGACGCTGGCAGGCATGATTAACAAACTCTTGTCCTGTCTTTCCCAAAGTGAATGAATCACCTTTGCCATCAGTCGCAGCACACCCCGCGTGCGTTGGAAAAAGTCGGTCAAACAGTTCTGGATGGATAGGATAGGCATTTTCTAGCCGTCGTTTATAACTAGCTTCTCGGCATTCACTATGGAAATTCCTGAGATTGATTTTGGTACATTTCTGCAAAGGCACGGATGATGGCATCACGGGCAATAAAACCATTTTCTTCGGTGATGGGTTGAAACAGCCGCCGCCGCACAATTTCAAAGCTTTCATCGGCACTTGCTGGTCGCCAAGGAGATTCAACTCTGCCAATAGCATTTTTGAGTCTACTTAAGGCTGCTTTACCGCGATCGCCTCCAATTTCATTATCAGATGCAGAGATACTCACGACCAACAGAGTTTGGTTAGCGTTTTTTGCCGACTCGCTCAAAGTCTGGGCAAAGGTAAAGTGAGTGTCAAAACTGCCCCCCGGAAGGTCGTTTACTTCGTGAAGCTGTCGGGCATAAGCTACCCATTCATCAATTAAAATCAGGCAGGGTGCATAGCGGTTAAACACGAGCCGGATACTGTTGGCGAAATATTACTTAACATAAAAACGGTAGATTTACCGTGTAATA
>NZ_JABXKK010000038.1 GCF_017115045.1 Nostoc sp. NMS8 | reverse complement strand
AGTTTTTAGCGATCGCACCTTTTTTGCCCAACCTCACAAAATCGCGTTGCTCCCGATGTTTGCTGTGTTAAATTTTGTGAATTTTCAGGTGACTCTGAGGTGCTAGCCACAACTGGCAATTCTGGCTGAAAGTATGAGGCGATCGCTTCTAAATCTGCTTCTGAAACTGCCTTTACAGTGTCAAAATCATCGGGGCGAACATGGCTTAAAGCCAGTCTTAAACTTTGCTCTGTGGTCATGTACTTTAGGCAAGCATCATGAATGCTTACTGTGTCTGCTGTTGGCGCTGTCGTTCTCTTTCGTGGTGCCATGATTACGCTCCCTTCTGTAATTTTTGTAATTGCTGGAATGCTTGCTGATAGCGGTATCTAGAAAAATCATTCGGATTTTTGGCGATATAGCCTTTGACCCGTTCGCCGCGTCGTAGCTGTGCCATTAGCCGCCCTACTCTGCCCAAAACCCATGCTTGGTAGGGTGATAAGGGTGATTCCCGGTCGTAGCTGCCATCGTGGTTTTTTGGGTAGGCATCTCTGAAACTGGGAATTCTCCAGAAGGCTAAATTCTCCCAAGTGACCAAAGTAGAACGGCTTACACCCAAAACCTCAGCTAAATATGTCTTGGTAGATGGAAAATCTAAAAATAAATCTAAATCTGTAGAGTGTTTGCTCCGTCTAGGTTTCATGGGTTTACTACAGTAATCAATGTGAATCAGATAGTAACTAGCTAGCAATCAGAAGAAGTACACATCACGATGTAGCACCTAAACGCTAAACCCCTTACTGTGTAAGTCGCTGGGGTACTCGTAGGACGCTAATTAGTGACTTGTTGTTGATCGATTAGCTATGGTGTTATGTTAAATCACAGGTGTTGTACCTGTCAACAAATAAAAGTGAGTAAAACATTTGTCAATAATTCAGCCTATTTGTGTTAAGGGAGGATAATTATAGTTACTCACTATAAAAACTGATAAGTGCTACACTATGCCTTCTAAAAAACCGACTATCACAATTCGTGTGACAGATGAAGAGTATAAAATTTTACAGACATGGGCAGATAAAGATTACAGAACAGTTCCTAGCCTAGTTTTGGCTTTAACCAAAAAAGCAATTGATGACTATACACAGCAGAATCATCAGGAAAAATCAGCATGACAGAAGCACAAATCCAAGACATTTACTTACGCCTGGATAGTCTTACATCTGAGGTCAATTCGCTCAAATTACTAACCGGCACGATAGGCACAAGCCAAGTAGCGATGCCTACGGCGAGCTATTCGGTTTCGCCAAAAGATTAAACGGGAGAATTGATAATGGTCAGCAGTCTTAAAGAACTAATTGATGAGCCAGAATTGGATCATACCTCAGACCCAGAAGAAAGGTTTATTAGCAGTGGTGTGAGTTGGGAGAGCTATGAATCGCTACTAGTCAAACTAGAAAACAACTCTCATTACCGTGTTACTTATTTAGATGAAATATTAGAGATAGTGTCGCCATCAATCAGGCATGAAAAAATCAAAACGAATTTAGGGATGCTGTTAGAGCGTTTCTTTTACAGCAAGCGTATTCGTTTTGTACCTATGGGAAGTTCTACTTTTAGAAACAAAGCAAAAAAAGCAGGTGCGGAACCAGACGAATGTTATTGCATAGGTGAAGAGAAAAGTGTACCGGACTTAGCCATAGAAGTAGTTCTCACCAGTGGCAACATAAATAAATTGGAAATCTACCGAAGATTAGGAGTTACAGAAGTTTGGTTTTGGGAGAGAAACCAGTTTAAGTTGTATCACTTACGGGACAATCCCCAGAATGACGTTGCCACCATTTACCCTGATACCTATGGATATGAGCAAATAGCAACAAGCGAGATACTGCCAGAATTGGACATTTCCCTGCTGGAGCAATGTATTTCAATTTCAGATTCAATTCAGGCTGTTGATGAATTTGAACAGGGGTTAAAAGCGGATAATGAGTGAAACAAATAGCGCCGTGATCGCTCAACTCTACGAGAGATTAGAGCGATTTGAGGCGAACACAAATAGAACCTTGGCTAGTCAGACAGTACTTTTAGAAGAAGTTTTACGGATACTCTGCGATGCCTACGGCAGCAAGCTACGCAATGGTGCTACTGATATATGAAGAGATTTCCAGAGTATGCGATCCCCTTACCAATAGTTTGTATTTTTGAGGATTACACAAAAGACATAAAATCTTAGCTTAATTCATTTAGAGTTCACAAAATAACTAGCAAAAAAAATGCTAGCTACACAGCCCTCAGCTTTTTGAGTGCGATCGCAGGGATTAATCAATCCACCACGGTAAGCAAAAGCAGCGCACAAAGAAACGTTTAGTAGACGTTTCAGCCCCCAGACTCTGCAACCAGCAAATCTAATTAAATTTATAACTATTTCAAGCTTACCGACTAATCCCTACAATCTGCAAATTTAAAAGTTAAGGGGCTGTCCAAACCAACAAAGGACAACCCAATGAATAAACCCCTCACTTCTGACAGACAGGGGTTTGCGAATGAAAAGCCTAGTATTCTAACGCAAACTTTCCCCAACAATCAAGAATCTCGAATTTCGGAATTATCAAACTATATTAGCGATCGCCGAACTAGCACCAAATATTTAAAAGCGGGTTGCTGTGACGTTGCTTTAAGACCATGCCCCGACCCGGATGAGTTACTGCGATCGCCTAACCTCAACTTAGAGGAGTCCTTTTACTTACAGCGATTAGTAAAGCTTGGCTGGTTTAGTGGTCAGGTGGCCGCCGTACTTCTCCAAATTGAAGCCAAGGTTGGAGGGGTGGCAGTATGAATCACAAAGGATTCGGCAAGATAGCCTCACCCCAAAAATCACTAAATCAAGAACTAAGGCAGGTTTTCAGAAAATTCAACAAGCGAGGTAAGCTCAGAAGTACCCCTTGGGCTTTGCATGAAGTCTCAAGACTTGAGTCCAGAGATGGAAAAGTCCATCAAGTTGTTGTAGCCGACAACCAAAATGACATGGCGCAAGGCGATGCCTGCTCTGGGCGTAGCCATCACCATGATAGCGAAATTCAAGCACTGGGTAATTATCAAGGATTCAAAGAGCCATCCGCACCTTATACTTTGCCAGCCAGAGAAGATTTTGAAGCAAGCCACTGGCAAGAGTGGGGTGAGAGTGGGATTGACAGTGAGATAGCGGCACTTAACTTCAAATCGCTGTCAGGGAATGCCGCTTTTGATTACTTGCTCTACTCCGATAAAATCAGCCGCCGCAACGATGGGCGGCTACGCGATGGGGATATGCGGCGATATGCTCACCTGTCTAATGGTGGTTGGTGGTGTAGCGGAATAAATATTATCACTGGTGAAGATTCCGATTGGGGATGCTTCAAGCCCAACACGCCAAGAATAGATGAGGGTAACAGCAAGGCAATTAAGTATGAGCATCCCCCCAAAGTTGACACAGAAATTTTTGCCTTACGGATTCCCACCCGGATCTGGGAATTAATTAGCCGCCGCTACGATGTGGCACTACCAGAAAATTACCAAAGTTTACCTTTTGGTGATTTTTGGCGATGGGTGAGAGAGAATACCCAAATTCCCATTATCATCTGCGAGGGTGCTAAAAAAGCAGCTGCAATCTTATCTTGTGGTTACGTTGCGATCGGCATACCAGGGGTGTGGGGAGGCCGTCGCCAACCAAAGGATGAATATGGCGAAAATAACGGCGCACCGTACCTAATCCCACAGTTAGCCGCTTATGCTCAATCAGGCAGGCGAATTTATTTCTGTTTCGATGCCGATGTGAAGCGCACCACGGTTAGAAGCGTGAATGGTGCGATCGCTAAAACTGCCAAGCTTTTATCTTTGCGTGGTTGTGAAGTCCGAGTAATGGGGTGGCATTTGGCATTAGGCAAAGGGATTGATGATGTACTAGCTGCTTACGGCCGCGACCAATTTGATACTATTTACTGCGATGCTCTGAAATTAGATGAGTGGAACACCAAGCAACTAAGGCGGCTCACATACACCCCAGATTTGAACTTAAATCAGCGTTACTTGGGTGAGTTGGCTATTCCTTTGGGTAAGCAGCTAATAGGCTTGAAATCGCCAAAGAACACAGGTAAAACTCACTTGCTTCAGTGGCTAACTGACCCGATAATTCGCGCTGGTGAGAGGAGAGTGTTAGTAATTACCCATCGGGTGCAGCTTGCTACGCAGCTTGTGAAAAAACTGGGATTACCTTTCATTACCGAAGTGAAGCAGACTGAGCAAGGCTCACATTTCGGAATGGGGCTAGTAATTGATAGCTTACATCCAAAAAGCCAAGCCAAATTTAACCCTGATGAGTGGAAAGGCTGCTGGTTGATTTTGGATGAAATCATGCAGCTAATCTGGCATTTGTTGAGCAGTTCGACTTGTCAGACCGATCGCGTAGCCATCATCAAAAATTTCAAACGCCTGCTACAAAATGTTGTTAATTATGGTGGGAAAATCTTCATAGCCGATGCTGACTTAAACGATATTGGCATTGACTTTCTCAAAGGACTGCTAGGGCAAGAGATTGACACTTTTCTCGTGGAAAACACATTTAAGTTTGTAGAGCCTTGGCAGGTAAATTTAGTACAGGGTAATAATCCAGCACAATTAGTAAAAATCCTGACCCAAAAACTAGAGAATGGGGATAAGTGCTTTGTTGCTTTGTCTGGACAACGGGCTAGTTCTAAATGGGGTTCTCGCAATTTGGAGGCGTACTATAAAAAACTGCTGCCACACCTGAGAATTTTACGAATTGATTCTAAAAGCACAACTACTCTTGGTCATCCGGCTTTTGGCTGTACAGATGATTTAAATGAGGTAATTAAAAACTATGACCTTGTTCTAACTACCTCGACCATTGAGACTGGGGTATCAATTGAAGAAAAGCATTTTGATTATGTTTTTGGGATTTTTCAAGGCGTACAAACTACCGATGGTGTCAGACAGCATTTATCACGTTACCGCCCTCCAGTCCCTCGTTATATCTGGCTTAATCCAGTAGGCATCAATAGGGTAGGCAATGGCTCCAATAGTGTCAAGGCATTACTAGCAGGTGAGTACATCAAGAATAAAGCCAATATTAAAAAGCTCGTTGATTTGGGATTTGAGGAATCGATAGAAGGCAATTTTGAGAGCATTTGCATTAATACTTGGGCGAAGTTAGGGGCAATCATCAATGATGGGATGAATAGCTATGAATCGCAAATTATTAGTGATTTGAAATCTGAGGGACATATCATCTGTGAAGTCAGCGCAGATGAGTTACCCGAACCCGCAGAAGTAGAGACTACTAAGCAAGAAATTTACAAAAACTGCAAATCAGAATATGCGGGACACTGTGAAAACGTCACCACATCTGAAAGCATTACAGATGAACAGTTTTTGAAACTAGATAAACAGAATTGCAAAACTGAGTCCGAACAGTTAAAACACAGAAAAGGTGAGATTGAAAGGCGTTATAACGTGACCGTTACTCCCGAATTAGTAGAGAAAGATGATAAAAACTGGTATTCTATAATTCGACTAGATTACTACCTTGGCGTGGGTAGGGAATTTCTACCGGATAGAGAAATAAACGTCATGTCTACCGCTTTAAAAAATGGCGGTGGAGATTATTTCATTCCCGATACTAATAAAAGCTTTATTGGGAAAAAAATTGATGCTTTAGACTGGATTGGGTACAAAGAGCTTCGAGAAACGGACGGATTGAGCAACAATCACCCATTAGCACAAGCAGTATTTGAGAAAGCAAAAACTCATCAGTCCGATTTGAGCTTAATTCTTGGCGCTAAAAGTAATATGTTTGCTCTTCTAAATACTCCCATGCAAGTCTGTCAAAAACTAGCGTCTCTTACTGGGTATAAATTCCCCCGATTGCGGCGAGAGGGAACACGAGGCAACCAAGTCTGGATTTACGGTGTCGCCGCGCCAGACTTCCAAAAAGATGATGAGGGGAATCTGGTTTTGGTCGATGGTCGCGCTGTTCCCGTTAGCGATCGCCGAGAGGAAGTTTTCACGGCATGGGTAGAGCGCGATATCCTAGCCAGAGAAAAAGCCGCCAAAGCAAAACTAGAGGCCCAAGTACAAGCAACAATTCCCAATTGCCAATTGTCAGCAGTTGCAGAAACCGAAATTAATACGCTGACTACATTACAAGAGCAGTACGCAAAGCAGAAAATACAGACGCTAACAGAAGAAGTCGAGTCAATGGTCATCACTCATAACTCAGGAAATCAGGCTCTGGCTACGCCCAGAGCAGGCATCTCGGTTGAGTTACCAGTTGAAAATCAGCAACCAAGAGAAGCGGTAATTGAAAAACTACTAAAAATTTCTAACTGGGGAGAAGTTGCGGTGAACCAAGCCGAGATTGATGAAGTTTGGCCGCTACTTTCACAAAACCAGCGATCGCATCTGTGGGAACTTCATCAAACATATCAGCAGCAATTGTCTTTAGAGGAATTGGCACAGCAGGCGATCGCTACACAAGCTGAAATTAAGGAAACGGGTTTTGGTTCCCACTTCCGAAGCTATGTTTTGAAAGCTGTTAGAGGGGGAATAGCGATCGCTCGGAAATGCTGGGGCGACAAGCAAGAATGCTCAATTCTTTTAAATCAACTATTGCTAGCCACTGGTTAGAGTTTGTGTACCTAGTCAATTTTCAGAACACCAAACAATCATGACAAAAACAAAAATATCATATTTAGCAACCCCTGAAGAGGTAGCGGATTATTGGCAAGTCCTTTTGCAGGCTTTCTGATGGATTAGACCAGATAAAAAACAGTTGAAATCCATCACAGATGTAACCAGAGCGGTTAAGGAGTGATTAGTCAGTGTGATCGCCGTCGCTGTGTGGTATCGAAATAATCCGCACTATGCATTATATAGTTGTAATACTGTACCTGTGTTCAATCATCCACTACCCAGCAGGCAAGGCAAGAAGGCGAACGCTTAACTTTGGGATTGAATCATGAACACGCTCTAAAGACTTGATAAAATTCTGAAAAGTCATAATTGTAAACAATTAAGATTGAATCAGACCATACTTGCAACTTACTGGGATTCCCAATTTGGGAATCTGGAAGTTTCGTTGTACATTCCACTTCGGTCTGGTCATGCAGGGATCGCTCTTTTTCCTCATTGACTTGCTCAATATGACTGTGGTTTATCTGTAAGATAGCCACGTAATAGATGCTTGAATATAGAAGTCAAACAAAAAACCAATTATACCCATGTTGGAAATTGAAAACTTGGGAGTGAGTGTAAAAGAGTATTTAGAGAGATTAGCAGCAGGGATTGACATTTTAGAGTTGAAGCGGTTAGAAGCAAGGGGAATTCCCACCAATTTAGCTTTAGAAGTGATGGCGATTATACCAAAGGTAATCAATGGCACAGCCACACCTGAAGAGGTTGTCCGAGGACTAATGATTATGTCGCCATCCTTAAGAGAGCAAATTGAATAGTTTCGAGAATTACCACATTGGTTTACTTTGGGTTGTCGCCTTGCATCAGTGCATCTAACTGAGCTAACAACTTCTCTACTTTGGATTTTTTCTTCGGATCATCCCACACTTTCGCTTTTTTGAAGCGTTGAAAAGTATCATCAACGCGGTCTTTTATGGATGCTGATTCTGTTTGCTGTGATGACTCTGATTTAGACTGCTGCTCAATTTCTTGAATCTTACGCTTGATTTCGCTCAGTGAGAGATTGTAAGCGATCGCATCTTCTAAGAATTGTTTTCTTGTTTTTTCATCACCAACTCGTGCGATCGCTTTGGCTTTACTTGTCTCCAGTTTCCCCTGACGTAATACCTCTAAAAAGTCACTGGGCAAATTGAGCAATGGCAAACGATTGCTGATAAAAGAGTCTAGTTTAATATTGCCGAGCGAGGTCAAAACCTCCTCCACTACACTAATGACATCATTGCCAATAACGTTATTGGCAGCAGTTCTACCACGCTGTTGGTTTTGAATGTGATGTAGCAGTGGTGGTACTTCTTGGGGTGAAATTTTTAATTTGACAGCCAAAAGTCGCACAATCCCATCAGTTTCTTCAAGGTCAGTCAGTCCCGAACGAGCGAAGTTTTCTATGAGCAATACTTCGGACAAAATTAAGCAGCAATAACGCCATAAGAGCGTAGGTTTTGAT
>NZ_JABXKK010000014.1 GCF_017115045.1 Nostoc sp. NMS8 | reverse complement strand
ACTATCTCTTTACATTACCGTAGTTTGTGGTTCAATTACCTGAAAATTGCTGTAATCCGCCAAGTTGTAAATTTAAGAATCAAAGGAAACAGTAAATTCTGGTTGAAAGGAAATGCAGAAATTATGTTACATCTGCGTTGTCAATGGATAGCTAGAAGTTGGGATAATTTTTGTGGTTCTATCTTTGATTCCTTTATTAAACCTCAAACTGCTTGATAAATTTTATACTTGAATTTTCATGCCCAGCTATTATTTACTGCAAATTAATACTAAGTACACAAGTTGCTTTTAGTTGGCAATAATCGTCAAATGAATTGCTAGTAATCTTTTTGAGATATCTCATCAAGATAATTTATTGTGTAAAACAATAGATTTTATGTAAATAAAATCACTTTTTACTTAGATTGGATTTTTAGCGATCGCACTTTTTTTGGGTCGTCTAACAAAATCGCATTGCTCCCAGTAATCATTACCAACTCCACCGTTAAGAGTATTATTGCCTGAGGCACCAAAGTAACTGAAGTAATCGAAGCCAGAGAGGACAAGAGAATCATTGCCATCGTTACCATTGAGTAAGTTATTGCTTGTTGAATAATCAACATTTAAGTAATCATTCCCAGCACCACCGTTAAGAGTATTATTGCCTGAGGTGGTAGCGGCACTTAAAGAATCATTGCTATCGCCACCATCGAGCAGGTTATGGCCTGATGAATAATCAACATTCAAGTGATCGTTACCAGTACCACCAAACAGGAAGTTATCGCCTTCACCATCCTTGAGGGTGTCATTCCCAGCACCACCTCTCAGGATGTCGTTGCCACTTAAGCATTATCTAACTATCTCAGACTATCTAAGTCTTAAGCACTGTACAAATTAATAAGCGTATAGATTCAGAATAATCGGTCATTTCAAGGTTTTTAAGCATACTTTTTTGGGATAAATTACTGACAATTTAATGCCTAAAACCCATTCTTGATATTTGGTTTTTTGCCAGTGCCTAAGTCTTACTAACTTGAAAATAGTCAAAATCTGACTCTTAGAGAGAAAGAGATTTTTATGCCCTCCTTGTGGCTATTCTCCGTAGATATATACCTTGAAAATAGAGAACAATCGAATGCGAGATGCTTAAAATTGAACCTCGCAATTCAAGTATTCACTAAACAACCACAAAACTATTATTAGTTAGTGACAAGCCAGTAGATAGTTGTGCAAATTGTACCTTAGTAAACGCCCCTGCGCTGCCATCCTGATCAAAGAACAATGCACCTGTAGTCGAGTTATAGATAAATCGCTGAGTGCTAGTGGTTGCAGATGTTCCAATGGTAAACTGATTTGCTTTGAGCGAACCAATGGATAACCCACCACCAAAATTAGCAGCCGATATCTGAATCACTTCATTCGTGGCGTTGAAGTCATAAATAGTGTCTAAGCCTTCATTGAAACTATTGAAAGCAAAGGTATCAACCCCAGCTCCTCCAATTAGACTATCATTACCGTTGCCACCTGTGAGGTAGTCATTGCCGTTGCCACCGTTGAGTGTGTTATTACCTAAGGCAGTAAATGCAGAAAGAGTATCATTTCCATCGCCCCCAGAGAGTAAATTATTGTCTGATGAATAGCTAATAGTCAAGTAGTCGTTGCCCTTACCCCCATCTATCGTATCATTGCCACCATAACCCGTGGAGAGCGTATCGTTGCCACTGCTGCCCACAATTTTGTCATTGTAGAGTGTACCTGAGATATTTAATCGTTCAATATTCTTGTAGTTAACCCGATACGTACCTGCTGTAATTGAGCCAATATTAGTAGTGGCATTGAATGTCGAAGTAATCCCTCCTGTAGCATTGCTGTAATCGATGGACAATAAATCGTCACCCTTACCCCCATCTATCGTATCATTGCCACCATTCCCCCTGGAGGAGAGCGTATCGTTGCCATTACTGCCCACAATGTTGTCATTGTAGGCTGTACCTGAGATATTTAATCGTTCAATATTCTTGTAGTTAACCCGATACGTACCTGCTGTAATTGAGCCAATATTAGTAGTGGCATTGAATGTCGAAGTAATCCCTCCTGTAGCATTGCTGTAATCGATGGACAATAAATCGTCACCCTTACCCCCATCTATCGTATCATTGCCACCATTCCCCCTGGAGGAGAGCGTATCGTTGCCATTACTGCCCACAATGTTGTCATTGTAGGCTGTACCTGAGATATTTAATCGTTCAATATTCTTGTAGTTAACCCGATACGTACCTGCTGTAATTGAGCCAATATTAGTAGTGGCATTGAATGTCGAAGTAATCCCTCCTGTAGCATTGCTGTAATCGATGGACAATAAATCGTCACCCTTACCCCCATCTACCGTTTGAGTAATTGAATAAGAGGGGGAAGTAGATGGGGATGAGGGGCTAACATATAAGGAATCATTACCATCGCCACCAGAGAGTAAGTTGTTGCCTGTTGAATATTCAGCACGCAATGTATCATTACCAGTACCACCATTGAGGGTGTTATTACCTGAGGTGACATCATAATCATCAAAACCGTCGTACTGGATGTAATAGCCTGAGATGGAGAGATAATCATTGCCATCGCCTCCATTCAGTAGGTTATTACCTGTGGAATACTCAGCACGCACTGTATCATTACCAGTACCACCGTTGAGGGTATTATTGCCTGAGGAGCTAAAATTATAGTTCGCTCTATACTCATCATAGCCAGAACTGGAGAGATAATCATTGCCATCGTCCCCAGAGAGTAAGTTATTCCCTTCTGGAGACACAACCAAACGATCGTCACCAGTACCACCGTAGAGGGTGTTATTGCCTGAGGAGGCAATAAAGGAGTATCCATACTCAGTATTAAGGTAAGAGGAATCAAGAGTATCATTCCCATCGCCTCCAAATAGTAAGTTATTGCCTTCTGAAGCTCGAGCGTACAATTGATCGTTACCAGCGCCACCGTTTAGGGTGTTGTATCCTGTTGAAGAGTCAACAATCAAAATATCGTCGCCAATACCACCAACAAGAGAGTTATTGCCAGTATCATCTACGAGGGTATCATTCCCGATGCCACCAATGAGAGTATCATTCCCCGTACCACCCCTCAAAAGATCGTTGCCACTTAAGCCATCGATTTTGTCGTTACCCCCCTGACCATTAATCACATCATCTGAGTTGTCTAAACCTGTAATGTTGTTGTTCAGGTCATTGAGGAAGGTTACTGTGTTCTTGATACCGATGGTCGTGTCTGTAGAGTTGGCATCTAGAACATTAAAACTATTGGTGATGCTAGTTTGCCCATCAAACAGAATATTACCAATGGCTGGTCTTGTACCAGAAGCTTTCAAGTTATCTAAATCTTCTAGTTTGAAGTTTTGCAAGATGACTTTCAAAATCGGGTCACTAAAATATACTCGTGAATCTTCAAATCCTAAATTTTCTTGTATATCTTGAAAGGTTATTTCCAGATTATTACCATTCTGGGTTAGTAGCAGATTTCGCGCAGTCGATCCCTCATCAAGGAATTTGATAGTATCAACTTCGGCAATAACTGCTGCTGTGGGATTTGTACCTTTACCTACACCACCAAAATCAGTGATAGTATCAGTGCCATCATTGGAGCTGTAAACAAATGTATCCTTCCCACCACCACCCCTTAAGGTATCGTCGCCATTACTACCTGTAATGTTATCATTCCCAGCTTTACCGTTAATTGTGTCAGCACTGTCAGTGCCAAATAGAGTATCATTCCCGTCGGTTCCAATGATATTTGCCATTACTTTTTCCTACCTAAATCGATATTTTGAAGTAAATTAAGTTATCAGTTGTTAATGCTGTTTTGGCGCAGAAAAATTTGCCGAAACTTGATGATTTCGACAGACTTCAATCTCACCCTTGGGGGTTACGAATTTTTCCGGAAGATTTTCCTTTTGATTAACTTGCAAGTATTACTTATCGAAGTACTTCGGATTATTTAAGTCTTAGGCATTCTACAAATTCCAGAGGATCTGAATTCACAAAAAGCTAGTTTCAAGCTAATTTAAATCACCCTTGATCAGTAGTATAGGCAAATATTTACCATAGACACTGCTGACAAAGCATCGAAAAATCAAGCTCGAATCTTTGAAAAACAAATCTCATTGTTTTTGTCCATGCGTAAGTCTTGCTAGCTTGAAAACAGGGCAACAAATATTTATGGCCTTGTTGTGGGGTATTTTCCTTTGGTATCTAGCTAAAAAATACAGAACAGCTTACGAGGAATAAAGAAACAAATTTTCAGCAAGCCCTAAATAATCTGCTAATCAGTAGCATACAGAATATTTACTGAGTTATTCATCTCTAAAAAAATAACTTTACATATTCTTCATCGTATTTACTGAATAAATGTATATAGAAGCACTAATCTTTATCTATTCATTATATTTATCTAGTAAATTCTTTGCAGAAAGTGGCAGACAGATACTCCAAGAGTTTTTACGAATTGGGGGAAAGTCTTAGGATTAATCACCTCTTCCACCTTGAATTCATAAAGATATCCATGACGGCTGAAGAATAGACATCTTGGCAAAAGTTACTTTTGCAAGATGTCTATTCTTTACACTTTTGCCCTTTAGCCCTCTACGCTTTTAGTTTTAACTTCACATCAGGCACAAAAAGGAAAGCGTTTTTGAGAGAATATTTTAAAATTCAACTATAATATGGAAGCGGAACAGTTGCTCAACCCTACAAACTGCTTGCATCATGAGGCGATTGAGTTATTCAATTTCAGGTGGACAAAGTTCTGCGACGCCGAATAGCCCATCGTAGACATCGCTACTTGTCCTCACATCAAAACTTCCCACGCTAAATGCTAAATTTTATTTAGCCACCCAGCAGGAGTTTTCTTTTTCTTATGTGGTTCTGGTCTGCCGATTCAGTAGAACAAGAATTATTTGATTTGTACGCTCCAGCCCTGCAATCGCTCGGTGTAAATTTCAGTGACGAGCAACTCCAAGACACTCTAGAAGCATCAAGCTTAGGTTTAGAAGATGCTTTCAGGAGCGCAATCGTTTATATACTCTGGCTCGAAGAAAACCTCAAGCCGATCTACCCGACTGCGATACTAATTGAGGCACTAGCAAATCAATGGCGCACCAAGTACTGGAAACCGGAGTATTTAGAACTTGAACAGTTGCTGTCCCCCGGAAAGCGTTGGTGGAGGGCAGCAGTGGATAAGTGGGGTTACGACGAACGCAATCAACTGGTTGCAGATATATTTTACGACCACGGGCAGGAATTTATCAAGTTCTGTAATGGGAAAGAAATTCTAGTTGACACTGCTTATAAGTGGGGATGGGAGCGAGTCGCAGATTATGCGTCCCCGTTTTCAGAAAATAATTGGTCGCTTGGTAGTCTCAATGCAAAGGAATCTTGATCTACAACCGTCAAGCAGCAATCACTTTAGCTGCACGCTATTCTGAGACAGTGTGATTTGTTACCTCTCCCAATCCACCAATACCCCATCCACAATCTGCTGTTTTTAGGTTTAAAAGGGTTCGGTCTTGCTCACGGGTTAGAAATACTCTTAAACGCGCACCCATGTTTTAGTTCCCTCAGTAGATTCTTTCTCCGTATTTATTTATCTTCACATAGTTTGGTTTTTTCGTGCCTACCTACTTACAACTAATCAACCTATTGGGTACACCATTGGAAATCATTAAGCTTTTTGGTGACAAGTAAAAATATCTAGCGGCCCTACAAAAGTTAAAAAATGAACTGTATAATATAGCTTGACTTTATAACTAGGTAACAATATCATCTTGCTAACTATTTATTAACAATTCTTTATATTTGGTCAATTTGCATTAACTCTAGATAAATATTAACTTTCGTCTCAATTTATGGAAGATACTGCTCAATCTTTAGATATTCTAATCAATGAATTACAACATAAAATTTCTACAACTAATACTGCTTTAGATGTTGAGGTTCAAAAAGAACTAGCAAAAATATTAAACGTAGCTCAAAAAACGAAAAGTTTATTAGCAAGTGCTAAGTTAAAGAATAATAAAATTAAGCAAAGTCAGATAGAGTCACTTTTACCTAATGTAGTTACAGCAATATACGCTCTCCAAGGTGAACCAAATAAAGTTTTAGCTAAAGATTTAAGACGAGATGCCGAAATTTTTGTGCGTCAATTAGAAAATCCTTTTACTGCTCTATTTATCAATGGATTTCATAACTTCCTGTATTTAACAGAAACTCCTTCTAAAGTAATTATTGGATTACTGGTAGCATTGCCTGTTCATTTGGCAGCACCAATTATACTTGCACATCTTTTATCAGGTGCTAACTTATATCTCAAACCTATTTTGACAGGGCAGAATCCAACTCAGCCATCAGGACAAAGTACAGAAATAGCCCAGAAACCAAACGAAAACTCTAAGAATAGGTTGACTCAGTATGACTTTGATGAATCTTCTGCTTTACTACTTTTATGTGCAATGTCTGGAGCTACAGGCAGTGTGGTTAGTATTTTGACCAGAATTGAAGAATATAGGAATCAGAAATATCAAGATAGCTTGCTTCCAGTATTTGTAGGAGCTTTTAAACCTATGATAGGGGGTTTCTTTGGGATTTTAATATTTGCTTTATTCAATTCTACTTTGTTACCTATTTCTATTACTAAGGATGAAACAAAACCTACTACTAAATGGTTTGGATTTATGGCATTAGCTTTTGTTGTTGGTTTTAGCGAAAGGTTTGCAAAAGATATAGTTAGCCAAACAGAAAAAATTGTACCAGGGGACATTTCCTCGAAGAATGCAAATATCTCTGCAAACTCAACAGGTCAATTACCTGTAGCAGATGAACCCACGCAGGAGAATCAAACTCCAAAAGAATAAGTATTTAATGTAATCTTGTTTAAAGTGAGAATTTTTAAAATATGTCGATCAGCACTACAATCAAAACCATTCAGGACGTCATGCGGAAAGACGCAGGGGTGGATGGTGACGCACAACGCATCAGCCAACTTGTCTGGATGATTTTCCTCAAGATTTTTGATGATCGTGAGGCTGAATACGAGTTTTTAGAAGATGATTAAGATTCCCCAATTCCAGAAGCACTGCGCTGGCGGCATCTAAATCAGCATTATTGACCAACATCCTCTCACCATCAGCAAAGGTAACAATCTGTTGCCAAAGATTCGGTGCGTCTGCCTCAATTACTCCTGAATCCCCATACCTTGAGTGTGACTGTTGTGAAACTGTGACTAATGGGACTTCCAAAGAATAAATTATTCCAAGAAAAACAAGAGACAGGTTTTCTCAAGAATGATAATCATTTTAATGGGGGAGAAAAGGGGTTGCCGAAAGCAACCCCTTTTCCTATACACTTGTCGTCTGCTTTGAAGTTAAACAGTGTAAATAAGAGATGTTTTGTAGCTAAATAAATGCTGTTATTAAAATCAAATAATTTTTGTTTTACTACAACAAATATCAATAAACCAATTACCTAAGTTTGGGAAAACTTCATGAGTAGAATCGGTTAGCCGCTCAATCTGTTTTTCAATTTGAGCCATAGCTTTTTTTGTAAGCTTTACCCCATTCTCATAAGTTTTGTGTATTAACTTAACTGCTGGATGTTTCCCGTTCCATTTCATTGTGCTAGCAAAATTCAAAGCCGTTTCTAGTTCATCTAAAATACTGCCGTTCCAATGATTTTCTAGTACTGCCCATGTTCTTTCTATTGGATTATATTTGCTATGATAGGGAGGATAGTAAGCTAAACGTATATTTACTTGATGTTTGTGGGCAAACTCTACTATACGTTTCATAAATTGGGTACGACGTGAACTATTCTGAGGCCCATTATCTTGATTAAGAGCTAGAGTCTTAATATCAGAAAAACGGTGTTTTTCTGTTAACCAAAAATCTTCTAAAATATCAACAATAAAATCACTGGTAACTTTCGATTCTGTAAAATACAAAAATAGCTCATCCTCCTCTGGAAGAAATATCCCATAAGGAGTTACAGTTGTTTTCGGATTATAATCATGGTCATCAGCCTTCGCCCCATACTGGCTTTTACCTCCTCGGTCAAATGAGCCGATCTTAACACGGGCTTTTCCGTCCATGCTGAGACGTAAAACACTCTTATCTTCCGAGGCATCTTTATTTACAATGTTTAATTGCTCAAAGATTGCATCAGTTTGTGGAAACTTTTTTTGAGGTTGAACTTTCTTTACCCTTCTGAGCTTGTAACCTAAATTATTTAATTTGACTCGAATTGTTTCTGATGTATGTAGCTTTTCATCGCTGTAACCATACTTTTCGATTAATTGCTTTCTGACTTCGGCTGCACTGAGTCTAGTATATAATCTTTGGCTTTTGAAACTCGGATCAGTTTGACTATAGAAGTCAACTAAATTTTTTATATCTTCTAAAAGATTTGGTAGGT
>NZ_JABXKK010000077.1 GCF_017115045.1 Nostoc sp. NMS8 | reverse complement strand
ATCAAAACCTACGCTCTTATGGCGTTATTGCTGCTTAATTTTGTCCGAAGTATTGTTATCGGTAACTTTACAGGTGTGTATGAAGAGATTCTCTGAATTAGTTCTCTATTGGCAATCAAAAAGGTAGTTCTCAGAACTTCATGTCTGCGTCTAATCTCGTTCAGACTCTGTTCTAATGCAACTATGTTGAGTAAGCCTTTTATGCGAAGAAAAGCTACATATTCGTTATAAGCACAGCTATTAGGTTCCAATTGATTGAGCAACCAGAAACGCTGTTGAGCAAAGGAAACTTGCAGATTACCCTCTCGTGATATCTGTTGTAGCCGAGACCCTTTGCGAGAAGAACTTAAGACATCTCGAAAAGCATTCCAGAGTTCCTCTTTACCTTGTTCAGCACTGAACTGATTGCGAACATCCATAATTTGAGCTAATTATAATTTATTATTAACTTTTGACACCGACGAAATTACCACCAACTTTTTCTGCATAGTTTTGAGGGTAATTAATAGTTGTTCTTTGCCTGTTTAAGATATTCTTATGAAGCTCTTCTAAAATTTCAGAAGAGTAATCCATACTCTTCCATTTTTCGTAGGAAATACCATAGCCTAAATACTCCCATATCTCAGCGTTTCTTTGCTCTGCATAACCATAGGGTTCAAGTAAAATAATCGGTGTAACAGATGCCAAAGAATCAATAAGAGTTCCACCACCTGGTTTACTGATTATTGCTTTACTCTCCTTAACTAAATCATAAAAAGCATGATATTCTTCCCTATTTTTAAAAGATTTTTTATTAGAACTGGTTACCTCTCCAAAGGGTGGAAACTCATGTTCATTACTTTGATTCTTTTTCCAAGGAGACCACTCAGGGTCTACCATAAAATATCTATTGTTCGACTTTATTTGAGTTGTTTCGCTAATTTCATAAGCAACTATATCTAACGAAAATCCTCTTTCTTCTAGTTCAGTAATTTTACTTTGATATGTACCAATCCCCCATCCACCACCATGAATGACAAATCGATTGTTTCGTTTAGCATATGGAATAGGGGGCTGAGTTGTAACAGGAATTTCATGGAGTAATTTTTTTTGCTCCCAATTCCAGAGCCATACCTCATTATCATACTCACTATTATCTTTATGTATTTTAAAGGTAGCTGAGATGTCAGCATCGATTCTACAAATATCAAGATTCAATCTCTGAGGAGCCACTTGATTTCTATATCTCTCAATAATTGGCATCCATAAACCTGACCAAACAATAAAATTTAGCCTATTTTCATTTGCCCAAGTTTGTAATAGATTATCAACTAAAACCTCATCCAGGCTAGGTTGAATATCTTTAGTCATCCTATGACCCATCAAAGCAATTGAAAAGTTTTCATGATAAGCTTTTTTATAAATTTTTAGCTTATCTTTACTCTCATTCTTATAATAATTTTCTAAAACAACAACCTCAGTATTAAGTTTTTGTTGTTTTAATTGATAATTAACAAGTAAGGCAGGAATGTAAACCCCTAAAGCTACACCTGAACCTAGAATTGTAATTGTTGCATTTTCAGCTTTTAGCATTTTAATAGCTCTAACTCTCAAATATCAATTTAACCGTTTCATTTTTGATAAAAATTCACTGAATGTTTTAATTGATTTGAGATATGAAAATTCCAATTGCTCAAAATCTATTTCTACTTTGAGTTCGTTTTCGATTTTCAGCATAAAATTTATCATTTCCAGTGAATCTAATTTCACATCTTCAATAATATCAGTTGAATCAGACAGTCCCTTAGAAAAGCCAGGAACACCTTTTACGTCTTCCAAAAGCCCCTTAATCTCGTCTATCATAGTCTTTCTTTCCTCACTGCAATACCAATACCCATATACGATAGATCAATACCAAGGTATTGATCTATATATTCACGACAGTCATACTCATTAGTATTTTTAACTTCCTCCCAAATTTTTCTCACTCCTGGATACTTGATATTTGCAATATCATGGAAAGCCACAATATTTGCTTTATCCTTGACAGACATAAATTCATTTCTACATTGAATTTCTTCATGAAAAGAATCAATTAACACTAAATCAAATTTTTCATATTTTTCCAGCCATTGTTGATACTCTTGAGACTGAGTATTTATTTGAACAAAGTCAATATTTTGTTGTATTTGTTTATATTCTAATAATGATTGACAAGGAATAATGTCAATTCCAATAGCATATTTGAGCGGCGAGAACTTCTGTAAATATTCTACAGTAGCTACAAATGTTCCTCCGTGCCTAATTCCTATTTCTAAATAAGAATCAATTTTTAGCTTTCCTAAATCAACTAAATATTTGCTAAATTGAATTGGGTACTGCCATATTCGCAGCCCTTGACCACAGTATTGATGTAGGCTTTCTGGAAATTCTTCTAAACCTTCATCATTAAGTCCCAAGTCAAGCATGAGGGATTCTACATTAGCAGCATCCGAGAGATATTCAAGATTTTTGCTGTTAATTAAAGCAACACGTTTTAAATCTAGAGGAATCGTATTTAACTTTTTTAATTTTTTCCAGCCTTGTTCTACAATTTTTAACTTTGATTCAATATTGTTCATTGTTATAACCTAAATTATAGTTGATAAATATATATTATATTATTTAACTTGCTTTAAAAGTTTTTTATTGATTTTGCCATTAATTGTTTTAGGTAACTCCTGCATAATTTCAACATATTTAGGCATCATCAACTTTTCTAAATGTTTTGAACAATATTCTAAAATATCTTCTTTCGTTAAAATAGAATTTTTTTCTAATACCAAGGATACTTTAATTGCTTGACCTAATATTTCATCTTCTACACTATAAACAGCAACTTCATTTATACCCTTTAATTCATACAATACATTTTCAATTTCTTTAGGGCTTACTCGCTCTCCAGATGTTTTTATCAGGTCATCTTTGCGACCAACAAAGTAAAGATACATATCTTCATCCATTTTGAAGATGTCACCAGTATATAAAACTTTTTTGTCTGTCTTAAAATCTTGTTTTAAAACTTTAGCTGTTTCTTCAGGGAGATTCCAGTAACCTTTCATCACATTTGCACCTTGCACTACAAGTTCTCCTATCTCCCCAGGTTGATTTATCTTACTTCCATCTTCTTTTACTAAATAAACTTCTACATTAGGCATTGCTTTACCTACTGAATTTGGTCTTTTTAATAATTCATTGGGCGGAAGATAAGAAACCCTTTTGCACTCTGTAAGCCCATACATAGAATAAATCTTTGCTTGAGGAAATAATTCAGTTAATCTAGAAATATGTCTGGACGGAAGAGCTTGTCCTGTATTAGTAATATATCTAATACTAGAAAAATCATATTTTTCTAGATTAAACTTCAGCATTAATGCAACAATTGTTGGAACAATAGGTAAACCTGTTACTTTTTCTTTCTTAACTAAACCAATTAATTGATAAGGTGAAATAAATGATTTTTCTAAAACTACTGTACCTCCAAAATAAAATGGCATTAAAATATTATAAAGCCCATAATCAAAGGATAAAGGTAGAACATTGATAATAATATCATCACTAGTATTTTCTAAATATTCGATTATAGAATTAGCTGCGGAAAGCATATTCAAATGTGTAAGCATTACACCTTTAGGGTTGCTAGTAGAACCTGATGTATAAATAATACTACACAAATCTGTGGTGCTACAGGGATTATACAAGCAGCTATTAGGGGATTGTTTTATAAGCTCCCAAAAACTAGATATTTTTATAAATTTTTCCAAAATTTGCTTTTCTAAATCAGGTTTATCTAGAGTAGCGAGTATTAAGTGAAGATGAGGATGCTCTACTGAATAATTAGGTAGTAGATTAATATCAGTAATTAAAAATTTTACTTGGCAATCGTTTAATATATATTGTAGTCTTTTTGCCTTAGTCTGAGGATTAATGATAGTAAAAATCCCGCCAGCTTTTAAAATACCAAAAATAGAAATAACTGCCTCAACTGAATTCTCTAAATAGATAGCAACTCTATCTAATGTTTGAAGTCCTGCTGCTTTCAGAGCATTACCCAGAGAATTAGAATATATTTCAATTTCACTGAAAGTTAATCTTGTGCCATTACAAATTAATGCTTTTTTATTAGGTAGACGTTCTGCACTTTTCTGTAAGAAGTTATGTACTAACATAAGTTTGTTATTATTACCATTTTTTAAGTCAAAGTTTAAGTAATAAGCTTTGTAAGGCAATATTGATATTGATTGATGTTTTTAAATATTAACTTATTCTACTTTTGTCTCCTGCAAAAACAGCAGCCACATAATAGTTATAGAATTGTTAGTAAAACTGATAACTGCAATGCTTCTATTGTCAATTTAGTTAACTAGTTTCAAATACCGCGAGAATATAAAAGATTACACTTTGAACATACAGGCATTAAACCCTGATGATCAATGGTTTCTCGTACTTTTGTAAATTTGCAACCGTGCCAAACATCTTGAACATTCTCTTTTGTAAGATCCCCAACAAAAAATTCCGGGAAGAATTTACAAGAAATAACCTCACCATTGGGGAAAACATCCATACGATTCTTTATAGCTAAACATTTTGTTTTATTTTGAGCAGGTTTATCACTACCCAAAATAAACTCTCTGATTTCATGAGAATCTACTTCCGGGTTATAACGTACTTTAGTTTTCCAAATTCTCTCATTAACCTTATTAAGTTCATCAATTAATTTATCAACAGAATCTGGATTAAGCCTATATTTATAAGCGTGCCAACTAGGTATAGTATCTTCTCCATGACACAGCCAATCCAAATAGCTTGCAAAATATTTGTCCATTTTAGCTGTAGTTTCATCAGATAAATACCAAAGCAGGCTTAGATAAACTGTATCAATTCCCTTTTCCTCAAAAAACTCAACAATTTCGTACACTCTAGGTATCATTCTATCAGTTATAACAAAGTTGACAGCAATCTCTCCTTTGTAATTTCCTGCTTTTTTCTCTTTTAATAGCAAATCAAGTGCTTCTATTACTTTTTCATAATTACCTTTACCTCTGATGAAGTCATGCTCATCTTTGAAGCCCTCAATAGCTACCAGAATTTCAAAGTGTTCTGAAATTTTCAAAATAGAAGATAAGTTCTTTTCAATTCCTATACCGTTAGTACACATAGATGTCCAACGCGGATCTTTTTCCAGTAAATCTACTAATTTATCCCAATCTTTATAGACTAGAGGTTCTCCGCCCCACAGATAAACATTTGATTTCATGTGTTTCTGCAAATACTTTTTCGATTATGGAGAATTCTAAATCTCTATTTTGCTCTATTTTATCTAAGTTTTTGTGATGACCATCTTCATTCCATTGATAACAATGCTTACATCGTAAATTGCAACGATTTGTTAATTTAAAAGCAATTTCTTGTGGCAGTTTTCTTACAGAGTAATCACCACTCTCATGTTCCCTTTGTGCCATTAGCAAATTAGGAACTATTCTTTTCATTTTTTCAAAGGCAATTTGATCAAACTTCACTTCTGATTTTGCTTTCATAACGTCTCCTAAATATCGACTTGCCAAACATTAACCTAATTCCGTAATCATAAGATGTCTATCTATGAACCTATCCCACTATTCTAAAAATCTCTAACCCTTACCATAAAAAGTACTTAAAAACCTTGATTTTTCGTTTTTACTTCTCAACTTTGCTTTAGCTTTTTAGCGCAAATATTATTAGTGGGATAGGTTCATGTATTCTCTACGAGTTTATGAAATTTAATCTCCAAGCCGATATTCTCGCTCAATCAAACCCAACAGCTTCTCCTCAACAGCAGTCAAATAGGGTCGTTTCACTTCCCCCAGATACTTTAGCATAGCAGTTGGGGCATCTTCCAAGTTCTCGTTTTCCCGTAGCCTGCTGATGCGATCGCTCTTAGAGCCTGTCAAGAAACAACTTTTACAATTTATTATCTGGAAAGCTTACTGAGAAAGCATTTCTAGCTAAAAAGAGGCAAGGTTGTTACTTGACAAGCTCTTAGAGAAATGCCAATTATCTACATCTTCTGAGATTCTATTGAGTTTTGTTAATTTCTAGCCAGTTGTAGAGTGGGAACTGAACTCTGTTGAGCGCTATATTTGTTAGAGAGGTTCTACAGCACTCAACTAAACAACTGGCATAGCTGGATGTCAAGAAGCGGGAAGTTTTATCTTTTCCCTCGTACAACTTCTTCACTGTCCCGTTGTGTTGCTAACTCCATTGAAACTGCAACCCAAAGACATTGGATGCCAATTTGCCAAAATTGTTCAGGTTATTCTCCCATACTCCGACTCCAAAAGCGTCAATAATTTCTCTTCCACACCAGTAAGATAAGGACGGTTCAGCTTCCCCAACGACTGCAACAGATTTTTGACTGTCTCCTCCAGCGAATCGGAATACACCCGACTGATGCGATCGCATATCTCCTGCATCTGCTGACATTCCTGGGGCAGGTAGTTGAAGGACTTCAGGTGCTGCAACCCAACCGCATACTCTCCATCCCAGGTTTTGACGGTGCAGCTAAATTCACCCACATGGTTGACTATCCCCCAGCAGCTACCTTTACCCCTGAGTTCGGGGTTGTCCTTGGCTAAAATTTGGCACACTTCGCCCAACTGGTAGGTGTTTGGTACTTGAGTACGTTCCATTATTCGCTGCACCGCATCTTTGACAATGCGATGAGATGGTACTTTCCCATTGGCAGACTCTACAGCTTGCTCCCATGCTTCGGGCTGAATGTCCGCGTCAAGCTTGGACAGTGGCCTGATTTGCCACTCGTTAGTCGGCAAAATGTGAACGGAACGTTCACATTTTGCCACCAAATTATCAAAAATAACCGCAGCTTCTATTAAATGGTAGGGCTGTCTGCGGCTAAAACCAAAGCGATTGCGGCAGTATTCCTCAAAAGTTTTGTGCGTGGAACGATATAATCTGCGATCGCGTAATTCAGTCAATGCCTTCCCTGCTTCAAAGAACGCTCGTTCTACCCTACGCTCCAAGTGCAGGCGATCGCTTTGCTCCTGCTCGGTCAATTCAGGTACTTCAACAGCAGCAATATCGATGATTGCTGAAGTTGGGTTTTCTGAAGGGGTAATGTCTGAGTTGATGGGCAGTTCTGGATTGCTTAATGCGGCAGAGGTAGCTTGTTTGCGCTTACGGGGTGGGGTGTTCATGCTTCCACCTCTTCTAGCTTAAGTATGCTCAGGAACAAAAATACTTATGATGCCTCCTTATTAGGTGTTAACCATAATACCTGAGTATTAGGTTTAGCTGGTTTACCAGGATTAGATAATTGCTCATTTTCGGCTTTTTGTAAACCTTTTGATTGAATATCCCCAGTTGTAGGGTCGCCATCATGATCAAAAGTGTAGTCAAACAAATCCCCAGGTGTAATTATTCGGTTATCACCTGCGGCTTGATACGCCTTTGTTAAACCATTACATAAACTGTTTAAAACTCTCCCACTGATCTGTTCAATTTCATCAGCGTTTTTCAGTTTTGAAATGGACGTTGGGTGGATACCCGAAAGTTCAGCAAGTTCTTTATTGCTGATTTTCTTCTCTGCCATTAATATTCTTAGCCGCCAACGAATCATCTTTTGAGAGTCTTTTTTTGTTTTCCTTACTCTCATAGTTTCCTCCACTAATGCTTTTATAGCTAGATCGCTTACTTAAAGCGATTCCTTCAAATATAGCAGCCATAACAATTAATATGCAAGCTTGACAATTATATAGCTAGGTCGCTATATTTATAGATAGCAAAAAGCGACCGCACCTCTCTCGCAAATTGGAAGCGATCGCTTTTGCAAAACATCCACCATACAGATGGCGTAACTAATATAATGACATACCATATCTACAGCCAACAACAGCTGCAACTGAAATCTATTGCCCGACTCAAGTAAATCTACAGCGAAATTGCCTGTACAGTCGAAGTAAGCGACAAACGCTGTAAGGATTCTTGGATTTCCGCCATTGTTAATTATCAGGCAAGCAAGATTCAGAAACTCACTCTCGCTGCCCCCGATGAACAAGCCCTCGCTCAAGCCGAACTCGACAGCTACATCGCTGACCAAGCCCAAGCCGTAGCTCCCGAAGCCCTCAGAATAGTCGAAATCTCGTTTGACTATCACGAATATTATGCTGGTAATCAACTGGTAGCCAGCATCAGCCATGACGATAATCACTTAACCCAACCCTGGGTAGTTATGGTAAACGAGAAAGAGGTATTTCGTGCCAACACTCCAATGCGTTGCGATCGCTTCATCTGCACTCACTACAAAGATGGTTCATTACCTGTGCAGGAACAAGAAGCAACACCCCCCACGACTGAAAACCGAATCATGGCGCATATCTTCAACGAGTGCCAGAATTACGGGTTTGAAATTCTCAATGATGGCATTTACAACAGCAACGGCGTGAAACTGGGGCAAGTCGGATGCACTGACGGGAACTGGTGGGTGAAGAGGCGTTATTCAGTCCAGCAGCAGTATTCTAACTCCGTGCTTGATGCTGTGCGATCGCTGTCGATGGTGATACTGTTGGCGAAATATTACTTAACATAAAAACGGTAGATTTACCGTGTAATA
>NZ_JABXKK010000006.1 GCF_017115045.1 Nostoc sp. NMS8 | reverse complement strand
TATCGCTGAACTAATCGGTTCAGTTTAGCTGTTTAGGGAATTCGCCAACGGTATCACTTAGGTAATCGATCGCGCCTCCAAGTTGTAATTTATCACGGAGCAATCCCAAAACAAACTTAGGAATTTTGGCAGATCCATTCAGGCATAGGCGCGGAAGTTGATCGCGAATTTTGGGATTGGAAAACCGTTCAATTAAAGTCTTTTTATAATCGTCTAAATCAATCCCAGGAACGGGTTGGAGCGTTGGTGTTACCTCATCCATCAACTTAGCGACGGCTTGACGATTGTCTGGTGCAAACAGGTATCGAATGATGGAACCGATAATTCGAGCGCGATCGCTTTGAGGCGATCGCTCAACTAAGGTATACAAACAATCTTGCGACCAAAGCGCATTCCGCATACGCCTATCATAGTCATAGTCCAGCAATCCAACACCACAGATTCCCCAATCACTACCAGGATTTTGATGGAAATAATCATCGAGATAGAGTGCTTGGTGCGATCGATGAAATCCACCAACCCCAATATGCACAATTCCATTAGTAATTTGATGGCGATCGTACTTGGGTACGCGCACGTTTCCAGGTAAATGAGACAGGGATGCTTGATTCAGCTTGATTGTTGAGCCTGTGCTGATATTGCTGTTCATCTTATTTATGCTAGTTGGTGACGACGACTTTTTGAAACTGCTTCACCCTGTAAGTCAAACAGATGACAAAGCTCGCCGCTAATGTGGATAGGAACAAGATCGCGCAACTGGCTGGAATTATCTCCGTCTGTTTGCACTACTACAGTGTCTCCCCCCTCAATCTTGACATAGAGATAGGTTTGCCCGCCCAGTCGTTCCACAACTAACACTTCACCATTAACGCTTGGATTATTGCGATCGAGTTGCAGGTGTTCGGGGCGAATCCCCAATGTAGCTTGATCTCCAACCGATAGCTTTCCAGGCTTCACGGGAATTGTCACACTGGCATCACCAGGAAGTTTGACAGTTATACCAGAATCATTGACGGCTCTTACTGTTACCGAGACAAAGTTCATCTTAGGTGAACCAATAAATCCGGCAATGAATAGATTGCGCGGATGGTGGTAGAGTTCTAGCGGCGAACCCACTTGTTCTATAATGCCGCCCTGCAACACTACAATCTTGTCAGCAAGTGTCATGGCTTCGACCTGATCGTGCGTCACATAAATCATCGTGGCTTGCAAGCTGTCGTGTAGGCTGGCAAGTTCAATCCGCATCTGCACACGCAAAGCTGCATCCAGGTTTGACAGTGGTTCATCAAATAAAAACATTTTGGGATTGCGAACCAAGGCACGACCGATCGCTACCCGTTGGCGCTGTCCTCCCGATAGTTCTTTCGGCTTGCGGTTTAACAGTGGTTCCAGTTGCAGGACACGAGCAACTTCACGCGTCCTTTTATAACGCTTGGCTTTTGGCACACCTGCAAGGCGCAGGCTAAATGCCATATTCTCCGCTACCGTCATGTGAGGATACAAGGCGTAGGTTTGAAATACCATTGCTAAACCACGTTTATCTGGAGGTACATCGTTCACTACCTCTCCATCAATTAGCAACTTGCCAGAGGTAATTTCCTCTAGTCCGGCAATCATGCGGAGCAAGGTTGATTTTCCACAACCAGATGGGCCGACAAATACCACAAATTCGCGATCGCCAACATCAAGATCGATGCCTTTGATCACCTGAGTATCAGCATACCGTTTATGTATATCTCTTAAAGCAACTGTTGACATAGAATTTTCTGTTAAGGAGTTTAAGAAAAGCAGATGATTATTTCACAGCACCAAACGTCAGACCCCGGACTAATTGCCGTTGACTCAGCCAGCCGAAGATGAGGATGGGTGCGATCGCCAGGGTTGATGCTGCCGAAAGTTTTGCCCAAAACAATCCTTGAGAGCTGGAAAATGAGGCAATAAATGCAGTTAAAGGAGCAGCGTTCGCCGTTGTCAGGTTGAGGCTCCAGAAGGCTTCATTCCAAGACAAAATGATTGAAAGCAATGCGGTGGAAGCAAGTCCAGGTAATGCTAGTGGCAACAAAACATGAATCAGTTCTTGCTGTGTGTTTGCCCCATCCATGCGATCGGCTTCTAGGATATCTTTGGGAACATCCCTAAAAAAGCTGTAAATCATCCAGACGACAATTGGCAAATTGATCAGGGTGAATAATTAAACCGATGCGGGTATCCAGCAAACGAGCGTTGCGACATAAAATGTAAATCGGCACCAGCACGCCAACGGGTGGCAGCATTCTAGTAGAAAGCATCCACAACAGGGTTCCCTTAGTACGTTTTGTTGGGAAGAACGCCATCGCATAAGCGGCAGGTACGGCAAGCAGCAGCGCGAGTATGGTCGATCCGAGTGAAATCACCACACTGTTGAGCGCGTAATTGAAATAGTTTGCCCGATCTTGGATTGCTACATAATTTTCTAGTGTCGGCTGGAAAAATAGCTGAGGAGGAGTTGCAACCGCCGCCACCTCCGTTTTGAAACTAGTGAGAAACATCCAGAAAATCGGGAAAAACAAGCTGCAAGCGACAAGCCAACCGAGCAATGTAAATAGCAACCGTTTCAAGGTTTTACGTGCCATTGTTATGTATCCAAATTACGTGCAACACTACGCATCAGAAAAATTGCCACGATGTTGGCAAGAATTACCGCGATTAATCCACCGGCTGAAGCACCACCGACATCAAATTCCAGCAAGGCTTTCAGGAAGATATAATAGGCAAGGTTGGTCGTTGCCACTCCGGGGCCGCCACCTGTAGTAACAAAGATTTCTGCAAAAATAGTCAAAAAGAAAATTGTCTCGATCATGGCGACTACAGCAATGGCGCGACTCAGATGTGGTAGCACGACGAAACGAAATAGAGCGATCGCATTTGCTCCATCCATCCGGGCTGCTTCTAACTGGTCACGATCTAACGACTGAATCGCTGTCAATAAAATCAGCAGAGCAAAGGGAAGCGACTCCCACGAAACAATGATAATGATGGCAAGCAGGGGAAAATCTGCAAACCAATCGATCGCCCCTAAACCCAAACTTCTTGTGAATTGAGCCAACAGTCCATTTACTGGATGCATCAGCATATTTTTCCAGACTAGAGCGCTGACTGTAGGCATGACGAAAAACGGAGAAATCGCCAGCACCCGCGCAATCCCTTGACCATAAAAGTCCTGGTCAAACAGAATTGCCAGGAGTGTGCCTAAACCAATTGTGACCGCCAGAAGAGACACAACCAGAATTATTATGATAGCGATTGAAGTCCATAAATCTGGATCGCTCAAGATGAACGTGAAATTTTCAATTCCAATAAATTTACGTGCGTCTGGATTGAGCAGGTTATACCTCTGAAAGGAAAACCATAGCGTCATCACCAGAGGTACAATCATCCACAGCAGCAAGACAATCACAGAAGGCGCAACCAGGGGTAAGGTTGATGCCTGCCGCTTAGTTCGTTGCCTAGTGGGTGGCGTTTCGTGGTGACGCTTTACAGCTACTGAAGAAGACATAGCCTAATAAATTTTGAATTTTAGATTGTGAAATGTTTTATGGGCGGAAATTGGTGTATTTTCAAACTTCTCCCTCAGATTTAGATCCCCCTAAATCCCCCTTAAAAAGGGGGACGTTGACTAAATTCTCCCCCCTTTTTAAGGGGGGCTGGGGAGGATCTCCGGGTTCACTCGATATATCCGGTATGTTTCATAAACCGTTCAGTTGAACTCTGCGATCGCTCCAACGCCTGATCGACCGAAAGGCGATTAGTTAGCGCTGCTGCCATAGTTTGCCCGACTGAAGAACCGATCGCCTGAAATTCGGGAATATCCACATATTGAATACCCTTGTAAGGAGTTGGTTGTGCGGCTGGACGGCTAATATCGGCAGATTGGATCGACTTCAGCACAATCGAAGCAAAGGGTGCAGCTTTTTGATAGTTGGGATTGTTATAGGTGGAAGTCCGCGTACCTGGTGGTACAGCAACGCAACCACTTTGGTTAGCAACTAATTGAATATATTCCTTAGAGGTTGCCCAAGCAACAAACTTTTGAGCAGCTTCGGGAGATTTTGAAGTTTTTGGAACCGCTAATGCCCAAGCCCAAAGCCAATTTGAGCCGTTTGGATATCTCTCAATTGGCGCACGGGCAAAGCCAATTTTATCATAAACTTGAGATTCTTTCGGGTTGGATAATAGCCCTGCGGCAACGGTTGCGTCTACCCACATTCCGCACTTACCCGTCGAGAATAGCGCCAGATTCTCATTAAATCCGTTGGAACTGGCACCGGGTGGCCCATATTTCTTGAGCAAATCGATATAGAAGGCGATCGCTTCTTTCCAGGCTGGAGTATTTATAGTGGGTTGCCACTTCATATCAAACCACTGTCCGCCAAAGGTGTTGACCAATGTGGACACGAATCCCATGTTTTCGCCCCAGCCAGGTTTCCCGCGCAGACAAACACCATAAACTCCATGCGCTGGATCGTGAACCTTACTTGCCCATTTCCTGATTTGGGGATAGGTTGGTTGTTCCGGAACCGTAATCCCTGCTTTTTCAAACAAGTCTTTTCGGTAATACAGCATGGAACTCTCCCCATAGAACGGCACAGCATAAAGTTTGTCGTTGTTAGAAAGCCCTTCTCGGATGGGTTTTATCAGGTCATTCACGTCGTAACTTGCGGCTAGATCCAATGGTTTTAACCAATCCCGTCTCGCCCAAATTGGCGTTTCATAGGAACCGATTGTCAGGACATCGAATTGTCCGCCCTAGCTAGCAACATCTGTAGTGGTGCGTTGGCGCAACACATTTTCTTCCAGAACAACCCACCTCAGTTGAATATTTGGGTTCGCTTGTTCAAAATTGTGGGAAAGCCCTTGCATAACCACCATGTCACCATTATTGACAGTAGCGATCGTTAGCCTTGTTTTCCCTGCTGCTTGCGAACCCGCACAGGCATGTAGTAGTTGTGCCAGCATCACTCCAACGAGGAATGCAACCAAGATTTTAGCGAAGCGGGGCATACGCATTGCACAGCTCCTTTAGTATTAAAATCATATTAATAAAAAATGATTTTATGCTCTAAAATTGGGCAAAGTCCCAATAATTGAATGATACTAGCTGATCTTAAATACTGGGCACTTAAACACGATTTGCAACATATATTCACAAGGGTTTGAAGATATGACAGCTAAAGCAAGCTATCACTTTGCTGGCAAGACGATTTTGATTACGGGCGGTGCTGGTGATATTGGTCAGGCTACTGCACAACGTTTTGCCGCAGATGGTGCAGGTGTAGTACTCCTAGACTTAAACGAAGCGAAGATGGCAGAGGTTACTCATGAATTGGAAGTTTATAAAATTCCAGTTCTGAGCTTTCGCTGCAACGTCACCGCTTCTGAGGATGTTGCTCAAGCCTTTTCTGCTGCTGTAGAGCAATTTGGGCGGATCGACTATATTTTCAACAATGCGGGTTATCAAGGAGTATTTGCCAAAACTGACGAGTATCCTGAGGAAGATTTTCAAAAGGTCATTGACATCAATGTTATTGGAGTTTTTCACGTCCTCAAGGCTGCGGCACAACACTTGCGTAAATCGGGTGGAGGAGCGATCGTTAATATGGCAAGCTATGCAGGAGTGGTTGGCCCTCCAAATATGATCGCTTACTCAGCCTCGAAGTTTGCCGTAATTGGGATAACTCAGACAGCAGCGAAAGACTTGGCTCCTTACCATATTCGGGTGAATGCGCTCTCACCTGCGCTGATTGGCCCTGGTATGATGTGGACGCGGCAGACCGAATTGCAGGCAGGTGTAGGATCGCAGTACTTTGATACCGATCCTAAAGTAGTAGAGCAACAAATGATTAATTCAGTACCAATGCGGCGTTTGGGGAGCCTTGAAGAAGTTGCTAACAGTGTGGCATTTCTCATGAGCGATGAAGCAAGTTACATCACAGGCTTTAATTTGGAGCTTACTGGCGGGCAATAGGGTGGAGCAGGGGGAGAACAATTGGATAGTCGTCTTAGATGTAGAAATTGGGTAATTTAATTTTTGGAGTTTCCTAGAGAAAACGGGATTGCTAAGTTAGTAATTTAGTAATGTTGTCAGCCCCCATGATTATTACTGCAATGTCTTGCTGCGTTTGAGTTTATTTAAAGCCACTTTTATTAACGTAGAATGTGATAGCGTATACACAACATAATGAGCAAAAAATGCATCTTTGAGCAGATATTCAAATATTTTATCTACTCTTTGGGGGATGCATACTTCCTCTTCCTATAGGTGGAATATGAAAGAACCATTGTTAGAGCGGCGCGATCGCAAGTTAGACCAGGCAGCTCACGCAGCTTGGCTCTACTACATTGCTGGAAACACACAGGAAGAGATTGCTGCAAAGTTGAACGTGTCCCGGCAGGCGGCACAGCGTTTAGTGGCATTAGCAGTCAGTGAAAAACTGATCAAATTTCGGCTCGATCATCCCCTGAGTGAGTGTATTGCTCTAGCTGAATCGCTCAGAGATAGATTTGAACTATCCCTTTGTGAAGTAGTTCCAAGTGATGCAGGGAGTGGCGATCGCTTCAACGGAATTGCTGTATGTGCTGCTACTCACTTAGAGACATACCTTGTTGCTAAAACTCCAACAATCCTGGCATTTTCCACCGGTCGGACTTTGCGATCGATGGTAGATCAAATCCCATCCATGAATCAACCTCAGCATAAGATTGTCTCAATAGTTGGGAATATGTCTCAATATGGGCGTGCAGGTCGTTATGAAGTTGTGATGCATTTGTGCGATCGCGTTGGTTCTCAAGTATATCCAGTTCCGACTCCAGTCGTAGCGACCAGTATTGAAGAACGAGAACTCTTGCAGACTCAGCGATCGTTTATCACCGTCAAAACCCTTGCAGAGCAAGCCAAAGCAACCTTTGTTGGAATTAGCCAAATTGGCTGGGATGCACCGTTACACCAAGACGGATTCATTAATGACGACGAAGTGACTCAATTAATTGAACTGGGGGCAGTTGGGGAAATTGCCGGATGGGCATACGATCGCCAAGGAGTCTTGATTGAAGGTGCAACTAATAGCCGAGTTGCCGGTGTCCCACTCAAACAAACTACCCAACGGCTGATTATCGGTATTGCAGGAGGTGTAAAAAAAGTGGAGTCAATTTTGGCGGCTCTGCGTGGCAAGTTGATCGCAGGACTGATCGCTGATGAAGTTGTCGCCCAAGCTATTCTTGACAAAAGCTGATTTTTCACACCTCCTGTTATGGTCATTTCAATAGCTCAATCAGATCGTGCATCCGCTCAATAACTTGCTCGGCACCAGCCGACTCAAGAGCTTCTGCACGAGTTTTTCGTTCATCCTCGCTTACATGAGTTCCCCCTACATAACCGATAATCCGCCCAATTCCAGCAGCAACGGCAGCCTTTACCCCACTGATAGAATCTTCGATTGCCACGCAATCCGAAACTTCAGTTTCCAGACACTTCACTGCGTGTAGATAGATGTCAGGAAGCGGCTTTGGTCGTCCAACGGGGAGAGAGTCGTGGGCGCTAAATATCTGCTCACTTGGGAAATAATCGGTCAGGGCAGCAGAAGTAAGGCAAGCATTCAGCCTTTGAAAGCTGCTGTTACTTACTAATGCATATTCAAATCCGTCGTCGCGCAGGTAAGAGAGAACTTCAGGCGTTCCTTCAGTCGCTTTGGCCTCTACACTAAGCCGTTCAATCGCTCTCTTTTCTTCCTCAACCACTAGCCTATCAATATCTCCCTCATTAAGAGTAGTTAATGAGTCTGGATATATCTTCTTGAGTATTTCCCTGTAAGGTTTCCCTGCGAAACTTTTAACAAAGTCCTCAAGCTCATAGTGTTGAGCGCCAGCGAACTCACGAGCTACTTCACTTGTCAGCCTCCAGGCGCTCTCAAGTGCGATAGTTTCACTATCAACCACAGTTCCATCATGATCGAAAAGTATCACCAAATCATGCTGAAGCGGTTTCATTTAAAAGACCTCCCTCACTATAATTCTTAACCGTAGCCAATAATCCGTGCGTCTGCATATCTCGCAAAGCTTGGTAGCATTCATTATCTACTAACTCTGTATGTTCGCAATTCTCCAATCCCAGAATGCCGCTAATTGCTGCGCCTTCTTGAATCGCTGTAAGTGCGCTTTGGGTATCCTTGGCATGATAGGGCTGACCAGACTCGCTCGCTCCCTCTCTGACTGCAAGAAGCCACGCCGCAACGGGAAGTATAATCCGCTTCATGCTGACCTTTCGGCTATAAGCATCCTGGAGTATGGGAAATATATACTTACCTACCTTCCTACAGGTTTCTGAAGAGATTCTCTCAGTCGTATCGGGAAGATCCTCATTACTCAGCCTTAGTAATACCTGAGCCATATATTGTTCACACATCTGACGAGGCACGGGTGTTGCTGCTGCGATATCGTCCATCAGAAGCCGAGTAAATAAGTGGAATTCCGGTTGCCTGATTGCCTCATGCATATACTTTATACCTGCTCTGACAGCTAAACAGGCTACAAAGGAGTGGACTGCATTCAAGAATCTCGACTTCATATATCAATACTCCGGACAATTTTTAGTTGACGGAATAGACAAGAAAGCTAT
>NZ_JABXKK010000052.1 GCF_017115045.1 Nostoc sp. NMS8 | reverse complement strand
TTATTTTTTCAACTAACTATAATTTGGGGAAAATTACAAGACCTTGAAAGGGCTGGTCCTAATAACTAGGAAATCTTATCTGGCGGTTATCGTACACTACTATTTTTTAGCGATGGCTACGCCCGCCGCGAGCATCGCAAAAGTTATCGGTCTACTGAATTTAAAAAAGTAAGATTTCGCGTTCAAAGTTTTCTGGGGTCGGTTCTATCTCCCAAACCAATCCTTCTTGGAGATCGCCCAGAGCTACTTCAATGTAAAGCCTATCTACAGCAGTTTTTGCTTGTACTTGGTTTCCATCAAATGGTTGTAAATCTTCTGTCAAAAGTCTCAATTTAAATCCACTGGGAATCATCTCGCCTTTGCTTGCATTATGCAGTTCAATGCGCCATACTCTATCTTCAATATTAGTTTTAGGCTGTACGCGCAACTTGTATTGTTGTCCGGCAATGCTGACTTTCCGCACTAAAATTGGCAATGTTGATGCTTGCTGTGAACTCCTAGCTAATGCAAAATTTGACTGTGACTCGATACTCGCCCAGCCAAATTTCTGTGCAAAATCTGACACCCCAGTTTGCAACCATTGATTAATCGACCACTGTTGTTGTTGTCCTTGGCGTTGTTCATACAATCGCTGTCTCCAACCTCCATGTTCTAGGAGCGCTCCCCAAATTGAAAATGGTACTGCTAGCCGTGGTAAAATCACTTCAGGATTTCCTAGACGTTGAAGTAAGTTGTGTGCTTGCGCGAGCGCTAATTCTGGCAGTGGTACAGTTTCTTCAGCATGGGTCGCTTCTTCTGGACATAATTGACTTGCCATCCACAAGATATTGAGGTTAGAAATTAAATCCTCTCCATCCAAACAATAAGCGCGATCGCTCGCATCGTAACTACCCATACTTTTCAGTAGAGTATGGGTCGTGTATCCCCAAATCCGTATACAACTCTCTTCCAAATTAACTTGTACCGCTAGATAATAATCTGCTGTCCAGGTAGGAATATCCACCCATTCCTGAGGAACGCGCAGTTCGCTTAAATCTGCTGCTTCAGATGGAATTAATACCAACCGTTTTTCTTCCAGGGAAATCGCTACGCCATCGACTACTTCCCAAACGCTGGGCAAAGCGGCAATATTAGGAAAAACAGCAGCATTGGGAGTATGTTCTGATCGTAGCCAAGGCAGAAAAGCATTCAAGCTCAAGCGGTTGAGATATGCGATCCAACGGCGATTACTCGTCGAAAACGCTTGACTTTGCTGCCAAAGTTTGGTTTGCTCGGCTTCCGGAATTTCTAACCACAAATGTGTAGAGTTTATTAAATTGACTGTGCCTGGGTTAAACATCATGTTGATACTACTCCAACTTAGAGGAGGAAAGACTATAGTAAGCTTTTAACCATTCCTCTAAAACGGTGTTGATATAGTTAAGTATGAGTGAGTTTAGAGAAATATGCAGTGACTCTTTACTCCAGTTTGCCAGCTTGAGTAGTAACGAATCTTGTGCTTTGGCGAGTTTACGAGAAATGGTATATTGCTTAATTCCCATCTGTTGGGCAATCTGCTGTTGAGTCAAATTCTGGCTATAGTAAAGTTTTATTATCTTTTGTGCCTCCTCATCCAGGTTGTTCAACGCTGCAATTAACATATTGCTGATTTGAGATTGCATTGACTGTCTCTCAAGCAATTCTTCTTGAGCAATGATTTCCGTCATTAAGGAGTCCTGCTTCAGTTGCGGTAATATATCTTGATACTCTCCAGAATCGTCATTCCCTCTGGGCGCATTCAGAGAAGCCATACTGGGGTAAAAATATTCTCGTACTGCTTTGGCACAAGCAACCAGCCATTTTTCCATCGTTTGCGGGTTACACTCCATCCCTGGTTGGGAAAGTTGGGTGTGGTGTTCAGAATTGTAAAGCTGGGCGATCGCAATCCATGTAGAGTCATCTGGCTTTGACAGTTGGCGAGTACCTGTAGGGTGCTGTGGAGCATATAGTGCTTGGTAGCATTTCCAAGCTAATACGTAGCGTTGTATTGTCTCTCCACTGAGGCCAACATTTTGTAAAGACTCCACCAGACGCTTTTGAGTCAGTTTCCGTAACAATCGCCAGTTAGTACTAATATCAATTTCATTGTGCGATCGCAGTATTTCCTTAATCTCGTTACTGAAAATTGCACTCGCATAATTATTCAAATTAAAACCCATGTTGGGTTTAAATCCTTTTAAAATTTTATCTACACTAGTTATGACCATTTGAAAGCAGTCAGATACTGTGTATTGAGTAGCAGAAAGATTAGTAATTATTTTGTAAGCCGCCCAATAACACGGTTCTTGTAAATAAGCCGAAAAATGTTCTCTTGCCAGACCTTCTTGTTGAATTTGCCACAATTTATACCAGTAACATATCCAAAAATTCTCTGAATGTTCTGGCTGCGATAGACTTGCCTGACAATTAAGTAGATTTCGCCGTAGTTTAGGATCGATTGCCCAACCAATTATTCTGTCAGCATCTAATTGTAAAAAAGTTGTAAATAATTCATTGATACTTTTACGAGTACGCATAAAATAACTACTCATTCTTGCATAAGTTTTAAGTTATCAACTAAAAAGTCCTGGTTTATGTAATGGGTGATGAACTTTTGCCGTTGGATTGTGCAGGTGGTTCTGCGCTCAGAAGAAGCCAAAGGCTTCGTTTTGCTTGAAAAACGTTGGGTAGTCGAACAAACTTTCTCACTTTTCACGGTATGTGGAAAAGGTCATTTTGAGGGTTTCCAAACGCTGATTTTTCTGTTAACCATTATCATTAGCTTAGAGCTATTGATAATTATACTGTGGAAAAAGCCACGCTTTTTCGGGGCTTGAAGACTTACCGTGAAAAGTCAGAACAAACTTTAACTTTTGGTTGGCTGATGGGATATCAGCGATTAATCAGAGACGCGCGGGTTATTGCCCGAAATATTCGAGACTTTTATTTATCTTGTTATGACCCGCATTATACGAGGCTATTAGCATAATATTTTACCTTTAAAAAACTTTTCAAGCATCCTCTTAGAGGATAAACTTATCGTTGGAGGTAGTGGAGATATATTTGTGCTTGGCAGTTCCTCCAGTGTCTTCTACACTGCATCTAACCAATTTGCGATTATTCGAGCTTTCGCACCCAGGAGTTGGACAAGATTCAGATTAAAGGCAATCTGTCTGAGTACACGTTAAGATAGAATCGCGACGTTCAGTTGGGAATCGGCGCCTTTTAGATGGAGATTCTCTTAAGCAGTAACTGGATTGCTGTTGTTCAAGATACCATCAATGTGCCTAATTCTTGATTTATTAGGCACATAAAATTATTCATAGATATGCCTGTGGCTATGCCGTAGTGGTCAATATCTAGTATGTTGATATCTAATGCTGAGGCTGTTATGCATCAAAAATACAAGATTTTGCGATGGCACCTGGAGTATGTGGGTTTCAATAAAGGACTACAAAATTCTTGCTATAAAAAATGAAAGGCAAAGTAATTTTTTCAAGTAACGCCTTTCGGAGATTTTGAGTTTGGTATAACTTTAAAGAAGTTAATTATAAACAGTAATTTTAGGATAAAACTAGCAAAGATGTCTCCAATAGCTGTTGGTTCTAATTACTCAAATAATACATTAAAAACAGGAGAAACCAAGCTCTGGATTTTATTAGTAGGTGTTAACGATTACCAAGATTCGGGCTTACCTTCTTTGCGTTACCCAGCTGTGGATTGCCAGGGGTTAAAAGAAGCACTAATAAAAGCTACACAGGGATTTCCTAATAAAGAAGTAATTATTCATAATGATTTGGCGACACAACCGCCGACCTTGGAAACAATTCGTCGCAGCCTGCGACGAATTGTTTCGCAAACTCGATCCGAGGATTCGATTCTGCTATATTTTTCTGGACATGGTATGTTAGAGCCTAATACTCAAGAGGCTGTACTTTGTTTAGCAGATACCCGCAAAGATGACTTGCTGACTACTGGCTTGGGTTTGCAAGAATTATTACAGATGTTGGAGAATACTGCGGCAAATCAGCAAATAGTTTGTCTAGACACCTGTCATAGTGGAAACTTCAAGTTATTACGGGGAAACGCTGGTAGTGCTAGAGACGGAAACATTTCTGATAATTTATTTAATTGTGCCCCAACCTTCGTGAAGGTGTTACAACAACGGGCATCACAAAGTAAAGGATTTTGCGCCTTACTATCATGCGATCAAGGGCAACAATCCTGGGAATTTTCAGAACTAGGGCATGGTTTATTTACTTACTACTTAATGCAGGGGCTATTAGGTGAAGCCGCTGACTCACAGGGTGTCATCGAAGCCGACGGTCTTTACAAATATGTTTATCGCCAGACGCTGCAATATATTGATAAATTAAATCAGCAACTGCGTCTGATTAATCAGCAAAAGCTTGATCGTGGAGACAGTAAACTCCATCCAGAATATCCCCTGCAAACACCCAAACGAATTGTGGAAGGAGTAGGAGAATTAATTCTTGGATTCAAACCTGATGCGGTTGAATCTCACAAACAGCGACGGGCGCTGGTCATCGATGGACTTGCAAATAATAAAACTACAACAGACTTGAGTCGGCTATTTGCTGGGGCTGGCGGCTTTGAGGTAGAATTTTTTCCTCAACAAGGCAAATCTTGGTTAGAAATACGAGGAACAATCCAAAACTTTCTACATTGGAGTAGTGAATCAGCAACTAAATCCGTTTCGCAGTTAGGAACAATCAAAAATACACCAACCTCCTTATTATACCTACGGGGGCACATCGAGGAAATCGAAGATGGAGAAGCCTGGTTAGTTTTAGGCGATGGAATGCGTCTAAGTCGTTCTTGGCTAAGACACGAGTTACGACGCGCTGCAAAGTTTCAACAAATAATTATTCTGGATTGTCCTGAGGCTACTTCCCTAAACAACTGGATAGAAGATTTGCATAGCGGCACGGAACATGGACAATGTATAATTTTCGGTGCTTCCACAGCGAAGGAGCCAGAACTATTTTCTCAAACACTTCTAGAAACACTTATTGCAGCCAATCCGCAAGTTGGGTTGTCAATTGCCAAATGGATTACTCAATTACAAACGCATTTATCAGCAAAATGTGTCAAACTTGATGTCTGGCTATCAGCTACACAAACAGTCATTGATATTTTGCCGGGTAATATTGGTATAGTTCTTCAAGATTTACAGGCAAAGGAAGTACCATTAAACGAGGAAAAAAAACAAGGAAATCAGGAAAATTTACTCCCCAAAGACGTTAATAATTTACCCAAAATAGAATTTGCTTCCCAGCCTTCATCCCAGCCATTTTCAAATCAGTCCGTTTCTGTTGCTGCTCCTATTGCTACTGATTATTTAGAAAAAACACAACCTCAATTAAATTTCAAGCTAGACTCAGAACAGTATTCTAAATTAGAACAGTTGCTGAGGCTATCATTAGGAGCGATTGCGCTTACCATTTTAAAAAGAACTTTAAAAAAGGTAACTAACTCTAAAGAATTAGTAGAAAAATTAACCTTTTACTTGTTACCAGAACAGCAACAAAATTTTGAGCAGCAAGCAATAGCTATCTTAGAAGAATCTACTGTTGCATCTAAAACCACGTCAGATAATTCTTCAGGCATTGATCCCAAATTTATCAGTAAATGCGAGCGCGAGTTAGCCTATGTAGTTGGACCAATTGCTAATTTTTTAACTCAAGAGATTTTAAAATCTGAACCGAAAATTTCCTTACTAGAATTTGTAAGCAAATTGGCAGCAAAAATCTCTAATAAACAGAAGGCTTTAGAGTTTGAACATAGGATGCTTGGTAACTTAAAATAAGTTAGTGAACATTTATCGCTAGCAGCTTGCGGCAGAAAAGTATATCTATCTAGTATTGGTATTATTATTTAACATATTCAGAGCAATTTCTAAACTATGCTTCATCCGGTTAAAAGCGTCCGCCAACGCTCCTATTTCATCTTTATCCTGTTTACCAAAATTGGCATCCATATCACCGATACTCACTTTTTCTGCCACATTAGCCATTATTTTAAGACGCTGTAGCACTGTCTTTTTTAACAACAAATTAATAATAATAACGATGATTGTAAAAATAATCCCTAAAAGTCCTAAGATTAGATAAAAAGACCACTGAGTAGTTTTAAAAATTTCCTCAGCCGGAACATAAACAATTTGAGTGGCAACAATTTGATTAAACTTCCACCCAAACCCATGTTCTTTTCCATAGGTTACTAATTGACTTTTAGGAGCCACTTCGGGAGCGCTATGGCAACGCAGACAACTTTGTTGGTCAACTCTAAAAGGCCGAGCGGTATAAAATAATTTATTTTCAAATACATTTCGGAAACCGGATAGGCTTTTCAACTCTGGTTGTTGATTAAATTTATTAATAATATCGGCTTCAAATTTGTCCGCCATATCCCTTATATTTGTTGGATTTGGCGCGGCATCTTTGTAGATAAAATTGCTAAATCCTTGGGTTTTACGTAAAATTTCAAAAGTTTCTCTAACAGAGAATGTTGGGACAACTTCTGGAATAAATTGTTCTTGAGTGTCTACTATCGGTAACAATAATGGTTGTACGCGGTCATTGGTATATTGTCTAAGTGAATTTGCAATTCGCATGGCAATTATTGCTTGAGAAGACACTTCTTGTTCTGCCTTTTGTTCAAGAACGCTTGATAAAGCAGTACCACTAATTAAAATCCCACAGAGAAAAGTCATCATCACAATTAAATTGACTTTCGTTCCAATTTTCATAACTATTTTTAGTATTTAAGGTTCTAGTAATATACTATAACTATAGCAATCCTAAACGAGTGATTCATGAAGCTTAGTAAAGACAAATATTTAACAATAGACAGATAATCAAAACACTCTTTGAAGATCGATGAAAGACATTTTTGCAGTTTTTTACTCTTATTTTCTGGGGTTTTATTGAGAAAACTAGGTGTACTCTATACCCGTTAATGGAATCCGCTCACCTGCTTTGTAGACTTGTCGTTTATTGGTATCAATTTTGAGATTGTCTACAACCATTACTCCCAAATTAGAAATAGCAGCAGTAGTTGCTCTATCGTTTCTTCGTCGCAGCAACGAGCGAATTCTTGACTCTAATTCCTTGGGAGAGAAAGGTTTCGCCATATAGTCATCAGCACCTAGCTCCAGTCCAGTGATCCGGTCTGCTACATCTGCCAAAGCTGTTAGCATGATAATTGGTACATCTGATTGTTTCCGTAGTTCTTGACAGACACCATAACCATCTAGTTTTGGCATCATTACATCCAGAACTATTAAATCAGGGATCAACAGGCGAAAAGCTGACAAAGCTTCTTCACCATCACTAGCTGTAACTACGCTGTAGCCAATCATTTCTAGACGCGTCTGTAAAATCCGCCGGATGCTGGCTTCGTCATCTACTACTCTACTACTAAGATTGTGCCTTTATCAGCTGATAAGTTTCTCAATGCTATTCCTTTCCAGCGAGAACTCTCAACCATTATCTGCTCATTAGGAGTCAAAACCGCAAAACAATCTTGAAGTACAGTCATGAGTCAAGAAGCGATCGCTTAATACTTGCATCTGTGCAACAGATTATGCTGGGGCATCTGCCCGAAAAAGAGATTTGTACTCAATTGGTAAATTCTTCAGCAAGAGACTCGTATTTTCCATAGATTTGGTGTATTTTATTAATTCTGTGCAATTATTAATACCCATTTTCTCAGAACTTTACTCATCCAAATTTTAAGCCAATGCTTTTGAGGGAACAGCCAATGAAAACTTCTAATGATATAGATACCAAGAAGATCACCAAAAAATCCGACAAGCTTACCCTGAGACAGATGAAGTTAATCGAAGAAGCAGAAGACCAACTTCTTCAAACTAATACTGTCAATTCTCCAGCCTCTGTGGTTGAGGTTGAGGAGAAACCAGTAGCGATTTCAGAGCCATTCGTTCCTGACTATGTTCCATTCCTTGACAATCCTCTAGTACAATCTGTGGGCAATTCCGGGTGGCAGGTTTCTGATGTCTGGCGAGATATTCGGGTAGATAGCTACTCGAATTAAACCGGAATTAAGTCTAAGCATATAAAAAAGTTCAACAATTAGGAGAGTAATGCTAACCGAATGTGGGCGCGATGGGCTACGCCTCGCCTTAAGAGCGATGGCGTAACCCCCATAAGTCGGTGGCGATCGCTTTAGTAATAACCTAGCGTGGCTGCGGCGTACAAGCCCTTTCAAGCGATTTATGGACGGATGCTTGGAGCGGGGTAAAGCACCTAACAGAAATTGTTGAACTTTATTATTTATTGTTGAACTTTTTTATTCCCCTACACTAAGGCAACCGCCTGAGCAACTTTTGTAAACTATCTTTGCACCAAGTCAAAGCTATAGTTGTATTGTGCTTATAATAAGTTACGGCTAATTCTAACTGGAAGTTAGCACCCTGTAAATGGTTATCGCTTAGATTACGCATCAAAGGCGATACCAAGACAAGCAAAATTTATCGGCAGCGTAATAGTTTTTAGGGACTTCCAGAAAATAAACTATTCCATTAACAATAATGATAATCATTTTAAGGGGGGATGAAGGGGCTGCCGACGGCAGCCCCTTCATCCCCTTTTGTAGTAATTTGAATAATGATTGAGTTTTTGAG
>NZ_JABXKK010000095.1 GCF_017115045.1 Nostoc sp. NMS8 | reverse complement strand
AATTTTGCATAGCCTTGAATGATAACGACAATTATTCTCATAATGAGAATTGCTGGCTCCGACTTCTGTTGTTGGCAACTGGCAGAAGGAAATTGCTAAATTTGCACCTCATTTAAAAACTATGGTGCATCATGGTAGCACTAGGCTGCAAAATCTAGCTGATTTCAAAGCTGCTTGTGAACAAAACGATGTGATAATTAGTTCTTTTACTTTAGCCCGCAAAGATGAAAAGTTATTGAGCAGCATCGAGTGGCAACGTTTAGTACTGGATGAGGCACAAAATATTAAAAATCCGAAAGCTGCCCAAACTAAAGCTATCTTAAAATTAAGAGCTAAACATCGGCTGGCATTGACAGGCACTCCTGTAGAAAACCGCTTACTGGATTTATGGTCAATTTTTAATTTTCTCAATCCTGGTTACTTAGGTAAAGAAGCCCAGTTTCGGAAAATTTTCGAGATTCCAATTCAAAAAGACAATGACCGCGTGAAATCTGCCACCTTGAAAAAACTGGTAGAACCTCTAATTCTGCGAAGGTTAAAAACTGACCAGTCTATTATTAATGACTTGCCAGATAAAGTGGAACAAAAACTCTACACTAACTTGACCAAAGAGCAAGCATCGCTTTATGAAGTGGTGGTACTAAATGTAGAAAAACAATTGCAATCAGCAGAGGGAATTCAACGCAAAGGATTGATTCTTTCAACTCTGATGAAATTGAAGCAGATTTGTAATCATCCAGCCCAATTTCTGCAAGATGGGAGCGAATTTTCACCACTGCGTTCGCACAAACTCAGTCGGTTAGCGGAGATGGTTGAGGAGGCAGTTGATGAAGGAGAAAGTTTACTCATTTTTAGCCAATTTACGGAAGTGGGTGAAAAGATTGAAAAACATCTCAAACATAGTCTGCATTGCAATACTTAGCTGCTAACTCACAGATTTGCTCCTTTGGGTCAAAAAGAAAACCAGCAACTATTGCAAGTGAATCAGCCGGAGCGAGTTGTAACAAACCACTGAAGCACTCTGAAATCACCTGTGGTGCTTGATCGCCGATGCGGGTTTTCAAACGAAGTAAAGGTACACCTTGAGGATTTCCTGTGTAGGCGATCGCCTTTGCAGCAGCAACTCTTGCTTCTGGTTTGGGGTCAGCTAGTAGATCGGCTAATTCGTTCATTACATCTGAGTAGTTCATTCTCACCAGACCTAAAGCACATATACCCCGAAGATGGGCAGCAGTATCTTCAACTCCTCCCCATACTGGCTCCATCTGAATATGTCGAATCCCTTGCAAAAAAAGGTTTTCATCGCTGTATTCTAAGTGATACAGTGTTTGTGCTATCTCTTTCTTGGCAAGACAATTTTGGTCTACTTGTGTGGGTTTGACCATCATTCGAGCAAAAGCTTCTACAAGATCACTAACCAACTCAGTAATAGTGGATTCGCCGACTATCTTGGCTGCTTGAGCAACAGCTATAGAATATTTACTCTTAAGGCCTTGACGTAAAATTATCATCCCTTCTTCACTTGTCGGATGCCGTCTAATTCGGGCAAGAATAGATAAAGTTTCTTCTAGTTTTTGTGATTTCGGCATACACCATCCTACAACTAGGCGCTCTGTTTTGGACTTCAAGCATTTACTATAGAAGTAGGGAATTATAATTTGCCAAAGCGCATTCCTCACTTTTTAACTACGAATTATTAATAAATATTACTGCCCCAAATAACCACAAAGCTTTTGATAGTTCGCTTGTACTATAATACCATTAACCATTTCATTTTTTAACAAAGTTTGGGGGTTTTACTTCCCTGCTTCTATCAAGCAGCTCGTTTTGATACTTAAGCTAAATCCCCGTTAATTTCACATAATTGCAAATTGTTTTAATCTCCTTGGGAATGGATGATTCAATGAGAGGGCAAACGCTTAGGTTTTAGCTGATAAACTAATGGATTATTCAATTGCGATTACAACTCTCAAACATTCAGATCCTATCTTGGCAAGGCTAATAGAAATTATTGGAGATTGCAAACTCTATCAAGTACAACAAACTGGAGACTTGCTCTTTTCTCTATCTCGGTCAATTCTTTACCAGCAAATTTCCGGCAAGGCTGCTGAGAGCATTCATAGCAAATTTTTGCAACTTTATCCTCATAGCCCTTTCCCTACAGCAATAGATATCCTCAACACCCCAGATGACGTTTTGCCAGGAGCAGGTATTTCACGCCCCAAAGTTTTGTATTTGAAAGACCTTGCCCAAAAAGTTCTAGATGGATTGCCTACGCTAGATCAATTGCAGGCAATGGAAGATGAATCAATTATCGAAGCTTTAACACCAATAAAAGGCGTTGGGCGGTGCAGATGCTGCTTATGTTTCGTTTACATCGGCTTGATGTTCTACCTGTTGATGACTTAGGTATTCGTGCAGGGATTCGCAGAGTTTATAGTTTAGCAGAGCTTCCTAATAAAAAGACTGTAGAAGATTTAGGACAAATGTGGAAACCCTACCGTTCTATTGCCTGTTGGTATCTGTGGCAAGGTTTAGGATAAAAAATAACTAAGCAATAGCAACAATAATCCACTGTTCTACAGATATCCTCGCTCAATGTCCCTACTAATCCGAGTTTTTTGAAGTGTTTTGGCTTTATGAAGATTTTTGAGTATCTATAACCAATTGATTTAACTCTTCTTGCATTTGGTTATGAACTAATTCATAACAAGCATTAACATAGTCACGATCCCTAGACGCATCAAAGCCATATCGTTCAAAAGTAATTGGATGACAAACACGAGTATGAATTTGTATAGGTAGAGGAATATTTGGTAGAGGCCCAATAGATAAGCCCCAAGGTAAACCTAAATAAATTGGAAATATTCCTGGGTCTATTTGATATAACCACGGTAATCCCCATTGATTCAATTGCTTGACAAAATCGTAGCAATCACATCAAACAATCAACGTATCATGAGCGCCTACTGATATCAAAGGAACAATTGGAACTTCTTGTTTTAAAGCTAGCTTGATAAAGCCTTTATTATCAGCAAAATTAATTTTATAACGTTGGCTGTGAGGACGAAACATATCATATTGCCCTCCTGGATATACAAGTACGCTAGCACCCATATCAAAAGCAGCTATAGCCATTTTTGGATGCGCGATAATCGCTCCTACTTTTTGAGCTAGTTGGGCTATCTCTGGACTGACTTTCCAAGCATAAGGGTGCATTAAACCATACACCAAACGCTCTGTTCCAAATCTAGAAAACCAATCATACATCATCATTACTAAATCTGGAGAAGCCATTCCACCATTATGGGAACCAACTAGTAACACTTTTCCTTCTGTTGGTATGTGATGCCATCCATCAGTTTTTACTTGAAAATAGTAACGGTAAAACCATGACCATACAGGCATCAGTAATTTAATCAAATTAACATCTCGCTGTGTTAAAGACCATTGAATTTTCTTTGATAGTTCTGATCTTACAGCACATTTAATCTGAACGAGGTACATAAGGGCGGGCAGGATGCCCACCCCACAAGATTTATCATATTAAGATGTGTACTTCATCTACTTGCAAAGTGCTGTAAGTAGTTGTCAGCGCTAATATAATTTTTCTCTACCTGTTTTGATAATTCCATAAATAGTTCAATCTGGGCATTCCTTGCAACTGCGATTCTTTTTTTGAATTTCCTAACCGTATTGAAACAGCACTCTTGTTTCGATAAAATCAACGCATCAGTAATACAAAATGTGCTACTTTTTCCCGAAACTGCAACAAGTAAAAAATACAGGCACAATGGTTGCCCGGATTGTAATTATTTCCTGGGTTTTGGGATTACGCCCCTCGCTCTTAAAAGCAATCGCGCAGCTCAAATCACCCAAACCCATCAAGTAGTTAGCCATTATAGGCGAATACCAAAAATTCAGTGCCTTCATAGATGAACTCTGCCATCTTGCACATACCCATCTTTTGATGTGCCTGAAGTGATGCTTTGTTATTTGCCTTGATGAACAGTATTCCCTCCCGGTTTGGTAAAAAATCTTTCAATTTAGCAAACATTTTCGCAGCAATACCTTGCCCACGCATAGTTTCATCAACACAGATAGGGCCATATAAGTAAGCATCTTTTGTACCAGCGTAGGCTTGTAACATCACCTTTATTATTGGTAAATTAGCAGTTGCCTTTGACCAACTGAGTAAGAATCCTACAACTTGCCCATCTTTGTGGGCTACAACGCAAGGCATTTGAGATGTGGTTATCATTACTGCCTCTGGCTCAAGATGACCTAACAACATACCACCATGTTCTGCGTCATTGGCTTGCGCCAACTTGAGAATTTCAGTAACATCGCTGAGGTTGGCACGAGCAATCACGACATCATTGAGACACATACTTGGTTGAAATAAGTGGGGAAGGCACTCACAATCAAAGAATTTTCTTTAATCTTATAAGAATAACAGAGCAGAGTAAATCAGAGATATTGGGCTTAAGAAGTAAAGCGAGTTGAGTTTCAGGAGAGCATCTACTGTAGTCAAACGGTCAATCTACAGTCTGCTCTGTTTTCATGCGATTTCTACGGCTTTGCACAAGGTTTTTTAACAAAGCGACCAGCAATCTAATAGGCTTCTATACCCCTACCATCTTCGATGGTGGCCCCATCCGTGGAACCCTCCGCCAAATCCAAAGTGGAACCCTCTTCCAAATCCGAAGTTGATGCCATAAGTAGGATAGGGCGACACATAGATGGGATAAGGGTTGTAAATGTAAGCAGGAGAAGGCGCTACGGTGTAATAACCATCTTCATTACAAACAGTAGTAGTATGTTGCACAATTGTTCTAGGTACAACATTCTCTTGCCCAGCATAAGGTAGATTCAAATAACCATCGTGAAAACCACGAGCGAATTCACCTCCAGCAGTCCGAGGTTTATAAGCAACTCTATTCCGAGCGCTTTGTTCTCCTTCTCGAAAACCATTTGCATAAGCATAGGGGTGGTCAGCCGCCGATTCATTGAGTACTCTATTCTCAGTAACAGGATGACAGTAAACAACCCTATCAGCTTTAGCGGCTTGGGGAAAAAGTAAAGATGTTGAGCCAGCGATTAAGCTAAATATTGCAGCAACAACTATTTTTTTCACAGCCTTTAACCTCATTTATGTTTAATGCTCTAAGCCCTTTATTTTTAATTATAAAACCTGAATCCTTGCAAAAGTTTTTCTCAATTAAGCATTCAGTGGAAATACATGGTAACTAGCAGCTTACCGACTGCATTGCTAGTAGAGGCAATTTTGAACCAACCTGAGTTAAGTTCGGGAGAATAATACTTTGGTTAAGCCAAGCGCGATCGCTTAACTGCCTGCTCTAGGCGATCGCCACCTTTTTAACTCGTGTAACGCTGCCATTTCTGCTGCATGATTTTGTAATCGGTAGCGTTCGGCTAACAAATTACAGTTAAGTTTTTGAGTTTATTTTCCAAATATGTATAGTACTGTCCTCATTACTACTAGCGAGGGTTTTACCATCTGGACTAAGAGCAAGCCCTAAAACCGAACTGGAACCATCCTTCCATGTATGCAACAATTTCCCTTGCTCTAAACTCCACAGTTTAATAGTGCCATCATAATTGCCGCAAATCAGAATTTTTCCATTCGGGCTGATCACAAGAGATTCAACTGAATTAAAATTATCACTAAACTTATGCAGTAGTTTTCCACTTTGAAGATTCCATAATTTCAGAGTACTAATTGCACGATTTCGAGAAACTAGCTGACCAAAACTACCAGTAACAAGCTTTTTGCTATCTGGAGTAATGGCAATAGCATCAATTCCGGTTTTGTGCCCTTTGAGAATATGGCGTGTTTTTTTAGTTCGTAAATCAATCAGCTTAATTGTATTATCATCGCCACCCCCAGCACTTACAAGGGTTTGCATATCAGGGCTAAATGCAACTTTACTCACAAATCCTGAGTGTGCAATAATGGTATCAAGCAGCTTAAGCGTGTGTAAATCCCAAAGCTTGATTGTACGATCGTCACTGCCACTAGCAATCAATCTACCATCTGAACTAATCGCAACGGTTTCTACCGATTGGGTATGTCCACTTTCGCTATTAAGCATAAGGAAAGTGCGTAAATCCCAAACCTTCATTGTTGCGGTGGTTACTCCACCAGTTACAATTCGCTTACCATCTGGACTAATAGCTATTGAAGTAATACCATCTGAGTGAGCGTCTAAACTATGCAGTAATTTCCCAGTACGTAAATTCCAGAATTTAATTGTATCATCTCTACCTCCACTAATCAGGGTTTGCCCCGAAGGGCTGATCGCAACTACTCTCACACCGAAAGTCACTTTTTTATGCCCAGTCAGTGTGTGAACAAGTTGAATCTGTGGTTGGGACTGAGTAATTGTACTCTTGCCTATGGGAAGATTTGAAGTAGAAGAATGTACATCAATGACAGTGATATTTACTGCAATCGCTAAAACTATAATGACTGGTCTGGATTTGAGAAAATGCAATAATTTCATTGTGCCAAGGAACGCAATTACATAACATGGTTCCCATTTGATGGGGCACAATCGCATCTAATCTGATAGACCACAGTCAAGTACTGGGTATAAATTAATAATCTAAGTACGGTTTCCTAGTGATTAGAAAATTATCATTTATTATCGTTTCAATCACAATCCCGCCAAAGCGAGCTTCATCAGCGCAGCATTTTACCCCATCAATATAGCAAATATGGCTTTCGTACTTCTCTTTAGTTTCAGTTATAATTCCCTCAAATCCTCCACTCATTGAGGTATTAAAAAAACTCAATTTTCGTCCCTGAGCATCACTTGCTTTGCTATAGCAATCATCGCAAACTGCACGTGGATATCTTGAAAAATATCGAGTTGGGGTCGAACAGATTGGGCAAAGATGAAATTCAGTATTACTCATATATTTTTACTTGAAAAACTCCATCTTGTGATTTGGAGATTACTCAAGCCCACTACCTTTACTGTCAACAGCAGGGCTTCGGCAATCACTCATGAGAAATCGATTGCTCTTAGGCGATGGACTACGCCATGCTTGAGTGATGCACTTCTACAGTTAAAGAAATTGCAAATCAAAACTCTTTTACTTGTCGTGGATCTTCATCCGGCGGATGCCAACCACCTTTGAGCCAAAGACGACGAGCTTTGACAATAGACCCTTCATTATGACGTTCATCATTGAGGTCTAAACGATTACTTGTAGCTCGTCCTACAGAACTAATGCCAATAACTTTTAGACCATCTGCTGACCAAATAAAGTGGTCTGACCACTTTTGCTGGCGTGGATTAAACAGGGGTAGTATTTGTCCTGTATCTGGATCAATTCCAGTGGTAAAATTGTAGCGATATCCGTTACAACGCTGACAAGCTAACGCCAGGTTATCAGGGTCATCCGAACCTTTAAGAGACTGTGGAATAATATGGTCGATAGAAAATAGAGCAGCACTTGCTTCTTCTGAAGAATGACAGTATTCACAAAGAAATTTTGCTCTTTGTCTGACTAATTTTTTGGTTGCATCATTAACTGTCATGATTCAGAAATGATTTTGGCATTAAGCAAGGTAAAAATTCTATCCAGTTCTAATATGCCTGCCAATTCAGCATCTTCTTCTGTGGTTAGCAATCCAGCTTTCTTTTTCTCAGACAATTCTTCGAGTCGAGACTGTAATTCTTCAGTAAATTTAAACAAATGTATGTCCCTAACTTTACTGAGTTTGATTCCAGAATCTACCCAGAATGAGGGTTGAACCATCATTTGAGTAATCATAAGCTGTATGTCTCGTTTAATTTAGCCGACTGGTGGTATTTTAACAGCGAATCTTCTTAGTTGCTTTAGTTTGAATGTCAGTTGTTGATACTCCCCACCGCATAGGCGGATGGGGATTCTTAAGCAATCCAGAAACGGATTCTCAAAGGCGCTATCAATGCACCCCTACTGATTCCACTTAGGTTTATCCCAAGCTTCACCGCTACTTTTCTTAAAATATTTGCTGCACCGTTAGCATCGGCATTTATTTTTATACTACTTGCACAAGCGTACAGACCGCGTTTTACTCTTTTCCCAGATGGTTGCCACCCTGACGCTCGAAGACTCGCTAACGCTACGCTATCAGGTTTTTCGCCGAATGTACGTAGCAAATCAGAGTCTAAAAAACTTGCCTTACTTGTGTAGCTTTCTTCAGTTTCCTCAAACCTCAGTCCGTACTGTTCGCAGAGTTGAGCGATTCTATCTTTCAACCTAGCAGTAGGAATTTGTACAAATTTTTGATTAGTCTTATTGCCAAGATTAATGTTTTGACGCTGACCTTCATTCCACCCAAAAACGATTGTACCAATACGATTTTCAAGGCAGTGATTTAATATTATTCGAGCAGTTTTATTAACTGCATCTCTAACTTGTCGATTTCGCTTTTCAGTGATAGCAGCTAACTGCTTAGACCAGAAGCCTTGCGGCTGGTTTTCGTTAAGAACTGATACTCGTTTATTATACCATTGATTCAAGCTCTGGAGGTGCAGTCCATCTACAATTAAAGATGTGCCAATATTGCTAACACAGGTTAACCAGTTATTGAGTCCTGGATCTACACCAAGACATTTACCGAAATCCACATCAGATTTAATGGTCGGAAGTTTGTAAACAAGTTCAAGATAGAATTCACCATTTCTAGGCAGAATCCGATACTCTCTAATTTGCTTATGGTCAAGATTCGAGGGGATATGTAAGTAAAATTCGGCTATTCCAAACCATGCTTTAACCTTGCTACCTAACGGGAAACGTAAACCTTGTGGTTTCAGTTTTATAGCTTGAGCCGGATATGTGACCAAACTTAACCTGCCATCTCGATATCCTGGAAGTTTTGGTTTTTGCGTTACAGTACCATTTTTTATCCCTTTTAGCAGTCCCACGAATGATTTGAATGACTCTTGCACCTGCATCAGGGTTAGCGCGTCTCAAACCCTATTGACAAGCGAACTTGCCTGATCCGCAATC
>NZ_JABXKK010000007.1 GCF_017115045.1 Nostoc sp. NMS8 | reverse complement strand
TATGTTAGCGTAGATCATCCGCTAACTCCTCTGCCACACCTTTTTTCGTTCACCCGTTTAGTTCGATATTTGTTTGTCTAAAAAGTTACGGATATACTGAAACCCTATTCAGGCTGCCAGAATCGCAACTCATCTCGAAAGTATCTGTCAGTCTTTTTCGATTGCTCTTTCCAAGAATCCCAGGCAACGATTACCTCATCTCCCAAATCCTGAATCACCTCGCCTCTGGCAACATACAAAGTACGGTAAGGATCAGCATGGGCAACAATAGAACCAAGCCCGATTGTGTCTGGTTGAGAGGATGCTTTCTGGAGTGCGGTAATTAAATCAGTCTCTTGCGTAGTTAATTCCGCCCAATAGTCTGCTTTTATCACCTCATATTCTTGGGCAACTATTGAATAGTCCTGCCAAGTACGCTCAGGTTTAGCCAGTACTGACCTAATGTCACTCACCGCCTGGGGAAGCATTTCTAATTGCTCGGCTCGATATGCGATCGCAGTTGGTGTAGGTTCACTCCCCAGAATTATCGCCGCAGCTTCGAGGGCTTGGGTGTTATTCATAGCGTTGGCGAGATTCTTCAACGCCATACCCATCAACCGTAAACATTCCTGAGCATTTTCCTTGGGGGGTTCTTGTGCCAGCGATCGCAAATCAATAGTTTTCTCTAACGCCTGTTTTACTTGCTTGTTCAGCGCTTTAGTCGCTTGCTGGGTCATGTCCCCATTGTTGAACCGGATGCTGTTGTACGGCGCGTTCTAGCTCCTGAATGCGTTGCTGGAGTTGTTGGTTATCAACTTCTAACTGCCGTAGCGATTCCATCTCATCTAGGCGTTGCTGCAACTGGATATTCTGGTCTTTCTGTTGCTTGTACAGATTTTGCAAGGATTGGATTTGCTCTTGTACCTGTTCTTCAGCTTTGGCTGCGGCCTCTGTTTGCAAGCCAATCCTCAGTTCTTCCTCTAGGCGCTCTAACTCTTGTTTATGGCGTTCTTCGATAGCAGCGATCGCTTCGGTATATTCTGGTGAATATTTACGCTCTCTGGTAAAGGGAACGCTGGGGGAATCTAAATCAGCATTGTTGATCAACAAACTCTCGCCATCAGCAAAGGTAACAATCTGTTGCCAGCGATTCGGTGCGTCTGCCTCAATCACTCCCGAATCCCCATAACGAGGGTGTGACTGTTGTGAAACTGTGACAATAGCTTTTTGAGGAACCACTGGTTCTTGAATTTTGGGAACCATTGGTTCCTGAACAATATGTTTTTTCCGTGGAAGTTGAGGAACCACTTTTTGGGCGGCAGCAGCAAAATCTGATTCACCAGGAGAAGGGTTATCTTTGAGAGCGATCGCTACAGCTTGTTTTAGTTTTTCTGGTTCCCTAACCAAGCGTAGTAGTGGACGGGCTTGACGCTCGTTTTTGATGTGTCCGCCCAATTCACCAACTGCATCTATGACTTTCTTTGCCCCTAGCAGTTGGTTGATTCGTCGGTATCCGCCCCAGGTGCATAACTCACGCTGGCAGTATTCTTCAAAGCTTTTATATCCAGCTTGCAGGTAAAGCTGCTGTTCCCGCATCTGGAGAATTTCATTTACCGCCTGCCACTCGAACCTGTCAATGGCAGTGAAGGTTTCCTTGATACTAGTGTTGACAACATTGTAATCAAGTGATGTTGTTTGTTCTCTGTCTAGTGTCAGCATATCTCTTGCCCACTATGTATGGTAAATACTAGGAATGTTGCAGTTAGTAAGGGACTTGCAGAAGCCGTTAGGCTTATCGCATTAGGCGACTTCAGCAAACCTTGTGAATCGGCTCAAGTCCGGGTAAACCGCTTTAAAGTAAATAATTTCGTTCTCTTTGTGATCAAGATGAAGGTATAAATGAACTTCGTCTGGGTCTTTCCTGAAAGTACTTTTTCCTCGCCAGCAGTTCTGTTCTGATTTCTCCCAGTTACAAGATTCAGCATAAATGTCTGCAATGACTGCCTTTGGTGCATAACTTTCAACTGTGGTGACTGAAGCGTGGATATTTCTCTTGTCCTTATTCACCAAAAACAAGTTATATGCAGGTGCGATCTGAACAAGGCTGACAAAAAACTGGATGATTTCTGGAACTGCTTTTTGAAGAATGATGCGATCGCTCTCCAGCGTGAGCAGTTGATCCTCTACTTTCGGGTAGGAGAACAAGCGATCGCGGATTGAAATGTTTCGTTGGCTAACTCCAGAGATGGCCAAGTTTTTCTGAATATCCTGAATATTGTCTCTAATTCTGTGGTAGAGGAAAAGTTCAGTGCCAAAGTTAGGGCCAAACATTTTACCCATGCTGTCGTAGAATCGCGCTCCTTCATGTACGGATGATGGAGCATCCAAACACCAGCCTTTAGGGTCTGTCATGATCCGATGAATAATTTCATCATGTTTGGCATCACCGTTCCCAAGCCCAGCAAGCTCTAAGTAAACTTGTCTGTCTAACAATGAAGGGTAAATGAACTTATGCCATTTGGGGTATTTCACTCTAAGGCAGTCTTGCAGCAGTGAGGATAAGCCTTCTGTGCTGAATAAATTGGGATTGTTTTGGAGGAGTAACTGGAAAACTGGTAAATTAGACATACTATTTCTTTGTTAAAGGATTAGTCTGGGCGATTGTTCTTCTTGGCGGGAGGCGATCGCTTTTAACTTAGTCCAAGAGAAAATATGTCAATAAAGTTTTCTAGTGACTCAAATAAAGATGGCGTGGGATTCATAACTGTATAACCTCGTACATAACTAAGAAAATATGTTAGCACGAGTTAGTACGTTGTGATCAATAAAAAACAAAACCCACCTAATGCTCGGCGGGTTTGTCTTTAATAACAGTGTTAATAATGTGATCACGCCATTGCCTGAGAGTGGTATTCTCCTCTCTCAGGCGACTAATTCCCCCAGGCATTCCTCTACAAGAGATTCAAGTCTTTGAACTCTTTGCTCAATTTGGGCTACATCATGGCCACTTTCCGAATTTTCTGTCTCTACATATTCTTTAATAAATTTTAAAAGTACATCTGTAACAGTTTTGCCCTGCGCTTCGACTTTAGAGCGAAAAGCTGACCGTATATCCTCTTCAATGCGAATCGTTAGACGAGATTCAATAGCCATAGACAATCTCCTTTTGTTTTAGGTTATCACAAGCCGTTAGTACGATTTATTCTATCAGGAAATATATTGGACTGGGGTTTTGTACTAACTATATTGATAAACGTACTAACTCATACTAACATAGTAAATATGAAGGAGGAAATAAGCGCAACGCCTCCTAGTAAATAAAGATGCGCTTACTACAGAACCTTGACAGCACAATCCAGAGTGACGGCTTGATGAGTAACTGAGGCACTGGCACAACCAGAGAAGGCGAGGGGTACACAGCCGGGAAATGGATTTGCACTGAATAAATAATTACCAAAAGACATTAGACGATTAGCTTTTGACGTTGTTAAAGCTGCACACGTCCTCTGATGCTATCCGTCTGCTGTCTTGAGAATGCTCTTAGCAACTAGCTTTGATGGCTACGCCAAATCTTTTTGAGAGCGTTGTGCTGAACCACAACGTTCTTTGCACACATAACAAAGGCAATCGCCCACCGTCCAAAGTTTGCGATCGCCTTTTACCCTTTTATCAAGGAACTCTATTATGCCTTATACAACACATACCCAGCAAGCAATTCCTAGTTCTTCTGTTAATGAGCAAGCCCTAGCCCAAGCAGAACTATGCACCCACCTCGAATCCCAAGCCGAAGCTGTAGCCCCAACCCAAGATCCTCTCACCAACAGAGATCGCCGCATCATTGGTGAGATTATCGAAGTTGAACCCGAATCAGTTCGCACAATCTGGATCGAAGGCGGGATTACGGTATGGGTGCAGTTAATCGGTAGCGGACGACTACCTTTTGATAGAGACTGGTTCGCCGCGAGAGTTGCAGAAGTTAAAGCGACTCTGCCAGAAACACCCCTGGAACGTAACGAACGATTAAGCGATGAACTGGAGGAAGCCTGCACTGCTTTTGGTCTATATCACGGTGAGATAGATTGGCTCTCGTTCAGCACCAAACTCTACCGAGACGGGCATTTGGTCGGCTTCGTCGGGTGCAATCACCAAGGCTGGTACGCAAGACCGAGGCAGTACGGGGTGAATCGCGTGGCTCCTAGTGCAGAACAAGTGATTGGGCTTTTGGGAGTACGAATGGCAGTAGCGGCGTAAGTTGCTGGAAGTGAGAAAGGGCGATTGCACACCAAGCAACTGCAATCGCCACCAATATGCAATTACAAATAATCATTGCACATAGCACAGCAAGTAACATCACACTTTCAGATTCAGGTTTCTATGACTGTCAAGAGAATTTTGTGCTACCTCCAGCAGATGCAAATGCAAAGGTGTAAGAAATCCCTGAAGTGAAAAAGGCGATCGCAGTCCAAGGGAAAAGCGATCGCCGTTCAACCGAAATTTAGACAATCGAAATCATCATGGCACATGAAATATGATTACCACATTTTCTCTTCAAGAAGACCAGTTGGATAATCCTCTACAGAAAATTCTCCTCCCTCCAACCAACCCCAACGCAGAGGTAGAAAAAATTCCTCCCTACAAGCTTGTATACGTCAATGGAGCTTGCCCCAGAGTTTATCGCGTGTACAAAGGTTATTCCATGATTGGGGTGATATTTCAACACATCACCCACTGGTCAAATGCTGTAGATAAGATTCGATACGCCGAGTCGTTGGATGCAGCAGTGGGACTTGATGAATTTTTGAAGGTGGCAAGAGTATCAAGAACGGCTACAGAGCAACCGCTCACAGAAGAGGAGTTACTCGACAAAGAATTTGACGCACTGACTTTTGACGAATGGGAACGCTTAAAAAGGTATGTTCCACAAGCGAAATATTTGGTAGCAGCTTAAAAAATAGGTGGGCAGGAAAACCCACCTGTGTGGCAAGGAGCAAAACCAAATTATTAGTTTATCCCGATACAACACCACAACTCATCGGAAAAATCAATGAAAACAATAGAAATACTGAAAACTTTCAACTCGTGCTACGTGGAAATTCAGACAATTGCTCAAGATGAAAACTGGCTTTCGTTGATTGCAGATCAAAAGATTGATCCAGAAGCAGCAACTCATGTAGGTGATGTCTTGCATTATTTGACTGAGGCAATGAGTTGTGTTGAAGAAGTCGTTGAGGTCAAGTTGAATCAGGAAGCAAAATAATGCAAACAACAATATTAATTCCACACGGTTGGAATTACCCCCACTTCACTTGAGGTCAACCCACCATTCGCTTTGCTCAAATTCACGCATTATTAATTCAAAATTCAAAATTTATGAAAATGAAACTAATTTTGCATTTTGAATTGTTCTGTCATAAATAGCTAACTCGAACACTATCCAATATCAACGCAATTTTTAGCAACAACAACGCAATTATGGAAACAATCAAAATCAACAACAGCGTCTTTCTCATCCCACCCAGCCAACCGAAACTACAAGCGAATTGCGCTAAGGAATATGGTCAATTCCTTCTTGATTGTCCCCCAAAACTGACAATTCTAGAAGCACAAGCAGGAGGATATCTCAAAGGAAGTAAGGCAGACTTCGCTATTGCAATCTCACGCCCTGACCGTTTACTCACAATTAATGAGAACTTCACCAACGAACCATTTACCGAATTGTGGGTAATTCCGGTCACTGGTGGGTTAAAAGACCAGTTTAAAGGGCCAGCGTCCATGCTTTTGAGTTTCCTAATGCACCGCCGCAGTAAAGACAGTTTCGCCGGATTGTACAACCACTTCGCTCATCGCGCTTTTCAGCAGTGGTGTGAAGATGGAATGCCGGGAGATCCGAAAGAGTTTTGCTACGGCGCGATCGCATCTGTCCTCAAAAACTACATCTTCTGCGCCGAGTTTCAAAAAGTAGATGGAGCGTTGGGAACGTATTGGTTCATTCAGTGGAGCTATCGCAATCCGCAGTCTGATTTTGAGCATGATGCTCTCGTTGCAGCCGAGATGATTCGCTCTGGTGCGGAATCTGGGGCAACAATGCAATGGGTGACTAACGAGACTTACGAGCGATGGGCTAGTAATGCTTTCACGGCACCAGCATTACCACCGATTTCGGAAACTGAAGCGAGGGCATCTTTGCAAGCGCAGAATCAGACAGCAATGCCGCAAGGGAAACGGAAGTAATTAGACACGAAAAAGGCGATTCGCTCTTGAGTCGCCACTACATAAATTAGGGGGTCAAACAAGTAAATGAAAATCGGTACTGTTTCAATTAGTTATTCGAGAAAATTTAACTTGGGCAACTACGAATCAATCGAATTAGGTTGTTCTTTATGGGCGCAAGTTGAGGATGAAAAAGATGCAGATGGTGTAGTTCAATTTCTTTATTATCAGGCGAAAGCAGCAGTCAAAGAGGCTGCAATGCCCGTGATTAAAGCTAACGAATTCCAGATTAGTAAAGCCAAATCTCAAAAGAAAGTGACAAATGATGATGGGACTGTGGAGGATTTATGAAACAACTAACAGGTTTTATTCCCGTTGCTGCATTACCTGAATCTACTCCGGCTTCTGCTAAACAACGGCTAATAGAAACAATTGAATGGTTCTACAAAGAAGGTGCTGCTACTGAAACCAACCTCAAACTCTTGACTGCAATTGTCGAATCAATTCTTTGCTCGGAAGAATCATACACCAGATTTTTAAGGTGTGGTTTTGATGCAGCAATTGAGTTTTTCGATACTAATTCTCAAAACTGGGAATTTGAAGAGTCAATGTCATCACCTCATAATCCCAGGAATTGGGATGAGTACAAGCAGCTACAACACTAGTTTATCCAGGTTAAATCAACAAACTCCTATCATAAAACGGTACGCAGTGAATTAAAAAGTAGAGGAAATAAGTAGATGAATCTTTGGTCAAGAATGGATTTAATTGCATTAACAAATGAGCGCTTTTTAGGAGATTATTATGATTTTATTTTTGATTACGATGGCGGATGGGTGATTAAGTTGTTGTATCTGATTAAAGTGAATGTTGCTCTCTGGTTTGGATGAGAGTCACAGCCAGAATATGACGGTTGGCATTGGGGATTGGGGTATTTTGGAGAAGAATACCGCCAGGATTGGAATGCCCCAATAGGATCTTGTGATTGGCAAGAAATCTGTACTCACATCAGTTTTTTGAAATGGCAATATGGTATCGGTGAAAACTCGAATTACTAATCAATAATCGGCTATTCAGCCAAGCATTTAAAATGGCAAACCTTCCACCAATTAATTCATCTGTCAAAGTCATTAAAACACTAGTAGAAAAAGACCCCAGGTTAGAGCAAACAGGTAGAGTCATCCAATATTCAGCACACGGAATGGTTTGTGTTCATTTCCCAGATATGCCACGTGGTCAAGGAGTTTTTTTCAACGCACATCATTTACAAAATATAGAGTCATAGTCAAGATTATGCCTAAAAAATCCACTTATCCCGCCTTTACTGACCAATCACACCAATGTCTACAGTACCTCCGTCGTTGTCAGCACCCCGCACTGAAGTGACGGGGCTTCATGCCTCAACTTCAGTTAGCTGACCAGCCTTAGTTTCACTAACTACGTTTTTAAGGTTATGACACCGACGAATACTTTCCAGTTTGTCGCTCTGTCGTCAGTCGTTAAACAGTTTTACGAGGGGTAAGGCAGTGCGGCTGACCTAACAAGCCTTGAAAACATTGGCGAGGAACACGTTACCCGTTTTACGGAGATTTCCAATGTCCAACTTTGTCTTTGTTCTTGATACCGACAGACGACCACTAAACCTAACTCATCCGGCTGGGGCGCGTCATCTGCTCAATACTGGAAAAGCTGCGGTATTTCGTCGTTATCCGTTTACCATCATCCTGAAAGAAGCCTGTCCTGACGTGCCCGTACAAGATTTAGAACTCAAACTAGATCCAGGCTCAAAGGTTACGAGCATCGCAATTAAGCAAGGCAACAAAGTCATCTTTGGAGCCGAACTGCAACATCGGGGACAACAAATTAAGAATGCGCTGCTATCTCGTCGCCAATTGCGACAAACTAGACGGAATCGCAAAACTCGCTATCGGCAGGCGAGGTTTCTCAATCGCACCCGTCCTGATGGCTGGCTGGCTCCGAGTCTTCAGCATCGGGTTGATACCATTCTCACCTGGGTTAACCGACTCCGTAGGTTTGCACCAATTAGCAGTATTACTCAAGAGTTGGTGCGGTTTGACCCGCAACTGATGCAGAACCCTGAGATTTCAGGCGTTCAATATCAGCAGGGAGAGTTGCAAGGATACGAAGTGAGAGAGTACCTTCTGGAAAAATGGAATCGGAGATGTGCTTATTGCTCAATCGAGAACGTCCCTTTTGAGATTGAACACATTCAACCCAAATCAAGGGGCGGTTCTGATCGAGTTTCTAACCTTACGATTGCTTGCCATGCCTGCAATCAAAGCAAAGGGAATCAAGATATACGAGATTTTCTTTTCTGCAAACCTGATTTACTCAATCGTATTCTCAAGCAGGCAAAATCCCCACTCAAAGACGCTGCCGCCGTTAATTCAACCCGTTGGGCATTGTTTCACGCGTTGAAAGAAACAAACTTGCTAGTCACAACTGGGACAGGCGGACAAACCAAGTTCAATCGCACTCGATTAGATATGCCTAAATCTCATTGGCTAGATGCGGCTTGTGTCGGTCAAGTCGAATCGCTTGAAGTGTTGACCTCAAATCCGTTGCTGATTACGGCAAAAGGACACGGAACGCGGCAGATGTGCGGCACTGACAAGTTTGGATTTCCCAATAGACATCGCACTAACCAGAAAAGCTGGTTTGGCTTTCAGACGGGCGACTTAGTACGCGCTGTTGTTGCGTCAGGTAAATTTGCAAGGCGATGGGTAGGGCGAATCAGTGTTCGTTCTCGACCGAGTTTTAAACTAGCGTCCAGCAAGATTTTCGATGTCCATCCAAAATATCTACAGGTGATTCACCGTGCTGATGGTTATAGCTGAATGGCACTAAGAAAAGCTCTAAGGTATGCAGAATAAGGGTTACAGCTTTTGAT
>NZ_JABXKK010000108.1 GCF_017115045.1 Nostoc sp. NMS8 | reverse complement strand
ACTATCTCTTTACATTACCGTAGTTTGTGGTTCAATTACCTGAAAATTGCTGTAAAGCAGGCAGACATGGCAGTTTTAATGAAGAGATCAATGCTAAATATGGTAAGGATAGAAGCGTGATTTTTTACACGCATATTTCTGACCAGTATGTGCCATTTCGCGTTAAGGTAATTAACGCCACTATTAGGGATGCAACTCACGTTTTGGATGGTTTGTTGTATCACGAGAGTGATTTACAGATTCAGTAGCATTATACAGATACAAGCGGTAAAACACTTACATGTGTTTGCAATGTGCCATTTATTAGGGTTTATATTTGCACCTCGAATGCGAGATTTGCCTGATGGGAGCATATCAATCTCACTGGTGATTATATGTAGAATTTTTGTTGCAGGCGACCAGTTTTGACCCTAACTTTTCCCGTTATCTTTTCGGCGGAGCGCACCATTTCAAAACTACATCTGCTCATTCTTAAATCAAAAATATTTTGTGTTAAAAATTTATTTAGCTTGTGCTTACCCTGGTGATCAGAAGGCTGCTGTCAGGTTTTTAAAAAAGTTTTAAAATCGATGCTCAGTCACTTTGCCTGCTGCCCTTACCTCAAATAAGTGAGCCCGAATTACTTTGTCAAATAGTATCTGTGTGAAAGAAGTAGCTCCTGTATTAGAAAGATGCACAGTGTCCGGTATATGATCGTCCGGCTCAACATCCCTAAGACTGTAAACAGAAATACCATAATTCTTAAAATACAACTTTAGTTCCTTAAGGTAGGCTTTTCGATAAACACTCTTCTGTGCTATTTGGTTATGTAATTGCGTAGTTGGTAGTTCTACAAAGATCAGCTTGATTTTAGATTGCAATGCTAATTTAACAAAATCCTCTAAATAGGTTTTTGAAGGTTCAAAGCTCCAGTTTGTGGGAGTATCATATAATTCTTTATAATAGGGGCTTTTTTCTAAGTTGATTAGTTTATTAATAGCTTCCCTCCGAACTACATTATCCAAATCTTGAAATCCATCAACATTGTTATTCAGTTGAACTGGTTTAACCTGTGCATGAGTTAAATATCTATTTAAAACTTCTCTAATAAGAAAACGATATCTGTAAACCCTACTAATTTTTTTTAATAATAAATCTGAGCGGCTATCTATTGTTACAAAGGACTTTTTAAAAATTAATGGTAAATCTTCGCCTTTGCTTAATTGTGCTACATTAGCGTCATCAAAAAAACCAGTTGCAGTAAGTTCATTATCAACAAAGCCATAGATTAAAAGTTTAGGTTGTTTTCTTTGCTGTATTTCATGTTTAAGAAGCAAATAGTGAATCCCAAAAGGAGTACTAGGTATACCTAAGTTATAAGATCGTATAGGGTATCCTGTACTTTTAGTAGAAAGTTGGGTAATCATACTAGCCTTTATTCCAGTAGTCACTCTGGAGTTACCCATAAATAATATATCAGAGGGCGATTTGTAGCTATAAACAATACGTTGAATAGGTAATTGATTCTCACCCCAATTAGCTAAGGTTATATCTACACCTAACCATACTCCTAAAAATATAATGGTTATTATCCAGGAAACTCTATTATTAATTAGTCTAAGAGTTGTTTCTATGAGATATTTTATAGTCATTGTAACCCATTCCTCACTCTACTACTTAGTCAAGTTAGCTAAAACTGAAAGTAAATAAATTGTTGACTTTGAGGAGCAAATACTGTTAGTAAAAATAGAATTATTACATAAAGCATTGGTCGTAATTTAACTAATTCACTAAACTGATAGCTAGAGTGATAAAAGTTAAATAATAGTTTTGACATTAGTAAAGCAGTAACAATTACAAGACTCCATAATAGGTAATGTGAGGATTGAATGTATGCTGTAGGTGTGATTAATGTTTGTATCCAAGCTCTTAATTGAACTACGTCATGAGCACGAAAAATAATCCACCCAATAACTAGGGTCAAATAAGTTAACATCCAGGCAGAGAAATGTCCCCAAAAAGTTTCCTTAAAAAGCCATTTAGCCATAAGTGAACTGGTAAATACACGATGTACTATCAAGGCACCTCCGTTATAAAGTCCCCAGAGAACATAAGTCCATCCCGCTCCATGCCAGAGTCCACATAATGTCATCGTAATTAGCAGATTAATATAAGTTCTGTTTTCACCAGTGCGGCTTCCTCCAATAGGTATGTAGAGGTAATCTCTAAACCAGTTAGATAGTGTAATATGCCACCGCCGCCAAAACTCACTAATACTACGAGAAACATAAGGAAAGTCAAAATTAATTGGTAAATCATAATCTAGTAGTTTAGCTGCACCTCTAGCCATATCTGTGTACCCTGCAAAGTCTAGGTAGATTTGTAGAGAAAACAAACTACCTGTAATCCATATATCCCAGGCTGAAGTGTGGTTGGTTTTAAAACTAGCATCAACTAAACTTGCTAAATTATCTGCAAGTACTACTTTTTTAAATGCACCAATACATAAAATATCAATTCCGGTAAAGAAAGTTTCCCAGCGGAATATTTTTCTACTATCTAACTGAGGAGTAAATTGTTGTACTCGCACGATAGGGCCAGCTATCAAATGAGGAAAGAAGGAGATGTATAAGGCAAAACAATAGATTCCAGGTATTGTTGCCCCTGTTTTATAGGCATCAATCAAAAAGCTAATTGCCTCAAAAACAAAAAAACTTATTCCTAAAGGTAAAGCCAGTGGAGATACAGCAGAATCTAGAGAATTATTATTTGTAAAAACTTTAAAATTATCAAAAATGAAATTGTAATATTTAAAGAAAATTAATAATGTTAAATTTACAATAACTCCTACTATTAAAAATACTTTTCTTTTTCTACCTTGATAAAAATTTATTAAAGTTGCCAATAGCCAATTACCTATACTGAATCCTAGCAGAAGTAATAAACCTTCTAGCTTCCATGCCCCATAGAAGATGTAGCTGCTCAAGAGTAGGAAGTAGTTACGCCATTTACTAGGGAGTAACCAGTATGTGCAAACAACGAGAGCTAAGAAGATTGCATAGGTAAAACTGTTAAAAAGCATATAGCAATTGAAAGATTAATTAAATAGTAAATTACCACTGATATTGATAAACAAATAACTGGATCAGTAATGGATCTGACTATGGACACTTTTACATTGTGAATCATAATATTTATAAAATCTAAAACCTGCCCAAAGTTAGAGATTTTAAATAACAACTAGTCTAGAGAAACAAAATGAAATACTAATAGTGGTCGGATAAGTTCTAATATAGATTGTTGCCATAGATATACTGACTTGTTTGAATTTATTTTGAAGCGTTCGTTAACAAACTGTTCTATAACTAATCCAAACTATAAATTAGTACTTCTTTGAATTCTGTACAATCGAAAAATTACTGAGAAATTGTCCCTAACTTTTAAAGATTTATAAGTATAATTACGGTTTAAAAATCAAAATGGCGATCGCTCTTTGGCAGTTTTGGATATCACTTTTTTATCTCATACAACTGTCGCGAACCATATTCCTCTCTAACAGAGGCGAGTAACTAAAATCAATATATTGATTTTAGCTTTTCATGTAGCAACCAACCTTGGTACAAGGTTTCTAATTCCAACCAACCTCGCCACAAAACTTGTATATATCCCAATAGGGTATTTTTCCTGTGTTCTAAGTACCCTCCAAGACGTGCAATTGCTCTAATTACCGAGTCAACTGTAAGCTGTATCTGCTTTTTTTGTTTGGGTGGAGTACAGGCTTTCAAAGATCCCATCGGCGAGTAGTTGAGTGGCTGCTTGGCTGGGCAACGGTTTAGAGAATAAATAACCCTGTCCCAACTTACAGTTCAATTCTTTTAATTTTTCCAGTTGAACTGAGGTTTCTATTCCTTCTGCCACGATGTTAATATCCAGGCTGTCAGCCAGAGCAATAATAGCTTTAATCACGGCATTTTGCCCATCTGCATCAATCTGGCTAATAAAAGAGCGATCGACTTTCAGGGTATCAATTGGAAACTGATGCAAACGGCTCAAGCAGGAGTAACCTGTGCCGAAGTCATCAATACATAACTTAATTTGCAACGATTTCAGCGATTGAAGGATGTTATTTTTATCCTCTGTCATTTCTAAGAGATAACTTTCAGTTACTTCTAGTTTTAAGCACTCACCAGACAAATCATAGTGATGCAATATTTCTGCCAGCTGCTGACTAAAGTCAATTTGATTCAATTGCAGCGCGCTGATATTAACGTTCACGCTCAAGTCAGAGTATTGAGGAAACTGCTGTTGCCAGCTTCGCAGTTGATTACAGGCTTCTTGGAGAATCCACCAGCCTAACTCGTCAATTAGCCCCTTTGCTTCCGCGATCAAAATAAACTGAATCGGTGGTATCATTCCTCGTTCGGGATGATTCCAGCGAATCAATGCTTCAAAACCGATTAACCGATTTGTAAACAAATGAACAATGGGTTGATAATGTAAGCAAAATTCTTGCTGTTTACCCGAATATGTGATTTCGAGAATCGCTCGTCTCAAGTCCGTTTCTAACTGGAACTGCTCAGAAAGATTAACTCGCATTGCGGGATCGAACACAGTATATCCATTCTTGCTTGCTGTTCTGGCATGATGCATTGTTAGAGAAGCATCGGCAAGCAGATCGATGGCGTTGCTATAGCAAAACTGGCTGTGCGTAATTCCGATACTTATGCTGCTGAATACTTCACAGCCGCCTAAATCGAATGCCTGTTTCAGACTCCGTTGATGAAGTTGCTCGGCTAGCTGGGTTGCTGTCGATATATCCGAGATGTTTTCCATAATAATAATAAATTCGTCACCGCCAAAATAGGCGAGGAACTGCTCAGGCGCAAGGATTTGCCGCAGTTGAGTGGCTACAGTTTGCAGCAAGCGATCGCTCATCAGTTGCCCAAATGCATCGTTGATTTCCTTAAAGCTATCTAAGCCTACAAATAGCACGGCATACTGAGAGGTTGTATTTGTGGGTGTCTGTTGAATTAACCGATTGAGTTGCTGGATTAAGTACGGTTTGTTGGGTAAGTGGGTCAACGAATCCCAAAGCGCAGAGTTATGGTGCGCCTGGGATGCTGTTTTCTGCTTGGCGAGTCGGGCGGCGATCGCCGCTAATAATTCATCGACACTAAAGGGTTTCGTCAAATAATCGTCTGCACCCAGGTTCATACCCTGACGAATATTTTCATGGGTGCTTTTAGCACTCAAAAAAATAAAGGGGACTAATGCAGTATCTAGATTCTGCCTTAATGTCGATAACACCTCGTAGCCATCTGCACCTGACATCATCACATCGCAGAGAATCAGTTGGGGATGCTGGGACTGAGCCAAATAGATCCCAGTTTGACCGTCTTCGGCTTCCACGACCTCGAAGCCTTCAGCTCCTAAAATGTCAAGAATTTCTTCGCGCAGTGAAACTTCATCTTCAATGACTAATATTTTGCACATATAAGTAAGTTGACACAATAAAACAAAACTATGTTAATAAAGATAAACTCGACTAAGACGTTGCTGAATCATGGGATAATTTCGCCCAATCTGGAAGGAATTATCAATGGTTTCAAGCGCCGATCCATCCCGCATTTATGCAATGCTTCGATTAAATTTATCTTCCCTTCTGCTCCCTGCCCCCTGCCGACACTCTCTACGAGACGCTAAAAGCGAACGCAGACTCGCTAATGCTGCTCTATCCTGCCTTCTTCAAGCCGACCTACTTATCTCTGCTATGAATTCCTCTCATTTAGTTAGGAACCAAGGCAACAGGTAGATTAGTCTCAATAGGCAGTTGAAGCGTAAACTGAGTCCAACCCGCTTTGCTACTGATTTGAATTTTACCGTTTAGTCGTTCAGCCAATTTCTCAACCAGTGTTAAGCCTAGACCATTGCCGCCTTGCTGCCATCGATCGATCTCTGGTACCCGATAAAACGGTTGGAACAGATTGGGAATGAACTCATCTGGAATCTCTGCTTCGTTGCTAACAATGAATATAATCATCTGACCATCGGATGCAGTCAAATCACAACGAGCTTCCAAAACAATCTTGCCGCCGGGAGCCGTGAACTTACAAGCATTGTTGAGCAGTTCGCTCAAGATGCGCTTGAAATCTGCGACATCGATTGTGGGCATTGGCAAATAGGGTGGAATGTTGCTCCAGAGAGTTTGTTGGCGTTGTCGAACCTGGGTTTTAAATGGTTCGACGATCGCTGGAATCCAGGTTTGTAAATTCAGCGTTTCCGGTTGTAAGGGACGTTCGTTTGCACCCAAATAATGCAAATCGAGCAAGTCATTGATCAGATTAATTTCGCGGGAACACTCCTGCTGCAACCGATCGATATAGCGTTGCGTTTGCTCTGGGTTGGAAGCTTGTCGCAGGAGTTTCAACGCCATCATAATATTGGTCGCAGGTCTTCGTAATTCCTGTGATGCAGTCTCGATAAATTCGTCTTTGAGTAAATTGGAGTGCTGAAGGTGGATAACTTTCTGATGGATCTGGATGATCGCTGCTTGCTTAGTCAATCGACTTGTAATAGCGTTAAGCAACTCATCCGTCCTAAAGGGTTTTGTTAAATAATCATCTGCGCCTAACTCCATTCCCTGCCGAACATTTTCGCGGGTCGCTTTAGCGGTGAGAAAAATGAAAGGAATCAGTGCTGTGTCTGGGTGTTGTCGTAAGCTAGATAACACTGTATACCCATCAGCTTCGGGTAGCATCACATCGCAGAGGATCAAGTCAAAGGGGGTTGTTTGAGCCAAATGAAGCCCCTGTACTCCGTCTTCTGCTCCCATCACATCAAACCCCTCAGATTCTAAAATATCGAGGATTTCTTCGCGTAGGGATGGCTCATCTTCAATTACCAGGATCTTGGTCATGAATCTGCTCTACTAAAGCAATGGGCAAGGTTACTAAGATTAGAGTACCCTGATTCACCTGACTAGTAACATTTATTATACCTTGACACCGTTCCACGCATTGCTTAACAATTGCTAGCCCGATGCCCGTCCCAGCCAGATTGCCAACATTGCTACCGCGATAAAACGGGATGAATAATTTGTCCTGGTCTTCTAGGGGAATGCCAATGCCCTCATCTCGAATTGAGAAAGTTACCTGTTCAGGAGCAAAAATCAGGTCAAACATGACCCTTCCACCGTCCATAGAATATTTAATTGCATTGCAGAGCAAGTGGGTGAGTATGAGTTGCAAGAGAGTTGGATCAAGGCAAATGTGCCGATTGTTGCCCTGACTCTCAAAGATAATTGGGTGTTCGCTGGTCGTGAATGTCGCAATTAATTCTTGACAGAACTTTTCTAAGTTCAGTGGTACAGGGTTGAATTTGGTCTGATGTTCCCCCGATCTGTTCATTACCAGCATATCGTTGAGCAACTCAGTCATCCGCTGCACTCCACCGATGATGTGATTGTAGCGAATCTGGTTTTTTTCTGGAGTCCATTGATGAGCATAGCGTTTTAAGGACTCTGTTGCTACCAAAATCACACTCAGTGGTGTCCGAAATTCATGGGAAACCATCGTGATGAATTGAGACCTGAGTCGGTGTAATTCTCTGGCTTGCTGCAAAGCTTCTTGCATGGCAGCTTCTGTTCGTTTGCGATCGCTAATATCTCGCAGAATACAGACTGTTCCCCCATCCGGTAACAATGTGATTGAGAGTTCTTGGTCAAAAGATTGACTATTACATTTATGACCAACAGTCTCTCCTCGCCAAAATCTCCGTTGCTGTAGGCTTTGCTCAATTTCGTCGTTCAAGCGGGCTTGTTGAATAGGGTCATAATGAATTTTCCAATTGGTCTGTAACAGTAGACTCGAATCTTTGTAACCGTAGATTTTGGCATAGGCTTCGTTGACATACACATAGTTCCATTGGGTGTCTAAAATGGCAATTCCTTCACTCGATGCGGCGATCGCCACTGACTGTTGATGCATTACCTGTTGCATTCGCGATCGCTCAATCGCATGGCGAATGGCTCGAATCAAGGCATAGGCGTTAATTTGCCCTTTGACGAGATAATCTTGTGCGCCTTGCCGCACTGCCTCTAAAGCGATCGCTTCGTCTTTGAGGCTGGTGAGTACGACAATCGGCAAGGTTGGAGCCACCGCATGGAGTTGGGTGATTGTCTCCAAGCCATGAGCATCGGGCAGGGAGAGATCGGATAGAATCACATGAAAGCTGTGGCAATGTAGTTGTTTGAGGGCTAGTGTCAGTTTTTCTACGACTGTAACTTTCCAGCTAGTTTGATCTGCGTTTTCCAGAAATTCTTGTAAGATATCTGCATCTTCTAGGCTATCTTCAATTAACAGAATTTGTAGAGAATCATTCTTCATCATGAGTTCTGCCTAAAAGTCATGCCAAAACCAATCCTCAAATCAACGCCAGATGTTAACTATAGCCTACGATGGAAGTTTGGGAAGCTTCACAGCCACCAGCCAAAAAAATTCAATCGAACGAATCACCTTAGCAAATTCTTCTAAGCTCACGGGTTTGGTAACATAGCAATTGGCATTCAGTGTGTAAGTTCGCAAAATATCTTCATCAGCCCCAGAGGTTGTTAAAACCACAACCGGAATCAACTTCAGATCGGGATCGGCTTTGAGTTCGGCTAAGACTTCTCGACCATCTTTTCTAGGTAGATTCAAATCCAGCAAAATCAAATCTGGACGAGGTGCATTGGCATAATCGCCCTGCTGCCGTAAAAATTTTAAGGCTTCAACCCCATCCTCCACCACATGAATTCGGTTGAGAACTTTGGCATCGCCCAGGATTTCAACCGTCAAATCGGCATCCTCTGGTGAATCCTCGACTAAAAGGATTTCAATGGGTTCAATCGGGTGAGAGTCTTTGCTCATTGGGAGGTTTCTGAATCTACTGGCATTGTAAACCAGAAAACAGATCCTTTCCCTAGCTCTGATTCCACCCAGATGTTTCCGTTGTGACGCTCAACAATTTTCTTGCAAATGGCTAAACCCAGTCCTGTGCCAGAATATTGGCGGCGGGTATGTAAGCGCTGAAAGATGATAAAGATGCGCTCTGCATATTGGGCTTCAATCCCAATCCCATTATCGCGCACTGCAAATCGCCATTGGTTGTCTTGCTGGGTCGCAGTGATGTGAATTTGAGGAGGCTCTTCTTGACGATATTTAATCGCGTTGCCAATTAAATTTTGTAACAAGCGGGTGAATTGTTCTTTGTCGGCTTTGATCGTCGGGAGGTGATCGCGCGTAATGTTGGCGTTGCTTTCGGCGATCGCAATATGGAATGTGTGAATCACTTGGTCAACTAACTGATTGCAATCGGTCGAAACTAATCGAAAATCACAACGACCAACTCTGGAATATGATAGCAAGTCTTCAATAAGTGCCTGCATTCGAGATGCAGCATTCACAATATAAGTGATGTATTTATCGGCTTTCTCATCTAACTGCTTTTGATATTTCTGTGCCAATAGTTCGGTATAGCTGACAATCACCCGCAAGGGTTCCTGTAGGTCATGAGAAGCGACATAGGCAAACTGCTCTAACTCTTGATTAGATCGTTGCAGTTCGGTTTCGGCTTGCTGGCGCTGCTCCACTTCGTTTTGCAGTTGTCGAATCGTTTTCGTTAGCTCTTCAGTGCGTTGAGCCACTCTTGTTTCTAGTGCTTGATTGAGTTGTTCAAGGGTCTGATTTGCAATCTCTAATTGAGCCTGACTAGGTAATGCCAAAGCCTTAGGAGTTAACTGAATTAGTGCCAGCGCTGTATAGAGAGAGATGATCGCTGTCACTGCTTTCATTCCTCCTGTGAGCCAGTATGTTGGATGCCACAGCGTCCAGATTTCTAACAGATGAGTGGTTCCACAACAAACAATGAAGGCTCCGAAAAGCCAAAAAGCTCCACGAAAAGGGATATCTGAGCGTTTATAAGACAAGTAAATCAGAAAAATGGGAATGGAATAGTAAGCCAAGGCAATTAACGCATCTGACATTCCATGTAGCCAAACTAACCCTGACTGCCAAAGGTAACAATGTCCATGCGATATATAGTCGGATGAAAAAAATGCTTGTAAAAATGCTTTCATCTCTTTTTGAGCTATTCGCTCAAGTTAGGGACTTCCAAAGAATAAAATCACCAGTTATCAGAATGATAATCATTGTTAGGGGGGTAAGGAGAAGCAGCTGATGGCTACTTCTCCTTACCCTTCTTGTAGTAAATTTAATTGGCAATTTAATTTTTGGGTGTTTGGAGTATTGATAGAATTAACTGATATTGTATACACGCTTAACAGCAAGTGAAGTGCATGATAATTCGATCGTCTGTACAATTTTAGTGTCGCAAACTCCAAAGGCAAAGCGGATGACCCGATTAAGCACTTCGCTGCCCCAGAGAATCAAGATTTAGGCGTGGTTAAATATTTCCGAAAGCGAGTCTCCAGGCTGGATTTGTCCGCTTTTCCTACACCCTCTTGACAAAAGTGCAATTACCTTAACCTTTCACAGATGCTTATTCCCAGGCTCATCCGCACTGTTGAGCAATGCTTTAAAGTATTTTTTTTAATTAACGACACCAGACATTCAGTATCAATTACTGTGCCTTAACGATCAGAAAACGTCTGTAATTGCTCATCTTTTCACCCACTCTTGCGATTTCTACTGAGATTACTAATAGCACCCTAGAAAAATTACTGAGTTCGAGATGGGTAAGTTCAGTAAAAGCGTAGAGCTACAGATGACACCCTTTTTTGAGGTCATTGAGTGCTAAAAGGATTACTGAGTTCAGGACGAGCGAGTTCATTAAACGCGTAGAGCTACGAATTACAAAGTAACTTGGTGTCATTAAATTAGAGAAATGAGCATGACTGAAAAGCAAAAGGGCTGAGAGCATCGCACTCAATTCATCTTGTGCATCAGCCATCTCTGAAACACCATTAAACACGCATTCCATTACACTCAAAACAGCTAAACTAAACTGAAAAAATAGGCTTTAAGCTTTCATAAATAAGGCTTTCAAGTTATTCAAAACTAAAATTAAAAAATGTTTTGACAATAAAAATAAACTTTTATGAATCATAAATTTATGTTGGACAAAATACCTACCACAATTGGCTTGAGCTGATACTATGCTTGAGTCGATTGATATGAATTGTGCCACTAGAAAAGTTTTTTGAGTCAAAATTCAGAATTAATTTTGAACGAAAAAGGTGGATAAATCAAGAGCTTCAAGACACTCGCTAAACGAAGGCTTAGTGATCTGCAATCAGAAGCGGATCTGAATCCACCACTAATTGATTCTGAATTCTTCTTCAATAAATATAGCTAAAACACATTTAATTTAGATGCTGAAAACACTAAACTACCGGATAATTCATTTGTCTAAATATTATCCTCCAGACCGAGGAGGTATTGAAACACACGTTCAAACTCTGGCTCGAACTCAAGCGGCTTTGGGTGCAGAAGTCCATGTAGTTTGTGTAAATGGGTTTGACAAGCAAAGACGTTTATTTACTAAAACTAAGACAGTTACTGAGATGGATTGCGGTGTACACGTTACACGACTTGGCCGCCTTTTATCATTTGCGCGATTTGATTTATGTCCAGAAATTCTCAGCAAACTTTCCCAATTGCTTAACGAACCAAATACCTTACTTCATATTCATACCCCTAATCCAACAATGCTCTTAGCTTTAACTATGCTACGCAGGCACGTACCTTTAATAATTACACACCATAGTGATATTATTAAGCAAAAAATTTTAAAGTATGGATTACGTCCTTTTGAATATCTAATTTATAGTGAAAGTTCCCGAATTTTAACAACTAGCTTGCAATATATTCAAGGCTCAAAGTTTTTGCAGCTGTATCGCCATAAATTGAATAACCTACCCCTTGGAATAGACTTTAAAAATTACAGTAAACCCAACAAGAAAGCAGTGAATTTTACTTCTTATTTGAAGGAAAAGTATGGAGAATTAATCTGGCTAGCAGTTGGTAGACTAGTCTATTACAAAGGATTGCATATAGCAATTGAAGCCTTAACTCTGGTATCAGGGATACTGATTATAGTTGGTGTTGGTCCTCTAGAACAAGACCTGAAGACTCTAGCGGAAAAACTGGGAGTAAGCGATCGCATTGTCTGGTTAGGTCATGTGAGCGAAGATGAGCTTATAGGTGCTTATCATGCTGCAACAGCTCTTTGGTTTCCTTCTAACGTACGCAGTGAAGGATTTGGGTTAGTTCAAGTCGAATCTATGGCGAGTAGTTGTCCTGTCATCAATGCCGATATTCCTGGTAGTGGTGTCCCTTGGGTCAGCCGACATGAACAGGAAGGACTGACTATACCAATTAACAACCCAGCTGCTTTAGCTAAAGCAGCGAAACGTCTGCTCTACGAACCTGGCCTACGTAACCGATTGGCAACGGCAAGCCGCAAACGGTCTGAGTCTTTTAACCATCTAACTATGGCTCAACGAAGTTTTGAATTCTATGAAGAAGTTTTGAGCGAACAGTGGAACTATGCAGGTATACAAAAACCAGTAAATTTGCTATGAAACTTTTGCATATTTATGCGGGAAACCTATTTGGCGGCATAGAAACGCTATTGGTGACACTGGCAAAAGAGCGAAGTTTATGTATGCAGATGCAGCCCCACTTCGCTTTGTGTTTTGAGGGTAGATTAGCAAATGAACTGCGAAATTTGAATGCAAACGTTCATCTGCTGGGCAACGTGCGAGTTAGTCGTCCTTGGACGGTATGGAAAGCTAGGTTGCAACTCGAGCAACTATTGAGGCAAGAGCAATTTGACGTTGTGATTTGTCATTCTTGCTGGCCGCAAGTGATTTTTGGCTCAGTTGTCAGAGCTAACCGTCTACCACTCGTCTTTTGGTGTCATGATTTGCCTAATAGCAAGCATCTTTTAGAGAAATGGGCTAAACAGGTTCCACCAGACTTGGTAATTGCCAATAGCCGTTACACCCAAGCTGCCATACCAAAACTCTATCCTAAAATTGACAGCGAAACTCTTTATCTGCCAGTAGCCTGTGCAAATATTGGCAATAATACCTCGATTCGCCACGTTGTAAGAGCCGAACTCAATACACCTGATGATGCGATAGTTATTGTCCAGGCATCTCGCCTAGAGCGGTGGAAGGGACAAAGTATGTTACTCTCTGCTTTGGCACAGTTGCGCCATATACCAGGTTGGATATATTGGTTAGCTGGGGGAGTGCAACGCTCTCATGAGGCTCTATATCTGCAAGAACTGGAGGTGCAAGTGCAACAACTCGGTATTACTGAACAAGTGCGCTTTTTAGGACAACGGGCTGATGTGCCGCGTCTGTTTGCTGCTGCTGATATTCACTGTCAACCTAATACTGGCGCAGAACCATTTGGGATCGCTTTTGTAGAAGCCCTTTATGCTGGCTTACCAATAGTGACGACAGCCATGGGCGGAGTAGTGGAAATCGTTGATGATTCTTGCGGGCGCTTGGTTGCACCAAATGATATCGATGCCTTGAGTAAAATTTTAGGGTCGCTAATCAGCAACCCTAGTGAAAGAATAACTCTGGCGGCTGGGGGAAAATTACGTGCGGAGCATTTCTGCAATCCTCTAAAGCAACTAACTCAGCTTTACAATATTCTCTCTAAAGTTGTTGAAAATAAGGCTGTGGCATGATTTTATCTAATGACAATAAAAAAATAGCACAAGTTGATGTTGAAAACCGAGCGCGACAAAGCCTCGGTACTAGTAGCGAGCTTATTTACCAAATGGTATCTCGAACGTTAGTACAACCACATCTTGGTGGTGTACTCGTAGATGTTGGTTGTGGTAATGGTAAGCTCTGGTCATTTGTGGGCGATCGCTTCGACTACTATGTTGGTGTGGATGCTGTGCATTATAGTGATTTACCAATACAGACAGAATTTATTCCCTTTAATTTAGATATTGGTAAAGTACCTTTGCCAGAAGAATATGCTGATGTGGTGTGTGCGGTTGAAATTATTGAACACTTAGAAAACCCACGGGCTTTTATACGAGAACTAGTCAAGTTAACCAAGCCAGGAGGATTAGTGATTGTCACCACGCCTAATCAGTTGAGTTTACTCAGTAAGTTAACTTTAATACTAAAAAATCAGTTCAACGCCTTTCAGGAAGCAGCAGGTCTTTATCCCACACATATAACTGCATTGTTAGAAGTTGATTTAATCCGAATATTTACGGAGTGCGGTTTAACTAAAGTTCAAATAGAATACAGCCATTGCGGTCGTATGCCCTTTACATCGTGGCACTGGCCTAAAAGTCTAGGTTTTCATGGACGGGCATTTAGCGACAATATCCTGTGCATAGGGCAAAAACTGAAGATGTAACCATATATTGTCTAGATAAAGGTTAATATTATGGAACTTTCTAAAAGTTTGAAGCCGGAATCCTTTTATTAACAAAAGTTACTTATGAAGGATAACAAAACGACCAGAATACACACCTTTTTAAAATCACAATGTTGCACTGCCTAACTGAGTACTATTAAATCCTTTCATGTTAATTTATGGCTTGCTGCTATTGTTACAGATAGTGCCTTTAAAGAAACTAAATTATAAGCTTTAATTTAAAAAATAATTTAGTTTGTTTATGATTTTCAATTATGTAGATAGATTCATGATTATAAAAACAAGCCAGACCATATCAAATCCTTCTATATGGACAAAACTCAACTGGACATGGGCGCACACTTTTATCCTGCTACAGTTTACTCTTCAGATATTGCAGTTATTCCCACAAATCAATGTTATCCGAGTGTCGATGCGAATTACCTCTTTTGCCTTCGGAATATTTTTGTTAATGTGGTTGGGTTCAAAAGGTTCCAAACATCCCGCTACTAATCCAGCAATTGTAGTACTGGCAATAATGCTGTTAGAACTTTGCTTGCATCCCTACATTAATTCTATAACGGCAGGAATAGCTCAATGCGCCATGTATGTTGCTATTCTTAGTCCTCTCTTTTGGGCAAGAAGTTTAAAAATTACCCCTATTGGTTTTCAGAGCTTCATGTTTCTCATTTGGGGTATTCATACCCTGAGTGCCAGTTTTGGAGTCTTACAAGTATATTATCCAGGGAAATTCCAGCCATTTCTGTCCACATTTATTCAGAACAGTGTTTACGGGGGAGACGACTTATTGATCACTTTAGCTAATGGTGAACAGGTTTATAGACCGATGGGCTTAACTGATACACCCGGAGGGGCAGCAACTGCTGGGTTTTATGCTCTCTTGTTTGGTATTGTGATTGCACTCAAACACAAAAGCCCAATTTTACGGATTGTTAGTATCGGTAGCGCTGCCCTTGGTCTGTTTTGCATTTATCTGACTCAAATCCGTTCTGTTTTAGTATTAGCTGCTGTTTCTATAGTTTTTTTAGCAATAGTGTTAATGAGGACGGGTCAAATTGCGCGTTTGACAGTGATGGTATCGGGTGTGACATCCTTATTTGCAGCTACATTTTTTTGGGCAATTGCGATTGGTGGAAAGTCAACACTACAAAGATTATCTAGCTTGTTTACTGCTTCTCCTCAAGAGGTTTACCAACAAGGGCGGGGGAGTTTTTTGCAGACTACTATTGAAACCGTTTTGCCTCAGTATCCTTTGGGAGCAGGTCTGGGGCGTTGGGGAATGATAAATAATTATTTTGGCGATAATACTGACCTGATGTCCCAGCCTCTTTGGGTAGAAATCCAGTGGACAGGATGGCTGCTTGATGGGGGAGTACCATTGATACTTGCTTATATTGCTGCACTTTATTTGGCGTGTCAAACTGCTTGGAATATTGCTACCAATCGCCAATTGGGTGACTTTGCACTCTGGGGTGGCTTGATTTTTGCCTATAATATTGGTGCTGTGGCGCTTACTTTCAACTACCCTCTATTTATGAGTCAGGGCGGGATGGAGTTTTGGTTATTGAATGCCTTACTGTTTGTGACTGCTCGCAACAGCGAAATTGTGAATAATAAACTCTTAAAAACTATTCAAGTATGAAGTCTTATCTGTTGGTAACAGCTGATTTTGTTAGAACAGGTGGGATGGACAGAGCCAATTTTGCTTTAGCTGACTACTTAGCAAGGCAAGGGCAAGAGGTACATCTCCTAGCCCATCACGTAGCGAATGAGTTGTTAGCTTACCCCAATGTTAAATTTCATCGGGTACCTAAGATAGCCAAATCTTATTTATTTAGCAGTCCCTTACTGAATAGAATGGGGTGTATTTTAGCGCAACGTCTAGCAAATGCAGAAGGAAGAGTGCTAGTAAATGGAGGTAACTGCCAATGGAGAGATATCAACTGGGTGCATTACGTTCATGCAGCTTATCGACCTCACAATTCAACTGGGTGGCTATATCGCTTGAAAGGTTTAATCTCTCATCGACTCTTTTTGAAAACTGAACGACAAGCTTTAGAATCCGCGCGGATAATTATCGTTAATTCAGATAGGACAAAAAGAGATTTGATGGAGAGATTGGGGATTCCTGGGCAACGCCTCCACAAAGTTTACTATGGCATCGATCCAGAAGTCTTTTATCCAGCTACACAAAAAGAGCGTGTAGCACTGCGTCAGCAGCTAGGATGGCCTACTGACAAAGCAATCGTAGTATTTATTGGTGCTTTAGGCGATCGCCGTAAAGGATTCGATACACTTTTTGAAGCTTGGCAACAGTTGTGTGCTTTACCAGATTGGGATGCTGAGTTGGTAGTAATTGGGGTTGGCGCAGAACTTACATTATGGCAGCACCGTGCTGCTGTTGCAGGCATCAGTTCCGGCATTCATTTCCTGGGCTTTCGTACTGATGTTCCGAATTTATTACGGGCCGCTGATTGCTTGGTTGCCCCTAGTCGTTATGAAGCTTATGGCTTGGGAGTACATGAAGCTCTCTGTTGTGGTTTACCAAGCATAATCAGTATCATGGCTGGAGTTGCGGAACGCTATCCATTGCAGTTGAGAGAGTTGTTGATTCCTAATCCTGAGAACGCTGTTGATTTGGCAATGCAACTTCAAAATTGGCGGTGGAATAAAGAACATTACAGCCAATTAGTATCTTCCCTTTCACAAGAATTACGAAGCTATAGTTGGGACGATATGGCAAAGTCTATTTTGCAAACAATTGAAAACAATATACTAGTTTTTTAGAAAAAATTATGAAATTTGAAAAAACTTTAATTAAGTTTTTTCCCAAATCATTACGTCTCCCAATTAAATACCAATATCATAAAATTAGAAACAGACTAGAAAAAGAGATTTTTTATCTTGAGCAGCTAATAGGTACTTGCAAACGGGCAATGGATATAGGGGCAAATGTAGGTATCTATAGTTATGCACTTGCTCAAATATATGATACTATCGAAGTTTTTGAAACTAAATCTTGGTGTACTGAAAATATACCATTTTATAGTCAAACATCTGCTTGTAATATTAGTGTCCACAACGTTGGTTTAGCTAATTTTAATGGTTCATTAACTTTACACGTTCCTACCAGTCTGGGTGATTACTCACAGTTAGTTAGGGGATTAGGTAGCTTCAGAGAGATAAAAGGTGAACAGATAAGTATCGATATTCCAGTTGGCAAGCTTGATGATTATAAGTTTAAAGATGTTTCTTTTATGAAAATTGATGTTGAAGGTTATGAAACTAAAGTAAGTGAAGGCCCTCATAATACCATTATTACAGAAGAGCCTATAATTTTCATGGAAGTTGAGCAAAAACATCTGAATGGTAAATCTATAGAAGATGTCTTTGAACACATGCTTGATTTGGGATATGAATGCAGCTTTATATAAAAAGATTCTTTGACAGCAACAGTTAATTTTTATCTTAGTATAAAATTTAAACAAAATAAATTTTTGGAAACAGATTTTCAACAAAATTACATAAATAATTTTATTTTTAAGCCAACTTCCTAAATATAAAATACCTATACTTTAGTTATTTTATAGCCTAAGCAATTTCACTAGTAAATAGCGTGAGTTACCACAAAAAAATAAACTTGACTCATATACTAAATAGGTAAAAAATGAAATTATTACGGATTCTGCTAGTTATGCCTGTACCACCGTTACCATTTGGTAATGCGGTAGCTCGATGGTTTTATGTCTTATTTAAAGGTTTAGTTGAACATGGACATAGCGTGACTGCATTTGTTGCTTGTAAAGAATTAGAAGAAATTGCTGAAGTCAATACTCTTTTTCCGAAAACTGATTATGATTTGCGCTGCTATCTCATCCTAAATAGGCAAGGAATAATAGCAAAAGCTGAGACTTTACAGCGTCCTTATTCCTATGTATTCAGTTCGGAATTACAACAAGATTTAGCTGTAGAACTTACTAAACCTTACGACATTCTTCATTTAGAAGATATTTGGAGTGGTTGGCTAGGAATCCAACATTTGAAACGAGCAGTAATTAATATTCATTATTTATTTTCGTTAGACTGCGCCTTTGAATATAACAACTCTCTAGAAACTCGCTTTAGACGGTTTCTCACCTATCGGGCGGAGCAGAAATTGCTGAAGGCATTTCCCAGAATAATTACATTATCAGAACGTTTAGCAAAGCATATTGTACAAATTAACTCTAAAGCTCAGATTCATACAGTTCCATTAGGAATTGAGTTGTCGTTCTATCCATTTGTTGAACAAAAACAGATAAACCAGCAACCCGTAGTCGGGTTGATTGGTGGATTTAACTGGGCACCATCTTATTCTGCTGCTGAGAGACTTATAACTCAGTTATGGCCAGAAATTAAACGCCGCGTTCCTAATGCCAGACTGCAAATTGTTGGGCGGTTTGCTAAAGATGCCCTTTCAGGATTTGCTCAGATAGAAGACTTAGAAATTTACCAGGATGTACCAGATACTTTACCCTACTTTGCTAATACAGATGTGATGTTATATGCACCTGTTGCAGGCAGCGGAATGAAAGTTAAAGTGATGGAAGCTTTTGCTTTAGGTACACCAGTTGTAACTACATCTAATGGTATAGAAGGTATCCCAGCTTGTGATGGGGTTCACGCTGGAATTTGCGAGGATGACCAAGGTCTGATTGAACGGACTGTAGAGTTATTGAATAACCCATCTTTGCAACAGGAACGACGATTAAAATCTAGAAAGTTGCTTGAAAGTTATTGTAGTCCACAAATAACAGTCGCGCAAATTGAACAAGTTTATCAGGCAATGGAGAAGTAACTTATATGGAAAACCCTTCAATATTTCAAGCATTAGGAAAACAAAGGATTGAACAGCTAGATGGACTAAGAGCTATTTGTGCTTTAGTAGTTCTAACGACTCATTTAATTAATGGACCCTATTGGTTTACACATAACATTGATTTTTCTCCATCATTATTTTTTAAGTCCATTGCTTCATTTGGGCATATCGCAGTGTTGATATTTTTTGTTCTATCTGGTTTTGTAATTGGTTATACTACTCCCCAGAAATTTACATGGCAAGAAGCAAAAAGCTATGTTATTAGAAGGTTAATTCGTCTGTATCCAATTTATTTGTTTGCTTTATTTTTAACATTCATTTTTACAGAAAGTACCTATAATTTATTAGATATTGTAGGTCATTTACTCTTTCTGCAAGGGTGGTTAGTACCTGTGATTAATAACAATCTTGCTTTGTGGTCACTTCACTATGAGTTTATGTTTTATTTATTATTTTTAATAATTTGGAATTTCAATATAAAAATTCATAAAGCAATAATTACATGTATTATATCAGGTATACTTTCAGCTATTTTTAGATTTCATCCATTTGAAATATTAGGATATTTTACACTTTGGCTCAGTGGTCTTTGGTTAGCTCAGAACATAGAAAATTTAAAATTAATATCTAAACGTTTTATATCATATAGTTTTTTTTCTTCATGCCTTCTTCTGGGTGCTTTTTCCTCTCAAAATATATTGAAGATGGCTATCGATAAATATGGAACATCATCTTCTGTTCTTCCTGATATCCTTTTGACAACATTGGTTACTTCAATAGTAGCTGCATTAATAGTAGAGAGTAAACTCTATTGGTATAACTTATCTTTTTTTGTAATTTTTTTAATTGAAGTTATTACTGTCGCTTATGCTTGGCAACAACATACATTTGATTCTTTAGAAGGATTACAATTTGGTTATCAATCAGTGGGCTTTTTTATTTTGCTTTTACCATTTACCTTACTGCTTAGAAAAATTCCAATTAGTTGGTTTAAAAAATTGACAAATATTGCTTCTTTTTCCTATGCTCTGTATGCCATACATCATCCACTTATAATTATTGTTTATCGCTTCTTAAACTTGAATGATGTTCACACCATCTTTTTAGTCTGGGCTATTAATATAGTTGCTGCCGTACTTTCATTATTACTTGCTTACTTTTTAGAATGCTATCTACATGTAAAAATTGCTAAGAAATTGAAAATTCAGTTTCAGTTAAATTAATTTTATAAGGATTATGAAAGTTGCTTTCAACGCTAGACTCTTAAGCTCCCCTACACTTAGAGGTTGGAATCGTTATACTGTTAATCTTTTGCTTGAGTTATCTTCATTACATATAAAGCTTTTTCTATATTCAGATCAGCCGTTGCATAGAAGCCATTTGGCAAAGTTACCAAAAGACAGTTACCAAATACGTATTGCTCCCTTTATGCGCTATGTTTGCTGGGAGCAATATTGGTTGCCAAAGCAATGTGAAAAAGACAAGGTAGATATCCTACACTGTCCAATAAACTTTGGTCTTCCTTGGTCAAGTCCTTGTCCCCGTATACTAACGTTACATGATGTAATAGACCAAGTTTATTCTTGTCAAGATAGACCTTGGTATAAACAGTTTAGTTTGGCAAATATAAAAACTAAAGCCTATCATTGGGTTGCCAGAAATAGGGCAGAGCATATTATTACTGTCAGTCAGCACTCAAAACAAGATATTATTAAATATTTACAGATTCCAGAAGGTAAAATTACAGTTATTTATGAAGCTGCTAGTTCAGGTTTTGAGCAGGCTTTAATTAAGGTAGAACGCTTACGAGTTCGTAGTAAATATCAATTACAACTTCCTTATATTTTCTATGTTGGTGGCTGGGAAGAACGTAAAAATATTCCCTTTTTGATTAATGCCTTTGCACAAGCTAATTTAGATAATGTAGATTTGGTACTTGCTGGTGCTAAAGACGATCAGCATGATACATTATCGGAATTGGGTAAATCACTAGGTATTGCAGACAGATTAAAACTCTTAGGCTGGGTAAATGATGCAGATATTCCAGCACTTTATGGTGAGGCACTTTGTTTTGTTTACCCCAGTAAATACGAAGGATTCGGTCTGCAACTTTGTGAAGCAATGGTAGTTGGTTGTCCAGTTTTTGCAGCAAAAGCTACTTGCTTGCCAGAAGTTTTAGGCGATGGTGGCGAGACTTTTTCTATTTATGAGATTAAAGAATTAGTGAATTTGTTAAAACGATTAACAGGCGATAAATCTTATTACAATCATTTAGTCAATCGAGCTAAAAAGCGCAGCCAGCATTTTAATTGGCAAATCACCGCTCGACAAACTGAACAAGTGTATAAACAACTATTATAAATAATATGCAATCGAATCTAGTTTATTTGAATTATTGGAAAAGAAAAGAATTATTACAATCAGAAATACCAAAATTTCCTCTAATTAGGTGGTGGGTTTCACAAGAGCTTTGTGAAGTTGAGAAAGTTATTTTCAGTAAAATAAAAAGCCAAAATACTGTTCTTGATGTAGGAGCAGGAGACTTAAAAATCATGCAAAAATTTAAGCAAGCAGGTTATTCAAAGATTTATCATACACAAGATATAGGAGAAGAATTTAAATATACATATACAACTTTAGATGAAATAACATATCAATACTCAGCTATCTTATGTCTAGATGTGATCGAACACTTACAACTCAAAGAAGGTTTAAGTCTGATTCATAAACTGATTGATTTACTAGCTCCAAATGGTGTCTTATTTATACAAACTCCTAATGGACGTTGTATAAGAAGTCCATTGGCTTCAGACATGACTCATCTTCATTGTTACAATATCAATGATTTATGGGCTTATTTAACTTGTATGGGCTTGCAAGTTGAAGGATACAGAGTTGTTTTTGAACCAGAAAGACAAACCTGGAGACAGCAATTTTTAAACTTGGTAACGAGATATATGATTACTCGCATTCTAGGTCTTGATTACGCTGATAATATAATTTTGATTGCTTCTAAGCTAAATCTTACCTAATAGACTTCTATGGTATACCGTTTGATTTGTAGAGCCTCGGATGTTAATTGGATAGCACAATGGCATCTAAACCGTTGTGCAGGAAAAGCAGGTATGTTTATATGTCGAGGTAGAATTCAACTAAGTTTATCTTCAGATATTATTGTTCAGCCTTCTGACGAAGTTTGCTCCATCGGAATATCTTTATTAGGTGCATCGACTCCAAGAAATGATACCACTGTAATTGCTTGCGATTCTAACGCAACAATTTTCTTAGATGGAGCCATCATAGGACGGGGTGTAAAATTGAGTGTTGGACATTCCGCCAAACTGACAATAGGAAGTAATTCTTATATCACTGATGGCAGTAAAATAGCTGCTCAAAATTCAATTTCTATTGGGAAAAACTGTGCTATATCCTTTGGAGTAAGCGTAATTGATGATGATGGGCATGGATTTGGCTTACCACCTTATTCAGACCCAATTGTAATTGCAGATAATGTATGGATTGGGTGTAATGTAACTGTTTTAAAGGGCGTGACAATTGGCGAGGGGTCAGTTGTTGCTGCTGGAGCAATTGTCAATAAATCTTGTCCACCTCATTCTTTGTTAGCTGGAGTTCCTGCACGAGTAGTTCGAGAAAATGTGTGGTGGACTGATAAATCTAGAATTTAAAATTCAATAACTTAAGCATTACAACAAGCCATTCTGTAATTCTTCCTAATATTCAATGGATTTCGTACAAGCCAAATGCATAGAACTCAACGCTCAGTAGTTAACTTTGTCACTGGACTTATGTTACAGGTGATAACAGTGGGTGTAGGTTTAGTCAGCACACCCCTACTACTGAGTTGGCTGAACGATGAGCGCTATGGAGCTTTTCGCGCTGCTAGTGATTGGGGAAATTATCTTCATCTCCTAGAACTGGGCATTAGTGGCTCATTGCTGGCACTGTTGGCTAAAGCAGTGAGTTTTGGCGATCGCCAACAAGTCCGCCTCACATTAGCTACCGGTATCAGGGCTTATCTACGAATTATGGGAATCATGGGGCTGCTAGGAGTTGTGCTGGGCTGTTTCATCACTCATCTAGTACCCGTCAAAGGAGTGTTAGTAGGCGAAGTTCAAAAGGGCTATTGGTTGGGATTGATGAGTATTTTTTTACTGCCCTTAACCCCCTTTCGCTTCTTAGCAGATGCCAGCCAACGCAGTTATTTTGCCAACGCCTTCTTAGGATTTCAAAACCTCCTAATCACTGGTGTAGCATTACTCTTGGCAAGGGCTGGATTTGGCATTCCTGGGCAATATTTGGCTATTTTTTTGGGCAATATTTCTTTTCAATTATTAATGTGTTGGGAAGGACTGCGCCGCTATCCAGATGTTTTTATAGCTGTTGGCGATCGCAAATCTCAATTTCCGATTGAGAAACAACTTTGGCAATTGAACTGGCCTACATTGGTTTTAAATATTTCAGGCCAGTTTGGCTTGTTTACTGATAATATTATCATTTCCTACACTCTTGGTCCAGCAAGCATCGTGCCGTTTTTTATTACCCAACGTCTGGCGATGCTGGCACAAACACAAATACAAGGCATTGGTAATGCTACTTGGGCTGCTCTTGCCGATCTCCATGCTAAAGGAGAACGAGAAAAGTTTAACGCCCGTTTGATTGAATTAACGCAGTTAGTAGCAGTGATGGGACTAGCTTTTATGGTGGCGATCGCGGCTTATAACTCTTACTTTATTCAGTTATGGGTTGGACAAGACCGTTTTGGTGGTACTGGCGTTACCTTGCTTGCTACCAGCAATGGATTTCTACTAGGGCTTTTGTCCCTCTGGGGGTGGTGTTTTAGCGGTACTGGAAATGTCGCAAAAGTGATACTGCCTACTACAGTTTCAGCATTAATAAATGTAGTCATCAGTATTGTCTGCACTTACTTGTTTGGGATGATAGGCCCTCTCCTGGGTACTTTTGTTGCTTTTGTGACTGTTAGTCTATGGTGGTTTCCCCTTTTACTTCGATCTGTTTTTGGTACATCATTGAGACAACTTTTTTTAGCAGTTGCTCGACCATTGGCAGTTGCTATTCCTTATGGTTTAGCAGTCTGGTGGATTGCCAGAAGCCACACCCCTTGGGGATGGTTTGGATTGGGTGCTGAAATAGGGTTGACTGAGCTCATTTACATTGTCATGGTATGGTTACTAGTGTTCAATACATCAGAACGCTGCCAGTGGAACACTCGATTACGTATATTGTTTTCAATTATTCGTAGATAACTCTCCGCCTCCTCCAATAATCTTATTTTTCAAGATAATCATGTCTTTTGATAGCCCATGCTCAATTGCACTTCCTAACAATGCAGCTTCGGTTACGAGTCGAGTTTCATCCCAGATTGGGTTGTAATCTTCAATTGCTTCACATAAGCCTGCCATTGCATGAACCTATCCCACTAATAAAACTCTTTGAATCCAAGATATGAATAGAAGCAAGATCAAGAAATGCATCAAAATATACTTTTCGACGTTCCCAGCGAACAACTAAACGACGATATTTACGTTGATACCAAGCAAAACAACGTTCTTGCTGGTATCTCGTGACAGATATCTTGATGGGTCTACCAATATGTTTTCTTAGTTTTCCAAACCCTTTTTGGTATTTGGGGTCGAATCCCCCGTTTGCGTAGACTCGCACGTTGTTGTTTCGAGTCATACCCCTTATCAGCAGCCAAATTCACACATCACGCGCTTTGAAAAAATTATAGATAGCAAGGGCAATGGCTAAAAGCAACACTGCATGAATTAAATTTCCCGCAATATGAAGTGTCAGTCCTAATGCCCAAAAAACAACCAGTACAACAACAATGCCCCAAATTATACTCAACATATAATATTTGCTCTGATTCAAGTAAGTTTTTATTTGCTCATATACTTTACTCCTACTTTGACTTTGATTCTATTTATCTTCAGAAAGGTATATAACTTTAAATCATCGCTCTTGAGAGAGAAAACTAATTTAACTCAGTTTGAAAAATAACTGAAGTCTCGTTGCTTCTCTACAATGTCGCAGACAAGGCTTGCTTTATTGTCGGGATACGCTATTGGTGAAGTTTGTTGATTTGTTCACAATTCTTCATTTTTAGATTGCAATTTCAAGATATAAAGAGTCTTTTAAGCAGTAATACTCACCGACTTATTTACAATTCTTGACTTTCAATTTTTCAAGTAAAGTTTGTTGTCTTTTAAATTCAATAGCCCCGATCCACTGTTAGTCTTTTAATTAATGAAAGCAAGGTTTTAGCGTAATTATATGCGTCTCAATTGCTTAACAAAGCTTAAAAGTTCGATAATTAGCGTTAATTTTATAGCGATTAGTTAGTTCTTCAGGAATCTCCAAGAGTTGACATTCACCAAGTACACAACTTCCACAAACCGAACTCCCAAACCCGATGATGAATCATTACTCACTTCAATGGATTGAGGCATGGTGCCAAGAGAATGGCTGGACAGATTTGTTTGTCGAGCGACGTAATAACTTCTGGGCTTTCCCTCCGGGTGGGGTAATGCCAGAACCGATTCCAGTTCATGCTCTCAGATTGATTAAAGCCGAAAATGGACTGACTTTTGAAGAACGATTGTGGTCAATGTCCGCGGTGTTTGGCACAATTTTAGCTGTTTTCTTTACTTTTTGGTTTCAGTCGCCGATGCCATTAGTTTTAGCTTTCGCTTTGAACGCCGTTACGGTGGCTCAATTTGAACTTGAAGATGCCTAAATTATTATTTTGGGCTTTGCAATTAAAAACTGCTCTTGTCTACTTTCAGCAAGAGCAGTTTTTAATTTAACAATAAAGAATTCAGGAGTCAGGAAACAGAATGGCTAAACCTTAGCTATCCGCTAACAGAATTGAATTCTGTGCAACTCGCTACCGCTGCAAAGAAACAAGCCACGCGCAGCGTCTCGTAGAGAGCATCTTGATTCTGACTTTTGAATTCTAAATTCTGAATTCAATGATTTGTATAGCAAATGTCTAGTCTATTAGGCAATACGCTTGGGTTAAGGGCTACTGGCAACAATTTTGGGTTTTCGAGACGCGATAAATCGCCGTCTCTACAAGTGTTTTGTTGCTTATTGTGAACTGTATTGATCTATTAGGACATAACAATTAGAAATCACTAACACCTCAAATCAACTAGCAGGTACAGCTACCTTTGCGTGTTTGTTAACGTAGTCCACAAATAATTGCTTCAATCGGGGACTAATACCAGCATGTTCAAAGAATCCAAAGCCAAGATTCTTAGCTTTTGCTAGGGTTTCTTCTGGTGTTAATCCTTCCTGGATAGCGATACTCAACAGTGCAATTCCAGTTGAGCGCATCCCAGCAGCACAATGCACAACTGCTGGTTTAGGGATTTGTTCGAGTGTCGTGAGGATTTTGGTAATCACCTCTTCATTTAAATTTTTTAGATCCACCTTGAGTGGAACATTTTGATAATACAGCCCTAATGCTTCTGCTATTTTTTGCTCATCCTTAGAAAATCCTAATTCATCAGGCGATCGCAAATTTAGAACCGATTTAAAACCTTCTTGAATAGCTTGCTCAAGCTGTTTCGGTATGACTTGTCCTGTAGTTGTCAAGTTTTCGTTAATTTGTATGGCGTTGATCACATTCACTCCTTTTAACTTTCTAATGTCTTCTGGCTTGGTTAATACTCTAAGGGAGCAAGCTTTGAGAAGATATTCAAAATAAACACCCCAAAATTAGCTAAATATCACAAGATATTGCTTGATTACTTCAAAATTAGTCTTTTGAAGCCGATTATTTTATTGCTTTATCCATAATATACGGTTTGTCGATAGGTTTACTGGTAATTAGAAGTTATTATACTTTATCAGAATAAAATTACCGTAGATTATATTTCAGGCGCTATACTATTGGGCAGGTTGGGGGAGTAACTGAATCAAGATTTTCGTGAACAAGGGTATAAATAATGACTGCTATAGAACAAGTTCCTTTTCTATCCATTGGAATAGTATTGTTCCCAAATTTGACACAGTTAGATTTCACGGGGCCCTATGAAGTCTTTGCCAAATTGCCAAAGGTGCAATTATATCTGCTAGCGGAAACACTCGAACCAATTCGGAGTGATCGCGGCCTCACCTTTTTACCTGACACCACCTTTGCTCAAGCCCCAGCCTTAGATGTGTTATTTGTGCCAGGAGGCCCAGGTATTAATGCCAAAATGGAAGATGAAAAGTTTCTCAACTTTCTCAAAACCCAAGGTAAACAAGCCCGCTACGTTACAGCTGTCTGCACTGGTTCTTTGCTGCTGGCGGCGGCGGGGTTACTTCAGGGCTATCGCGCCACTACTCACTGGCGATCGCTGGATTTGCTTGAGATGTTGGGAGTTGAGACAGTTACAGAAAGAGTTGTCATCGATCGCAATCGAATTACAGGCGGCGGTGTGACAGCTGGCATTGATTTTGGATTAGCGATCGCTGCTGAGTTATTTGGGGAAGCGATCGCCCAAGGAATTCAACTAGCGATCGAATACAATCCTCAACCGCCCTTTAACAGTGGTTCTCCCCAAACTGCCCCTGCGGCTGTACTTGCTCAAGTTACCGCTGCGAGTCACAATCTTCAAGAAATCAGAAGACAAATTGTCCAGCGAGTTGTGACTCAATTGCAAACTACTATCTAAAATCCAAAATGGTATAATCTGAATGCCAGTCCTGAACCTATGAGCGCTAACGAAATCTCTCTTCGACCTGCCCAGGAAACAGATGCCTGGGCGCTGAGTGCAATTCATATTGCTGCTATCAAAGCTCTGCCTGCAACTTTTTACACCCAAAAAGAACTTTTAGCTTGGCGTTATTACCGCAACAAAGCTGATGGTTCAAATATCTTGAAAAGTATGAAAGTGGAAACTTACTGGGTTGCGATCGAGGGAGATGCCGTTGTAGGTTTTGCTAGTTTCATTGTTGATGAACTAATCGGGCTGTACGTCCATCCTAAATATCAAGGAAAAGGGATTGGCCGTGCTTTAGTTCAACATTTTTGTGATGAAGCAACTGAGCAAGGGGTAGGTGAGGTAATTACAACTGCTAGCCTTTATGCTGAAGGGTTTTATTTACGACTGGGATTTACTGCCATCCAAAGAGCGCCTCATTATTTAAGAAGTGGGATAGTTGTTCCAGTTACTAAAATGAGTAAACCATTAGCTCCTGCACCGAAATCAATTTGAGAGGGTAAAGATTTTTAATAACTTTAAAAATGCTGGCATCACGATTATTTTTTTCCCAAGTTACAACCGCCTTTTCTACATAACATATTATTGAAGTAAGTACTTGCCAGCATCAATGCATAAAACCATCCGTTCATCAACTCTTACCCGTACACGTTTGATAGAAGCTGCCTTGCAGGTATTTGCTAGTTTAGGTGTTCAAGGAGCAACTACCCGTGAAATAGCCCGTGTTGCTGGTGTGAATGAGGTGACTTTATTTCGCCACTTTGCTAGCAAAGAACAACTTCTGGGAGCAGTAATGAAAAATGCTTTGGCACTCCAGACAGAAGCCCTTGCACATCCCGAAGCCTGGACGCAGGATCTAAAAATTGATTTAAGACAGTATGCCTATCTTTACAATACGATGCTAGAGGCACAGGAAGACTTAATTCGTACCTTCATTGGAGAAGCCAAACGTCATCCTGAGGCAGCCAAACAAGTGATTCAAGAAGCTGCCAAGCCATTAGGGGAGAAACTTGTAGCTTACCTGCAATCGAGTCAGAAACGAGGCACTGTTAGAGCAGACCTCGATCCGTTTCCGGCAGTGGATATGTTTACAGGAATGTTGTTAGCTGGAATGCTATGCCGCACTGTCAAATTCAATCAAGGCAACTATAGCTGTGAGGACTATATCGAAACCTGTGTAGATATTTTTGTGCGTGGTATCAGTACTAATCCTCTGTTAGTTGTCAATGCAGATGTCAGCCGTGAGCCAAATTAGACAATAGACATCTCCGAAAAAGAATGTATAAACATAACAGTACTACGTTTCTACAAGGGTTCTGGGTAACGCATCTTTAATTTATGGAGATGTCTAATGATTTAATGGCGCTAATGAAACATGCGGTAATAGACCCGAATCTAGGACGCGTTGTCAACCAATACACTTGTAGAGACTTGTAGAGACGCGATTTATCGCGTCTTGGATTTATCGCGTCTTGAAATATCAATCAGTAGAAGACTCAGGACTGATGACCAGTCAAGTAAAATTTGGTACTCTTATCTGGGAATCACTGTAATTACGTCCGTGACCGAGATGAGTAGTCCAACAGCCCGATCCTACGCTTTCTTGTCGATTGCAGCGGCAATCATCACTATTGCCCTAAAATTCGGCGCTTACCAGCTAACCGGGTCAGTAGGTTTGCTTTCAGATGCTATTGAATCAATTGTAAATCTCCTAGCTGCATTGGTCGCTTTATGGGCATTGACCTACGCTGATAAACCAGCCGATGCCGAACACGCCTTTGGGCATTCTAAAGCCGAATACTTCTCCAGTGGTGCAGAAGGTGCGTTGATTATAGTGGCAGCGATTAGCATTGCTGTTGAAGCTTGGGGACGCTTGTTGCATCCAGAACCATTAACACAGTTAGGATTCGGGTTGACACTCTCCCTATTTGCAACCGCAATCAACGGCGTTGTTGCCTTTATCTTGCTACGAGCAGGGCGACGGTTGCGTTCCATTACACTGAGGGCTGATGCTCACCATCTGTTTACCGATGTGGTGACTTCGGGTGGTGTGATAGTTGGAATCTTACTCGTCAAGCTAACAGGCACTCTCGTATTCGATCCAATTGTCGCGCTGATAGTAGCAGCAAATATTACTTGGACAGGATTTCGTTTGCTGCGGGAAACCAGTAGCGCGTTACTGGATGCAGCTTTGCCTAAAAAAGAAATTGACGCAATTAAGAGCATCCTTAACGAGTACAAACGTCAAGATATCCAATTTCATGCCTTACGAACCCGTACTGCTGGAACCCGCCGCTTTGTTTCCTTTCATGTTCTTGTGCCTGGATCTTGGACAGTGCAACAAGGGCATGATTTATGCGAGGCAATTGAGCTTGCTATTCTTGGGGTGCTGCCTTCAACTCACGTTACAACTCATTTAGAACCAGTAGAAGATCCAGTTTCTTGGGATGATTTGGAGTTGGAGCGTCCGAGCAATCAGAAAATGCAAGATATGAGCGCAAGAGATTAATTGCTGCCGTTGAGCTTTCAGGAATGACGCGATTGCATCGGTTTATAAGAGATGCGATCGCATTGTCGGTCGTCAATACAATCGCTTTTTAACTCTGTTTTCTGTGGGAGACTTTGTAGGAATGTGCTATAAATTGATAGGGATTAAATCAGGATTACTACAGACATGGATTTATCTGTGCTGGCTTTGCAAGCAGTGAATATAGTACTTTATGCACTTGATAAAGCTACAGGTGGTACTTTAGAGAAAGCTGGAGCAGATATCTTAGATTTCTTGAAAGCAAGATTTCAAGGGAGACTTCAGCTTGAGAAGGCTAAACAAGAACCAAAGCTTTTAGAAGCTGCGCTTGTGAGTGAAGCTGAATCTGACAAAACATTTCAAGAGGACTTAGAGAGACTAGTTAGTCAGTACCAGCAGATACAGAATACCTCTAATGTCTCTCAGAATACTCAATCAGGTGTAAACCTCAACGTTAATAACAATCCTGGTACAGTTATAGGTCAACAAATAGGTCAGCAACTTTTTCGTTAATCAGTTTTACTTTGACCTACAAAGTTCAGACCTGGAAGACAATAGAAACTTACTTAACAGGTTTTACAACTACGTTAAAGTAGTCGTATTTCTGATAGGTTCTCTAGTTTTCTGGGTTTTCTTTGGTTGGTTGGCTGACTATTCTTTTCCTTTTGGTCAAGCCTTAGAGTTATTGCTTGCTTGTTTCAAAGGTACTATTTCAGCAAAGATTAACAGCTTACAACAAAAGTTACAAAAAACAGATATATTCTCTCAAGCAGATAATCAACAGCAAGTTCAAAAACTGAATAAGTTAGAATCTCAAGCTTGGCTTTACCAAGGTATCTTAGAACGTTTCGGTGAAGATCCTACTGCAAATCCTGAAAAAATAGCAAGGACACTTGAGGCATTAGAATATAAACGAAGCGAAATTACCCAAGAATTAGAACCTAGAAAACCTAAGAGATACCAAGTTTTTGCAGGTATACAGAAGATCGCTCGTTCTCTTTTAGCTAGTCAGGCTGAAAAGGATTATGAACGACTCGATACAATTGTAACTAATCTAGTTATTTTTGCAAGAAGCAAGCAATCCTCACAATTTATTCTTTCACAAGTAATTGAAAGAATAGCTGTAGAAATAGCACAAAACGCTAATCATATTAGTCCATATCGTCTTCGTCTTGCTTATAAAATTGATGATTTAATCAAGGTTTTATCAGCAAAACTGGTTTTAGGATCTGACAGGTCTAGAACTGATAGTAGTTATCAAGCACTCGTTAACGAGTTGCGTTCTCGAATCAATCTTTTATCTGAGCAATTTAACAGTTTACTTAGAAGTAGACAAAATAATACTAACGATTTAAATAAGCGTATACAGGAAATTTCTAATCTTACTAAAAATATCTCTGCTTTACATAAAGCTATATCTGAGCGTGATGCTGATATAGCTGTTTTACGAAAGAACACCCAAGATTTAACAGAGTTAGCTCAAAAAAAACAAGCTCAAATAGATAGCTTGCAAAATTCAATATCTAATTTCCAAAGAGACATTCAGAATTCAAGAGAGATTGATCGAGAAAAAAAAGCTCAAGTTAGTAACTTACAAAATCAATTGTCTCAACTGAATCAAGAGAAATCAGATTTACAGAAAAGAATTCAAGATATTGTTGTTTATGCCCGAAGCAAGGAATCTGACGTTGAGAACTTACAAAGCGAAAAGTCTCAATTGAATTCTCAGAAATCAGAGTTGCAATTACAATACCAGACACTATATAAACACTATCAGCAGCAACAAAATGAAATAGCTAGCTTAAGGGAACAAATAAAAAATCTTTCCCAGACTAATCGAGCGCAATCTACTAGCCTCACCTATAAAACACCACAACCATCTGTTAAACAAGTTGCGACCAAAAAAACAGTTTCAGTAAAAGAATATGAGAAGATTTCTAATCAAAGTGATTATGTATATATTGATGCCTATACTCGAGAAGATGGAACCCCTGTAAGGGCACACTACAGAAGGAAACCTAATAGATAAGCTTCCTGATTATCTTGATCATTCAACTGAGGTATAGGATCGGCTACAGAACAGCGCGATCGCATCTCTCATCAACTGCAACGCCAAATACTGCAAATGCGTAGGCGTAGCCAGCCGTAGGCATCGCTAATTTTCAAACTCAATCAAGTTGATTAGCTTGCGATCGCTTCCGGCGGGTAGTTACGCGATCGCAACTGTTTTTTTACGCGAAGGACGCTTGCGGTCTGATTTTTTCTTCAGTCCTACTGCTTGAGCTTGATCGCTATCTGAGCCATATTGCCCGCGTACAACTTCTTTCATCGCTAATACAGCATTATGAAATTCCCACTCTGCTAATCGGGCAGCATCAGCCGCCGCACGGTATAAAGCTAGTTTCTCAGTTTCGGTTTGCTGAGAAATCAACATCGTCTGATAAACTTCCTGTAAGTTTGCAGCTGAGGCATCAGCACGAGTTGTGTTATAGGTGCTGACGGTTTGCAAGCCGTGGAATGAGTCAATATCTTGACTAATGGTTTGAGGACGTAAACGGCGTGTTATGTCTTGGATAGTCATAAATGGATACAGTAGTATAATCTATATTTAATGTACCCATTAAAACAAAAAATCTATCATCAGTAAGACCAAAATTTAAATTAGGTAATCTTAAATAAGGGTAAGTTTTTGCAATTCATCGACTTGCATTGTGAATGCATCGACTTGCATTGTGAATGCATCGACTTGCATTGTGAATGCATCGGCTGGCATTGGGAATGTATTGACTGGCATTGGGAATGTATCGACTGGCATTGTGAATGTATCGACTGGCATTGTGAATGCATCGACTTGCATTATTAATGTATCTTGCGGAGTACATTTCAAAACACACCTTAGTTAGAGTCTCCATGTCAGATTGCTGTGATAGTATACGGCTCATTCCTGTTGTTACTTGTAGGAGACAATTATGGAAATCAGTAGACGCAGCTTATTAAAAACTGCTTCTGCTTCGGGATTAGTGGCAGCAGGACTTGCAGTTTCGGAAGGATTTTTGCAACCGATTCTCGCTCAAACAAAAACTGTTGATGAAAATACTCAACTGTTAGCCCAAAGTTCAGCTACTCCAACTCGACGCGGTGAAATGTTATATCGCAACCTCGGACGCACTGGAGAACAAGTATCTGTGATTGGCTTGGGGGGGTATCACATTGGAAAAATTCAAGAAGAGCAAGAAAGTATCAAGTTAATCCGCAGTGCGATCGATCGCGGCATCAACTTTATGGATAACTCTTGGGACTATAACAACGGACGTAGCCACCGTTGGATGGGAAATGCTCTTAAGGATGGTTATCGCCAAAAAGTTTTCCTGATGACAAAAATTGACGGTCGCACCAAAGGCGCTGCCAAAATGCAGATTGATGAATCGCTCAAAGATTTGCAGGTTGATCACATTGATTTATTGCAGCATCATGAAATACTGCGTTTTGAAGACCCCGATCGCGTATTTGCTCCTGGTGGCGCAATGGAAGCAATTTTGGAAGCCCAGAAAGCGGGCAAAATTCGCTATGTTGGTTTCACAGGACATAAAAATCCTCAGATTCACTTGCAAATGTTGGAAACTGCGGCACAAAATGGTTTCCGTTTTGATACCGTGCAGATGCCTTTGAATGTGATGGATGCCCATTTTAGAAGTTTTGAACATCAGGTTTTACCTGTATTAGTGAAAAACAACATTGGTGTGCTGGGAATGAAATCCATCGGAGAATCTTACATTCTCAGAAGCAACACCGTCAGTGCAATCGAGTGTCTGCATTACGCAATGAATTTGCCAACGTCAGTAGTAATTACAGGCATCGACAGCACGAGAATCTTAGACCAGGCGTTTGAGGCAGTCCGCACCTTTAAGCCAATGGATCAAGCACAAGTTACAGCACTGTTAGCGCGTACTCGTGAGGCAGCAGCTAAAGGGCAGTACGAACGATATAAAACTACAACCCAAAATGATAGTACAGCCATGAATCCAGCTTGGCTGGGGTAAACATCCATATAAGTCATAACTGTAAATTACTGAATAAAACCTAGAGATGATCGTAGCTAAATTAACAAATCGGCGGCATCTGGTTCACATTAATCGGCTTAGTTTGTAGCTTACTGTGCGATCGCTTCCAGCGGGCGGTTATGCCATCGCACTTGTTTTTCATTCAACGTTTCAAAATATAGCTTTATCTAAGGAGAACATTGATTATGTCCAACTTCAAAATACTCTCTACTGGTTTAGTAGCGATCGCCTTATCTCTGGCGACTGGTTGCACACCAACTACTCCCCATGACCAGAATACATCTGAAGCTCCATCTGCTGTGCCTGTACAAAATACTGAGACTGCATCACCAACTGCCTCACCAACCACCTCACCAACTGCCTCACCAACTGCCTCACCAACTACCTCACCAAGAACATCAGGGCAAAATAACCTCAGTTCTTTAGACAGACGATTCGTGACTGATGCCGCTCAAGATGGTTTAGCAGAAGTCGGACTAGGACAACTGGCATCACAACGTGGAAGCAGCAATGCGGTCAAACAATTTGGACAGCGTATGGTTCAAGATCATACCCAGGTGAATAATCAACTCAAACAGTTAGCCACTCAAAAAAGTATCACGTTGCCAACTACTATCGGTAGGACAAATCAGCAAACCGAGCAACGCTTATCCGCGCTTTCTGGTACTAAATTCGATCAAGCATATATAAATGAGATGCTTCGAGGTCATCAAAAAGATGTCTCCGAATTTCAGAATGAAGCTCAAAAAGGACAAGATCCAGACGTGAAAGCATTTGCGGCTCAAGCACTACCAACCCTCCAAGAACATCTGCAACAGGTTCGTGCTATTGCTAATCCTGGAAGTTCAACTAGTACCCCAACTCCAACTAGTACCCCAACTCCAACTAGTACTCCATAGGTAATACAGTTCAGTTAAGCATATCTTCTTTTCCTTTGCGTCCGCTGCGCGTACTACTGCAAAAAAACAAACTACGCGTAGCATGAAGACTGCATAAAAAATACTCAACTACTTCTTCTTGTAGGGTGGGTGTCTTGCCATTACCCCGTTCCTCGAATGCTGAAGTAAATATGTGCATAGCGCAGTCATGACAACCTCTGCTTGGAGTCCGCTCCGTAAATCTTTGTTTCGCGATCGCTGGATTGCCTCAATTGTCTCCAACATTGGCGGTTGGATGGAGGACACGGCGGGAGCTTGGCTAATGACTTCTCTCACCACCTCTCCCCTATTGGTGGCACTCATGCAAACAGCCGCAACTTTACCAGTGCTGCTGTTAGGACTACCAGCCGGAGCAACGGCAGATATTTTCGATCGCCGTCGGTTACTGCTGTTTTGGCAAGCCTGGATGCTGGTTGCGGCACTGATATTGAGTGGATTAATTTTTGCAGGTACGATTACGCCGTGGTCACTGTTGGCGCTGACGTTTTTGCTGAACATGGGAGCGGCAATGAATGGCCCAGCTTGGCAAGCAATTGTACCAGAATTAGTACCGCGATCGGAACTTATAGCTGCTATTGCTTTAAATAGTGCTGGGTTTAATATTGCAAGAGCAGTTGGCCCTGCGATCGCAGGTTTTATACTAGTAGCTGCAAATGCGGGAGTCGTCTTTTTAATTGATGCCCTTTCCTTTATTGGGGTGATTATTATCCTTTACCGTTGGCAGCGCAAACCGTTTTACGAAAGCGCTCTCCCCACAGAGCGAGTATTAGGTTCTATGCGGGCTGGTATTCGTTATGTCCGCTTTTCTCCCGCTTTGCAAGCCGTGTTAATTCGTGCGGCTGTTTTAACTAGTTGCACGAGTGCGTTATTAGCGTTGCTGCCTTTGGTAGCACAGCAGGATTTACGACAGGGAGCAGGTGGGTATGGTTTACTACTCGGTAGCTTTGGATTTGGGGCGATTATCGGTGCGATTTTGCTGCCACGAGTGCGGCAACATCTGACAGCCGATGGAGTTGTGATTGCAGGAACTCTGGTGTTTGCAGTTGCCACATTAATACTGGCATTCATTCACAACGTACCTTTGGTGTTGCTAGCTTTGGTGGCGGCTGGAATTGCTTGGACAAGTATGACATCCAGCTTGAATATTACAGTGCAGCTTGCGGTTCCGGCTTGGGTACAGGCGCGGGCGCTAGGAACTTATCAAATGGTATTTCAAGGAGGTTCAGCAATTGGTAGCATTGTTTGGGGTGTAGCGGCAGAACATTGGGGAATGCCGAGTGCCTTATTCGTTGCTGCCATTGGCTTAGTCGGGGGAACATTCACAGCACGGCGTTACCGCTTGCTATCAGGAAAACTTGATTTAGGCCCAGCATTACGGCGGGCGGAACCGCTAGTAGTAATTGAATTGCAACCAGAAGAAGGGCCAGTTTTAGTCACACTTGAATATTATATTGACCCAAAGCAAGCAGAGAAATTCATTACAGCAATTCATGCTCTGCGAATGGTGCGGCTACGAGATGGTGCAATTCGCTGGGGCATCTTTCATGATACATCTGTGCCGAATCGTTATTTAGAGACATTTATCGTTGAGTCTTGGGTGGATCATTTACGTCAGTATGAACGCTTTACGGTAGCAGATCGAGAGGTTCGTGAAAGAGTTTTTGCCTTTCATCAAGGCGAAGAACCGCCAGTTATTTCTCACATGATTTATGCTCACCAATCCTAAGCAGCACGATGGGTAGCAGCAAGGTTATATGTAGTTGCGATCGCGATCAAACCGCAGTGATTGCAGCAGGTATTACGGTACATGAAGCACTTAAAGCATACAGCACTTGCGTCTATTATGAGGTACACTAAATTAAAGTATAAATACCTTTAAATGAAGTCCCACTCTGTCGAGCTTCGAGAAAAAATAGTTGCGGCACATCTTCAAAAAAATATCTCAATCAGGAAAGTAGCTAACATATTTTCCGTCTCAAAGAGTTTAGTGCAAAAGCTTGTAAAGCAACAAAAACTTGAAGGAAATTTACAACCCAAGCCGCGAGGAAAACCACAATTTAGTCATTTAACAAATGCTGAAGTAGAGTTAAGGGAATTAGTTGAAGCACATCCAGATGCAACATTGATAGAGTTGTGTGAATTCTTTGCAGACAAGACTGGCAATTGGGTAGGTCAAAGTGCAATAGAACTCTTGCATAAATATTTTGTAGTATAATTAAGGGTTGTTTTATTTTTAATTTTGGGACATTAAAATAGTAAGAGGTTATCATTTTATGCTAGCAAGTATTATCTGGCGATGCCTACGGCAGGCTGCGCCTACGCTAGTTAAGAAGATGGCAGCAAACATCATTTCAGTTATTGATTAATACTGAAATTATTTGATTAATTCGATTTTTTATCTTAATTTATATGGCTAATTCGTGATTATAAATTCCCGCAATTAAATTCGCTCTTAACCCAAAACGTCGATGACGATTTCGATATCTATCAGACAAAATTTTAAATATCTTTAGACGACGATTTACGTGTTCAACAACAATTCTTAATCGATTGAGTTCCCGATTGGATTTTTTCTGTTCTTTCGTCAACTTTTTTCCTTTTGGTTTTTTAATTGGTGTTTCACTTAATTGATGAATCTTAGCAATTCCTTGATAGCCTTTATCCGCTATTACCTTAACTAATTCTCCAAATTTTATTCCACTATTTTTAAATAAGCGAAAATCATGGATTTTTCCCTTATCATGTCCCAAACAGATGATTTGGCTGCTTTTTTGGCGGATTACTACCTGTGTTTTTAAAGTATGTTCTCCTTGTTTTCCACTAAAATACCTTTTTTGGCCTTTCTGAGGCTTTTCAATTGGACTCTCTGTGACATCCATTACAACTAAATCTTCTTCAGAGGACATTTTCCATAATTGTTTCTTCCCCGGTAAACTAAACTTTCTTGACTTAATTAAAATATTTTCAATTTTAAAAACTATTCGGCAAACCGCAGATTCCGAAAGCCCAAAATCTAATCCAATATGATAATAAGTGCGGTATTCTCTCCAATATTGAATTACCATTAAAACTTGGTCTTCAATAATTAATTTAGGACGGCGGCCAGGCTTCTTCTTCTTTTGAGCATCAGTTTTAACCACATCAACCATTAATTCAAAGGTTTTACGGCTCACTCCAGTCATTCGCTTAAATTTTTTTGCAGTAAGCTGCTTGGCTTTCTCTATTTTCACTGCTCCTCAAAGTCCTAATCAAAAATTGCCAAAACCTTAATCATACCACAAAACACTTTTGCAAGAGTTCTAATGTGTCGGGCGTTACATAAATTAGGATTAAATCGTAAAAAAAAACAAAGCAGAGTACTCAAGCGGGGACAGAGAGAGTCCTAAATTTAAGATTAGATTATTGGGAGCATGTCAAACATATAGAGCCAGAAAACTTAGTATTTTTGGATGAAACTGGTGTCTTGCTTGGGTTAACTCTTGACTCATGCCCGTTCACAAATGGGAACAAGAGCTTACTCTCTTAACCCCTTCTACCGTGGATCAAAAGTTACAGTAATTGGAGCAATTAGTATTAAAAAAGTAGTTGCATTAATGACAATGAATGCTTCAATGGATGGCATTGCATTTGAATTATTTATTGAAAAGTTTTTAGTGCCAAATTTATGGTCAGGAGCAGTGGTAGTAATGGATAATTTATCCGCACATAAACTAGATTCAATTGTGCCAATGATTGAATCTAGTTTATGTGCGAAAGTTATTTGTTTATCTTCATACTCCCCCGATTTTAATCCAATTGAATTATGGTGGTCACAACTTAAATCTTTTTTACGCAGTTTTGCTCCAACTACAACAGAAATGGTTGATAAATTAATCTCAGTTGCACTCCAATTAATAAATCCTCAACATTTAAGAAACTGGTTTGCTAGTTGCTGCTACTGTACCTCATAACAGCTGTAAATGCTGTATCAGCACCTCAAAGACGAAGGGATTACGGTACGTAGCCCATTCTGACTTCTGAACTCTTCTTCAATTCTGCACGACTCGCTAACGAAGCTACTCAAGAGGCGACGGTTTTAGCGATCGCTGTATCAATTGCTTTATCCCAGTTCGGCTGTTGTTTGATCAGTCCCAGACGACCCAGTAGTTGGGATTGTGTGACAAGTTCTTGGCGGTATTCCTGATTAGGTGGCTCAAACAGTAAATTACGACGACCCAAAGTCAAAGCCGCGGCCTCTGGTGAAAGCTTATTCTCTTTAACTAGGATATCCACCGCCGCCTGACGGTTATCTTGAACCCAGGTTAGCGCTTGCTTATAGGCTTGAAGAAACCGCTGTATTGTCTCTGGGTTTTGTTCTATGTACTCTGTGCGCCCAAACAGAGCGACATAATTTAACACATAGTCGCCGCCATCTACTAATGGAACTACTTCTTTAGCAACTTCAGCACTGGCATAAAAAGGATCCCAAGTTCCCCATACATCGATCGCACCTGAAAGTAATGCGGCTCTACCTGCATCGTTTTCTATCTGAACCCATTGCACATCAGTGTCTTTTAGTCCAGCCCGTTCTAGTACTTGTACTGCAAAAAAGTAGCTTTTTCCCGATGGGTTGCCGATTTTCTTACCCTTTAAATCAGTTACCTTCTTGATGGGTGAGTTAGGTAAAACTAGCAATCCGTGGGTCTTTGGGCTACGTTCAACTAAGGCGATGACACGGATGGGCTGACCTGCGGCGATCGCAGCTACAGGTGTACCCCCTAAACCTAAATCTAAAGCTCCAGCAGATAATGCTTCGGTAACTGGCTTGAGCGAGAGTAGGCGACGGAACTCAAAACTGGTTGATTGTCCTGCAAATGCCTTCTCTAAGAATTTTTGTTGCCGCAGCGCAAACACTGCAACATAGGGTGGCTGAAAGCCTAGACGTAGCTTGCTTGCACTCTTACTTGTCGCCGCCACAGGAGCGACACTAGGCGTTGTTGATGGGGCATTGGCAATCTTTCCACAGGCTGCCACGGCTGCTGTTGATATGCCCATTCCTAGTAAGTGACGGCGTTTAATGCTCATATAAATTGCATTATAATCTACGGCAAGTCGATTGACTTACAGATGTTAGCAACTAATATTGACATAGCTACTAGCAAAAAGCAAGACACTAGTACCACAAGGCAGAATTAAAAATTAATACTTAGACTTTTAAAACAATCTCTAAGGAAATTACAAATAAAAAATATCCAATTAACTCTTGTGGGGTGGGCGACACGAGAGCCCAGTCCATAGGGCAGGCGAGATACCCATCTCACAATATAAATACCAGCATATTTACAAAAATCAGGATATATGAAAATTTTAAAAGGGAAGGTTGTCAGTGGTTTAGGAAACTTTTCTTACTGGATTGAGAAACTCCAGGAATATTACTTGAGAAAAACGGGAATGAAATTCTTTCCTGGAACTTTAAATATTCATTTAGATCAACCTTACTATCTGCCAACGAATGTGATTCGTCTGGAAAAGGAAGAATATGGAGGGACTGTTTCTGTGAGCATTGTTCTCTGTAAAATATTTGGCAGAGATGCTTTTATCTTAAGAACAGATAAAAATAATACCGAAAATGGAGATCATCCGAGAACAATTATTGAGATAGCTTGCGATGTGAAACTTCGAGAGCTATATAACCTTAAAGATAACGATTTGATTGAAGTTGAGATTCACGATGTCAGATTTATCTGAATTAAAAATCTGCTTGGAGATGAAGCGTTAATCCATTACGTGGTCGTATTTTTGATCCACAACATGGCAAATTTATATGTTGAATCATATTGAATCCAAGCTGATAAAGCGATCGCTCTATCAGCCAAAACACATTTGAATGCTACTGACTTGTTTTGCCACTAACAATCCCTGACCACTGAACTTTTTTCTCTTTCTCCCGGCGGTAAGAAAAGAAATGCTCTGGTGTTTGGAAAGTACAATAAGGTGCGATCGCAATTTGTTCTGCACTAATTCCCAAATTTTCCAGTTGTAAGGTATTCACTCGCCGCACATCCAGCCGTACTTTTCCGGGATCGGGGTCTTCTAGTAAAGGTGAATTTGGTAGCTCATATAATGCAGTGAGAATTTTTTCTTGGCTATTATGTGATATAATGCTGGCCCCAATTTCGGCAGCCACTTCAATCGAAACTTGGTAGACCTCACCAGCGATCGCAGGGCCCATCGCAATGCGTAAATCATCGAGTTTACTACCTTGAGATTGTAATCGAGCGATCGCTTGGGGCACAATCTTCTTCGCAGTTCCCCGCCAACCCGCGTGTAATGCTGCCACCCGTCCAGATTGCACATCCCCAATCAATACGGGTGTACAATCTGCGCTAGCGACCCAAACAGCTTGTAGAGGCTGCTCGCTCATTAAACCATCTGCCGATGCTAAATCTTCCTCAGCAGAGCTTAAAAAGCTTTCAACCTCTTGAGGGGTGAGAACAGTATTGCCATGAACCTGCTTTAAGCGATAGACTGATGCCTCTGGTTGCAATACTTCTGTGATAACTTGTGGCGATCGCGGCCAGAACTGCTGGGTAAAAAAGCCGTGATGCCAACGTTCCAAAAGACTACAAGTTAGATAGGGCAGTCCTTCCCAATTGTGCCAGTGCCAAGTGTGCATCTTGAACCAAACCTAAACAAATCAATGCTAACTTGAACAACGGAATTTGGGTTAACTGCTGTGGGATTTAATCTGCAAAACTTGGAAGCAGCCTTGCAAGTAGGGCGTAAGCATACATATTTACCATTTTCTCTTCACTTTTTTGAAAGCGTCTCCTCAACCAATCAAACCCTCTGGGACTTACTCAACCAAGGGGCTATTTCAGGAACAGCAGTAATCGCAACCGAGCAATCTGCTGGGCGCGGACAATGGGGCCGTCAGTGGATTTCTCCAGTTGGCGGATTATATGTTTCCGTGGCGATTTCTTTCGACCACAAAATAGAAGCTACTAACAGCTATCAGTTAACTTTCGCTACTGGTTGGGGAATTGCGTCTCAATTGCGCCAACTCGGCATAGATGTTGGGATAAAATGGCCCAACGATTTAGTTCTAAATGGTCGCAAACTCGGCGGCATTTTGACAGAAACCAAAGTAAACAAAGGACAAATCACCCAAGCAGTAATTGGTGTTGGTATTAACTGGACAAACCCAGTACCCGAAACTGGAATCAATCTGGAATCGTGGCAAGCATCCCAAAATTTTAGACCAATCTCTTGTCTGGAAATATTAACCTCTAAAGTCTTGCTGGGAATAGAATCCGGTATGGAGTGCCTGGAACAAGAAGGAGTAAAGGTACTCTTGTCTCGCTATCTAGATTTGCTTACAAACATGGGCGATCGCGTCTCCGTCAATAATCTTTCAGGTACAGTAGTTGGAGTGACATCTCAAGGAAATTTACGAGTTGATTTAGAAACACATGATACAAAGGAACTAATTACACCGGAAATTTATATTGAACCCGGTACAATCAGTTTGGGGTACCATAAATCTTCCGTTTAAATTTGAGGTTTGTTCAAAATTTCGCTCTTTGGGCAAGACAAACCACTAGCATCATCTCTTTAGGCTAATTACACACAACTGAGAGAACAAATGACGCAGCGCAAAAATTCTGCCCCTGATAGTTTGCATTATTTATGGCAGCAAGGTCTGACAAAAAAACGTTTTGCCTCAACACTACCAGCCCAGAGCCTCTGTTGGCTGAGTAGCCTCAGCCTCCTCAGCGGCGGCTTCGTGTTTGCCCAAACGGAAACACAAATAGACAATATCGTTCCCACTGTTGAAAGTTCTCAACCAACAGCAGTTATAAATCCAGTAAAAAAACAGGCTGTTGTACCGGAAGCCACTCAAGGGCAACCAGAATTTTCTCAACGGCGAGCCAGACTCAGACAGAGACTAAACAAACCAGAGGTTGCTCAATCAAAAGAGCCAGTTAGGCAGTCTACACCCAAAATCGAAGCTGCTGAACCTGTTCCTGTTGTCATTACCAGACAGTCAAAGCCCAAAGTAGAAGCCTCCCAGGTGACTCCTGCAAGGGTAAGGCAAGAAAAACCCAATACCCCCGCCCGCTCTTTACCTGAAAAACTTCCAGAAGTTGCTCAACCAAATAACTCAAACAGCCCTGTCAGTGCAACTGCGGGGAAAACCAAGGATTATAATAACGCCTATATCGATCCTAATAGTTATGACAGTGGTGCTACAGGTACTTATCAGGCACCAAACTCCGTAATTCTCACAGAACGCTCTAGTGGCTGCCGAGCCATTTTGCCTTCAGGGCAAAGCGTATTAGGCGGCGTTTGCGCCAAAGTACCCGAAAGGAGTGTAGCTGATTCTAATGGTAAAGCAGCACCTACTTGGCTCAGAAGAAGTGAAAACGCCCAATTACCAGTAGTTTCACCCGTGCGGCAGGTTGCAAGTACTGGCAACACCAGCAGATGGCGTGCTGCTCAAAGTGGTTCTACTGGTGACAGCAAGAGTGCATTTCGCCCGAATCGGTTTATCCCGAGTCCTGGTGAGTTCAGCCCCACAACAGTTAGTGCAACTCCCATTGCGCCGAGTGGTGGTACTTTACCTGCACCAATGGCAGATGGTAATATTGCACCCCGCCCCAGCAACGTAGCTTACGACTTCTCACTGGCATCAGTGTTGCCACAAATCCCTTCTATGGGACGAGTCGCCTATAGTGGTACGGGAATGATGTATCCCTTGTCTATTCCCGCTCCCATTACTTCTTTGTTTGGTTGGCGAGTTCATCCAATTACAGGAAACCAACGCTTCCACGCTGGTACAGACTTGGGTGCGCCCACAGGAACACCAGTTTTGGCGGCGGCGGCTGGTCAAGTAGAAACTGCTAATTGGATGGGCGGTTATGGTTTAACTGTTATCCTAAATCACAAATCTGCTGAACAAACTCTCTACGGCCACATGTCAGAAATCCTTGTGAAACCTGGTCAATGGGTACAGCCTGGAACTGTCATCGGGCTAGTTGGCAGCACCGGAGCTTCCACAGGGCCTCACTTGCACTTTGAAGTCCGTCACCTAACACAAGATGGGTGGGTTGCTACTGACCCAGGCGTGGAATTACAAAGCGCTCTCAGCCAGTTAGTGCGAGGCTTACAGACTGCCCAGGTTAGTCAGCAACCAGGTAGTTGAGACTGGGGACTGGGGAAGAAGCAAGGGAGCAGGGAGCAAGGGAGAAAAGTTTTCACCTCTGCCCCCTGCACCCTTCCTCTCTGCCTCTTTTCAATGCCCAATACCCAATTACAAATATCCGTGTTCTGCTAAGAATGCGGGTGTAATGCCATCCATACTATTTTCATCATGGGCAGTGGTGTTTGGGTTGCCAGAATAAAGGAATTTTTCGACGTATTTGCCAAGAATATCTCCTTCTAGATTCACCAAACTCTCAGGAAGCAAATAGCGGAGATTTGTCTCGCTATATGTGAGGGGAATTACCGCCACTTTGAATTGAGAGAGTTCTGGCTCATAAGCGGCAACTGTGAGGCTGATGCCATTGACGGCGATGCTACCTTTAGGGACAATGTACCGTGCGATCGCCTCGGATGCAATAAAGGTCATTTCCCAAGAACTAGCCGTTTGCTCTGCCACTAGCAATCGACCGATGCCGTCTACATGACCCATCACGAAATGACCGCCAACTTTGCTGCCTACCCTTAGCGATGCTTCTAAGTTGACATATCTCTGTTGCGTTTGCTCTCCTCCCAACGTCGTGCGGCGTAACGTTTCCGGTGAAGCCGTGGCGATAAACCCGTTCTTTAAAACTTTTTCTACTGTCAAGCAAACACCATCGACAGCAACACTGTCACCATAAGCCAAATCTTGCATAATTACTTCACCCGACTGGCTCACACAAGTAATTTGCCAAGAATCGCCCCCTAAGGGTTCCATCGTTCCTAATGCCTGGATTAATCCTGTAAACACGGCTTTTTTGTCAAACTAACTCTATTTATTGCCTAATTTTGGCTGAAGTCAATTGGTAATTGTCACAGAAATCTCAAACATCCAAGTATATTTTCTGACTTTTTTTCGTATAGGGATATTAACACATTAGCATCCTTCACGAGGCATACTTGGGTAAGAAGGTTATTGTCTAAGAAGACCAGTTGGACTTACTCTGGTTTTCACCCCAAGTTCGGAGTTTAATAGAAGCAATTATAGAGAACGAATGCTTATGTTTATTACTGTCGCCAAACCGCCGAAAAAGGGGTACTATTTGTTACACAGCATCCAAGGCTCTCAAAGAATTGTAGAGGCCTAGCCAATGATTGAAATGAAAGTTGCTGGCATAGCATTAGATGCCATAACCCGCAGCCCGATCGTACTTTTGAAAGATTCTTCAGATCGGCGGGCTTTGCCAATTTACATCGGTCAGGAACAGGCTAGGGCCATTATGGGCGCGTTGGAGAATCAGAAGCCTCCCAGACCCTTAACCCACGACCTGATTGTGAATCTTCTAGAGACTTGGAACATGACTCTAGAAAAGGTAATTATTCATTCCCTGCAAAAGGATACATTTTATGCAGCTTTAATTGTCCAGCAAGGTGAAGTTAAAAAAGAAATTGACGCGCGTCCTAGCGATGCGATCGCTATTGCCCTCCGTACAAATACCCCCATTTGGGTAATGGAAGAAGTAATTGCCGATGCTTCTATCCCTGTTGATCGTGATGCAGATGAAGCTGAACAGCAAGCCTTCCGTGAATTTATTTCCAATCTCCGTCCTGAAGATTTGATCAAGCGCTTTGGTAATGGCGACAGCTAGGAGAGTTAGGAGTTATGAGTGATTTTGCTTAAACTCCTAACTTGTAAGCAAAAAAAGTTAGGAGTTAAGAGTCAGGAATTACTTGCTTCAACTCATAACTCCTAACTGTTCACTCCTAACTTTGTTAAAAATGCAATACCGACGCTTTGGGAAAACGGATCTGCGCCTCTCGGTTTTTTCTCTGGGAACAATGCGTTACCTGGCTTCTTTTGAAAATGCTCACCAAACCATCGAAAAAGCCTTAGCATTAGGAATTAATCATCTAGAAACCGCCAGAGGTTACGGCAAAAGCGAGGAGTATCTTGGTAGGGCGCTAAAAGCTGGGTTATCAGTACCCCGAACGAGGCTTTACATCACTACCAAAATCTCAGCTACAGCAGATGGTGACTCCATGCGTCGGTGCATCGACGAATCTCTAGAACGATTACAGTTAGATTATGTAGATTGCTTAAGCATTCATGGTTTAAACACTTGGCAACATTTGGAGTGGGTGCAAGCTAAAAATGGCTGTATGCAGGCCGTTGAGGAAGCTATTGCCGATGGACGAGTGCGACACGCCGGTTTTTCTACCCACGGGCCATTAGAGGTAATTCAGGCTGCAATCGATACAGATTTATTTGAATTTGTCAATCTGCATTATTACTATTTTTTTCAACGGCACGCACCAGCGATTCAACTAGCTGCCGAGAAAGATATGGGTATTTTCATTATTTCCCCTGCTGATAAGGGAGGACGCCTCTACACGCCACCTCAGACCTTAAAAGACCTGTGTTATCCGTATTCACCCTTAGAACTAAATTATCGATTTTTACTTTCTAATCAGCGTATTACTACTTTGAGTATAGGGCCAGCCAACCCAGAAGAATTAATAGAACCTTTGCAAGTTGCTGATCGTGATGGAGAGTTAACATCAGCAGAAATTTCTACTTTTTTGCGTTTAGAAAATCATCAAAAAGTTGCTTTGGAAACTGACAATTGTAGCCAGTGTTATGCTTGTTTGCCCTGTCCAGAAAACATCAATATTCCAGAGGTATTACGGTTACGTAATCTTGCAGTGGCATACGACATGAAAGACTATGGCCAATATCGTTACGGAATGTTTGAAAATGCCGGTCATTGGTTTCCTGGAATGAAAGGCAATCGCTGTACAGAATGCGGTGATTGTTTACCTCGGTGTCCAGAAAAGTTAGATATTCCAGCTTTGTTGTCAGATACTCACCAAAAATTAAGTGGGAAGGCAGGTAGGAGATTGTGGGGATAAAAATGTAAACAGGAGTCAGAATTCAGAATTCAGGAGTCAGAATATCCGTTAACTTCAGCATGGTATTCACCACCCAGCCGGATACTCGTCATTCTAGGTACTGAGTTCTGAGTTCTTTATTGTTAAAATTATATAAAGATTAAAAAAGTTAGGAAGATCCGCCCAAGCTGGGGTATCTCGCGGCAATAAAGATGAAGATTAAAAAAAAAGAAATATCCTACGTCAATCGCTGACGGTTTTTCGCTACAGTGGACGGGCTGTAAGCTTAGTATGGACTACTAGCCGATCGCTTACTATTCTTCTGGCTAGTTTAACTTTGGTGGCTGGTCTTTTACCGGCGGCAATATCTTACATCAGTAAATTAATTGTTGATGCAGTGGTATTTGCTTCTCAAGTTAGTTCACACAACAATAGTTTTGTCAATATTAATCCCTCGCTATTTTATGTAGGATTAGAAGCGATCGCTGTAATTTTACTAGCAGGTAGTCAGCGAGGAATCACCATTTGTCAGTCGTTATTGCGGGCGCTAATGGGTCAGCGAGTAAATGTACTCATCTTAGAAAAGGCGCTGACACTGGATCTTAGGCAGTTTGAAGACTCAGAATTTTATGACAAATTGACCAATGCCCGCCGAGAAGCATCAGTTCGTCCCCTTTCTTTAGTAAACCGCACCTTTGGGTTAGTGCAAAATGCCCTTTCCCTCATTACCTACGGGATTTTGCTAGTAAATTTCTCAGGTTGGGCGGTAGTGGTGCTGATTTTGGCAGCTATGCCTGTATTTATTGCCGAAACAAAGTTTGCTGGAGAAGCCTTTCGCTTATTTAGTTGGCGTGCATCAGAAACTCGTCAACAGCACTACTTAGAAAATCTCCTAGCAAGAGAAGATTTTGTCACAGAAATCAAACTCTACCAGTTGGGAGAGATGTTGCTAGGACGTTACCGCAACTTATTCAATCAACTCTATGGCGAAGACCGCGATTTGACTCTGCGGCGAGGATTGTGGGGATATCTGCTGAGTTTAGTTAGTACTGGTGCTTTTTACCTAGCTTATGCTTGGATTGTGCTGGAAACAGTGCTAGGTAAGATTTCCTTGGGAGATATGACTATGTATCTTACTGTATTCCGCCAAGGACAATCTACTTTCTCCAATGCCCTTACTTCTATTGGCGGGATGTATGAGGACAACCTATATCTATCAAATCTCTATGATTTTCTAGAAGAAGAAGTACCAAAGTCTTGGGGGAAGGCAACCATTGGTTTAAATTCCCAAGATGGTATCCGTTTCGAGAACGTATCATTTACTTATCCGGGAAGTTCCAAGCCAGCATTGAGAAACATTTCGCTGCATTTGAAACCCAGAGAGAAACTGGCAATTGTGGGTGAAAATGGTTCTGGTAAGACTACCTTAATCAAACTACTTACCCGACTCTACACCCCTGACTCTGGGCGAATTTTGTTAGATGGCTTGGACTTGCAAGAATGGGATGTGGATGTGTTACGGCGTCGCGTTGGTGTGATTTTTCAGAACTTTGTCCGCTACCAGTTCACTGTGGGGGAGAATATTGGCGTGGGCGATGTAGAACATCTCGAAAACAAAACCCGTTGGCGAACTGCTGCTGAAAAAGGCATGTCCCAATCTTTTATTGACCAATTACCCCAAAATTTTCAGACTCAACTTGGTCGTTGGTTTAAGGGAGGACAGGAACTTTCGGGGGGACAGTGGCAGAAAATTGCTCTTTCTCGTGCATTTATGCGATCGCAAGCAGATATCTTGGTGTTAGATGAACCAACATCAGCAATAGACGCCCAAGCTGAGTTTGAGATTTTCAATCATTTTCGCACTGTTACTAAAAATCAGATGGTACTTTTGATTTCCCATCGCTTCTCAACGGTACGAATGGCTGACAAAATTCTAGTTATAGAAAACGGCGAAGTTATAGAACAGGGAACTCACGAAGATTTGTTAAAGCTAGGAGGACGTTATGCCAAGTTGTTTCTGTTACAAGCAGCTGGCTATCAATAGGAAAATAAGCTACAAGACTTTGTGAATTGAGATAGCGATGCTTAGGTTGGGCTGCACCTATGCTCACTTTGTAGAAAGCACATCGCAATTCTATTCAACCACGTTAAACTGTTGGGTAAACATGGGTCATTAGATGCTCCGTATCGTTAAACATTGTTACCCGATAAAACTATGCAAATAACACAACAGCGATACTATACCCCAGAGGAATATTTAGAGCTAGAAGAAGCTGCTGAGTATAAAAGCGAATACATTGACGGGCAAATAATTCCTATGGCAGGTGGAACAATAAATCACAATCGAATCTCGTTGAATCTAAGTGCTGCCTTAAATTTTGCGTTTCGCCAGCAAGATTACGAAGTTTTCATGGGTGATGTTCGTCTATGGATACCCCAAAAACTTACCTATACTTATCCAGATGTGATGATTATGGCAGGTAAACCAGAGTTTTTTAACAACCGAAAGGATATAATTCTGAATCCACAGATTATTGTTGAGGTTTTATCAAAATCTACCAAAGGGTACGATAGCGAAGATAAATTTCACGCTTACCGGACTATTTCTACCTTCCAAGAATATCTATTAATTGACCAAACTCGGATTCATGTAGATCAATTTTCCAAAACCGGGAAAAAGCAATGGACGCTTCGTGAATATGATGAAGAAGATGAAGCGATCGCACTTGTAACCGTACCCTTTGAGATTTCCTTACAGGATTTATATAATAAAGTGAAGTTTGAGTCTGTTGAGTTGCAAGTGGAAAGTGCTGATGTTGAGGGATTGGGATAAGGTGCGATCGCTCCACCTGTGCAAAATATTTAAGCCACTTTTAACGGTTTCTGAGGAAAAGTAATTGGCTTTGGCAAAGGTTTTTCTTGCTCTCCATACCATTCAATCAGAGATTCAATTACCTCTTGCCCATGTTTAGCGGCTTCTTCATAAGTCTTACCGTGAGTATGGAATTGCTGCCAAGGGAATTCCGGTAAGTGTACTAAGTAGCAATTATCCTCATCTGACCATTGAATTACCATACTGTAGCGATCGCTCGCTCATTATTCTTCCCCTATTTCGCCTAGTTGCTTCAAAACCCGATTGACTTGCTTTTCTAAGTACCGGGGTGCATCGTCTCAATCTTTTCCAGGAATGGTAACTGGTTCATCAGGTATCAATGGGTGGGTGAGTCCAGAAGGTATGACTACCTTTTGCAGGACGATAGACAAATCCAGCCTTCAACAAAATTGCTTTTAACTCTCTGGTTTTTTTGGGCATCTACCCTAAATTTAAACAACTGTGTTATTATCTTGCTGGTACAAATATACTATACAAATAAAATATAAATTACTAAATAGTAGAGTTTATGAATCCAAACACAGATAAATTCATTTTTCCTGAGAAAGGGTTTTACCTTGTAGTTGATAAAGTTGCCGAAACAGATTATTTCCTCGATATGTTGAAAAACAAACAAGACAGCTACCAAGAATTTAAGTATATATTTAGTGCGTTTGTTTCGGCTGCAAGAAGTATTACTTTCTGTCTGCAAGCTGTCATGTCTAAATACCCTGGTTTTAATGAATGGTATCCTCAACAGCAAGAAAAATTAAAAAATAGTAATCTTGCTAAATATTTTGTGGAGTTGAGAAATCAAGTTCAGAAGACAGGAACCATTCCTGTTACTCACAGTGGTTTCTTTGGCGGACAACCCCTTGAGATTGTATATTCTTATAGATTTGAATTTTCAAAAGATTTAAATGTAAAAGACATTCCTGATGGTGAAGTGCTTCAACTTTGTCATAACTATTTTACTGAAGTTTTAGAAATTATTTGCAAATGCTATCGAGAATTTGACGTTTATGTTGATCCTAGAATAATTTTCACTGTGAAAGGGCTTGAAAAACTTGGATGGTCAATCGAAGATTTGGAGGAAGCATTAGGCTTACCTAGTGGTTACACAGATATAGAAGATTGGCCTGAAGATAATAGGACTGAGATAAGACTTCAAGTTTTAAGTAGGTATGGTGGTGATGAAGAACTAGAATACTTTTTAAGTAAGTATAATATCACAACATAACTTAATTAGATAATGCTACTTAACCCTAAACCTGATGAAAAGCGATCGCTCTTTTCACAGTAACCTTTAAAATTTATTTAAAATACTAGTGTGGAGACTGCGATCGCCTTCCTTCCCTCAGTATCCCCACCACGAAAAGGGAAAGTACTGATGTTGAGGAATTGGGGCAAAAAATTCATTTGAGGAAGCGATCGCTTCTTCTCCCAACTTCCCCCGTAAACTTAGATAAAAGCACTATGGTGCTACTTAACTGAATAGTCAAATTTTCACGGTTATATAATTGGAGATTAGCTATAGTTAACGGTTAACAGGCAACGGCTAAAAGGAGTTAAAGAGATGGAAACTAAGCCAACTGACCCATCGTTAGCACTCATCGAAATTCCCCCAGGCTATCTCAACATTATGGGTTACGTCGATCAGTCAGAAGTTAATGGCCCTGGTTGTCGTGCAGTCGTCTGGGTGCAAGGTTGTCTTCGTGAGTGTCCTGGCTGCTTTAATACTAACTCCTGGTCATTTGAGGCTAACCAATTGATTGCTGTTGATACCCTTGCCAAAAATATTATCAGTAATCCCCACAACACAGGTGTAACGTTCTCTGGTGGAGAACCGTTTTGGCAAGCTACTGCACTGGCATCTTTAGCTCAGAAGGTAAAAGCTGCTGGCTTAAATGTCATGTCTTTTACTGGATTCACTCTTAAGCAGTTACAGTCTCAATCCGCGCCACCAGGTTCAGAAGCATTATTAGAACAACTCGATATCCTGATTGACGGGCCTTTTGTCCAATCTCTAGCAATTAATTCTCCCAACTCTCCAGTCTCTTCTAGCAATCAAAGAGTTCGGGTGTTAAACCCAGCTTTCCAAGACCAAATTACTTGGGCTAGCGACCAGATAGAAATCCACATCCTCAAGGATGGTGGGCGGATTGTCACTGGTTATCAAGGTGGGCTGGAACTGACGTAGTTGGGCATGGCACAACTGCTTTAAAACTTAAAAATTGAGCCTCAGAGGCTCAACTTTGAGCTTCTGAGGCTCAACTTTGACCTTCTGAGGCTCAACTTTGACCTTCTGAGGCTCAACTTTGACCTTCTGAGGTTCAACTTTGAGCTTCTGAGGTTCAACTTTGAGCTTCTGAGGTTTAACTTTGAGCTTCTGAGGTTCAACTTTGAGCTTCTGAGGTTCAAAGTTCAAATTTTAACTCCCTTCTCTCCTTGTCCAATCTCTCAATCCAAATGCATCTATGTCTAAGACGAATTATATTAAAAAAAATACATATCTAAATTTGACTAGACCAATTGAGACAATTTTTACTAAACACCGCGTATTTTGGGCTGTTTTACTCCTTGGTATAGCACTGGTGGTAACGCTAGGGCTATCACTTTCTCAAGGAGCAGTACCCTTAAATATGTCGGAATTTTGGCAAGCCATTCTCCGCAAAGGTGATCCGGTTAAACAGACTATTCTCTGGGATTTACGTCTCCCACGCATTACTGCTGCTCTGATTGTTGGTGCAGCCTTGGGAATGTCAGGAGCATTGCTACAAGGAATGCTACGCAATAGTCTTGCCGATCCATTTATTTTGGGCATTTCAGCGGGTGCAGGATTAATTGTGATTCTGATGATTGTGTGGCACATATTCCCGATCGCAATTCCTCTAGCAGCGTGGATGGGAGCAATTTTGACTTCTGCGATCGTTATTTTGCTCGGTCGTGCGGGGTCGGGTATTTCGGTTGAGCGGTTGATTTTAGGCGGAGTAGCGATCAGTTCTTTATTTGGTGCTGTACAAAGTACATTGTTGCTCTTAGCTGAAGACGGTCAAATTCAAATTGCACTCAGTTGGCTAGTTGGTAGCCTGAATGGGCGTGGTTGGCAAGAAATTGCTACGGCTGGCCCTTACATCATCGTTGCATTGATCGGGGGATGTTTGCTGGCGCGATCGGTAAATGTGCTGGCTTTAGGAGATGATTTGGCTGTGGGTTTGGGGGTTTCGTTAACGCGATCGCGCTTGTTGATTGGCGGTGTCGCCACTCTATTAGCCGCAGGTGCAGTCAGCATCAGTGGCTTGATTGGATTTGTTGGTCTTGTTGTCCCTCACGGTGTCCGCCTCATCGTTGGTACAGATCATCGCTTTGTTTTACCACTTTCTGCCCTTGCAGGTGCATGGTTGCTAACTTTTGCAGATTTACTCTCTAGGCTAGGAGCTGTAGAACTACCCGTAGGTTCCGTCACTGCCTTGCTGGGTTCACCGTTGTTTATTTGGTTACTTTATCGTCGTTCTGGTGGCTTTAATAAATTTTGAGCTAATAAAAATTGCTGGTGTAAGTAAGTCGGTGGGAAAATTTATAAAGTCGAATTTATCAAAGATTTGGCAGTTAAACCGTCCCTTCGCTTATTTCGATCTGACGTTTCAAATTACTGACGACAGAATTGGTGTTTCACTCCTTCCCAAAATAGCGATCGCTCCATTGCCTGTAATATTCATGATGGCATCGACAGCACCATTTTGATTCTCACGCACGAAGCCCAGCGCAAGCGCGATAGGTAGGCAGCTGAAGTATAAGACCAAAATACTTGTAGAGACGGCGATTTATCGCGTCTCGAAAACCCAAAATTTTTGCCATTCGTCCTTAACCCAAGCGTATTGCCCTGTACTATTGTCAAACTAGTACATCGTGAGAACAATTTTCTTTCACCTCTTTCTGTACTAAATTCTGAATGAGGGAAACAATTTGATCGAGGTCGAAGGGTTTAAGTAAATATTCTTCAAACTCCACATCTGGAATTTGATCGTGAGTACCTGTGGTAGAGGTTGAAGTCACAATAATTGGGATATGATTTCCATTGTCAGCTTTTATAACATTCAGTGTATTTAGCAATGTATAAATGCTTTCACCTGAAAATCTAATTTCAGAGACCAGGATGTTAGGTGTGAACCAACTCAGGATTTCTAAAGCTTCTTTTACCGAACCAGCAGTAATTACGTTGGCACTCAAGTCTTTGAGTAAAAACGCGTACAAATCTCTACTATCGCGATCGTTGTCTACAACGAGTACTTGTACACCTTTAAGTATCCCATCTGCCAAGCAAAAGTCATTGATTAAATTCATAATAAGACCTGCAATTAGGACTTTAAGGGGAAAGCGATCTGAAAAACTCTTAGTTTTCAGAAGAGGAGACAACCGAATAGGTCAAATAAAAAGTAGGTAAGCACAAATAAACTTAATTATGTAACGAAATGAAAAATGCTTGAAACCCTTGCAATTGCAACTCTTAGAAACGCTACGCGTAGCTTGCTTCCCCGTAGGGTACACTTCGTTTCGCTCAGTTCGCAATGACATAGTTGTAAATTTTCTCGCCTACTTACCTAGCAGAGAACCACTTAATGGTTAAAATCACTCGGTTCGATTCTTGTACTATGAGCGAATGTTGTTTGATTTCTTAAATGAGTTGATTAACTACGATACAAAATGTAAGAAAACTTTTCAATTAATTGAAAATATCTATAAAAGTTTAACCAACAAAACTATTGCCATTCCCTATCCTCAAGTTCCTTTTGAGGTAATAATAAGGTCGCTTCAATTTCTTGCCTGATAGCGGCCGTCACTTCACAATTACTATGCAGGCAATCGAGTAGTAACTGATTAGCATCATAGTAGCGTTGCAGCACTTGCTGTTGCTCAGAGCTAAACTGCCACTGCTGGTTAATATTGCGATAATTAATCACCGTCATCTTTACCTGTTCAGCCCAAGCTGAATAGTTGGTTTGCGACCATAGCTCAAACCGTTCTTTACTTTGATGAGAATTTGGAAATTGGTCAGAGAGTTGTTGCAGCGATTTATGGAGTCCAACATCCAATACAATGCCCAGAATGTTTGAGAGAGCATCTCCACAGGCGTGGATGTGGGCAAAGTCTTGGTTCCCATCAATTGCACACTCCACCAGCAGGTCATCTAATACTACATCCAGAAAGATCCCTTGGTCGAGGCTGCTGGCTAGGGCAAAATGCGATGCTATGTGAGGAGTCCGACTCAAGGCCAGGTAAAATGCTCGAACTGTCGCATCTTTTGCTTGGGTGGGAATGGTGCGGGATTTTTGACTAGCCCAGGTCAAAAACTCTTGTAAATAATCGTCTTGGGCAATTAGTGCATCAATCTGTTGCTTCATTAACTGTACTAAAGAGTCTGCACTCCGAAGCATGGTAGCGGTTAATAAAAAGATTTCGCGCCAATGCGGGTCAGTGATATGACTTACCAGACCTTCCAGTGCTTGCTCTAATGCCTGTAGGTTATAGCTGGCAACGATTTTCCTCGCTGTGAAGTATTCTTGAAAGGCCAGATAGGAGAAGGAAAAAATTCCCCGCGCTCTGGCGAAATTGCCAGTTTTCATCTAATTCCAACTTCTGAATAAATTCAACTGACTGGGCTAGACCATCCTTTTGATTAGTTTTGGTAAACACTACAAACCATTTTTGAGCGAATGCTCGGATTTGTTCTGAAGTCAATGGGGCAATCTCAACATCGGTAAAGCCTTGGAGTCTGAATTTTTGAGAGGCTGTTCGACAAGTGGCCACCAATTGATTTTTGTGATACTTCTCTGAAAATCTGCGAATTTCGCTTAAGACAGCATTGCTTTGTTGGTTAAGAATTTCATCCATGCCATCAAGCAATAGTAATACTCTGCCTGCATTCAGCAAGGTTTCGATGACTGAGGGATCTAAAATTCCAGATGTGAGAAACTCCTGGCGGATGTATTTTAATAGGCTGAACTCGTTGTTAATTTTAGACTCTTCAACAAAATTTCTCAGTGTAATGAAAATCGGCACCTGATTTACTGCAAATGCGCTTTGGTTGCACTGAATGGCGAGATATTGCAAAAAGGTGGTTTTACCTACTCCTGGTTTGCCTAGCACCCTGAGCTTGGAATGTGTTTCAACTACATGTGTACCAGGTATCTGGTTCTGGTCAGCTGAACCTAAGCCAAAACGGTCAAATTCTTTGGGATCAAGGTTTTGCAGTTCAGAGATTTCTACCCACTGTTGACTGGCAATTGACTCCAAAATATTCACATCTATATATATGTCATCGATCGCAACAGGACGGCTAATATCCAATAACTGCAAAATACCACACTGGTCTTGAATTTTGTCGAAACGTTGCGATCGCACTTGTTCCACTAACTTATCAATATGCAGCACAGAAGGCTGGGGATATTCTTCTTGTTGTAAAAATTCTGCTGGTGGATTAGTAGCAATTTCTCGCCAATTCAGTTCTAAAATCAAGCGAAACTCTGATTTAGCAAGGGCATAATTTAGCTTCAGGGTTGTGCCATCTCGTACTGAGTCGGCGGTTGAATAGGAATCTAGGCTGGATTTTGGGTCAGTAGGTTCGCCGAAGGTTTGGAAGGTACTTTGTCCTTTTGCTGCTTTACTGACAGGTGTACCTGTGAAACCGATAAATGTGGCGTTAGGGAGGGCAGCCATCAAATATATGCCGAAATTACCACCTGTGCTACGGTGTATAAGAAAATTCAACAGCGCCGCAGTTCATGCTTGTTATAAGCCTCTGTACTGTGTAAATTTGGGTTAGTTTGACTGCTTGCTGTTAAACAGTCTTGCTTTCTGACCCTGGTAGCTGCCCACCTTGATGCTGCTGTCCCTTGTGGATAGGAATAAGGTGCGCCCCCAGTAATAGAGGTGCGGGTTTACCGCAGTGGTGGCTACTGAATCACCTCCGAGCAAGGAGGAACCCACCTTAATTATTTTTTGGCATGGCAAAGCGGGGGCGATTTCCCGGGACTCCTGCCAAAACTTTAAATCCCTTTGTTCGTATGCTTTCTAGAGTTTGGGCTGTCACTTGATTTACTTTTTTCAGTGTCAACCAGCAAGTGGTTTTGGTAGTCCTGTCAAAAGTGCTTTTAGGAGACTTAATAAATAAAGGGTTTCAGGCGTGGAGTTTCAATGCCCCTCCTAGCTTGAGGCGGGTTGAAAGAATTGGAATATTTCAATGCTGGTTCTCAAAATCAGCTTAAAAAATAATGTTTGGATATAACAGTCCAAACATTACTGAATTTATTTATAGTGGGTTGAAAGGTAAGGCAGAGGTCTGCTATTAAAAAATGTCACATACATATAGCAGTGACATTTAATTTGTTAACATTGACACCAATTTGTTACAATTGACATCAATCTGTTAACAGTGACAAATAATTAGTTAATGTACAACACTTAAGGCGGCACCCGGATTTGAACCGGGGGTGGAGGTTTTGCAGACCTCTGCCTTACCACTTGGCTATGCCGCCACAGCAAGATTTCCTGAACTACTTTAATGTTTCTAAGATGTCTTAGTAGGCATTTAGTAGCCATAGGATGCTAGTTTAACCATGATAGCATAGGATTCTAAGGTAGAGATAGTGGGTTAACTGGATGTTTCTGGTAGTCTTTAAGCGATCGCTGAGTTATAAGTTTTCACTCTTCACCTGTTACACCTTTACTTCATCAGCAAAACTACCCCAGCGGACAAAGTGAAATGGGCCGGCGATAGAACCCCAAAGGCGTTCATCGGTGTCTAAATCTCTTCCTCGATCAAGGCTAAAAAATTCTTTAGCGTCAATCTCAAATTCGTTATCCAAATAAGTATTTTTGCCGTCGCGTACAACTATGCAGGCTTTACCAGGTTCAACTCTGCCTTTGAAGCTCTTACCTGTCCACTCTACAATCATATTGCAACCTGACATTTTTTCCAATTGGTCAACAGACAATTCTTTGAGGCGTTCGGGTTCACGAGATGCACCGTAAAATTTTTGTTCTTCTTTAACGGTGTAGTGTTCAATAGCAATGTGGTTTTCTGCCGGAATCAACTTCATTACCCGCATCCGGTAGGGTTGATTGAGCATAAAATCATAAGCTTGTTCGAGAAACAAACTTACTCCTGAGAATAATTCTAATGGAAGGGGACGGATACACACGCGGATATGAGCATAAAAAGGCGGATTTTCAAAAGCTTGTTCTTGATTGCTAAAGTCAGCTGCCATCCAGCGGGCTAAGGTGGCGATATCAGTAGAATGAGTCATTACAAAACGATCGACTAGTTGCTTAAAAATTATCTAGGATTATTTTGACACTTTCTAGACTCAAAAATCCTGGTTGCGATAGCTTTGATGGGCTTTGCCTACGCAATTTTTAAATTAGATATACGATGGATGCTTTGATTGTAGAAAATCAGGATGCTTTAGATGAATCGTAGAATTAACTTATACAACCAACTTAAGACAAAGTAAAGTACCTATGCTCAGGCGTTTAATTGCGATCGCTACTGCCACTATACTCTTTAGCAGTTCCTTGACGCTGGCACAGAGTAAGAAGCCCAAACCACCAGACAAATTTCCTCCCAATCCTCTAGAGATTACCACACCCGATCCCCTGTTACCACGATCGCCTAAAGATCAACAGCCGTTAACTCTCCAAGAACGGCAAAAGTTAGAACCGGCATTGGATGCGCTAAATCAAGAAGCTGCGGCGAAACTGCAAGCAGGTGAACCAGAAGCAGCCTTTGAAATTTGGAACCGAGAATTGCGTTTGCGGCGCTTTTTCGGTTCACTAGCAGAGGTGCAAGCATTATCACGAGTCGGTGCGATCGCTTGGAATCAAAACAACGGCGAAGAAGTACAATATATTACGCAACGATTGCAAGCAATTCAAAAACAGACGCAATCTGAGAAAAAAACTGCCCCAATAGATTTAGAATTGTGGCGATCGCTAGGTCAAGCTTACCAAAATGTGCGATCGTCTAAACTAGCCATAGAAGCTTACAACCAAGTTTTGCTCGTAGTGCGAGAGCAAAAAGATCCAATCGCACTTGTAGAAACTCTCCAGACAATTGGAGAACTGCATTTAAGTTGGTTTGACTATCCCAAAGCTGCCCCAATCTACGAAGAATTATTGAGTTTAGCTACATCCCGTGGCGAACGTGTAAACGAGATAACATATTTGCAACGACTGGCTTATATTTACGAGCAGACAAGCCAACCGCAGCAATCATTAAACATACTGAATAAGCTAGCAGAAATCTACGTCAATGAAAAAAATCTTACTAAAATACCAGAATTAAAGCTAGCGATCGCTTCAGATTATGAATCTCTTGCCAAGAAAGATCCTAACTTACTGCTAGAAGCTTTTAAAAATTATCAAGAAGCTTATACTACTGCTTGGCGATTACAGCAGTTCGTTCCTGCTGGTGAAGCTTTGCAGAAATTAATTGCGCTATACCGTTCTCAAGGACAAACAGACGAAGCTTTGCAGGCTAGCCAAATTCTTGTACAGACACAGGCGCAAGCCGCCAACTTTTACGGAATGATGCAAGCTTATGACCAAATTGGACAACTGTATCTAGAACGTAAAGAGTTTCCTCAAGCATTAACAGCTTTTCAAAAAGGTTTAAAACTAGCGCAACAACTCAAACATGAAGAAGCATACTTTACTGGACAAATTGAAAAACTGTCGAAAACAAATTTTTAACTGAAATTCCTGCGATCGCTTAACATAAAAATATCCGTCATGCTTACCCAAAAGGTGAAAAGCTATGTCAGAAACTACCCTAGCTGCACCAGATATTCAACTCCCACCCACCCAAGCAGAATTACCCGACGATGACGGTATCCCGATGGAAAGTCCACGACACAAAGCCCAGATGGATTTACTCATAGATGCCCTGATACCTTGGTTGGAAGAGCGAGAGGATGGGTTTATTGGCGGTAATATGTTCGTTTACTACAGTCTGGCCCAGGTGCGAAACAAAGACTTTAAAGGCCCAGACTTTTTTGCTGTGTTAGGAGTCCCAAAAGGAGAACGTCGCAGTTGGGTGGTTTGGGAAGAGGGGAAAGCACCAGATGTAGTTATTGAGTTGCTTTCTGACAGCACAGTTCAAGCAGACAAAAATGAGAAAAAGCTAATTTATCAAAATCAAATGCGTGTCCCAGAATATTTCTGGTATGACCCTTTTAACCCTAATGATTTGGCTGGTTTCTCTAATGAAAAAGGAGCTTATCAACCCATCGCAATAAATGCTCAAAATCAATTGGTGAGTCAATCTTTAGGGTTAGCATTACAGTTATGGCAAGGAAGTTATAAAGGTATTAATGCTACTTGGTTACGCTGGGCAATTTTGGCAGGGGAATTACTGCCAACTCCTGAAGAAAAGGAACGCCAAAGGGCAGACAAAGCTGAATCGCAGTTATTACAAACTGCACGCAACTTACTTGAGTCGGGGATGACAATAGAACAGGTAGCTAGGTTAACAGGTTTGAATGTATCTGAGATTGAAACTTAGAGATATTCAGAATTCAGTCATTCGTAGGTTGAGTTATGCAAAGCCTCCAACGCCACTTGCTACAACGCTCTTAACCCGCGCAACGCAGTGGCTCCCCAACGTACGTCTAATGCACAATTGTTTTGCTTGCCACGCCACTACGGTGTACATACAAATCTTTGAAAGTTCTTACACAGTCCATTAGTGTTATGTAGACAATTCTTCTAGCCCAATCCATTCAGTAATAGATTGCCATTGACTTGCGTAAACAGTAGTACTCTTACGTTTTTGTTTTTGAGGTTTTCTAGGTAGTTGTCCCATGACGGCATCGGCGAAAAAACTGGATTCGTTCCAATTATAAATAGGCATTTCTTGCCAGCAGTGGCGACAGAACCAGTAAGTCTCTGCACCGCGTATATGTTCTAAAAGTAAACTTGAGCAGCAAGGACAGTAATTCATATTTTTCTCAAATCCTGTTAATAAAAGTGTTATTGCAAATCAGGGCAGCCAGTTGAGAAGCCCGTAAATATTAAAAACAAGTCTGTCTATATTTTGACTATAGTCTTTAAATATGAGGAACTTGTGAGTAAAGTTAGAATACTTAATAGTCTTGCAAAACTTATACATATTTCTTAAGTAATGCTATCAGATTTATTTAGCTATAAATGTGGGAATTAACAGTAATTTGACCTATAAGCCCTTATATATAGGTCTGGAGCAATAATTTGGATTCCCCTGGATGCGATAGAGATACAGAGCAAATAAATTTATTTATACTCAAAATAAAAACATTTATTAAGAATAATTTAGAACTCAGGAGCCAGAATGAGCGTATAAATTTTGTGTTAGCGAAACAGTGCTGAGTAACTCGGCTTAGAGCAACAAAAGTAATAATCGCACTGGCTCAACGCCCTGCTACTAGGATTAATTGATTTCAAATATTTAATACTAACAAGATTACCAAGACCATCTATTAAGGCGTTATCGAAGATCGGGACTTACGCAAACAATAACCGAAACCCTGATTTTTTGTAGGGGTAATACCCTGCGGTAAACTGTTTCTCTACGTTCGCGCAGGATGTCGCAGATAGATGCTCCACATAGCTTGCTTCGACCCAAGAGTATGTGTCTACATGAATTACCTTTACAGCGCATAGTTTTGCGTAAGTCCTAAAGATAACAGACCATGTATTTCTAATTTGACAATAGAATGAGTTTAACGACTCTAAAATTCTATGTATTTCCTCGCTTAGTTACTAAGCACTACATCTTTTGTATTTAGTCTTGCAAGAGTTATAGAATGCCTTGATCAATGTATTTGATTGACTACTTATTGGAGACAAATAATTCCTAATTTTCAAAAATTTACTTCTTTTAGCTGGCGCTAGCTTCTACTAGTTCGTCTTCATATAAAAAAGATAATTAAAATTGACAGATTAGCCATGCAATTCAACGATAAACTGCTTAACTTACTTAGTTTAAATCATGTTATTAATCGTTCTCCATTAACGATCAGTCCTGATGGTTTTGTCGTCGAAGCTATTGTCTTAATGAGTCAGGAAAGATGTAGTAATTATGCACTTAGTAACTTAAATGTTTCATTAGATTTAAACCCCGCAAATCAACCGTTAACTAGTTGTATCTTGGTTATAGAGGGAGCAGATTTATTAGGTATTTTGACAGAAAAAGATGTCCTGATGTTGATAGCTTCTGGAATAAATTTATCGACGGTGACAATGGCTGAGGTAATGGTACAGCCAGTATTTACCCTTAGAAAATCAGATTCTCAGGATATTTTTATAGCCTTATCGTTATTGAATCAGTATCGTATTTGCCATCTGCCCGTTTTAGACGATCGCGGGCAATTATTAGGAGTCATCACTGAAACTAGCTTGCTACAAGCCTTTGACCTGATAAAAAGGCTGGGGTTATTTGAAGACTTACAGCAATTTTTACAAAAACCCACAGATGAATTCAGGCCGGTTAATGAGCTAATTGAGATAGAGCAAGTCCTGAAAGAAGAAGTACCCCAAGCTTACGAAAAGTTAGAACAACGAGTCGCAGAACGAACAGCAGAACTTATGATATCTAACGTTCTATTGCAACAAGAAATTATTGAACGTCAAGGTGCAGAAGTTGCATTACGGCAAAGCGAAAACCTCTATCGCCAACTCGTTGAAAGCCAAACTGACATAATTATCCGCATTGATTTGCAAGGACAGATTACCTTTGCCAATATGGCTGCTTGTCAAACCTTCGGCTGGAAACAAAATGAGTTTCTTGGTCAGTCATTTCTCCAGTTTTTTCACTCAGATGACTTGCCTCTAGTAGTGGAAAGTATGACAGTTTTAGAATCTTCATCCCATCTCTTGACTAATTGTGAGCGACGTTCATTGACAGTTAACGGTATACGCTGGTTTCAATGGAATGCGATCGCAATTCATGATGACAAAGGAGAGGTTATTGAAATACAAGGGGTAGCCAGAGATATTACCGAACAGAAAGCTGCACTACACGAACGCCAACTTGCCGAAACTGCATTGTCTGAAAGCGAGGAGAAATTTCGCACTTTTGCCGAAAACACCGACGCCACGATCTGGATTGGTAGCGCAGATTTATTCCATCCTTTGTATATTAGTCCTGCTTATGAGAAGATTTGGGGTCGATCTTCTCAGGGTTTATTTGAACAGCCAACATCTTGGCTAGACACCGTTCATCCAGACGATCGCGATCGCGCTGCCCAATCAATCGAGCAACTGCTTAGTGGTAGTCAATCTATTTCAGCAGAATATCGGATTTTGCGACCTGATGGATCGGTGCGCTGGATTTGGAATCGGGGCTTTGCTGTCTATGATGACCAAGGAAAAGTTAACTACTATGGTGGCATTACCGAAGATATCACCGAGCGCAAGCTGGCAGAACAAAAAATCTCCGAACAAGCTGCTCTGCTTGATATTGCCACCGACGCCATATTAGTTCGAGATTTCCAGTCTCAAATCTTATTCTGGAATCAAGGTGCAGAGCGGATGTATGGTTGGCTTTCTACAGAAGTTATGGGAAAAGAAACCCACGAGATTTTATATTCAGCAGGAACTCAGCACCAACTAGAAAAACCATTAAAAAGCGTAATTGAGAATGGCTCATGGCAAGGTGAGTTACATAAAGTGACAAAATCCGGTGAGAAAATTGTTGTGGAAAGCCGCTGGACATTGATGCGCGATTCTGAGGGAAAACCCAAATCCATTTTGACTGTTGACACTGACATCACCGAAAAGAAACAACTCGAAGAGCAGTTTTTTCGCACTCAGCGATTGGAAAGCCTTGGTACTCTTGCAAGTGGCATTGCCCACGACTTGAACAATATATTGACACCAATTTTGGCAGCGGCTCAATTGTTACAGGGAAAATTTTTTCAAGAGGAAGAGCATTCTGGGCAATTAATGGCACTTGTAGAAGCTAACGCCAGACGGGGAGCAGCTTTAGTGAAGCAAGTCTTGTCCTTTGCGCGGGGATTTAAAGGAGAGCCGACAATTATCCAAGTCAAGTACCTGATTTCAGAAATTATCCAAATTGCTAAACATACATTTCCCAAATCTATTGAATTTTGCACGGTTATCCCAGATGATATTTGGGCGATCTCTGGAGACACCACACAGCTACATCAAGTGTTGATGAATTTAGTAGTAAATGCTCGTGATGCTTTGCCTCATGGCGGCAATATCAAAATTTCTGCGGAAAATAAGTTTATTGATGAAGCTTATACCAGAATGAATCTCGATGCCAAAGTTGGACATTATATTGTAATTACCGTTGCCGATAATGGAATTGGGATACCGCCAGAAGTATTAGATAGAGTTTTTGAGCCATTTTTCACCACCAAAGAGGTCAACGTAGGTACTGGACTTGGGCTTTCAACAGTGCTAGGCATTATTAGAAGCCACGACGGTTTTATCAAAGTGTCTAGTAATGTTGGTAGAGGCAGCAAATTTGACCTGTTTTTACCAGCAGTAGAAGCAACCCAAGCATTCAGGATAGAAGACGTAGATTTGCTTCCAGGAAAGGGAGAATTGATTTTAGTTGTAGATGATGAAGCCCAAATTCGGGAGATTGCCACAATCATCCTAGAAAACCATAACTATAAAATACTCACTGCTAGTAATGGCATCGAGGCGATCGCACTTTATGCTCAACACAAGCATCAAATCAATGCTGTATTGATGGATATAATGATGCCGGAAATGGATGGAATTACCGCCATTCGCACCTTGCAAAAAATAAACCAGCAGGTTCAAATTATTGCCTGTAGTGGGCTGAACTCAATAGAGGTCTTTACTCAAGCTGCTGATGTTAATGTGCAAGCAGTTTTATTAAAACCCTATACTGCTAGAGAATTATTGAACAGTTTACATCACCTGTTCAGGAGTAATGAGTATCCCAACTAGACCTGAAGACATTAATTATCAAAGTACGCTTCAGATATATCAGACCATCACTGAATTACCCAAACCAATACTGATACATTGTGATAATTCAATTCGTTCAGCCGCGATCACATTGTTGTATATTGCCCTCAAGCAAGGTATGGCATTTGAAAAAGCCCTGCAAAAAGTTATTAATTTCGGCTTGATATAGCTATCTACTGATGATTTTAGATCGTAAACTAGTGGACATTCTTACCTAAATTAATTAGACATATCCAGAAGTCCCCAGTCCCTAACCCTATCGACTCGCTGCGTTTCACCCCAAAGCTAGACGCAAACATTTTTATAGCTATTTAAAATAGCGAGGGAAATGTACCTCAGGGAACCGAAAACTAGAGAGAAAAATGAGGTCGTAACCTAACTAAATTTCTGGAATTCGTCATCATGTATGAACTAGTTAAAGCTGTCATCAACGGTGAGGAAAAAACTGATGCGAATCAGTTTATTTATGCGTTGAGCGCTTCAGGTAAACGTTACTTTCTGAGAAACGAGATTTTGCAAGTTTTTGCTGATTACTGCAATCAATCTCAAAAGCCAGCCTATTTTTATTACTCTTCTTCTTTTGGCAAACTGATACAATATACCCACGAAATAATTATTGAAGAGGAAAGTACTTGGTTTGTAATTCGACCGAAGATTGCTAGCCAAGAAGTTTGGAAACTGACAGCCGACTTTAGCAAGTTCGAGCAGATGACGCCTCAAGCGCTGTTAGATGTGAGAGATCGCCTAGTCAACCGCTACCAACCCGACATCCTCGAAATCGACCTCCACCCCTTTTATGAAAATTCCTCAAGAATCGATGACGCCAGAAATATCGGTCAAGGTTTAGCCTTCCTCAACCGTTATCTGTGCAATCAATTGCTGACTGACCCTAAATATTGGGTAGAAATGTTATTTAAAGCATTACACGGACTGCAATGCAATGGTATTCGCCTGTTGTTGAGCGATCGCATTGACTCCGGTATTCAGTTAGCCAAACAAATTAAACCAGCGCTCAAATTGCTGAGTGAGCGATCGCCTCATGAACCTTATGAAAAATTTAGCTCTGATCTCCAAGAATTAGGCTTTGAGCCAGGTTGGGGTAACACTGCGGCGCGAGTCTCTGAAACCTTAGAACTCCTCGACCGACTCATTTACTCCCCAGAACCCGGCATTTTAGAAGCCTTTGTGGCCCGTGTCCCCGCAGTCTTTCGCGTCGTTCTCGTTTCTGTCCACGGCTGGGTGGGACAGGAAGATGTTTTAGGAAGAGATGAAACACTCGGTCAAGTTATCTATGTCCTCGAACAAGCACGCAGCTTAGAAAACGAACTAAGTGAACAAATCAAACTCGCTGGACTCGACCGACTAGGCATTAAACCCCATATTATTATTCTCACCCGGCTAATTCCTAACTGTGAAGGGACATTTTGTAACCTGCACTTAGAAAAAGTTCAAGATACTGAGAATGCTTGGATATTGCGTGTTCCTTTTGGTGAATTCAATCCCGAAATTACCAACAATTGGATTTCTAAATTTGAGATTTGGCCTTATTTAGAACAATTTGCGATTGATGCAGAAAAAGAATTACTAGCTCAATTTAAAGTCAAACCTAATCTGATTATTGGTAACTACAGCGACGGTAACTTAGTAGCCTTTCTCCTCTCTCGCCGGATGAAAGTTACCCAGTGCAACATTGCTCATTCCTTGGCAAAACCTAAATATCTATTTAGCAATTTATACTGGCAAGATTTAGAAGAGCAATATCATTTCTCGGTACAATTCACCGCCGATTTGATTAGCATGAATGCAGCTGACTTTATCATCACATCGTCCTATCAAGAAATTGTCGGTACACCTGACACCATCGGTCAATACGAATCGTATAAATGGTTTACGATGCCGCAGTTGTATCATGTAGTTGATGGCATTGATTTGTTTAGTCCTAAATTCAACTTAGTGCCGCCGGGAGTAAATGAAAATATTTTCTTTCCCTATAGCCAAAAAGAAAACCGAGATTCTCACCTGCGTAAACAAGTCCACAACTTACTCTTTAGCCGCGAAGACTCCCAAATATTAGGTCATTTAGATCGCCCCAACAAGCGACCAATCTTTGCCGTTGATACTATTAATTCAATCAATAATCTCACTGGTTTAGCTGAATGCTTTGGTAAGAATCAGGCATTACAAGAGCATTGTAATCTGATTATCTTAACTAGTAAACTGCATCAAGATGAAGCTATAAACTCACAAGAAGCAGAAGAAATTCAAAAACTCCACGAGATTATTAATGAATATCATCTCAATGGCAAGATTCGCTGGGTGGGGATGCGTATTCCTAGCACTGAACTCGGTGAAGCCTACCGAGTAGTTGCAGATTCTCAAGGAATCTATGTCCATTTTGCTCGCTTTGAATCCTTCGGACGGAGTATTTTAGAAGCGATGATTTCCGGCTTGCCAACTTTCACTACTCAGTTTGGTGGTTCTTCAGAAATTATCGAAAACCAAGAAAATGGATTTCATGTTAATCCCACAGACTTGCAAGGAACAGCAAATAAAATTTTAGACTTCCTTGAACAATGTGATACTCGTGCTGAACACTGGCAAGAAGTTTCAGAATGGATGAGTCAGCGAATTCATCATAAATATAATTGGCATTTACATAGCAATCAATTACTACTGCTGAATAAAATGTTTAGTTTTTGGAACTTTGTTGCTCCAGAAAATAACGAAGCCAGAGATCGGTACATGGAAACCTTATTTCATCTCATTTATAAGCCCAGAGTTGAGAAGATTTTGGAAAAGCATAAGGGGGGATGAGGGGAATGGGGATTGGGCATTGGGGTTAGAACTCCATTCATCTACCTCAGAACCCCGTTCATCCACCTCAGAACTCCGTTCATCCACCTCAGAACTCCATTCATCTACCTCGGAACTCCGTTCATCTACCTCGGAACTCCGTTCATCTACCTCGGAACTCCGTTCATCTATCTCGGAACTCCGTTCATCTACCTCGGAACTCCGTTCATCTACCTCAGAACTCCGTTCATCTATCTCAAAGACTCATTAACGGAGTTAAAAGACTTATTCATTTACCTCAAAATCCTCAATCCCTAATTCCCATGCCCAATGCCCAATGCCCCATGCCCCAATTTACCTATACAGATTGGATATTAATCGAAACCCAGTTTGATCCTGAGCAATTACAGTCCAAAGAAACTGTCTTTACAATCGGTAATGGATACCTGGGAACAAGAGGTAGTTTTGAAGAGGGTTATCCTCATGCATCGCCAGCTACTTTTATAAACGGTGTCTACGATGATGTGCCAGTGGTATACACTGAACTGGTAAATTGCCCTGACTGGCTACCCTTGATAGTGATTGTAAATGGCGATCGCTTCCGTCTCGATCAAGGTGAAATATTGCACTACGAGCGACAGCTTGATTTACGCCAAGGATTGCTGACTCGTGCCTTACGTTGGCGCTCTCCCAGTGGGAATACTATAGATATCAGCTTTGAACGCTTTGCTAGTCTGGCAGATCCGCACGTGTTGGCGTTACGCTGCCATTTAACGCCAGTAGATTTTGAGGGGTTAATTGAAGTTCAAGCTAGTATCAATGGCTATCCCGAAAATCAAGGTTTTAATCACTGGGAAGGATTAGATCAAGGCAAAATCGACCAAGGAATTTGGTTGCAACGCCGCACCCGCAATTCCCGAATTGAACTCGGTATGGCAGCTAAGGTGACAATATCAGGTAGTGAAGCATCTTTGCAAGTTAATACCGCACCTGGTTATCCCACCTTAAGCACGTCCTTCTCTGCGAAAGCGCAACAGACCGTAACAGTGCAAAAAATTGTGGCAGTTTTTACCTCACGGGAGATAGAAACACCAGTCACAGCCGCTCAAGAAAAACTCGCGCACCTGCCAGATTACACAACATTACTAAAAGCCAATGAGCAAGCATGGAATGAGGTTTGGCAGCAAAGTGACATCCTGATTGAGGGGGATAGCACAGCTACTTTTGCAGTTCGCTACAATCTGTTTCAATTGCTGATTGCTGCTCCCTGGAATGACGATAGAGTGAGCATTCCCGCTAAAACCCTTTCTGGGTTTGGCTATCGCGGTCATATCTTTTGGGATACAGAAATTTTTATGCAGCCCTTATTTCTGTTTACCCAACCAGCGATCGCCCGGAACTTACTCAGTTACCGTTGGCACACCTTAGCAGGAGCTAGACGCAAGGCAATTCATTACGGTTATAAAGGGGCAATGTTTGCCTGGGAAAGTGCTGAGACTGGTGATGAAGTTACACCCCGTTGGGCTATCGGCAGTGATTTTTACGGTGAAGATGTGCGAATTTGGTGCCGCGATCGCGAAATTCATATTAATGCAGATATCCCCTACGCGATTTGGAATTACTGGCAAGCTACTGCTGATGATGAGTGGATGCAAAAGTATGGCGCAGAGGTAATCTTGGATGCGGCAATCTTTTGGAGTAGCCGGGTGGAATTCAATCCTGAGCGTGAAAAGTATGAAATTCGGGGAGTAATCGGAGCGGATGAATATCATGAATTAGTCCACAATAACGCCTTTACAAACCGTATGGCGCAATGGCATCTAGAGAAAGCGATCGCAGTTTATGACTGGTTAGTTCACAAATTTCCCGAACGAGCGACTGAACTAGAGGCGAAACTGCAACTCACCTCCCAAGAGCGAACGCACTGGCAAGACATCATCGCTAAAATATTGCTTCTCTATGACCCATCAACAGAATTAATCGAGCAGTTCGAGGGATTTTTTCAATTGGAAGATATCAACTTAGCAGATTATGAACCACGCGATCGCTCCATGCAGGCTATTTTAGGTGTCGATCAAATCAATAAATATCAAGTAATCAAGCAGCCAGATATATTAATGCTCCTATATTTAATGCGGGAATCAGCAGATTTTCCCTATAACGAAAAAGCATTGCAGATAAACTGGGACTACTACGCACCCCGCACTGATATTACCTATGGTTCCTCTCTTGGCCCATCAGTTCAGGCGATTTTAGCTTCTGACTTGGGCAAATCAACCGAAGCTTACGAACAGTTTATGCGAGCCTTAATGGTTGATCTTGAAGATAACCGAGGCAACACCAGGGATGGAATTCACGGTGCTAGTGCTGGTGGTATTTGGCAAGCTGTAATTTTTGGATTCGGCGGCATCCAACTCACCGAAAATGGCCCCGTAGCCAATCCTCACCTCCCCCCAGGCTGGACGCGCCTGAAGTTTAAACTGCACTGGCAAGGGAAATGGCACGAGTTTGATTTGAAGGGATTGGGGACTGGGGGAGTAGGGGAGGCAGGAGGCAGGGAGCAGGGGGCAGGGAGCAGGGGGCAGGAAGAAGAAGAAATTGGGAAAAAAGGAGAAAGAGGAGATTTTTCTTCATCCCCCTTGCACCCCGCACCCTGCTCCCTTGCCTCTTCATCCCCCCCAATCCCCAATATCCAAGGATTCATCTTCGATTTAGATGGTGTGCTAACAGATACAGCAGAAGTTCACTACTTAGCTTGGAAAAAGCTAGCAGATGAAGAGGGTATACCGTTTAATCGGGAAGCGAACGAAGCTTTGCGGGGTGTATCCCGTCGTGCTTCCCTGATGCTGATTATTGGCGATAGACCTTATTCAGAAGCACAAATCCAGGAGATGATGGAGCGTAAAAATCGCTACTATGTAGAGTTAATCCAAAACATGACACCCAAGGATTTGTTACCAGGTGCGATCGCCCTTTTGGATGAACTGCGGCAAGCTGGGATTAAAATTGGTATTGGTTCAGCCAGCAAAAATGCCCGGACAGTGCTAGAGCGATTAGGCATTGTAGACAAAGTAGATGCGATCGCTGACGGTTACAGTGTACAGGAACCAAAGCCAGCACCAGACTTATTTTTGTACGCAGCCAAGCAACTAGGAATTAAACCAGAGCAATCTGTCGTTGTAGAAGATGCCGCAGCCGGTATTGATGCAGCCCTAGCTGCTGGTATGTGGGCTGTAGGACTCGGCCCCGTTGAACGAGTTGGAGCCGCTCATGTTGTTTTACCCAGCCTCGCAGGCGTTAAATGGGCAGACCTTCGAGATCAATTCAGTAAAGAGTACTCCAAGTAAAAAATGCACAATTGTCATTGCGAGTGAAGCGAAGCAATCCCAGTCTTTGCGATTGCTTCTCTACGAGACGCTACGCGAACGCAATGACGTGTTTTAGATCATTTATTTCTTGGAAGTCTCAAAATCTCGGCGAATATCTTCAAGGTATTCAATAGCTTTCAGTAGATTATCGGCGATCTGATGCGATCGCAATTATCTTCGATATCGGTGGTAGAGAAGTCGCTGACGATCGTGTCAATTGCCATAAGATCGTCTAAGTAGGGAATCTCAGAAAAAACCCAACTTTAGAAATTAGGAGCAAGAGCGTGAATTTGGACGATTTAGCCTTGCAGATACAGAATATGCGTAATCGCGTCGCCCTTTTGCAACGTCAGAGTGAACAGCAAAAAGCACAGGCAGATATTGAACTCCTCGCCGCAGTATTCAAAGAAGTCTACCTAGCTTTGGAAGAACTACAATTAGTGAATGAAGATTTAAAGCAGCAGAATCAACAATTACATAACACTCAACAGGCCTTGGTAGCAGAAAGTCAACGCTACCAAGAACTATTTGAAGAAGTACCAGACGCATATTTTGTGACTGATACAAAAGGGGTAATTCAAGAAGCTAACTCAGCCGCCACCAATCTGCTGAATATTTCCAAAAGTTTGTTGTTGGGCAAACCCATAGGGGCGTTTGTGCTTGAGAAAGAACTGATAGCTTTTCATTTAAAACTAACTTATCTGCGCGATCGCGCCCAATTCCCAGACTGGAAAATGCAAGAATGGGAAGTAAATCTGCGGCCACGTAACAACACTCCCATTATTGCTGCGGTTAAAGTGGTTGCAATCCGTAATCAAGATAGTAACTTAGTTGGTCTGCGCTGGATATTGCGGGATATTAGCGAAAATAAGCGAACCCAAGCCAAGCTGCAATGGGCAGAACAGGCGATGCGACAAGCGCTTGCCAAAGAAAGGGAGTTTAGTGAACTTAAATCTCGCTTGCTCACCGTCACCTCCCATGAGTTTCGCACCCCTTTGGCTACCATCCACTCTTCTGCGGAACTATTAGAACATTATCGCCACCTCTGGAGTGAACAGCGACAACAAACCCACCTACGTCGTATTCAAACATCAGTTATGCATATAACCCAGTTGTTGAATGATGTATTGGTACTGAGTCAGGATGAAACAGGTAAGTTAGAGTTTAATCCAACACCTATAAATCTGGTGGAATTTTGCCGCGATCTCTTAGAAGAATTACAACAGAGCGATCGCTCACAACATGCGATCGCTTTTAGCAGCGAATGCCAATGCACCCTGGCTAACTTAGACGCTAAACTACTGCGGCAAATCTTAAGTAATTTATTGTCAAATTGTCTAAAATACTCTCCCCTTGGTAGCACAGTTAAGTTTTCTGTCACCACTACCAACGAGCAAGCCATATTCCAGACTCAAGATTCTGGTATTGGCATTCCCCCTTCTGACATCGAACACATCTTTGAACCCTTCCATCGCGCTAGTAATGCAGGCAATATCCCAGGAATGGGATTAGGAATGTCCATCGTCAAGCAAGCTGTAGATTCGCATAGCGGCGAAATAACAGTCGAAAGTGCGATCGATGTGGGAACTACTTTTAGAGTCATTCTGCCATTTTCAATAAATTTATATCTATAGCAGCTTGCACTTATAATTTAACGTGAGTTCGATAAACCTCTCCCTGCCTTGAACTAAAGTTCAAGTCTGTCCCTCTCCGAGTCGGCTACGGTGTACACACAAGTTTTCTATAGCTGTGTTACAGGCTTTTGATCCCCCCAACCCCCCTTTTTAAGGGGGGCAAAAAGCTCTCAAAGTCCCCCTTCTTAAGGGAGATTTAGGGGGATCTAGAACGATTTTGGTTTTCTAGAAAGATGTGTGTACACCGTAGCTCCGACTCGGAGAGGGACGGTTTTGCATAGTAAAACCAGGGAGAGGTCTTTTTTACGGCTAATTAGATGGACACTATCTGATTCGTCGAACTCACGTTAATTTACAGCTATTTTCAGTTAAATAGACATGCTGTGCCCTGACGACAGATGTAGTTCAAATACATGAAAAATACTGTCAGCGCACTTCCAATTCAAAAGTGAAATTCAAAAAATCCGATAAATTAGAGAAATTTTATGATTGACATGATTCACACAATGTGTCAATAATAATAGTTTGTGGAAACTTTACTTCTTAATATAAGCTCTTGGCTAACGTCATTGTCATAGGTGCCCAATGGGGCGATGAAGGAAAAGGTAAAATAACTGACTTACTCAGTCGTTCCGCAGATGTTGTGGTGCGTTACCAAGGGGGTGTCAACGCTGGACACACGATTGTAGTCAAAGGTCAGACCTTTAAACTGCACTTGATTCCCTCTGGTATTTTGTATCCAAATACCGATTGCATTATCGGCTGTGGAACAGTGATCGATCCACAGATTTTGATCGCAGAAATCGACCAACTAAAAGATTTAAATATTTCCACTGACCACCTGCTGATATCTGAGACAGCCCACGTAACCATGCCTTATCATCGGTTGATTGACCAGGCATCGGAAGAACGAAGGGGAAGCCATAAGATCGGCACAACAGGTCGGGGCATTGGGCCGACTTATGCTGACAAATCTGAGCGTACAGGCATTCGGGTTTTAGACTTGATGAACCCGGACGAGCTACGCGAGCAGTTAGAGTGGACGATTAATTATAAAAACGTCATTTTAGAAAAGCTTTACAACTTGCCGCCTCTAGATCCACAAGAGGTGATTGAGCAGTATTTGGGTTATGCAGAACGCTTGCGCCCTTATGTTATTGATACATCGTTGAAAATATACGATGCGATTCAGCGACGGCGCAATATTTTGTTTGAAGGCGCACAAGGTACGCTCCTCGATCTAGATCATGGAACTTATCCTTATGTAACCTCCTCTAACCCGGTAGCAGGTGGGGCTTGTGTTGGTACAGGGGTAGGGCCGACAATGATCGATCGGGTAATTGGGGTGTCAAAAGCCTATACAACCCGTGTCGGAGAGGGGCCATTTCCCACTGAGTTACATGGAGAGTTGGGAGAGTTACTGTGCGATCGCGGTGCCGAATTTGGCACAACCACCGGGCGCAAACGGCGCTGTGGCTGGTTTGATGCTGTCATTGGTCGCTATGCCGTGCGGATTAACGGCATGGATTGTATGGCGCTGACCAAACTAGATGTTCTCGATGAATTAGAGGAAATCCAAGTTTGTGTCGCTTATGACATAGATGGACAACGCAGCGAACACTTCCCCACCAGTTCCCGTCAATTTGCGAGATGTCGCCCCATCTACAAAACCTTACCAGGATGGCAAGTGTCAACAACTGACTGCCGCACCCTAGAAGACTTGCCAAAACGGGCATTGGACTATCTCAAATTCTTAGCCGAATTGATGGAAGTTCCGATCGCGATCGTCTCACTAGGAGCCAGCCGCGATCAAACCATAATCGTAGAAGACCCCATCCACGGGCCCAAACGCGCTTTATTGCACCCCGACGGGACACCTGCTACCCTACTTAGTGCGTAAATTTAGTCATTAGTCATTTGTCATTGGTCATTAGCAAATGACTAATGACAAAGGACAAAGGACAACTGACAACTGACAAAGGACAACTTCTATGGCTATTACAGTCGAATCTCAAAAACGTCCAGAAGGCAGCAAGCCAAGAGCCTTGCGTCGTGCTGGATTGATACCTGGCAATTTGTATGGTCATAAGGGTACAGAATCTATTTCTTTGACCATTGAAGCTAAAACTGTTGAACGTTTGCTCAAAAGAGCTTCCGTTAACAACACATTGATTGAGTTGAATATTGCTGATGCACCTTGGCGCGGCAAAACCTTGCTGCGGGAACTTCAGATCCATCCAGCCAAAGGTACGCCTTATCACCTCAGCTTTTTCGCGGTTGCCGGCCACGGCGACACCACCGTAGAAGTACGTCTGCGTTTTGTGGGAACTGCTATTGGTGTTAAACAAGAGGGTGGTGTATTAGACACCGTAGTCACTGAATTGCAAGTGACTTGTGCGCCAGAAAACATCCCAGATGTAATTGAAATCGATGTCTCTAACCTGCAAATTGGAGACAGCTTGAGTATTAGTGATATACCCTTTCCTGAAGGTGTTACACCTCTAGCTGAATCAGAGCGACTTGTTGTCAGCGTTTTGCCACCACAAATTAGCGCTGAAGATGCTGGCATAGAAACTGAAACTGAAGCAGCTTCTTAAGCTAGTTAAACTGTGTAATAATTTTTGATGATACCAGGGGGAAACTCCTGGTTTTTTTGTATTTGAACCGCAGAGGCGCAGAGAGCGCAGAGAACAGAGATGACAGAAGCGACTCTTCCAGCTTTAATTCAGCAAATGTTACAGCCGAGATTTTATCCCCATAAGGTAACAGAACCTATTCAACTAATTCAAACCCACGCTTCTTATCTGCTGTTAACTGGGGATTACGCTTATAAGCTGAAAAAACCTGTGAATTTTGGCTTTTTGGACTTTTCCACCTTAGATAAGCGGCAGCATTTTTGTCAGGAAGAGTTACGGTTAAATCAGCGAGGTGCTGGTGAACTGTATTTAGAAGTTTTGCCCATAACTTTGGTTGAGGAGCAATATCAGTTAGAGGGAACGAGCGAGGCTGTAGAATATGCGCTGAAGATGCGTCAGTTTCCTCAAGAGTCGCTATTAAGTACGCTTTTTGAAGAGGGTAAGTTAAACGAGACACGCCTAGATGAGTTGGGGCGGGTAGTGGCTAAGTACCATGCTGAAGCAGAGACGAATGATTATATTCGTACTTTTGGGGAAGTGCCAAATGTCCGGGCTGCCTTTGATGAGAATTATAAGCAAAGTGAGAAGTATATTGGCGGCCCCCAGACGCAGACGCAGTTTACAGAAACAAAGCAATATACAGATAAATTTTTTGCCGAACGTCCAGAATTATTTGCTAGCAGAATTCACAACGACTATATTCGTGAATGTCACGGGGATTTACACCTGAGAAATATTGCCTTGTGGCACGATAAAATCTTGTTGTTCGATTGCATTGAGTTTAATGAGCCGTTCCGCTTTGTCGATGTGATGTACGATGTGGCATTCACGGTGATGGATTTGGAAGCTCGCCAACGCAAAGATTTGGGTAATGCGTTTTTGAATTCGTATATAGAGCAAACTGGTGACTGGGAAGGCTTACAAGTGTTGCCTTTGTATTTAAGTCGTCAGGCTTACGTCCGAGCTAAGGTGACATCATTTTTGTTAGATGATCCAAGCGTACCTACGACAGTAAAGGAAGAAGCAACAAAAACTGCTGCTGATTATTACAAACAGTCTTGGGAATACACTAAACCAAACCAGGGACAACTAATTTTGATGTCGGGGTTGTCGGGTTCTGGTAAAAGTACCACAGCAAGGTCTTTAGCGCGTCAACAGGGAGCGATTCACCTGCGTTCGGATGCGGTACGGAAGCATTTAGGGGGAATTCCTTTGTGGGAAAAGGGTGGCGATGATTTGTATACGCCGGAGATGACCGAGAAAACTTACACACGGCTGTTAGAATTGGGAATTATCTTGGCTAAACAAGGTTTTTCGGTGATTTTGGACGCCAAGTATGATAGACAACATTTACGGCAAGAAGCGATCGCACAAGCTACAAAGCATCAACTTCCTATTCAGATTATTCAATGCACAGCACCCCTTGAAGTTCTAAAAGAGCGTTTGAATAATCGCACTGGTGATATTGCTGATGCCACTGCCGATTTATTAGCCTCACAAATCAAACAAGCTGAACCTTTTACTGAAGAGGAACAACCTTATGTAAAGATTTGGGATACAACTCAAACACAACAGGCACAATTAAAATAATCCGTAATTCGTAATACTCGCCAAAGGCGAGAAGCAAGCTACGTAATTCGTAATTTTCGATTCAATTACGAATTCATAATTAGTAATTAGTTAGTTTTTTATTCTATGGCAGACAAAAAGAACGACTTTTTCAGTATTTCTCCTAGCTTCTTTTCTCAACTGTTATTTGGGGCATTTTTAACATTTATATTAATTATGACCGGCTCCGCACCAGCCCTGAGTATCTTCTTAGGAATTATGGGCGGTTTCATTTTAAGCTGGATCACCAATGTAACTGATAATAGCCCCCAGGCTCCAGCAGTCGCTTCCTCTGATGGTGTCGATACAGGATTGAAATACTGGTTATTTTTCATGCTGGGTTTTGTTTATCTGGGTTATCCAGCACCTATGAGTATCTTACTAGGTGGAATAGGCGCTTTAGCTGGAGGCTGGATTACTGCTTGGTGGGGAAGTAAAGAAGAAACTAGAACTCAGTTGCAAGTTGAAGAACCAGAAAATGGCGAAGTTGAACCAACGAATGAGAGGATCAACAAACGTCAAACAAGAAGGGCTGGCCGCCGTTACCGTCGCGCCCCTGGAAGTCGTTTCAATTTCAAGTTTTGGGAAAGGTAGTAATTTGGGAATAGGGCATTGGGCATTGAAAGAGGTAGAGGGGAAAAACTCACTGCAACTTTTCCTGTGCTTCCCATTCCCTCCTCTCCTATGCCCCATGCCCCATTCCCCATGCCCCAATAAATAATATGTTTTTATATCTATCCAAATTACTGCCACTATTTTTTTATCCACTAGGATTAGCGTGTGTAAGCTTGGTGGTAGCATTAGTAACGTTGTGGAGACGACCGCGGACTGCGGCGATCGCAATTGCTTTTGCTCTAATTTTATTGCTATTTTGTAGCAATGCCTGGATTGCTAAATTGTTAGTGCGATCGCTAGAATGGCAAAATCTTCCACTCGCTCAAATACCTAATGCAGAAGCGATTGTGGTCTTGGGTGGTGCAACTAAATCAGCTTTTCCCCCAAGACCTACCGTCGATTTGAGTGAAGCAGGCGATCGCGTTATCTACGCTGCACAACTCTATCGTCAGAAAAAAGCGCCTATTATCATTCTCAGCGGCGGTCGCATTGATTGGCGTGGCAGTGGTTCGTCAGAGTCGGCAGATATGGCAACAATCCTCACATCTATTGGTATTCCATCTGAGGCAATTGTTCAAGAACCTGACTCTCTCAATACTTATCAAAATGCTGTCAATGTCCGAAAAATTTTGGAGTCTCGTGGCATTCGTCAGGTATTATTAGTAACTTCGGCAATGCATATACCGCGATCGCTTCAGATTTTCCGGCGTCAAGGAATCAATGTTATTCCTGCACCGACTGACTTTCTGGTGAGTGAGGGTGAGTTGCAAGAACTCGGCAGCACTCCCAAAGCCGCTATACTGAATTTATTACCTGATACCGACAACTTACACCAATTTACTATCGCTTTAAAAGAGTATATTGGTTCTTTTGTCTATCGCTTACGCGGTTGGCTTTAATTAAGTTAGAGTTTCTAGAAAGTTATGAGTTGTGAGTTATGAGTTATTAATTACAAAGTACGGTAATTACGTGAATTCAAAACTCTCTATTCCTTACAGACGCGATTAATCGCGTCTCTACCAAATCTTATTTTTATGTCTAAAAATTTACCTTATATTATGCCATCCCCTCAACCCCAAGTTGAGGAAGCTTTTGCCTCTTACCAAACAACTCACCAGTTTTACCACGAAGTTCGATCGCGGTCGGAGTTTCAACGTCATTGTGATTGGTATTATACAACAGCAGAACAAAACCGCCAAGAACTTAAAAGAATGCGCGGCGAACTGAATATTTTTCAGTGGTTTCGCCGCCGATAAGTGATTTAGATGACTTCTAACTCATTTTCACGTAAATGGGCTTTGAATTTTTTACTAAACTGGACTACAACAGGCAGATTAGCGCTTACGGGTCTGCCTTGCCATTGGGTGGCAATACCGATTACATCACCTTCTATGCCTTGGATGTCAAAAGCCTGATTCCGATGTTCAGGATGATGATACACTACTACCGAATCTTTAACGCGGACGCGATCGCCAACTTCCATAACAACATTTACACCTAGCATTTTCTTTTCCACAAGTATCTGCTACAAAATATATGATTAAATCGCTTAGAATTTGATTTAATCAGCTATTTCTTGACGCTTCATCGGGGTGCAATAGCGCATTTAACCCTCTGCGTCCAGGCACGTTTTAGCAATCCGTGCGTACTTTTTTAAGTTTTTTGCCACGTTAATAAGTATCGCCCCTAGCTTTCGTCTTTACCCTAAAACAGGGAAACGAAAGAAAATTAGGCGATATCTATTAGATGTGCTTAGTACTTTGACAAGATATCTAACCCTTTTATCTTGACTCTAGGATGTTCCCCAGGTCAACTCTCTCACGAATTTTCGTGCATGGCAGTTATACGCTCAAGGAGGGTGCTAGGGCTAAAGTTTTTGTCAAATCAGTAAGGAGAATGCGATCGCAGAGGTTAAACAGTTCTGCCTCGGTTTGAGTCTGTCGCATCAGCCGCAGGAAATGACCTTCAGCGTCAATACTCAGGGCAATGTAGTTGAGGAACATTTTGAGATAGCCGACGCGCGCGCGCTCTGGCATAGTTGCTGCTGTGGGGGTTTGCCATAGCCGCTCAATATAGTTGCGTACCTCCACTAAAGGAACAGGTGCGATCGCCTCTCCTCGCAAAGCCTGCCGAATCTGATTAAAAAGCCAAGGATTCCCGATTGCCCAGCGTCCTACCATCACACCCGCCGCGCCTGTTTGAGAAAGCACCTCAAGAGCAGTTTTTGCAGAGTGAATGTTGCCATTGGCCAGCACTGGGCAATGGACTCGTCTTACCGCTTCGCCAATCAAATCATATTTCACTGCTCCGTGGTACATATCTTTGACTGTGCGACCATGCAAACTCAGCAAATCGATGCTGTGGCGATTAATCATATCTAGAATTTCATAAAAGTTATCTGTATTTTCAAAGCCGACGCGCATCTTAACGGTTAAAGGGCGATCGTTCACTGCTTGGCGCAGTTCTCCTAAAATCCGATCCACTTTTTCTGGTAAGAGCAGCAATCCACCCCCAACATTTTTGCGATAGATTCTCGGTGCGGGACAGCCCAGGTTCAAGTCAACTCCAGCGATATTATAGCTACAGAGTTCCTTTGCTGTTCTTACTAAGTCTGGAATGCTTTCGCCAATCATTTGAGCAAAAACGGGGTGACCTGTGTCGTTTTCAGTGATTGATGCCAAAATATGACGATTGAGCCGTGAAGTATCATTGACACGGAAATATTCAGTGAAAAAGTAGTCAGGGCTGCCGTAGTGGGCAATAACCTTCATAAACCAGAGGTTTGTCACATCCTGCATGGGCGCAAGAGCGGTAAGGGGTAGAGATGGATGGAGCGATCGGGGAATATCATGTCCGGTTAAAGACTTATCATTAAGGCAGCAGGGGTGCAGAGGAGCAGAGGAGAAGGGCTTGTGGGCTTGCTGCATAGATTTGAGAATTAAAACTAATTAGCCGGACTTGATAAAACAGGAGTCAGAATTCAGAATACTCTACCCATAAAGGGATAGAGTTTTAAGGCGAGAATATTTTAATTTTTTTCGCCCACCATTCCACTCGCTTTTAACCAATATTCAGACGCGACTCGAAAATACTCGCTATCGCGGACTCGTTTGCCGCCGGCGCTATCACCCACTCGTACAGAATTCATACTGTTAGCGGATAGCTAAGGTTTAGCCCATTCTGACTCCTGAGTTCTGAATTCTTCTTATAAAAAAGTGTGTACAAGAAGTATATCCAGGGTAACAACTGGCTTTCACCAGCCTAACTATCGCTAACCAAAATTTACTTGCTTGCTTAAGAAATCTCGAAAGCTGGAATGATAAAAACTGTAGTGGATTTCTCCATCGATTTCCTGGAGTGTTAAAAACTCACGCCAATTTTCCAGAACTATTTTGATACGGATTGGGCCGCGATCGCACTTTTCCCCATCCCCGCATCCCCAATCACGGTAAAATAACCTTTAGGATACTTTTTGAGGAAATCATCAAACTCCTTAAATACAAATACTCGTCCGCAAAATGCCTTAGTTTTTTCTTCAATTAGCGCTTTAAAGTCATCTGGATAAAGAGACTGTTCTGTAGGTTCTGTAAATTGATTTAGGTGTTCTTGAAGTTGTTTTTTATTAAACTCATCTGGATAGAGCGACTGTTTTAGGGGTTCTGTAGATTGATTCAGGCGTTCTAAAAGTTGTATGTTAGTTATACAGCAGATTGCAGGTTTATGAGGTACAGTAGCAGCAGTTTGCAAACCAGTTTC
>NZ_JABXKK010000008.1 GCF_017115045.1 Nostoc sp. NMS8 | reverse complement strand
AGTTGCGACTAACGTTCCAAGCCCAATTTCAACTTGCCCTAATTCCCACAACATTTCTTGCTGTTTTTCATAAGGCATGTGTGCATAATTGTTTACCCATCCTAAGAACGCTTGTAATCTAACTCCTAAATCTTGCCCTGGAACGATATCTGGCGACCATGAGGCTGTTTGTACATTTCCACAACACTCACACACGCAGGTATGGCGTTGATATTCCACAATTTCAATGGGACGTTCTACTAATTGCGCTACAGACTGTTTTTCTATTTTTACTGCCACAGTCGCAAATGCTTTTTGACCGCAGTGAACACAATCTTCTGGACGTAAGATTTCATAACGATCTACTCTGCCAAAACCCTTACGCGTTTTTCCCTGATGCCCTGGTTACCCGCCTGGTTTTCTTTTGGGATGATTCGATTCTCCGTCCAGGGATGCTTTTTTGTTTTCGCTCTTTTTTAGAATATCCCCAGATGGTGGTTTCGATGAGGTAGAACTATCTAAATCTCGGCTGACTTTTAAACGTTCTACTTCAAGGTGTAGTTCTAAGATTGTTTTCTGTAACTCACATATTGCCTTGCCCTGCTCAATAATTATCTTTACCAGTTCTTCTTTTGATAACTGGTTCAAGCTTTCTCGGTCTAAAACAGTACGGCAGGTTTTGGTTCATATTTGTGATACTCTCCCTCAAGCGTCCCCTTTGTCAATACCCTGCCACCTGAATCCTTACGATTTACCAGTACCAGAAGACTATTCAATCTTTATGGCAGTTGCGGATAAAATTGGTTTTGATAGTCGAGGTCGTCGTCTGTTTCGTCCAATGACAAATGAGCAACAAACCCAAGAAATTGATAGTGATTTACCGCTAATTATGGAAAATTTTAAAAAGTTTATGACAGAAGTTTGGCAAAATCATATTGGACTAAAATAATTTAGGACTTATATCAAGCCGGGTACGTAGCAGGCCCTCCTTAAGCATGAAAGAAGGCACTTCCCCTGCTTCCCTCTGCGGTATTAATGATAAGTCTTTCACCGAACATGATATTACAGAGGAATTACAGGAGTGCCTTGCTCCGCGAGGAGCTTTGCTAACAATATTTTGTCAAAATTTACTGCAATCCTGGAGTTTGATAAACTCGCCTAGTAAAATTTTCTAAAACATCAGTTTCACTACTACTAGACTCCTGTGCAGGTGCTACATCTTCCTCTGGTAATGGCAACATCCGCGCGGCTGACTCAATCCGTTCATGTAATGCTTGTGTTAGCGTTTTAATATCAGGAATTGTCACCTGACTTTCTAAAGCAGGTTTAACTTGTGTGTCCCAAAGAGCCTCACTATCATGCGCCCGTTTTTCATCCGCTTTGGACACTGGAATAATCAAAGGATAAGGAATAGAAGCTTGTCCCTCGGAACTGTAACCAGGACTGGTAATTACGCACTTGCCTTGAGGAAATTTCAAAATTTCGTCAGCACTGATTACAGGCATTTTTTGCAAATTCTCACTCCAGCTAATTGAACGGCTCATTTGTCCGCCAAGCGATCGCCCTGTGGTACGATTTTTAATCAGCACTTCCTTCTCACCGTAACGCTTTGAGTAATCCTCAGCCGTTTTGTAGTTACCAGGATTGAACAAAACATGAGTACTACAAGCAGAAGCGATCGCACTCCCCATTTTATCCCCATAAATATCGTAAAGCTGCTCTAAACTTTGAATACCCAGAATAAAGCAGGCACCATTGGAACGATATTCATTAATCCACTGTGGCAGTCGATCTAGCTTAATTGATGGTAATTCATCCAAAGAAATAATCAACGGGTCTTTGCGGGGACGGCTTAAATTTCCAACAATCATCAAGTGCATTGCAGCCGCCAACAGAGGCCCAACCACACTACGACGTTCATCATCTAGCTTGAACACCACCATCTCTCTACCTTCAAGCTTAGTGGGAATGTCCGATTTCCCTATAAATGCCCTCAGCAAATCAGCTTGGATAAAAGATGAGAAAGTACCTGCTGCTGTCGTCAAAATCCCCGAAATAGTCTTCTCTGCATCCTTAGCACTCAAAAATTGAATAAATGAAGTCGCCACCCATTCATCCAACCTTTTTGACTGTACTGCATGGTCAAGACGTTGCACCAATTTTGGCAACCGCAGCACAGCATACAGCATCGCCATATCTGGGTAAGGAGAACCCTTGACTAACTGTAAAAGTGCTTTAGCTAACAAGTCCCCGGCTTTAGCAAAGAACTCATCACTTTTACCACCACTGGAAGCATTACGGTTAATCACTTGTCCAATTTCCCCTGCCATTACCCCATCGCGTGCATCACGCATATAATCCAAAGGATTGATCACACCGCTAAAGGGTTCACCGGGGGCAAATACTCGTACTTTGTAACCATAACGTGCAGCTAGGGGTGCATGAAGTCTTAGTTGGTCGCCCTTCTTGTCGTAGAGTAAAATCGGAAAACCCTGCTGCATCGCACTTTCTAACATCCGGTCTATGGTAGAGTAGGTTTTACCAGACCCAGGCGCACCTATTACCAGTGTTCCGCTTTCGGCATTGGGAAACCAAACTGTAGGTGCAGCACCAAGCATAGTTTGTATGTTAGCCAGCAACCCCCGCCATTTACCTTTTACCCAATAGCGAGGAGTATTAGACCACAGGGTTACTTGCCTTCAGATGATTTGCGAGGTGGCACATTGAGGTTATCTGTAGGGCAAACCAGGCTCAAGATTTTAAGCAGCTTCAGATACAATTCTTTGTTCGATCTTCTCATCAACTAAGGTGTTAATGGATGATACTAAGTTTGATTCAGAGTTCCAAACTTCAGATACTTTAGGCAATGGGAAAGGAAATTGAAGATTTTTAAGCCGATTTATAGAACACTTTCTTCCATAACTAAATCGCCATTTATGAAGTGTGTTGAACGCCGCAGCAAAGCAGATTAAATCTTCGACACTAATCCCATGTATTGGAAGGTCACTATATTTTTTTTCGCACACAAGTAAATTCTTCTCAATATCTTCAACCTTTTGTGATTGGGAATCAGGAAACAAGAGAGCTTTATTTATCCTGCCTAAAACGGAAATACTATTATTAAGCGCATTTATTAAAGCAACGAAAATAAGGAGGCTGAAAGCTAGTTTCACATACTGATCCCACAGCTTTAATGCTTCTTCAGTTAAGGTTTGCTCACTAGGTTTCAGTATTGTCAGCGAGTCGCCTCCATTACCTTTCGGTAGAAACTCTCCGAAGTGAACTGTAGCATGTCCCAACCCTGATATTGCAATCGCAGGCCCAGCAAAAACGTGGTCATCTTCTTCGGGTTCAACATAGCCTACAACGCCATTGTTGCTTTCAGCACTAGTAACAAAAGGAACGCTACCAAAATCATAGTCATCTATCCCTTTTGATTTAGCACAATAGAGCGTAAACAAATTATTAAGCTTAATGAGTTCATTAGACATCACTTACCTCCTCTAGCTGTTGTCGTTGATCCCAAATCTGGATAGAAATGTCCTTATAGATTCTTCTAACTTCTTGATTGTAAGCTTGAACTTCTAAAGACGAAATTCCCAAATGAGCTTGTGGAACTAGCTCGTCAGAAGTAATTGGTGAGAAATCATACTCACCAGGTTTTACCGAAAATTTACTACCATAAATTATCCAGGAACGAAGGCAAGCCACCAATGGATCTAGGAGAGTTTGATAGTTTGTCTTTTCTTTTTCAACTCTGAAACCTTTTCTTTTAATAAAGCCGTCATCTATTATGCGTCCCCAGAGTACATCCTCACCCACATCGTGAGGAACACCTTTTTTGATAAAAACACCAACTGATTCTGTTGCAACCGGATAGAAGAGATCAACTGGAAAAGATACCACAGCCTTTAGTGTATGTTTCTCTAAAAGAAGTACACGCCATACTGAATATTTTTTCTCATACATTACAGATGCAGGAAGTATACTAAAAAGTAAGCCATTATTTGCGAGTTGCTCAAGCCCATGATCAACAAAGTGATATTCTTTTTGGATGCTATTTTTGAGGGCAAACGGAGGATTCATCATGACTTTAGTAACGAGATTAATTTCTGCTTTTGTCCTTTCATTGCCTTCTTTGAACTTTGGTTTTTTAGAAGTTTTAGATGAACCAACTAATTTGTAGCTAAAGCATGAATCAATTTTAATATTATGTTTACCGTCGCCTCTAAAATACATATTAATAAAAGCTAAAACTGCTATTTTTCCCGTATCGTCTGCTCCAAAAAGATTGTCTTTCGCAAAAATTTTAAGTTGGCGCTCAGGAACTTGATTTCTAACCCGATTGAAAGCAGCTACTAAAAAACCTCCAGTTCCAACAGCTGGGTCATAAATAATATCTGAATCTTTAATCTCAAGTGCTTCTGCTACAAGCCAACAAATGTGTCTAGGAGTAAGAACTATTCCTAACTCTTTGCTTGTATTCCCATATCTCAAAAAACTTTCAAAAAATGGCCCCAGCACATCAGCAGATTGGGCTACATGCAATATATCTGCTTCTTTAAGATAGGATATAATATCACTTAATGCCCGTGCTTGTCCCTCTAAAGTTTCGTTAGAAGGTCTAATTTTAATCAGTTCCCAAAGCTCATTCCTGCCCGAATCTCTAAAAACTTTCTCTGCTCTGGAATTAATATCATTAATAAATATTCTTGCATCATTTCGATATTGAAGCGATAAATCCTCATGTAGTGCCAGCAATAAAATAGCTACAAAAAGCGCACGTTCTTCTTTTCCCACTTTTGCTAAGTGAAGAGTTTCATTTATTTGATTAGATAATTGAACCGCCTCAGATATTGATAGTTCAGGACGCTCTAAATTTGGGGAATCTGAGTCTATAATCCGAAGTGCTTCCTTTTTTGAAAGCATTCTTTGTAAAGGATGCTTACCTACAACAACAGATTTCCACTCTCCACTTTTCAGATAAAAGTGACGGATTTCGTAACCTTCCTCATCATTACCAGCAACACTTGTAGCAAATAGAACTCGTATTATTTGAGATGAGTTATTAATGTAACTTGCATATTCTTGAGCTTCTTTAACTGCTGTTTTGATGTTTGTCCTTCCCTCCTTAGCTTCAATTGTCCAAAAAATGTTTGATGAGATAATTACAACGTTTTCGGGTTTTTTAGTGCCTAAAGCCTTAGATATTTCTGGATTGGCTAAGCATTCGTTCTGAGTCCAAACTTCTCCCTTGGGGTTTCTATTTGGGTTTGCACTATTCCAATCACGTAACTTTAGTTTTTTGAGTATCCAAGGATATGCTCTAAACTCAGATGATCGTCTAGCTCCTCTTCCTGCCATAAAATCAATAGCCCAAATTAACTTAACAATTCTTGATGTTTTATGAAATTCAGGCTTCTCAACAACTCAATCAGGAACAATTACCTGGAGATAGTTTCAAAGGTCAATAAGACTTGTCCTTTCTGAGCCAGTAACCAGTATACAGACATCTAACTCTGTATTTTCTACAATCACCTGTTCAACGACTGTAGCAGGCACAACATTAACAGCTTTGTTCCAAGTAACGGTTGCCGCATTTAAGCTACAGCCCCCTAAGCTCATGAGAATCGACAGCAACAAAAAGATGCCCAAACCAATGCGAAACCAATGAACCCAGTAGCGTACCCTCATAGTCGGTGCTGGTAATTGATATGCAGTTGTCTTCAGTGGTTGAGACTGACTAGGGGAGGCGGAGTCAGAATAAACTCCCTTTCCTTCCTCTGCTTGCCCAAAGTATATTTTTGAACGCAACTCAGTATCCAGTATTTCTTTTATCTCATGGGCTGAGGTAATAGAGGTTTTAGATAAATCTGTCATACTCTACCTCCTATTTTCAGTATTTTTAGCAATGCTGATGTAGCTAGAATTTACATTGGGAGAACAGGTCAGCGTTCCATTATCGCTATTACTGTTGCGATAACTAGCTAAAGCAGTTTTGCCGTAATCTTTGAGACTGAGGCGACCGAGGGCATCTGAGCCATTTCCATCAACTTTGCTGTAATCACCACCAAAGTGCTTTTGAGCTACTCGTTCAATTAGGCGATCGCCCGTAAATGGCTCTCCTGTGGCCGGATCGATTTGCTGTTGTGTCACTTGAATTTTGTTAGCCATATCAGCCATAAATGCCCTATCTTGGTCGGCTGGAGGAAAAAACTCAAATAGTTCAGCCTCTGTTGGTTGATGCCCTTGCTTCACTTGACTCAGGAACTCTTGACCTCCAGGCTTGGCAGCAATTAACTGCACTGCATAGGGGTTATAACTCATGAACTGGTAGCGACCGAGAGCGCGACCACAATTTAAACCCCCATCCGCACAGGTATGTATGCCAACTGCTTTGTAATCCCCGCTACCAGCGCTCTCAATCTCCGCAATTGCATTTGAGAGCGATCGCAAATCAATACCGGAGAATGATTGACCTGTTATCGACTGACTACCATTACTAAACGTGCATGGATTAATCTTCTCTCTTACTCCAGTACGGTTGGTAGTGCTAGCTTTAGGCTCTCTTGTAGCTCCAGTTGGTAGAGACGCAGTATTTGTCCTCTGTTCACTCAAATTGCCTACAAATATTAGGGAGTTAACCTTATAGCTGAAAAAAGGAACAGGCCCGATAAAATAAGGTGTACAACCCATTCGCCAAGCACAGAACCGAAAGAACAAAGCCGTATCCACCGTATCAGTAGTTTCATCCGGCTCCATTACCACCACCTTAAAAGCTTTACCAAACGGTAGCCGTCCTGTTGGTTCCCGACCGTTGTTCACTGCTTTCAGGATACCCCGCCCGCCTTCGACTTCTTGGTATTTACCGGAAATCCACTGCTTACCTTCCAATTTACTGCGATCGCTACGACCTGCATTTTCCAAATCATCCAATTCTAAGTAAGCGCAGTCTTTTACAGTACAAGGCACAGAAAATCCTTGCACATCTGAACCAGAAATCGTATTGTTACGGCGGTTTTCTGCTGGCCCATGAACTACATCAATCCGCATTACCAAGCTACCAATTTCAGTGATGGGATTAGGCATTAATCCTAAAGGTACTTGTCCCAAACCAGGAATATCCGAAACATTGCTATTCATCCAACCTGTAAATTGTTGTAGCTGTACTGCATCTAAGTTAGGAATTGAAGAAATAGAAAACTCTGACAAGTCGATTTCTCCCAGCTTCATTTGCCCAACTTCATACTGTGTTAGTACCTGAGCTAGTGTTAAATTAGATGCAGCAATTCCCTTTGATTTTAGTAAGGTTGCAACAGGTGTAATATTGTTTACTTGTGTCTTAGCTAATTCTGGAACAACCTGAGCTAAATGGCTCAATGTCTGCTCCCCAATCAGAGGAAATTCACTCAAGGCAATTTTGTTTAAATCTATACTGTCAATGTCTGCGTTCGCCTCTGGTTGTGTGCCCAGAGCGATCGCCTGTAAAGAAAACTCCTCTGCTTGCAATGCTTCACTGATATCTCCTAACTTCAAATATTGGTCAGGAGTCATACCCACATTCCAAGTGCGACTCAGGTCATAACCTAGTGTTTGACTGTAGGGACTGCCATCAATTGCACCGGATTGACTGATACCTGGTAGTTGTCCCAGAGAAATGCGGCTCCAGTCTGGGAGCAAAACTTTAGTAGCAGGTAGTCGAGACTTTGGTGATGCGCTCATATCGAGATGAAAAATGGAGCAAATGAATTTAATTTCACCAGAAATAATGGCAGAAATCAGTAATGGTAATAGTACCAAACTGCCAGACAACACCCAAAAAATGCTGCAAATTCTGGCAAGTTTAAATACACCAAAAGAATTATTAGCAAGTCTCTTAGAAATAGCTGAATTTTCCCTACATCATGTTCGCTACCTTGCAGGGCCATTGGTAATTCATCGCAGTCCTTGGAGTGATACGATTCCCCAATGGCTGAAGTTTGCTTGTATTCAGGAGCGATTGGAACTTATCTTCACTGAATACGAACAGGATCAGGTTGGTGTTTCCAGCACAGCCACAGAAGTTCTTACCTACATGATGCCTGCAACTTACGAAGCACCTTTACATAGGGACTACGCTGACCTTTATCTTTGGGTAGGTAATGAAGTTTTAACCAAATACGATAAATTACCAAAGGGTTGCAAGAGTTTTTATGAATTTATAGGTGATGGTGATACGAGCAATGCCAGCAATAATCGTATCATTCATTTTAATCAGGTAAAAAATGAATTCAACTATCTTAGCAGGTCAATTCGACGCAGCGTAGTCAAACACGCAGCACAACAAGGATGGGGTAAGCGTCGTATAAATGCCAACCCAAACTTAGACTCCACTGAAAGCACTCCAACTCCTAAACCTTCATCAAATTCAACTGTGCAAATTAGCTTGTTCTAACTTTTCAATAAATCCTCAGTTTATTCAAATTTTCATCTGAGGATTTTTCTGTTAAATGGAAGCGATCGCTTCTTGAATTATGAACATAAATTTTCAAGTTAGTCATCATGAATACTCAACAAATTCAAGAATTTTTAACTCATCTCATCATTGGAATTACAGCCTTATATACCATTGTAATGGTCGTTGATTTCGTTGTGGGAATAGTCCATCTGTGGCAGAAATTTACAGTCAACATCGAAAACACAACATCTGAAAAATCACACCTGGAATCTATTGATATTAAGAAATATCTCAAGGTGAAAAACCAAAATCAATCAACTAACCATATTACATCAAAACCAGAACCTCAACCAGACAACTTTATTAGCATTGATGTAGACAAAATTGATTTACGGACAGCCAGAAAAATTGCTACTGCCATAAAAAAAGCTTCAACATCCAATCCTGACTTAATTATCAAACAAAAAGTCAACAGTAAAAGTGTTCCTTTAGCCTGGTTGCAAGCACAGATTAAGCATCGTTTAGAACTGGCACCAGAAATTGTCGCACCCATTATTAGAGAATTGGCTCCTACTGCTTTTACATCTGATCGAGAGAAGATTCAGCATTCTAACATTGCAAAAACAGGTAAGCGTAAAGTCAGTTAATCATAGAAAGAGAGGAATATCGATATGGCGGTTATCGCTCGGATGAGAAGACAAAAGTACTTGCTGTATAATCATCTTCCCAGCAAAGTTTTTATATCTCCCTCAACTGCACACCGCTATAGTATTACCAGGGTTAGCGCGTCTCAAACCCTATTGACAGGGGGATTATGGCAGAGGTACTGA
>NZ_JABXKK010000009.1 GCF_017115045.1 Nostoc sp. NMS8 | reverse complement strand
CGCTGAACTAATCGGTTCAGTTTAGCTGTTTAGGGAATTCGCCAACGGTATCCGATGGTGGACGTATCTACTGATAGTAAATCCATTTTTGATGAATATTTTTTAGACCAACCGTTAGAACAGCTAACTGGCGATAAATTGCAACGGCTGTTGGAGAGAACGGAGTTAGTCACAGCGTAATTCAGTAGTCAGCATCCAGGAGTCAACTCCAGTTCGCAATTCGCAATTCGCAATTAAGACAATTTAGTGGGGGCTTGTACCTCCCACTCTCTTGTTGACCACCAACCTAGTATGGTGGCGGCTTTGACTCCAAGGTTAGCCAATTAATCAATTAGTTCATAATTCGCATTTTCAATTGCGAATTGTGAACTGCGAATTGCGAATTGTTTGGTCAGGAGTCAGTAAAGAAACAAAGAGCAGGGTGGAGAAGTTAATAAAATCTGCCTTCTTTCCTCCTCTTCTTCCCAAAATTCTGACTTCTGAATTCTGACTCCTGAATTCTTCTCTCATTTTCCCTTCATTCACCAATCAATATGCAACCCACGATCTCAATCCCCCAACACTGGGGCTACCCTCGCTTTGGTTTGGAGCAGCGCACAGAACAAGGCACGATTCTAGGACTTTACTACTACCCATTAGGCACAGAATTGGCTGAACAATTTGATCATGGCTGGCGTTATGTCCTGATGCCTAATAAAAACTCTGACGAAATATCGTACTTGCAAGAGAATCAAATCCAACCGCTTACACCAGAAGAATTATTCCACCAAATAACCGCAGAGATTGACTTTTATCAACAGCAAATAAGCATTCTCAACCGACAGTTAACCGTATTAACTAGAGGTGCAAACAATGGCTAAGGAAGCAAACAACGACTTTGAGCGTAGAGCTAATCATTTGCTGCGTTCGATTCGGCTTTGTGGCGGTTGTATTCCATTGCATCGTTTGCAATTCCAATTCTCAGATTCAGTCATTCAAACTCTGCTGGATAGAGAACTGGTGCAAGTACAGAATACGGGACGCGGCTTTTTGTTGGAGATTGCCGAGGATTTTTAGGTTATTAATCCTAGAGGAAACAATGATGAAACTTTACGCTAAAACCATTGCACAGACTTTACCTGATTGGGCAACTGTCGTTACAAAGAGCGCAGATTTGTTTGAGGTCGAAATTAACGATGAACACCCGAATTTCCAATCTCTGCTTGAAGAGTTAGAAACCGAGATTGAACCAGGGACTTTCGGTGTAAAGGCAGAGGATTTATGTTCCAGGCTTGGCATTGAAATGTCTAACCCCAACCTACACCAATTAGTTGAACAAGCTCAAACCCTGATATCCCTTATTGCTACGCACCCAGACTACAAACAACTACTGGAGTTGGGATATCAACCTGATTTAAACATTGCTGATGCTCAAACTGCACTCACTTATCTGCAATGGGAATTAGAGCCTAATCAAGAACCTTCTACCTAATACAAAAGCGTTCACCTAAAGGAATGCCATTACTTCAGATGAACGCACGGAAGTTTTTCTCCCGCTACAGAATTCCCATTATTGCACACAGAACAACACTCAATAAAACTTTAACCGAGGTGAACATGGTTACTGAAATAAAATTAGGGCTTTGCAACCCTCCTGAACCCATCTATTTATATGTCAAAAATGCTGAGTTAGGTGGAGAATCTTACTTGTGGTATCACTACGATATTGAGAGGGAGAAAACCATCCCTGTTTCCCAAAGAGCATTAACTGGTTATCTGTCTGAACTGCGATTTACAACTAAAGAGTTCAAAGGAAAGGATAATCTCAAGCTGGACATTGTAGTGAGTGCTGATGGAGTTTATGTCATCAGAAGTGGTATTGAAACAAACTTCACCAAAAGCTTTCTCTTGGCTGCATCAGGTGTACAGGATTTTTCTAAGCCACTGATTATTGCTGCTAATGCTGGTGAACAAAATACGGTTTTCTGCAATCTTTACGATGCTGCAACTAAAAGCAGAATTGAAAGAGAATGGAATAAAAATGCTGATTGGGGAACTCTCATTAATGACATTCAATCTTGCTTAGGTGGCACATCATTAACTATTCCATCTGTAGCAGAAACCCCAACAAATCCACCAAAACTTAGCGTAGTTCCTCAACCAGTACATCCCCAAGACCTACGAATCAAAAATATTCGCACCTTGCTTGATTATCCACTTGATTTAGTCAGAGAGTGGTTGCAATTTCAGGATGTTGACCGTCCAAGTCAACTTCATATTACTAAGATTAATGAACTGGTAAAAACAATGTGTTTGGCTTGGGCAGCAGACAAGTGTGAGTATCCTAATCATGCCGAATCTTTGTATCAAAACCAAGTTGTTGATGCTGTTGGTAATGGTGCTGATGAGTTAACAGCAATCAACGCATGGATGCAACAGTTGCAAACTGCAAAGACTGGGGCAGGCTGAACCGGAATTTAGAAGTCGGAAGTCAGAATAATTCTGGCTTCTCATTTATTCAAATTACCAAACAGGAATTACCCATGAGAATCATTGTCACAGTAGTCGAAAAAATCATCAGTGAAGCGCACATTGATATCTCTGATGGGCTGAACCAATCCGCAATTAAACAGCACATAGTAGACCGCTACAACACAGGGGAAATGGTCACAGATATGAACATCTTTCAAGTGGACTTTGAATCTATCAGCGCTCGGATTGTCAAAGAACATTCTTCTACTAAATCTGCATCAATATCAGAGGTGAGATTATGAGTATCAAATGGACTGATGAAGAACTAGCAATTATCGAAGCTAAGGCTGAAGTCTACACAGTCAAACAAATAGCTTCAATCTTAAAAAGACGAGGATATCAACGCACACCAGTTGCAATTTACCTGAAGTTAAACAACTTAGGTTATTCAGCCCGTCCCACTCTTGATAATTATAGCTGCCAGGAAATCGCTCAAGTCCTTCAATTGAATTTCTCAACTGTTACAAGGTGGGTAAAAAGAGGATAGCTCAAAGCTACAACACGCTCTGCTAGACATTATAAAATTCGGAAATGGCATCTCAAACAGTTTTTTGATAACCCGCCACAATCAATTAAAAAACGCATTGATGCTCTTGATGTTGAAGCGATTAATTACCTATTAGGAAGAAAAGCATGATTGACCACATTAACGCACTTCAAACAAGCTGGTATCTATCTCCACCTTGGGGCAAAACAACTCCACCTGTTGCAGTTAATTTACTGGAGAGAGTTTTCCTACGAACTACAAGGAGATTTGGTTACTGTTGCGGTATGCAATGGAAACACGAATGTTGGATTTATTCAATTGATTGCCGCAATGAAATACTCCACGCTACACAAAACCAGATCATCGTCACTGGAGAATTAGAAGCCATCACTGTGCAAAAACCTACTTTTGTTTTAGGTGAAAGAGTAATTCTCTGTTCGCACGATAAGGGAACAAAACAACGGCTGATTTTGGGGATTGCGCTGGTGCATAATTCTTGGTTTTACCTTGTTGAATTGATGTCACCAACGTTAATTAAGACACCAACTATATCGAATCGCTTCTCCCTGCTTGGTGAAAAAAGTTTGGTGCGTGTGAATGCCTGAATCAATTATTTGTTCAATACCCAGGGAATGAATCATGTTGACACATTTTTGGCACGACTCAGAAATTAATCAAATGCCTCAAGATGGGGAAATAGGTAAACATGCTGTACCCAAAGGCTATGTGAATGCAAGTCAGATGTGCAAAGCTAACGGGAAATTCTTAGCTGATTACACGAAGCTCAAGTCTACAAAGCAGTATTTACAAGCACTTTCTAACGATATGAAGATCCTCATATCGTTATTGGTGATAGATATCCAGGGATATGGAAGTGAACAAAGCACTTGGATTCACCCAGAAATCGCCATTGATTTAGCTCGGTGGGTTTCTGTCGAATTCCGCATCTGGGCTAATAGAACTTTAATGAAAGTGATGCTCTCAACCCAAGTAGAGCCAGTAAAACAGCAAGAACCACCACATACATTAGCTCCGTCCCATGAAGCCGCACAGTTAGCAATGATGTTGGGGGAATTTGCTGGACTAGACAAATCCCTCACTGCCCAGTTAGCAGTTAATGCTGCAACCATTGTCAACCCCGCACTTAAGCCAGCAGCCGATGAACTCAAGATTGCGATTGCTCAAACCAATGTTGCAGAGGACGCATTTCTAAATCCAACACAAATCGGTGAGGTAGTGGGAATGTCGGCACGGGCTGTTAATCACTGCTTGCTAAATTCGGGACTGCAATACAGAACTGATGACAAGAAAATTCCCTATCGTCCTACTGAATCTGGTAAGCAATGGGGTCGCATGGTTCCCGCAGTTGCCAAATCTTCAAACCAAACTGTTTTTCAACTGCGGTGGTTGCCCGAAATAGTAAAAGTCATCTCTCAATAATTCCCTACCTAAATCAACCTTTCATTATGAACACTCTACGAAAAACCTTGGCAGAAAAATACGGTCTAGTTGCCGATATCATGCACGACGATTATTTTTTTGTTCAACTACCAGAAAACGAGGATCATTTACTCAAGTTTTTAGAGAGTAATTTACCAGAATGTATTCGGATTGAACTTGCAGAATGTTTTGCTGGTAGTGTGATTGCGGCTTAGGAAGTCCCCTTATTTTTACTCCCTCAAGTGTTACAGCAAGCCCATGATTTTGTTCTTGAGTATTGGGAACAGGTATCTCAAGAAACATGAAGTATTTTTGTCCAACCAAAACTAACAGCAATTCCCCCACTTACACGTTCTTTAGTTAGATAAAACTACCATGCAACAACTCAATTTATTCACTGAATCAGTCCCAGTTTTACCAGTCACCTACTACCCCGATTTCTTAGCTCTTGAACTTGCAAACGAACTCTACCAACACTGCTTGAAACTGGAGTGGCAACAGAATCAAATCAGGATCGCGGGTAAAACAATGCCTATTCCCCGCCTGGAGTGTATTTATGGTGATGCCGGATGTGATTACCTTTACTCGAATAGCGTGTTTTTGAAACCACTATGTTGGACAGAAGCTCTGTCTAGGTTACGTGATCGCATAACCGGATTAACTGGCTACAAGTTCCGCATCGTCATCGGCAACCAATACCGCAGTGGACAGGATTCAATTGGCTGGCATTCCGACAATGAAGCATCAATGGGACTTAACCCGGCGATTGCATCAGTCAGCTTGGGGTCATGTCGCAAGTTCCAAATCAAACCGAAAAATGGCAGGCCAACTGACTTCTGGCTCGAACACGGCAGCTTACTTGTGATGCACCCTGGCTGTCAGTCTACTCATCTGCATCAGGTTCCCAAGACCAACAAAGTTGTTAGTACACGTATTAATTTGACTTTCCGCCCACACACGGGAGGCGGGAGATAACCCTGTAGCTGGCTGTTGAGGATTTCATAGCCAGCACAAGCTCTCACAAAAATTTGAACCGGCGGCATGGGTGCAATGCCGCTTCATTTCCATGCGTCAAAATATCGGAGGGAATATGCGTATAATCGAATCTGATTCTCACTTCAAACATTTACAAGAATGGCGAGGCAGCGGAGTTGACGAAGAAATCATTGCTCTGAATGTGCGTTCGCTGTCTGGGACTTTACCCTACGAATATCTCCTCTACAGTCCCAAAATCTCCCGCCGCAATGATGGACGACTGCGCGATCGCGATTTAAAGAAGTACCAGCACATTGAATTAGGCGGCTGGTGGTGCAGTGGAATTGACCCCCTCAACAACTACGTCAGTATGATGTGGGGCTGTTTCAAACCTGACCACCCCCGAAGAGATCGCCAGAAGATCCACAAATTGATCAAGTATGAACACCCATTCAGAGAAGAGACACGCGCTTTCTTCCTCCTAGTGCCTAATCGCATCTGGGTGAAGGTCTCCAATCGTAGCGGCATCCCCATTACCGAAGAGGACTTGCAACACCCTGGCGGTTTCTGGCACTGGGTTTGGAGGCATAACGTACCAGTCACAATTGTAGAAGGTGTCAAAAAAGCGGGGGCATTACTGACTGCTGGTTATGCTGCGATCGCAATTCCTGGTGTTAACGCTGGATACCGCACACCCCATGATGAGTACGGTAATGCTATTGGTAAACCCTCTCTGATTCCCGACTTGAAACATTTCGCAACACAGGGGCGACAGGTCAACATCTGCTTTGACCAAGACAACAAACCTGAGACAGTCCAGCGAGTCAGAACCGCTATCAGTCGCATGGGACGGCTGTTGGTAAATGAAGGGTGTTCGCTGCGAGTGATTGATTTACCACTAGGGGCAGAGAAAGGGGTTGATGATTTTATCGTCGCCAAGGGTCAGCCGGCATTTGATGCAATCTACAACACTGCCGTTGCACTGGAGTTGTGGGAGATTAAGCTTTTCACACTGCTGACTTATCCCCCAGCGATCGCTCTCAACCAACGTTTCTTGGGCCAGCTTCTCGTCCCCGAAGGTGAAAAACTGATTATCCTCAAGGCTCCCAAAGGTACTGGTAAAACTGAATGGCTGTCTACTGAGGTGGCGAAGGCGCATGACCTTGGACGTAGGGTGTTAATCATCACCCATCGCATTCAACTGGGTGAGGCATTATGCGATCGCTTTGGAGTGAATTATGTCACAGAAGTCCGCACGAATGAAACAGGCACATTATTAGGATATGGGGTATGTGTTGATTCATTGCATCAAGAAAGTCAGGCGCGATTCAACCCTAATGACTGGTCAAACGATGTCATTATTATTGATGAATGCGACCAAGTTTTCTGGCATTTGCTCAACTCTGGTACGGAGGTTGCTAAACGTCGGGTATCTGTTCTCAAAAACCTCAAACAACTGGTACAGAATGTTTTAGGCAGCAGTCAGGGAAAGATTTACCTATCTTCTGCTGATGTTTCAGACACAGATGTGAAGTATGTTTTATCACTCGCTGGGGAATATCGAGTTAATCCTTTCGTAATCGTCAACAATTATCGGCACGTAGCCGGAAACTGTTACAACTATTCTGGCAGTAATCCGAAGAATCTTATCGCGGCTTTGGATAAAGCCATTTCCAAAGGGGGGCATCATTTATTATGCTGTTCTGCTCAAAAAGCCAAGTCAAAATGGGGAACCCAAGCATTGGAAGAACGGTTTCGCCGTAAATACCCACACCTGCGAATCCTGAGAATTGATAGCGAATCTGTTGCAGATCCGTCTCATGCGGCTTTCGGTTGTATCGCTCACCTGAACGAAATTCTGACCCAGTATAATTTGGTTATCGCATCTCCAAGTTTAGAAACTGGGGTATCCATCGATATTCGAGGACATTTTGATGGTGTTTGGGGGATTTTTCAGGGAGTGCAACCGGTTAACTCCGTGCGCCAGATGTTGGCAAGGGTTAGGGAAACTGTTGACCGTCACATTTGGGTGCGAGAGTGGGGTATGGGGGTTGTAGGGAATGGCTCCACAACCATCGGAGGATTACTCAGAAGTCAACACGTCGCAACACAAGCGAACATTGCGTTGTTGTCGGCGGCGGACAATGACGATTACAGCTATGTTGACCAAAACTTTCAGCCCGAATCCTTGCAGACTTGGGGTAAACGTGGTTCTGTGATTAACGTTGAGATGCGGCGCTATCGGGAATCGGTGCTTGCGGGATTAGTCGAGGATGGGTACACCATTATTGATGCCTTGGATGCTGATGACGATGAAAGTGGGGCAGTTATCGAGTCGGTTAAAGCGGCATCTGTTGAATTATATACTGCTGAGTGTAAAGCGATCGCGGATTCTCCAACCATCTCTGATGCCGAACTCAAGAAGCTCCTTGACACAAGAGCGAAAACCAAAACCGAACGACACCAGCAGCGCAAGGCAGAATTGTCCCGTCGTTATGAAGTTGACGTAACCCCTGATTTGGTCGAGAAAGATGACGATGGGTGGTATCCTCAACTACGGATGCACTATTATTTGACACTGGGGCGGGAATTTTTGACCAACCGTGATGCGAAACGGGCGAAAGCGCAGTTAGAGTTGGGGGAGAATTCGGTTTGGAAACCCGACTTCAACAAGGGGCAGATGTTACCTGCTGTACTGTTGTTAGAAGAACTGAATCTGTTGCAGTTGCTCACTCCTGGGGAGCAGTTGCGGGGAAGTGACGAGAAGATGGTGGAGTTTAAGGCGCTGGCTGTAACGCATCGGCACGTTATCAAGAATTACTTGAATGTGAGTATTTCAGAAAAACTGACTCCAGTGGCGATCGCACAAAAATTACTTGCCAAAATTGATTTGAAGTTGGATTATGTTGGTCGGTTGGGTAAGCGTGAAAATCGGGAGTGCGTTTACCAGTTTGTTGCCCCTGATGATCAACGTGATTCGATTTTTAGGCAGTGGTTAAATCGGGATGAAGTATCTGTTTTAGGCAGCGCTCAAAATGCTGTATCTGATTTGGTGTCAGGCACTAACAATATAGTGTTAACAACTCCCGTAAACGAGTGATGAGCGTTGCGGCGTGATGCTGGAGTTTGAAGACACTTGCCCTCAAAAGTTTGCTCAGTTGGTGACAGATGCGCCCCAGTGGACGGAGTGGATGGTGTGAGGTTGGGACTCTTGGGAGCAGGAGCAATTGAGTAAGTAATTTAGCGCTTACGAATGTATTCGCTTTTGTGTTACACTGCCAAGTAGTAACTATAAGGATTTTTTTCAAATGGCATTGCAACCTAAAACTTTTAGAACCTCTGATGATGTCATCAAGGCTTTAAAAGATAAGGCAACCGAGTTAGATATATCTGAATCAGACATAATTAATAAAGCCCTGAGATGTTTTCTTGGTTTGGGTATTGATAAGGAATGCAATACTTCCCAAACCGAATTAAACATTCTGAAAAATAGAATTGAGGGATTAATCAGACTAAATAATCTGAAAGAGGCTTAATTATTAAAACTGAACGCCAAAAATTCCAGATAAGAAAGTTTGACTAACGAACTATACTAAATAATATTAATAATCAAAAAATAAGTGGAAACTATGACCGACACAAACAACAGTAACGATGAGATGAGAGCGCTACTAGCAGAACTTACCCGTAGTCAATTACAAACACAAGAACAGATGCGACAAACGCAGCAAGAAATCCGAGCTACACAGGAAGCAGTAAGAGAAACAAACGCTACTGTACAAGAATTAACTAGTGATATAAATCGTGTTTTAGCTCGCAGTGCTGTGTTTGATGATGTGGTTTTACAACTACAAGAAAATCAGCAACTCATGCAAGCTAATTTCAACGAATTTCAGCGTAGTTTTGCAGAACATCAACGTACTTTGTCAGAACATAGACGTGATTTTCTAGAGCATCAACGCACTACTAACGCAGCTTTAAACAGCTTAGAAGCGATCAACTTAAGGCTGATCGAAATAATTGGGAGGGGACAGAATTGATAACCCTAATCAGTTTCGGATAGAGATTCATTAAAGAGCGTCATAGCAAGAATTTCAAGTATATTTTCAGGAATTATTCATAAAAAGAACGTTCAAACACTACTGAAAGATTATTCGCTTTATTTGTGAATGCTCTGCTCAACTTAAAATAATTTTACAGAACTATGCCAATTAAAAAACACATTAATCTGAATCTTGGAAGTTTCCTTAGAGACCATTTATAAAGTAAATCTTTAGACAGCTAGTCGACGTAGCATAATTCGAGTCATAACGGCATATACGGCAGCCTCACTCATTTCAGTCAGACGTTCATAATCCTTACTCAAACGATGGTAAGCTAATCGGCATTTAAGCTGCATAATATAAATGCAGAGTAGATTGAAAGTAA
>NZ_JABXKK010000104.1 GCF_017115045.1 Nostoc sp. NMS8 | reverse complement strand
ACGACCCTTATTTATGAATTCACTATTTTGTTATTCTGTCAATGCGTAAGTCCTAATTTACTAGAATATTTACAAGTTAATGATATTGGCAAATACCCAATAATTTTTATCACTCATAGCATGGGTGGATTATTAATCAAAGAAATGCTGCGTAATGCTCAGACATTTAAAAAAATAGTAATTATTGAACAGACAAAAGGTATTGTATTCCTCTCCACTCCTCACACTGGTTCTCATCTCGCCAACTTAGTCGATAAAATTGGGATTTTGGCACGAAGCTCTGTCAGTGTTGACGAACTGAAAGTACATATTCCCCAACTGCGTCAACTTAACGAGTGGTATCGGCAAAATGTTGATTCCTTGGAAATTGCTACAAAAGTTTATTTTGAAACTAAGCCCACTCAAGGTTTTTTAGTTGTAGATCCAGATAGCGCTAACCCAGGCATCAAAGATGTCCAACCTACCGCTACAGATGACGACCATCTTTCTATCACCAAGCCAAAATCAACAGAGAATTTAGTTTACAAGGGAGTGAGTCAGTTTATTAAGCAACAATTGCTAATTAATCTAGGCATTGTTCAACAACCAACATTAAAAGCAAAACAGAATAACTCCTCAGTGATTTTTGAAAATACTGATGGTCAAGTTCCTCTTAACTCCCCCTTTTATATCGAGCGTCCAGAGGTGGAAATTAAATGTTATGAATTCATCTTTCAACCAGGGGCGTTAATTCGCATCAAAGCCCCCCAAAAGATGGGCAAAACTTCCTTAATAAGTCGCATTCTTGACCATAGTAAACAAAAAGGGTATCGCACAGTTTCTCTGAATTTATGGAGTCAAGAAAGTCTTACCGATCTCAGTAGTTTTTTACAGGGATTTTGTGCAATTCTGAGTGAAGAGTTAGGGTTAGAAGAACAAATAGATAAATATTGGAAAAAAAGATTAAGTAATCAAATAAACTGTACTAATTATTTAAAAGAATATTTATTAAAAAATATTGATACTCCTCTAGTGTTAGGCTTAGATGATATTGACAAAATTTTTCCTTATCCTGAAATTGCTCAAGAATTTTTTGCTCTACTCCGAGCTTGGCATGAAAACGATAAAAACGAAGTAATTTGGCAAAAATTGCGTTTATTAATTGCTCATTCTCAAGAAGTATATGTTTCTCTAAATGTCAATCAATCCCCCTTTAATGTGGGTTTATCTGTGGAAATAGAAGAATTCAATGCCACACAAATAAAAAAATTAATCCAACGACATAAATTAAGTTGGTCAGATACACAAATCGGAGAATTAAGGGGAATGATTGATGGTCATCCTTATTTATTAAGGACTGCTCTTTATCAAATTGCCACAGGTAATTTAACTTTAGAACAATTTCTGAAAATTGCTCCCACCGACGAGGGATTATTTAGAGGTTTTTTACATCCTTATCTTTCACTGTTAGAAGAATATAAATTGTTAAAAGTAGCGTTTCAAAAAGTTATCAACAGTAATATTCCTGTTAAGTTAGACTCTGTACAAAGTTTTAAATTACGCAGTCTGGGCTTAATTAAATTTAAAGGAAACGAAGTTCAATGCCTTTGTAATTTATATCGCTTTTATTTCCGAGAACGCCTATCCGAATGATTACACCCAGCTTGAGAGGATGAACGCATCAAGAATTAGCGGCAAAATGATTTGGCAAGAGACGCGATCAGCGAATTTTTATCAAAAAATCTTAACTGAACCGTATTACAGTACACCCCATCATAAATGCGTAGCCGTAAGGCTTGTCGTCAGACATCGCACCCTAAACATATTACCGAACGATTATCAAATAAATTTAACAAAGCTTTCGTCGTCCCTTCTGGCAAGCATTACAGGCAGAGGTTTTAGGCTCAAAATCAATACAAGCGATCGCTTCCTCAGAACAAGCTTTTTTTGGGTGTATAGTACATTTGAGACGGTAGTCGTTAGTGAAATATTCGCAACCAGAGCAAGGAATTTCATGCAGCTTTTTTAAATGAATTACTCCTTTTTTTAAGGTTAACCAGAAACTCGAAATAAATAGAATCATTACTGTCCAAGTGCAAAATGCACACAAAATCATACTTAACATTAGTTATCCTCATAAAAAATCTAAAAAAAATGCCCACAGTCTACTGCTGTTAACCGCAGGCATTAGACTTCATTTAGCTAGTGTTGAGAGAAACTTAATTAACTATTATTTTGATGCGACGATCGCCAAGAATGCCAAACATAACCTAAGAATGCTACTACACCAAGGAAAAACTGAATATCTGCCAATCCTAGACGTTCAGAGCCGTAAAATTCTCTCGGAAAAACTGTCGTGTTATATGCTACGAACGCAGTAGAAATCCAAGCCATCAAAGCTAAACCCAGCAAGCTATAAGAAAGAATTTCTTCACCATTGTCAATTGGTAAAATTCGTCTTATCCAGGCAAAAGGTTGTACAAGAATATGCCATGCACCACCAGCAATTAAGATAAAGCCAATCCAAATATGCCCACCAATGACATCTTCCAAGTTATCAACACTTGCCATCCCTAAAGGATTCCAGTTACCATCCTTTAAACCAACTAAGTAACCAAAAATTGTTCCTGGGTTTAAATTGGGATTGCTAATCAGGCGGACATTTCCCAAATTAGTATCATAAATTCCGCCAAAAATTGTTGCCTTTAGCACTAACAAAAATGCTCCCAAACCCAGAATAATTAGGTGATGACCTAAAATTAAACTCAATTGCTTGGGGTCATTCCATTCATAGTGAAATTTTGCCGTCTGTCCACCGGTATTATATAAAATTGCCGAACCACGGAAAACATGAAAAAGTCCACCTGCACCCAATACAGCAGATGCAACTAAGTGCAAAATGCCAATTACAAAATAGGGGTAGGTATCGACTACTTCACCTCCAGCACCGACACCCCAGCCCAAAGTTGCTAAGTGGGGTAACAAAGTCAATCCCTGTTCATACATTGGTACGCTAGGAACAAAGCGTGTAACTTCAGATATTGTGATTGCTCCTACCCAAAACATAATTAAGCCTGCATGAGCAATGTGAGCGCCTAATAATTGACCAGATAAATCAATTAAACGGGCATTACCCACTAACCACGATAAATTTGTGTCTGCTGCTAAGGTTCTATCAGTTGTAATTGTCATAGTTAAATACCTTTATGAGCATTTTGAATTTTGGATTTTAGATTATGAAAATCTAAAATCCAAAATTGTTTTACGATTCGCTACCGATGGCATTTATTGCCCTTTCAATTCGGCTAAAGTCAACGCCAATTGCTCGCAGAGCGTGCCACAGATGACCTTGCAAGAAGAAGAAAGCTAAGAAGAAATGGGCATTTGCTAACCATGCTCTAGAAGTGTAGCCACCGTTTGCTAACTTAATGCTGTCGGCAAAATAAGGGCTAACTCCGAGTTTTACTTCCAAGGTAGAGCCATAAAATTCCACAGGATAAGCTAAGGTATTTACCGCACAAAAGTAAGCTGCAACAAATCCCGCTAAAGCAATACCGCCCAAAGAGTAGGAAAGGATGGCTTCACCGGAGAAGATTAAAAGTTTTTTCGCCCAAGCTAAAGGCTCTATGAGGATGTGCCAAATACCGCCGCCAATGAGTAACAAACCTACGTAGATATGACCACCGACTAAATCTTCTAAGTTGTTAACAGTGGCAAAGTGAGTTTGATAGCCATAAATGACCAAGGGATTCAGGGTGGGGTCGGTGACAACTCGAACATCGTGAATTGTCGAGTCGTACAGTCCTCCCCAGAACATGGCTTTTCCTACTAGGAGTAAAGCACCTAATCCCAAGAAAATTAGGTGATGTCCTAAGATAAACCCAAGTTTTTTCGGGTCATCCCATGTAAAGTGAAATTTCCGAGCGCGACCAGTGGCATCTTTTAAGTTTTTTGGAGCTTTGAAGGTGTGGAAAAGTGCCCCTGCACCAAGCACAGCAGAAGAAATTAAGTGTAAAGCGCCAATAACGAAATAAGGGTAAGTATCAACTACCTGACCACCTGCGCCCACACCAAAACCCAAAGTGGCTAAGTGGGGAAGCAAAATCAACCCCTGCTCACCCATTGGTACTTCGGGATTGTAGCGAGAGATTTCAAACCATGTAAACGCCCCAGCCCAGAGCGTCGTCAGCGCCGCTTGTGCCACATGAGCGCCGATAAATAAGCCAGAGAGATTGGCGAAGCGGGCGTTACCTGTCCACCAATCAAATTTGAGGTTGGGATTGCCGTATGTCTGCATTGTTAAGACAATTAGTAATTGTTGTCAGTAATACTCAATTGGTTGGTTCTTATTTCAGCAGTTGAATGTCGTATGAGTGCTAACACAGTAGACGCAGAGCTTTTACTTGAGGGAGGAGAGACTCTTCCAATTCAGCGCAGGCTACCGATTGTCGTCAGACATGACTTCTTGCCACATACTCTGCTTATTGACAGCTAATTACCAATTATTGAGATTACAAAATTAGTTTATTGAAAATAATTCTTATTTAGATTGAATCTTTACAAAATGTAATTATCAAGACTGGAGGAAAAATAGGCAACACAAATGGAGCGACAATAGTAACTATCACCGCTCGAACGCAAGAAAATATTAGTTTTTAAGTGTTGGTTATTCTGCCTTTATGAATAACTTGTAGAAGTGCTAAAAGATAGTGGAGATGCGACCAGTAAATGTGGATGGTGATGTTGCCAAAAACTCAAAATCTCTTCGCCAACCTGTTGAGGATAAAAGTAGTGAAAAAAATGATATCCTTGTGAGCATTCCCATAGTTTATCTTCTGGTTTTAACCAATTAAACCAGTCATGTAATGCAGGTAGGTTGACTACCGGATCGCTCTTGCTACCACATACCATCATTGGCATAGAAACTCCACCCTTGGCTAAATAAACCAACTTAAATAAAGAGTGTGATGATGGAGATTGTTCTAAATCTTTATCTAAGGCGGCGACTAACTTCTTAGTAGTATGAGGTGGTTGATTTCCAAAAAGACTACGAACACTGCTTGCCAAAACTAACTCACGGCTGATGCTAAAAAGTTGTCGTTGAAAGTAATAGTGAGCTTGCCAATTGTTTGCAGGTTGAGCCGCTACAGCCAGCAGAGTTAGCGATCGCACTCTTTGGGGAAATCGACGCGCAAAGGTTAAGGCGATCGCACCACCCATAGCATGACCGACTAAATGAACGGGGCGATCGCGCCATTCTAAAAAGTCATATAGCAACTCCACAGCTTGATCTATGGAACTAGCTTCATCTTTAGTTTGCTGGTATTCCCACTGAGCGACACTCGTATACCCAGATAAATATTCAAGTAATGGTTTATCAAAACGTTGCAAAGCAGGACTAGCACTTAACCATAAAACATCAAATGGATCGGACATATAATACCTAGAAATTCTAAATTATCGATTTCAAGAAAGGCGCACAGCTAGCTGTACGCCTCTATTAGGCTACAAACTAAATTCTGTCTTCAACTGAGCAACCCAAGTTTTAATTCGCTCGTCTGTTAACTCAGATTGACTACCTTGATCGAGTGCCAATCCGACAAATTTGCCATTTTTCAAAGCTCTAGAATTCTCAAAGTCATATCCCTCAATTGGCCAGTAACCGACAGTTTTACCGCCTCGTTGGGAAATTTTCTCTTCTAGAATTCCAATTGCATCCTGGAAGTTATCACTATAGCCATATTGGTCTCCATCACCAAAATAGGCAACCAGCTTACCACTAAAATTTATTTCATCCAGATCGGAGAAAAAGCCTTCCCAATCGCTTTGAAGTTGACCAATATCCCAAGTGGGAGAGCCAATAATCAGCAAGTCATACTCATCAAAAGTGGTAGTATCTGCCTCGTAAATGGGATGTAATGTTACAACATCACCACCAAACTCATCCCGAATTTTTTCAGCATCAGATTCAGTGTTACCAGTTTGAGTACCGTAAAACAAACCAATTTTTTTCGACATATTGTCACCTGATAAATAAATAGTTGTGCGTTCAAAAGGACTTATGTAAAAATAGCCATTTGTCCTACACCTAAACCTGACATAAGTTGATGCGACTTAGAAAAACAAACCGCTATTGGTTAACAGCAGGAAGGCAAACAAAGCTCCTCCGCAGCTACCCACTGTCCAGCCAGCATTAAACTCGCTCCAAGACTTAGCCGTTTTCATATTTTCTGGTAGTTCCCCTTCAGCAGGTTTGCGTTTTTGAAACGACACACTACCATACAACCACAAGCAAATAGATAAAATCAATACCAAAGCAATTGTCGCAAGTAGCCCTACTTGATTTGCAAATTCTGTATCCCTTAGCGGGCCTAACTTGACAAATGGGCCAATCAAGAAATAGCCATGTGCCATGCCAATTTCCAGACCTCGTGAAAAAGGAGATAAGCCTTGACGGTAAATAGGAAGATTTCTTAATAACTTTAGCGTGATATCCGAAGAATTCACTGGCGTATAGAGATTTCCAATTTCCGGTATCCCCGCAGCGTTGACAACTCCCTGCTGAAAATCAAGTCCAGCCGCGATCGCACGTACTCTCAAAGCGTGCCAGATGTGACCAGCTAAAAATACAACTGCCAGAGCAAAGTGACTAGTTGCTAGCCAAGTGCGAACCGTAATTACTCCCGATGCAGTCGTACTCAACCCCAACGGGCCATAAAAAACTGTGGGATAAACAGTATCATTCACTGTGACAAAATAAGCTGCCAACAAACCCATGTAAGCCAGAGCGCCCAGGCTATAGGATAGGTAAGCCTCACCAGACCAAAACAGTACCTTTTTTGCCCAAGCAAAAGGCTTAGTGAGAATGTGCCAAAATCCTCCAGCAATGCAGAGTATTCCTACCCAAATATGTCCACCGATGACATCTTCTAGGTTATTAACTGCTGCCATTCCCTGTTCGCCAAAAGCACCGAAGAGATAGCCAAAGATGCGACTAGGGTTAATAGTTGGTTCAGTAATTACTCGTACAAATGCGACTACCGGATCGTAAAGGCCACCCCAGAACAGCGCCTTGGCCACCAATAACCACGCCCCGAACCCCAACAATAGTAGATGAATGCCGATGATAGTGGTCATCTTGTCTTCATCTTTCCAGTCGTAACCAAAGAAGCCAGGAAAAGAGGGATTTTCACTTAAGACTTCTGGGCCTAAAAGGGCGTGGTAAATTCCACCAGCACCCAGTACAGCGGAACTAATCAGATGTAAAACACCAATGACAAAATAGGGATAGGTATCAATAATTTGACCGTCGTCGCCAACACCAAATCCCAAGGTTGCCAAATGGGGCAGCAGGATTAACCCCTGGTCATACATCGGTTGTCCGGGGTTGTATTTGGTGATTTCAAACAGAGTCATTGCTCCTGCCCAAAGGACAATCAACCCAGCATGAGCAATGTGAGCGCCCAAAAGCCGACCTGATAGGTTAATGAATCGGGCATTACCAGCCCACCAACCGGATTTCTGGGTCGTTATTGTTGCAGTTACCATTGTTAGATTGCCTCCCCACGAGTTGAATGGATGACTCTACCCTTTGAGAAGTCAAATCCAGCAGCGCGTAAAGCGTGCCAGAGATGCCCTTGAAGAAAGAAAAAACCTAGCCAGAAGTGAGCATTCGCCAGCCAAACACGAGAGGACAGTAAATCTCCACTCTGGAAGTAAGAAAAGCGGTCAAACCCAATACTCAGGGCTGGCCCATAAAATTCCGGTGGGTAAGCTAGGGTGTTAACAGAGACAAAATAGGCAGCAATCAAACCCATGAGAGCTAAAGCACCCAAGCTGTAAGAGAGGTATGCTTCTCCTGACCAGATAAAAAGCTGCTTTGCCCAAGCGAAAGGTTGAGTAGTAATGTGCCAGATCCCGCCTGCAATGCAGAGAATGCTTACCCAAATGTGACCACCAACCAAGTCTTCTAGGTTATTAACTCCAGCAATCCAGTGTTTGCCACCGCCACCAAATAAGTAACCAAAAATAACGGCAGAGTTCCAGGTGGGGCTAGAAACTACGCGCACCTCACCCACCGTAGAATCGTACAAGCCGCCAAAGAACATAGCTTTGGCAACCAGTAAGCCGGCTCCTAAACCTAGTAATACTAAGTGAATACCCAGAATCGTGGTCATTTTATTAGCATCTTCCCAGCGATAGCCAAAGAAAGAAAATCTCTCTTCTAAGATGGCGGGGCCACGTAGGGCATGAAAGATGCCACCAAGTCCCAAGAAGGCGGAGCTAATTAGGTGCAATACTCCAACGACGAAGTAGGGATAGGTATCAACTATTTGTCCACCATTTCCTACACCCCAGCCGAGGGTTGCTAAATGAGGCAATAGAATCAACCCCTGTTCGTACATTGGTTGCACTCTGTTGAAGTGGGCAAGTTCAAATAGGGTTGTTGCACCAGCCCAGAGAACAATTAACCCCGCATGAGCAACATGAGCGCCCAAAAGTCGTCCTGAGAGGTTGGTTAACCGGGCATTCCCTGCCCACCAGGGAATAGACTCTGGTGTTTGAACAGCCACCCTTGTCATGGCATTACCTCCTAAGAAAGTTTACAAATAGCTGAGATACATGACTGCCTTAATGCATATCTATATCAATAAGCCTAAAGATATACTATCAGACTTATTGAAAATTCTTTTCATTAATGCAAATCAACTTTTGTAAAGTATTTTAGGAAACAAACTGAAAGCTAGACTAAAAGCGATATGAGACTTGATTTTTAAGGAGTTTTATGGTAGGTTCCATTAGCCCAATAAAATACGGTAAATCGATAAATTTACCGTACTTTTATATTAAGAGTGAATAACGCACTCTGCAAGAGGATAATTTAAATCAAACGGAAATTGCCCCTTATGCCACAAGACTGGTTTGAATGGCACGACCTCTACAATAGTGACCAACATTGCAGCAGTGAGTGCAAATTGTTCGGGAGTATATTTTGTGATTGTGTGTGGTATATTTTGGAACCTAGCTAACGAAGCCGAACTGAATCGCTTACTTCGGAACCTAAGTTTCTTAAGTCAAAAAGGTTCCTCGATCATCTTGACTCGTGGAGATACTGAGGGGATTCGCTATTCTGATACGAACAGAATTCATGAGTCGGGAGCCAGAATTCAGTTGGGTATTCTGACTGAAAAAGCAGTCTCTTCTCCTTCTCCTGTCGGAGACACTTTTAGCGGCTTTTCGTAGACATCGCTCTCCGTCCTAATAGATACTATTTCTCAATAATTACTTGAGAGTATTATCATGACTATTCGTCTAACTGGGACAGAAGACTTTGGAGAATTTTGCAAAGATGTGCAGTTTAATGACTATGAGGGAAAAGCCGAATTATCTACTTGGTTTGGTCAAAGCAGCTTTCGCTGGACTTTTCTTCGCCATAACCTTGAGCTAGTAATCTGTGAGAATGAGTTCTCTCAACCAGTGATTGTTGAACATCAACAGCATGATTTACCTTTTCTTGTATCTAAATTTTTTTTATCTGGTGGTGTAAGAACTGTTACACCAAATGTGCCAGGAGTTAGTGAAGATTATGAAGAAGTCGCAGGTTACAACTACTTATTTTTTTTGCATGATATTCGGGAGTTTGAACATCATACCCCGAACCAACGCGCTCAACAAATCAGTATTTATTGGAATGCTGATTTACTTTCTAGTTTCCAAAGCAGCTTTGAGCAATTGCCGGTTTTACTGGTGCAGTTGAGAGAAAATGCGATTCCACAGAGGTTTCATCAGCCATTAGGACTTACCACACCGACAATGCAACTGCTACTAAAACAAATATTGCAGTGTCCGTACCGAGAAACACTCAGACAAATGTATTTAGAAGCAAAGGTGTTGGAATTACTGGTACTTCAGATTGCCCAGTGGGGGGAAAATAATCAGGTATTACAGCGATCGCAATTTTTCCGTGCTGATGAAATTGAACGTTTACATCACGCCAAAGCTATTTTAAATCAAACCCTGCCTCATCCACCTTCTCTACTAGATTTAGCCAGCCAAATTGGACTCAATGACTTTAAGCTCAAGCGGGGATTTCGAGAAGTGTTTGGGACTACAGTGTTGGGATATGTGCAATCCCTACGGCTAGAGCAAGCAAAGCAGTTACTCATCGAGACTAATTCAACAATTGTAGAAATTGCTTCTCAAGTAGGGTACGAAAGTATAAGTCATTTTGGATATTTGTTTAAACGGCAATTTGGGATCACTCCTAGAGAGTATCGTAAGCAAAAAAGCTTGTAGCAAAAACTAGATCCCGATTCCGATAAAAAAAATCCGGTTTCGGTGTATATGTGATCGCGCAATTTCCCGTATTCTCAATAAACAGAGTTAGATCAAAATAATTCTCAAGTAATAGCTCTATTTTGAGAAATTCGATTGGGTGTGTGGAGTGATGAAACTGTGGCGATCGCTGTTTATTTCCTGTTTTTTTCTTACTGTGGTTATGGAACCTGGACAGGCAAAAGAAGAGACTGAAATTCCCCGTGTACAGGAACTAGACCGTTCCGCAAGAACAGTCAAAGAATGGTTAGCTCAGATAGAACAACAGAACCCGCCAGGGAAAAGCCAGGTGGGTGAAGTTATACAAGTTACCTCCGTGAAGGCAAATCCCACCGCTAAGGGTGTGGAGGTGATTTTACAGAGTGATAAAGGGCAACAATTGCAAGTAGTGAATCGCACTGTTGGTAATAACTTTATCACTGATATTCCCAATGCTCAACTGCGTTTACCCAACGGTGACACTTTTACATTTCGCTCTGAAAAACCAATTGCAGGTGTTACTGAGATAACGGTAACAAACTTTGATGCTCAGACTATCCGGGTGAGTGTGACAGGAGAAACAGGTGTACCAACTGTTGAGTTGTTTGATAGTCCAGATGAGGGTTTAATTTTCTCTGTGGCTAGTGGTGCTGCATCCTCAGCGCAAAACCCCACCACGCCTACCGACTTGCCAAGGGGAGGGGAAACACAACAAACACAGTCAGAGCAACCATCAACAGAGGGTGATGAACCAATTGAACTTGTAGTCACAGGTGAACAAGATGGATACACTGTGCCAGAAGCATCAACTGCAACTTTAACTGATACACCTTTACGTGATATTCCTCAATCGATTCAGGTGATTCCCCAACAGGTAATCAAGGATCAGGGAATCACGCGGATTGTGGATGCGGTTCGCAATGTATCTGGTACTCAGATAGGAGGAGGCTATGGCAATCTTTTCGGTGAAGTCAGGATTCGCGGTTTCGGTGGTGGTCAGTTAGTAGATGGGTTTAATGGTTTACTTCCTGCCAATGGTGCCAACATTGAACAGGTGGAAGTGCTTAAAGGTCCAGCTTCAGTGCTGTTTGGAGAAGGAGATCCGGGTGGTCTGGTAAATTATGTGACGAAAAAACCTTTAAGCAATCCCTATTATTATGCTAGTTTCACGGCTGGTAGCTACGATTACTACAATCCTGCAATCGACCTGTCTGGACCACTAACGACCGATAAAAGGTTATTGTATCGTTTGAATGTTTCCTATGAAAATTCTGGCAGCTATCGGGATTACATTGAAAACGATATATTATATATCTCTCCAGTTATCAGCTACAAGATTAGTGATGCCACAACCCTAGACTTCGCCTACGAATATCTTGATTCTAAACAAGGGTTCGATCGCGGCTTTAAACCAGAAGCAATCTATTTAACATTGCCCAGAAATCGCAATTTAGCTCAACCCGACGATTTTCAAAATAATGAAAGCCATCGTCTGGCGCTAACACTCAGTCAGCAGTTTGGTGAAAATTGGCGGCTCAGAAGCAGATTTTCCGCACAATTTGGTGAAGGTGGTGAAAAAGTTACCCAAACCACCGGTGATCTTTTAGAGGATGGTCGGACATTGACGCGAGAGCAGTTTGGTGATGGTCCGAATTATTCACAAAGTTATGCTCTGCAAACCAACTTGATTGGTAAATTCAACACGGGTGCGATCGCCCATCAACTGTTGTTAGGTGTGGACTGGAAACGGAATACATCTAATTACAGCAACAGCTATTATATTGATTTCCCCTCAATAGATATTTTTCAGCCAAACTATGACGTTCTACTCCCTGAGCGCGTTTATACCAGGGGTAACAGCGCAAATAACGGCATAGGAATTTATCTGCAAGACCAGGTGACATTGTTGCCCAATCTGAAGTTGGTTCTAGGCGGGAGATATGACTATTTTGACAACAGCAGTGAAAATTTCAGTATTACTGACGAACCGCAAAAGTCTAGTGCTAACTCTCAAGCCTTTTCACCGCGTGTGGGCATCGTTTATCAACCCATCGAACCGATTTCGCTGTACGCCAGCTACAATCGCTCTTTTGCAGGCAACTTAGGGACTCTAAAAGCAGGCCGGATTCAAATAGAGCCTTCCTATAGTACACAGTATGAAGCTGGCATCAGAGCTGAACTTTTAGACAAGCGACTTTCAGTAAACCTCGCAGTCTATGACATTACTAAAACAAATGTCCCCACTACAGACTCCAACAACGACCAATTCTCAATTGCAATTGGAGAAGTGAAAAGTCGAGGAATTGAACTGGATGTAGCCGGGGAAATTTTACCGGGTTGGAAAGTGATTGCCTCTGGTTTTCTCAATGATGCTTATGTTAGCAAAGGTTATGCCGGACTTCCCGAAGGTCGCCATCTGACAAATGCACCATATCATGGCGCGAGTTTATGGACAACTTATGAATTTCAAAAGGGTAACTTGCAAGGATTACAGTTGGGTGCGGGGTTATTTTTTAAAGGCGATCGCACTGCCAACATCGATGATCCGTTTATTCTACCATCTTATGTCACAACCGAAGCCTTAATCGGTTACAAACGGGATAATTGGCGGGCTGCGCTCAACTTTAAGAACATCTTCAATGTCAGATATTACGAATCAAACGACTACCTCACCTTCCCCCAAGCACCATTTACCGTACAGGGAACAATTTCTTTTGAGTTTTGACCCCCTTGTTTTCTCCCCTTGCAAAGAAGTTACCCCACCCTAACCCTGCCCTTATAAAGGGGAGCCACTGCGTTGGGCGGGCAACGCCCGACTTGAAGCTGGCGTGAGGGAACATGATTTTTCTTCCCCCCAATAAACGGGGGGATTGAGGGGGGTAATTAAGCCTGACATCGTGCAAAGGAGCGTCTATCTTGAGTAATAAAAAACTACGTAACTTCGTATTTACCCTGCACCGTTATATTGGTTTAGCGGTGGGATTGATTGCCATCCTAGTTGGCTTAACTGGCAGCCTGATCGTTTTCCAGCGCGAAATCAACGAGTTTCAACTGCATCAACAGTTTGGCGCTATCTTGCCCAAAGGCCAGCGCTTATCATTGGAGGCTGTTCTGGATATTGTCAAAGCCGCCTATGCCAACCAGCCAAAAATGGCATTGCAAAGGGTTTATTTCCCAACTAAACCCGACGATCTCTTTAATGTCGTCATCTCAATTCCGAGCAACGATTGGGTAGAAGTCTACATCAACCCCTACACCGGGACAATTCTGGGTGACAGCCTACATCCCAATGCCGTACAGCACTTTATCCAGATTGTTTATGAACTCCACACCTCGTTAAAATTGGGCAATCTGGGTTTACAGATTCTCGGTGTTATAGGTTTAGTAACGTGCATCGTTGTGATCACGGGAATTATCTTGTGGCCTGGTTGGCGCAAGCTGATTTCCGGCTTCAAAATGAAGTGGGATGCCCACCCCAAGCGCCTTAACTTCGATCTACACAAGGTATCTGGTATTACTACCGCTATATTTTTACTGTTCACATTTTTCACTGGATTTGCCTGGAATTTGGGCTATGTTGACCCTCTAATTCGTGCCATCACCTTCAGTCCATCGCTGCCTGAGCTTGTCTCTGTAGCGATCGCAGGTCAATCTCCTCTATCTCTGGGCCAACAGGTGAAAACGGCTCAACTTGCCCTGCCTGATGGAGCATTGCGGAGCATTGACTTAACGATAGACCCCAAAGCGCCTCTGCGATTGCGGATGAAGCTCCCCCAAGAGCCACTGGAATACGGTATGAGCAATGTCTATCTGGATCAATACAGTGGTCAGGTTTTACGAGTTGATAATTCGTTAAAGGTATTGTTAGGTGACAAGATTCTCAATTCCTTCATGCCACTGCACTTCGGCACTTTTGGCGGCTTACCCACTCGCATTCTCTATGTCTTCGTTGGTCTGGCTCCGTTAATTCTATTTATCACTGGTTTTGTCATGTGGTGGTATCGCAAACGCAAGCAGAAAGATGATTTGCAACTACTTCGGCAGGATTGAGCATCTGTTAAATTCGCTGGATTGTCCTAGATCCGAGAGCGCAACTGCCATGTTGAGAACCTGTCGTGACTCAATACATAGTTTGGTTTTTTCGCGCCGGTCTACTTAAGCATCACGCAAAAATAACTTACCTATTAAGTTGACAAAACTTGGGTAATTTGGTATGCAGAGGCTATGTCAATAAACGAGACGCGATAAATCGCCTGCGGCTTACCCCCATAAATAAATTTAGGGGCTTGCACGCCGCAAATTACTTGGTCAAAGAAAAGCTTGGCTCAATAACTCACGGTGCATTAATGCCCTATCTACTAAAGATTTTATTTGCTCTGATGATAATGGCTCGCCATTAGCATAATGCTCCATCCAAGTTAGACTAATCAAATTGGGGTCATTGGGTAAACTCGCTAAATCCCACCCAGGCATTTCCAAATCTTCCATGAGACGATTTATCTTGGGGTCATAACTGAGAGCAAAGCAACGACAACCTTCAGCTGCTGCCATAATTAAGCTGTGCAGACGCATCCCAATTGCCATCTCGACGCCCCGAAATACACCTTTCAAAAGTTGCGGATCTTCTAGACATAAAATCTGGCTGACATCTTTAAGATGTGGTTGAATGGCTTCGGCAATACTTAAATCTTCACTTTTTTGAAATGGCAGTAATAAAATAAAAGCCTGCGTGGCTTTTTGAAAGTCAACCAAAGCGCGAGTTAAGTTTGCTAGACGTGTTTCTGTAAGTTGGGGATGCGATCGCAACGTTACCGCAACTCTCGGCGCAGGTAAATCCCAAAGTCCTGGTACTGGTTGCGATTCCAATGCCCAAACTGGGTCAGGGGCTATAATACAAGGAATTTGCCAATCAGATAATAAAGCCGCACTAGCGCGATCGCGCACACTAATTTTGGTACACTTACTAAAGTTCTTCCGTGCCAGCCAACGAGTTTGCGGACGCACTAACGGGCCGATACCCTGCGCCCAAGCAACAGTTTTCAAACCCATTTTTTGCGCCAATGCCATCAGTCCCCCATAATAAAATGGGCTGATAGTACTAGTAACATCTTGAATGAGACTCCCGCCGCCCCAAATCAAGGCATCACAAGAGCGTAAAGCTTGCAATACAGGTAAAGGAGCCATGCGATCGTAGGTTTCTACATTGTAGCGATCGCGCGTTTCCTCTGGATTTCCCGAAAGCACCACAGGCGTTACATGAGATGGTAACATTTGCAAAAGCGTTGCCAATAAAGCTTCGTCACCACCATTCCCTTTACCGTAATACCCAGACAATAATGCCCGCATCTTGACCATTTTGGATTTTAAATTTTGGATTTTAGATTAATAGCTTTTTTATACAGAATATCTGTCGTTTATAGCGTTTAACAACAAGCGTCAGGTACATTCGTAGGGGCAATTCATGTAGCCGAAGGCTTTCTGCGGGGTACATTAGTGTCAACTTAACGCGAAAGCAAGTCTAGAACGAGCTTTTAGATTGCCTCGTTCCCAGCCGAAGACTGGAAACGAGGTTTTAAAAGAGTTTCAGCTTAAGTAGACACCAATGATTTATGAATTGCCCCTACACATCGCGATATAATGTTGTACCGCATCTGAATGGGAACTGCTATATACAGATAATAGACTCATTCACAAGCTCTATTTTCAAAGTTCGTAACAGAGGAAGATAGAAACAACTCCCAACTCCTAACTTTTTTATGCACGTCCTATCGATTCCTACCTGGATTATTCACATTTCTAGCGTTATTGAGTGGATTGTCGCCATTTGGTTAATCTGGACTTACGGCGAACTGACTAATAACCGCAATTGGTGGGGATTATCTCTTGCCATGTTACCAGCTTTAGTCAGCGCTATGTGTGCCTGTACCTGGCATTACTTCGACAACGCCGAATCTCTGGAATGGATGGTAACGCTTCAAGCTACCATGACTTTAGTTGGTAATTTTACGCTTTGGGGAGCGGCGTATTTGATTTGGCGTTCTACCAAATCTGCTAACACTGTTGAACCAAACCCTATCAAATCAGAGCAATGATTTCTAAAGAAACCCTGTTTGCCCTTTCACTGTTTCCCTATTTGGGTTTCTTGTGGTTTATCAGCCGCAGTCCGCAAATGCCGCGTTTAGCGCTGTATGGATTTTATGGCACTCTCGTCTTTGTTGCCATCACCATCCCAGCAGGAATTTACGCCCAATTGCATTATGGCGAGTCTTTGGCCAATGTGGATTGGTTACATGGCGGTGCAGAACTATTTTTGACCCTTTCTAATATCTTGCTGGTGCTAGGTTTTGGGCAAGCTGTAAGGCAATTAAAAATGAATAATGAAAAATAGTAAGAGACTTCCAACTAAATTATCCAATCTTGTGGGGTGGACATCTTGTCCGTCCTTGGTTAATGGCGCTCGTGTCTCCCACCCTACAAGAAGTTAGGTGAGTATTTTTTTATTTGTCAGTCCTAAATTCAGCTATAGCTAGCGGTTTGATTGCATTAAGTTATAAGGAAAAGGTAAATGGACGTAATTCCAGCGATTGATTTACTAGAAGGTCACTGTGTACGACTGTATCAGGGAGACTACGATCGCTCGCAAGTTTTTAGCGAAAATCCTGCTGATGTTGCCAAACAGTGGGTAGATGAAGGTGCTAACAGACTACATATAGTTGATCTAGATGGTGCCAAAGCAGGTAAAGTAGTAAACTTGAAGGCAATTGAAGCGATCGCTCATGCGGTGTCAGTGCCGATTGAAATTGGTGGAGGATTACGCGATCGCACCAGCGTACAACAAATATTCAATCTAGGCATACAGTGGGCAATTCTCGGCACTATCGCCGTAGAACAACCCCAGTTAGTGCAAGAACTCTGTCAAGAATTTCCCGAACAGATTATCATCGGTATTGATGCTCGTAACGGACGCGTAGCAACTCGCGGTTGGTTAGAAACCTCAGAAGTTTTAGCAACTCAATTGTCTGTACAAATGCAAGAATTGGGCGCAGCCGCCATAATTTACACAGATATTCACCGAGACGGTACACTCAGAGGCCCGAATTTAGAAGCTTTGCGAGAACTTGCAGCAGCAATTTCCATCCCGATAATTGCCTCTGGTGGAGTTAGTTCTCTCACCGATTTATTGAGTTTGTTGGCATTAGAATCTCAAGGCGTAAATGGTGTGATTGTCGGACGTGCCTTGTATACTGGGGATATTTTACTCAAAGAAGCATTACGAGCGATCGGCCCTGGCCGGATTCAGGATATTCCACCGAATCTAGGTTTTTCTAGCTTTGCTTGATGATGCCAATTTTAGATTTTAGATTTTAGATTTTAGATTTTAACGTGAATTCGATTGCTCATATAATATCTACCCAATTTGCTCAATCAAAAAACCTTTCCCTGGTTTTACTACGCAAAACCGTCCCTCTCCGAGTCGGAGAGGGACAGACTTGAACTTTAGTTTAAGGCAGGGAGAGGTTCGTCGAACTCACGTTAATTTATTTGTTGGAAGTCCATTAGCGCAATAATATCAAGTTTGGTGATGTTTTTGGGAACTCTAAATACTGAGGTCTCAAAAATTAAGCCCTATGGTCAGCATTCCCGGTTATCACGTTAGCAAAGAACTCTATAACGGTTCTCGAACTTTAGTTTATCGCGCTAATCGAGAAACTGACCAAAAATCTGTGGTGGTTAAGTTGATGAAAACTGCTTATCCCAGCTTCAGCGAATTGGTACACTTTCGCAACCAGTTCACCATCGCCAAAAATCTGAATCTACCTGGAATCATCCAAACCTACAGCCTGGAACCCTATCAAAATGGCTATGCGTTGGTGATGGAAGACTTTGGCGGAGTTTCCTTGAAGGAATGGGGAGTAGAGAGTGGAGAGTGGGGACTGGGGGGAAGTGTAGAATCTTTGATGGAGTTTTTACGAATTGCGATCGCTCTATCTGATGCCTTAGATATTCTAATTCGTAATCGGATCATTCACAAAGATATTAAACCCGCCAATATTTTAATTAATCCCGAAACTAAAGAAGTTAAGTTAATTGACTTTAGTATTGCATCTCTGCTGCCACGAGAAACTCAGATATTGATGAATCCTAATGTGTTAGAAGGAACACTAGGCTATTTGTCTCCAGAGCAAACTGGAAGAATGAATCGAGGAATTGACTACCGTACTGATTTTTATTCTTTGGGTGTAACTTTTTACGAATTGCTATCGAGGGAATTACCATTTAAATCACAAGATCCGATGGAATTGGTACATTGTCATATTGCCAAACTTCCGCCACTTTTAGGGGAGAGGGGAGAGATTCCGCAAGCGTTGTCAGATATTGTGATGAAATTGATGGCAAAAAATGCCGAAGACCGCTATCAGAGTGCATTCGGACTGAAATATGATTTAGAAAATTGTTTGGCTCAACTGAAAGAGACGGGTAAAATTGTAAGTTTCCTAATTGCTCAACGGGATGTGTGCGATCGCTTTATTATCCCAGAAAAACTCTATGGTCGTGAGGATGAAGTTGAAATTCTGCTCAAAGCCTTTGACCGCGTTACCAACAATCAGACAGAATTAATGTTGGTGGCTGGTTTTTCTGGTATTGGTAAAACGGCAATTGTTAACGAGGTTCACAAACCTATTGTCCGGCAACGGGGCTACTTTATCAAAGGCAAATTTGACCAATTTAATCGAAATATTCCCTTCTCCGCTTTTGTGCAGGCGTTTCGAGACTTAATGGGGCAATTACTGAGTGAAAGTGATGTCCAATTGTCAACTTGGAAAAATAAAATTTTACAAGTGCTGGGCGATCAAGGGCAAGTCATTCTTGAAGTAATTCCTGAACTAGAACAAATTATTGATCAACAACCACCTGCAACGGAACTTTCAGCAAGCGCAGCCCAAAATCGGTTTAATTTATTATTACAAAGATTTATTCAAGTATTTACTACTAAAGAACATCCCCTAGTCATTTTTTTAGATGATATGCAGTGGGCAGATTCAGCTTCGCTGAAGTTAATCCAAGTACTAATGAATGACTCAAAGTCAGGATATTTATTATTAATTGGAGCTTATCGTGATAATGAAGTTTCTGCTGCTCATCCATTGATGTTAACATTAGATGAAATTGCAAAAATTAATGCTACTATTAATAAAATTACATTAGCTCCGCTGAGTGAAGCAAGTTTAAATCAGCTAATTGCTGACACCTTAAATTGCTCGCTTAAGATTACAGAAATATTAACACAATTAGTATATCAAAAAACTAAAGGCAATCCATTTTTTAGTACACAATTTTTCAAATCACTGCATCAAGATAAACTAATTAAATTTGATTTAGATAGCGGAAGCTGGCAGTTTAATATTACCCAGTTGAAGGCGTTAGCCCTGACAGATGATGTGGTTAATTTTATGGTATTACAGTTGCAAAAATTGCCAGAATCAACGCAAGATGTTTTGAAATTAGCAGCTTGTATTGGGAATCAATTTGATTTAGCAACATTGGCAATTGTTTCTGAAAAATCTGAAACCGAAACAGCAACATACCTCTGGAAAGCATTACAAGAGGGGTTAATCCTGCCCCAAAGTGAAGTTTACAAATTCTATGTTGGGCGGGAAACACAGGATTTAGTAGAAAATTCCTTAACTGTAAACTATAAATTTTTACACGATCGCGTTCAACAAGCGGCTTATGCTTTAATTCCAGATGCAGACAAACAATCTATCCATCTGCAAATTGGTCAACTGCTATTAAGCAAAATATCCATTAAAAAGCAAGAAGAGAGAATTTTTGAGATTGTTAATCAGTTGAATATTGGTGTAAAGCTAATCACTCGACAGTCCGATCGAGATCAATTAGCGCAGTTAAATTTGCTGGCTGGGCAAAAAGCTAAACTATCAACGGCTTATGCTAATACAATAGAATATATCAGTTGTGGTATTCAGCTATTGAGAACAGATAGCTGGCAACAACAGTATTCACTCACATTAGCCCTGCATGAAGAAGCTGCTTCAGCAGCCTACCTTATGGGTCAATTTGACCAGGTAGAAGAGTTTGTCAAGCAAGTTCAACAACATGCTAAAGTCTTACTCGATCGGGTTAAATCGATTGAAATTCAAATCCAATCTTATTTAGCCCAGAGTCGTTTTGAGGATTCGATTCAGACTGCGATCGCACTGTTAAATCTCTTAGGTGTTAAACTATCTCCTCAAGTAAATCAAACGCAAACATTACTTAGTTTAGCTCAAACTAAACTACGATTTTTAGGTAAATCTCCTTTAAATTTAATTGATTTACCTGACATGACAGGGGGCAAACAACTAGCAGCAATCCGAATTTTAGCTAGTACGAATTCAACAGCTTATATTGCTCGTCCAGATTTACTGCCACCAATAATTTTGAGCGAAGTCAATTTATCGATGCAGTACGGCAATGCGGCAGCATCGGCCTTTGGCTATGCTTGGTATGGATTGATTGAGTGTGGCATTCTGGGAAATATTGAGACAGGTTATAAATTTGGGCAATTAGCATTACAAGTTCTCGAAAGATTCCATAGTAAAGAATTAAAATCTAGAACCTTCTTTATTGTTCAAACATTTATTAATCACTGGCATCAGGCACTTCAAGACACAATTGCACCGTTAACCGAAGCCTATCAAGTAGGGTTAGAAACAGGAGATATTGAATATGCTGCTTGGGCTAGCTATAGCTGTAGTTTTCATGGATATTTGATGGGGCAGGAATTAGCTGAGTTAGAAAAACAGATGGGTGATTATGCTGAGGTTTACAACAATTTTAGACAAGAAAAACCTCAGATATATATTAATTCATTTCGTCAAGCCATCTTAAATTTGTTGGGACAGTCTACTAATCCCAGCTACTTATCAGGTGTCGTTTATGATACCCAAACTATTCGCCCATTACAACAACAAGCAGGCGATCGCACCGGATTAAGCTTTAGCTATGCCAATGAACTAATACTTTGCTACCTGTTTGAAAATTATACCGGAGCATCTGAAGCGGCAATTAATGCCATAACCTATTTAGATGGGGTAACATCGGCGGCAATTGTACCAATAGTTTATTTTTATGAGGCGCTAACTCAACTGCATCTCTATCCTACAGCAAAGGCGACTGAGCAAAAACAGATTCTTAAAAAAGTAAAGTCTCATCAGAAAAAACTGAAAAAATGGGCGCGTCATGCCCCTATGAATCATCAACACAAATTTTACTTAGTCGAGGCAGAACGGCATCGGATTTTGCTGCAAAATAACAAAGCAATGGAATTGTACGATCGCGCCATAACTCTAGCTAAAGAAAACAAATATGTCCAAGAAGAAGCCTTAAGTAATGAACTAGCTGCTAAGTTTTACCTCGACTGGGGCAAAGAGAAAATCGCTCAAGTTTACATGCAGGAAGCTTATTATTGCTATGCTCGTTGGGGTGCTAAAGCCAAAACCGAGGACTTAGAAAAACGCTATCCTCAACTCCTTGTTCTCATCTTGCAAGGGCAAGTAAATCGCTTGCAACTGAGTTCAACCATCGATACATCATCTTTCACACATCAAACCATTCACACAAATCTTTCTAGCAGCAGTATTTCTGAAACCCTCGATTTGTCCACCATTTTTAAAGCATCACAAGCTCTTTCCAGTAAAATTCAATTAGAGCAAGTACTCACTACTCTCTTGCAAGTGATCATGGAAAATGCTGGGGCACAAAAAGCTATTCTGCTTGTACTCCAACAAGACAGCTTAGTGGTTGAAGCTGTAGCTAATATCAATGAAGGAGTTACCCTACTATCTGTACCATTATCAACCAAGGAAGGCATTCCGATTACATTAGTAAACTATGTTAAACACAGCTTAAAAACTGTTGTACTGGATGATGCAACAGCACAAACTGATTTTATTGCCGATCCATATTTCATGCAGCAACAACCTAAGAGTGTCTTGTGTACGCCGATATTAAACCAGGGTAAAATCATCGGGTTGCTATATCTAGAAAATCCGCTAACAATTGGTGTATTTACTCGCGATCGCACCGAAGTGATCCAACTGCTATGCGCCCAAGCCGCTATCTCTCTAGAAAATGCCCGTCTTTATCAAGAATCCCAGAATTATGCTCAACAGTTAGAGCGATCGCTACAAGAACTTGAGCGCACCCAATTACAAATGGTGCAAAATGAAAAAATGGCAACCTTGGGCAATTTAGTTGCTGGAGTGGCACATGAAATTAATAATCCCATTGGATTTCTCGAAGGTAGCCTCGATAATGCCGAAGAGTATACTCAAGACTTACTCACCCATATCCAATTATTTAAACAATATCATCCCACTCCAGCGATCGCAGTTATTAAACATAGCGAAAAAATTGACCTAGAATTCTTGATTGAAGACTTACCAAAGCTAGTAAGTTCAATGAAGGTGGCTTCAGAGCGGATTAAAGATATTAGTACCAGTCTGCGTACCTTCTCCAGAGCCGATACAGCCGAAAAAGTTGCTTGTAATCTCCATGAAGGGATTGAGAGTACTCTGTTAATTTTGAAGTATCGCCTCAAAGCTAATGAAAAACGTCCTGCGATCGAAGTTGTCACCGAATACGGCAATTTACCACCCGTCAAGTGCTTTTTAGGACAGCTAAATCAAGTATTCATGAATATTATTGCCAATGCCATTGATGCCTTAGATACATCCATTAAGGGGTATTCTTATGCCCAAGTGCGAGATGAATATCAGCAAATACTCATTCACACCGAAGTGTCTAATAACAACACGGTAATAATTCGCATCAAAGATAATGGTCAGGGGATGCCAGAGGAGATTAGAGCGCAGATATTTAACCACCTGTTTACAACTAAAGAGGTTGGTAAAGGGACAGGATTAGGATTAGCGATCGCTCGTCAAATTGTCGAGGAAATCCATAATGGACAGTTGAGTTGCAATTCTGTGCTTGGTGAAGGAACAGAATTTGTCATAGAGATTCCAGTGTAAATCCAATACTGTTCGGTTAAGACAAGAGATGCGATGAATCGCCGTCAAGATAATAATCAATCTTTTGTCTTGACGGCAATTTATCGCGTCTAACATCCTTATTAAATGGTTCATAACAGCACTATTGCAGGGATTATAAAAGTATATTTAACTAGAATTAAGGTATTATAGCGATTATTGTTTGGATACCATAAGCGGTAGGGGTTTACAGAAATGTGCCTCTACAAGAGACACGCGAGTTGAGCTATAAGTTAATATCTACCGTTTTACGGGTATTAGAAAAATGAGGTTTAAAGACTGGGCGACTAGGGTGCTACTAATCTCGCTGATGTTCATGGCTTTAGTTGTAGTGTTGATAATTGGACGAGCGACAAAATTACACAATAATCCGACAACATCCCATATATCCAATCCACCGGTTATGGCTTTCAGTCAATATCCGCAGGTGCAATTCCAATCAGCGAAAGAACCAGAGAAGAAATCTCAACGTGTTCTCAAGTCCCCAGTCAAGATTAACAAGCCTGTAGCAAGGTATGTAACCACTCAAGCTTTTGCACGCTACAGACCTAGTTATCAAGTTGCTTCCGTTGACCCCAGTAACTATGGAGAACGTTACACCAAAGATGTGAACGGCGTTCCTCTCCACAATCAACCAATTATCGTCCTTCATGAAACTGGTTATTCTGCTTCCAGTGCGATTAATTTCTTTCAAGTAGCCCATAACGATGAAGGTGTGCAAGCAAGTTACCACGCTTTAGTCAAGTTGGATGGAACGGTGGTTTATCTAGTACCACCAGAAAAACGGGCTTTTGGTGCAGCTCACTCTGTCTTTGAGACTCCAGAGGGAGTGGAAACTGTGCAGACTAACCCGACTTTGCCGGCATCAGTAAATAATTTTGCTTATCACGTTTCTTTAGAAACACCCCCAGATAGTTATGACAGTAGCAGCCAACAAACCCATAGCGGCTACACAGAAGCTCAATATCATTCTCTTGCTTGGTTAATTGCTCAAAGTCAAGTTCCAGACCATCGCATTACTACCCACCGTTTAGTAGACCGTTCTGGTAAAAAAGTTGACCCAATAAATTTTGATGGAAATAAATTTCTGAACTTACTTAATACTTATCGTCAGGTTAGACCAATTTATCGAGTCAGCCAATAATTTAGAGGTTTATACAAAATTAGCAAGAAACGAACCGTATCCCCGCGAACAAATTCATAACGCATCCCTCAAAGGAGAGAGATAGGAGCCTAAACCCTGTTGTAAAATAGACATATAAGGATTCGGGGGGCCATTTAACTGGTCATAAACGCCTATAGAAACTATTTTTGGAAATCTCCAAGGTCTGAAGTCCAGCCAGCTGAAGCAACTACAGCGGTTGTACCACCAGCGCATACCAGGCGATCGCATCACCACGCCTGAATTTTCCCAGCGTATGGCAGCAATTAGCACAGAAGTCAATCAGCCTGTGTGCGCCTACATCAACCGTCGCGGACAAGTGATTCGCGTCGGGGTAGGCACGCCGCGCCAAACGCAAATACCACCGATGGAATTGCCCCGTTACGGTGCAGAACGACTTAGTGGTATTCGTTGTATTGCCACCCATCTCAAGCCAGAACCGCCCAATGAAGCGGCACTCACGGCGATGGCACTACAACGCTTAGATGCCCTAGTTGTCTTAAATATTACCGGAACGGGATTTACACGGCGGGGAGGCGGTGCAACTGGGTATGTGAAAGAAGCTTATCTAGCTCATCTGACACCCCAAGAGTCTCGCACCCTGATTACTAGTCCTGCTGCATTGAAGGTAGGGGAAAGCCAAATCCAATCCCCAAGTTGGAGTATATCGCCACCTCTGGACTTGGACGATCTAGCAGATCAGGATTTAGTAGACTTGGTGGAAAATCTGGAAGCAGAATTCCAGCGCGAATTTATCGCCCAGGAAGTAGATGCTGACCACGATCGCGTGCTGATTGTGGGGTTGATGACCAGTGAGATGACTCCCCTACAATTCCAGGACAACCTATTGGAATTGGCACGTTTAGTTGATACTGCTGGCGGAGATGTATTACAAACAATACAACAAAAGCGATCGCGCATTCATCCCCAAACCGTAGTTGGCGAAGGTAAAGTGCAAGAAATTGCCCTAACAGCCCAAACACTAGGAGTCAACCTCGTCGTCTTCGACCGCGACCTCTCACCCTCCCAAGTGCGTAATTTAGAAATGCAAATTGGTATCCGGGTGGTTGATCGTACCGAAGTTATTTTGGATATCTTTGCCCAACGCGCCCAGTCTCGTGCCGGTAAATTGCAAGTAGAACTAGCACAGTTAGAATACATGCAGCCGCGGCTGGCTGGTAGAGGTCGCACCATGTCCCGATTGGGTGGTGGTATTGGGACTCGTGGCCCTGGTGAAACCAAACTGGAAACTGAACGCCGTGCCATTGGCCAGCGTATTTCCCGACTGCAAAAAGAAGTAACCCAGTTACAGGCACATCGTTCGCGGTTACGGCAGCGACGGCAGCATCGAGAAGTTCCCTCAGTAGCTTTGGTTGGATATACCAACGCTGGTAAGTCTACTCTGCTGAATGCTCTCACTAACGCAGAAGTTTATACAGCCGACCAGCTATTTGCCACTCTCGATCCTACTACCCGCCGCCTGGTAATTCCTCATGGCGAAACAGATGAACATCAGGAAATTCTGATTACAGATACAGTAGGGTTCATACACGAACTGCCTGCATCTTTAATGGATGCCTTCCGCGCCACCTTGGAAGAAGTAACAGAAGCCGATGCCCTACTACATTTAGTAGATTTGTCTCACCCTGCCTGGTTACGTCATATTCGCTCAGTTAGAGAAATACTGGCGCAAATGCCAATAACTCCTGGCCCCGCGCTAGTTATTTTTAACAAGATCGACCAAGCCAATAGTGAAACACTAGCTCTAGCTAGAGAAGAATTCCCCTTAGCGGTGTTTATTTCTGCGAGTCAGCGCTTGGGATTAGAAACCCTACGTCATCGCCTTGCCCAGTTGATTCAATATGCAGTTGACTGTGGTTAAAACTTGAGTAGCGAATTCAGTGTCAGCATTTTATATATTAGTGTCCTAAATTTTTAACTTTGGGGAAGGCGAAATCGCCTTCCCTTTTTCATTTAATCTTCATAAAATCTCGTATGATGTCTAGAAAATTATTAGCTTTTCTCGTGATGCGAATTAACAATATTCCAGATAAATTGATTGATTAAGAAAAAATACTGAGAAATAAAAACTTAACCAATTAAGCTGATTGTGTGTAGTAGAAGATCCAAAAAAATCTTAAGTGCAAATACTTAAAATATGCAATATATTTGTTAAAAATGTATTGCATGTTTCCAATTTAAAGTTTTAGTAAACCTTGATTCATAAGGTAGACAAGCAACAGTTTCTTATGCCAATTTATACATAAGCTATTTTCATAAAAAAGTTATTTTGGGACATCTTAAATGTCTTAAATAGAAAGCAAAGGAGTTTAAAACAAGTGTCTCAAAGATATTCTAAGAAAATAGTAGGTTATGCAGCCTACTCTATATCAGCATTAGCTGTAGTGACAGTTTCGCAGATGTCTAGAGCAGATGCAGCATCTTTGAGTTTTTCAGCCACAGGTACTAACCCAATATCAGGTGGAAGCAGTACAGCCCTTTCGGCAAAAGCTGTCTTTGATAATTCAATTGCAGGTCAGTTGACACTGACCCTTACTAATACAGGGCCAGGTGCATCAGCCCCTACTGATGTTCTAACAGGAATCTTCTGGGATTATGCTGGATCTCCCTTAACAAATTTAAAGTTGTCTTCAGCCAAAGCTCCAACCGTAATCAAGAATAATGTAACTACCGCAACAAATGTCGATCTTACCAAGGTTGGAGGAAATACAGTTGAATGGGGTTTTGCTAAAACTACCGCTAGCAGTGGACTTGGTGGTGCTAGTGGCGTACTTAAGCCAGTAACTCAGCACTACGGTATTGGTACAGCAGGTTTTGGTATATCGCCTGGTTTTGGTCTTTCGGGTGGACAGCAATTCAATTACGGTATTATTACTGGTTACGATAGTGCAAATCCGGCAGTCAGTGGGGGGACTTTTGTGAAGAACTCTGCCACATTCGTTTTCTCAGGGCTACCTACTGGCTTTGATTTAACAAAGATTCAGAATATTCGTTTTCAGTATGGTACTGGTTTAGATGAGCCTAGTACTTATTATATTGCTTTGCCACCTCCACCTAAAAAAGTACCTGAGCCTGGTGCAACAGCTGCTCTTGGTTTATTTGCTGTAGGTGCGCTGAAGGTTGCCAAGAAAAAGTCTCTAGTCTCAGCTTAAATGAGAACTTGAGTCCTAACTGAAAGCTGAGTTATGCCTTATAAGCAATTCTCACAATCAAATAAAAGTCACCCTGTTTTAAAAAAAATTGGTATAGAGATAATTCTTAGTCAAGAGTCCAAACTTTATCTCTTGGCTAATTTTTTTGATATAAATCTAGTTAGTGGCTTCTGAGGATGAAGACAAATCAGGATAGAGCCGCTATAGCCAGTAGCAAAGTTCTAAAATTAAGAAGTATTAAATCAAGTTGAGGACATCATGGCTGCCAAAGTAGAAATTTACACCTGGAGGACTTGCCCGTTTTGCATTCGTGCCAAAAGTTTACTGAAAAACAAGGGCGTTGAATTTACCGAATACAGCATTGATGGAGATGAAGCAGCCAGAAGTAAAATGGCTCAAAGAGCAAATGGACGCCGCTCTTTACCGCAAATTTTCATCAATGACTCTCATATTGGTGGTTGTGACGATATCCACGCTTTAGACAGTCAAGGCAAGCTGGATGAGCTACTAACTTCTAACAATAGCGTTTAGATTTAGAAGGTTTTGCGTTAGCGACAAGCCGCTGCAAATTACACGGCAGTCGCTACAACTCTGAAAAACTATGTGCCGCCTTGTCTACTGGCTTTTATCCCCATAAGACTTTACCCTCCACGTTTTACTCAGCAGTACAGATGTACGTCAATTGGTAAGATCATCAAGAGATAATAATTGAATAACTATTTAATTTCTTGGTGATTGAGGTACAAAGGGTGAAACTGGCTTTTATCATTGATCCCATCCATTTGCTTGATCCGTGTCATGATACCAGTGTTGCCCTAATGGAAGCAGCGCAAATTCTGGGACACGAAATTTGGATAACTCAAGCAAATCTACTGAGTGTCGTGGAGGGCAAAGCTTGGGCTGTTCTACAACGAGTCGAGCTTGTACCAGTCCAGTTAGTAGACAGACGGTGGGTAGCGGCGAATCCTTGGTATAAGTTGAGCGATTCTTACTTAACTTCTTTAGAGACAATGGATGCCGTATTTATGCGGACAGATCCACCTGTCAATGATTCCTACCTCTATGCTACTTATATTCTCGATTACATTGACCAAAATAAAACCCTGTTGATTAATACTCCCAGTGGTATCCGAGGGGCAAATGAAAAAATGTATGCCCTCCAGTTTACCAAAGCCATTCCAGAGACAATTGTCAGTGCTGATAAGCAGTTTATTCGCCAATTTGTCGAAGCAAAGGGGGCAACAATTCTCAAACCGCTGGGTAATAAAGCAGGGGAAGGAATTTTGTTTTTGCAATCAGGTGATCGCAATTTTAACTCTATTGTTGAACTCAGTACGCTTCAAGGTCGAGTACCAGTAATGGTACAAACCTATCTACCAGAGGCAAAAGAGGGAGATAAGCGAATTATCTTGCTCAATGGCGAACCCATTGGTGCGCTCAATCGCCTCTCTAGCGGAACTGATTTTCGCAATAATATGGCAACTGGTGGTACTGTCGCTCAAACTGAAATTACCCCAAGAGAATATGAAATCTGTAACCAATTAGCCGAACGCTTACGCCAAGACGGCTTAATTTTTGTGGGTATTGATGTTATCGGTGGCTACTTAACTGAAGTTAACGTTACTAGTCCTACCGGAATTCGTGAGATTGATCGACTAGATGGCACTCACCTTGGTCATCAGGTTATTCAATGGATTGAACAAACACTAGAAATCAAAAAATAATTTACGTTTATTTTTTTGTTTTCTGTCCTATTCTCAGGAAATAGACTTTCTTCGGATATTTCTGTGGGCGAATTGTCTACGCAACTTGCTTTCAGTAAATATATTTACTTGTACCGAATATAAGTTTAATGGAGCACTAGGGGTAGATGTAGCGATGTCTATGACTGGCTCTGACGCAGCGTTAGCGAGTTAGGAACGTCTGATGACTTACAACCCTTCTCCGAAAGGAGATGCTACGTAAACAGGCATCTTCCCTTGGGAGAAGACTCGCTATCGATGAAGCATTTGTAGTTGGGCAGGTCTTCCTGTTTTTTTGTGAAAAAAGCATAGCTGGACATGCAAGCCAGCAGACTCCTGCCCAAGTTCATTTTATAAAGTAGCGTTGAAAGTTTTTTTCCAATTGGTAAAATTGGGGATGGCAATATATTGCTTACCCCCACCTTTGGTAAACCCCTGGTGGAACTAGCAGATTTTATACAGCGTTCAGCCTGAACTGAGACTGCTAAGTTAATCTAAAATCGTTCGACTGAGCGCTCACGACGAAGTATCGTATTCAAAATCTTTTAATTCTTTGGTGTACGTCGGTTTCTCAGAAAATCAGGTATATCCAATCCAGGTTTTTCTTTTGGTTCTGGAGTTGGAGTTGGTGTTGGAGTTGGTGTTGAGGTTGGGGGATTAACTGTGGATTGCGGGGTTGTTGGTCGCTTCGAGGTATTAGGTGCTACCCGAACGTTAGCCACGCTTTGTTGTACCGCAGCTTGCACTTCACCTGTAAACCCAGTGGCAATTACAGTAATTCTCACCTCACCTTGAAGTCTGTCATCAATTACAGCTCCAAAAATAATATTGGCGTTGGGATCAACTACTTCATAAATTGCTTCTGCGGCAGCATTTACTTCATGCAAGGTGAGATCAGTACCACCAGTAATATTAAATACAACCCCTCTAGCACCTTCAATAGAACATTCTAGTAATGGTGAAGAAATAGCTGCGATCGCAGCTTCTCTAGCTCTAGATTTTCCAGAACTCACGCCAATTCCCATCAATGCCGATCCTGCATCTGCCATCACAGCCCGGACATCAGCAAAGTCAACGTTTACAAGACCGGGGATCGTGATGATATCAGAAATGCCTTGTACCCCTTGACGCAGCACATCATCTGCATAGCGAAAAGCTTCTTGCACAGGTGTTTGTTCAGGGATCACTTCCAGCAATTTGTTGTTGGGGATAATGATCAGTGTATCTACTCTACTTTTTAGCCCTTCAATACCTTGTTCTGCTTGGCTAGTACGACGGCGACCTTCAAAAACAAATGGACGTGTGACTACACCAACAGTCAAAGCGCCCATTTCTTTTGCTACTTCTGCCACAATCGGGGCTGCGCCCGTCCCAGTACCACCGCCCATACCAGCAGTGATAAATACTAAGTCTGCACCCTCCAAAGCCGTAGCAATCTCATCCCGTGATTCTTCAGCTGCTTTTTGACCGATGGCAGGATTACCACCCGCTCCTAAACCCCGCGTTAGCTTCTGTCCAATTTGCAATCGACTGGGAGCGCCAGCTAAGGTAAGAGCTTGAGCATCAGTGTTAATCGACCAAAATTCTACCCCAGATACATCAGACTCGATCATGCGGTTAACAGCATTGCCACCACCACCACCGACACCAATCACTTTGATGTTGGCGACCCGACCAGGAACAATCTCGCCAATTCGGCTATTTTCCGTAAAAATCTTCTTATTGTCGTGATTTTGTCCGAAGTTCATCCCAGAATTATTAAAGGGGTTAGTTGAGTTAACTGCCAGAGAAAACCCCGGCTGTCCCGTAGATTGGGAATTTTTATAGTTAAGTCCTTGGTTATTATCAAGTGTCATTGGATTTGTGAAAGGGTAGATAAACGACTTTTTCAGGTGTTATTCACCTCAGAGTCAACTTTAGTTTGACAGTGCCACAATACTATGGCATTGTTCTTTATTGTTTTCACTACTGCCAAGCCTAACAGAATTGGCAGCGCGAAAATTTGCTATGGGATAAGCTTTTAAGGCAGCCGATCGCACAGCCAATTCTAGAGAAGTATACCTATATTTATCTAAAAGTGACCTGTCTAACTTCAACCAGACATTAATCTCTTCGTTATTCTCAGCGGAGGGCATAACTTGTAAAGACACACTACAGGGTATTTTCTCTGCCTCAATAATAATATTGTTAATAGGTTTCACCATTGGGTATAATTGCAACTTTAGACACAAAATTTACCTTCTACTTACTTTTAAGGCTAAACTGAGCAAGTAATTTACTTGTCAGACTATACCTGATTAACTTGTTGTTTGGGGGGTCTTAATGGACACTTTGTTGGAGCAGTAGTCTATCTGATGAGAACCCTCACTAGTGCAGTCAAAAAATTTTGGATTTTAGATTTTGGATTTTGGATTGATCCTGAAATCCAAAATCCAAAATCCAAAACTGGCACGGTCAACAAATCAAGATTTTCTAAGAGGTTTCGTTACCCAATTAAGAATTACGGCACGAAGTAGTCCAAGCTTATTACCCAGAAGCAATGCTTACGCAATTTTGGGCGGCATTTTTCGTGACAGATTCAAATGGATTGGGTACTGAGGATTGGGTATTAAGAAAACTTTTCTCTAGTCCCCAATTTTTAGTACCCAGTCCCCAGTCCTCAATACCGTTCCCATCAGTGCCCTCAGAAAAGCGAGTCTGAATCTTAATGGAAAACTCAAGCATTTTTCTCTTTTCCGCACTAGGTTTTGTCAAAGAGGGTATGGGCAGAAGGCATTTTGTACGCCATAGACCATCATTAGATTGTCTGACATCTTGTACCCTACTATTTAGATATTAGGGTAACAGTTGAGGGTCTTTTACTCGCAATGGAGATTTTATGATTGATCTTCTCATTTTAATTAGAAGTTAATGCCGATTTTCGTGCGGTTTACTAGAAAACTGAAAATAATAAATATATTTATCAGCATAAAGCTTCTTAATTTACTAAGAGTGATCAATACATTAAACACGTTAAATGTTTTTAGGAATTTTGGGAGTTAATTTCTGGTCTTTTTGGTTCATCTGTACTAATGGATATTCGGGATTTTTCAGATCAATATACTCTATTTGGCCGGAATTGAATTTTGTTGCTAGAGGGCGCATTTGGGCGAGTACCTTAATTTGTTCAGACAATTGGGGGCCTGGAACGCCGAGATGCACATTTCCTAGTTCTGTTTTCAAAATTAAATTCGTTGGATTTTGGCAATTAATTTCCATTACTTTTACCGGACTCCGGCTCACAGCTTCATGGAGTTGAGTCCAATAGGAGCAGTATTGTTTTGGCGAGCCAATGACTCTGAGATTGGGTAATTTCTTAGTGGGATTGAGTGATGTGTATTTTTCTAAAGGCATCCAGGCCCCACTGGCATCTAGTAAGCCGATTATTACTTTGTTGTTGCCACGTGTTTGAGTCACTGCGACAGGCACTCGTTCTTGAATTTCGATGATTAATCCAGGAGGAAACAGGCGGCGTCTGACGATCGCTTGAGCAATAGTTGGTTGTTTTTTCAAAGAGTTAGCGATCGCTGACGGTTCAATCCGCCACAAAGACTGGGGGTATGACAGCACCAACAATGACTGAGTTGTTTGATCCGATAGTAATTTATTGCCTGATTTCATCACTATTTGTTTGGGAGCCTTGAGCATCCACACTGGTTGGACTGCCACCCACAGCAATCCACCCGCCAAACCAGTAATGGCAAAGGTTCGCCAAATAGCCTGAATAATTTTCATTTGCCGCTGCCGACGCAATTTCTGACGACGCTGGGCTAGATCCGTGCGGGAAACTGATATTATGCCAGCCATTCACACCCCTTTCTGGTTGCAATCTAAATTCCTTGACACGCTCGTATCATTATTAATTTCAGTAAACACTGTTGGCATCTATTAGCTGTTCTCCTCAAGACTTTTTTATTTTTAGTAACACTTTACAGTAACTACACAAAGATTATGGCGCTAGTTATTAGTCCTATTAAAGTTTCCGGTGTCCATTTTTAACTGACTGTAGTCTTTTTGACAAGTTATTTTTGAAGATTTTTCCCTAAAGATTACAAAATCTTAATTGAGATGTGTGGGCTTTTGTTTCCTTGACAAATAGATTGTGAAGTGATAGACAAGTATTTCTGAATCTCTGTATACCTTGCTATAATTCATACCAGTCATCCTCGTCAGTTATCCAAACTGAGAACCATGAAACTTTGTAGTTTTTTTTACTCACTTCCTAAGCCATACAGTTTTTTATCCGATCAAACAAAAGCAAGAGATTGTCAAAACCTCAGCACCAGGTCTAAAAAGGACAGATATGCTTAAGGCTATTAGGGTCAATCAAATCTCTACCATACTACTGACAGTAATCCTGTACAAGTTCTGTTCCTTGCAAGACACGACCAACTTGTAAATCAATCCTATGCCTACATTCCGGATTGGATTATTAGTATAAAAAATACAACTAAAGCTGCATCTACATACACCTTTACATACATGAAAACGACGTTAAATTTGTCACGTTTTTATAAAGCATGTAACCCCAGTTACACGCTAAATATAAGTAACATACTAGACCAGCAGTATTACATAGATTTTGCTGATGTACGTGGTTGCAAGATTGTCGAAGAATTGCAACGGACTATCGTTAGGATTTCCCCTGATGAGCCAACCTGCCAGTTATTTACAGGTCATATTGGTTGTGGTAAGTCAACGGAATTGCAGCGCCTCAGGACAGAACTCGAATTGGCGGGATTTCATGTGGTTTATTTTGAGTCCAGTCAAGACTTAGATATGGCGGATATAGATATCAGCGATATTTTGCTGAGTGTAGCGCGTCAAGTCAGTGCCAGTTTAGAAGGAATTAGCATCAAACTTAAACCTGGTTACTTTACCAATTTATTTAAAGAAGTAGGCGATTTTTTGCAAAGCCCCATAGAGCTTTCTGGACAAGCAGAGTTGTCTTTGGGTATTGCCAAAATTACCGCCAAAACCAAAGATAGCACCCAGATGCGGAATCAACTGAGGCAATATCTGGAACCACGTACCAATAGTATTTTGCAAGCGATTAACGAAGAAATTTTAGAAAAGGCTGTTGAACAGCTAAAGCTAAGGGGGCAAAAAGGATTAGTAGTAATTGTAGATAATTTGGATCGAGTGGATATGCGCCCCTTAGCATCGGGGCGATCGCAACCAGAATATCTCTTCATCGATCGAGGCGAACAGCTACGCCGACTTAAATGCCACCTAGTTTATACAATTCCCCTAACATTAATCTTCTCCAATGAGTATGAGACACTAAAAAATCGCCTAGGGGGAGGGATTGCGCCAAAAGTCCTACCGATGGTATTAGTGCGGCAAAGAGATGGCAGTGACTACGAACCAGGGATGTCACTAGTGCGCCAGTTAGTTCTAGCAAGAGCTTTTCCAGAAGTTCCTTTGAATGAAAGGTTTCTATTAGTTACAGAATTATTCGATCAGCCCCAAACTTTAGATCGTATCTGTCGCGTTAGCGGTGGTCACATTCGTAACTTATTGGGTTTACTTTATAGCTGCCTGCAACGACAAGATCCGCCTTTTTCTAGAGAATGCTTAGAAGCCGTAATTAAGGACTACCGCGACGATCTGCTATTAGCTATTGATGAATCCCAGTGGGAATTATTGTTTGAAGTAGTGCAGCAACAGAGAGTTAAAGGTGAATCTGACTATCAGAGCTTACTACGAAGCATGTATCTGTTTGAATATCGCGATCCGGTAGGGCGCTGGTTTGGCATCAGTCCAGCCTTGGCAGAAACAGAAAAAGTTTTGGCTTGGCAACAAAACAAGTAACAGTGCCGGGTTAGTCAATTGTCATTAGTTAATTGTCATTTGTCATTTGTCATTGGACTAATAACTAATAACTAATCATCAATGCCCAATAACCAATGGATAATGAGAACCAGCTACGCATCTCTACCAAAGAAAATCAGCATACTTTGCAAAGACTGATTAGAGCGATCGCGCTTTCTGAAGGTCAATTTGCCCTGATTTTAGTTCGATGTAACTATGGGCGATTACGTGAGCAAATGTTAGAGAATATTCGCTCTCTCACCAAAGATATCAATATCAAAGAAATCGTTCTCAATCCCTCAACTACTTCTTTACACAGCACAATAGTCTCAGGACTATTTTTAGATAATTCTGTCGTTGCTAAAAAGTCTTTGCCATCTGCTGTTATGGTTTTCGGGATTGAGTCAATTATCCACCTAGAAAACTTACTTACAGGCATCAACCAAGCACGAGATATCTATGCTGCAACTTTTCCATTTCCAGTGGTGTTGTGGCTACAAGATGAAGTTGCATCATTGCTTTCAAGATTAGCGCCTGATTTCAAAAGCTGGGCTGCAACTACTATTAAATTTGAAATGGCAAAAGCAGATTTAATTGCTTTGATCCACCAAGAGGCAGAATCTCTATTTGCCAAAGTTTTAGAAGCAGGTGCTGAAACATTTTTGTCTAATGCCTTCCTAAATTTAGATCCCAAGTCCCAACACCGCCACGAAATAGAATCAGCCCGTAATGATTTGCTGCGCCTGTATAACGTTCGATTAACACTAGGATTAGAAGCTAGTTTAGAATTCGTATTGGGGCGAGATAAATACGCCAACGATCAAATTAATGGCGCTTTAGTCAATTATCAAACAAGCTTAGTGTTGTGGCAGCAAGAAGCAAACACAGTAGCAGAGGGGGATAGAAATTCTTCTTTCCCCCTCTCATCTCCTCACCCTATGCCCCCCTCGTCTTTACTCAAGCAAGCAATAGTACTATTCCACCTGGGGCTGTGTTATCACCGAATGGCAGATTTATACCAGAATAATAATAGTAGCTATTGCGAACATGCTCTGTTGTGGTTTAAACAATGCTTGGAACTATTGCAGGAGGTACAAAGAGAAGACTTAGTTGCTAAATTTATTTTGCCTGCTTGTGAAATGCTGCAACGCTTACAAGCCTGGGATGATTTAAAAGAATTAGCTCAAAAATCATTACATTTACATAAAACTTATGGAACTCCCGCACAAATTGCTCAAAATTATGGTTTTTTGGCAAATGTGGCGGCTTCTGAGTCGAATTGGGTACTAGCTCATGAATTAGCGAATACAGCACTTTCTATCTCCGAAGAAGCAACAGAAGTTTCTCTGCGAGACGCTTTGCGAAAACGCCGACAAGAAAGTTGGTATCTTCTCTTGCTAGCACGTACACAGCGGCATTTGGGTGAGTGGGAAGAGGCTATCAATAATTTGGAATGGGCGAGGGTAGTTTGTGAGTTACAACATCAGCCATCACTTTACTTAGAGATTTTAGAGGAACTGCGATCGCTTTACTTTTTTGAGCGTCATGACTATACAGAAGCCTTTAAGCTAAAGCAAGAAAAAATTAAAATAGAACATCAGTATGGCTTTCGAGCCTTCATCGGGGCAAGTCAATTACAGCCACAACGCCCGATAATTAACCCAGTCCTAGAACCTCATAAAATACCATTTATCCCTGAAGAAATTGCTCAAGAAATATCTGCTTCTGGACGGCAACAAGATGTTAATCGATTAATTGAAAGAATTGCCCGTGCTGACTACAAACTCACAGTAATTTATGGCCCATCAGGTGTAGGAAAAAGTTCAATTCTCAAAGCTGGTTTAGTCCCAGCACTTAAAGGAAAAGTCATTGGTGAACGCATTCCTATACCGATTGCTTTATCTGTTTATACTGATTGGATCGCAATCTTAATCAGCAGTATCAACCAAGCCCTAGCATATACAGAAATATCGCTTAGTCTTAACTCTACACCCACCATAATACTAGAAAAAATTCGGTTAGCATCGGAGCGTAATTATACTATAGTTATTATATTAGACCAGTTTGAAGAATTTTTCTTTGTTAGTAATCCTCCCACGCAAAGAATAGAATTTTACAAATTTTTTAGTGAATGTTTAAATATTTCCTTCGTAAAAATTATTCTTTCACTAAGAGAAGATTACTTACATCACTTATTAGAATTTGAACGTTTGAGTCATAAAAATAGTAATGGATTATATGATTTAGGCATAATTAATAAAAATATTCTCGATAAAGACATTCGCTACTACTTAGGAAAATTTTCTAGCCAAGATGCCAAATCCATAATTCACAGTCTGACTCAGCGTTCACATTATGAACTGAGTGAAGAATTAATTAACCGATTAGTGCAGGATTTGACAGGAGAATTAGACGAAGTACATCCAATTGAATTGCAAATAGTCGGCGCTCAACTACAAATAGAAAACATTACCACACTTGGACAATATAAGCTTTGCGGTGGCTCGACAAAATTAGTAGAACGCTGGCTTGGGGAAGTTATCAAAGACTGTGGTCAAGAGAATGAAGAGTTAAGTTGGAAATTATTATTTGAGTTAACTGATGAAAAGGGGACACGACCGTTAAGAACTAAAGCTGATTTGGCATCCGCATTAGTTAATAATCAGGATATAGATACAATATCAAGCTTTGACAAAGTTAGGGAACTGATTTTAGAAATATTAGTGGGTTCCGGCTTGGTGTTGCGAGTCAGAGAAGAATTAGGCGATCGCTACCAGTTGGTTCACGATTATTTAGTTGAACCAATTCGCCAAAAGAACAATTATGGTATGCTCGCCGAATTAGAAAAAATTAAACTTGAAAAAACTAGAGCTGAAGTAGCCCAACAACTTAGTCAAAACCAACTCAATTTGGTGTTACAACGGCGACTGAGGGAAGCACGGATATCAGGTGCAATCCTGGCAATCATGGGGGGAACAATAGCAGGATTATGGTGGCAAGCCGACTTGCAAAAAAGAGCAGCAATCCGCCAAACTTTACGAGCTGAACGCAGTGAAACCAACTTGAAAATTAGTGCTATCACTGCTGCTAGCGAAGCTTTGTTTGCGTCTAATAAAGAATTTGATGCTCTATTAGAAAGTTTGCGAGCTTGGAGAGGACTTAAACAGGCAGAGGTTGTGCAGCCAGATACCCGAATGCGGGTGGTGACAGCCCTGCAACAGGCAGTTTATGGAGTAACGGAGGTTAACCGCCTAGAAGGGCACACTGATATTGTCTGGGGAGTAACTTTTAGCCCAGATGGTCAGTTGCTAGCATCAGGCAGCCGAGATCAGACGGTGAAAGTTTGGCGTCCTGACGGTACCTTAGTGCAAACCCTCAAAGGTCACACTGATGCTGTTACCTGTCTAAGTTTCAGCCCTGATGGTCAAACCCTAGCCTCCGCCAGCCTTGACAAAACAGTGCAAATCTGGCACAAAAACCCGGTTACAGGTAAATTTGACCCCAAGCCATATAAAACCCTGAAAGGATACGGAGATTGGGTTTATAGCGTTAATTTCAGTCCTGATGGCGAGTTGTTAGCTACTGGCAGTAAGGATAAAACTGTAAAACTCTGGCGCAAAGACGGTAGCTTAGTAAAAATACTGAGGGGACATCAGGGGTGGGTTAACTGGGTAAACTTCAGTCCTGATGGTCAATTCATCGCCTCAGCCAGCGACGACAAGACAGTGAAAATCTGGCGACGCGACGGTAGCCTCGTTACAACTTTGCAGGGACATCAGCAGGGTGTGATTGTAGCTGTTTTCAGCCCGGATGGTAAATTTTTGGCATCAACGGGTCGAGATAAGACAGTGAAACTTTGGCTCAGGGAAAGTAACAACACTAAAGACGGTTTTGACTTTCGTCTTTACAAAACTTTACGGCAGCATATCAGTACAGTGTGGAGTTTGAGCTTTAGTTCCGATAGCAAAAAGTTAGCTTCCGCAGGTGAAGACAATACCATAAACCTCTGGAATATCACTGGTACTTTACTCAAAACCTTCAAAGGACACAGCGATGCCGTTGTCAGCATCGCTTTCAGTCCAAATAACAAATTGCTGGCTTCAGGAAGTTTCGATAAAAGCGTGAAGCTATGGAGTTTAGAGCCTCCAACACCATCTATTCTTCAAGGCCATCAGGATCGAGTTTTGAGCGTTGCTTGGAGTCCCAGCGGTCAGATGCTAGCTTCTGGTAGTAGCGATCGCACTGTCAAACTTTGGCAACGCTACACCAGTAGAGGCGAAGTGAAAACCCGACTTTACAAAACTTTGGTAGGACACACAAATAAAGTCCCTAGTGTCAGTTTTGACCCCGAAGGTGAAATGCTGGCTTCAGGAAGTTATGACAAAACTGTGAAACTTTGGCGGCTTGACGGTACTTTAATCATGACTCTCCACGGACATAACGATAGTGTGATGAGCGTGAGTTTCAGCCCTGATGGTCAGTTTTTGGCATCAGCTAGCAAAGATAAAACAGTAAAGCTTTGGAACCGTAAGGGCAAGTTGCTCAAAACTTTAGTAGGGCATCTGGGTTGGGTAAATAACGTCAATTTCAGCCCTGATGGTCAAGTTTTAGCCTCTGCCAGTGACGATCAAACTGTGAAACTTTGGCGGCGGGATGGCACTTTGCTTAAAACTTTCTCACCCCATGACAGTTGGGTATTGGGTGTCAGTTTTAGTCCCACTGACGAGTTACTGGCTTCTGCTAGCTGGGATAACACTGTGAAACTGTGGCGACGGGATGGCACGTTGTTAAAAACCTTATTAAAGGGGTACAGCGATAGCGTCAATGCTGTGACTTTCAGTCCCAATGGTGAATTGCTCGCCGCGGCCAGTTGGGACAGTACAGTGAAACTATGGAGCCGTGATGGCAAATTAATTAAAAGTCTTAATGGGCATCGCGCTCCGGTGTTAAGTGTTAGCTTTAGCCCAGATGGTCAAACATTAGCATCGGCTAGTGATGACAACACAATAATTCTGTGGAATTTACACCTCGACGATCTGCTGGTTCGTGGTTGCAACTGGGTGGGTGATTACCTGAAGCACAACCGCAACCTTGAGGAGCGCGATCGCCTTCTTTGTGATGGTATAACCCGTAAAAACCCTTTTTAGGGAACTCCAAGAAATAAATTTCCAATATTGTGGGGTGGGCATCTTGCCCGCCTAGTCTATATGGCGGGCAAGATGCCCACCCCACAAGATTTAATTGGATATTTTTATATTTGGAAGTCTCTTAATTACGAATTAGATTAAAGCCTCAATGAGCAACCGCTCTTGGTTTAGCGGTTGATGAGGCGATCGGAGTTATTAATTCAGAGCTAGAAATAAATTTCGAGCTAATTAGCTAAAGGAGCGATCGCTCTCTAAAACTTCGTGGCTATTTTCTTCGAGAGTCTCTTGTGGCAAATTCGCTAAAAAGGCTTGTAGTCTCATCCGCTCAATGTAAGGCCAGCCACCCTCAGACTCAATATCTTTCAGCAGTGAGTAGAGTTGCCGACGGTTAACAGGTAAACTCTCTTGAAAAATTCCATCTCGGATTTCTCGGTGTAATTGCTCCAATTGGCGCAGCAAAGCCAAAAGAGCTACAGTATCGCCTTGGCAATCTTGAACGGCATCATATACCACAGTTGCGATCGCTTGCACTTTAGCGGACAACTTCTCTAATTCAATATTTTTCTGATCGTTCATGCCACCTTTCCGTGTAAATGAGGTCAACTCAAATTTACCGGAGATTTATTAATTTTCCCTAGTTTGTCCCCTCACTTGCCCGACTCAGGGGTGAATATAACTAGATTTGTATCTTTATTAGAAGCAATTGCGATCGCTCCTAAAAGAGCGTAATCCCCTCCAGCATAGCCTCCACAGTAGCTAGGTGCGATCGGAACGAGACTTTCTTGGATTTTGAGAACTTTGATTTTGAGTTAAAAAAAATCGTATGATCTGGCTGATTTACCCATCAAACTATGGGCTGTATGTAGTGGCGTCACATACATGATACAAAAAGACTTGGGCGACGCCGCTTTTGCCATCAGCAAAAGCAAAGTTGCGAAGCAAACTCCCCTGTTCGCACTCTTCGAGGTAAGCATTTATGCTGCTCTGTGTGAGGCTTACTCATCCACCCGCCCAACTCTAACAAATGCCACCAACAGTAAAACTGCTGGTTTTTTGCTCCTATAGTGGCACACATCCAAAATTGATGCAGTGTGCTTAGTCTGGGGTTTACACCCCAAGCTCAAGAGAGCGACACGTTTAACTACGTTTAGCAGAGAAAAGTTTGAGCAGCGGTTGACAACCTAAACACTCGGACACTTGCTTCAACTCTCTTAATCAGAGCAAAGCCATGTCCGAACAAAGGTAGCTTTTCGCAGAGTAGCGGCTTCTCATCAGAGATCAAAGCTTCGATGCAGTTTTACAACTTAGATATTAATTTTTGAGATTGAGGTTGACCATGAGGTATCGCGCTTTAATTGTTGCATTTTTGGCTTTGTGCCTGGGACTAATAACTGCTTGTAGTGATGCTCCTGCTAGTAGTAGTGGTAGAGATGTACTCACTTACGATCAAATTCGCGGCACTGGCTTGGCTAACAAATGCCCCCAACTAGCAGAAACAAGCCGTGGTTCCATTCCCATTGATTCTAGCCAGTCTTACGCCATCAAAGAACTTTGCTTGGAACCTACTAGCTTCTTCATCAAAGAAGAACCTGCTAACAAACGCCAAGAAGCAGAATTTGTTGCTGGCAAATTGTTGACTAGATACACTTCCACCATTGACCAAGTGCAAGGTAATCTAAAAATCAACACAGATAATAGCCTGACCTTTACCGAAACTGATGGTCTTGACTTCCAAGCCATTACTGTGCAGCTTCCTGGTGGTGAGCGAGTACCTTTCCTCTTCACCATCAAAAACTTGGTTGCTCAAACCCAACCCAGTTTGACCAGTATTAACACCTCTACGGACTTTGAAGGTAGCTTCAAAGTTCCTTCCTATCGTGGTGCTGCTTTCTTAGATCCCAAAGGTCGTGGTGTCGTTAGTGGCTACGATAATGCCGTAGCACTCCCTGCTCAAGCAGATGATGAAGAACTTACCCGCACTAACGTCAAGCGTGCTGAAAATCTCAATGGCAAGATTTCTCTGCAAATCGCGAAAATAGACAGTTCTAGCGGTGAGATTGCTGGTACTTTCGAGAGCGAACAGCCATCTGATACAGATTTAGGTGCTGGCGAACCTAAAGAAGTCAAGATTCGCGGTCTATTTTATGGACGAGTTGAACCGACTCGTAGCTAAACCCTTGGAAGTCAGGCAACTAACTGGCACTCAGAACGAAAATTCTGTAAGTATCAGACTTGATCGCAAAAGTTAACTTATTTACCCTCTATTTTCAGGAGGGTAGATAGGTTTTTTACAAAGACGGGAAAAAGTTAAAGCCGAGCAAATTTGTGGGCAAAATAGCCCTGGCTAATTGGGAAAATTTTGATCCCTCAATCTTGTGGGTCACTTGATTTATCCCTTTAACCTTTTTCCTTTCATTAAAAAACTATAGACTTAAGTACAAAAAAGGGTAATATGCCCTTTTTTTTGTGATCTTACGTAAATATACATAGTATTTTTTGAAATTATTAGTAGTTTTTAATTATTGGATGAATCTTAGTTAAATAGGCACGTAATTCTACTGTAAATTTAACTTTTGCTTATCAAACAAAAGTCCAACTCCTGTTGTTTTATTTCTCTAAATTAACTTCATCATTAATTAATTCAAGTTAAGTACAATCTCGGTTTGAGATTTAGTGATTAATTTTATATTTTATTCCTATGTAGTTCTAAAAAAAAACTACAGGTCACACCAAAGATAAACAACCAATTAAATAGCGATTTCGCCCATTTAAATTTTGCCCGATTAGTCAAGTAAGCTATGGAATCTTGATAGAAAATCTTTATTATCTACCATAGTATTTGCTAGCAAACATAGTGCGATATTGTCTTTGATATCGTGCGATCGCAGCTGAATTTAAAAGTGAATAATTTATTCTTTATTTGCTCAATAAACCCGGTGCTATGCCTACGACAGTCACCAATGAACTAAAGCACGAAATTTGGCAGTTGTTGCGAGAATATCAGCAATCTCCGTCAGAAAATGTTCGCAATCAACTCGTAAAACTCAATTTTGGACTTGTGAGAAAAGAAGCTCACTACTGGACAAATCAATGTCATGAAACCTACGATGATTTGCTCCAGGTTGGATGTTTGGGTTTAATCAGGGCTATTGAAAGATTTGAAATTTCTAAGGGACATGCCTTCAGTTCCTACGCTCTTCCTTATATTCGAGGTGAAATTCAACACTATCTCCGAGATAAAGGTGTCACCGTGCGAATTCCTCGGAGATGGTTAGCGCTGCAACAGCAAGCAATAGGAGTATCACGTTCTTGGCGTGAAAAACACAATCGTCAACCAAGCGACTCGGAACTAGCAGCAGCACTAGAAATTTCTCCAAATGAATGGCAAGAAATTAAATTAGCATGGATCAATCGCGCTCCCTTGAGCCTTGATGTGCCAATCCAAGATGGAGAAGAAGGTTCTACTTGCTTAGGAGAATTGGTTCCAGATCCTCACTATCGCAGCTTTCAACTCGCACAAGAAGACCAACTCCGCCTGCAACAAGCATTGGTTCAACTAGAAAAACGCACCCGTGATGTATTGGAATGTGTGTTTTTGCAAGATTTGACACAAAAACAAGTTGCAGAACATTTGGGGATCAGTGTAGTTACGGTTTCCCGTAGAGTCAAGAAAGGACTGGATTTGATGAAAGAGCTTATGGGTGTGGTAGAGGATTAACTGCAAATAAAGTTAACCGCAGTTACCTTGAGTAGGCAGTGCTAAAAACAACCCTTGAAATGTAAAAAATTAGGTTATAAAGGGAAGATACTTTGCCTTGGATATAAATTTAAGGCATGTTGATTTCCAGTTTTAAATTTTCTAATGGCTTTTGAGAACAGCTCATGGGCAGAACTTCAAAAATTACAATTGCAGCTATTCTAACTTTGGCGATCGCTGGGTGTGCTTCTGAAGATACACAACAACAAGCTATCAATCCTGCGCCAATTCCCAAAATAGCAAAAAAGTCGCCACCAGCGGCTCAATCCTTTAAGAATCCAGTGATATCTGCCAAACAGGTTTCACAAGTTAATCCTGCATCTGCTAGCTTGATTCAATCCACTAATGCTACAGAGAGGCTACGAGAATTTGCGGCATCAAAAGATCGGAGCGATCCTTTTGCACAACTTTTCGGGCAGACGACTCCCGGAATGTCTCAAACATCTGGCAGACCAGTTCCCGTGTTGCCTAAGCTACCTACTGCATTGGTAGTAAAACCAAAACTTCCAACACGCAACATAGCTTTAAATCCACAGAAATCTGTACCAAAAAAAGTCAATTCTACCTTGACTTCAGTCTTACCTAAGGTTTTGCCTCAAGTTGTCGCCAACCCTACTTTAGTTTCTGTATTGCCACCGCCAGCACAACCTGAGTTAGCAAGAGCAGTAGTTGTGACTGGTGTAATTCTAATTAATAAGGAACCACAGGCGATTATCAAAGTACCTGATGAGCCGACAAGTCGCTATGTACAGGCGGGACAGCGATTAGCAAATGGCGTACTGATTAAACGTATTGAAATGAATCAGGGCTACAACCCCATCGTGATTTTGGAACAATTTGGTATTGAAGTTGCCAAAATGGTAGGGGAAGGGGCCGTAAACTCAGCGCCGTCAGCTGCATCTGCTACTGGCAATCCTGTTTCAGTGATACCGCCCCTCCCAAATTCTTTTAAAGTGGGAGCTTCATAAAGATGGGAACTAAGGAAAAAATTGAATTTGCTGGTTTGCCTTTAGCTGTCTATAGAGAAATAGCAGCGCATTTACGTCAAGTCGAAGGTGTAGAAGTGGATTTAATTCCCCAGTCATCCCAGCAGTTTGATTACAATCAAAGTCAAATTGGTGGTTTGAGCCTCTCGTGGACAGCAAATTCTGGTTTAGAAAGTCGGCAACGAGTTAACCAGATTTTGGCTTACTATCAAAGTCGCTATATTAACCCTATTTGATTTTTTGATTTGTGAGAATTGCAACCCGCAGATCCCCGACTTCATAAAAGTTGTCGGGGATCTTGTTGTTCACAAATGATTAAGTAGGGTAATAGTGTCTTAGATTAGTTTTAATCTCCAGAAGCAGATTAAAATTCGTTTTCATCCTCTTTCGGGGCGATGCGATTGGAAAGTAGAAAGTCAACAAAATCTGGAGAACGGAAAAATGTTTCCATCCCCTTTTGGGTCGATGTGAGCGGAAATAAACTAGAGTCAGTCAAGTCTAATACCAATCTTTCAAAGTTTCCATCCCCTTTGTGGGCGATGTGATCGGAAAGTGCTATCGTGCCGCTTCTTATGGCACATTCAACTGAAGCGATCGCCTTTCCCCCTATCTCACAGAAGAGCGATCGCAGTAAGCATTATTTCACACTGATTCATCAAAAACACTGTATAACGACCTCACAACACGCAGCAAGGTGAGGATTTTAACAAGCAACGTTATGATAATTAATGCATTAATCGAGCTTGGGTCTAATAATAAATAAGTTGGCACAAATAAACCTCGATACTACGGAGACGATTAATCGCCTCTGGACAGCAGTCAAAACCATTGCTCTTGACTGTTATTTAGGTGCTGCGTCCAACTAAAATCAGCCGTTGTACAAGTTTCCATAAGGATAATTGAAGTGACTAGGACTAATTCAGACTTTCTTACCTCCACCGATCCGGCGATCGCGGGGTTAATCAATGACGAACTACAGCGTCAGCGAGACCACTTGGAGTTGATTGCTAGCGAAAACTTTACCTCCCCTGCTGTACTAGCGGCTCAAGGTACGGTACTGACGAATAAATATGCCGAGGGATTACCTGGTAAACGCTACTATGGCGGTTGTGAGTTTATCGATAAAATCGAGCAACTAGCGATCAATCGCGCTAAACAGATATTTGGTGCTGCTCATGCGAATGTGCAACCCCATTCTGGCGCACAAGCCAATTTTGCAGTGTTCCTCTCGCTACTGGAACCAGGGGACAAAATTATGGGGATGGATTTGTCTCATGGGGGACATCTTACCCACGGTTCCCCTGTAAATTTCTCAGGTAAGTGGTTCCAAGTTAGCCACTACGGTGTTAGTCAACAAACAGAACAACTTGACTATGACCAAATTCGGGAGCTGGCGCTGAGGGAGCGTCCTAAGCTCTTGATTTGTGGTTATTCGGCTTATCCACGTGTAATTGATTTTGAAAAGTTCCGTAGTATTGCTGATGAAATCGGTGCTTACTTACTTGCCGATATTGCTCACATTGCTGGTTTAGTTGCTAGTGGTCTTCATCCCGATCCCATTCCTCACTGTCATGTGGTAACAACAACTACACACAAGACTCTACGCGGCCCTAGAGGAGGTTTAATCTTGACTGGCGACGCAGAATTAGGTAAAAAGCTAGATAAATCTGTTTTTCCTGGCAGCCAAGGCGGGCCATTGGAACACGTCATTGCTGGTAAAGCAGTAGCTTTTGGAGAAGTCCTCAAGCCTGAGTTTAAAACTTATTCTGCCCAAGTGATTGAAAATGCTCATGCTTTAGCAGAACAACTACAAAACCGTGGTTTAAAGTTAGTGTCTAATGGCACTGATAATCATTTAATATTGGTAGATTTACGCTCTGTAAATCTAACTGGGAAGCAGGCAGATAAGCTAGTTAGTACTGTAAATATTACTGCTAACAAGAATACTATTCCCTTTGACCCGCAATCGCCATTTGTTACCAGTGGTCTGAGATTAGGTTCGCCAGCAATGACCACGCGGGGGTTAGGAGTAGTAGAATTTACCGAGATTGCAAATATTATTAGCGATCGCCTGCTTTCTCCAGATTCCGAGGTAGTAACCCAAGATTGTCGGCAACGGGTAGCGGCATTGTGCGATCGCTTCCCCCTATATCCTCACCTGGAAATTCCTGTACCAGCACTAGCATAATTGGCATGGGGCATGGGGAATTGGGCATTGGTTAATAATCAAGTTCTTGTCTCCCTTGCCTCCCCTACTCTCTCATCTCATACTCCCTACTCCCTTTTCCCAATCCAATGAGTGCAGAAATTATTTGTGTTGGTACTGAACTATTGCTAGGAGATATCCTCAACGGCAATGCTCAATTTTTGGCGCAACAATTAGCGCAGCTAGGTATTCCCCATTACTATCAAACAGTGGTTGGGGATAATCCAGAACGGTTGAAGCAAGTCATAGAAATTGCTATTTCTAGAGCGCAAATTCTCATTTTCACTGGTGGACTCGGCCCGACACCAGATGATCTTACCTGCGAAACCATCGCCGATTTTTTTAAAGTCCCGTTGGTAGAACGTTCTGACATTATCGAAGACATAACCCAAAAATTCGCCCAACGTGGCCGGGTGATGTCACCAAGTAACCGCAAGCAAGCTTTGATTCCCGAAGGTGCAGAAATTCTCCCCAACCCCACTGGAACAGCACCCGGTATTATTTGGCAACCTCGTCCAGAAATCACAATTTTTACTTTTCCCGGTGTTCCCAGTGAAATGCATCCGATGTGGGAAGAAACAGCCGTGCCATTTCTCAAAAGTCAAGGTTGGGGTAAAGAAATTATTCACAGTCGGAGTTTAAAATTTTGGGGTATTGGTGAATCGGCTTTGGCGGAAAAAGTTGCTTCCTATTTGAAGTTGCCAAATCCCACAGTAGCCCCTTATGCAGGTAAGGGGGAAGTAAGATTGCGAGTTTCTGCTAAAGCCACTTCTGAAGCAGCCGCAGAAGAAATAATTGCGCCCATTGAGAAACAACTTAAAGAAATTGCCGGACTGGATTTTTACGGCGTTAATAGTGATACTCTTGCTTCCGTTGTCGGTGAGTTATTGCGGGCATCAAAAGAAACGCTTTCGGTGGCAGAATCTTGCACTGGTGGCGGTTTAGGGCAAATGTTGACCGATATTTCAGGCAGTTCTGATTACTTTTGGGGTGGAGTAATTTCTTATGACAATTCGGTGAAGGTTAGGCTATTGGGGGTTAACCAGGAAGATTTAGATAAATTTGGGGCGGTAAGTGCGATCGTTGCAGAGCAAATGGCAGTCGGAGTAAAAACCCGTCTTGCAACCACTTGGGGATTAAGTATCACTGGAATTGCTGGTCCAACTGGAGGGACAGATACTAAGCCAGTGGGTTTAGTTTACGTTGGTTTAGCTGGGCCAAAGGATGAAGTGGCAAGTTTTGAGTATCAGTTTGGTGCAACGCGAGGTCGAACTTTAATTCGTTATGTGAGCGCGAATGCAGCGTTGGATAATCTGCGGCGGAAGTTGTTGACGAGGTAGGAGGTCTATTACGTTTGTCATACAAGTTGTATGACAATCGAACCTATTGCAAATCTGATGTGATGTTAAAAAACTCAATTACGAATTACGTTAGTGTAGCGGTAGCGAGTTTAAAAAGATAAAAATCCTCTAGTGCTTCAGAACTAATATCAATTTCTTCATTGCTTGCTTTAATAGCTTTACTTAAAACAGAGAGTAGTAATGAAAGAGTTGTCAACCGTTACTGACCATCAATAACTAATAATTTAGGTATTACTGCTGTTAGATACACAGTATCTAACAGCAGTAAACTAATGAGCCAATGAAATGCCCTGAAATCTCATTGTCATTAGCAGCACGCAAAATATCATTCTATAGCTGCTGGCATTGGGTAATCGTCCAACTATAAGGACGCTGATAGATAGGGATAATTAATTGCTTATTACCTTCTAAGAAATTGAGAAAGTTGGTTTGAGTAGCTTTCATGGTTTTAGTATGTTATTTGGAAACTGTAGCTATGACAGCTTCAGCACAAACCGCTTTTAGGTAATCAGCTAGGCTAGATTTAGCTGTGTCATAGTTAGCAGTGGTGAGAAGCTGTCTGATGTCTTAATTCAAGTATTCCCACCAATAAGTTATTGATAACTTTTCTTGCAGAAATTCTATATCAATGCCAATATCTGATTCAGATTTCCTCACTAGAAATGCCATACTTCTGCTGCATTTCCCGTTTACATTCCTAAACAGAATGTGTTTGACCTGTGTTTACTTCCTTAAGTACCTTGATGGATAGTGATATTTTATACATTATTTTATCAACCATCAGCCATCTAACTCCTATCCATCAGCACAATTAATCACGGGATCGCTTGCTGTATTCTTCACAGTTTGTTACAAAAGTACAAAGAACTTCTAGAGACTAAAAACCACATGTTCGGCGGACTTACTGGTTTACAAAATCCTAAAGGCACAGATTGGGGAGAGCGGATGCTCAACACGGTCGCCAGCCAAACGATTCGCCACTTGTTTACGCAAAGCGAGTCAGTAGAAGTCTCTGTGCGCTGCTACCCCTCCAGCAAACTGTTGCAAGGCAGCATTGATAGCTTCAAAATGAGCGGTCGTGGCTTGGTAATTCGGAAAGATTTCGCAGTTGAGGAGATGTCTTTTGAAACTGATGCGGTGGCTATTGACTTCGGGTCGGTTTTAAGTGGCAAACTCAGTCTCAAGCAACCTACTCAAGCGATCGCTCAAGTCATATTATCAGAAGCAGGCATCAACCAAGCCTTTAACGCGGAACTGGTGAAAAAGCGCCTGCTTAACCTCACCGTACCATCACTGACAGCATTATCTGGCGGCGAACCAGTCTCCTTTACGGATGTTCAGATACAGCTATTGCCAGAAAATCGGTTGCAGCTTGTAGCAAAAGCCGATTTAAACAATGGCGAACTTGTACCCCTGAGCATGATCCTAGCTATAGGCATTGAAAGGCGGCGGCGAGTTTCTTTCAAAGATCCAAACATCCAGCTTGACCAAGTGCCAGAAGCACAACGGGAAATCTCACAAACCTTGAGTGTGGCACTGGTAGAAATTTTAGATAATATGGTTGATCTCGATCGTTTTGACCTTGATGGAGTGAAAATGCGGCTCAACCGATTAGAAACTGAAGGTCAAAAACTTATTTTCAGTGGATATGCTGAAATTGAACGTATTCCACATAGCAGTTGATATCATCTTGTCACGCAAAAAAGTAAAGTTTTTCTGAGCAGCTTTGCGTGAAGCTTTATACAAATTAAATACCGCCTAGATCATTCTAGACGGTACTGTAAATCTTTAAATTTTGAACGGAGTTAGAAGTTATTGATTATTCCTAACTCCTAATTCCTAAATTTTTATCTTCCTACGCCTACATATTGGAATCCAGCGCGTATAAGTGTTTCAGGATCGAGGAAGTTACGACCATCGATGATAACGGGGTGTGCCATCAATTTTGCCATCTTCACATAGTCGAGAGTGCTGAACTGCTGCCATTCGGTGACGAGTACCAAAGCATCGCAGCCATCAGCAAGTCTTTCGGCATCGGTTTCTACTAATACCCCAGAAAGACCATGACGCATACCTGTTTGGGAAATAATGGGGTCAAAGGCTTTGACTTTGGCTCCTAGTCGGTTTAGCTGCTCAATTAGGATGAGGGCTGGAGCGTCACGCAAGTCGTCGGTATCTGGCTTGAAGGTCAGTCCGAGTAGTCCGACTGTTTTGCCTTTGAGAATTTTTAGAACTTGTTGGAGTTTTTCTAAAGCAATCAATCGCTGACGTTCGTTGACACTGACAGCAGATTTCAGTAGCTGGGCTTCATAACCATAATCATCAGCAGTGTGAATCAGAGCGGAGACATCTTTGGGAAAACAAGAACCACCCCAACCAATACCAGCTTGTAAAAACTTATTACCAATGCGGGAGTCTAGACCGATACCTTTGGCTACTTGGGTGACATCAGCACCGACGCGATCGCAAATATTAGCAACTTCGTTAATAAAACTAATCTTAGTGGCTAAAAAAGCATTAGCGGCGTATTTAATCATTTCCGCCGAACTTAGGTCTGTTGCCAAAATCGGCACAGGGGGTAAAGATTGATCTTCAGCGTACTTGCGTTCCACAATTGGGGCATAAAGTTGTTGCATTAAGGCTACTGCCCTTTGACTATTGCCTCCTAGTACAATGCGATCGGGGTTGAAGGTGTCGTGAACTGCCGAACCTTCGCGCAGAAACTCTGGATTGCTGACTATATCAAACTCGGCTACAAATTCAGGTAATTTCTCATCACTCGGCACTCCACCTGCGGGTATCAGTGTTTTCTGCCGCTCTGCAACACCATCTAGAACAAGCATCCGTACCCAATCACCTGAGCCAATGGGTACTGTAGATTTATTCACTATGACTTTATAACCACCATTGAGATTTTCGCCAATCCCACGGGCTACAGCTTCGACGTAACGAGTATCACTTTCACCTGTAGGTAAAGGTGGTGTTCCCACAGCAATAAACAGAATTTCGCCGTGGGAAACTCCAGCAGCAAGATCGCTAGTAAAATGAATTTTCTCTGTTTGAATGGCAGACTGCATAATTTCTGAGAGTCCCGGCTCAAAAATGGGAGACTGCCCAGACTTCATTAACTTAACTTTTTCTTCGTTGTTATCTACGCAAATTACATCATGCCCAATGTGAGCCAAGCAAGCACCTGTAACCAAACCAACGTAACCAGTACCAATCACGCAAACACGCATTTTTTAACTCCTCACTTTTTTGGGCTTAGTTTTCAAAAAGAAGTTCTCAATTTGACACTTATAAACTGGCAGTCAACTCAGCCACTAAGGATATTAGTTATTGAGGGTGAGCCTGCATGAAAATTCAGAGTGACGCTAGCGGCCACTCAGATGGTTGAATTATTGACATCGCTTTGAATGCGATCGCGAAAATCTTCTATTGTCAGTTTTAACCCGTCTTGCAGAGGAATGGTAGGTTCCCAATTTAACCAAGTTTTTGCCTTTGTGATATCAGGCTGACGCCGCCGGGGATCGTCCGAAGGTAATGCCTCGAACTTTATTTGCGCGTCTGGATTGATCATATTTTGCACGGTTTGTGCTAATTGTAAAATCGTGTATTCACCAGGATTGCCCAAGTTAACTGGGCCAATGTAGTCGCTATTCATGAGGCGGATGAATCCTTCTACCAAATCGGAAACGTAGCAGAAGCTACGAGTTTGCGAACCATCACCGTATACGGTTAAAGGATTACCCCGCAAGGCTTGAACGATAAAATTGCTTACCACCCGACCATCATTTTCTAACATTCTTGGCCCGTAGGTATTGAATATCCGCACAACTCGAATATCAACTTTATTTTGCCTATAGTAATCAAATGCTAAAGTCTCAGCAATTCTTTTACCTTCGTCGTAGCATGAACGTATCCCAATGGGATTGACGCTACCTCTATACTCTTCAGTCTGGGGATGAACTTCTGGATCTCCGTATACTTCACTAGTTGAAGCTAAGAAAAACCTCGCTTTTACGCGTTTTGCCAGTCCCAACATATTCAGTGTTCCGATCACGTTAGTTTTAACGGTTTTAACTGGGTTGTACTGGTAATGTACCGGTGAAGCTGGACAAGCTAAATGATAAATTTGATCCACTTCTAAGCGAATTGGTTCGGTTATGTCGTGGCGAATTAGTTCAAAGTACGGATTACCTAACCATTTAAGAATGTTGCGTTTGTGACCAGTGTAAAAATTATCTAAGCATATTAATTCATGCCCAGCAGCCATTAGTCGGTCGATGAGATGGGAACCAATAAACCCAGCACCGCCCGTTACCAAAATTCTCATAGTTTCCCAGTTACTTACAAATATTTTCAGTAGCTATTGCACTTACTTTTAGATTACCCAGCTTGGGTACAAAAATACAAAACAAATAAAAAGAACAAAGTTCAATCAAAAAGTGTGGTTGAACTTACCTATTTTTTTTAGGGATGTAATTTTGTGATATTTCTACCTGAATCTTGACGAATTTAATTAGCAAAGTAACAAATATTGTTGGAAAATTGTTGTTTTTTTTGTAGAGCTTCATCAAATCTTCAACAAAATAAAGTGTTTTTAAGGTTACTTATGTTTTTAGTTGGATAGAAGTTAGTCGAGAGTGGGTTTACACCCCAAGTCACTCAAGTGGACTGAATTATAGCTGATATTATACAGCAGATGTAATGCTGGTAGCTGTATTAGAAGTTATTACATTAGTTTGAGTACGTTGCGGTTCTCCAAGCATGACTATGGAGCAAGTGAGTTGTCTGGCTAACTGGGTTGTGACATCGCTAATGGCTAACCCTCCAGGACTGGTACGATTACGTATAAAAGGTAAAACTACTAAATCATATAACCGTGCTGCCTGCAAAATTGCTTGGGCAACATTTTCGTGAGCGATGATTTGAATTTCTGGGGTATTGGCCAAAGCCAATTTTGATACCAATAGGGAAAGGTGCGATCGCCTCCAAGCGATTTTACTGGAACTAGTGCGGCGATCGCACACATTCAGCACAGTAATATGGCTCTGATTTGCTTCTGCTAGCATCTGGGCAAATTGTACTGGCTGTAATGTTGGCGCTGTTAAATTTTCTATTGGTACTAGAATGCGCTGAATTTTTTTCGGTGATTCTACTAGACGTGTCACCGCTACTGGACAATGGGATGCCCAAAGCACGCCATCAATCACATTCCCAAATAAACGCGCTCGTAACCCAGTCCGTTTACCCCAACCCATAACAATTAAACTAGCCTTTTGTTCGCGAGCTGCTCTGCTAATTCCTTGAGCAAAGGCATCATCAATTCGCAGTACTGGTTCTGCGGCTACACCCAAAGCTCGACTTTGTGCAGTAGCTTTGGTCAATAACCACTCACTCCGTTGTAGAGATGTTTCTAACTGCGGTGCATCCATCTGAGCAGCAGCATTAGCGATCGCTAGCGGTATAATTTTCCCCTGAGACTGACGCGCTAATAACGCCGCCATTTCAATTAAATACTGCTGAGTCTGAGGATTATATACAGGTACAACTATAGTAAAAGCGCTATCTGTCTCTAGTGTATTTTGGTCAGGTAGGGGTGGTGTTGGATCTTCGGCTGGTGAAGAATTTAAACCAACAGCTATTCGACTGGTCAGCAACGGCCCCAAGGTTGAGGTCACAAGCATTAAAACAATGACACTGTGTAATACTACTAGTGGCAGCAATCCAGCCCGATATCCCACTAACGTTGCTGCTAAGGTTGTACCAACCTGGGGAAGTGATAGCGACCACATCGTTAGTATTTCTTGCCACTTGTAGCGGTAAACCAGTTTTGTCAACAAAGCCGCAATCAATTTACTGACAATCAAACCAACTATCATTAACAGGGTTAACTTGAGTGTATCTAGGTTGTTCCCCAATGCGGGTAGATCGATCAGTAACCCAAGGTCAACAAAGAAAATCGGAATGAACAGCACACTGCCAATAAATACCACCTTTTCTTTGACTGGGCCTGCACCCACAGCTTCATTCACCGCTAAACCCGCTAAAAAAGCACCAACAATTTTTTCTACCCCAATTAATTGAGCGCCCACAGCCGCTAGAAACACAGAAAGCAACACAAACAAAAACTTGTTTCCTTCATCGTCTCCAGACCGCTTAAAAAATTCTTTGCCGGCCCAATCAAAGCCAGTCACAACGGCCACAGAGTAAATAGTTAACCAACCCGACAAGGTAAGTAGTTTAGCAAAGCTAAATTCCCCAGCATGAGCGATCGCTACAGTCAAGGCTAATATCAGCACTGCGCCAATATCTGTAAAAATTGTTGCTCCAATGGTGACAGTAACAGCTTCGTTGTTTACCACTCCTAAACGGCTGATTATCGGATATGCCAAAAGGGTATAGGAAGCGAATAAAGAGCCAATTAAAATTGAAGTATTCCAGCCATAGCCGAAAACTAGCCCTAGTGAGGTTCCCATTACTAGAGGTACACTGAAAGTCAAGCTAGCAAACCCCAAGGCGCGACTTTTTCGCAGGCGGAACTTTTCGAGATCGATTTCTAGCCCAGCGACAAACAGGAAATAAATTAACCCAATGTCTGATAGTAGGTTAATCATTGGTGAGTCAGGCTGAAATAGATTCCAACCTGAAGGCCCAAGTACTAGCCCTGAGAAAACCAAACCCACTAATCCTGGTAATCTTAGCCGCTCAAACATGATGGGTATAACTAAGATAACCACCAACAAAATAGCAAAGGGAACAATGGGTTCCTTGCCAAGAACTTGGGAGGTTGGTTCCAGAACAAGAACTTGTGATAAGAGTTCCATAGATAGGAATTGAAGGGGCTATGGTAAAACTGCGATTACCTTGGGGCGATCGCCTGAGCGATATAAATGGAGAAGCCACCTGACGAGAAATCAAAAGTCTTAACTTACAGTAACTAGGTAATTGTCTCTGAATTAACTACCTACGGGTGGATTTGACTCAAAATGAACCGCAAGCGATCGTAGTCGTCTTTAAGTAGCACACTTAAGCTACGTCCAGCTTTAATTAGCCATTCTCGGTCAGCTTTGCGTAACTGGTATACATCTCGAATGGCAGCTGCGGTCAAAGACTCTATAGGCGCACCATTGATACAAAGTAGTGTCCGTAAAAAATCTAATTCTTCAGTAAATTTAATGATAGCTTCTGGTTCACATCGATAAACAGCTTGATGAATTTGCGGGGGACGCGGTGGAAGATACTGATATACTCTTTGGTTATAACTTTGATTTTGCGAAGATAGTTCAAATCCCACGATCGCAGCCCGAAATTCTGTGCGGAGCATAGCAAAAATTTGGGGTTGTTCCTCCCGTAAGTCTTGCAAGGACAACCCCAACGCTCTAGCCCGATGTACGGAATCTATGGGCATAGTTGTAGCATAATACACTACGGCATAAATTTTATTGCCAGATTCTTCATCCACAGAACAAACCCAACTACCAAAGGGTGGCATGGAGGGAAAGCTTAAATCTTCCGGTTCCAAACACTGAGCTAAAAATTCCGTACTAGTAGTTTCGATCACCTCCGCAATGTGGTTGGGATGGCGATCGCCAGTGGCAAACTGTGGTAAAGGGAGGCGCATGGGAGTGCTGAGTTAAGAGTGCTGAGTTAAGAGTTAGGAGTTAGGAGTTGAGGAATCATAACTCCTAACTCCTAACTTCTGACTCCTAACTTCTAGGTAATCTTATTTGGCTTTTTTACGTCCGGCTGTGGTTTCTACGAGTTCCAATTCACTCAGGCGGAAGGTAACTAATTTATCCCAGTTACCACCTTCAAATAATACAGCTACTTTGCCATCACTCAGTCGTTGCACGAGTCCTTCGTAGCGATAATAGGTATCTGCGGGATTGTTGACGCGAACAGTTGCTCCAGGCAGAATCATGTTTTTAGCCTCGCTTGTTTCCTTCTAATAGCTTAATACTTGTTAATAGTCATTGGTCATTGGTTCTTACAAATGACAAATGACCAATGACAAATGACGAATCAATAATACTTCTGCTTTTGTCGAAAATTTGCTACCGATTCTACTATTCCCAAGGAAATGAAGTTAGTCAGCATAGCAGAACGCCCATAACTCATCCAAGGTAGGGGAATTCCTGCTACAGGCGCTAAACCAACAGTCATGCCAACGTTCACAATCACCTGAAAGACAATCATCGACAAAACGCCAATAGCCAACAAGGAACCAAAGTTGTCTTTGGCAGTTTGGGCAATATGCAGTAGACGCCAGCAAATTAAACAGAAAACAAATAATACTACCAAACAACCAATAAAACCGAATTCTTCGCCCACTGCGGAGAAAATAAAGTCTGTATGCTGTTCAGGCACGAAATTTAGTTGCGTCATTGGCCCTTTGAACAAACCCCATCCCCAAACTTCACCAGCACCAATAGCAATACGAGATTGAATTAGGTGATACCCAGCACCAAGAGGATCGTGATCGGGGTCCATAAATACAGTTAACCGATTTTTTTGATACGGTTTCAAAATATGGTTCCAAGCAAAAACACCTAATTCCCCACCCAGTATATTAAGAGTCCACGCACTGATAGCGCCAAAACCAAATCGACGCCAGGGAAGAGTTTGCCAGCCCACAATCGCCATCGCCACTGACCAAATTAGCCCTAATGGGCCAAAAGATAGTTCTTTGAGTAAAACTATCGGCTCTGCAAATGGCCAAGATATACTAAACAAAATGGCGGCAACCACTGGAGAAATCATCAGAATTAACCAACCGGGGTTAGCGTTTGCCCAATAAAGCATTCCTAAGACGATCGCACCAAATACCATTGATGTTGCTAAATCTGGCTGTAAAAATACTAATCCCCAAGGTATGGCGGTGATTGCCAGAACGCGGAAAACACTTTCCAGGCTAGAAGCAGTGTTCCTGTGTAACAAAGCTGCTAAGGTGATGATCATACCGACTTTGGCAAATTCTGAGGGTTGCACGTTAAAGCCAGCGAAACTAATCCACCGCTGCGCCCCTTTGGCGCTGGTACCAGCAATCATCACGGCAATTAAACTGAAGTTCGTTAGTGAGTATGTTACCCAGTGCCACTGCATCAAGAGTTCGTAACGGATACGAGATAAAACCAGGGCTATAAGCACACCAATACCCGCTACCAACCAGTGCCACCACCAATCAGTTACCGGCTGCTTCAGTTCCGTACTGAGAATCATAGTGCCGCCAAAAATACTGATAGCTATAGGCAAGCAAAATAGTAGCCAATCTACAGACTGCCAGGGTTTAACCCAAGACTTCCAGCGAATTTTGGGGAGCGATCGTTTTAACAACATTGTGTCAGTTTAGACTTTGATTGTTGGGGATTGGGGCTTGAGGATTGGGGACTGGGGACTGGGGACTGGGGACTGATTATTTTATTTCTCCCTCATCTTCCTCATCCTCCCCTGCCCCCTGCCCCCTGCTCCTCTGCTTCCTCATGCCCCAACCCAATCCCTAGTATTCCCAAGCTATAGCCCAGAAAGTAGATAGAAATTAAAATTAATTATGTCAAAGCGGCAACTGATACTTTACCAGCAATCGTAAGAGCGATCGCTGTTAATGCTTTTGCTGAAGCTGAATCTGGCTCACCCACAACTATCGGTACACCACTGTCACCACCAACTCGTGTGGAAATCTCTAGTGGTACGCACCCTAACAATGGCACTCCCAATTCTGTGGCTGTTTTAGAGCCACCACCAGAACCAAAGATGTCATATTGCTTATCTGGTTGATCGGGAGGAATAAAATAGCTCATATTTTCCACAATCCCCAATACCGGAACATTCATTTGCTGGAACATCCGCAATCCCTTGCGAGAATCTAACAGAGCTACAGTTTGTGGCGTGGTGACAATTACTGCCCCTGCCATTGGTACTGCTTGAGTTAAAGTTAACTGAGCATCTCCGGTTCCCGGTGGCATATCTACAATCAAATAGTCCAGTTCTCCCCATTCAACTTGATAGAGAAACTGGCGAATTACACCATTGAGCATCGGCCCTCGCCAAATTACTGGTTGATCTCGGTCAATCAAAAAGCCCATTGAAACTAATTTGACGCCGTGATTAAAAGCAGGTTCCAGGATGTCACCAGTTTCAGTAGAACGCACAGTAATTTGAGCATCAGACAAACCCAGCATGGTGGGGTCATTGGGGCCATAAATATCAGCATCTAGCAAACCAACTTTCGCGCCAGTTTGAGCTAGAGCCACTGCGACATTCACCGCCACCGTACTTTTACCAACGCCACCTTTGCCGCTGGAAACAGCAATGATATTTTTCACGCCAGAAATGCCAGTGCGGTCAGGTAAACTTTTTTGCTGTGGTGTTTCTGCCGTCACTTCTATGTTGACATCTGTAACGCCTGGGAGTTTTTTGACAGCTTTCTGACAGTCTTCGATAATAAATTCACGTAAAGGACAGGCAGGGGTGGTTAACACTAAAGTGAAACTAACCTTACCACCGTCAATTGTGACGTTGCGAATCATGTTTAGTTCTACCAGACTTTTACGGAGTTCTGGGTCTTCTACTGGTCGCAAAACTTCTAAGACAGAGCGGGAATCGAGGACATCGTACATAAAAATTCAAAATTCAAAATGAATAAATACAATTGTGGAGAATGTCTTAGCTATTAACTGGATGCTTTCTTAAGTAAGGTCAGCTTAGTGTTATCACTGTCACTGCCGTAATAAAACTTAGCAAATAGCATTATTACCTAATAGGATCTTAACTTTCTTTGGGCATTGGGGATTGGGCATTGAAAAGAGGCAGAGGGGCAGGGTGCGGGGGGCGGAGGGGAAAATTCTTCTCCCTGCTCCCTGCTCCCCCTCATCCCCAATCCCCAGCCCCTAAAAGTCAAAACAACTGTCATTAAGGGATTTTTTCTTACCGGATACCGCTGGTAATGCCGTCTTTTCTACAGCCTCAACTAAAGACCGTGCAACGCGGTCTGCGTAAGGACGGGATAAAGACCAAATCAAGGGCGATAACCAACCCCGTAATGTTACAGAATAAGACAAACAAGTACCACAAACCGTTGACTCAACTTGGTAAGTTACCCGTTCTTCTATTCCAGGAATCGCCATCACTCGGATACTCAGCATCTCTTTATGATTGACGCGTTCCACAAAAATTCTGATGGGAATTGGCGAAAAGCGTGTTACAGCTTGAAAAATTAATCCTGGTTTGGGTACTAATCCGTAGGGTACATTAGTACTCTTAAGTTGTGGATGCCAGGAAACATCTGTTAAGTCAACCACTTTTTGCCACAGTTCATCTACAGAAGCAGAACTAATCTCTCGATACGTCCACACCAGAGAAGCGCAAAACCGACGACGTTTGCGGTGGATGAATTTGGATAACCAACCTTGCATTTTCCTAATCCTCCTCCCTAGACACTTTCTGGTAACTCTGGTATGGTATGCAACTACGCTCAACCCCTACATTAAAACTTTCTCAAAAATGTCCTAAACATAGCAAGCCTCGATTCGGTACAAACCCTAACAGCAAAGATAGTGAAACCCTTGATACCTCAAGCTTAAGACTAAAATCTAGTCTTTATACCAAAATATTCCAATTAAGAATTTCAAACAAAACTAATTCAATACACAAGACTATACGCATTTGAGGGAAAATAACTAAATAACTCTAGTGATGCCCATCAATCGTATAAATGCTTAACCAGTAAGAAAAAAGCGGGTTGGGCAAATAGAGCTAGATTGTTGGCGCGTGTTTCCCCCAAATTTTAAAATGAAAAATTTGTGGCTTTCTGGAAATTGTAATTTAGGTTCGGGAATCTATGTTGACCAACTCGCAAACACCAACTGTAGAAGCAGTATCATCCAAGTCTCTGCCAGCACCTGACGCTCAGACTAGGGTCAGTCAGTTTATGAAACAACTGCAAGACGAAATTACTGAATCATTAGCAAAACTAGATGGTGTAGCTAAGTTTAATGAAGATAGTTGGGAACGCCCAGAAGGAGGAGGAGGGCGATCGCGCGTGCTGCGAGATGGTGCAATATTTGAACAAGCAGGTGTAAATTTTTCTGAAGTTTGGGGTTCCCATTTGCCAGCCTCAATTTTAGCCCAACGCCCAGAAGCAGCAGGGCATGGCTTTTATGCAACGGGCACTTCAATGGTGTTACATCCTCATAATCCTTACGTGCCCACAGTTCATCTCAATTATCGCTACTTTGAAGCGGGGCCAGTGTGGTGGTTTGGTGGCGGTTTAGACTTGACACCTTATTACCCCTTTGCTGAAGATGCGACACATTTACACAAGACATTAAAGCAGGCTTGTGACCAACACCACCCAGAGTATTACCCGGTGTTTAAGAAGTGGTGTGATGAATATTTCTACCTCAAGCATCGTGACGAGACAAGGGGTGTAGGTGGTCTGTTTTTTGATTACCAAGATGGCCAGGGTGCTTTATATCGCGGGCCAAATCCCAATGGGGAAGCGGCTATTTATAGCAACCAGGTAGGAACACCAGCAACCCGCAATTGGGAAGATTTGTTTAGCTTTGTACAAGGCTGTGGCAGAGCATTTTTACCAGCTTACGTACCAATTGTAGAACGGCGACATGGGATAGAGTATGGCGATCGCCAACGGAATTTTCAACTCTACCGCCGGGGACGGTATGTAGAATTTAACTTGGTTTATGACCGAGGCACAATTTTTGGTCTACAAACTAATGGACGCACCGAATCAATTCTCATGTCCCTACCACCCTTAGTCCGTTGGGAATACGGCTATCAACCGGAACCAAATTCCCCTGAAGCCGAGTTGTATGAAACATTCTTGAAACCTCAAGATTGGCTCAATTGGAAATAATGGGGAATAGGGAATAGGGAGTAGGGAATAGGGAATAGGGAATAGGGAGTTATGATAATTATCCTGATCTTCCCCCAGTCCCCATTACCCCTTATCCCCAGAGGGGGCCCCACCTTCCCCAGTCCCCAATCCCTACTCTCCACTATTTTCCTGAGTTAAACTACTAGAGTTAAGCACTTAGCAGAAAAAGGTGACAATTTTAGCTATAGCTTGTTAATCTCAAGTGACAGCATTAGAAAATTCTGCCAGTAGTTAATCTTAAGAGAAATGTCACGGGGAGGACTTTAGTGATTCATATAGACCAAAAAACTTATACAACCCAAGACGGAAACACCGTTATTATCCTGACACCAGCAGGCCGTCTTGACATTACCACTGCTTGGCAATTTCGGCTGAAGTTACAGGAGTGTATTTCCAAACTCAGTCGCCATGTAGTTGTAAATTTGGCTCAGGTAAATTTTATTGATAGTTCTGGTCTTACGTCTTTGGTAGCTGGAATGCGTGATGCTGATAAAGTCAAGGGTAGTTTCCGCATCTGTAATGTACATCCAGAAGCCAAACTCGTGTTTGAAGTGACGATGATGGATACTGTTTTTGAAATTTTTGAAACAGAAGATGAAGCTTTAGAAGGTGTACCTCGTAGCATTGCCAGCTAAAAAAGAGTTAGGAGTTAATTTATAACTCAGCACGGGCTAAACGCCCCGCTACCGCTAACAGCACTCAATACTGAGTTCTTTTGGTGTAGCGATAAGGCCCCATAATCGCTCCCCAAGTTGCTTTGCCGGTGGCTGGATCGATTCCTTTGTCGTAGCTGTGAAATTCTGTAGCTGTCGCTGCAAAACCCAAGGAAACATAGACGCTATTACCAAGATAAGTAAAGCTGCAACGTGTTTCTGGTGGTGGGGTAGCGGTAAACTTGTAGCGATCGCCAGCTAGTTTTTCTTGGGTAACTGTTAGGATACAACCTGGTAGTAAATCTAATTGTTCGGGTGTCAGTGTGTTTAGTAGAGCAGGGTTATCACCTGCGCCTCTTAATGCACCTGGATCTTGAGGCATATAATATTGTGCTTCCACGGTTGTATCAGAGTCGCTCCCCTGACGCAACCGGATAATTCGCTGGCGATAAGGTTGATCTAGGGTAATAACGTTAGCCTGTTCGGCAAACAAGGTGATGCTATCTTCTGTGAACAGATTAATCGGTCTTTGCCACAGGCACAGGTGAACATACCAAACTGGTTCTGCGATGGCTTGTTCCCGATTATCAAATTTACCAGTTAGGTACTCACCTAAAGCAGTTAACTGTGGCGAGAAATTCATAAATGCAATAAACGAATCATTAAGGATAATAATTTTGGGCTAGTTTTTTAGGATAAAAGGTCTTATCTCCTGTGACTACAAGCTTATAAAATACTTCTGATTGTGTATATATTGTAAATGAAACCGTCACTCGCTAAAAGCTCAACTTGGCAAAGTAGCCTTTAAGCGACAAAATAAAGATACGTCGCCCTTAACATTTCTTTTTTATTTGTGAATAACGTCCGTACAGTCTCCGATACAAAGCGAACTTTCTACAATCTTCACACCCGTCCGATTAACACTATTTATCGTCGGGTAGTAGAAGAATTGATGGTGGAAATGCATCTGCTGTCAGTAAATATCGATTTTACCTACAATCCAATTTATGCCTTGGGTGTCGTCACTACTTTTGACCGTTTCATGGAAGGCTATCAACCAGAACGGGATCAAGAATCAATTTTTAACGCCTTATGTCAGGCTATAGAAAAAGATCCGCAACAATATCGGCAGGATGCCCAAAGACTGCAAGCTGTAGCGAAAGGTTTGCCAGTTAAAGATTTAATTGGGTGGCTGGCCCAAACTACTTACTTAGATAGAGATACTGACTTGCAAGCACAACTGCAAGCGATCGCCAATAATCCTAACTTTAAATACAACCGTTTGTTTGCAATTGGTGTATTTTCGTTATTGGAACAGTCCGATCCCGAATTGGTTAAAGACGAAAAGCAACTTACTGAGGCGCTAAAAGCGATCGCAGCCGGTTTGCACCTTTCCAATGACAAACTCAACAAAGATTTGGAGTTATACCGTTCTAACTTAGACAAGATGGCGCAAGCACTGATAGTCATGGCAGATATGCTCTCAGCCGATCGTAAAAAACGTGAGCAACGTAAACAACAATCGACTACCCCAGTTGCTCCCCCAAGTTCCAACGAATAGTTAAGAGATGGGAGTGATGAGTTAGGAGTTATAAGTGAGGAGTTGTTAATAGCTCTTAACTCCTAACTCCTAACTCTTAAATTTAGACACCCAATATTTTGTAGATTAAGCTGTTAATTATAGTCAGTGCAAATGCTCCAATAACAGCACTCCAAATGCCGTAACGCAAGCGAAAGCCTTCGACTAACCACGCAGCAATACTAAAACAAACCACAGCAATCATAAATGTGAAAATGCTGGATAATAAGTCTAAGGTAAGTAAATTTGGTACTGCAAAAACGAGACTTAAAATCGGTCTGACTATTGCCGTTATGATACCAAGCACTGCGGCAGAAAGGAAGGCTTTACCTGGAGTGTCAATTTCGACTCCCACAGGCAATTTGCTAATAATCAACAAGCTGATAGCTGTTACTACCCAAACAATTAAAAGCGTCACAATATTCATGCCACAACCCCTGAAACGTGAATGGCAATTGGTGATAAATTACTTCAGTTTATCGGTGGAAAAATCTTTAAAGCTCAACCAATTATTTATAAATTAGCAGTAAATTTTTCTCTAGCCGAATTTTATTTCAGATATCTTTAGGTTTGGGCAAGAGATTGGGGAGTCGGGAGCAGGGAGCAGGGAGCAGGGAGCAGGGAGAAAAATTTTCCCCTCTGCCCCCCGCACCCTGCCCCTCTGCCTCTTTTCAATGCCCCATACCCCTATATCATCTTTTAAGAGGAGGTTGGGTTTGTTTGGGTGCTACAGGCGCTTGAGATGCTGGTGGGTTTGAAATACCAGGATTGATAGGACTGATGCCTTGTCCAGTTGGAGGCTGACTTATGCTAGGAAAGGGCACAGAATTAGGTGCTAAGGGAAATTTAGGGGTAATATTCCCTTCAGGATTGACACCTGGAACTGGTGCTGCACCAGGATTGATTGGGAAAGCAGGAACAGTTGGCTGGTTAAGTGAGTTTGTGGGTGGTTGAGATGGGCCAGGGATAATTCCCAAAGAAACGCGATCGCCCCCAACTTGCCGCAGTAAGTCTAATGTCTCAATTACATCATTGTAAGTTGCTGTCCGGGAAGCATTTAGCACGACAACAGCACTGGGATTTTGTTGAAGATACTGTTTTAAACTCTGTCTCAAATCTTCCTGTTTTACAGGTTGCTTTTCTATGTAAGTATTACCAACAGCATCAATAGTCACAATCACACTTCCAGTCTGTGACGTTATCCCAGATATGCTACTAGAGCTGGCTTTAGGCAAATCAACATTGATTGCCTGTTGCCTGGTAAATTGTAATGCCGCTAACAAAAAAAACGTCAGAATACAAAAAACGACATCAATTAAAGGGATGATTTGAATTTGGACTTCTTCAATTGGAGTATGTAGATTAACTTTCATGTCTTACTCTAAAATCTGGTTCGGGGGTTGAATTTTTCACTATTAATTAGCTGTATTCGGGGGTTCAGGAGGTTCAGGAAGCCTAGTCTTTCCTGGCTTGCGGGGTGGAGTGAAATTTTCCCGTACTATTACTGGTGTCCGATTGCTAAAATCAGGTGGAGACTGGCGATAGAGCAATTCCATCTCATTTCCTGCCTTCCGAAAAACTTTGACTTGGTTAACTACAAAACTTTGAAATAGGCGGTAAAATACCAAAGCAATAATCGCAACTATTAGCCCAGTTGCCGTACTAATTAAGGATTCACCAATACCAGTAGTCACCCCAGCGGTGGATTCAGTTCCCAAATCGCCAATTCTAATTGAGCGCAGAGAGCGGATTAAACCCAAAACTGTACCCAACAATCCTAGTAGTGGCGCTAGGGCGATCACAGCTTCTAAAAGTTTTTCGCCCCGCCGCATCCCAGCTAATTCGTCTTCTGCTGTAGCCTCTAGTGCGAGTCGAAAAGTTTCCGCATCAGTCTTCGTTAAGCGTAGAGGGGCGTAGAGAAAACGCCCAACAGGCTGATCGCTTGCTTGTTTAGCGATGTCGGCAGCTAATTCCCAGTTATCTTGGGCAGCATCCAGGATGCGATCGACTATTTGCTTTTCCTGAGTCAAAATTCGCAACCAGAACCACAAACGCTCAAAAATCACACTCACAGCCAGAATCGATAAAACAAGCATTGGCCACATCGCTGGCCCGCCCTTATAAAATAAATCTAAAATATCCACTGTTTAAGTTTCCTCCCTCCATGACTAAAGCAAATGTGCTAAGGCATTTTAATTCTAGAGATTAATGCAAAATGAGGGACTTCCAAAATATAAATTTCTCGAAAACCTCAAAAAACAGGCGTATTTGACTGCGACTACTATACAAACTTGATGCTGGGTAAGCAATTGAATGATAGACCGATAATTTTTGGCATACTTTTGTTAGACTTCCTTGTAGCCTGGGTTTCACCACAAGATATTTTCACGTAAAGGAGAGCAAATTTTGGCAGCAGTCCGAGTCCGCCAGCATGTTAATCCACTTAGTAAGAAGTATCAAACACCAGCAAGTCCTCAAGACTTGGAAAAAGTTTATGTAAAGCCAAATCAACCACTACATTTAGATATTGGCTGCGCTAAAGGAGTATTTTTATTGAATATGTCCAAGATAGAACCCAATTGGAATTATCTAGGCTTAGAAATTCGGAAACCGCTGGTGGTGGAGGCGAATAAGTTACGTTCTGAGTTAGGTTTAACAAACCTGCACTATTTATTTTGCAATGTGAATAACTCACTACACTCACTTTTATCTTCCCTCCCTTCAGGAAGTTTACAACGCGTTACAATTCAATTTCCCGATCCTTGGTTTAAAACCCGCCATGCGAAACGTCGTGTAGTCCAACCAGAACTAGTAGCAGATTTAGCTAAGTATCTTGCAGTTGGGGGGTTGGTATTTCTGCAATCAGATATGGAATTTGTCGCTGTGGAAATGCGCGATCGCTTTGCAGAAAATCCAGCTTTTGAGAAAATTGGTATAGGAGAATGGTTGCCTGAGAACCCCCTACCAGTGCCCACAGAAAGGGAAATAGGCACGCAAAAAAAGGGTGAACCTGTTTATCGGGCTTTGTTTGTCAGGCGAGATGATGGTAATAGTGCGATCGCCTAGCATGATAAATACCAAATCTAGCTTTTTTACTTGACATTTGAAATATTTTATGTACTTTAAAGCTGAATAGAAAGCAACTAGACATTTAGATATCCTCTGTCAGTTGACAATATTTTCGGGACAGAAATATTTTAGTTAATGTTCAAAATTACCTCAAATATCAAATTTGAATTGATATGCGATAGTTTACAGCTTGAGTAACTGATATATGGCTCTACAGAACAATAGATATTAATCAAAAATCATCGTTTTTTCGTGACATAAAAGTTTTATTTCTGTCTAATTTAGAGTTCTTAATATATAGAGCGATTAGCTTCTTTTTTCCTAATATAGAGGACATATTAGGCAATTACACTGATTAGTATAATTGCCTAAAAAATAATCAATGGTCAAGAATTCAGAGGAAAATCAACATGGAAGCTAAAGAAAGAAAATATAACATTCAAATTGAAATTAACGATTTGATTGATGATGCTGTGCAAAATGCTGTGACACGTCGGAATGAAGCTTTGAATTCAGAAGAATCTTTGTTATTGATGTCTGACGAAGAAGCAAAAAGCGTTGCAGGTGGAGCATCAAAATTGGTTCCCACAATCCTTGGTAAGATTTTTCCTCCTATTACTATAGGACTCGTTGCAGTTGACCCCTTACTTTCATAAAGATTCTCTCCACTGGAAGCTCAATTGATGAAAGATATTGCTGTGGATAAAACTACACTTTGCCCCAGTGCTAGAGCAGAATCCGAGGATAGTGTGGTTTTCGGAATTATCAGTGGAACAGTTGCAGAACCGCGTGTAACTTATCTTAAACAGCCCTTACCTATCAGTGATGAACTGATAGCAAAAGCTAATCCAATTACACCTGCTGAAATTTTTCGGACGGCGGCAGCTTGTGCGACTAAAGATTGTCAGCATTTTGATGGACAAGATTGCCGTTTAGCAACGCGAATTGTAGAAAAGTTACCGTCAGTAGCACAAGAACTACCCCCCTGTTCCATCCGCCGAGATTGTCGATGGTGGCAGCAAGAAGGGAAAGCAGCTTGTATGCGTTGTCCACAAGTAATTACAGATAACTACAATCCATCTGAAGTAGCAATTCAAGTGTCAAAACTAGCTGCCGGTTAAGGCGCTTCCAAATAAATAAAAAATACTCAACTACTTCTTGTGGGATAGGTCGAAGTCTCGCCTGTCCATAGTCAGAGGCGGGTAAGACTTCGGCTTCATAAGTAGTGAGTCTGGTTCGATATCCTAACAGAATGACCAACTGTTAAGTAACTTCAGGAGTAGAAAATTATGTCTCTAGAACATGTAAAATCTTTTTACGAAAAACTAGCAAATGATGAAGCTTTCCGCAATCAAATTCAAGGCGTTAATAGCAAGGAAGAATGTAGTCAGATAGTTAAAGCTGCTGGCTACGATTTCACTCTAGAAGAGTATGAAGAATATACCACTCAATTGTTAGAGTCTGCCAATGGTGAAGGTGAACTCAAAGATTTAAGTGAAAAAGAACTGGCAGCAGTTTTTGGTGGATTAACTGGAAAGCCCAGAATTCAACCATTGTATGGAGTTGTATGGCCACCCTACCAACTGATGTATGGAGTTATTCGGGTAGATGACATAGTTTAGGGAACCTGTGTTGCTACTAGAACAGATTAAATTTCAAGGGACGGATGGGGATCTGTCCCCTTTCATAAATTCAAAATAAAATCGCAATAACAGATAACAAAAGAATGTATAACATTCAAAAATTTATTTAGTTTACTTAATCGAGTCAAGGAGAATTTTATGTCACTACAACATGTCAAAGCTTTTTATGAACAGCTAGCAAATGATGAAACTTTCCGTAATCAAATTCAAGGCGTTAATAATAAAGAAGAATGTAGCCAAATCGTTAAAGCTGCTGGCTACAATTTCACTCTAGAAGAGTATGAAGAATATACTACTCAATTATTAGAGTCTGCTGATAGTGAAGGTGAACTCAAGGATTTAAGTGAAAAAGAACTGGCAGCAGTTTTTGGTGGATTAACTGGGTGGAGCAAATTCCAACCATTATATGGAGTTGTACGTCCATGGCCACCCAGATTCCAACCAGTATATGGAGCTATTCGGGCAGATGCATAGTTGAGGGAACCTCTGTTGCTACTAGAACAGATTAAATTTATAGGGATGGATGGGAATTTGTTCGTCCCTTTCTAGAAAAATTAATTGAGGGTATTCTAATGACTTATCGCCGAATTAGTTATGCAGTTTGGGAAATTACACTCAAGTGTAATCTAGCCTGTCAACACTGCGGTTCACGCGCTGGTCATACAAGGACAAATGAACTTTCCACAGCAGAAGCCCTTGATTTAGTCAAACAAATGGCCGAAGTGGGAATTACAGAAGTTACCATAATTGGTGGTGAAGCTTTTCTCCGTCCTGACTGGCTAGAGATTGCCCAAGCAATTACCAAAGCTGGGATGTTGTGTGGCATGACCACTGGGGGTTATGGTATCACCTTAGACACAGCCCACCGGATGAAAGAAGCTGGTATTGGCGTGGTTTCTGTGTCGGTTGATGGCTTAGAAGCGACTCACGATCGCCTGCGGGGCAAACAAGGTTCGTGGCAATGGGCATTTAAGACTATGAGCCATCTTAAGGAAGCAGGTATCCCCTTTGGCTGCAATACGCAAATCAATCGTTTGTCTGCACCAGAATTTCCTCAAATTTACGGTCATCTCCGCGATGCTGGTGTCTTCGCTTGGCAAATTCAGTTGACTGTACCAATGGGCAATGCTGCTGATAATACTGATATTTTATTGCAACCTTACGAACTATTGGATCTATACCCAATGATTGCTCGTGTTGCCGAACGCGCCAAGCGAGAAGGCGTGCAGGTGCAGCCGGGGAATAACATCGGCTACTACGGGCCCTATGAACGACTGCTGCGGGGTGGAGACGCTTGGTCATTTTGGCAGGGGTGTAGCGCTGGACTGTCTGCTTTAGGTATTGAAGCCGATGGTGCGATCAAAGGTTGTCCCTCACTACCTACCACAGCCTACACTGGCGGCAACATCCGTGACTATTCACTACGGACAATTATTGAAGAAACCGAAGAATTACGGTTTAATCTCGGAGCTGACACACCCAAAGGAACATCACATTTATGGGGTTTTTGCAAGACTTGTGAATTTGCAGAACTCTGTCGGGGTGGTTGCAGTTGGACTGCTCACGTTTTCTTTGATAAAAGAGGCAATAATCCTTATTGTCATCATCGCGCCCTGACTCAGGAAAAAGGCGGTATTCGGGAGCGAGTATTTCTTCAACGTCGTGCGGACGGAAACCCCTTTGATAATGGTGAGTTTGGGCTAATTGAGGAACCAATAAATGCTCCTTGGCCAGAAAACGATCCGCTTCATTTTACTAGCGATCGCATTCAATGGCCAGAAGGTTGGGAAGAATACCCAGAATTAGTATCATCTTTGGTTAGTTCCAACAATTAATAACTGTGAAATATCATTACTTATGAATAATATCTCTACTGATTCTCTCGCTTTAGAAAATACGACTATTCCTGACTCTCAAGCAACCCTATTACCTCGTTCAGCTTGGAGTAGTCAACTAGCTTATTTAAGAATTATCTTTCGGGCAAAAAAAGCTCTAGATCGCATTGAAAAAGAAGCAGGTATTTTGAAAATCCCAAACTAGTTCTATCTACAAATTAGTTAGTCTTGATTATTTTTCCATAGTTTAGATATTCAAAGCTTATGACATTTTTATTAAACTCTCATAATGTTTTCCATTATTTAATTGAACAAGGGCTGTGCAGTGACTCTGAACAATCTTCTAGTAAGATAGAACCAGTGACAGCGAAAAACTTTAATTTGTTACTCAGTTTAGCAGGCAATCGCAAGCTACTTGTTAAACAAGAACGACATAATCAAGAAGGGAAAGCGGCTGGTGAATTTTTAAGTGAGTGGCGAATTCAAGAGTTGTTACAACAATTTCCAAGCCTTGACAACTACCGCTCATTTTTACCAGAAGTGCTGCATTTTGATGCCGAAAATTCCATTATTGTCTTTCGATATCTGGATGATTATCGGGATTTAATGGATTTTTACACTAAAGAAAAAAGCTTTCCTACAGAAATCGCTAGGGAAATTGGTACTATTTTAGGCACTATACATCGTGATACTTTCAATCACCAAAAATATCAGAAATTCTTTTCTAAAAATTCCGATAATTTAATGCCCGCTCAAGTATCACTTATGGTTCGGGGATTAGAACGGGTTGAACCGGAAATTTTTGGTATAGTTCCTGGCGATGGGTTAAAGTTTTTTGCTCTATATCAACGTTATGATAGCTTAGGGCAAGCGATCGCAGAATTGGGTAACGCTGTAACGCCCTCTTGTCTCACCCACAATGATTTGAAACTAAATAATATTCTCCTGTACAAAGATTGGCAGGATTCAAGTAACAATATTGTCCGACTAATTGATTGGGAACGATCGGCTTGGGGAGATCCAGCTTTTGATTTGGGAACACTTCTTGGCAGCTATGTACAAATTTGGCTTACTAGCTTAGTTATCAGTAATTCTCTGAGTATTGAAGAGTCTCTACGCTTGGCAATCACACCTTTAGAACTACTTCAACCTTCAATTGGTGCATTAACCATAGCTTATTTAAACACTTTTCCAGAAATTCTAGAACATCGCCCTGATTTCTTGCAGCGAGTGGTGCAATTTATCGGTTTTGCTTTAATTCAACAAATTCAGGGGATGATTCAATATCAAAAATCTTTTGGCAATATGGGAATTGCTATGCTTCAGGTTGCAAAGAGCTTACTAAGCCGTCCTGTACAATCAATGCCAACGATTTTTGGTACTGCTGTTGTTGAACTAACTCGTCTTACTGCTTCTACTATTTAAGCTATTTCGTTGTTACAAAATCATTATGCAATTATTGAATTCTAATCAATCTCAGGTAGAGGCTGCTTTAACTGGGCAATTGCTGGATACGCTACAAGATATTGTTCACAAAATTAAGATAAAATCTGATTTTTCTATCCACCATCCAAATTACAAACCATTAGAATTACCGTCTGAAGTAGTTGAGCGTTTTCAGACAATGCCAACCCATATACAGCAGAAATATTTAAGTTTACAACTGCGGGCTTTTCTCTATGGAATCTATTACAACGGTTCTATGCGAAGTGCTTTAGCACTAGATGGAGAAGGAAATAGTTTGCTCATAGATTTAGAAAATAATACTTTTCTGGGAATAGATTTGGAATTGTATGAGCAATTGCATGGAAGTAATTGTGGAGAGAGCAATTTTGACCCTGGTTGGTCTGTAATTAAAGAAGAAACAGACGATAGTTTAGTAGTAAACAAGGGTGGTTTAAGATTACATATTCAGCGCGATAAGCATCTTCAAGCTATTGATCAAGACACTGTAGTAGGTAGCTTAGTAGCTATTCGGATGCCCAAAAATCGGGTACAGAATGGCTTTTATATGGCAGTTGGTAATCTAGGCTTTACTCATTTTGTGGATGCCAACAACCCATTAAAAACTGTGCGAATCTATTTTAATTTAACTCCTGAAGGTGCTGTAGCGGTCATGAGGAGCCTGACAGAGCAACTAAATAAGTTAGCAATTCCTTTCAGTTTTAAGGTTTTGTATAATCCCAAAGACTATGGACGGCATGATTCAGGAGTTTTGTATTTTGATAAAAGAGATTATCAGGTAGTTAAAGAAGTTTTACAGGTTGTATATAAAGAAAATAAATCTTATTTTCAAGCCGAGGTTCCCTTATTCACTATGCAGCTTCTACCAGGATTAGGGTTAGCAGAAGAACCAGACCAAAAGTTTGCTGAACAGGAAAGTTTTGGGATGAATCGTTGTCAGATTGTAGCGAATGGGTTATTAAAAGCTTGGTATCAAGGAGATGACTCGCCAGAAGTGCGGATGCAGGCTATCCATGAGGAATTTTCTCTCTTAGGAATTGACTTGCAACATGTCTACTTGAATGCTAATTCTGAAAATATCTACCAGTTATTGAACGAATGCTAATAACTAATCTTGCGTCACCATCCTTCGTAACATCAGATCAAGTTGATTCTTTAAATGCTAAATTCCCAAAATCAGATTTACCTTTCTACCGAAAACTGGGGCGAACTGACTTAACAGTTAGCTGTCTAGGCTTAGGAGGCGGTGGAAGCATTTCCAGTGAGGATACACTTTACGCCTTTGATCAAGGAATTAACTACTTTTTTTACTCCAGCGATCTGCATCACCATATCTATAGTTCAATGACCGGAGCACTGCGACAGATGTGTGGGCGTGGTTCCTCGGTGCGAGAGAAAGTAGTACTAGCCACAGTAACTTACATTAAAAATCCAGAAATGGCGATCGCAGCACTGCTAGATCAGTTTGTAGAATTGGGAATTGAGTATATTGATGTATTTTTTTGGGGCTGGATTGGTTCTAAGGATGGGTCAGCTTTACAAGATTGTTTACAGCTTTCTCCTGATTTAAGAGGAGCTAATTCTGTATATCAGCGTAGTATTGAAAAAATGATTGGAATTTCAGATCGCCTCAAAAAAATGGGGGCTGTTCGCTATGTTGGCGCTTCTTTTCATGATATTAATCTTGCTCAACAATGGTCTAACAGCCCCTTCTTGGATGTAGTAATGGTTAGACACAATGTTGCTCATAAGTCTGCTCAATCGCAAGTGTTTAATCAACTAGACTCCCAAGACCCTCATAGACCAGGTATCGTTACTTTTAAATCTACAGGCTCTCATACAGGCGCTCTTTGGAATGCTCCCCAAGGTCTGCTAGAAAATTGTTGGCGACCTTCAGTACCCGATTTATATCGCTACTCTTTAAGCCAGAACTGTGTAGATGTTTGCTTGGCTGGATGGCAACGTCGTCAAGAAATTGATGCAGCCATTTATGGTGTTAAACAGGGCAAACTTACACCCGCCGAAATTGATTACCTGAATTTATATGGAGATTTACATCGCAATCAACTTTCTACCAAAGATATTTCGCCGGAAAACTTGATTTATCGCTCCTAAATCAAAAAGTACAAGGTAGCTAATATTTCCTGGCTAGAATCACACAACAAAATACAAATTATGTATTTTGATCAAATTTATAACCTATGACCATGCAAAACTCTTTGGAAAAACTTACATTACCAGAAATTACACCTGCACGTGACGAAGATATCCTTGTTTACCTGCGCCATTCTTGCAAAATAGCTGAAATCGCCGCTGCTGCTGAAAGAAATAATCTAGCTTTGAAACTGTGTGAACAGCTAGATATTAAAGTTACAGACGAAGAGTTGCAAACAGCAGGCGATACATTTCGCCAAGAAAATAAACTGCTCGGAGCATCTGAAACTATAGCTTGGTTGGCACAGCAGCGCATTAGTGTAGAGGATTGGTCACAAATCATTCGCATATCATTGCTAACTCAAAAGTTAAAAGAACATCTTTTCGGTGCAGTATTGGACGATCATTATATAAACAACCGAGATAGTTATAAGCGGGTGGCTTTATCTCAGATCCTTGTTCGTGATTTGACCGAGGCAATGAAAATCACTAAAGCGCTTCGGGACGAAAAAGATTCTTTTTGTGCATTAGCTTTAGAATACTCTAAGGGTAAACAGTCTAGAGAAAACGGCGCTTTTGTTGGTGTGCGGTTTTTAACAGAATTATTACCAGAGATCACAAATGCTATTACTGATACCAAAGCAGGTGAATTAGTAGGCCCAATTCAAACTCAACTTGGTTATCACATCCTGAGAGTTGAGAAGTGGTTTCCATCTGACTTGAGTGAAGTCAGAGAGCAAATTTTAGAATTCCTCTTCAGAAATTGGCTAGAAGAAAGAATAGCTTCTGCTCCTGATGCTTGATTTTATTAAAATTAACGTTTAATTTGTTATTGTTTATCAATATCTGCCTTTTAAAACAAGAGGCAGATATTTTATTGAAAATAGCAATACAAATAATCTTACTTAAAAATTTTTATGCCCAAACAAATATTTTGTAAATGGGACATTAATATTTTTGTTGTGTCAACTTAAGTTTATTTTTTTATTGAGTTACAGCTATTTAATAATTACAATCAAAGATGTAATATATCGGGATATATTTCCGATTATTACTAAGTACAATTTACTAAAAAATAAAAGGAAAGTATCTGATGGCTAGCATCAAAATTTCCGATTTGCGTCCAGCTGGTTACGATTTGTTTGCCGATCAAGAAAGCTATCTAACGTCCTTAACTGAAGATGAGCTAGGTACTCAAGGTGGTGCTGTTTGGTCAGTTATCACTACAGCCAGTAGTGGAGCTTGTTTAAGCATTGGTCTTACTGTTGTTGGTGTTACTTTTGTCGCTTCCTACTTAGCAGGTCGCTACTTATAAACTCTGCTTGTTCTAAATATTTAGATAGGAGGAAATTCAATCATGGCAAGTATTCGGATTAGCGACATTCAACCTGCTGGTTCATCTCTTTTTATGGATGAAGAAAGCTTTCTTAGTGAACTATCCGACGAAGAAGTAGGATTAACTCATGGTGGTTTCACCATTTTTGCACTTATCAGCCTTGGTCTAGCTTCTGCTGCACTGGGATATGCAGTTGGTCGTAGCGATCGCAAGTAATATGTTTTAGATTGTTAAGCTTTTAAAATTAGCCCGTGAAGGCTGAAATTTAGTGGTAGTTTTTGATGATTAAAACCTGTGTTTTATCTAAAACACAGGTTTTAATCCATAAGAAAAATATGTAAATTTTCAAAATATCGATGAAATTAAACAGAGATATATTTAATAGAATTGGGACATTATTATTTTATTTAAATCAAACTAAATTCATCGCTTAATATTGATTTTTAAATACTCAAAAATTACAATAAAGCTGAAGTTAAATAAATTTTGAGGTACCTTTCCAATGGCTAGTATCAAAATTTCTGATTTACGCCCCGCTGGTTACGATTTGTTTGCCGATCAAGAAAGCTATTTGATGTCCTTGACTGAAGATGAAATAGGTACTCAAGGTGCTGGTACTTGGACAGTTATCACTACAGCTAGTAGTGGAGCTTGTTTAAGCATTGGTCTTACCGTTGTTGCTGTTACCTTTGCCGCTTCCTATATCAAAGGTCGCTACTTTTAAACTCTGCTTGTTCTAAATATTTAGGACAGGTTAAGAACATTTGTAATTTACCAAGTCTGATTGCTTTAGCAAGACGTTTCTAAACCTACATTATTTCCTAGATAAATGTAGGTTTAGTAATCAGCAAAAAACACTTTTAACTTAATTGACGCAAGAGGGAATTTAATCATGGCAAGTATTCGGATTAGCGACATTCAACCTGCTGGTTCATCTCTTTTTATGGATGAAGAAAGCTTTCTTAGTGAACTATCCGACGAAGAAGTAGGATTAACTCATGGTGGTTTCACCATTTTTGCACTTATCAGCCTTGGTCTAGCTTCTGCTGCACTGGGATATGCAGTTGGTCGTAACGATCGCTAGTAATATATTTGAGATTGTTAAGCTTTGAAAATTAGCCTACTAAAGCTGAGAACTTAGCGGTATTTTTTGATGATTAAAACCTGTATTTTAGATAAAATACAGGTTTTAATCATAAGGAAACTATGTAATTTTTAAAAGTTCCATGAAATAAAACAGAGATATATTTAAGAGAATTGGGACATTATTATTCTATTTAAATCAAACTAAATTTATCGCTTAATATTGATTTTTAAATATTCAAAAATTACAATAAAGCTGAAGTTAAATAAGTTTTGAGGTAACTTTCCAATGGCTAGTATCAAAATTTCTGATTTACGTCCCGCTGGTTATGATTTGTTTGCCGATCAAGAAAGCTATCTGATGTCCTTAAGTGAAGATGAACTAGGTAATCAAGGTGGTGCTATTTGGACAGCCATCACTACAACCAGTAGTGGAGCTTGTTTAAGCATTGGTCTTACCGTTGTTGCTGTTACCTTTGCTGCTTCTTACATCAAAGGTCGCTATTTCTAAACTCTGCTTGTTCTAAAATATTTGGAACAGGTTAAGAACATTTGTAATTTAACAAGTTTGATTGCCATAACATTCTATACATCGGTTTAGCAATCAGCAAAAAGACACTTTTCGCTTAATTGACGTAAGAGGGAATTTAATCATGGCAAGTATTCGTATTAGCGACATTCAACCTGCTGGTTCATCTCTTTTTATAGATGACGAAAGCTTTCTCAACGAACTATCCGATGAACAAGCAGGATTAGCTCATGGTGGCTTCACTATCTTTGCACTTATCAGTCTTGGTCTAGCTTCTGCTGCCCTGGGATATGCAGTGGGTCGCAATAGTCGCTAGTAAGCTATAATACCTCTGTAGATAATTCAAAAATTTTCAGTTTATAGGGTGAAACACATAGTTTTAATACTCATGTTGTTCACCCTATATCTAGGGTAAATTATCAGTTATCTTAACGGGAAATTAAGTTATGAGTCAGCCTCCTGTTTATCAACCTAATAGTTACGAAGCAATTTTTCTACTGTTGTTTCTAGCTATTGGAAGTGCAGCCTTTGGATATGTTGTAGGTAAGAACGATAAAAATTCGTATTTAGGTCGCCAACAACAGAGCCAAAATATTGAGCATAGACAAGAAAATTCAAACCGCGAACTACTTTGAAGAAAGTCAAAAGATACTCTGAACTATCCCTGTTAAATTAGTATTAATCTGATGCTGGATTTGATTCCAGACTAATTACCAATTCTACTTCCTCAACTTGTTGCCTCATCCATTCTGTAAATAAATCCGCAAAAATTTTAAACCGCAATTTTTCATCAAGTTGCGGTTTAATAATTTCTTCAACCAAAATCAGGTGTACCCCTTTAGAAGTCAAAATTGGTTTGAGAACTTGTGGCGGTGTAGCCGTAAAGATAGCAGCAGAAATCTCTGCTTTTAACTCTTGGCGACTCACTGTCCCCCGATATCCACCTTTTCGCCGTAACTCTGTATCTTGAATATATTTATGAGCAACATCATAAAAACTCATCTCACCTTCACGAATACTATAGAAAAGTTCTAACGCCAAGTCTTCATCATCCAATACAACTTCATAGATTACTGCACCTGCATAATTTAGTTGATTTTCAAAGAAATAGGGTTCAATTTTATTAGCCAATAGATTATTGGTTAACTTGCCAGATATGACGGTGCTATAAACTATATCTTCAAAATCATCTAGAGAAATACCATGTTTTTTCAGCCATTCCCAGGTATCATCAGCACTATTAAGTTTGTTAACTAACCGTATTTGGTCTGCTGCTTTTTGAAGTTCCTCGGTTTCTACTTTTATACCAGCTTGTTCAGCAGCAGATAGAATCACCTTACGGCTAACAATTTGCTCAATTATTTCAGGAATTTTGCAAGATAGTTTGACTTGAGAAAGAATATCTTCTTTGGTAATAATGATAGTTTGTGGCATGATGTTTCTCCTAAGTAGATGGACGACATTCAATATTTCTCTGGCGATCGCTCTACAATTTCACCCCACCCTGTTGCAACTGCTTAAATGGATCGAGTAGAAAATCAATAATCCGACGCTGACGTACAATTACCTCAGCTGTCGCCGTATCCCCAGGATGCAAGGCAATACACTTATTAGCGGAAGGAATACAATTTTGGTTTAGAGCAACTTCTAAGTCATAAGCTGCTACCTTTCCATTAGGTGTTTCTACCTCTATAGTAGTGGGAGAAATCTCTAACAATTTTCCTTCCACCACTCCATAATCCTGAAAGGGATAAGCATCAAACTTTAACTTGACTGGCAATCCTCTTTGCAAAAAACCACTCTCAGTTGTCGCCATTTGCGCCCGAATTATTAGCGGTGAACCTTGGGGCGAAATCTCTGCAATCATTGTTCCAGGCTGCACCACAGATCCAGCCCGTTGTATGGGTAACTGAAACACTCTACCATTCACGGTAGCTCTTAACTCTCGTTGCCCTAACTGAAACTTTAACGAGACAATCTGACTCTTACTTTGAGCAATTTCTGACTGAAGCGTAGTAATTTCTGTCTCCAAACTCTTCTGTTGTTCGTCAATTTTTAGCAGAGATAGCTTGCTGGAACGAGTCAAAGTCTGATAACTTCTTTCCTGTTCTTTCAATCGCAACTGTGCTTGTTCAATATCTGCATTTGCTTGCCGAATAGTCCGCTCATAACTACTCTGTTGTTCTATCAAACGTAGTTTAGCTTGCTGAATATCTGACTGATTTTGTTCGTATAACTGTTGTTTATCTTTAGCTATATCTTGCTTATCCACAACATTAATTTCTGGAACAACCCCTGACTGCCAAAGACTGCGATAGCGTTCAACTTCCCGCTCGGTACTCGCTAAACTACTGCCTACTAATTTATTAGCTGTTTGACTATGCTCAAGAGTTTGCCGTGCTTGATTTACTTGAGCTAATTTTTCGTCTTTTTGTAAGTCATAAGAATTCCTCAGAGTATTCATATTCTGTCGGGCTTGATCAATTTGAGACTGTTTTTCTAACTCTTGAGATTGATTTTGTTGCTGTTGTGTTGTCAAAGATACAACTAACTGACTTTTAGATGAATTTAACTGAGAAAGGCGATTTAATTGTCCCTCTAACTTATCCTGTGCCTGCCGCAATTCTGCCTTAACTAATTCTGATTCCAACACCAATAAAGTCTGCCCAACTTTCACCGAATTACCCTCTTTGACCCGAATTTCGGCAACAGTACCAGCCACGGCAGCATCTAGCCTAACTGTCTTTCCCTTTGGCTCAAGTCGCCCTCTTGCTGAACCGGTTTCATCCACTTTAGATAGCATCGCCCAAGGTAAAGCAATCGACACAAATACTATCAAAAAATACAGCAATCCCCTTGTCCAAACCTGGGGTAAGCTATCAAGTAAATCCTTGGTTGCGTTAGCCCAATCGTCAGTTGCTCTAGCAGGTGTTTGCTCCCCGAAAATTTCCTCGTGCTGTTCTACCTCATGGATTTGGGTTTGAACCTTTCCATTCAATGTGTTTGGCATGATTTTTCCTGATATCAATTTGGGATTTTAGGAGTGCAAAGACAAGAAAAACTTCCTCTTTTTCCTCTGGTTTTACCCCGCAACATCCAATTGCTGATGATTGAGATAAAAATAATGTCCTCGCTTGGCCATCAACTCTTGGTGAGTCCCCCTCTCAATCAACACGCCTCTATCTAGCACCAAAATCAAATCTGCATTCCGCACAGTTGAAAGGCGATGAGCGATTATTAAAGTGGTTCTGCTCTTCAGAATTGTGTTTAAATTTGTCTGAATAATCCTTTCTGACTCTGCATCCAGATGGGAAGTCGCCTCATCCAAAATTAACAGCTTGGGATTGCCTAACAACGCCTTAGCGATCGCAATTCTTTGTCGCTGTCCTCCAGACAACATCCCCCCTCCTTCACCAATCTGGGTTTCATAACCCATAGGTAACTTTTTAATAAACTCATCAGCACCCGCCAATCGCGCCGCCTCAATAATCTCTGCCAAAGTTGCCCCAGGATGTGCCAAGCTAATATTTTCCCGAATCGTTCCGCCAAATAAAAAGGTATCTTGGTCAACTACCCCAACTTGTTCGCGTAGAGAACGCAACGAAAGACTGGTAATATCGTGACCATCAATCAACACTTTGCCATCTGTGGGGGGATATAACCCCAAAACCAGTTTAGAAATTGTGGTTTTTCCCGAACCACTCCGTCCCACTAGGGCAACCATTTGTCCGCTATGGACTTCAAAACTGAGATTTTCTAAAACATTTATATCGCTTTCAGGGTGATAGCGAAACGTCACGTTTTCAAAGCGAATGTTACCTTGAATGGGTGGTAAAGATTGCCGTGCCTGGTGCTGCAAATCCTCTTCTGGTTCCGTATCCAACACATCATTAATACGTTCCACCGCAATCACCACTTCTTGCAATTGATTCCACAAAACGGTTAATCTTTGGAAGGGTGTAATAATATTTCCCAACAACATATTAAATGCTACCAATTGCCCAATGGTTAGCTGGTTGTGAATCACTTGGTACGCCCCAAACCACAACAAGATGGTAGTTACCACTGCTTCAATTGTGTTGCTGAATATTTGCAGGCGATTGCTAATAACTTGCCCAGAAAAGTTAGTTTTTATTTCCTTACTTAATAACTCTTCCCAGTGCCAGCGCACTGTCTGTTCTACTGCTGTGGATTTAACTGTTCGCACACCAGAAAGGGCTTCAATCAGATAGCTACTTTCACTAGCAATAGCATTAAAGATTTCCCTAGAAATCTTTTGTAAAAAAGGTGTGGCAATCAATGCCAGCAAGAAATAAGGCGGTACAATCACCAATACTAGCAACGCCATTTTCCAGCTGTACCAAAACATCAATCCTAAATAGATAAAGACAGTGACTAAATCCAACAGGATGGACAACGCCTCGCCAGAAAGAAAGCGTTGAATTTTACGGTTTTCCTGTACGCGAGAGATAATATCCCCCACATAACGAGACTCAAAGTAACTTAAGGGTAGCCGCAGGGTATGGCGAATAAATCCCACAATCAGGGCTAAATCCACCTTATTTGCCGTGTGATCTAACAGATATTGCCGCAACCCCGTCATCGCTACACGGAATAAACTGAAAATTAGTAACCCTAACCCTACTGCCGTTAAGGTTAGTTCAGAACGCTGCACCACCACTCGGTCTAATATTAACTGGGTAAATAGGGGCGTTACGAGGCCGAAAATCTGGATAAATAAGGAAGCGACAAATACTTCCAGCATTACTAAAGAGTGAGGCTTCATCAACTCAAAGAATTGCCAAAAGGGAGTTATGGCCTCCTTTGCATCCTTTAACCAGGCTGTTGGTTGCAGCAGCAGTGTATAGCCAGTCCACTTAGCTTTAAATTCGTGGTGGCTGAGGGTGCGTTGACCAATGCCAGGATCGGCCACAATCACGTGTTTAGGGGTGATTTCATAGACAACGATGTAGTGCTTCGCTTCCCAGTGAGCGATCGCAGGCAATTTTTGCTTTGCCAATTGATCGAGACTCGCTTTCACTGGTCGCGTGGCAAACCCAATACTTTCCGCCGCCGCCGATAACCCCCGCAGTGATGAGCCATTGCGGTCAACATTGGCAATATCCCGCAGGCGATTTACACTAAAGTTTTTCCCCCAATAGCGAGACACCATCACTAAACAAGCTGCACCGCAATCCGATCCACTCTGTTGGGCAAAAAACGGATAGCGCCGAATTACACGTTGCAATAAATGCCCGACTCGTTGCGTGGAGTTGGGAAAATAGGCTTTACTTATCTTTTTCTCGCGTGGCTCTACTGCTGGTGTTGACGAAATCTTCGTTTCATGCAGACGTTTTGAGTCAGATGGCAGTGCTGAGGGGTTATCTGACTCCATCTGGTGGGGATCACGAGATAGTGCCTTAGCCCATAAATGCTCGCGAATTTGCGGGTATTTAGCCATCAGTGGCCATAACACTTCTTCAGGAATGAAGCATAATTGCAAGTTTACTGAAGCTCTCGCAGCATAAGGTCTAAAGTCACCCTCCTTAAACAAGGTAAATTCCCCAAAAGATTCTCCTACCTCCAAAGTGGCAATTAACTCATCGGCACTATCCAGCAACCTGACTTTACCTGCGATCGCAATATATATACCAGCTTTAGCATCAGTTCCTTGCCAGAATTTGCCGACTTTTGGGTTGATAAATTTAAATTGTTCAAGAGAGTGTTGAAATTCCTCTATCGAAAGAGAATAGCCCAGAGTATTGTTGAACTGTTGCAGAGAAACTAACTGAGCAGATATATCTTGCGCCATAAACGTCTAAATCTTTTCCTAATTTTGCAAAGTTAATAGGTAAAAATTCGGAATTATCAGGAATAGCTGCCGATTTTAGGTCACTAATCAAGATTTTGGAACTCGTAGTCTGCTCATTACTGCTTTGTTCAGCATTGCTGGGTTTTGGTAGTGTGGATAATCCCATCTGTTTGAGCAGTCGCTTGAGATGGCGATCGCTTACCTCAATCCCAAATTCCTTTGCTAGATGTTTCGCAAGCCAGTTTGCTGTCCAGCGTCGAAAAGCATACCCATGATCGCGAGGACTGTTGTTAACTAGTTGCTTCAAACGCTCTAAATACTGATCATTCACAGCCTTGGGGCGACCAATGGGGCAATCTTGCCATTGGTGCGCCATCCCAGTCCGGGCTATGTGTGTCCAATGTCGTACTGTTGCTGCACAACATCCCAAGGTTTGACAGATATCTGTTTGAGTTTTCCCTTCATCTGCCAACAACATGATTTCAATTCGTTGGCGGTAAGATTCAGATAAAGTATTGTGCAAACTTTGTAGTAGTAGTTTCCGCTGAAACAGTGTTAAACACTTACCACCAGATGCACTTAAGTAGTTGGTTTCAGGTTTCGCTTGGCAGTCGGACATATACGTAGAATTTGCTAGTTTTATAGATCCACAAATGCCCCGTGCTTGATGCATAATTTATCAAGCGTTTCCAAATGAGTGTTTACACGTGCAGATTATTACACTAATAGCGCACATTATTTTATGTATTTTTTATTATGGATATACCAAGCTACAAACAATCTTTTTAAATTCCGAAGATTAAGCGCTGTATAAGTTTTGATGAAATGTTGGCTAAATATACTAATTAAGTACAATTACTAAATTATGGATATTCAGGTATAAAAAATAAATAATTGTAAGTAACTCTTATCAAGTAGTGTCATTAAAATTCTCCCTGAAAGTTTTTACAGGGAGGTAAAAAATTCCCTATACAGGGATCTGAACACTCAAAAGTATTTTCCTGAGTGACAGTTGATTACATCCCGCTAAATGTATTAAATATCACTTCAATCAGCATTTGCCTAAATATTGAAATTTTAACCAAAGGGAGGTGACGATAAATGTTATGATTATTACCCCAAATTGACTATTGACTAAAATTTACTCCCCGTGTGCATCTACGCACTTTTTGGCGATCGCTTCCTCTTTAATTAAATCCAAGAGTTGAACCACATTCGCAGCTTATAACCGTCAGGGGAGAGGGGTAAACCCAAGTAAATAGGCATCCAGAAAATAAAAGCAGCCAGAATAATAAAAGTAATAGTGACACCTAGTACCCGCAGTTGTTGATAATAGCTGCGAAGACACTGATCGACAAACCAAGCGATCGCTAAAAATACAAACACCACTGCACACATATAGTGGTAGATAAAAGCGCACCTCGTCACCCTCACCCAAGGTAATAAGTTAGCGGCGTAATTGATAACTATATACAAGGCAATCCAAGTATCAACACTAAGAGTTGCAGGCACAGAAAAACGCTTTTCCTTCACCCAAGGAATTACGACTTGTGACACTAGCATTCCTACCAAAAACAACATAGCAGCAACACCAAACCACCATAAAAATGGATTACCCATTGCATGGACATCATAAATAACTTGTCCAGCACTAGCAGGTAAAGGTGGCCCCATTACAGGTAATGGTTCGGTGATACTTTCTGCCGTTTGATAATAATATGCCATTGGTCGAGTCATCAAAGGCCATTTATACCAAGCAGCACAGTAAGGATGCACATCTGAACTATTACCACCTAAATGCAAATGAAATTTCAAAATCTGCTGATGTACTGCAATAAATCCATAAGTTTTATCTAGTTGAAGGTGGGGAATCCAGATGATGCTGTATATAAAAGCTGGAATTATCCCTAGATAAAATAACATCTGGAAAATATTTAGCTGAGTCAAGTTTTGTAGTGGTGACTCAGATGATAGAGATGGTGAAAATGGTGGAGAATAAGTACTAACTCCTGAATTCTGCCTCCTGTTAGCGGTAGCGGGGCGTTTAGCCCATTCTGACTCCTGAATTCTGCCTCCTACCTCCTCCAATGAGGGGGATGTAAACAAGAGTTGGGAGTCAGAAAAAGAATGTATTAAATGAATTAGCCAAGCTACTATCCAAATGAGATAAGCACCTGACAGGAACCATAAACCATTCCATTTAGTACCAACTGATGCACCAAAAGCAATGCCGGCAAAAACTAACCAAAAAGAACGTCGTCGATTTTGGTTATCTAATGCCAACAATAAAAACCAGTGCCCTAATAAACCAAATATGACGATATAAATATTACTTAAAGCATAGCGAGATTCAACTAGAAAGATACCATCACAAGCTGTGAACAAACCTGCAATTATTGCAAAGGTACGGCGATAACTTAATTGATAAGCGATCGCAGCCACAACTACAGGAATAAATGAGCCAGTAAGGGCATTGAACCAACGATAAGTCCAAGGCGATCGCAACGAACCTGTCAATCCATTTACGGTATCGTGCCAAAAAGGAATGTGACTACCAATCCAAATGCCAATACCAATAATATATTGACTCAGGGGCGGATGAGCATTAAAAAATGGTGTCCGTGTGAGATAATTATTACCGAATTTGGCAAAATAAACTTCATCAAATACCAGAGTGTTAAATCGCTCCAGTCCCCAAAACCTTAAGGCAAGTGACAGAATAAATACACTCACCATCCCAATTCGGAACCACTTTTTAGTCATTTGTCATTAGTCATTTGTCATTTGTCCCTTTGTCTCCCCCTGCCTCCCCTGCCCCCACTCCCCTCCACTCTTCAGGTGTATCTAGTTGAAACAGGAGTAGTTCAATACCGTAATACTTGTTTGTCCCTCCTATTGGTTTCATACCCAATCGTTCGGTTACACGGATTGAAGTATGATTTTCTGGCTTCACTACGGCATAAATCACTGGCAAGTTCAAAACACTAAATCCGTAGTTGAGCATAACTCGTCCTGCTTCTGTTGCATACCCTTTACCCCAAGAAGCTCGCCGCAAGTGCCAGCCTACTTCATAATCTTGAGTGGGTAAACCATCTTTGTCGGGCAATTGTTTAAGAAGGATAGTTCCCACAATTGTTGTACTTTCCTTTTCAACAATTGCCCAAGCTCCAGTACCATTGTTGCGTTGGTGCATTCGCTCGATACCTTCAATCAAGCGCTGACGCTGTGACTCAATACTTGCGGGGCGAGAAGATTTACCAAGAAAGTGCGTAACTTCAGGATCGCTGTAAATTGCAAACGCTTGTTCGGCATCGCTTTCGGGTATCCAACTGCGAATGAGCAAGCGTTCGGTTTCCAAAAGATTTGTCATCTTGCTTTTAACTAAATTAAATTGCCATTCTGCAAAATACTAAAATACTTATGGTTGACCAGTCAAAAGTTTTGTAAACAATTACACAAACAAAATATGGCGATCGCTAGAGCAACTTTTTGGCTGCAAAATCCCCGTAAAGATCCTTTTTACCCCACTTTAGATGAAAGGAATCGTCAGTAACAATCCAGCCATCTTTAATTAAGGCATTCTTCAAGTTTTCGCGGTAACGGTCTCTAACTGGCAGACATTACTTGAATTACAAATTATTAGTACCCTCGACTTTTGCCACTTCCAGCATCGTTTTTAAAACCGAATCTGGATTCAGACTAATTGAGTCAATTCCTTGTTCCACCAAAAATTGGGCAAATTCTGGGTAATCGCTGGGTGCTTGTCCACAAATGCCGATTTTGCGGTTATGTTTTTTTGCAGCTTTTATAGCCATTTTCACCATTTCCTTGACAGCTGGACTGCGTTCATCAAACAATCTCGCTACCAACGCCGAATCTCTGTCTATCCCCAGTGTTAGCTGAGTTAAATCATTAGAACCGATCGAGAAGCCATCAAATACGTCTGCAAATTCCTCAGCCAGAATCACATTACTGGGCAACTCACACATTACATAAACTTGCAAGCCGTTAACACCTTGTTTTAAACCATTTTTTGCCATCTCTGCCAAAACCAACCGCCCTTCATCAGGAGTTCGACAAAAAGGAATCATCGGAATAACATTCGTTAAACCCATATCTTCCCGTACTCGTTTGATGGCATGACATTCTAGGGCAAAAGCTTCTCTGTAGCCTTCATCATAGTAACGTGCTGCTCCTCGCCAACCCAGCATTGGGTTTTCTTCATGGGGTTCAAATTGCCGCCCACCTAACAAGTTGGCATATTCATTACTTTTGAAATCGGATGTTCTGACAATCACAGGTTTGGGATAAAATGCCGCGGCAATTCTACCTATACCTTGGGCTAATTTATCGACAAAATATTGAGTTTTATCGTCGTAAAGTGAGGTGATTTCAGCAATTTTGGATTTGACAAATTCATCTTTTAATAATTCATAATGAATCAACGCCATTGGATGAATTTGAATTTGGTTAGCAATAATAAATTCTGTCCGCGCTAAACCTACTCCATCATTGGGAATTGCCGATAAACTTAATGCTTCTTGGGGATTACCCACATTCATTAAAATTTGAGTATGGGTGCGCGGTAAGTTCTCTAAAGCAACTTCTTCAACTTCAAAAGGTAATAAGCCTGCATAAACTTTTCCTTCTTCCCCTTCAGCGCAAGAAATTGTTACTTCTTGACCAGGTTTTAAGATTTCTGTAGCATTACCGCATCCCACGATCGCAGGTACACCCAATTCTCGCGCAATAATTGCGGCGTGGCACGTTCTGCCCCCAGAATTGGTGACAATTGCACTGGCGCGTTTCATAATTGGTTCCCAATCGGGGTCAGTTCTCTCTGTCACCAAAACTTCGCCAACTTGGAACTGCTCAAGTTTCTGAACATCTAAAATTAGGCGTACTTTCCCTTGACTAATAGCTTCCCCAATCGCACTTCCCGTAACCAGGGGGATTGGGGATTGGGAATCAGATAATGAAGAGTGGGAAGATTTTTCCCCATTCCCTATTCCCCATTCCCTATTCCTCAATAACAAACGATAACTCCGCAGCACGTTTCCTGTCTTCTGCGATTGGACGGTTTCGGGACGTGCTTGCACAATAAAAAGTTGGTTAGTAATGCCATCTTTTGCCCACTCGATATCCATTGGGGTGAAAATGCCGTGGACTTGGGAATAATGGTCTTCAATTAAACACGCCCAATTTGCTAGTTGTAAAATCTCTTCATTATTCAGGGCAAATTTACCTCTTTCGCTGGCTGAAACCGAAACATTTTTCGTAAATTTTGAGCCGTCATCATAAATCATTTTCAGTTCTTTACTGCCCAATTTTTTATCAATAATTGGACGAAAACCAGCTTTTAAAGTTGGCTTAAAAACATAATATTCATCGGGATTTACAGACCCCTGAACAACGTTTTCACCTAACCCGTAGGCAGCTGTAATTAGTGCTGCATCTTTAAATCCGGTTTCTGTATCAATAGAGAACATCACCCCAGAGGTTGCTAAGTCAGAACGCACCATTTTTTGTACGCCAACGGCAAGGGCAATGCTAAAGTGGTCAAATCCCTTGGCGTGACGATAAGAAATAGCGCGATCGGTAAATATGGAAGCAAAGCATTTATGACAAGCTGCTAAAACTCCTTCTGCACCGACAACGTTGAGGTAGGTTTCCTGCTGTCCGGCAAAACTTGCGTCGGGGAGGTCTTCTGCGGTGGCACTAGAACGGACTGCCACATCTGTCTCTGTATGGTATTGTTCACAGAGGTGATGGTATGCTATGGCGATCGCTTCCCGCAATTCTACCGGAAATGGGGTGTGGATTAATAGCGATCGCGCTTTTTTTCCCCGTTCTCGCAAATTTTTCACATCCTCAACATCTAAATCTGCAAAGAGTTTGCGTAGCTTTGCTTCTAACCCCGCTGATTGAATGAAATAACGATAAGCATAAGCAGTGGTGGCGAATCCAGTGGGAACGTTAATCCCTTTGGGTGTTAACTGTTGAATCATTTCCCCCAGTGAAGCATTTTTACCACCAACTACGGGGATGTCAGCAATGCCAACTTCATCAAACCACAAGATGAGCGATCGCTCTTGGGCAGATAGAGATAAAGTACTTGTAGATACTGTAGCCATAAATATTACCTTTTAAGTCTATACTCAACTTGTAAGTGTATAACTCGTATTATATTTTTCCCTATTCAATTTTAGATTTTTGATTCTGTCGCGTGGTTTGATATTTAGCAATGAAATACAAGGCTATAAGCAATAAAAATTAACAATTATTCAGTTTAATAACTTTATCAAAATAGCGGATGTAATACACGATGGCGCAACTAGAGCGACTCTTGAAAATGGCAGAAGATGAGCTAACTGAATACAGTACTGATGCCAGAAAAATGGAAAAACTACGCCGAAAAATAGGTTTAACAGTATCGGTAACAGAACAGCAACAAGTCAAAGAGGCATTACTCGCTACTATGAAATCTAATGTAATTACCCAAGTTGTAGAAGAACAAAGACAAGCAGTAGCTTTACCATTTTGGGGAATTGCTGGATTGGGTTTGTTATTAGGAATTTCTTTAAATCAACCCATCTGCTTATTAGCGTCTATAGCTGGGACTGTATTAGCTTACAGAATTCAGAAATGGGGTTGGAAATTGCAGGCAAATCGTTTATTATTACAAACTTTGGAAGATATTGAAACGCATATTGCCCAAACCATTAAGTAATAAACTCGATGCACTTTACAGATAAACCATTCAGGTACATTTGTATTTTAATATACTCATAATTTACTAGTTACTTGATTTATACCTCGTAATCATTTAACAATTCCTTTGGGATCACCATAGCAAAAAAAATTAGATATTGGATTGATAGCAAGCGCCACAGAAGTTAGGACGCTTAATTTTCAGTCACACTGAGTAAATCGTTACAAATAAAGTGAACTTTGCAAGTAATCAAAAATACTTGATGCAGAATTATCAGCCCCTTTCCACAGAAGCGGGAAAAAAGATAATCAATATAGTAATGTTTATTTATACCTACTTATCTAAATTTCTCTAAAGATAAATGTATATTTTTTTACTAGTTAACCAATTCTATAAGGACGGGTAAGTAACTGTTGAATAACTGTTTGAAAACATGAAACAATGAGGAGATAGCTCCGACGGTAAAGAAAAAAAGCAGATAGATAATTAGCGACATGAAGCAATCTAAAAGCACGAGAAAGCGGGGACTTGTCCTGACGATCGCTGGGTTGAAGCGTTTACAAGCGGCGATTCTGACCATAGAAAAGGTACAAAACAATGGGCGTCGCTTCACTCTAGAAGATTTAGGCGATCGCATGAATGTTTCTACCAAAACTCTAAACCGATTATGGTCGTTGAATACAGGCGTAGATCAAAAAACCCTGAAATTGTGTTTTAGTGCCTTTAACCTAGAATTACACAAAGAAGATTATGCGATCGTCAATGAACCAAATCATACCGAAAGCTATCAAGCTTTTTCCCGGAGCTTGGATACATTAGATACAAAAAAAGCCGAGGTGTCCCAGTTTTTATGCTTAGATACTTTTACTACTCAGCACTATGACCAACTAGAAAATCTTTGGTCATACCCAGATGGCCCCGTACCTCTAGATTCCCCGTTCTATGTTGAACGTCCCCCCATTGAGGAACTAGTTTATCGAGAAGTACTTCAACCTGGCTGTGTGATTCGGATTCGAGCGCCAAGAGAGATGGGTAAAAGTTCTCTTGTGCTACGGTTGTTAGCCTTTGCTCAGATGCAAGGTTATCGCCCGGTAAAAGTCAATTGCAACCAAATAGATTCTAGTTGTCTAACAAACTTAAACAAGCTTTTGCGTTCTCTGTGCTGGCAAATTGCCACAGAATTGGGCATTGATCCGAAGCTAGATGACAAATGGGATGAGGAAATAGGCTGTAAGTTGAGTTGCAGTTTATATTTGCAATCTTATTTGCTCAAGCAGAGTCACAGTCCAGTGGTTCTAGTATTAAATGAGGTTGATCGCTTTTTTGAATATCCCGAAATTGCCCAGGAGTTCTTTGGTTTGTTGCGCTCTTGGTATGAAGAAGCACGACAAGATAGTAACTTGCAGAAACTAAGGCTAGTGGTTGTTTATTCCACAGAAGTATATGTTTCTTTGGATATCAACCGCTCTCCATTTAATATTGGACTACCGATCCATCTACCAGAATTTACTAAGCAACAAGTAAAATATTTAGCCCAAAGGCACGGACTAGACTGGAACTCTAATAAGGAAGTTACCCAACTGATGTCTCTGGTTGGGGGACATCCTGCACTGATTCGGATTGCTCTGTATTATCTATGCTGTCAAGGAATCACCTTAGAAGAACTGATACAGGATGCGATCGCTAATGGCGGTATCTATCGTTATCATTTATGGCGACACTGGGCAATTTTACAAGAGAATCCCAGTTTGGTAAAGGCATATATTGAGGTTGTGAACACAAAGCAAAGTATTTCTGTGAAGCCAATTGACGCTCATAAGCTCGAAAGCTTAGGCTTGATTGCTTATGAAGGCGATCGCATCCTACCGCGTTGCGAACTCTACCGTGCTTACTTTAAAAAACAACTAGGCGTTGCTGAGTTGCAATATAAATCATTACAAAAACGTGCTTGAGAAACTCTCAGAGACTCTTTCTCTCGCTTTTTATTTTGAAGTCCCTAAGAACGTCTACATAACCTATAAAAACAAAGATTGAACAGTCAGATCCTTGAGGGTGATAGTGAAGTTACGCTGCTCTGCTGTTGCAATGAATGAGATGATTGCTTCACAAGCCACAGCAACGGTTAACATCACCAGGTTTCGTACTAAGGGATAATCACAGACATCATCATTCACCTCAGAAGGAACGCGATAAATGCCATTCCAAATCACTTCTGCATAATCAGCCGATAGTCCAGTATGAAGACAGGGAATACCTTTTTGATCGGCATAATCTTTCACTGCTTGACGTGCCAAACTATTGTCAAAAACATCAATAATTAACTGGCTGTCCTGGAGTAGTTGAGTTGTATTTGCTGATGTCAACTCCTTTGTTTTGGCATCAACTTTAGTACCAATTGATCGATATAAATTGTTCGCCAATATTTTCGCCTTAAACGCTCCCACATCAGAACGGTAGTAAGGCTGAGTCGAAAGATTCCGCTCTTCAATGCGATCGCGATCTATTACTGTCAGTTTATCAAAACCAGACCGAGCTAAGTTTTCAGCAATATTAGCTCCTAATGCTCCCGCGCCGCAAATTGTTATCGGATAATTTTTCAGCTTTGCCATCACAGCATTGCTGCGGTAAAGCTGTTCGTGAAAAAAGATACTCATAACATTTTGGATTTTAGATTGTGTACTCGGTATTAAATCTGTTTTACTCCTGTTAGCACAGCGGGGCGCATAGGTGTCAACTTAAGCTGGAAATAGCTTATCTGTTGACTTCCATGCCCGCCCGGAAATAAATTTTCGGGCTAGTAGCTTAAGTCTACTGAAGTAGACTGGAGATTTTTGGCAATATTTAGTCATCTTCAGATGACTTTAGTTATGAGACGGGAATTTCAATTCCCGGCGGACGAGCGGTTTCACGTTAAGTTGACACCAATGAGCAGGGCGTAGCCCATTCTGACTCCTGAATTCTGAATTTTCTAATATCACTACTCTTGTTGTTCCATCACACCTACTAAGGATTGCAAGTCAAAATCGCGATCGCGTCCACTTAGGCAAATGCCAGAACTGACAACAGTCAAGTCTGTTTTTGCGATCGCACTACTGTGGCGAACACCATCAGCCGTTGTCCAATCGACTGTCCAGTAATCGCCGCGATCGTGGAACTGCTTTAATTCACCGCCGCCGATCTGCAATGCCTTTCTCAGTCGTTTTTCATCCTGTTGGGGTTGACTAAAACCCTCAATGCGCCGAGTTGCTAATTCATACACTGTGCGGATTTCTGGAGTGATGCCCTTAAACTGTAATTCCTCAGCCGGAGTGAGTTGCTTGAGGGCAGATTGCAGAGTTTCAGAAATTGCCGGATCGGTACGGCGATCAACTTCCTCAAACCAGCATGACTGCCCATTCCACCGGGCAATAATTTGCTCAAAGGTAACACCCTCGGTTACTAGATGCACTGCGATCGGCTTCACCACCTTTAACCGTTGACGCATATCTGCTTCATTCACAGGGTATGCCAACCAAGTTTGTCCCCGCAGTTGATGTACTAACCGCAGTCGTATTTGGGGAAAGTGTTGCAGATATTCTGCAATCTGGGGTAAATCTGCTTCTTCTACAACCGTTGCTGTCTTCTGATCCACAGCCTGAAATATTCCCCAACCCTCAAATTTACTAGGCTTTGGCGTAAAGGTACAGATTATCCCAGCTACCCGTGTGCGAACCCGTCCACCTTTGACACAGGGCGCGAGGAATTGGGTGGTATATAACTGTGCTTCTGCGATCGCAATTTGGTTGATTAGCTTACGGATGTTAGTCATAACTAATACCAATTTTCAAAAATAAGGTTACAGATGCAACCCGATAAAATCTGACTTTCTTAATTACGAATTAATATAATTCCTGCGTGCAAGTTGGTGGAGCATTGCGTGTTCTCAGTTACTAGAGGGACTCCGCTGGTGAGTTGTTACACACTCTTTAAAAGATGGCTACTTTTAAGCCAACTTCCCAGGTTCTTCGCACTCCCCGTTCACACACGCCCACTGTATTTGACAGTGTTACTTTTCCTCTCGTACTAGTATGTAGGCTCCAAGAGTTGGGGCACGCAGGATATTTGTATAATACAATATACTACATTGATTTAAACAGATGAAATCAGAGATTTTGGAGTAGAGCGATCGCTGCGACTTCATACGCCTTCTTCATGTTGCTTGCTTATCAGTATCATAATCTTGGTTGAGCAATCATATAATTTATGTAGCACAAGCTACGATGACTACATTTATAAAGCCAGATTACATGCGTAATATTTATGGTATTTTTCTTTAGGTACACCTGTACTTATTATTTAGTTTAGATTAAACTAGTTCTGTGGTGTTTTATTGAGGATTAAAACCCTAATGAAAGTTAGTAGTTTAGAAATTAAAAATGTAAAGAGTTTTAAGGAAACAACAATACTTGACTTTGATACCAAATTCAATATATTAGTCGGGCCTAATGGTGGTGGGGAAAGTAATCTTTTAGACATTGTAAATATAATTTTACGAAATTTCTTCTTGATTACTTATAGAATAACTTCTGGTAACGATGGGCATAATTATTTTGAAGATATTCAACAGCATTCACCATTTCAGCAAATAAATGTAGCCTTAGAGAAGTTTATAGGAGATGCTTCAGATTCAGATATAAAATTAAAATTAGAAATCGAGAATCAAGATATTAATAATATTATACTTTTAAAACAATATAAGGAAGATATAAAGACAGCTTTATCTTCTTATCGAGGAAATTGGTTAAATCAAGTAAATGAAATCGAACAATGGGATTTAAGTTCTATTTCTCCAGGACACGAAGTTACATATCATATTAGAAATAATACGATTGAAGGTCTAAATCCCGGACTACAGAGTATGTTTTTTATAGATTTTTGTATTTATTTCAACTCTTTTTGATAGGTGCAAAAAAAGTTAATAATATAAAATTGAGTCCTAGATATGTGTACTTTTCACCATATAGAGGAGAAACCCAGCTAAATCTTCAAGCTAGCCTGTCAAGCGAAAATTACTATGATTTACTAGCAAATTATTCTAGTACAACATCCAAGACTTCAACCTCTTTAATGAAGCTTTCATCACTTTATTTTGCTGAAAAAAAAAGATTATATGAGAATTCTGCACTAAATCAAGGTTATCAGGATAAGTGGAATAATGATGAGGAAGTTAAACTGGTAACAAAGTATTTAAGTAAACTAGGTTATTCGTGGGATCTAAAACTTAAAGATGCAAACAAAAATATTTATGAGATTACTTTAAGTAAGGAGGGAAAAACTTTTGATATAACACAAGCCAGTTCAGGTGAAAAGGAAATCCTAAATTTTCTATTAGGTATTTTCGCATTCAATATAAAAGATGGTTTAGTTATTGTTGATGAGCCAGAAGTGCATTTACATCCTAGATGGCAATCAATTCTAATTGAGCTATTCTTCGATTTAGCTAATACTACAGGAAATCAATTTATATTATCAACTCATTCTGCTGTATTTATTAATCAAAAAACTATTTCAAATATTATAAGAGTTTATAAATCGAATGACAAAAGTATAATTGCAACTATTAATAGAGAGAATTTGCTTGTTAGCAAGGATTTGTTACATATAATTAATAGCCACAATAATGAAAAAATATTTTTTGCCGATAAGGTAGTACTTGTCGAAGGAGTTACAGATAGACTTTTCTTTGAAAAGCTGATTAATCTTTATCAATTATTATTTATAGAAACCCCTGAAGTTATAGAAGTCCTAGAAGTTTATGGAAAAGAGAATTTAGAGAAATATAGAAATTTTTTAGAAGCTTTTTCTGTTCCTAATTTTATAGTTGCTGATTTTGACTACCTTCAAAACATCGGCAATGAAAATATCAAAAATCTTTTTGTTGTTGATCATTTAAAAATAGACCAGCAAGTAATCAAACACAAGAAGAGTACAGATGGTCAGACCCTCTCTCAACAGTTAGACAAAGCTATTAATAACAAAGATATAGAATCATTAAAAATTCTTTATGACTATATAAAATCAAGAAAAAGAAAACTTAAGGATAATCGTAAGCATGAAGAAAATATTTTTATTGAACAGTTTCTTAGCCAAAAAGAAAGTGAACGTATATTCATTCTAAGGGATGGGGAAATAGAAGATTATTTACCAAATGGACATAAAACGCTTGAAGGACTTATCAATCTTCTAAAAGATAAAGGCTATTTAAATTTTATAGTTGATCCAAATTATAGTAAGCAAAGACAAGAACTTACCAAAATTATCTTTTCTGTTCTTAGAATTGCATCCAAACCAGATCAAGAGATCATTCTTTCTTTGAAAAAGTATCAACTTGAGGATACCAGAGAATAAACCAGATTGTGAGGAAAAGTTTTTGTATACTAAGTTTCTGAGTGCGGTAAGCATTACTAACGCACTCAGAAAGATATTAATCTTACTTATCCTCTCTTACAGGCAACGGCATATCCAGAATCTCCATCAGCAAATCCAGACGAGAGGGGCGCGTCAGGAGTGGGACGATGTTCGGCAAACTGTAGTAGTCACCCGCGAAAGTGAACGTATCTACAGGTGCTTGTTGCTGCTTCAGCTGACTCTCTACCCAGTTGTAATGAGTACCCACACGGACAATCACCACATTGGGCATTATCGCCAACTCCCGGCAGTAGTTCTTGTAGACTTCACCGAAGTAAGGAGCCGCATTTTCGCCCTCATCCGTCACCAAGATGATTTGGTCAACCACCTGCTTTTTCCGCCGCATTGCTTCCAATGCACAACCGATACTAGTACCACCACCTGCATTAATGTGCTGGAAAGCACGCTCCCAATCGGTCAACTCCTTGCCTTTTGCTGTAACAGGATAGGGAATTGTGTCAAAGGCGTAGACAAACAGTTCTGCCTGAGTGATACCAGAGATTAGGGCAGCGAGTTGCAAACCCGTCGCGATCGCATTTTCCATTGAGCCAGACTTATCCACCAGTAAAGCAGTTGGACGAGCGATCGCACCACGCCGTTTCACCTGTTCGTTTGTCACCTTTTCCAGTTGGGCAACGGTGTCTGCGTCAAAATCTCCTGCGTCTGTGGCAATTTGTGCTTTGAATGCTGAGACACGCCCACTCTTAGAAGCTGCTTCCAGCTTGGAGTCAATCAGCTTCTTGACTTGTGGGTGATCCATTGCACCTCTAGTCTGAAGCGATTTGAGGTTATTGATCGCTTCTTGAGGAGACATGCTATTGATCAACGCCACCAATACAACAGGTGTAAGTTGCTTGATCGCACCAATTGCGATCGTGTAAGGAATGTTGAACTCCACAATTAGCCGTGCCTGTTCTGCCGCACTTTCAGCCTTAGCAAGCTGCTTCAGCACATTGGCTAAGGAACCCTCTGGAGGAGTATCGCCAAACAGAATCGCATTTGCCCGTTCATTTGGCTTGATGTGCAGTGAAGCATATAAGTGCTTCATTGCCTTACGACCTCGTAGCGCAGCGCGATCGAATAGAGCCGGATTGCTCTCCCGTACCTTTAAATAGCGCCGCACCGCAGTGCGAGCCGAACGAGGTAATTTATTCTGCTGTTGCTTCATGAAGTCAACTACACGAGCCACCTGATAGGGTGGAAACTCTTGGAGCATCATAAATCCAGCATCTCGATGTTCAGTCAAATTGCTGGTTAACAAATGAGCAACAAACACTTCCTTGTGGTCGCGGACATCACCATGACGCTGATACCAAACTGCCAGGTGTCCGTAAAAGATGGGATCGAGTTCAATAATTAACTGATGAATTTCTGCGACTTGCTCAAGTTTACGGTGAGGAGTTGTCAGCAAACTGTTGAGCATTTCCAAACGCAGGTCACGTTCTGCGGTATTCATTATGAACCTCCTCTAAGAATTTTGGATTTTAGATTTTGGATTTTAGATTGCAACCTAAAATCCAAAATTGCAGGAGGCAGATGTTGCACGCGGGGCGATAAAGTCACCGCGCAAGTTGTGGAAGCATTGGATATAACTTATGCAGAGTTATGTAAGCTTCCACGATCGGGGCGCGGCAACAACTGCCAAGTAAAAGGGACTGGGGATTAGGGATTGGGGACTGGGTAATGAGCGGAAAATTATCGAATTTGCTCTTACTCCCTAAAAGTAGTAGCTGCGTATGCTGCCATCATATCTGCCGCTATTGCGACAGCACTTTTTGAAAGCAGTGGCCAGAACCGCAAGGACAAAGGTCATTGTTACCAAGCTTTTCTTGCAATTCCTTGTTGCCATGAACAAAGCGATAGCCACGTTTTACAGCTTTTTCAGATGGGTAGCCACGACGACGTTTACTTGATAGTTCAAAAGCAGAAATCGTCGAAATCTTCAGGCTCGATGTTGAAATCATTAATCTTCTTCATCGTTCTCACCTCCATATTGAAATGAAATAAGATCACCTCATGCAAGTCAAAAAAGCTGTTGATTCACACACGGGATTTGAACCCGTAGTTGCTTGAGCTTTATTCAAGTGCCTTACCATTCGGCTAGTATGTAAGCTTTTTCAGTTAGGGCACGAGGTGAGAATTTTAGTTTTGAGAAAGTTGATTTAAAATAACTCGAATTTCCTTTTTATTACACTGCTTTTTCCTAACAGCGTAAATTATTTGACCTCTAGAGATTGCAGCAGAACGATGAATTATTCCTTTGACAACATCCGTTACATAATGAGTTGGTGGTGAGGGAAAATCTTCAAAGGTAATTAAATACCAAATCTCGTTTAGTTTGTGGTATTGATGATAATTATCAATGATAACAATATCGGTTTGTTCCTGTTTTTTATTCTGCTTTCGAGGTATTTTCTCGGCTGCACAAAGAATTCCGGTTTCAGGATGGATATAGAAGCGATCGCGATGGTTTGTATCTAGCTGACTTCGATATCCTCGATAAGGCTTGCTATAAAAACCACCATCAATTATTTCTACATACCGTTCAACATAGTCCCACACATGATCGATAACATGCCGTCCGGCCATAGTATTGGGATCTAATCGTTGACATAGCTGGCTGTAAACGTCATTCCAAGGCTGTCCGACTTGCGAGCGCAAAAACCGACGCAGGGGGCCGAGATGGTCTGAAAGATACTTGGATTTATTTATTGGTTTAATCAGGTAGGGATTCAACAATCCATCCTGAATTGCGTCCTGAGTGATTTTGTATAATTGCTTCTTAAAGCCAGTCACTTTTTTGAGGCTAATTCTTCTCCCACCGCGAGGACGCTCAATCACAATCTCGCTCAAACGATGTTCGCTCATATCTCACGTTGTTTAAATGCAGTTGTACTAATTGAGTTGTGATTAAACATGAGTTAGCTAACATCATTGAACTCACCTCTGTATTGAGTAAAGGTTATAGATAAATATGATTTGAAGAGGAATGCAGAATTCAGAATTCCGAATAAAAATATTAGACAATCACACAAAATTAAATTCTGTTAACGGATAGCTAAGGTTTAGCCCATTCTGGCTCCTGACTCCTGAATTCTGTTTTGTTAAATAGTTTAAATTCCGCACAAGTTAGCAAAGCAGTTTTCACAATTGCCTATACCAATTTGGCTACGCTCCCATGAAAGGGAGCGACAGGATTTGAACCTGCGATCCGTTGCCGGATAGTGTGTGTAGGCTTTACAAGTTAGGGCGCAGAATTGAGTTTTAATCATTCCGTACAAGTTCAAGAAGCTTTTTACAGCTACGGCCGCTCTTACCAACTATTGGCAGTGGAGTGGGCACGCACACTAAATCTGCGAGAGACTTAGAAATCATGCTTCGCTTATTCGATCGCTCGAATTTTGCTACCTTAGGGCCGTTATGAATGTGTATGTATGCTTCTTCTGTCGGGGCACGGAAGACTAAATACTTTAACCATAGACAGCTTCAGGGCGGATAATCAAATCACCACTGGGGCGGCGATCGATTATGTAAGCAGAAAGGCGATCGCTATTCACATCTAAATGGCGAGCAACCCGCTCTTTCACTGCCACATCATTCATCCCTGCTGCAATTCCTAATTGTGTCTCTGGCAGATCAACAGAACGTCCTTCAAATCGAATATGAACCATTGCAATCACCTCTTTTTAATCACGAATTTGTATTAGTGGATCTGATCGGGATTGAACCGATACCCTCCCTGTGAGAGTTACACTCACACCTCGCGCAAGTCGAAAAAGCTGTGGTGACACACGCAGGAATCGCACCTGCAACTTATCGTTTTAGAGACGATAGCTCTACTATTGAGCTAGTATGTAAGCTTTTTCTGTCAGGGCACAAGTGACATCCGGGATCTCTACCGTTAGAGCTACAGACCCAAGTTTGAATAACACCGATGTACTCAACTTCAATTGAAGTAGTGTCTAGTGGAGCCGTCGGGAATTGTAGGCTTTGCCTTCCCGTAGGGTACCCGAATCCTGCAACCGTCCGTTTGTTGGTTTCGGAGCAGTCGAACCCCAATCGCGGCCCCAAAAGTAGGCACTATCGAAAGAAGTTGCGAAACTAATCCCCAAAAAGTAGCATCTATGCAATTGTCACAGTTCCAAGAGGTTTTAGTTTTGCCTTTGAGGAGGCTTTGATGTTTATACTACATTTGTAATACAAAACTTACATAATGTCAAGAGGATACTACAAATTTTTTAGTAGGACTTACACACAAGCATGAGTACTAGATTCAGGTAATCGCACTTTTGTCAAGAGTGTGCAAAAATTTATTTTCGTTTTACATCTACAACTGATACGAAGCCGTCAAAGCCACCGCTAAAGCATCAGCAGCATCATCCGGCTTAGGAATCTCATCTAAATCCAACTCCCGCGCCACCGCTTCTTGCACTTCCGATTTATCGGCATTGCCATAGCCTGTTAAAGCTTGTTTAATTTGAGCAGGAGTAAACTCTACGTAGGGAAGACGACGCTGCCCCAACACTAAAATAACTATACCCCGCGCCTGTGCAACCAGGATTGTACTTGACATCCGATAGAAGAATAGTTTCTCGATCGCAACCAAATCTGGTTGAAATTCTTCCATCACGGTGTGTAAGTCATCGAATAAGGTACATAGCCGCTGTCCCATTTCTACATCTGCTGACGTTTTAATTACTCCAAAATCCAGCATATTTACTGTAGTCTCTGGTATTTTGTTGGGATTTTGTGTACAGCTAATTGCCCCAAATCCTAAAATTGCCAATCCTGGATCTAATCCTAAAATTCGTTTTTCCATTAAATTCACTTTTACCAAGCCAGGATATTTTTTACAGTACTTTTCAAGTAATTAAACTACACCACTTTTTACTTCGTCTCTCAGTTAGGGTCTAAATACCTGAAAAATGTTCTCATTAGGAATACTGACAATCTTGACCACTTATTCTTAGTCTAATGGGATTGACAAATATAATAGTTTCACGCCTATGGTTTTAAACCAAGTGGTGTACGTTTTCTGTTAATTATTGTTTGTAGCACTGCTCCGAATCAGGTATGTCAATTGGTTTTCTGAGACAAGCCCTCAACGCCCTGCAAAAGCAGTCGCGCTCTCGTACTTCCTATCGGGTTAACCAGTGGTTCAAATGGTTATCCCCTGGACTATCGGTAAAACGTTGGTTGTTGATTAGTGTTGGGGGTGTACTGCTGGCAAGTTTGGGGTTAGCTATCTGGATTAAGCTGACCCCAATTTTTTTGATGATTGAGTTGATTAGGAATTTCCTGGGAGTAATCACCAACCTCTTACCCAACTATATCAGCGGCCCTTTGGTGTTGCTCGGCGGTTTGCTGTTAGTGCTTTGGGGGCAAACTCGCACCGTAAGCTCAATTACTAAGGTACTGAGAGCAGAAGGGGGAGAAGAACTTATCGATGTCTTGCTGGCACATCATCGATTGTACCGAGGCCCGAAAATAGTGGTAATTGGTGGTGGTACGGGACTTTCTACGTTGTTGAGAGGGTTGAAAACCTACAGCGCTAATATTACTGCAATTGTCACTGTCGCCGATGATGGTGGATCTTCTGGACGGTTGCGCCAAGAATTTGGAGTGCTACCACCGGGGGATATTCGCAATTGTTTGGCTGCACTAGCCGATGAAGAAAAGTTATTAACAGAATTGTTTCAATACCGTTTTCGGGCTGGAGATGGGTTAACAGGTCACAGTTTTGGCAATTTGTTTTTAACGGCTATGAGTGATATTACGGGAGATTTAGAACAAGCAGTTGCAGCTAGTTCTAAAGTGCTAGCAGTGCGGGGACAAGTACTACCAGCAACTCTCAGTGATGTTCGCCTCTGGGCAGAATTAGCCGATGGCCGCCGTATTGATGGGGAGTCTAGCATTCCCAAAGCTGGGGGTAAAATTGTCAAAATTGGCTGTATTCCGGCTAATCCTCCGGCAGTGCCAGCAGCGATTAAGGCACTTAAAGAAGCTGATTACATTATTATTGGCCCAGGTAGCCTTTATACAAGTTTGATTCCTAATTTATTAGTACCAGAAATTGCCGATGCGATCGCTCAAACAGATGCCCCCCGTATTTATATCTGCAATATAATGACTCAACCAGGAGAAACTGAAGGTTACACTGTTGCCGACCACATCAGAGCAATTGATGCTGCTTGTGGGGAAAGACGGCTATTCGACGCTGTACTAATACACAAAAAATCCCCCTCAGAGCAATCACTCATTCGTTACGCCCAACAAAACTCCCATCCCGTTTTTCTAGATAGAGAAGTCGTAACTCAGCTAGGGCGAAGAATTGTTCCAGCTAATGTTTTATATGAAGATGAAACAGGTTTTGTACGTCACAATCCGCAGAAACTAGCACGAGTGTTATTACGGTGGTACGGTAGAGGACAACCTCTTCGGGGAATTCAAAATTCAAAATTCAAAATTAAGGAAGATGACCAATGACTAATGACTAAATTATGAAAGTTTTTCTTGCAGATGCAGAAGCGACGTTAAGCTTAGGTATTACTCTTGGTAAATCCCTGACCCCTGGCAGTGTAATTTTACTAAAAGGTGATTTAGGGGCTGGTAAAACGACTCTAGTTCAAGGTATTGGCAAAGGTTTGGGAATCGTTGAACCTATTGTCAGTCCCACTTTCACACTGATTAATGAGTACACAGAAGGACGCCTCCCTCTTTACCACCTGGATTTATATCGCTTAGAACCACAAGAAGTTGTAGCCTTGAATTTAGAAAGTTACTGGGAAGGTGTTGAATTTATACTAGGAATTGTGGCAATTGAATGGGCTGAACGATTACCCTACAAGCCAGATAGTTATCTGAGTGTGAGTTTGACCTATAGAGATGGGGGTACTCGTCAAGTCGAACTTGTACCATTCAATTATGATATTAGCAAAGTCATTACTGTGATTTAAGCTTATAGCGGTTCTATTCACGTGAGGTACACCCGTAGGGGCAATTCATGTAGACGCAAAGCGGCTTCCTACAGGGTACATTGGTGTCAACTTAACGTAAAAGCTAGTTCTAGACTTGCTTTTAGATTGCCTCGTTCCCAGTCTTCGACTGGGAATGCTCGTCTTTGAGGCTCCGCCTCTCGTACTTGCGGCAGAGCCGCTTTTGAGTTGCATTTACCGACTCTGGCTGGAAACGAGGTTTTAGAGGAGTTTCAGCTTAAGTTGACACCAATGGCGAGACGCCCACCCCACAGGAGTTAATTGGATATTTTTTTATTTGGAAGTCCCTTATAAAAAATTTATGCAAATAGTCGAGAGTGAAATTTACACTCCTCCTATCTGCCACTACCACGTTCACCACTGTAAGTTACTAACATTGTTATCTCAACTAAAAAATCTCAAATTGACTTTTCTTCAATCGAAAATTGGCACTCAGCAAAACTGACGCCAGTTACTATAAGTTTGGAAAAGTTTATAACGCACTGGCTCTTTTTCAAAAGGGAGACTACTTTTCCCTTCATAAGCTTAAAAAGGGAGTCAATTTAGGCTGAAGTATCTTATCCGAATAGTATTGAACCTACAGGATTCTTAACTGAACGAGATATATATTCAGGATTTGGCATCTAATAGCTTTATTGCTGTAATAAGCAGTTCAAAGCTGATTTAAATGGGTGTACGAATCAAGCAAGCGTAAATAAACTGTTGTTGGGATAAATGAGAGTTTTTACAGAATTTAGTCAGTTTTGTTGAATCAGATTAGTTCCTGACTGTCATTACAAGAAGTAATCTGAATTCATTTAGCAACGAAATTTAGTAGAGAAAAATTAGACAATAATCAAGTTCTGTATACATCGCTTAAATTTCCTTACACTTAGTATTCCCAAGTTAAGTTCACAATCTATACATAAAAGAGACTAATTTTTAATTTTTTAAATTATTTTTAATACTTATAACTAGCAGGAAATTATTATATTTACATCTGTAATTAGCACTGATGTTAAGAAAATATTAACTAAAACATCTCGTATTTCTACGATAATTTCTGTAGAAATACGAGATGTTTTATCCTAAATTAGTTGAGGTTAATATACCTACGTGGATGCACTGTAGTCTGTCAAGTTGAAATTATTGATAGTCAACAAATTTGTAGTAATGACTTTACTATGAAACCTCAAAGCCAGCTTGACAAAGTACTAGTACAACACTGCGTAATAAACCACCCATTTAAAATAGCCAGAAAGCTTACAAAATAAGCATTCTTTCTTTTTACTTTTGCCTTTTTGTACTAGTTATCTCTAATGAAAGAGGCGATCGCCTTTTTGATCGGCGAACCAGAGTCGTCTCTGGTATAGTACGTAAGACCTCGATCGATGAATGCAGAGGTAGTATCTATTAACTGCTGAAGAATCTCGGAATTAGTATTATCTATTTCTTCAGTTACTTTTTCTCCTGTAAATCGGTTTGTTCGATCTTCTGGAGGTAATACAATACGAGGATCTCTATAAGTCTCTTTTGGCTTAGGTTTAAATGTCTCATTTAAATCAAACTGAAGACGTAAGTAACGTTTAGAATCATATCCACCCATAATTTGTCGGCAAATCGTACTACCAATCTCAGATGTAGGTTCCATAAAGATGTTAGTAAGATTTTTTACCCAGTTTAAACCTCTCCAGTTTTTTATTTGTTCATATTGATATGGTTCACCAGTTTGACCTGTGCCAATAGAAAGGATAGAAATATCTTCCAATCGGAGATTATACAGTTTATATTGTTCCTTGATTTCTTGAGAGACTGAAGACTGACTTACCCTCATAACTAGACTCAAAGCTGCCAGAGAAGGGTTATTAGCAGAAACTCCTCCGTCAATGTGTGGGAATTCCCAATTACCAAATTTTTGTTTATCTACAGGTTCTAATTTGTATGGTGGGAAAAAAGTAGGCGCTGATGCAGAAGCGGTACATATTTCCCATAAATAACAGTCGTCGTACCATCGATCTCCTAAGTCGGGATGACAATTTGTAAAAAAGGTTGTGTTGCGATATAGGGTATCGTAAGCAAGAATCAAGATAATGGGTTTTTCAATATCCTTGATTCTTTTATAATTATATGCATCTTTGAGGACTTTAGTAATTCCATCATGAGAATATTTCGATGCTGAAAAGACCTCAAGAATTGATCTGATGATAGATGGAAAGTTTTTATAGCGCTCTTTTCTATCCGGTGGGAATATATCTTTACCCCGATCTCTATACAGTTGAATTAGTTCATCACTCGTCTTTCCGACAGCAATTCCTCCTGTTAGTATTGAACCAGTAGAAGTGCCAGCAATCAGGTCAAAATATTCGTGTAAAAACTCTCCTTTACCCTGATTTCTAATTTCTTGCTCTACTTGTTGAAGGATTCGTGCTGCAACGATTCCACGAACACCACCGCCGTCTAAACTCAAAATTCTGAAGGACATAGCAATTCTCCTTGATTATTTTTATGGTTATGTTTCCGAGCATAGTTTCTGGGAAATACATTACCTGGATTAAATGAGATTAATTGCAATACAATCTCATTTTGTTTACTTCTATCCGACTGAAAGAATACCTAAGCTTTTTTACGAACCGCCAACTCTTACGAGAGGCTGACGCCAACGCGCAGCGTCTCGTAAGAGTTGGACGCCAAGCAAGGGAAAGAAAAATAGGTAATCTTAAATAGTGGAAAGAGAGTAATTATTGAAGATTTGACTTGAAACACTTAGTTTCAAGTTGCAATTTTTGATATAGGGACAAGTCAATACCCTTTGGTTAAAAGGGTAAAGGGGGAAAAACAAGGATTTTCGCCTTTTGGTTTTAACCAAACCACATTGGTTTAGTCTTGACTCTGGATAGATGAAAATCTTGCCAGTTCAAGTATGACTTTGATGTAAAATTATTTGTATACTACGTAAGGTTAAATAAATATTTGCTATAAGAAAGTTAAAGCTTGACCCCGCACTTGCGTATTTACCTGGCCTTTGTCATAAACTATTTCACCGCCGACAATGGTGGTTTTAGCCCAACCGATAAGGTTCCAGCCTTCAAAAGGACTCCAATGGCATTTGGTTAAAAGTTCTTCGCGCCGCACTGGGTGATATGTGTTTAAATCTACAAGTACTAAATCGGCATCATAACCAGGTGCGATCGCTCCCTTATTAGGAATACCATAAGCCACAGCTACAGCTTTAGACATCCAGTTCACAACTTGGGCTACAGTACACTTTCCTTGCATCGCCGCAGTTAACATCAAAGCGAGGGAAGTTTCTACCCCAGGCATTCCCGAAGGAGTATTAGGATATTCTTGGGCTTTTTCTTCTAAGGTATGCGGTGCGTGATCTGTGGCGATGAAATCAATCACACCATCGCGCAAAGCTTGCCAGAGAACTTCGTTATCGTGGGGCGATCGCAAAGGTGGATTCATCTGTGCTAATGTACCAATCTCCTTATAAGCGCTAGTATTCAACAACAAATGTTGTGGTGTTACCTCTGCTGTCACCCAGCTTGGTTTCTCCTGACGCAGTAAATCTGCTTCCAGCGCCGTTGACAAATGGAGAATATGCAGCCGACGTTGATATTTTTGAGAAAGTTTTAATGCTAGTTGGGTTGCCAGCAAGGCCGCTCGATCGTCTTGAATTTGCGAGTGAACGGCTGGATCGTGAATATTGGCAAATTCTTGGCGGCGTTGGTTAATTCTAGCTTGGTCTTCGGCATGAACAGCAATTAAGCGATCGCCTTTCGCAAATATCGCCTCTAATGTTGTTTCACCATCAATTAGCAATTGACCGTGCATCGACCCCATAAAAACCTTAATTCCCGGTGTTGGCTTTGCTAAAAGCAAATCTGGTAGATTCTCTGCTGTTGCCCCAATAAAAAAGCCATAATTAACCAAGGACTTATGTGAGGCACGTTCTAGCTTGTCGTCTAAAGCCTGCTGTGTGGTTGTCAGAGGGCGCGTATTGGGCATTTCCAAAAAGGAAGTAACTCCCCCTTTCGCACAGGCACAACTGGCGGTAAATAAATCTTCCTTGTGTTCTAGTCCAGGTTCCCGGAAATGTACCTGCGGATCGATAACTCCTGGCAACAAAGTTAAGCCTTCTGCGTCAACTTCAGTGACTAGTGTCGTTTGGGGTATTTCTGGCGCAACTTCGACTATTTGGCGATCGCGCGTCAACACATCCCCAACCATCAGTTCACCATTGGGTAAGATGATGCGAGCGCGGCGAATTAGTAAACTTTTTGGAGATGACATAGTGATAACCAAGTTTAGACAGGAGGCTATGTATTACAGAGAACCATGCTTTTAGGTTAAACTTATTCGCGATCGCAGTCACAAATTTTTGCCGCGCTTTAAAAAAAGTTTATTTTTAACAAGAAAGGCAGCAAGGGTTTAATTCCACCACAAAATCTCCCATTTAGTGGGCTGTAATTAGATTTAGATAGGGTTGAAAAGAGGCAAGGGAGTAGGGAGCAGGGGGTAAGGGGAGAAGGAACACAAAGGAAGATTCGACCCCACCTGTTGCGCTAGGTTCCCGAAAGGTACGAGAACTACTTAACTCTGATTGGGGCTTCATTCCAACGCAGGCAGTCAGGGGTCATTTCCCCCTGCCCTCTGCTCCCTACCTCCTACCTCCTTCACAATCTAAAATTGGTAGTCAAGATGCAAATATGACTAGGAAATTAAAAATTTCCCGTTAAGATTAACAGATAAAGTCTCACTAGGCGAGTTAATTACCTACATCTTTTGTTAAGTTAAGTAATTTCATGCATAATCAAGTGTCTGATAACAACTCTAGTCAACAACCTGATAATTCCTGGATCGCAGAGCTAGGTAGAACAATTGTATTGAGCATTGTTCTAGCTCTGGGAATTCGTACCTTTGTTGCAGAAGCACGCTGGATTCCTTCTGGCTCAATGGAACCGACTCTGCATGGTACACCAAACCAGTGGGAAGCAGACAAAATTATTGTCGATAAGTTGAAGTATAAATTTGCTGACCCGCAACGGGGCGACATAGTAGTATTTTCACCGACAAAAGAGCTACAAAAAGAACAATATCAAGATGCTTTTATTAAACGTATAATTGCCCTACCTGGAGAAAAAATACAACTTAAGGATGGCAAAGTTTATATCAACAACAAACCTCTCCCAGAAGCAAATTACCTCAGTTCTGGACAAACCACAGTTATTGATGTTTGCCAATCAGGGCCACAGCCGCCTTTTTTAGCAAAACCCCAGACCATACCAGCTGATTCATATTTAGTACTAGGTGATAATCGTAACAGTAGTTACGACGGCCGTTGTTGGGGTCTTGTCCCCCGCCAGAATATTATTGGACGTGCTGTCGTTCGCTTCTGGCCTCTAAATCATGTTGGCGGAATCGATAAATCGCCAGTCTATCCATAATTCAGGAGTCAGAATTCAGAAGTCAGAATTCTGACACCAATCTTTAATCCAAAATCCAAATTGCGCTGGAAGCGCAACAAAAATGTGGCCTAAAATCTAAAATTGCTATGACACCTTACCTAGCAAAAGTTTTATTATACCCAGTTAAGTCATTAGATGGTGTTGAAGTTGAGAACGCTAGAGTTCTTGCCAGTGGGGCACTACAGTATGATCGAGAGTTTGCCATTGTTGACGAACAGGGTAGATTTGTCAATGGCAAGCGTCATCCTAAAATTCTTTTACTAAGGGCACAATTTGCACTATTAGATAGAACTATCTCGTTGCAAATCCCAGGTGGCGACTCGCAACAAACTTTTCATCTGGATGAAGAACGGCAAGCATTAGAAGCAACTTTGAGTGATTTTTTTGAGTTTTCTGTCACATTGGGACAAAACTCTCTGATGGGTTTTCCTGATGATAAAAACTCACTTGGCCCAACGGTAATTAGTACGGCAACGTTGACAGAAGTCGCTTCTTGGTTCCCCGGTTTAAGTGTAGATGAAATGCGCCGTCGGATGCGTGCCAATATCGAAATTAGTGGTGTACCAGCATTTTGGGAAGATCAGCTATTTAGTGAACCAGGTGATTTAGTCTCCTTTCGAGTGGGAGATGTACACTTTTTTGGGGTTAACCCATGTCAGCGTTGTATAGTTCCAACACGCGATTCGTTCTTAGGAGAAGCTTACCCAAACTTTCAAAAAATCTTTGCAACCCAACGACAAGCAACTCTGCCAAATTGGGTTTCTCCAACGCCTTTTAAGCACTTTTACAGCTTGAGTGTCAACACCCAATTACCCCCGTCGTCAGCCGGAAAAATTTTACAAATTGGTGATGAGGTTGACATACTTCCATAACAAAGTTAACATTTCTTAAAAATAGAAAATACAAAGTAAATTTTTTTGGATTTTTTTGTTTTTACTGTGTATTTGCATGACAATTTTAAAATTGTTGTAGTAAAAGATAAGTTTTTGCACAAGCCCAGAGGTTTTGATACCGGAAAATCAAGACATCAGCAATTAAAAATTCAATTTAAGATTGGGTGCTAATGGCGACCTGAATTTTAGAATGGCATACTGGAATCGGTTAAATCTCAGTTCATCTGAGAACATCTGTTGACACATTGCCAGATAAAAATGATCAAATTCAGGTGCGATCGCGTACCCAAACAGCCTTGACAGTCGCAAACTTTGAAAATTAGGCGTTGGAGGAACTCAGCTAGTTAAACAAGCATAAAAAGTATGATTTTTTATACTTAAAAGTATTAGGAGATATCATAATTAAAGTGATAGTACGCCGTAATTATGCTGATATACGATGTAGCTGATATGGCAGAACAGCCCTAAATATGCTAGGGAAGAATTAAACAACAATGTTATCTAAACTTCAGCCCGTCAAATCTATTAATTGTTTAGTTGGCAAAGTTTATGCCAAAATGCCCCTGCGATATGTTCTGATTGTGCCCTTCATACTACAAATTTGTGGGGCGGTGGGACTTGTAGGCTATCTTTCGTATCAAAACGGCCAAAAAGCGGTAAATGAGCTTGCTACTCAATTAGAAAATGAAATCTGCGATCGCATTGAACAGCATCTTGATAACTATTTAACAACCCCGAAGCAAATCAATCAAATCAACTTAGATGCAGTTGAGCTAGGTTTGCTAAACCTTTCGGACTTTGAAAGCACCGGCAATTACTTTTGGAAACAAATGCAGGTTTTCAATGTTGGCTACAACAGTTTTGCCAATCCTAAAGGTGAATTTATCGGTGTTGAACGTCTAGATAATGGCAAGCTCTTGATTAATGAAGTTAGCCAAAAGAATGGTATAGGCAAACTTTATATTTATCCTACAGACAAGCAAGGAAATCGTCGCCATTTGGAGCAAGTCAAAAATTACGATCCTCGCCTAGAAGCTTGGTATACAGATCCAGTCAAAAGCGGCAAACGAGTTTGGAGTCAAATTTATCAATGGGAAGATAAACCAGAAATTTTATCCATATCTTCCAGCTATCCTGTTTACGATAAAAATCGCAAATTTGTTGGGGTGATTAGTGTTGATTTACTTTTATCACAAATCGGCAAATTTTTAGCCAACTTAAAAATCAAAGAGTCGGGTAAAACTTTTATTTTAGAGCGTTCTGGGTATATGGTAGCTTCTTCTACAAGCGAGCCACCATATACCATCATTAATGGTAAAGGAAAACGGCTATCAGCATTAAATAGTCAAAATTATTTAATTAGACTTACAACACAGTCTTTAATTAAACGTTTTGGCAATCTTGGGTTTATTGGGGGGAAGCACCAGCTAAGTTTTACCGCCGATGGAATGCGTTATTTTGTGCAGGTAAAAAGCTGGAAGGATGAACTGGGTTTAGATTGGCTAATTGTGGCGGTGATTCCCGAAGGCGAATTTATGGAGCAAATTAACGCTAACACCCGCATTACTATTTTGCTGTCCATAGTTGCTTTTTTAGTAGCCACAAGAATTGGGATTTTGACTGCTCGGTGGGTAATTAAACCGATTTTACAATTAAATGCATCAGCGAAGAAAATTGCTCAAGGTGAATGGGAGCAAACACCAGAAATTCAGCGTTCCGATGAACTGGGGGAACTAGCAAAGTCATTTGAAACTATGGCAAAGCAACTCCAAGCATCCTTTAGTGCTTTGTCAGCAAAGAATGCCGAAATGCAGGGTTTAAATGAGGCCCTATCTCACAGTCAAACTCGGCTAACTCAATTTTTAGAAGCCATGCCGGTAGGTGTATTTATTATCGATGCAGAAGGTGAACCTTATTATATAAATCAACTTGGGCAGCAAATTCTTGGTCAAAAAGCGCTAGCAGAAGTCAACACCGAAGAATTATCAGAGGTATATCAAGCTTACCTTGCCGGGACAGATCAACTTTACCCTTGCGATCGCCTGCCAATTTCGAGAGCATTGCTTGGGGAAAGCACCAGGATTGACGATATGGAAATTCGCCGTTGTGGCAAGATTATTCCCATTGAGGTTTTAGGAAAGCCAATTTATGATGAATCGGGGAATCTGGCTTTTGCGATCGCTACATTTTTTGATATCACAGAACGCAAGCAAACAGAAAAGTTATTAGCAGAATACAATCGCAACTTAAAGGCTCAAGTCAAAAAACGTACTGAAGAGTTTCAACAAGTGATTGAGCAACTACAAACCACCCAAGAAGAACTGATTGAATTGCAAAAAATCGCTGCACAAGAGCAACAAGCGGCTGTTCGCGAAGCCGCACGAAGCGCTGCCGCCAACCTCGCCAAAAGTGAATTTCTGGCTAACATGAGCCACGAACTGCGTACCCCACTCAACGCCATTCTGGGCTTTACCCAAGTTATGAGCCGAGATTATTCACTATCTGGCGAACATCAAGAAAACTTAGCAATTATTAATCGGGCTGGCGAACATCTACTAAACTTAATTAACGAAATTCTAGAAATGTCCAAAATCGAAGCTGGCAGAATCACATTAAATCGCAGCAGCTTTGACTTAATTCATCTGTTGAAGAACCTAGAAGAAATGTTGCACTTGCGTGCTGCATCTAAAAATTTAGAACTACTGTTTAAATATACACAAAATATTCCTAAGTACATAGAAACGGATGAAAATAAACTGTGTCAAGTCTTGATCAATCTCTTAGGAAATGCCATCAAATTTACTGATTCGGGGAGCGTGACATTAAGTGTGAGACTAGGGGCTGGGGACTGGGGACTGGGGATTGGGGAGCAGGAAGCTCTTAACTGGGGCGAAAAAGGCAATTATTCATTCTCCTCCTTACCCCCTTCTGCCTCTTCAACCCAATCCCCATTACCCCTTATCCCCAGAGGGGACCCCACCTTCCCCACTCCCCACTCCCTAATCTTCGAGATCCAAGATACTGGCTGTGGTATTGCACCCCAAGAAATTGACTTGTTGTTTGAGGCTTTTGAGCAAACTGAAATCGGCAGAAAATCGCAACAAGGGACGGGATTAGGTTTGGCGATTAGCCGCAAATATGTACAACTGATGGGAGGAGATATTATGGTCAGCAGTATACCTGGTGTCGGTAGTACATTTACCTTTAATATTCAGATTGCTCTCACTTGCCCCAGAGAAATCCCGACAAATCAAATTAAATCCAAAATTATAGCTTTAACCCTTAGTGAGAAAGCATACCGTATCTTAGTAGTTGATGACTCCAAAGAAAGCCGTTTGCTGCTAGTTAAAATTCTCACATCTTTAGGCTTTGAAGTCCGGGAAGCTACAGATGGTCGTGAAGCGATCGCAAATTGGGAATCTTGGCAACCACACTTGATTTTTATGGATATGCGAATGCCGATTATGGACGGTTATGAAGCTACAAGAATAATTAAAGCTAGAGAAATCGGGCATGGGGCAGCCAATAAGTTGCGGAGGTTCCCAAAATTCAAACAACTGGCATCATCGGGAAGCCATTACCTGACGGGAGGATTAACCGATTTAGGTAACTCCGAGACAATTAAAGTTGTACGCAAAGCGTCTCCCGTAGGCGAAGCAACTGGTGTATCCACGTTCGCAAAGTTGATGCCAACAGCCTTGGCTTCTCCTTACAACTTCTCTGAAGCAACGCCAAATCGCTCCAATACACACACGATCGTTATTGCCTTAACTGCTAGCGCCTTTGAAGAAGAACGGCAGAAAATTTTATCTATTGGCTGCGACGATTTTATTCGCAAGCCATTCACACAGGAAGTATTATTGGAAAAACTGAGCCAACATCTGGGTTTAAAATATACCAACCAAGTAGAAACCACAAACACAGTTTTTGTGGATCAATCTACACAGGTGTTTGTCAGTGCTGCCGAACTCCTGAGACATTTATCACAAATGTCACCTGAGTGGCTCCAACAGATCCACTACGCCGCAGCCAGTTGTAGCGATGAACTGATTTTAGAGTTACTCAAGCAAATTCCATCAGATAATGGTCAAGTTTTCCAAGTTCTTAGGGATTTAGCAAATAACTACCAGTTTGAGAAAATCATGGAATTGACTAGAACCAACGTAGAATGAATTACGAGCATTTAGACCCTAATAAAAAAGATATTTTGATCATTGATGATATGGCGGACAACCTCCGAGTTTTATCCTCCATATTGACAAGGGAAGGGTATAACGTTCGTAAAGCCTTAAACTGGCAAATGGCACTGACAGCAACTCAAACAGTATTACCGGATTTGATTCTACTCGATATTATGATGCCAGAAGTAGATGGCTATGAAATTTGTCAGACCTTTAAAGCTTGGGAACTAACAGCCGATATTCCGGTGATTTTTATTAGCGCTTTAGATGATGTTTTTGATAAAGTTAAAGCTTTTAGGGTGGGTGGTGTAGATTACATTAGCAAACCTTTTGAATTTCAAGAAGTTTTAGTACGCGTGCAAAATCAACTGGCATTGAGATCGGCGCGATTAGAAATATTGAAACTCAATGTCGAACTAGAAGATCGGGTAAAAGAGCGGACTAGTGAGCTAGAAAAAACTCTTCAAAAACTTCAACAAGAAATCCATTCCCGCCAGAAATTGCAAAGCCAATTGCTAGATATAGCATTGCATGATTCACTGACTGGATTACCAAACCGAGTTTTATTTATTCGGCGACTAGAAAATGCTCTCAATCGTGCGAAGCAAGAATCTAGTTATCAGTTTGCAGTCCTTTTTTTGGACTGCGATCGCTTCAAAGTTGTCAATGATTCTCTCGGTCATTTGGTGGGAGATGAATTGCTGATAGGCATTGCTCGCCGCCTGCAAGCATGTTTGATTCCTATTGATACTCTAGCACGATTGGGTGGTGACGAATTTGGCATCCTTTTAGAAAATATCACAGATATCAATATAGCAATCCAAGTTGCTGAACAGATTTTGCAACAGCTATCCCTTGCTTTTAAACTGTCAAGATATGAAGTATTTATGAATGCCAGTATTGGCATTAGTTGGGGTAATAAAAATTACGATCGCCCAGAGTATTTATTGCGAGATGCTGATACAGCAATGTATCGAGCTAAGGCTCAAGGAAGAGGTAAATATCACGTCTTCAATCCAGCAATGCATCAGGAAGCTATTCATCTTTTAGAGTTAGAAAATGACCTGCGAAGAGCTGTGGAAAGGCAACAATTCCTCGTTTATTATCAGCCAATTGTTTCTTTGAATACAGGCAGAATTTCTGGATTTGAAGCCTTGGTGCGCTGGCGACATCCGATTCGTGGTTTAGTTTCTCCCACAGAATTTATTCCTGTGGCTGAAGAAACGGGTTTGATTAATGCCATCAATACTTGGGTATTACAGTCAGCTTGTCATCAATTAAGCATCTGGCAACATTTTCCAGTGACACCAGAACCTCTAACGATAAGTGTCAATTTGAGTGCTAGATTATTTTTACAGCCAAATTTTGTACAACAAATTGACCGAATAATTTATGAAAATAAAATAAATCCGGCATACTTGGAATTAGAAATTACCGAAAGTGTAATTATGGAAAATAGTCACGCAATTAAAATAATTTTGCAACAACTCAAGCAGCGAAAAATTAAGTTAATTATGGATGACTTTGGTACAGGATATTCATCTCTAAGTTACCTGCACAGCTTTCCTTTTAATGCACTTAAAATCGATCAGTCTTTCGTCAAACGTATGCAGGAGAATAAAGAAAATATGGGGTTAGTACCAGCAATGATTGGTATTGCTAACTCAATGGGGATGAGTGCGATCGCAGAAGGTGTCGAAACAGAAGAACAGTTAGCACAATTGAGAAGTTTAAATTGTAACTTTGCTCAAGGATATCTATTTTCTCAACCTTTAGAACAACAATTAGTTCTGAAGTTGCTCGCCGCAGCGCCTCAATGGTAGATATTAAATGATCGGGGATAAGTAGGAGGCAAACTCTATAAGTCAATTTGAGGATTTTAAACAAGTACACCTTGTCTTAAAAAGTTTCTCCCCTTAGATAAAGCTCATAACTGGTTAATAGCTTTTATATTCGACAAAACTCTCTAGCCACCGTGGGAGGTAAACTATAAACATAAGTATTTTGGTGAAGTTAGTCAGCAAATTTTAGGGTGATTTCAAATAAGCATTTACTATCCTCAATAATTATACGCATAACCTCTGGTAATAATGCATTTTAATCAAACTAACAATTACAAAAGAAATATTTTGGTGGTAGATGATACGCCAGATAATTTACGGCTTTTATCGGCGATGTTGACTGCACAAGGTTTTGAAGTTCGTAAAGCCTTAAACGGTAAAATGGCACTGACTGCCTGTCACATGGTTTTGCCTGATGTAATTTTGCTGGATATCAACATGCCGGGTATGGATGGCTATGAAGTTTGTCAACAACTGAAAGCTGACGATAAAACTTGTGAAGTTCCAGTAATTTTTATTAGCGCCCTAGATGATGTTGTAGATAAGGTAAAAGCTTTTGATGTTGGTGGTGTAGATTATATTGCCAAACCTTTTCATGGGGCAGAGGTGGTGTTGCGAATTGAAAATCAGATTAATTTACGTTTGCTCCAAGTTAAACTACAAGAAAAAAACTTTTTACTCCAACAGGCTTTAGATAATTTGCAAGCCTCTCAAGTTCAACAAATTCAGAACGAAAAGATGGTGGCGTTGGGACAGTTAGTAGCTGGGCTGGCTCATGAGATTAACAATCCGATCAGTTTCATTTATGGGAATCTCCAATATGCTGGTCAATATGTAGAAGACCTAGTAAATATGATCGAGGTCTATCAACAGGAATATCCCAAACCCACACCAAAAATTCAGGAAATAGCCAAAGATATAGACCTGAATTTTATGATTAAGGATCTACAAAACCTGATAGGTGCAATGTATAGAGGCTCCGATCGGATTCGGGAAATTGTACTGGCGCTACAACACTTCTCTCGGCACGATGAAGCAGAGATGAAGCGGGTAAATATCCATGAAGACATTGAAAATACTTTGGTGATGTTACAACATCGGCTCAGAGAAACAGCCGCTCGTTCGGCAATTATTATAGTGAAAGATTATGGTAATTTGCCCCTAGTAACTTGTTATACGAGTGAACTAAATCAAGTATTTATGCATTTGTTGAATAATGCTATTGATGCAATAGAAGAGGGAGTGGAAAATAAATCTTCTACTCCCTACTCCCTACTTTCTACTCCCCAAATTCGGATTCATACAGAGGTGACAGACTTAAATATGGTCAAAATTGCGATCGCAGATAATGGTCTTGGTATTGAAGAATCATTGCGATCACGTTTATTTGACCCATTTTTTACCACAAAACCTGTGGGTAAAGGTAGTGGGCTAGGATTATCCATTAGCTATCAGATTATCGTCCAAAAACACCAAGGAAATATTACTTGTAACTCATCTGTTGGCAAAGGAGCAGAATTTGCGATCGAAATTCCCATAGAGCAACCTAAGATTTTATTACAGGTTTAAAGGGATTGGGGACTTTCTCCGATAAAATCTAATTAATCAACAATTCTGGTGCTACTAATCCTTTTTGGATAGCTAAAACTGCGGCTTGAGTGCGATCGCGTACTTCTAATTTCTGTAAAATAGCATGAACATGAACCCGCACTGTACCAGGAGCAATATAGAGAATTTCAGCAATTTCTTGATTGCTTTTGCCAGCTGCTACTAGTGCCAAAATTTCTTGTTCGCGCTTCGTTAAGGGATTTTCTAAGGATTCCTCAGTTTTTCCTGACTGTATCGCCATCGAATTGCCCTCAAAAGCGGCTCTAATTTCTGTGGTTGCCGTTTGATCCCACCAAGAAGCGCCCGCTGCAACCGATCGCACCGCCAATATCAGAGACTCAGCAGGAATACCTTTTAAACAATAACCTTGGGCCCCAGCGGCAATTAATCGCGAAATCAGGGGCTTTTCAGAACGAGATGTCAAAACAAGAATTGGTAAACTTGGGTGCTTCTGCTTGATTTGGCGACAAGCCTCAATCCCGCCAATTCCTGGTAAACCTATATCCAACAATACCAAATCCAGAGGATAGCGATTTGCTAATTCTACAGCTTGTTCCCCATCTTCTGCTTCTGCGACAATCTCCAAAGTGGTTTCTTGTTGCAACCGCATCCGCAAACCAAGCCGAAATAATTCATCATCTTCAACGAGTAAGATTTTTGTCATTAGTAATTGGGCGCAAGAGGCAGGAGGCAGAAGTTTTTTAATTTTTTATTTTTAATTGATTTCTCCCCTCAACTCCCCGGCGGTGGACAAGCAGGGAGTCGGAAACCAAAGAGTGCGCCGCGTGGTGAGCGATTCTCTGCCCAAATTGTACCCCCATGAGCAGCTATAATTTGCCTGGTCAAATAAAGCCCTAGTCCAGAACCGGAGACGTGGCGATCGCTATTTCCTTGATAAAACCTCTCAAATAAGTGGGGTAATTCTTTTTCGGTAATGCCAGAACCAGTATCGAGTATTTTTACCACTTGATCGCTAGAATAACCTTCAAAAACTACTTCCACTTTACCGCCACGAGGGGTATGGTTAATGCCATTACTCAGGAGATTGGTGAAAACTCGCCCAAGTTGCAAAGAATCGCCATTTACCCAGAGAAAACTCCGAAAATCTGATTCACCATAGTGCAGAGAAATATAAACCTGACGTGTTCTCGCTAGTTCACTCAGGGTAGCGATGATCTCCTCTGCTATTGTGACTAAATTAACAGGTGATATCTGGAGTTTTAGCCCTTCGGCATCATTGCGGTACACATCTAAAAGAGTTTGGACTAATTGCAGTGTACTGCGATGACTACGAGCCATTGTTTGCAATACTTTTGCTTGCATAGGCGTGATTTCACCAAATTGCTCATTTTGAAAGTATTTCAGCGTTTCAATTGCTCCTAATAGGGGTGTTTTTAAATCATGCGTTAGGGTAGAGACAAAATCTTCACGCATAATCGCTAGTTGTTCTTGAGAGCGTAATTGTGCTTGAGTATAAGCGATTGCTTCTTCATGACGGTGGTTGCGATCGCTTAACCAACCTGTCACCACCAACGCCAATACTGCAATCAACCTATTTGCCAACGTTGGCAGAGTAATTATTTCTCCTCCTGGGACAAACAAATTCAATAATGTTAATCCTGTAGCAGCAAGAGTGATCGCCAAAACTGCTCTCCGATCCAAGCGGGAATCTGCTAACAAAATCGTCCCTGTGTAGAGATAGCCAAATACATACTCAGAGGGTGTCAAATATTCCAGCACTATAACGATCGCAAAGGCGATCGCTATTAGCCCATAAGTCTCCCCACGCTCATTGATAGCTTCTTTTATAGTCAATAATCGACTTAACATTTATTAATTTTTTATTTTTAAGTCCGCCTTGCAGTACTAAGCTAAAAAACATCTGAATTGCATAATCGAATCAAACATAACTCTTCTGGGGTGGGCAACATGAGCGCCCAGCTGATGAAATTTAAATATGGAACAGCTTAGTTTGATTCCGGCTGCGGGAGTGTGAGAAATTGCCAAATTACCCATACTGCAAAAGTTGGAGCGCCAATTGTCGCTGCTATTAATAACGGCTCTAGTCCATTTAGTAAGGTAACGATGGGGAACAAATATAGCACGTCTTCAATATCAAACCCGGCGAAATTTGGTTGACGGTTAGCCTCTTTACCTGAACGCTGTTCTATTTGGTTTCGCAAATGAAAGATGCAGGCAACAGACACGCCAGAGACTATCCCCATCAGCAATGCCCACCAACCAAATTTTCCTTCCCTAAGACCACATCCAATACAAACAAACAAAAGAATATGGATGATAGCATCACTAGCAAGGTCATACTGATGTCCCCATTTGCTGGTTTTTCCACTTAAACGGGCTAATTCACCATCTGTATGATCTAGAAAGTTGGAGAAAGCAAACAGTACTGCTCCAATGTTAGCCCAGATGACATTGCTAACTGCGTAGGTGTAGCCGGTTGTAGACATCGCGATGGCAGCCGCTAACCCAGTTACAAGCCTGACTGTGGTGAGATGATTAGGATTTACCCAACTATCTTTTAAAGGTTTAACTAGCCTGTAAGCAAGTTGAGCATCCCAAGGCTTTGTAGTCATAGATAAACTTAGATTTGATCTGGTATTGAAATATCATAGCGGTTCTCATTTTGATGCAACACACCGTAGGAGGCTGCCCTGGCGCATTGGTGTCAACTTAACGCGAAACCACTCGTCCGTCGGGAATTGAAATTCCCGTCTCATAGATAAAGTCATCTGAAGATGACTAAATATCGCCAAAAATCTCCAGTCTACTTCAGCAGACTTAAGCTATTAGCTTGAGAATTTATTCCCTGGCGGGTGACAAAGCCAACAGTTAAGCTATTTCCAGCTTAAGTTGACACTAATGGACTTGGCGAATGGAATGATGCCTCCGGCACGCAAAGGGCGAACGCGGCTATACAAACAAAGCCCACCTCCGTGGGTTTCAACTTCTTTGAGTCCGCGTAGGCGGACTTCTCTGCGAGACGCACTCGCGTTCGTTTGTGTAACCGCGATTTCTAATCGCCTGGTATATTTGCTGAAACTATACTCTTCGCCTCTAACGCAGCTGCAACCCGTAAAATTAATGCTTCATTATATGGTGCTGCAATCAATTGCACACCTAAAGGTAAGGCATTTTGGCGCTCAATTGGTACTGATAAAACAGGTAAACCAATGAAAGATAATGGTTGAGTAAATAGTCCTAAATGAGGACGGACAAGAATTTCTTCGCCATCCAAAATCATGGTTTGTTGACCAATTAGCGGTGCTGAAATTGGTGTGGTTGGGGCAAGAATAACATCGACATTTTGAAAAACTTCCCGCACGCGATCGCGATACCATTGTCTAAATCGTTGTGCTTGGAGATACCAGCTACTTGGAATTAACGCCCCAGCCAAAAAGCGATCGCGTGTTGCTGGATCAAAATCTTCAGGACGACATTGCAACTGATGCAAATGCAGATTTGCACCCTCGCTTGCTGTAATCACAAAAGCTGCTGCACGGGCGCGGTGCGTTTCTGGTATGGTTACGTATTCAGTGACGTTTAAAGCATCAGCTACTTTTTGGACTGCTGCTAAAGCTTCGGGTTCTGCACCTTTAACAAAGTAATCAGCGGCAATGGCAATTCTGATATCAGAGATATCTTGTTTAAGTTGTGGTAAAACCAATTCAGGTGGACGCTTAGTACAAACTGGATCGCGATCGTCTTCTCCCTGAAGCACATCAAACACCGTGGCAATATCTTGCACCGAACGCGCCAAAGGGCCAATGTGGTCAAAACTGCTAGAAAATAAAGCTACCCCAGCACGAGATAACCTTCCGTAAGTCGGCTTAAAACCAAAAACACCACATAACGCCGCCGGAACCCGAATTGAACCATTAGTATCAGAACCCAATGTTAACGGTACTAACCCAGCCGCAACCGCCGCCGCCGAACCACCCGATGAACCACCCGCAACTCGCTGTAAATCATGGGGGTTGTGAGTAGTACCGTAATGGGAGTTTTCCGTGACAAACCCATAGGCGTACTCATCCATATTCAAAGCGCCAACTAGCACAGCACCCGCTTGTTTCAGCTTGGCTACTGCGGTTGCGTCAAGGCTTGCTGCTGGATTTTCTGCATTGATTTTCGATCCCGCCAGAGTTGTTAAACCAGCAATATCAAAGAGATTTTTCACCGCAAAAGGTACACCGCCAAGTATTCCAGGATGATTACCTTGGGCAATTTCTCTATCAATGCGTGCTGCATCTGTTAAAGCTGTCTCAGCAGTCACAGCTGTAAAACAGTTGAGTTGATTATCCCCTGCTGCGATTCCTGCTAACGCCGCCTTAGTAACTTCCACCGCGCTAACTTTACCTTCACGCACAGCAGCAGCTATTGATACAGCATCATTCATGGTTGAAAAACTGGTGCAACTTCAACATCCTCTGGTAAAGCGAAAGAATTTACAAGATTAGCGATCGCCCTAATTCTCTCAAAATTTGCCACCACCCCATCACGATACTCATCTGCGATCTCTAAATCCAACAACAATCCCATTTGATCAACATACTCACCCACATTAAAACTCATACCTTCTATCTCTCCCCCTCTGCGTCCTTGGCGGTAGCCTGCGGCAAGCCGAAACGTCTACGTTATTCTAAACTTATAACTTCTTGCGGCAACTGAAATGCGATTAATCTTATACAGTAAACCCGGCTGTCATTTATGTGAAGGCTTGCAAGAAAAGCTAGAACAAATCCAAAATCTCAGTTTCGAGTTGGAAGTTAGAGATATTACAACTCGTGAAGATTGGTTTGCTACGTATGAGTATGAAGTGCCGGTACTTTATTTATCGAACCACCATCGCGCAGCGTCTCGCAGAGAAGACGTAGAGGACGCGGAGGGGAGTGAGAAATTATTGCCGCGTCCTTCTCCTCGTGCTAGTGTGCAGCAGTTGGAGCAAATGTTGCGTAAGTATTTAGCCAATTAGAAAAAAATAATGCACAATAAGCGCAAGACAAACGTGTTAACGAAAAAGAAAAGGATACAGAGCAACTAAGTTTATTGATGGGCTTGTTAATTTTTAATTTTTAATTCGGAACGAAGCGACGTGACGAGGTTCACAAAATGAAATTGCGGGAATTACTAACAGCGGTAGACAGTGTTGAGCAATTACCTAGCCATCCGACTTTAGAGGATGTGGAAGTTAGGGGTTTGAAGACGAATTCCCATGCGTGTCGTGTGGGAGATTTATTTATTGGGATGCCGGGAACGCGGGTTGATGGTGGGGAATTTTGGCAAAGTGCGATCGCATCGGGGGCTGTTGCTGCGATCGTCTCTCCCGAAGCGGCACAAAAAAATCCTCCCACAAATGAGGCTGTAGTTATCAGTGCCAGTAACATAACTCAAGCTTGTGCCCAAATAGCCAGTGCTTTTTACGGTTATCCAGGACGCAAACTCAAGCTGGTAGGCGTAACTGGTACAAATGGTAAAACTACAACTACTCATCTAATCGAATTTTTGCTCATCAAAGCTAACTTAGCGACAGCTTTGATGGGAACTCTCTACACTCGTTGGGCAGGTTTTGAGCAAACTGCTGCCCACACTACGCCCTTTGCAGTGGAATTGCAACAGCAGCTAGCAGAGGCCGTAAATGCTGGTAGTGAGTTTGGGGTGATGGAAGTAAGTTCTCACGCCTTGGCTCAAGGTAGAGTATTGGGGTGTGAATTTGAGGTAGCGGTGTTTAGTAATCTTACCCAAGACCATCTCGACTATCACAGCGATATGGAAGATTACTTTGCTGCCAAAGCCTTGTTGTTTAGCCCGAATTATCTCAAGGGACGGGCAATAATTAATGCTGATGATGCCTACGGGAAACGGTTAATTGCTTCGTTAGATTCTGAGCGTGTTTGGAGTTACAGCGTCAACGACAACAGCGCTGATTTATGGATGAGTGATTTAAATTACCAGCCCAATGGTGTTAGTGGGACATTACATACACCGAAGGGTGACGTGGCTTTTCGATCGCCCCTAGTCGGACAATATAATTTAGAAAATCTTCTCGCAGCCGTAGGAGCAGTTTTACACTTAGGGCTAGATTTAGAGTTAGTGGCATCTGTAATACCTGAGTTTCCTGGAGTTCCCGGACGGATGGAACGGGTACAAATTAATACTGAGCAAGATATTAGCGTGATTGTGGATTATGCCCACACACCCGATAGCTTAGAAAATTTACTGAAAGCTGCACGTCCGTTTATACCAGGTAAAGTGATTTGTGTGTTTGGTTGTGGAGGCGATCGCGATCGCACCAAGCGCCCAAAAATGGGTAAAATCGCCGCTGAGTTAGCTGATGTGGCAGTGGTGACATCAGATAATCCCCGAACTGAAGACCCAGAAAGGATTTTGCAAGATATTTTAGCGGGAATAGCTGACACAGTGCAGCCAACTGTAATTTGCGATCGAGCGATCGCAATTCGTACCGCTATTTTACAAGCACAATCCGGTGATGGAGTATTGCTTGCCGGTAAAGGTCACGAAGATTATCAAATTCTCGGCACTGAAAAAATCCATTTTGACGATCGAGAACACGCACGCAACGCTTTACACGAAAGACTGAAAATATAATAATAACAAATTGGGCATTGGGCACACAAGAGGCAGAGGGGCAGGGAGCGGGGAGCAGAGGGGAAAGAGGTAGTTTTTGATTCTTTCCCCTGCTTCCTGCTCCCTGCCCCCTGCCCCCATCTCCTCACTCCTTATCTATTTTTAGGAAGAGGTTGACCAAACTCAATTATTTGGGGATCGGGAGCATTGGGGATTGTTGGGACTGGAAATTCCGATATCCCAACAGGAGGAATACTATTCAAATTATTGGGCTGATTTGGGAAAGAAGGCGGGGGAAGAGTCAAAGCAGGTTGTTGAGAGGATGTATTGGGAGTTAGGGGGGGTACAGTGACAAAAGGCTGCCCTGAGTTGGTAATAATTGCTGAGGGTAGTTGATTGGATGGAGGCGGAACTGTAAGTAAGGGCGGTTGTTGATTAGTAGTGGTTGCGGGTAAGTTACTCGGCGGCTGTGACTTATAAGGTGTTTGAGGTTGTTTCTTGGGTGAAGGTGAGGAGTTTCCTGCTTTTACGGCAGTAGTTTTACCAGAAATAACCGGACGTAACACCCAACGAGTGGAGTTTTTGCGGGAAACTGGTTGCAGTTGTATCTGTTTGGGATTAAAAATAGTCCCTGGTGCTAAATCTAAGACAATGCGTGTGTCGTTTGCGTTCAGTTGAGAAACGCGAATGCTTTTAATTGCTCCAGAATAATTTTGCAGCGTAGTAACTTTGCCCAACTTAGTATTTGGTAAATCCACAACCAGACGCGAGGGTTTGGCCAGGTAGAAATAACGGGGGGTTGTGCCTGCTGAGAGAGTGATTTCAAGTTGCTGTGTCTTGGGGGAAAAACGCCAATTATCTAGCTTGGCCCCTGGTGTAGCAGCAGTGGTGCAAGTTTCAAGGGCGATCGCTGCGTAAAAGCCTAATATACTGATGTTAAATAGTTGCTTGCCCCATTGGGAAAATTGCCTAGTCTTTAGTCCCTGATCCATTCTTTTTATTTGCTCCATAAAACCCATACAATGCGCTCACATTGCTGTTTACTTCGCGCTGCCAATCTTGTAGACGCGATTCATCACGTTTCTACATGTCGTGCCAGGATTCCCCGGCTGGATACTGGGGACTGGGGATTAGGTATTGGGCATTGGGGATTAATTATTCTCCTCCGCTCCCCTGCTCCCCCTGCTCCCCCTGCTCTACTGCCCCAGTCCCCAATCCCCAGTCCCTTCTTCAATTAGCTTTTTGGGGCACAGCGGTAAATTTCAGAGTTTGGGGAATGCCCTGTACGGTTAATTGACCTGTCATATTACCTTTATCCACAAGCTGCATTTGAATTGTCACTGAGTTTAGAGGATCATTTTGGGGGCGAGGAATATTACAAAGAATTGAACTACCAACTTTTCCAGATAAATTTAATTGTTGATTTCTGAAGATGCCTGCCAGAGAGTGCTTTTCGTCAGTGTCGGTCTTAGCGTTTGCCGGTAATACAGAGGCATTTAAGTAAATACCCGACTGTTCAATGTTTAACGTCAGGGTATCCGATTTTTCACAATTCGGCAAATTCTCCGCAAGGGTTAGACGATATCGGCCGTTAACTGGAGGAGGAGCCTTGAGATTGTTTTCTCCGTAAACACTGACAGTTTTAAACAACAGTAGCACTGACGTAATTGCGACTCCGTAAAAAGCCAAAGATTTGAAGTTGAAATGATTCATGCTCTTAATTTTTCAGTGTTGGCTCTTGACTGCTAATGTCAGGAAGCATGGAGGCTAGATGAGCGGTGACTTGACTGTAGCGACGGGTAATCAGCAGAGAGGAGCAACATTGGATGGCTAGTTGATCTGTATATCTTCCCAAAGTTTGACGCTCGATACCCCAAGTGCGGCTAGTACCAGCAATTGTCAAGTCTACATTTTTTGAGGCTTCGACTACTGTTTGGATTGCCTCTGGAGCCTGGACAATTTTGATTTCTATGCGATCGCGTACACTACTCGGTAATTGCTCAATTATGATGTCCAACTCGTAATTCAATTCATCTTTGAGGCGATTGTCGGGTAATACATGTAAAATCTGCAATGTACAAGTTTCATGATTGATTAGCAGTCTGAGGGCTAAAATCAGGGCTAAATCATCATGGATATTGGCAGAATAAGGCACTAACAAGCTTTCTAAGCGATCGCTTCCCCGGTCTACAAATACTGCTACATCCACTGGTGCAGTGCTGAGAAGTTGACCGACTCTTCCACCTAAACGATTGCTACTAAAAGCTGGGCGATGCCATCCCAGCAGAATTAAATCAACTTGCTCTAGTGCGGCTATTTGTGCGGTTTCCCGTGCGACATTGCTAGATATGCGAACGATGGGATGCACATGAGAGCGTGTTTCTAGCGGTTCGAGAGTATTAATCAATTCTTCTAGCTGCTGACGGCGCTGGGCAATTAATCGGTCTGCTTCAACTGGTGTACTTTCAAAGGCATAATCTTCTTCAAATTCAATCAGGCTAAGAGGGTTAACCACGGCGGGATATCGGGAACTGAGAGCAATGCTGACTGCCAACTGTACCAAGCCTTTTTGGGTACTCGGATTAGCCACAGGCACTAAAATTCGGTAGGGACGAATGTAAGTGTCGGCATCACTAGCGCTTCTAGCTGTTTCTGCTTCCGACTCCGGTTCCACTAAATCTAACCTGATCAGCTTCTTCGGATATGTCCATTCCAGCAATGGCGAGGTCATGAATGTAGTTACCAATGCCATAATTACCAGCATGGTAAATATTAAAGGGGAAATTACCCCTAACTCTAAACCAATGTTTAGCACTATTAGTTCGGTCAAGCCGCGAGTATTCATTAACCAACCCAGTGCCGAGGCTTCCCGTTTATTAATGCCACTGACACGAGCTGCTACGTAAGTACCAATATACTTGCCTGCGATCGCCACTCCTAAAACCAACGCACACAAAAGCCACAATTCGGGCCGGTTGAGCAAGCCAATCTGCGTTTTTAAACCACTGTAGGCAAAAAATATGGGCAGCAAAAAAATCAGGACAAAATCTTCCGTTTTTACTGCCAATTCCCGCACTAAATCTTCATTTTTGGGCATGGCTGCTCCCAGTAAAAATGCCCCAAAAATTAAATGAATCCCAATTAGTTCGGTGATTAGTGCTGACGCAACCACACCCATATAAATCCCAGCTAGCAGTAATTGGCTGAGTCGTCCCGCACGCAAGTAGTGTTTGGCAAGGCGTTGCAGAAACCAACGTCCTACTGTCAAGATCAAGCCGATGTAAACTATACTGGCAATAATTGTGGGTATAGCACCAGCAAAATCACCAGTCCGAGCAACTGCGATCGCTACTGCTAACAAACACCAAGCTGTCACATCATCCACTGCTGCACAAGTTAACGCCAACGTTCCTAACCGCGTTCCTTGTAAATTATTTTCAGTAATGATTCGCGCCAACACTGGAAAGGCAGTAATCGACATCGCCGCCCCTAGAAACAAAGCAAAGGCAGTGAAGGATACACTTGCATTGGAAACTAGAGGATAAAGTACCACCGCTAGCAATGTTCCCAGAGAAAACGGCATTAAAATGCTGACATGAGAAGTTAAAACTGCTACTTCTAATTGTCCGCCGAGGTATTTGGGATTTAGTTCTAGCCCAATCAAAAACATGAAAAATATTAGTCCCACCTGAGACAAAACATTGAGAAAAGGAAAAGTTTCTGGTGGAAACAAGGTAACTGCTAGATGGGGAGCAACTAAACCAAATAAAGATGGGCCGAGCATAATTCCGGCGACAATTTCACCAATTACTAGCGGTTGTTTAATAGAACGGAATCCTAGTCCTACTAGGCGTGAAAGTCCAATAACAATCAGCACCTCAACCAGAACGAGAACAACTATGTGCATGGTTTCCTCACAATTAACTATCTGGTTTCCCTAAGATAATTATTTAAAAGACTGGAAAATGTCAAGCTTGTTAGATACAACCAAGAGTAATTTGTGTTTCATTATTATGTGAATTATTGTTACAATGCGGTTGCATCTGTGAAACATGAATTCTGATGATTTTAGGAACTACATCTAAAATGACTTCCAAATTAACGATAACAAGAAAATTAGCGTTATATGGTAATACTATTTGATTGGCTCTCCACGGCGAGGCTCAAATCCCCGACTTCTTGAAGAAGTCGGGGATCTTTTTTTGTAACTTATTTAGGATTGCTATAGCCAGAGTAAAAGCAGAGAATTACCCAATTACTAAGTAATTAATTTGATAATTAAATTTGCTTAAATGGAAGATTTCTCATAGCTTGTACCGTGCAATAAAAAAGCAATCAGTGGTGATGCCATCAGGGTAGTAATGACTGCCATAATAACCATTATAGTGAATAAAGTTGGCGTAATTATACCTTGTTCTAGACCAATATTGAGGATGATTAACTCCATCAAACCACGAGCATTCATCAAAGCGCCGATAGTTGCTGATTCGCGCCAATTTTCACCGCCCAATTTTGCAGCCAGCATACAAGCAACACCTTTACCGAGAATTGCGATCGCAATAATTAAGAGCGTAATTCCCCACAAAGTAGGTGTGTTTACCAATCCAATTTGAGTGTTCAATCCAGAGAAGACAAAAAATATCGGTAACAAAAAAGAACTAGTTAAAAACTCCGTATATTGGCGAATTTGCTGGGCGAATTCTCCCCGTGGTGTCACTGCTCCCAACACAAAAGCACCGAATATTGCATAGATACCAGTGACATCAGTAAACCATGCACAAAACATCAAAATTATCAACATTAAAGTCAGGGTTTGTCTGTTCACTCCTGCATCGCGTTTCGTCATCCGTGTGAACGCTTTCAGTAGAGGTTGACTGAGAAAAATTGCAAATAGTACGTAACAAATGCCACCACCAATTGCTAATATGGCAATGCTCAGGGAATTTTTCACGCTAGCAAGCACGATCGCCAGCAAACACCAGGCAACTCCATCATCTACCGATGCTGCACCCAAAGCCAAAGTACCGAAACGGGTTTGTGCAAGACCGCGTTCGTAAAGAATGCGAGCTAGCATGGGAAAAGCCGTAATTGTCATCGATGCACCCAGATACAAAGCGGCTGACCACGCCGTTACCTTTGGTTGAAAGAAATCACCATTGTGATAAAACCAAGAAGATGCGATCGCTCCTAAAATAAAAGGAGTAATAATTCCAGCAGCAGATAGCAAACTTGCACTTTTGATATGATGTTTTAACAGTTTAGTGTTGAACTCTAAACCAATTAAAAACATATAAATTACCAACCCTATCTGACTAATAGCATATAAAATTGACATTGATGGATTGGGTATCTTGAGTCCGACAGCAGTAATGATGGGAAGCTTAGGAAACAGCCATTGCTGAAAATCTGGTGCAATCAATCCTAAAAGTGATGGCCCTAGCATGACACCTGCAATCATTTCGCAAACAACATCAGTTTGACCAAGATAGCGGCGTCCTAAAATCGTGACAATGCGACAAGTAACTAAAATAACTGTGAGTTGCAGAAATAGCTGAATAACCAGATCAAAATTTGACATTGCACTTCCTTAATTTGCGTCTCTGCATTGAAGAATCTCCCCAGACTCCAAAGTTTTTTCTGTTTTTTTACAGCAGGGAATAGGGTACTCTTAACTGGGGTGAAACTCTATTGAGATATGGCTTTGTGCTTAGAATTTGTACCTCACTTACCTGTAATCTGCTGTATGACTACTACATCAGCACAAGTGTCAATTTGGGAAATATCACATAGCTGTTTTTAATTTGATTAGATGTAATAGGCAATGCGCTGCTTTGGTTTCCAAAGTTGTAGCAACTACCATGTTGTTCTGAGAAACGCACACAACTGTACGTCAATACAACATATTGCATCCAAACTAAAACCGCCATATATAATTTTTTATGATTTGTTAATTTGTGATTTATCACATTTTCATCTATTTAAACCACAATCGGCTGTAAGTACGCATATACATGCGCCCCTACTTTACGGTTTAATTACCTGAAAATTACTGTAATTTTTGATTAAATTAGTTACGAATATTTAAGATATTACAACCATTCTCCACCTCGAAAACGCCAACGCAGAAAGATAATTCGCATCAGGCTTTGGGAAGTAATAAAAACTGCTAGCCACACGAAGCTATAGTGGAATAGAAAAGCTCCTACCGACAGTTCTTCCTTCGGTAAAGGTATTGGTAAAAAGCCAACTAGTTTGACTCCACAAAACACAAACACTAATTCCCATATACCAGCTAAGAGTTGATAAGCTGCGGGCCAATCTCTATCCCAACGGGATTTTTGCAGATAGTCATAAAGCACATCCCAGCCTAAGCCAAAGATGGCGACATAAGCAAGTATCCAAAAATAAACCGAGTTAGCACCAGGGCCAATCCAACCTATTGCAAAAGGCAAAGATACGAGTACGCCGACAGTTGCAAGTAATAATAATCGAGTTTGCCAGCGACCAAATAAAGTTGGTGTCATAGGAGTGCTGAGTTAGGAGTTATGAATAATATAGATAAATTAGAGTTTTATCAATAGATTTTGACTAGCTTCATTAAAAGTTTAGGAAGATATGGTGCTTTTCGCAAGGATCGCAAATACGACAATATTAACTAGTACAATATGGTAAAAATAAACCACACATTTAAAAAAGCCAGAAAGCTTACAAAATAAGCATTCTCTCTTTTTAGTTTTGCCTTATTGTACTAGCGCCAAAGCACCAACATATCTATATTAATTATTAGGATGGTTTCAGGTGATAATCAAATTTAGAATGGTAAGCTGCATTGGCAAAGTCCATTGAAGGTATTGCTTCCCAATTGATTACATCTTCTAATAAAGCTTGATAACCGAGTGTATTGGGATGAAGACCATCTTCACTCAACCGTTTGAGCCGCCAAGTTTCACTGCGTTCCATCCACTGCTCAAAAATATCTAAATAGGGAATCTGCCGTTTATTGCAAGCAATTCGAGTTGCTTCTTTGTAGCGGTATTGATCGGCATGATTATAATAAAAACAATCTAAAAATGGCATCTTGCTTTCATCCACTGGCACCATACCCACAAATAATACAGGACAGAGTTGCTGTGCCAAATCTAGCAGAGAAGCAATTTCCTTTTCAAATACGGTAAAATCTGTGTAGCTTCGGCCATCAGGGCGCGCCAACCGCGCTGAGTCGTTGACGCCTACTGATAAAATGATTAAATCAGGAACGCGATTTCGCAGTTCACCCCGGTGGCGAAACTCAACTTCTAGCCTTTGTGCGACTTGTTGCGTGCGATCGCCTCTTACCCCTAAATTATAAAGAATATGACCCGCACTATCCGGCAACATCCACCATCGCCGTAGCTGCTCGATCCAGCCTCCTTTTTCCGGGTCGCCGAATCCATAAATTAAGCTGTCCCCCAGTGCGACAATCTTCATAGCCTGAAAATGATTTGGTGGTACAGACAGCTGCATTGAGGAAGAAGCTAAAAATGTGTGCATTTAACAACTATATTTTATATCTTTACAAGATTCTATACATTTCTATACCATAGATGACTATCTTTAGTGTGAAGCTATGGGGTTTCTATGGTTGCAAGGTTAATATTGCCGCAGTTGAGCCTCTAAGATAGAGAAGAGCGCAAAGGAAGAGATTAGAGGGAGCGATCGCCATATAATAGCGATGGATGGGGTAAATTTTGCCATCTGTCTGTCGTTAAGATAAGTTATTGGTGTAAAAATTATCTCTAACATTAGTGAAGATAAGTGACTTAGTCGTTAATGGACTTAAGAGTATTGCTAAACCTGCGACTTCCTTAGTTATCAATCAGGTTCAACGCAATCAAACTGTAGTCATAACCTTAAAGGCTGTTTGAAAAGTGTCAGTTTGAGCCTTAAATGCAACTCAGAGAAGCGATCGCAAGTCCAAAAACCCTCCTTATTTTGTTCAAATTCTCGATAGCTAGAGTAGTCAAATATACGTTGGATGACTTTTCAAACATTTTCTTAATCCAGCAGCAAAAAGCGATATTATCAGTGGAAGCGTTGGCGCAGACCGCCGCAGGCATCGCACAAATCATTGATACTGATGAGTATGAAGTAGAGGAAGTGCTAGAAAATTGGCTAGAGTTCTTACAGAAACAACAAATCAGTCGCTCTAAAAACACATTACAGTCTTTATCATTCCAACTTTCGAGACTGGTTAAGTAGACAGCAATTAAAACCCTCTAAAAAAATTCCCTAACTCTCTCAATTAACTTAGAGGATTAGGGTGTGAAGAATGGAGCTAAGCGGATTCGAACCGCTGACCCCCTCAATGCCATTGAGGTGCGCTACCAACTGCGCTATAACCCCTTAAGCCTTAATAGGCAAGCTGTTTAAGCTTTCTAATTAGTTTTATAAATTGTATTAGCTTAACTATTATGCAAGTTTATGCAAGTTAAGTCAAGACAACTTTATTAAGAAACATAAATATTAAGTAGACTATTGAGTGATTATTGACACTAAGGTTTTCACTGGCTAAGGTTGATACAGTCTGCAAGCAATAAATAACTCTTGGGTTGATTGTGATTAAGTTCACGCCCCTTGCGCTATTGCCAATAGACTTAGTGTGTTGTGGTATCTCAGGAAACTATAGCCACAGAGTTACTTGGGCAGATTACTAAAATTAAGCATTCTCAGGCTCTTATCTCTCTAAGAGTCTTGCTAATTGTCCTGCACTATGGAGTAAAAATTTCTATGGCTAATGTTACCAGAGAGGCTTTTAAAAAATATGAAAATGTGGTTCTTTTGTTACAAGTAGTCCTAGCAGTATTCTGGTCAGAACTATAGTCAGTTCTAGGTAGTATGGTTCCTACAAACACTCTGGTACAACCAGCAGCTTTCCTAGCTAACCAGTAGGCTTTTAAGTTATTGTAAGCTTGCGTCCCAGTAATATTATTTAAATAGATATCATTAGTACCTTCATGTATTATAAGATTAGATACTCCAGTGCATTCACCCCAAAATGGGTCTAAATAAACAGGAGCATCAATACCCATTTGAATAGTACTAATACCCGCTAATGAAATGTTATACCATCTATCTATTACCTTTGAATAGCTTGCTGCTAAAACTTTTACCATTTGAGCAGAAGGTGTATTAGCATTACCATTCTGATATCCTTTTCCAATAGAATTAGAATTGTAAACCCATAAGTTTTTAGACTTCAATGCAGTTGACTTATAATCATTAGGAAATGCAGCATTGTAGTATAAGTCTAATTGAGCTACTTCCTCTGCTGATAATCCTCTAGAGTAGAAGCCTGCGTCTAGTAGTGCCATGTTACCACTTGCGTAGGAGTTACCATTTTGTTGCATCAGGCTATAAGATATACCTTGCCCAGCTAAAGGTAAAACTTCAGTTCCACTTCCAGCGATTACCCCATCAACATAGATACTTAAAGTAGTACCAATTTTTGTAAATACTACTAAGTGGACATTCTTATCTTCCCAACAATGTCTACTACCAATACTTGTAACTCCACTATTTAAATTTAAATAAAGAACACCAGATTCGTTACCCCAACTATTAAGAAAGCAAGAAGTAAAACTACTAGAAGAATCTAAATAATCTCCAAATATATTAGTAGCAAGTAAAGTACCTGAACTATAAGTATGTGTAGCTAAAAAGATTTGGGTAAAATCTCCGTAAGTAGATAAGTTAGGGCCAGATATAGAACTTAACCCTCCACCTTTGCTTTCTTTTATACCACTAGGTCTAGTAATCAAAGTAGATGGATAGTTTTGTCCATTAGCAGCAGTTTTACTAATAGTAAAAGCACTAGACCCTTTACCTGCTACAGAATTTATATCTGTTCCTGAAACAGTCAAGTTATTACTATTAGAAAAATCATGACCGAATACAAGGTTAAAGTTAAGAGGTAATGCAGCAATTGCACCAGCTACAGAATCAGCTTTAATAACCTGCCACTTAGCAGAAGATCCATCTGAATTAGATAGTACTGCTAAATGTAAAACAGAATTAATGCCTGCTAGTTTTTGATGTCCTGTAAAACTTTTTAATGTAGCTCCAGTTCCAGTTGTATACTGAACTGTTCCAGCTCCTCCTTGAATAACAAAACATTGAAATCCTAATGATAAATTGTTAGGTAAAGTAAGAAAAGTTGGTATGCTTGTAGTAATTATAACTACAGAATTATTATCTGTAGATACTAAAGTGTAATCAGAAGAATGATTAGTTACTTTTAAATTAGAAGATTGTTGAGAACCTTCCCCTACCGTAGAACCTAAAGCTAACACATCCCAATCAACACTATCTGAAGAAGGTACTTGTGTTGTAGTTTTATTAGCTCTATAACTAGAGCCTAAATAACTAATAGCTAAATTCTTTCTATAAGTTTTAGTACTTGACCAATATCCCCCCCATATTACTGATAAACCATTTACGTAAATATTATCTTTAGTAACTTTATCAGGAGTAATTTCTATTGCCATTTAAAAGCGATCTCCATATTTATATTATTATTCATATTAATTACTATATAATTGTCCAGATAGTAAAAGCTCAGTATTAGTTACTAACCCAGTGATTACTATTTTTATAACAGAACTATTAATTAAAGAGTAGCTTTTTATAATTGCATTATCTGTTAATTCTGGACTAACATCTTGCCAAGTTAGACCTACAAGTTCTTGTAATTTAAAGGTAACATTAGCTGAAGCTATTATTGAAATATCTAATCTTTTGTAATTAGTAACTGGTATAGAAGTTTGATAGTTACCTATTTGTAATATAGAAGGAATACCATAGTCTGAGTTAATAAATTCTTTTATTACTAAAGGCACGGTATCTTGTAAATCAGTAGCATAGTAATCTAAATAACTTATAGTAAACTGTCCTGCTGAAGTCCAAGCTCCATTACTAGCTGTTATTTCAACAAGAGAAGCTTTGTTTTCTAATTCATAAGCTCTATCAACTTGTTTTAATTCAATAGAAGATAATCTTTTTTGGTCTTCTATAGATAATGCTTTATCTTCTTCTCTACCAATCTCAGCTAATTTAGCATTCTTTTCAGCATCAATAATTGCAAGTCTTTCTGCTAATGTTAGTTGACCAGATACATTACCTACTTGAGTAGAAGATATTTGTAGTTGCTCTTTCCAGAAGGCAGAGGCAGTGATTTCATTAAGAATGTGTATTCTTAAGTAAGCAAGAATTAAAGTGTCGTAGTTGGCTTTACAGGCACTAGTGAGAGCTTCATTCTTTTGAATATCTAAACCAGCAGCAGTTTGTAATTTAACTACAGGGTCAGATACTAAAAAGTATTTAACCCCAGCAGCTAAAGTAGTAAAAGCATCTGCATAATTAGCATTAATACTTGTTAAATCAGTTACTAATAATTGTGAGGTAGAAGGTTTACTATTTACTATTACTTCTAATACTGGATTACCAGTACCTGAATTTCTTTCAGTTACAGTATAAAAATCTTGTGATTCACCAGCAGTAATGCCAACTAAACGGACTCTAGTAGAGTCATTGTAAGCTGTAAATTTAACATTAAAAGTAGAATTAGCATTTATTAAACTTGTTAATCCAGCAGTTACGTTAGCAATAGTATTTGCTGTAGCTGTAAAAGAAACAGATACATTATTATAAGTAAAAGAAAACTTATTCCCTATAATGACTTGACTAGGGTTTAAATAAGTTATTTGGGCGGTAGCAGCTATTGATGTAGTAGTAGGTAATGGGCCTACATCTACTAATCCTTTACTGACTAAATCAACTATGGCGGCAGAGGTTGTTTTCTTTAAAGTCTCTTCATCATATTGAGCACCATATACATCAGATATTTGAGGTCTGAGGTAGGTACTTTCAAATAATTTCCAACTAACTGATGTGGGCATAATTATTAATATTTATATATAACTAAACAGTATCTTGAAAGTTAGCCATCAATTTGTAGCCAACCTTTTCTATATTCATATACAATCCACCTTTAAAAGTTTTAGATACAAAATCAGGTTTAAGCAGTAATTTTAAGTCTACTTTAGAATAGTAACCATTCCTTCTAAGTAATTCTTTATTCTTTTTTCTATTACTAACTAATTTAAAAGTAATTTTATCTTTAGTAATTGTACTATCTCCCTGCTCATTTATTACTATTTCACCATCAGAAGTACCTATAATTCTATTAATCCCTCCAAAAATAGTACTGTCTATATATCCTACTAATGTGGTTTTATAAGCTAAACTTTTTACACTACTTCCTTTTTTAATATCATTAACTTCTTGAGTTGCAAATAAAGTTTTACCTGTTAGAGAATTTTTAGCATTAATATTATAAACTCTATAATCTTTGTTAGGTGCAAATGTACTAGTAGTAGCAGTTATAATACCATTTCCATCTGTTTGATATTTATTAATAATTTTAGGAGTAAATATAGTTTTCTCATTTCTAATCGCTACTGCTAACTTTGACCAAAACTCAGGTTCACTTTTTAATTGGTTGAATAGTTTGTCAATATAATTAATAACCTTTGTTGTTTTTTGAGAAACAGCAGCTACCCCAAATAAACCTATACTATTGTTATATAAAAGATAATTAGCTTTATAGTTTTCCAATAGAGCATAGTTACCATAAGATGTTGCGGCTGGTTCTTCAATATCTCCATAGATAATTGTATAAAGACCATTTATAATCTCTGAACTTAAATTAATTTGTAGTAAGCCTGAGTTTAAGTCATCCATTAGTTATGTAAAATTAAAATCAAATGTTCCATCAGTAGAAGAAATAGTAGTGAGTGAAGCAGGTTGAGCAGATAGCTGTATAACTAGTACTCCTTCTTCTAAAATACTATTTTGTCCTACTTTGAATAGTTGCCTATTATTCTTTAAATCTAAGAAGGGTGTATCAAATCTTAATTCATAAGAGTTAAGTTGATTACCATTAGGAACTTGAGGATACCAGTAATAAGGTATTGTGGTAATTAATAAAACATCAGCAGGTGTAGTAGAAACAGAACCAGTGGGTAGAGTTGGTAATTCTATTCCTGGGTTGATTTGAGGGCGTTTAATACCCTCTAATAAGTAACCAGGTAAAGCCCAAGCTCTTTGAGTTTTTTGAATTACTTTAGGGCCATTAGAAGAATTCTCTACCTGTTTAAATCTAACAGCTCCATCATCAATAAAATAATTTACACCAGAAGTTATATTACCTTTGTAATCAATTGCAAGTATTCCACTAAATTGAGATATTAAATGTGATAGTGAATTTCTTTTAGCTGTTAATTCATAATGCTCAATAGATGTAATTAAACTCATACTGTTATACCTGCTATATCTAAAAGTTTTTGGAGTACTGCAATATCTACATCTATTCTGCTTGAATCTCCACCTGAAAGAAACCAAAGTCTACCAGCAGGAATGTTACTTTCTATATCAAAGTTTCCAGAAGTTATTACTTCATAGGTTTTAATACCCGCAGCTATAACGTTTTCTATAGGTAAAGTAGAGTTATCAAATTGCAAAGCATCAATAGTATATGTTTGAAAGTTACTAACTGATCTGAGATTGCCATAGTATTGCCAAAACTTTAAGCAAGTAGATTTACAGTAATCAATTAACTCCTTAAGGAAAATACTAAATTTAACTCTAAAATAATATATACTTACATCTAATCCTCTAGCATCTGCCTCTATTTGAAATTGTATTAATTCATCAGCAGTAGGTAAAGGAATAATTTTATTATTTATGTAGTCTTCTGTATAATCAAAATCAGTAGGTACTTCTCTAACTGTGGCGGCACTAGATTTAATTTGGCTTTGTAAAAATATACCACTAGAAGGTAATGTATAAGGCATTACTTTCCATTTATCTATATTAGTTCCAGTAAAGTTTAGTAAACCAAAAGCTGAACTAGCTATAGTGTCTGAGAACGTAACATTACCAATATCAAATGCTTCAGGAGAATAAGTAGTCCAGTAGGCATCAGTATAAGTAGGAATATAATTATTATTTACACTTACTCCAGTATTTAATTGGGTAACAATAGATTTAATAGTCCCTTTAACATAAGGAAGGCTTACTATATAAGGTCTTAATGTAGTATTATCTACTATTCCTGAGGTTAATTCTAAAGACCTAACTCCTTTCATTGATATAGGAGATTCACAAGTTCCATAACAAATTATACCACCATCAATATTATTTAAATCTATTACTTGAAAATAACCATAGTTTAAAGGAGCAAGAGCATTTGTTAGATATTGTAAAGGTATTAAATATGTTGCAGAACCATTAACATATCTAGTAACACTATTTTGTAAAAACCAAGTTTTTACAATACAGGTTCTTGGTGTGGAACCTTTGTTAATAATTACTACTTCTACTTCATGACCTCTTAAAGCTTTACTAATTACAAATGAACTTAAATCATAACTACTGGATTTATAGTCAATTGACTTTACTTTTGTAGGAAAATTAGAATCATTAGGAAATCCATAAGTAGTTTGATTAGGTGATGTAGGAGAAGAAGGATTTGTATCTCCAACATACCAGGTTGATAAATTATCTTTAGAATTTACACTGGAAGAGTAGTTTGAAATATTATTTAATGCAGTAATAAAAGAAGTATTACTACTACTTATAGAGGTAGAAATAATTTGTCTCCAATCATAATATTTATTAGGGCTTGTACTAGTTTGAACTAGTTGGTTTAAAGCAGTAATAATTTTATTATATTCAAAGGGTGATGTATAATTAATTCCATCATAAGATGAGCGTATTTTAAAATTACTAGGATAAAACCAATTAAATAAGCCAGCTTCAGGGGTTGTTGTCTCTGCTATAATCGCAGAATGTGGTATTAAAATTGACTCTATATCTACTGCGTTATTAAATAATAATTCACATTTGATAGGCCCACCATAAAGTGCAGCTATTCCACCAACAGGTAAACTTATAAGAGAGTTTGCTGACGTATCTGCTATATCAAATAAAACTGGTGGTATGTAAGCGCCTAAAGTAATATCTGCCGAGTTTGAAGATACAACTCTTTTTAATCCTAAAGAGCTACCATTTATTGTCCCAGCACTACCCTGCTTACCTTGGGTAAAAGCTCCAGTTAAAGTAGTACCATTTATACTTCCAGAGTTTAAGTTAGAAGTAAAATTGACTTTATAATCAGATGTACCTAATAATTTGCTTTGAGTTACAACTGTAGAACTTACTGGATTTGAATAAGGTCTTTTAACCGACTTACACCAGTGATAATAAGTTCTATAAGTAGCAGCCCATAATCTCATTAAACCAAAAGGATTAATATTATTTCTAACTAATCCTCCAGCTACCCACATATCTATTAGATTATTAAAGTTAGCTGGATTACCTGCTTGATTAGACAGACCAACTGAACAACCAGGTGTAAAGCTAGTGGTCGTAGTGCCATTAGATAATGGGGTGTTACCTGTTGTTAATGTAAAGTTATCTGAATTGGGATATCTCTCAATAAATTGAATTACTTTATTTTTATGTAAAGGATTAGCCATTAGTCTCCTTCTATTATTATTTATAAGGGGATTGTAAATATCCCCTTAAGTATTAGTCTTTATACAGTAGGAGCAGTATAGCTAGTGGCATTCAATTGAAGCACAGCAGCAGCACCACGGTGATTAGGAGCATAACCCCAGCCTTCAGACATGATTGTGTTTTCCAAAGCAAATGTGCTTTTCACATCAGTCTGTAATCCAGCCAACGAAGCTACTTGAGGTTGACGGCTTAGTAAAGGTGTGCGATTAGCTCCACCATCTGCACCAATGCAAACAGCATAACCAACTGGGGTTATAGGAGTTTTAATAATAGGTACATTTGAAACAAATCCAACTAAACCTTCAAAAGGAGATAGTGGGCGTTGACGATCACCATTAGCACCAGCAGTATTAATCTCAAGGTTGCGTCCAATTTGATTTTCAGCAGGTACAAACCCAGCTAGATTTTCAAAGCTATAATCATAGTCTGATACCCAAATCTCTAGTTGACGGAAACCATGATGGCGTACTTTATCAATTAACTTACTACGGATTTCAGCAAGGGTAGGATTACCAGCACTAGCAACAGCATTATAATGTTGAAGATCACCAGCTTGGAAGTTATAACCACGCACAGGAGGAGCAGCTACACTTGTGTCTGAGTTGTAAAAAGGTAGTGAAGTTGTTTGATACTTATTAATACTATCAATTACTACACGGTTAGTATTAGTAAATAGAGCTTGACGTAGTGAAGAGAACCTAGACTTTTGGAAACTAGAAAGTTTAGCTTGCACATATCCTGCAACTTCTTCTGAAGTCATTAAACGTACAGCTCTAGAAGTTAGAGTAAGTGCAGTAAAGAATTCTTGAAAAGGAATCTCTTGGGTATAATCCCAAACTGTTTCTCTAGAAGTAGGACGTGCTGCTTCTGTATATGATTCCAAATCCTCGCCATCATAATATTTTACTACTTTTTGAGGAGTAGATACATTCTCTACAAGTGGTGCAAAGAAACGAGTATTCATATCAGTGTAATAAGCCAAGTCCATTTCTAATTCACGTAGAATAGAAACTACACTGATGTTGTCAACCGTGACTAGTTCAGCATCATTTGAATTTAATTCACCAAAGTAGGTAGTGTTATAAGTCATATATTTTTAAATAGTTTAATTAATAATATTAAAGAGAGATTTTAACTTTGTTAGCAGTAAGAGCAACACCAACTTTATTAGTTCCTGTACCAGCTACAATACCTGCTGCACCAGCAAATACATTAGTGCCAGGTGTAAGAGCCAAGGAGGTACTTTTATTTTCAATAATGCAATTACCTTCAACTGCAACAGTTGTACCAGTTTTGCGGGAATGTCTAGCTACTCCAACAGGAATAGTAGAAGTGGTTGCAAGGATAGCTTGACCACTTGAGTTAATAGATACTACTGCACCTTCAGGAATGTCTACTGCTGCAACTAGGTTAACAATGGAACCATCTAAGTTAGCAGAAGAAATGAAACGGTATAGAACTACGTTATAGGATACGTTTTGCATATTTTTATTTATAAGAAATTAGAGATTAATAACCTTTCCAGGCTTTAAGTTTACGTTCTGTTTTATCGGTTTGAGGATTTACTGTAACACCAGGTTTAGTAGAAATATTACTACCTGCTGCCTTACCAGTTAAAGCTTCTAAAGCTGTTCTAATTTTAGGAACTGTATTAGTTTTCAAATCTTCTTCATAAGCTTTCTGCTTACTAAGAATATCTGCATCTACTTCTTCTTGAGAAGAACCAGTTGGCTGAATTCCTAACAATTTTACAATTCTCTGAAAGTCAGGTTTGGTTTTTGCGATCGCAGCGTCATAATCAATAGTGGGTGCAATTGCTTCTAAACCTAAATCTAATTCTTCAGAACTATTATCTTGAATATTTTCAGTATCAGTCATACTCTATACTTAGGAATGTAATAATTATTAGCTATTAGTTATTGTATTATCTGGGTTAATTTGATTTACACTTACTGGAGTTTCTTTACTTATTATATTAGAGGATGTTTCATCATTGTTAATAGCTTTATCAGAGAATAAATTACCCTCATCTGCATTAGGTGCATCTTTTGAATCAACAAGTGCAGCAGAATATTGAATATTTAAACCCTTCTCGTTATCTAATTGTTCTAATTCTTTTAAGGCTTCCTGTTCTGATAGTCCTTCTACTTGAATTAGATATCTCTTTCTACTAATAAGTTTATTCTTTACAGCTTCAACTTGCAACTTCTTATCTTCTACATTCCTTGGCATAACATCAGGTAATTCTACCCTATAGTTAATATCAATTCCTAACTGTTCAAAGATACTAGACATAGCTGCTAGTAAGTAGCTTGCTCTATTTAAAGTAGCTCTTTGTAATGGTTCATAAAGAACGCTGAGAGAGGATGAACTACTAGCTGACCTTGCATTTTGTAATTCAAGTACCATTACACCAGACAGGGAGTAAATATCTTGAAGGATAATTAATCTTTGGCGCTCAAGGTATGTTGAATCAATTGGCTGTAAATAACCGATTTTAGGAGTAATGCCTGACTCAGCAGCAGCAGCACTTATTGGTAGATGTAGAATACTGGCAGCATCATTTATAAAGGCAGTCTGGAACTCAGAGCTACCAGTAGCAGATTCAATTGATTCAGGTCTACTACCATTAGTTCTTCCAATTACTGCTGGGGCACTTGTTCCTATTGTAAATAACTGAGGTTTGTGATGCTTACCATTTAAGTTAATCCGGCTTCTGACTTCGTTATATTCCAATTGTAAGAAAATAAGTCTATCTATTGCTGATACAGCTTCTTTACCATTCAAGCTATCTGCCACTCTTATAATAGGTAAGCGATCGCCCATTTCAATAGGTTCACTTGTACCTAGTTTCATAAAATATTTATAATCAGGAAGGTTAAGTAAATCTAAATCACTCTCATTTTCTACAGCATTCTTAACTCCTAAGTAATGCTCAACATCAATAGTCTTGTATTTGTTTTCGGCAGCAATATAAAATTCTCTCTGCTCTTTTAGATAAACAACTTTAAGAGGGTCTGTTGGGTCAACCTTTAAGTCTTTTACAGCTAATGATTTAATATGCCTTAAAGTCCCATTAGAGACATCAACAAAGCTTTCTCCGTAGAGTGGCACTTCTAAGTACAAATCATTTAGTAAGCTATATAATTTTAATTCAGTTAACTTAGTATCAAGTTCAGCTTGCTCAGCAGAGTTAGTTGCTAAGAACTTAATCTTCTTTTCAAAACCATCTCCTAATAGAAATGATTTAAGCTGCTCTACTACTAACTGAACTAATCTTATAGGCAATTCCTTACTAGTGGCGGGGTTGATACCTTTGTAGGCATCTGATAATTCTTGTTTTGTAGCCATTTAAAATATTATTTATAACTAACTTATAGTACTATGTTAACTGAATTAAAAGTAGGATAAAATCAGTTTGTAAAAATAGATATTAGTAGGGTTAAAAAATATATTGTTTTTTGTTTCCAACGGAGGGGCACCCCTCTCCCGGCGGGTCTTGTAGTTTTTTTATATCTATATACTCTACTATACCTATCTATATAAAGATGTATATGTAGCTGTTAAAAGTTAGTTTATTATACTCCCTAAGTCTACTCTCTATATGTATGTGTATGTATATAGTTAATAAGAGTGGTATACATCAGTAGATAGTAAGGTTGTATGTGTGCTTACCTATGTATGTTGTCCCATCAGATAGTATTCTATATAGTTAAGCTTGCTACTATTATGTCTATGTAGAGATTAGTATTGGTTAGCTTATGTTAGTCTGCTGCTGTTAATAGCTATAGTAACTTATTTGGGTTACTCTAATAGTAAGCTTACTGTTGTTAGTGTTATTGAGTTAGTATCTTTGGTATATAGAAGGAAGCTTATTACTATATATATAGATGTATGTTGTGCATCTGTTAGTCATGAAGGTGTTGTGCTGTGTTAGTGTGTACCTTACTGATACTAAGGCTAAGGATGTGATAGTCTCTGTATGTCAGCTATGGTGTTAGCTTAGTATCAGAGAATGATTACTTCTTTTATATAATTTAAATTAATTTAATTTAGTTAGTATAATAACCATGTTGTCTACTGTGTAAGCAGTATATATGATGTGGGTGGATTGGTGGTATACCCAGTGGTGTAGCTGGTGAGTGGTATGTAGTTAGTGTACTTACTTGCTAACTTAAGACCTTAGTTTGCTTGGCTGCTTAGATTAGAGGTGGCATAACTTTACGCACCTGAAAGATAAGGAAACTTATATGCAGTCTGCTACAACTTTTAGCCAGTAAAGTGAAGTTAACTGAATTAGTAAGCTGACTTAACCATCAAACTAAAATTAGCTGAGTAGAATAAGCTGACTTTAATTGGGTTATTGGATTGAAGTTAGCTGAGTTGATTCAATATAACTACAAAGAAGATTGAGGTAAGAAACCTAAATTGAAATAACTTACTGTGGTTATCTAAATTTACAGTTTCTAAGGGTATATATATTTTACTGAAGTTATCTTTTACTTTTTATTAATGGGTGGATATATATTAGTTATCCATTGTCTTTACTCTATGTATGTTTATAAGTGGCGGCTTGATTAGAGTGCTCAATTAATACAACTTTAGCTATGGTCATTAATAATTTAATAGAATATAATGGAGGTATAAGCGAACACAGAGATTAAAACTTATGAAACTAGATAAAATTACTTCAATCAGATTATTTGCAGGTCAAAATTCCAAACTTGAAAGAGTAGCTGAGTTTGAAGGGCTTGATAAAAGTGACATTATCAGAAAGGCAGTTCAGCTTTATTTAGCTGAGTATGAGAGTCATCCTTTCTCTTCTTTAACTTAATTCCATGAATAAAACCAACTCTTATAAAAGGGCTGGCTAAATAAATTACTCAAATAAACTTTAAAACAATATTTATTACAATTATATGACTAACTTAAATATTTCTATTCAATCTCAGATTAAAGCTACAGTTGAATCTGAAGTAGAGTTTGCTGTTGACTTTAATGATGCTTGGCAGTGGTTGGAGTACTCTAGAAAAGATGCGGCCAAAAGAGTATTAGAGTCTAACTTTGAAAAGGGTGTTGACTATTCCTCATTCCACAGTATTGTGGAGCGAGAAATTGGGGCTGCTAGAGTTGAAGAAATCTACCTAACCAAAGATTGCTTTAAGCAGTTAGCTATGTTGGCTAGCACTGAGAAAGGTAAAGAAATAAGATTATATTTTATTCGGTGTGAGAGGGAAATAAAAGCTATTAAGGCTGCCCAACCTCAATTACCTACTGATTACTTAACTGCATTGAAAGCTTTAGTGGCGGTTGAGGAGGAGAAACAGCAGTTGGCATTGGAGGCTGCTGAACTTAGACCTAAAGCTGAAAGTTGGACTAGACTTTGTGATACTGATGGGACAATGAGTATTGCTGCTGTGGCTAAGAATTTAGCTATCCCAGGTTTGGGGCCTAACAACTTATTTAAATTTCTTAGAAATAAAGGTTTTGTTTTCTATGATAATCAACGTTGCAATATTCCTAAGTCTACTTTGGTAAATGACGGTTACTTTAAAACTGTACAAAAGTATGACTTTAAAAGAGATAAAAACTACTCAGTCTGTGTTTGTACCTTTAAGGGTTATAGCTTTATCATGAAGCAGCTAAAGAAAGCTGGCTATACTATTCCTTCTGATAGTCCTACTACGAATGCAGCAGCTTTGGTAGCCTAATACTAAATGGAGAGAAGTAATTATGATGCTTCTCTCTCTCAAGAATTTACCTGCTCCTTTTCTCACTAAAATTAAATAAACAACTGAATATGGAAGATTTTAATAAAAAGATTGATAAGTACCAGCTTAAGATTACCCAGAAGATGAAGGGTAAATTAGTAGCCAAAGCTTTAGAAAACTTAATAGGTAAACCCCCTACTGTTCAGCAAGTAACTTATGTATATTCTCTACTAAGGGTTAGAAACCAGAAAGCACAAGATAATGAACCTAATGATTACTTACAAATACCAGTTGAATACCTATTTGCTCTAATGACTCCCTTTTCAGCAGACGATTATAATAATAAACTTAAAACTAATTCCCAAAAATATATGGCAACTGTTACTAAAGAATCTATTGAAGCTTTATCTAATTTTATTACCGTAACAGGACATGGGGAAGGCTATTGTCGTAGGTTTATGATTGGGGAAGGGCTAATGGGGGAAATTAAAGAAGAGTTGGTTAATTTGATATACGGGGAAGATGATAAGATAGTATTTGCTAAACCTGACCTTAATGTTGGGTTGAAGCCTGCTGCTTGGGGTGGTAGATGTTTAAGGTCTAATCAACTGCCTGAAGTAACTAAAAAAGCTTGGGAGAAGTTAAGGGATTCTAAATTTGTATTTGACTTGAAGTTATATAAGTCAAGAGAAGGCAGAAAATTTAATAGAAGTCTTGATTTAAGTGACGACCAAGAGACGGCTTTAGTGAGCGCCTTAGATGATATACGGGAAACTAATGAACCTCAGTATCATGGCTCCTTTTATATCCAGGGGCCTGGAAGACTGCATACATCAGGTGGCCCTATGGCTCTGACAAGTAAAATTAGAAAGTACTATATTAAGGCAACTCATAAATCTAACAAGGTTATGGAGATGGATTTAAAGTGTGCTCAGCTAATTATTCTCTGTGACATTCTACAAGCCCAAGAAACTAAAGAACAAATTCTAAGTATTATTAAAACTGATAGTATTTGGAAGCATATAGGCCCAGATACCCTACCTAAAGAAGTTAAAAAAGTAATCATCTATGGTTTCTGTTTTGGAGCCAAAATGAGTGAACTTCCTTTTCTTGCTACACAGAAAGCTGAAAAGAAACTAGGTTATAAATTTACCGTAACCAGGGAAATAGTTAACAGTTGCTTTGAAGGTATTTTAAAGCCCCTTGTAGGACTTAGAGATGAATGGTTAGCTAATTACACTATTGATAAAATTGAAGCTGGTAACGTTGAGAAGGTTATCCATACAAATGCCTTGGGTTTAAAATTCAATCTAAAAAAGGAAACCACTGAGTACAAAAATGAAGTTAAGAAAGGAAAGATTAATAACTCAAAGATAGGTGGTAGACTTCTATCTCACCTGGCTCAGGGTGCTGAACAACTTATTATTCAGAGAATGATTGGTGAACAGATAACTGAAAACATCCTGACCTATTCTTATGATGGGCTTAGCTTAGAAGTAGAACCTTCCAAAGTAGATGAGGTTAAGGAAAGATTAACTAGCTGGTTAGCTCAAGAGTTTCCAGATTCCCTATTAGAATTTGAAGTTTACTAAAACCTCACATTAGTAAAACTTATAAGAGGTAGCATTATTTGCTATCTCTTTTTTTATCTATATACAGTTAAACCAATTTAGACATTAGGAAACTTTGCTATCTAAATGCAGTTAAAACCCTTTAACCTACCAGAGGAGTTGAATATTGGGATTAGTAACTCAGCTTAAGATACCAACCCTCACTACACATCCTTTACCCAAAAGTTCAGTTATCTGAAAGTAAAGTTGACTAATACAAGACTAGAGTTAGTTGACTAATACAAGACTAGAGTTAGTTGACTAATACAAGACTAGAGTCTAGCTAACCATATTAATTAGTGCATTATTACCCTAGAGATATAGCTTACAAGGCTTACCCAGTAAAGATTACAGGCTATAAAAATCCTTACAACTTTTTTCTAAATCCCTAGATTTGACTAAAAGCACAAGTGGAGCATGATATGCCTCCCAGATAATTGGGTAATCTAAGTACAGGTACTCCATTAAATAGATGCAACCAGGTGTGGGGCTATGCAGGAATCTACAATTAATAAATTAAATGAAAGAATGAAGAATTTACTTGAGTTTTATAGCCCGGCCATAGAAGAAAGATGGGAGGCAAGAGGTGGGTATGAAATTATGGGTAGTCTTAGTTGGATTGAAATAGGTAGTAATGTAATTACTCAGATACAAAATGCAGCAGTAGATTTGTGTACTGAGGAAGATATAAGTGTAAATTGGATACCAAAGTGGATTCAGGTAATAAAAGATACAGCATTAAATGGGGGCAATGATGACAACATTAAAACAATCATTAAAAATTGGAAGAATTACTACAGCTAATTAATACCTTAAGACACTCCATACAGGACAGGGGGTCTTTTACTTTAGATAGGGGTACTCCTGCTCCTCCTCTTCAACATCAACGCACCTGCCCTCAATGATTCCATCTTCCACCCGCGTTAAAGACCAGCCACCAAAGGAAATCTCAAATCCCACTGGTAGCCTCATAAGAAGTTTAAATTTCAGAACTTCCAACAAGTCTCTTAGTAATTTCATAACAATCCTTAGTTGAGATTATTACATTATAATAGCTGACTTTAATACTATCCCCTTTCATGTCAAGAAAAATTAATAAGTTAGCTAATCTTGTAGCTAACTCATGAGGTTATTATTTTTCTAATTTAGTCTTCTTTATCCTCTTCATCTTCTTCATCATAATCAAAAATATGTTGCCATATTTTATTGCCTTCTCGCTTGACAGTGTACCCATTAACAAAAATTTCATCTCCATCTTCTAATTCAGAAAGCAATGTCAAATATTCTATTAAAGCAGGAAGGTTCACTTCCATAATGACTCCTTTTGTTTGGTTTAAAGTTCAGGTAACTTAGGTTTTTTAACTGAGCCTAAGTAATGTTTATAAAGTACTTTAATATCATGCCCTGTGATATCAGCAGTCTCTTGTATAGTCATACCAGAATCAATACAATGGCTGGCAAAAGTATGCCTAGTCTGATATAAGCTTCTATGGGGTATACTTAGTGTTTTGAGTGTAACTTTCCAGCAACGTTGACTAATGTTATGGTCATCTATACATTTACCTGTAGGGGTAGTGAATACTAAATCTTCAGGTTTCCCTTTAGGTCTTTTGAGCAGCATTAAGTAAACAGTATTATTTATTGGGACTATTCTGTATTTAGTATTCTTGGTAGTTCTCCTTTCCCTTACACTTGTATTGCCCTTGTGCCGCCCCAAAGTTTCATAGATATGTATTTTCCTTTTAGGTAAATCTATGTGCTTCCAGAGCAATCCTATGGCCTCAGAAGTCCTAACTCCAGTATTAAACAGAAGTAAAATAAAGTCGTGATAATGTGAGTAGTGTTTATCTACTTTGAGGTGGCTTAGTATTTGGTTAACTTCTGCTTTTGTGAAAGGATTAGCTTTAGGTTTTTCACCGACACGTACAGTTATTCCTTCAAATAAATCTTTTCTAAGTACTTGAAGTATAGCTAAATATCTTTTAGTAGAACTAGGGCTTAACCCTCTGGTATCTGTTAACCATTTTATAAATGCCTTAGCATCTGCTGAGGTTTTAATTAGCTTTTTATATGCTTTTAAAGTGCCTAATAAACCTACGTCAGCAGAGTTATAGTTATCTTCTATGCGTTGCTGCAACATTTCAATTAGAGGAGGGAACCTGGCCTCAGCAGGCTTAACCCCGCCCCCGTTACCTGAGTATGTTATACCCTGCAACCAAAGATTGTACTTATTAAGGGTAGTATCAAATTGACCTACCAGACAGTCTTGATAAATTAGTTTGGCACAGTAACTTAACCTAGCTTTCTCTTCAGCGTTATTCCAGTTACCCCAGGTTAAGCTGTAGTTCTCATCTTGGTAGCTCCACCTAAGTAGGCAGCTATTACCATTCCTTCTGACCTGTATTTGCCTCATTGTCTTATGCAAGTTTATGCAACTTTGCTAAGACAACTTATTTGAACTAACGTAAGAATAAGCTTTCTAGAGTTTTTGCCCTCAATGCCATTGAGGTGCGCTACCAACTGCGCTATAACCCCTTAAAGTCCATTATACATAATGTCCTAATTATTAGTACTTTGTCAAGCTTTTTGTAGAAACTAAATTTTAAATATCTTCTCTAGCACTCAGCACTGTCTACGACACTCTCAATAAGTAGGTCATGCAGTGCCCCATCAAAAAGTAAACTACTAACATGGCAGCAGCGGCCAGAGCAACTAATGTACCAGCCAACATTAAAGAAAATTCTTTACTCTCGTAGGCTTTTTCCATTAAGTGCAGCGACCATGCTACCAGGGCTACATCAAAAAGTAAAATAGGAAGCAACATATTTCTTAATATTTGTTAATACTTGTAAAATAATATTAACACCCTTTTAGGGAAGTGTGTCTAACCTTAGATGGATGTCATTAAATGAAAAATGTTGGATCAAGAGAATGTTCTGATCGGCACATTGCGATCGCACAAGTAACTTTTAATTTCTGCTACGCTTAATTGTCCGTAATGTAACAGAGATGCGAGTAATGCTGCTTCTGCTTTGCCTTGGGTTAGGGCAGTGTAGATATGTTCACAATTACCTGCACCACCAGAAGCAATGACTGGGATTTCTACAGCATCAGCGATTGCCCGTGTAATCTCGATGTCATACCCGGCTTGGGTTCCATCAGCATCCATACTTGTGATTAGCAGTTCTCCGGCCCCCCGTTTTTCAACTTCTTGTGCCCAAAGTAGGGCATCTAAGCCTGTATTTTCCCTGCCACCCCGCACATACACATCCCAACCTGGATTTTCCGGGTTATTTCTGCGTCTGGCATCAATAGCAACAACTATGCACTGATTACCAAAGCGATCGCTGGCCCGATTAATCAAGTCTGGTTCCCGCACTGCCGCAGAATTAATACTAACCTTATCTGCGCCGGCTCGTAACAAAGCTTTAACATTTTCTAAGGATTGAATGCCACCACCCACAGTCAATGGAATAAAGACCTGTTCAGCAGTTCGGTAGACTACATCTAAAATTGTAGCTCGATCTTCATGAGTAGCTGTAATATCCAGAAATACTAACTCATCAGCACCAGCTTCGTTGTAAACCTTGGCCAGTTCTACCGGATCGCCTGCATCTTGGAGATTGACAAAGTTAACTCCTTTTACAACCCGTCCCGCCTTGACATCTAAGCACGGTAAGATTCTTTTAGATAACATAATAACTTTTGTACTTCTGGGTAATTGACCGGAATTTAAATTTTAAATTGGCGCGGGTATTCTCTAACGAAAATTTTCATGGATATTGGGCATTGGCCATTGTTTATTTCTCCCCCTGCCTCCCCTGCTTCCTTATCCCCAGTCCCTAGTCCCTAGTCCCTTAAAAGTAGATAGCTGAATTATGGCGATAATCTCATCGAAAAAACAGCCTCCAGAACCCAACGGCGAACCAAAGCAGCGTCGAGAGTCGGCGAAAGCACCATCCACAGAAAATATTTTGAAGCCTGAAGCTGCTATTGATGAGCAAGAACAGCAAGAAGAAGGTATTCGACCACATCGATTTGCTGATTATATTGGGCAAAAAGATTTAAAGGATGTGCTAGATATTGCCATTAAAGCAGCAAAATCTCGTGGTGAGGTACTGGATCACTTGTTGCTGTATGGGCCGCCAGGATTGGGCAAAACCACAATGGCAATGATTTTAGCATCGGAAATGGGGGTAAATTACAAAATTACCAGTGCGCCAGCCTTAGAACGTCCACGAGATATTGTTGGGCTACTGGTGAACCTGAAGCCAGGGGACATCTTATTTGTGGATGAAATTCATCGCCTCTCGCGGATGACGGAGGAAATTCTCTATCCGGCAATGGAAGATTATCGCTTAGATATTACTATTGGTAAGGGTTCTAGCGCTCGGATTAGAAGTTTGCCGCTGTCAAAGTTTACCCTAGTGGGTGCTACAACCCGTGTGGGTGCTTTAACTTCACCACTGCGCGATCGCTTTGGTTTAATTCAAAAACTCCGATTTTACGAAGTTGACGAACTAACTAAAATTGTACTGCGAACCGCTCAATTACTCAAAACCCCTATCACAGAAGATGGTGCCACAGAAATTGCCCGTCGCTCACGCGGAACGCCACGGATTGCTAATAGATTACTAAAACGAGTCCGTGATTATGCGGAAGTAAAAATATCTGGGGAGATTAATGAAACCATTGCATCCGAAGCATTGCAACTATTCCAAGTAGATCCTTGCGGTTTAGATTGGACAGATCGCCAAATGTTGAGTGTGATCATTGAACAATTTAATGGCGGGCCAGTGGGGTTAGAAACAATGGCAGCAGCGACAGGTGAAGATACTCAAACAATTGAAGAGGTATATGAACCTTACCTGATGCAGATTGGGTATTTAACTAGAACTCATCGGGGAAGGATGGCGACAAAGGCTGCATACAAGCATTTAGGATTCACGCCGCCTAATGAACAGTTGTCATTATTGTAATTATGGGCATTGGGCAAAACAGTAATGAGTAATGAGTAATGAGTAATGAGTTAAGAGTTATTCTCCCCTCTGCCCCACTCAGCACTCTTGAGGGGCAGGGGCAATTGGATATTGGGCATTGATACTCGTAAATGAGCTTTTGAACTCCTTTCCTCTGCCCCATGCCCATACTCAATGACAAATGATAAATGACAAATTAGGTAAACCTAGATGCTTAAGTTGATTGGTATTTTTCTCAGTCTATTAATTGTCTTTGGCTGGGGTACTCCAGTCATAGCACAATCTCAAGCGCCCATTACTCAAGAACAGTTAAAGCAAGGCGATGAGTGGGCTAATCAAGCATTTGCAGCGACGAATCAAGGTGATTTTGCGACGGCTGAAACTTACTGGACAAAGATTATTGAGCAATTTCCCACTAATGCGGGGGCGTGGAGTAACCGGGGAAATTCGCGGGTGAGTCAGAACAAATTGCAAGAAGCGCTGGCAGATTATAACAAAGCCATTGAACTAGCGCCGAATGTTACCGATCCTTATTTGAATCGAGGGGCGGCGTTGGAAGGATTAGGAAAATGGGACGATGCGATCGCAGATTATAATCATGTCTTAGAACTAGATCCTAACGATGCGATGGCGTATAACAATCGCGGTAATGCCAAAACAGGTTTAGGAAAATGGGAAGATGCGATCGCAGACTACAAAAAATCTAATGAGATAGCCCCAAATTTTGCCTTCGCCCGTGCTAACTATGCCCTCGCCCTTTATGAAACAGGTCAAAAAGAGCAAGCAATCCGCGAGATGCGAAATATCGCCCGTAAATACTCCAACTTTGCTGATGTGCGTGCCGCCCTCACTGCTGCGTATTGGGTAAATGGAGAACAAGGTGAAGCCGAAAGCAACTGGGTAGCAGCCTATGGACTTGATAGCCGCTATAAGGATATTGACTGGGTAAAAAATATCCGCCGTTGGCCTCCCAGTCTAGTTACAGCTTTAGATAAGTTCTTAAAAATCCAGTAGAGGCATTGGCTGATATTATAGCGGTTCTCGTTTGGATGCAATACACAATAGGGCACAGCATTGCTGTGCCCCTACAAATGGTCTGTATTCTATGCAATTAAGAACCGCTATATTGAGCAAGCTGTTTCTACTGGCAAGCCTGTCTTGGCTTGAACACAACAATAATCAATATTGTACATATATAAGCAATCCGATAGCGAAGCGGTACCGAGTCAGACGCTCCTGAGTCGCTAACCCTGCGCTATCGAGCGTCTTTGATTCCTGAATCACTTCTAGAGATAGGGAACTCTTAACAGGGAAGAACCAAATTTCTTTTCTTTTGCCTATGTAACTGTTTTCTGATATACATCATTGTAAATATACAGAAACAGTAGTTATGACTCATTATGGGCTGATCTGTCCAGCAACAACTGGTCATCTCAACACTATGCTCCCCTTGGGTAAAGAACTCCAAAAGCGGGGTCATCGCGTCACCTTATTCGGTATACTTGATGCTAAATCCAAGACACTAGCGGCAGAGTTAGAATTCCAAGCCGTTGGTGAATCTGAATTTCCTACTGGAGTGATCGCTGAATCGATAACTCAGTTAGGTAAACTGAGTGGACTCGCCGCACTACAATATACCGTCAACTTTCTTAAAGATCAGGTGGCTGTTATGCTCAGAGATGCACCAGCAGCAGTCAAAGAAGCAGTTGTAGAAGCACTTTTAGTAGATCAAGTTTCACCAGAGGGAGGTTCTGTTGCAGAATTTCTAGGCATTCCTTTTATTACAGTTTGTAGTGCTGTGGTACTGAATCGAGAACCGAGCGTCCCACCTTATTTTAAAACCTGGGGCTACAATCCATCCTGGTGGGCGCGATTACGTAACCGAGCCGGCTATACATTGCTGAGTCGCACCGTAAAACCCATTACAGGGGTAATCAATCAGTATCGCCAAGACTGGAAATTGCCCCCACAGTTTAGCTCTAACGATCGCTATTCCCAACTAGCTCAGATTAGTCAACAGCCTGCACAATTAGAATTCCCAAGGGAAAATTTGCCCCAGTGCTTCCATTTCACAGGCCCTTATCATAGTCCAATTGGTCGGGAATTTCCTCATTTCCCTTATGAAAAATTGACTGGACAACCATTGATTTACGCCTCAATGGGGACTTTACAAAATCGCCTATTGGGAATTTTTAAGTCTATTGCAGAAGCTTGTAGTGATTTGGATGCCCAACTAGTAATTTCGTTAGGTGGTTCTGCAACTCCAGAGTCTCTGGGAAGCTTGCCGGGAAATCCTCTGGTAGTTGGTTATGCACCCCAATTGGAATTGCTTAAAAAAGCGTCTCTCACCATTACCCATGCAGGTATGAATACTACTTTAGAGTCCCTAAACAATGGGATACCAATAGTAGCAATACCAATTGCTAATGACCAGCCAGGAGTAGCAGCACGTTTGGCTTGGGCTGGTGCTGGTGAAGTGGTACCGCTTGCTAGCTTAACTGTTCCCAAGTTGCGAAATGCTGTACAAAAGGTGTTGACGGAAGATTCTTATAAAAAAAATGCAGTCAGGTTACAAGAGGCGATTCAACGAACCGGTGGTGTGATTCGGGCTATTGATATTGTGGAACAGGTTGTATCTACAGGGAAGCCTGTTGTTTCTTAGGAAATCTCTAAAATTTTATGTTTTTTATTTTCATACAACCATAAATATTGACGATATATTTATGCGACTACCAACAACATTTTATATCGTCTAAGCGTCGGCAGAAGTCATGAGGAAAGAGGGTTTCAGCCTCATTCATTTTTGTTAACATAGTTTGGTTTTATTCTGCCGACTTACTTTCCACAGCCTATTCTCTGGCAATAACTATATCGTTGGACTTAATAACGGCATAAGCCTCTTTCCCTTCTGACAAATCTAACTCTTCTACCGATACTCTGGTGATAATCGAAGTTAACTCAACTTTGTGAACAATCTCCAGCGTCACCTCACTATTAACCGCTCCAGTGACAACTCGCTTCACAACACCCTTGAGAATATTGCGGGAGCTAACTTTGAGTGGTTTCTTTTGAATACTAATTTCGATCTCAGGTATTTGAGTGTAGATATCTTCCTCTTCTGTGTTTATACTTGCTAGCGAGTTTGATGATGGAGAGTGTTGATTAAGACCACGTACCAATTCCCGAAGAATCTCGGTCTTGGTTCGCTGAGACTGGCCGCAAAACTCTTCCAAAATCTTTCGCTCTTCTTCTGAGGTTTGAAATGTGACCCACCCTTGTTCTTTTCTAGGCATATTTTTACCGATATAGTTGGTTATGTGTTGGTATATTTGGTACTATTTTACTTAGCATCAATTTTATGGAAGAAACCTTTCAAACGCATTTTTTATGAAAAGAAGACAAATTTTTGGTTTCCTGGGTATAGTAGTTGCTGGCTGGCTGTTAGCAATTGGTTTACCATTAGTTACTCCTTCTCCTGTAATAGCACAGTCAAACACCAACATACTTGTGTCCGCAGCTGCCAGCTTAAAAGAGGCGTTGGAAGAAATTAAGCCTTTATACCAACAAAGTAAATCAAATATCAATATTAGTTATAATTTTGGGGCTTCTGGTGCGTTACAACAACAGATTGAACAAGGTGCGCCAGCAGATATTTTTGTCTCTGCCGGCAAAAAGCAAGTGGATGCTTTGGAAGAAAAAGGACTATTGCTACCAGGTAGCCGTACTAACTTGGCAAATAACCGTCTAGTCTTGATTGTGGCTCAGGATGTTGTTGGCATCACTAGTTTTTACAATTTAACAGATAGTAAGATTAAAAAAATTGCGATCGGTGAACCTAGAAGTGTACCCGCCGGTCAATATGGAGAGCAAGTATTAAGGAAATTGAAAATTTACGATCGCCTCAAGTCAAAATTAGTCTTTGCTAACAATGTGCGTCAAGTTTTGGCAGCAGTAGAAAGTGGTAACGCCGAAGCAGGTTTAGTTTATGCCACTGATGCCAAAATTTCCAACAAGGTAAAAGTCGTAGTCGCTGCTGATGATAAGTTTCACTCACCAATTGTCTATCCAATAGCTGTACTCAAGAGTAGTAAAAATACTTCTGCCGCTAAGGAATTTGTCCAGTTTTTATCTGGTAGTCAAGCCAAAACTGTACTCAAAAAATATGGGTTTATCGTCAATTAAACGATTAAATACCAATTTTTTGTAAAGCTGCACAAAATCAGTCTTGGTGAGACAAGGGGCTTAAGACCCCTTGTTTTTTATGCAGAAGCCGCTGACTGCAATTTGTCTAATCGTGCTAGCACTTCTGAACTGTGAATGGTTGGGTTGACTTTGACGAAAGTCTCGCGCAAGACACCTTGAGGATCGATGATAAAACTATGGCGCATAGATAAAAAGCCGAGCCAGGAACCATAAGCTTTACTTATTGAACCATCAGTATCAGCCAACAGGGGAAATTTTAATCCCTCTGAATCACAAAATTTGGCATGAGAATCAATGTCATCAGCACTAACGCCAATAATTTGGGTATTTTTTTCGAGGTATTGGGGTAAGTCTTGCTGAAAACGACGAGCTTCTATAGTACAACCAGAGGTGAAGTCTTTAGGATAAAAGTACAGAACTAGCCATTTACCGCGCAAGTCAGAGAGGGAAATTCTGCCATCACCTGTGTTGGTTGGCAAAGTAAACTCTGGTGCGGGTTGATTAATTGCAGGAAGTTTACCACCAAGGGCATTCGCAGCAGTAGTGAAATTCAGCCAGCTGATGACAGAAATACAGCTGGCAAATAATATGCTTAAAAAAGTGCGGCGGGAAATCATGGTACAAACCAGAATCACAACTTTACACAAGTTTACAATTCTTGGTTGCGAGATATCTCATTCTAAATGAGATTCGGGAGGGGTATCTGTGCTTTCGATGTATTGACTATCTAAGAGAAAAGCCCCCCTAGTAAAGCGAATACCCCAATATCCACCGGGTCTACGGTCAATAACTATGCCTTCTTCGCCAATGTGAATCACATTAGGAGGGCGCAGCATGGGCATGGGTTCAGCAGTTTTGACGTAGGCTGGTAGTGCCACAACCCGGACTTTACTACCAATTGCGAATTCTTTAGACATTTTAATCAAGCTGAGAGTTTTGAATTAACTCATAACTCATAACTAGCTTGAAAGTCTAGTGACACACTCCCACACTATTGCTGAATTCTTGGAATCACTCTTTGATATTAGATGCTTACAAATTTCTAAATGGTTTTCATTGGTAGACTGACAACGAATGTTGCCCCCTGTCCAATTCCTGGACTTTTGGCACAGACTGTACCACCATGTAATTCTACCAAGTGGCGGACGATCGCTAACCCTAATCCTAGTCCACCATGCGATCGCGTGGTGGAACTATCTGCTTGACGAAAGCGTTCAAATACATGGGGTAGAAATTCGGCAGCAATTCCTCCTCCTGTATCACTCACCTGAATTTGCACGCAAGATTCAATCCGCTGCAATTGCACATCAACTCTTCCGCCTTTGGGTGTAAACTTGACGGCGTTGGAGAGCAAATTCCACACAACCTGTTGCAAGCGGTTGACATCTCCCACAACTACCTCTACTTCTGGATCGAATCTACACTTGATACTAATCTCTTTCGCCTGGGCTGCTGGGTATACAGTATCAATTGCCGCCTCTATAAGTGTTATAACTTTTACTTGCTCCATGCTGAGATGAAGTGTACCTCTAATAATTCGTGATACATCTAGAACATCTTCAATCAGTTGTTTCAGGGATTTACTGTTACGCTCAATTGTCTCTAGTGCGCGACCAGTAACATTTTCATCAAATTTGCGTTTCCTAAGTATCTGCGACCACCCAAGTATAGCATTTAGTGGTGTACGGAGTTCGTGAGAAAGTGTAGCCAGAAACTCATCCTTCATCCGGTTTGCTGTTTCTGCATCGGTGCGTGCGGCTTGTTCGCGCTCAAGCAGTCGTTCGCGTTCTTGCTCTGCTAACTTGTGAAGTGTAATATCTGTGCTTAGGACAACAAATCCTTCTACTTTCTCTTGCTGACTGAATTGGGGAACGTAAGTAACATTCACGTAATGGTTTTTGCCATCTTTATCGGATAATTGGGTTTCGTAAGTTACTTGCTCTCCTGAGAGTACTGTTTCTACGTAAGGAAGGATTGATTGATAAACCGACTCTCCCAAAACTTCTCTTATGTGTTTACCAGAAATTTCGGAAGCAGGAAGCCCAAACCAGTCTTCATATCCTTTATTATTAAAACGATAATGCTGCTTACTATCAACATAAGAAATCTTGACGGGTACAGCATTTGTAATCAGGCGTAGCTCATCTTCTCGTTGACGCAGTGCTGCTTCTGCTTGTTTGCGTTCTGTGATGTCGCGTTGAGTTCCCCACGCTCTGACTAAAAAGCCATTTTCGACAATTCCCACCAGATTATTCAAAAAATATTTGGAATTACCTTGCTTATCTATTTCATGAGACTCGGCATCAATTAGTCGGTAGTTAGAACGGATAAAATTACGCAGGTATGCAATATTATGTGGATCGGAGGGAACAAGAAAGTCTCCTAGTCTGACACCGATAATTTCTTCGGCACTAGAACAGCCATACATCTGCGCCATCACATTGTTACATTCTGCTAAGTAAACATATTGGTAAAAATGTTGAATTTGTTCATCTTCTGGGCAATCTAGCGAAATTGGTACTTCCAGTTCGATGCACCAAATACCTTCTGAACTATGCTCTAAAAAAGCGCGGTAACGTTCTTCGCTTTTGGAAAGAGCAAGCTCTACTTGTTTGCGTTGGCTTAAATCAAGTACAAAACAGATAACATCCTCTGGAGTATTTTCTAACAAAGCGCAACCTAATAGGATGGGAACGCGGCTGTTATCTTTGCGGATGTATTGGTTTTCAAAGGGCTGACACACGCCTTTAGTTTTGAGTTCTGCGAGCGCACTATTGTTAGCTTCAATATATTCTGGTGGTATCATGTCGCGCCATCGAACTCGCCCTGCTAGTAAATCCTCCCGCGAATAACCTACCATTTCTAAAAAAACATCATTAGCTTCTGCGATCGCCCCGTCCATATTGGCTACAATTACTCCAATGATGTTGGACTCTACCAACCTTTTAAACCTTGCCTCACTCACCTGTCGCTTCTGCAAACTCGTTTGTAGATGTTGTTTGGCAGTGCGTAACTCTGAGTTTAGCAAGGTGATGAATGTTGTCATCAGTACAAATAAGCCTAAGCGTCGTATGCTGTCTAGACTCGCAACCAAGAGCGAAAACACTGGCTCTAAGAAAAAGTAGCTGACGGCTAAAGTAGACAAAGTAGTAGCCAGTAACCCTGCTTCTATGCCGCCATACCAGGCACTAATCGCCACGGCAGCAAAAAACAGCAGAAAAATAGTTGGTTTCAGTAGTGGCTGTAGCAATAGTGTTAGTAGTAATGCGCTACCAACAGCTAATAGTGCCACAGCATAGGGTGCTAGAAGGGAACGTATTCCTTTCAATGTAGCTTCTCCTTTTATGCAGCTAGCTAAAGGATTATTCCCAAAATCAGCTAGAAAATGCGTAGGCATAGCCTTTTATAGACATCGCTCAACACCTATCATGCATTAAAAGAATATACACCTAAGTAGTTACTTGCGGCGAATCTATCTAAAGTAGTAAATCTTAGATTTAGCAAAGCTTAAATAATCTGATACTTATAATTATCGCTTTAATTATATATGTTTTGTTTTTGAGTCTCTGTCAAACAGTAGAGATTTATTCAGAAGAATTCAAAACTCAGTAGTCAGAATTCAGTATGAATTGAAGTCATATTAGAGACTTTCAAATAAAAAAATATCCAATTAACTCTTGTGGGGTGGGCATCTTGCTTACGCCACAATATTCAGGATTCTGAATTCTGAATTCTGAATTATGACTCCTATTTATTAAGTTTTTGAATTAATTTCCTTGAGTATATAAGTCATCATTTCACCTTTACCTTTAACTTGAATTAAACCTCGTTTTTCCAATAAGTACTTATCCTTTAAAAGCTGATAACTTGCTTCACAAACCTGGATACTACCTGCAATACCATGAGATTCCATTCTACTAGCTGTATTGACTGTATCTCCCCAAAGGTCGTAGGCAAACTTTTTCAGCCCAATCACCCCTGCGACTACTGGCCCAGTACTAATGCCAATACGAATGCAAAAAGATTGGTTATTTTCTTCGTTAAACGTAGCTACAGCCTTTTGCATATCCAATGCCATATTAGCCATCGCTGGAGCATGATTGTTAGATTGGTTTGGCAACCCAGCAACAGCCATATATGCATCACCAATGGTCTTAATTTTCTCTATTCCATGACGTTCTGCTAATTGGTCAAACAAACAGAAAATTGTATTTAATAACTCAACTAACTCCGCAGGAGATGTCCGACTTGAAAGCTCTGTAAAGCCAACAATATCAGCAAATAGCACCGTAACTTCCAGAAAGCTATCGGCAATAGTCGTTGGTTGTTGTTTTAATTGTTCTGCAATCATCTCTGGCAGAATATTTAGTAACAGCCGTTCTGATTTGTGCTGGGCTAGTTCCATTGACCTACGGGCGTAAAATTCTTTTTTTCGCAAGCGTTCGTATAAATAGACAGAGAAAACACAAATGATGCAAGTCCAAAAGAAATATAATCCCTGCTCAATGTAAAAAGCTGATGGGTTTTTTAATAAGGGATTATATGATAAATATAAAATTAGATAGCAACTAATTGTCCCAAGTTGTGCTATTAAATGTAGCCACCATTGTACTGGAACGATTGTAGCCTGAGTGAGAAACATTAAATTCCAGAAATTGGTTTTAGGTTCTAGACTATTAAACAGTAAAGCAACATCAATTTGGACTACACAAGTTACAGACCAACATAAGCTCAAAAAAATTAGGTTTGGGTAACGACGACCTATAGAGGTTTTACATAAACCCCAACAAATTAGTGTGAATAGTTCTACTACAATACCGATTTTAAAGGCGTATATCTTGCCTTCTAATTGGGAATTTGCCCAAAGAAAAAAAGCGGTTAAAGTCAAGCCAGCTACCAGCATAATCTGCGCCTGCAATTGCAGCCGTTTCAGCAGAAAGCTCTGTCGCTGTTCTTTGTAGGATTCGGCAAGGTTATTGTTGGTTTGCCGATAGGACATTCCGTGACTAATGAGGGCATCTAGTTGAGTTTTATCTGAATTACTTGGATTAATCATGCACTTTTTACGTTATTAGTAATCAATGGACTAGGAAATGGGGCATGGCGAATAGAAATAATTCCAATGCCCAATCCCCAATGCCCATTACCCCTTATCTCCAGAGGGGGCCCCACCTTCCCCAATCCCCAAAATGGCTCGTACCCCTACATTAAATTTTGATCGTGGCACATTAATTTTGCATCCACCACCACGCGGTAAAGGTTGGATGGATTACGCTACGTGGGATGATAGAGTTGAAAAATTCCGCATTCCAGCAGTTAAATACCGATCGCTTGTAGAAGCACTACAAGCGGAAGATGTTTATTTTATCGATGAGGCCAAGGAATTTTATCCTATAGATTTGGTTCCTACCCTGGAAATGGAACCCTATCCCCACCAGACTGAAGCGCTAGCGGCTTGGAAACTGGCGGGTAGACAAGGGGTGGTTGTGCTTCCCACGGCGGCGGGAAAGACTTATTTAGCGCAAATGGCGATGCAGTCAACACCACGCACGACGTTGATTGTAGTGCCTACTTTGGATTTAATGCATCAGTGGTATGCACATTTAGTTGCGGCTTTCCCTGATGCCGAGGTGGGATTGTTGGGAGGTGGTTCGCGGGATAGAACGGCTATTTTAGTTGCAACTTATGATAGTGCCGCAATTCACGCTGAAACCTTGGGAAATCAATATGCGTTAATTGTTTTTGATGAATGCCATCATTTACCGACAGATTTTAATCGGGTAATTGCTGAATATGCGATCGCACCTTATCGTCTGGGACTCTCTGCCACACCAGAACGTACTGATGGGAAACACGCTGACTTAAATATCCTTATTGGACAAGAAGTATATCGCAAACGCGCTGAAGATTTAGCGGGGAAGGCGTTAGCGGAGCATGAAATTGTCCAAATTAAGGTAAAGTTATCGCAACTTGAGCGGGAAAGATACAATCAGTTAATTCAAACCCGCAATGACTTTTTGAAGCAATCAAAGATTTCTTTGGGGAGTTTGCAAGGTTGGCAAATGTTCGTGCAAATGAGCGCGCGATCGCAATCTGGACGGAGGGCGATGTTAGCGCATCGAGAAGCGAAAGATATCGCTTTGGGTACTGATGGGAAGTTGCGAATTTTAGTTAATTTATTGGCAGAACATTATCCGGCGAGAATTTTGATTTTTACTGCGGATAATGCAACGGTTTACCGCATTTCTCAAGACTTGCTAATTCCGGCAATTACTCATCAAACACCTGTGAAAGAACGCCATGAGATATTAACAAAGTTTCGAGAGGGTAAATATAATACTTTGGTTGCTTCTCATGTGTTGAATGAAGGGGTTGATGTACCTGCGGCAACTGTTGCAATTATTTTATCGGGGACTGGTTCGGCTAGGGAGTATACTCAGCGCTTGGGGAGGATTTTACGGAAGGGGAATATTGAGAATAAGCAGGCGATTTTATATGAGGTGGTGGCGGAAGATACGAGTGAAGAAGGGACTTCGGCTAGGCGAAGAGGGGAGAGAAAAGCAGAGGGAGAAAAGAAAGGGAAGTTACAGGTTGTGTATGGGAGTGGAAAGGAAAAAAGTTTGAAGGCTGCGGAACAGATAGAAATTAATTATTCAACCGGAAATCCAAAATCTAAAATCCAAAATTCAGCAGATGTTACCGACAGATTTACTGATGCATCGCCAAAACGGGGAGGAGATCATCCCGAAGAGACTGAAGATTGATCGAGCAACTTCGGATTTGGCGATTGAGTTAATTAATTATTTTCAATCAGCAGTGGGTAAAACTCAAGGTGTGCTTGAGCGACAACTGATTGATTTTGAAGGAGATTCGACAGATTATCGGGTGAAGCGGGGATTAGCTTATATTCTCAAAAGCAGTTTTTGTACTTTTGAGGTGGTTAGTCCTTTGGAACCACAAATGTTAAGAGAACGGGTGTTTTCTCTGGCTGCAAAGTCTGTTTCTAGTCGAGAATCAACACAAGTTACTCTGAGTAAAATTGCTGATGAGTTAACTCAAGAACTTGAGCGGGAAGTTTTATTAGAACAGGTTCGTAATGGGTTATATGCTGATTTATCTGAGAATAAAATTTTGACTGTTTTTGATGCACCGACAGCGCCAGATGTGTTAAATCGATATAACTTATCTCAGGTGCAGGGTGTGTTTTATAAAGCCAGTCAACTGGTGTTAAATGCTCATCGGAATGTTCCGGGTGAATATAAGCTATTATTTCGCTATTTGAAGTTGTTTCAATTGATGGCTTATATTGAGGGCGATGCTGACCACGGGTTTACAATTACGATAGATGGGCCGACGAGCTTGTTTAATCCTAGTACGCGATATGGGTTAGCGATCGCTAAACTTATTCCTGCTTTACTTCACGTTACTAAATGGAGTCTTTCTTCGATTCTCCAAACCCGTGACGCTTATACAAATGCTTGGAAAACTGGACGTTTCACTCTCAATTCCGAATGTGGTTTGGTATCCCATTATCCACCAGGTAAGCCCTACGATAGTATGTTAGAAGCATCTTTTGCTGATAAATGGGATGCATTGAAAAGTGGTTGGGCGTTAGAACGAGAAGTTGATTTGATCCCAATTCCTGGTAGTGTGATGATTCCCGATTTTCGCTTGGTTCATGCTGATGGACGCACATTCTTATTAGAAATTGTTGGTTATTGGCGACCAGAATATTTACAAAAGAAGTTTTCTCAGGTGCGGCGGGCTGGACGTGATGACTTAATTTTGGCAATTTCCGAGCGACTTAATTTAGAAAAAGCGGGAGTACAATTAAATGATGTCCCCGCTAGAATTGTTTGGTTTAAAGATAAGTTATTGCCGAAAGCTGTATTAGCTGTAATGGATTGAAAAGGAAGAATGAGATGAAAGCTATAGAAACAATTGCCACAGTTACCAAAGATGGTAAGATTACAGCGCAATTACCATTGGATATTCCAGAGGGTGAGCATCAGGTAGTAATAGTAATTGATGAAAAGCCTTTGGCTGAGAAAGCAGAGAGCAAGGAAAAGCGTCCTCCTCTAAACTTTCCTGTGCATAATTATGGCCCTTGGCCTGAAAATCTTTCTTTAACACGTGAGGATATGTATGGTGATTGAGGGCGGTGAACCTGTTTTTCTAGACACAAATATCCTGGTGTACGCTAGTCAGATTCAGTCTCCATTTCACCAAGTTGCGATGGAGGCTATCCAAGGTTTTTATGATGCAGGAGTTGAGTTGTGGATTAGCCGACAAGTATTGCGGGAATATTTGGCTACTTTTACCCGTCCGCAACAATTTGCCAACCCACTACCCATTGCAATAGTAATTCAGGATCTCCGCTATTTCTATAACCGATTTCGGGTGGCTGAAGATAATTCTCAAGTGACAGAAAGGTTACTGACACTCATGGAAGAAATTTCTAGCGGTGGTAAGCAAGTTCATGATGCAAATATTGTCGCTACGATGCTAGTTTATGGCATTCCTCAGTTACTCACTCACAACATAAGTGATTTTGCAAGATTTTCTGGGTTAATTACTGTCTTGCCATTACAAGGTTAGATTGGTTGTTGTTACTACACATGAAAATTTACTTTACGTAACGAAATACAGTATTTCGGTAATTGTGCAATCCTACTGATTAACTCCAAACACTTCTGCGTTCCCAATATTCAGTAACTCTTTTTTCCCACTGTTCCCAGTAATCTTTAATGACTGCTGATTCAAACCAAAATACCTCTGCTGGCATTTCTGGAATCGCTACTACTAAGAGAGCGTGCTTTAGCTGAATGCCATAATCTCGATAATATTCGTTAGCTGCTCCTATGTATGCCGTAAGTTGCAGTGGATGTTCATATAAATGCTCAATTGAACCTTTGGGTTTGTCTGCTGTTTTCCACTCGCAAATACAGGGAATACCTTGATAGCTGGCAATACAATCAACTTTGCCAGAATAGCTCAAATCATGATGAAAAACTGAGCCTTCTACAAGTCTAACTGTGTCGATTTGTTCTAAAACTGGCTTGATACTCTCCCAATAAGGGCGACTCGCTTCGGGACAAACAGGGTTTTGTCCAAGAAGGTAGCGCTCAATTTGCTTGTGTGTTTGGGTTCCCCGACGGCTAGCAGTTGTAGTAATGCGGGTAGCTTCTTCTGTACCAACACGCGCTTTCCAGTTTAATAATCTGTCTCGGTCTGCTTGTGATTTGGTGGCATTAAGTATTGTAGTCACGCTGGGGAAGCGATTTCCCTTGGTATCTACATAATATTGTTTACCATTTTCTCTTTTGGCTGTAGCATTAATGCGTGGTAGTAGTTGGGTATCAAATTGCATCAGTTGGTGTGTTTACTTTGAGATTCCCTCAAGAAGGAAAGTGAATAAAACCCCTTTCCATTGTAAGGATTGGAAAGGGGTGGGGGTTTGTTAGAGTGCAAAATGTCACTTTTACCGCTTATTCTTTCAAATCATCCGCCACTTAAAATCTATTAAACTCAAATCCGTAAGTCTGAGATATGGCGTCTGTTGCATTACCCGCCATAGGTTAGAAACCTATGTAGCTAAAGTCTTCTTTAGAAAACTCAGAAAGGGTTTTAGTCCACTTGAGTGGACTTGAGCTATTAGCCTTGCAATTTATTGTAAGCTGGGATATAGGGTTAACTGCTAAATATGTGTGATATATTTCCGCAATAGACAGAACTGCATTTGTATCTCCCCGTGCAATATCGTATTTCATTATTAAATTATGGAACTTGTAACATTAACAGCTGTTGCAACTGCGATCACTACGCATTAGATATTTTTCAGCGACGGTTAGGGGCAAATCATCTTAATACTGTTACTGTGCGTGAAAGTTTAGCATATTTTTGCGATCGCCTCCCCCAAAATCCACAATAAGCTAGTTTTGTGCAAAGCATACCGTAATAAAACTGAAAAGCGCGATCGCCTAGACTAAAATTCATATTGAACTAAGTAAAAATGCCATTCAACTTACTCAAAATGAGCTTTGACTTTCTCAAAATGAGCTTTGACTTTCTCATTTTGGTGTTTTCCGCAAGCAAAATAAGCTTTGACTTACTCAAAAGCAGCTTTGACTTTCTCATTTTGGTGTTTTCCGCAAGTAAAATAAGCTTTTACTTTCTCAAAATAAACTTTTGCTTACTCATTTTGGTGTTTTCCGCAAGTAAAATGAGCTTTTACTTTCTCAAACCCCAATTTGCTTACTCATTTAAGTAATTCGCACATTCATTTTGGTATATCATTAAGCCGAAAGCTACCGTAGGCGTAGCCCATCGGAGACATCGCTCTAGAAAAGAAGTGTAAATCTACAAGCGATCGCCTTTGGTGGTTTAGAGGTGAATGAGTGCGATCGCTTTTCTTTAGAGAAAGTTGTAGAAGAAGCTATATTAGCAGAGTTTATCTAAGTACTAGTATTTATAATATTTAAACTCTCACTTTTTTCAGATATTGCCGGAAATATAACCGATATAATTCACACGCAACAGTACTGCGATCGCCTTCTAAATTAATTAGTCCTAAACTCTGTAATTTATCTGCCAATGCTGGCTCTAATTTCACATAATTTGCAGTACTAATAACTTCCAAAAAAGCATCTCCCAATTCTGGCTCATCTTGTAGCGCTAACACATACTGTCTGAAATAATCGTGATAAATTCCGGCTTCTGTGGGTGCTTGTTGCAATAACTGCCCTAAATCCCGTTTTAATCCCCTTTTACCTACAAGGTGATAGAATGCCAACCTCACCAAATAAGGATTTCCTCCTACCATTGCCATCAAAATTTCAGCATCTTTGCCATCTGTCCAATCCAAGCCATGACGTTGGGCTAAATCCTGCACCTGCTCTTTCGTAAAGGGAGGTAAATTAATTCTCAAACCAATATTAAATGGCGATTGAGTCAATCTGATGGAAACAATAATTTCCGTTGAATAAACCAGAACCAGACGTAATTTTTGCCAAATTTCTACCCTTTTGGCTTGTTCATGCCACGATCGCACCAATGGTAGCAGTTCTCCAGCTATTTCCTGATCCTTAAACACCCAATCCACTTGATTTAATACCAAAACCAGGGGACTTGAGAGCGCAGATAGTAAATATTGTTGGAAATAGATAGAACAGCTAACTTTGCTATCCATATCTTCATCCCAATAATCATTAAGTTTTGGTTCTAGTTGTAACTCCTGGCTCACATTTGTACAGAACCAGCGTAAAAATTTATCCAAACTGGTAAATACTGCTTTGTCTGCTTGTTGAAAGTCCAAAGTTACGGTGTGAAAGCCTTGCTTTTTAGCGCGTGCAAGCAACCGTACAATCAAAGAGCTTTTCCCCATCTTTTTAGGTGCTTTGATGCAAATAACACTTCCAGGTTTAGCTATTTCTGCATAAGCGAGTTCTTCAATTGGCGGACGAGGGATATAAAATCTGGAATTAAGGGATACTGGCCCACTCGGAAATTCTAAGGAGATTGCTGTGGCTGCTTGGTTGAATTCCTTAACTAACTGCTGATGCGCTTCACTGAGAGGATGGCTTTCTAAAGTCAAGCGGAAATTGGATTTATTTATTGGTTCTTTACAAAAATTACTCAGTACTTGCCATAGATGAGCAGCAATTTTCTTAACACGTTCTTCGCCATAGTGCGCTTCGCAGGCTATATTGGTGTAGGTTTTTCCTTCCCACGAAGAACGCAAGATCAACTCTTGGAGTGTCGTTAAACCGGTTGCTTGACTGGCTTTTAGTAGCAGTACTAGTTCATCTATAGTCATTACTGATTGGCTCTAATTCAGCATAAAATTTTTTCACACCATGATGTTTGGTGTTTAGTATAAATAGCAGCTAGCTATTACCAAAAAAGCTACAAACAAGCCTTGACAATTTTTTTACAAATTTTTCTGAGTTTTTAGGTAATTATATGTGATTTGAACTACTTTTTTTAGACATATCTTAGAATGTAGATGCACACAATAGAGCGATCTTTTTCTCAAAAATCGCCAATTGCGATCGCAACATAGGTTACACTCATTTGTTTACTTTTTTTAATTCCATCCAAATTTATGATCTGGGCTGATATATCTCTGACCAAAATTACAGCCCAATCAATCATAACTGGATCGTCAGGGTGCTAAGACAGCGTGGAGAGAGAGCTACAAAATATCTTCCTCATCGTACCAGCGGCTATGCATATCGAAGAACCCAATACCTATGAACCGGAAACTCCATTTTCAGTACCAGATTCTCAGAGTTTCCCAGAAGCAAAAGACTTATCTCAAGAAAATTTAGATCCTTGTCAATCTTCACAAGCCGCCTTAGAAATGGCATTAATCGCCAGTGGCTTGGGGTTATGGGATTGGAATCTAGTTACTGATAAAACTTATTACGATCCCCAATGGAAAAGCATTCTGGGATATCAAGTAGACGAAATCGACAACGATTATCAATCCTTTGAGCAACTTGTACATCCGCAAGATTTACCGAGAATTCGCCAAGCATTGCACGATTATCTCCAAGGATACACACCTGTGTTTGAAGTCGAATTGCGAATGCTGACCAAATCCGGGGAATGGAAGTGGATTTTGACTTGTGGCAAAGTATTTCAGTGGGATGAATCCGGTAAACCGATACGGATGGCGGGGACGCACAAGGATATTACTCAGGATAAGGCGATGTCTACGACGAGCTGCGCTTACGCTAATCAACAATACCAATTTTTTGAACAACTCCAAAGAGAAATCGCCCAACGCCAGTCTATTGAAGACCAAGTTAGGGAAAAATCACAGCAGCTAGAAACTACCCTCGAAGAACTCAAATATACCCAAAGGCAGTTATTGCAGAACCAGAAAATGGCTAATCTCGGTCAACTGGTGGCGGATATGGCTAACGAAATTAACAACCCCGTTAGCTTCATCTACGGCAATCTCCATCCCGCCAGCCAATACGCTGAAGACTTAATTAAAATCATAGAACTTTATCAACATCACTATCCCACACCTACCCCAGTTATTGCCTTACATCTGCAACGCCTCGACCTTGGTTTTGTGAAGACAGACTTTTTAAAATTGCTGTGGTCAATGCGAGCCGGATCTGAACGCGTCAAAGAAATTGTTTTCGCCTTGCAGAACTTTTCAACCTCTGACGAAGGTCAAATGAAAAAAGTTGACCTCCATCAAGGATTTGATAGTGTTCTCAGAATTTTGCAGCATCGTCTCAAAGAAAAGCCTGATAGAGCCAGGATTCAAGTAATTAAAACCTTTGGGGAATTACCTTTAATCGAGTGTTATCCAGGTGAACTAAATCAGGTATTCATGAACATCTTAACAAATGCCATTGATGCCTTAGAAGAGAGGATGAAGCATGATAATTCCTTTACTCCCAAAATTTTAATTCATACAGAAATTGTTAGCAGCCATTTATCATTGGTCAATAGTAATGAACATTGGCTAAACAACCAACAGGATAAAAAGCACAAAGCTATAATTCGCATTTTTGACAATGGCAAAGGCATTCTGCCCCATATCCAAAGACATATATTTGAACCATTTTTTACGACTAAGCCAGTAGGCAAAGGTCAAGGACTGGGGCTATCAATTAGTCGGCAAATTATAGTTGAAAAACATCAAGGTAAACTTAAATGTAATTCTCAATTAGGTCAAGGCACAGAGTTAGTAATTGAAATTAATACAACAGCAAGACACTATGCCGCAATGAGAAAACACGCCAGTCTTTAGGCCAATACGTTTCAGTTCAGCCCAAAATACTTGTAGAGACGGCGATTTATCGCGTCTCAATGGGCTGAGAAAAAGTTTCCACAAATTCCACCACAACTGTTTGCCATTCACTTATGAGCCAGTATATTTACAGTAGTCTCACAGATGATGAAGAACTTAATTTTTCTGAGGAAGCAGAGGTTTTCGTTTTTCCCACTTCTTTCGCCCAGCAGCGATTGTGGTTTCTCGACCAGTTAGCACCGGGGAATCCATTTTACAACGTGTCAACAGCACTTCACCTGACAGGTTCCCTCAACTTCACCGCCTTAAAGCAGACATTCAACGAAATTGTACGTCGCCACGAAACGTTACGTACTAGGTTTCTTATGGTAGAGCAGCAACCAGTACAGGCAATTTCACTTAGCTTAACCATACCTCTTCCCTTAATAGACCTACGCAATTTTGACAGCCCAGAACGCGACACACAAGTGCAGCAAATCGTAACCCAAGAGGCTCAACATCCTTTCAATCTCACCACTGGGCCATTGCTGCGAGTAAAGCTGCTGCAACTGGATGAAGCAAAATATCTGCTGCTACTAAATCTACATCACATAGTTGCGGATGGTTGGTCAATTGGAGTGCTAATTAGAGAATTGGGGGTATTATACAAAGCCTTCGTAGAAGATAAGCAATGTCTAACGACAAGCAACTCTATGTCTACGCCTTTGCCAGAACTACCCATTCAATATGCAGATTTCGCTCAATGGCAACGGGAGTGGCTACAAGGAGTGGCAGCAAACGGCACTTCGCCTCTACAAACCCAGTTAGCTTATTGGCAAAAGCAATTAGACGGAATTTCGGTATTGAATCTCCCCACCGACCGACTAAGACCAGCAGTTCCTAGCTACAAAGGTGCAAAACAATTTTTAGAGCTACCACACTCCTTAACTCAAGCGCTAGAGGCACTGAGTTCTCAAGAAGGCGTTACCTTGTTCATGACAATGCTGGCAGCGTTTCAGACTTTGCTCTATCGCTACACCCAGCAAGAGGATATTGCAGTTGGTTCACCTATTGCTAATCGCAATCGTAGCGAACTAGAAGGATTAATTGGTTTTTTTGTCAATAGCTTGGTGTTACGTACAGATTTTTCAGGCAAGGCGACGTTTCGAGAATTGTTGAATCGAGTGCGAGAGGTAACTTTAGAAGCATACAGTCATCAGGACTTGCCTTTTGAAAAGTTGGTGGAGGAACTTCACCCAGAGCGAGATTTGAGCTATCATCCTTTTTTTCAGGTTGTATTTAGCCTACAAAACACTCCTATCGAAACCCTAGAGTTATCTGGGTTAACGCTTTCGCAATTTGAGTTCGATAGCAAAACCGCAAAACTTGATTTAGAATTCCATTTGTGGCAAGACTTGGAAAGTTTGAAAGGACAAATGGTGTATAGCACCGATTTATTTGATGATAAAACCATTACGCGAATGCTGGGACATTTCCAAACGCTGCTAGAAAGCATTGTTGCCAATCCAGAACAGCGGATTTCAGATTTGTCTTTGCTTACTGAAGAAGAACGACAAGAGTTATTAATTGATTGGAATGACACTAAACGAGACTATCCAGAGAATAAGTGTTTTCATCAGTTATTTGAAGCACAAGTGCAGGAAACTCCGGACGCGATTGCGTTAAACGCACGCTCCGCGAACGCACTAGTTTTTGGCGATGAACAACTCAGCTACAAAGAGTTAAATATACGCAGCAACCAACTTGCACATTATCTGAAAAAATTGGGAGTAGTCCCTGATGTTTTAGTAGGTATTTGCGTAGAGCGATCACTAGAGATGATCGTCACATTATTAGCCATCCTCAAAGCAGGTGGAGCATACCTGCCTTTAGATCCGAGCTTACCTCAAGAACGTCTTAACTTCATCCTAGAAGATGCACAAGTTTCAATCTTGCTCACTCATTGCTCTTTAGCCCCCCTTTTTAAGGGGGGTTGGGGGGATCTCTTGTCAATAGTTTACATAGATAAAGATTGGGCAACTATTACACAACACAGCCAAGAAAACCCAACCACCTGCGTAACATCTGACAACCTAGCTTATGTCATCTACACCTCTGGATCAACAGGAAAGCCTAAAGGTGTTTTGCTTCAGCATCGAGGGTTATCAAACTTAGCAAAAGCTCAGGTTGAAATTTTCAACTTGCAACCGAGTAACCGAATTCTGCAATTCGCATCATTAAGTTTCGATGCCTCAATTTTTGAGATTATCATGGCACTACAAATAGGGGCAACTCTTTATTTAGCAAACAAAGAATCCCTTTTACCCGGACAACCTTTGCTCAAATTATTGCGCGAAAAAGCTATTACTCACATCACCCTTCCGCCAGCAGTGTTAGCAGTACTACCTACAGAATCACTTCCAGCATTGCAAACTATTATTTGTGCAGGCGAATCCTGCACCGATGATATTGTAAAACGTTGGTGTAACTCTCATCGTCGGTTTTTTAATGCTTACGGCCCTACTGAAGCAACGGTTTGGTCAACTGTTGCAGAGATTAGTCATATAATTGACAAGCCGCCTATTGGTCGCCCTATTCCTAATACTCAAATTTATATATTAGATAAACATTTACAACCTTTACCAATTGGAATTACTGGCGAATTATATATATGTGGTGATGGATTGGCACAAGGCTATCTTAATCGCCCTGAATTAACTATTGAAAAGTTTATTCCCAATCCTTTTAGTGATAAAAAGGGAGTGCGACTTTACAAAACAGGTGATTTAGCTCGGTATCGACCGGACGGTAATATTGATTTTTTAGGACGCATCGATAATCAAGTAAAAATTCGTGGATTCCGCATTGAGCTGTCAGAAATTGAAACAGTCCTGAGTCAGCATCAAAGTGTCCAAAAAGCAGTAGTAATTGTTAAACAAAACGTATCTGGTGATAAGTACTTGGTAGCTTATATTGTTCTCAATGTAGAGATGCAAAATTTCTCGTCACTACTACGTAAATTCTTAAAAGAAAAATTACCAGAATACACGATCCCAAAAGATTTTGTAATGCTAGATTCTCTGCCTCTAACAGCTAGTGGTAAAGTGGATCGTTTGGCACTAACAGAACTCAACACTCCAACTAGCCACTCAGTAGATAAAGCATTTATCGCTCCTCGGACTCCAACCGAATCAAGTTTGGCAAAAATTTGGGCTGAAGTGCTTAATATTGAGCGTGTGGGAATTTACGATAACTTTTTCGACTTGGGAGGAGATTCGCTCTTAACTGTACGCCTCCTGAAGCAAATACACAAGCGGTTTGAGAACGAATTACCGTTATCTACCTTATTTTTAAATCCGACAATTGAAAGTTTAGCAACTGCTCTATCCTCAAAAGCAGATTCTCTCTCGTGGTCTCCCTTAGTTCCGATTCAACCTGCTGGTTCAAGTCCAGCTTTCTTCTGTGTCCATCCAATTTTTGGTGTTGTTTTTCCTTATTACGAATTAGCTGCTAATTTGGGAAAAAATCAACCATTTTATGGGCTACAACCCATTGGACTTGACGGAAAAAGTTCTCCATTAACTCGCATTGAGGATATGGCTACTCACTACATTGAAGCATTGCGTAGAGTGCAGCCCAAAGGCCCTTATTTTTTAGGAGGTTGGTCTTTTGGAGGTTGGGTTGCTTTTGAAATGGCTCAACAACTCCAAAGGTCTGGGGAAGAAGTGGCTTTACTTGCTGTGCTTGACACTTTAGCACCAATTCCAGGCAATGTACCTTCTTTGGGTAGTGGTTTCAAGTTTATGCTGACGACAGTGGCGCGATATATATGGCCCTTTTTCCTCGATTATTTTTATCTAATTATTGCGATCGCCAATAACAGAATTAACAGTTTAATTTCTCGGTTGACTAATTTTAATAAAATTTTGCAAAATTCTGTTTGGGAGTCGCTAACGCGATCGCTCCAAACAAATCTCTTCTCTCACCTCACCCTAAAAGAGGATGCCACGGTTAACGTTATACCTGAAGAATCCAAGTTAAGACTTTTAAGCGAGTTAGCAATTCGTCCAATGTTTCGTGTTTATTATGCCAATAGCCAAGCAGTTCTTAACTACGTTCCGCAAGCCTACCCTAAACGAATTAATCTTTTCAGAACCAAGGTTGAATCAAGTATTGCCAAAGAAGATCCGAGTATGGGCTGGGATCGGCTAATTGTGGGAGGAACGAAAATTCATCATATTCCTGGCAATCACCTAACTATGCTGAGAAAACCCCATATCCAAGTTCTCGCCGCACAGCTAAAAGCCTGTATTGAGAAAGCGCAAAATTTAAATTAAGGATCGTTATGTCTTCTGAAGAAGTCTTCGTCTTTCCAGCATCTTTTGCTCAACAACGGCTATGGTTTCTCGACCAATTGATCCCTGGCAATGCTATCTACAATGTGCCGACAGTAATTCGCTTGACAGGTTCGCTTAAGTTAGCCGCACTAAAACAGACTTTTAACGAAATCGTGCGTCGCCACGAAACCTTACGCACAACTTTTATTGTGTCGGATGGGCAACCCCTACAGGCGATTCCTGCGGAAAGCTACGCTAACGCACCCAGCTTAACAATACCTCTTTCTGTATTAGACCTCCAGCAATTGCCAGATGATGAACAAGAGGTTAAAGCAAAGTGCATTATTACCGCAGAGATAGAACATCCCTTCGATTTATCCTCCGGGCCATTGCTGCGAGTAATACTCCTCGTCCTTTCTGAGACAGAACATATTCTATTACTGAATATGCACCACATTATCTGCGACGATTGGTCTATGGGGGTACTGATTCGGGAACTAGGAACGCTGTACGCAGCTTTTGCACAAAACCAGCCTTCTCCTCTATTAGAACTGCCTCTTCAGTATGCCGATTTTGCTCACTGGCAGCGCGAGTGGCTGCAAGGAGAAGTACTCCAAACCCAGTTAGCTTACTGGCGGGAGCAACTAAACGATATTTCCATACTGCATCTGCCTACTGACAAACCAAGGCCAGCTATACAAAGTTATCAAGGAGCAACCCAATTTCTAGAGTTACCGCTCAAGCTAATTGATGCACTAGAAAAGCTGTCACAGCAAGAAGGTGTCACCTTATTTATGACACTGGTGGCAGCATTTCAAACATTACTTTATCGCTATACACACCAAGAAGATATCGCGGTAGGTTCGCCAATTGCTAACCGTAATCGCAGCGAAATTGAAGGAATAATTGGTTTTTTTGTCAATAGTTTGGTGCTACGTAGCAACTTATCTGGAAATCCCTCTTTTCGGGAACTACTAGGTAGAGTACGGGAAGTAACGTTAGAAGCATACAGCCACCAAGATTTACCTTTTGAAAAGTTAGTTGAAGAACTACATCCAGAGCGTAACTTGAGCCATCATCCACTATTTCAAGTGGTGTTTGGTTTTCAAAATGCGCCAATGTCAGCGCTAGAGCTGCCTGGATTAGTACCTAGCTTTATGAATATTGATATCAAAAAAACGCGTTTTGATTTAGAACTGCATTTATGGAAGTGTTCTGAGGATTTTAGGAGCTTATGGGGTGCAAACTGGGAGTATTCTAACGGACTCCGAGGTGTGATAGTTTACAACACAGATTTATTCGATCGAGCCACTATTAGCCGGATGGTGGAACATTTTAAAAATCTGTTGTCAGCTATAGTTGCAAATCCAGAAGAACGAATTGCAAATTTACCGTTATTAAGTGAAGCGGAGTTACATCAGTTATTGGTGGAATGGAATAACACCCAAGCAGATTATCCTCAATATAAGTGTATCCATCAATTGTTTGAAGAAAAGGTACAACAGTATCCTGATTCTATAGCAGTAAACTTTGCTAACGAGCAACTGACTTATCAAGAATTGAATACTCGCAGCAATCAATTAGCACAGTACTTACAAAAAATCGGAGTATCTTCAGAAGTTTTAGTCGGCATTTGCATTTCACAGTCTATAGAAATGATAATTGGGTTGTTGGGAATTCTGAAAGCTGGGGGAGCGTATGTTCCATTAGACCCCGGCTATCCTCAAGAGCGTCTAAATTTTATGCTTGAAGACGCACAAGTTTCAGTATTGCTGACACAAGAAAACTTGCTCAAGCATTTTGAAGGTTTCTCAAATCCAATTATTTCTATAGATAAAGACTGGGAAATTATTACCCAAGAAAAGCAAGATAATCTTAAAAGCGATTTAAATAGTGATAATTTAGCCTATGTTATTTACACCTCTGGTTCTACAGGAAAACCCAAAGGAGTTGCTGTACCTCATAAAGCTGTAAATCGGCTTGTATGCAATACGAACTATATAAAATTTTCACCATTTGATAAAGTCGCCCAAGCCTCAAACACTTCTTTTGATGCAGCGACATTCGAGATTTTGGGAGCGCTACTTAACGGCGCTCAACTTGTAAGAATTAGCAAAGATGTAACCCTTTCACCTCATGAGTTTTCATTACAACTACGACAAAAAGGTATCAGTATTCTGTTTTTGACTACTGCCTTGTTTCAACAGATTGCCAGAGATGTTCCGCAAGCTTTTACTTCGTTGCGATATTTACTGTTTGGTGGCGAGACTGTTGATAAAAGATGGGTTAAAAAGATTCTTAAGTATGGTGCGCCAAAGCATTTAATTCATGTTTATGGGCCTACAGAGAATACAACATTTTCTTCTTATTACTATGTAGAAAACTTAGCGCCAAATAGATTTTTGCCTATTGGTCGTCCCATTACAAACACGGAAATTTATATATTAGATACCTGTTTGCAACCTGTACCTGTTGGCATTACTGGCGAATTATATATCGGTGGTGAAGGGCTGGCGCGAGAATATCTCAATCGCCCTGAACTTACTACTAAACACTTTATTCCTCATCCTTTTAGTAATAATCCCAAAACACGTCTTTATAAAACGGGTGATTTAGCCCGCTATTTACCAGACGGCAATATTGAATTTTTAGGTCGCATTGACAATCAAGTAAAAATTCGTGGCTTCCGCATTGAGTTGTCAGAGATTGAAGCGGTGTTGAATCAACATCCAGCAGTGAGAGAAACTGTTGTCATTGTTGGTGAGGATGTACCTGATGATAAGTACTTGGTAGCTTATGTTGTTCTCAACCAGGAACAGATAGCGATGCAAGAGGTGCAAAGCTTTGCATCCTTACTTCGCCAATTCCTCAAAGAAAAGTTACCAGAATATATGGTGCCAAGTGCATATATGGTACTGGAATCTCTACCTATAACACCTAATGGTAAAGTGGATCGGCGTGCTTTACCCATGCCTGATACAATTTCTTTTAATAATCAAGATTATGTGGCACCGCGATCGCAGGTTGAAGAGTTACTTGCCCAAATTTGGGCTAAAGTCTTGGGGAAAGAGCAAGTAGGCATCCATGACAATTTCTTTGAATTGGGCGGTCATTCTCTCCTTGCGACTGTGCTAACTTCCCGTATCCGTGACACCTTCCAAATAGATTTGCCTGTACGCAACTTGTTTGAAGCACCGACTGTAGAACAATTATCTAGATATATTGACACAATCTATTGGACAGCAAAAGGTATGGATAAGGCTGAAACTACGGGAATTAAACGAGAAGAAGTGGAATTTTGAGAACCCCCTGAGTTAGCGATCGCCATACCATTTATGCCATCCGGTATATATGCACCAGCCGCAGTAGTGATTAACTTAAGCATTAGGAAAATGCGCGAATTGGCTGGGTTTAAGCTCAACTGACTTTTCACGCCATGTGAAAAAGCTTATTTTTTCATGGCGTTTATGTACAGCCTCACTGCCTGTGTTTTTCAGTCTTGGGAGTTTTTAACAAGCTCATTAAGGTGTTCTGCTGCGGTCTTCAGACAAAAATCTTTAGTAGAAATCAAGCTGTATTAGGAAGTGGGCTATGCACATTGGATTTCTCAACCCTCAAGGCAATTTTGATTCAGGCAATAGTCATATAACGAAACACCCAGATTTTGGGGGTCAGCTGGTTTACGTTAAGCAAGTCGCTATAGCCATAGCTCAAATGGGTCATAAAGTTGATATTCTCACCCGTCAAATTATTGACCCGGAGTGGCCAGAGTTTGCCGAAGCGATTGACACTTATCCAGGGATCGATAACGTCCGCATTATTCGTTTACCAGCTGGGCCAAATGAATTTATTTCTAAAGAGTTGTTATGGCCTCATCTAGTCGCTGATTGGATACCCAACATCTTGAAATTTTATCAGCAGCAAGGTGGTTTACCCGATGCTATGACTGCTCACTACGCTGATGGAGGACTGTGTGGCGTTCTAATTGAAGAGGAGACAGGCATACCTTTTACCTTTACTGCTCATTCTCTCGGTGCTCAAAAGATCGACAAACTGGAAGCCACCCCAGAAAATCTCACAGACATAGACGAGCAATTTAATTTCAGATATCGCATCTTAGCCGAACGCCTGAGCATGAATCGTTCGGCTATTAATATCACCAGTACACGACAAGAACGCTTTGAACAGTATTCTCATCGAGTCTATAGTGGTGCAGTGGATGTAGAAGACGACAACCGCTTTGCAGTGATTCCACCGGGAGCAGATTTCTCGATTTTCGGTGCAAAGGCACGTTCCGAAAATGAGGAGGCTACCTATCAGTTCATTCAGGAGCGATTGGCACGGGATATTGCAGAACCACGTCGAGATTTGCCCGTTATCCTAGCATCCAGTCGATTAGAACTTAAAAAAAATATATTAGGGCTAGTGCAAGCCTTCGCAATCAGTCCAACACTTCAGGAACGAGCTAACTTGGTCGTACTTACAGCAGGGCTGGACGATCCTTTCCGAGAGGAAACTAGTGACGGCATAGCTGAAGAGGTATTAGCTCCCATTCGGGAAGTTATCAAAGAAAACGACTTGTGGGGCAAGGTGAGTGCCTTTGGCTTGTCAGATCAGTCTCAAGAATCACTGGCAGCAGCCTATCGGTTTATGGTTAAACGCCGCTCGGTGTTTGCGCTGACTGCACTTTACGAACCTTTTGGGCTTGCTCCCTTAGAAGCAGCAGTTGCAGGTTTACCAGTGGTAGCAACCAAGAACGGTGGCCCCAGCGAGAGCTTCCGACAGGGAAATAAAGAATATGGCGTACTCGTTGACCCAGAAGATCCTGCTGATATTGCACGGGGCTTGGAACGGTTGCTATGTGATGCTAATGAGTGGGAGTATTTTGCCCAGGCTGGTCAACAACGAGTACTGAAGAAGTACACTTGGGAATCTACTGCTGAAAACTACCTGACTTTCCTTGAGCAGATTGTGTCTTCACCAGAAACCCACCCTCGCGCTGAAATCCTTCCCATCCATCCCTACTTCCTTAATCCAGAATCGCAGACCGATGTTTTTTTGGAAGAATTGGGCGAACTTTACTTTGGAAGTAATCAAAAGGTACTAAGTACAGCATTTTCTTAATTCGTAGCGAATTAAATTTGGCAATACCCTGCAATGGCAATGAATACGTCGGCCGCATTGTTAATGCGCCGACTTGCATTGTTAATGCATTGGCTTGCATCGTTAATGCATCGACTTACATCGTTAATGCATTGGCTTGCATCGTTAATGCATTGGCTTGCATCGTTAATGCGTCGGCTTGCATTGTTAATGCCTCGACTTGCATTGGAAACGCTACGCTTTTACGCAAAACTGTACTAAGTACATCTGCCTTTAAATAAGCGTGAGTTCGACAAACCTCTCCCTCCCAGCCTCCCTTTCCGTTTCGGAGAGGGAGGAGTAGCGAAAAATTCAGCTTTTGCTCCCTTCTCCGTGTCGGAGAGTGGTTGGGGGAGAGGTCAAATAATACTTGTCGAACTCACGTTAAATAAGCTTCAGTAGCGATCCTAGATATAAGCCAATACGGTTCAGTTAAGGCTAAAACTCTTTGTCAAAGTTAATTTTTTTAACGAACCACAGAGGCGCAGAGAAGGCAGAAATGCTTAACTGAACTGTATTGAGCTATAAGCAGCCAGCAGAAAACGTGCTGACTGCTTCGGAAAACTGCTGGTTTCGTTCCATCAATGCCATGTGTCCACCTGGTTTTAGGGTGACTCTTTCAGAGTAAGGCAATTCTGCTTTCATGCGATCGCTCGCCACAGGTTTTGTCGCTATATCTGAATTACCACAAACAACCAACACAGGTACGTTAATAGTTGCAAGTGTTTGTGTTTCATCGAACTTCAACATTCCCAGTGTGCCACGAGCCAGAACACCAGGCGAACCCAATGCTGATAATAGACCTGCAAAACTTAGTTGACCCCGTGTTTCAGTACCCGTAAATCCAGATAGTTCGACAGTGATGTATAGCGAACCATTGAAATACGAGAGCCAAGTCATCAACCAAAAAAGTGGCCACAGCACGATAGTCAGGTACAACACAGGTTCGAGTAGCGGTTTCTGCAATTTACGTGCCAGATTGCTAAAGAGACAAGTTTTTACCGGATTGGTGTAAGTAGTATCTACAAGAATTAACCCAGCTACCCGACTCCCTAATTGCTCTGGAAACAGCCGACAGAATGTCAGGTTAATCATCCCACCCATGCTGTGTCCCACCAAGATAACAGGTTTATCTCCTGCTATGGCAACAACAGCTTCCAAGTCACGGGCATATTTTTCTATAGAATGATCGTTGTTTTTCGGTTTGGCGGATTTTCCTAACCCTGGTAGATCCCAAACAATTACTCGGAAGCGATCGCTCAGTTGTCGTTTGGCATAATACCATATAGTACTGTTCGGCCCCCAACCGTGTGACAAGATAATCGGTTGACCATCTTCAGGGCCAAAAAACTCTACTTGCAGTACACTACCATCCGGTCGTGGCAAACGTTGCACAGTTTTGCTACGCATAAACTTAGGTTCTTCGGCTCCAGGACGGCGCAACAGTGGCAAGCTGATAAAACGACCAGCAAAAGTCCACAGAATCATTACTAGCCCCGCCACCAAGTAAGATGTTCCTACAAGTTCTCGTTCGTACCACTCATAGAGAATGTAGATTCCACCGCCAAGTACGCCGATTGACAGCAGTTGAATCAGCCATACAAGCAGAAAATTATGAGGCATGAATATCATGAGCCTAAACCTTACGATATCTTGTTCACTGCATTCTCTTTTAGCTTCATACCATAGTTATAATCATCCAAGTTTCATTCCCAGGAATGATTTATGCAGTCTTATAAGTGTGATAGAAATGCTGGGTTAGGTAATAAGCAGTGCAGCTTGGCAAAAAGAACTATCCAGTTGAAAAATGTTAAAAAGCTTATGATACAAGCAATATTCTTCCAGCATAGCTGCCTACTCACTTCTAATAAATAACAATACTTGCGAAGGGGTTTAATTTTGAATACGGTTGAATTTTTAACTTATCTTCGCAGCTTAGATATTCAAGTTTTTATTGATGGTGAAAAGTTTCGCGCTAACGCCCCTGATGGAATTCTTACACCAGAATTGCGTGCAGAAATTCAAGAGCGCAAAGCAGAAATTATTGAATTTCTAGAAGCATCTAATCGCACTAATAACCACAGCTTTAGACCTCTTGTACCTATTTTGCGGTCAGAAAATCTTCCCCTTTCTTTTGCTCAACAACGGCTGTGGTTTCTTGACCAATTAATCCCTAATAATCCTTTCTATAACATTCCACTAGCACTACATTTAACAGGTTCGCTGAAATTAGCCGCGCTAGAGCAAACTTTTAACGAAATCGTGCAACGACATGAAGCTTTACGCACCACTATTGTCGTACAAAAAGGGCAACCAGTTCAGGTAATTAATCCCACCCTAACAATACGTTTACCAATAATAGATTTACGGCAACTGCCACAAGCCGAACGAGAAATACAAGCACGACGACTCACTACACAAGAAGCTCAACGTCCTTTCAATTTATCAACTGATTCGTTGCTGCAAGTAAAACTGCTGTGGTTGGATGAGACACAATACATCCTGCTGCTGACTATGCACCACATTGTCTCCGATGGTTGGTCTATTGGAGTGCTGATTCAAGAGATAGCAGCACTCTACACAGCCTTTGCCAGCAATCAGCCTTCTCCTCTACCGGAACTGAAAATCCAATATGCAGACTTTGCATACTGGCAACGCCAATGGTTGCAAGGGGAAGTATTAGAAAAGCAACTAAGTTACTGGCAGAAGCAATTAGACGGCATTTCTATGCTAAACTTGCCAACCGATAGACCAAGATTAGCTGCCCAAACTTATCAGGGTGCAAGGCAACCTCTGCAATTATCAAAAAGTTTGAGCGAAGCACTTTTAGCTCTCGGACAACAAGAAGGGGTAACTTTATTCATAACCCTGCTGGCAGCATTCCAAATTTTACTTTACCGCTACACACAGCAAGAAGATATTACTATTGGTTCACCTATTGCCAATCGCAACCGTAGTGAAATTGAGGGATTAATTGGTTTTTTTGTCAATAGCTTAGTACTTCGTACCGATCTATCAGGAAACCCAACTTTTCGGGAACTATTGAGTCGAGTTAAAGAGGTAGCTTTAGCTGCTTATGCTCATCAAGATTTACCTTTTGAAAAACTTGTAGAAGAACTGCATCCAGAGCGCAATTTAAATCAAAATCCACTATTCCAAGTTGTTTTCGCGCTCCAAAATGCGCCGATGACAGCCTTAGAGTTACCTAGTTTAACTTTAAGCTCGCTACCTTTTGAAACGGAAACAACGCGCTTTGATTTGGAGTTCCACTTGTGGGAACCAAATACTCAAAATGGGTTATGGGCAGATAGCTCAGAAGGGATTAGTGGTTTTGTAATTTATAGCACTGATTTATTTGATGACGCTACTATCAGCAGGATGCTAGGACACTTCCAAATGTTACTAGAAGGTATAGTTGTAAATCCAGAAGAACGGATTGCACATTTACCATTTTTAAGGGAATCTGAGCTAAATCAATTATTAACTGAATGGAACAATACCCAGGCAAATTATCCTCAAGATAAGTGTATACATCAGTTATTTGAGAGCTTTGCAGAACAGAATTTCGATGCGATCGCGCTAGTATTTGGCGATAAACAACTCAGCTACAAAGAGTTAAATATACGCAGTAATCAACTTGCACATTATCTAAAAAAATTAGGAGTTAAAACCGAAGTTTTAGTAGGACTTTATGTCGAACGCTCTTTTGATATGGTAATCGGGATGTTGGGCATCCTGAAAGCAGGTGGAGCTTATGTACCTCTAGATCCAAGCTATCCATCTGAACGTTTAACTTTTATGCTTGAAGATGGTGAAGTATCAGTTTTATTAACTCAGGAGCGATGGCTTGAACGTCTGAAAAACTCTAATTCACAAATAATATGTTTAGATAAAGATTGGCAGATTATTTCTCAAGAAATTGAAGATAACCTTACTAGTAAAGTTATAGTAGATAACCTCGCTTATGTCATTTATACCTCTGGCTCAACTGGAAAACCTAAAGGGGTTAAAATTGAACATAGGGGATTGTTAAATTTAGTATTTTGGCATCAAAAAGCGTTTGCAGTTTCACCCCTTGACCGAGCAACGCAGATTTCTGGAGTTGGCTTTGATGCTTACGGTTGGGAAATTTGGCCTTATCTTAGTACTGGGGCAAGCATTTATATTGTAGATGATGAAACCAGGCGATCGCCTGACCATATCCGAGATTGGCTAGTATCAAAAGCGATAACAATTTCTTTCATCCCAACACCTTTAACTGAGAAAGTTTTATTATTAGATTTTCCTAAGAACGCAGCTTTACGAATATTACTCACAGGTGGAGACAAACTAAATCAATATCCTTTAGCTTCCCACTCTTTCCAAGTATTTAATAATTATGGGCCAACGGAGAACACGGTTGTAACAACTTCTGGTCATATTTCTGTTAAGAATAAAGATAATTTAGCACCTGTAATTGGTTGTGCGATCGCCAATACAAAACTTTATATATTAGATAAACATTTACAACCAGTACCTATTGGCGTTCCGGGAGAGTTGTACATAAGTGGTGATGGGTTAGCACGAGGTTATTTAAACCATCCTGAGTTAACTGCTGAATCCTTCATTTATCATTTTTTTACTAATAAGTCAAAAGCGCGACTTTATAAAACAGGTGATTTAGTTCGCTATCGAGTAGATGGCAACATTGAATTTTTAGGTCGCCTCGACGAGCAGGTAAAAATTCGTGGCTATCGTATTGAGTTGGGAGAAATTGAAGCGGTACTGAGTCAGCATCCAGCAGTACAGCAAACTGTAGTAATAACTCGTGAGGATGAACAGGAAAAGCGTCTAGTAGCTTATGTAGTACCAAAAACTGAATACAGTAACGAACAGGAGAATTTGCAATTAATGCAATTGCAGAATGAGCAGGTTTTGCAATGGCAGATGTTGTATAACGAAACTTATAATCAATCTACTGATTCAGATCCTACATTCAATTTTGTCGGCTGGAATAGCAGTTACACAAATCAGCCTATTCCAGCAGAACAGATGCGTGAATGGGTGGATAAGCAAGTCGAGCAGATTTTGGCTTTGCAACCCAAACGAGTGTTAGAAATTGGTTGTGGAACAGGCTTGATTCTATTTAGAATTGCATCTCATTGCACTAAATATTGGGGAACAGACTTTTCCTCAGTTTCACTTAACTACATTCAGCAACAACTACAAAAACAAGAAATGCCGCAGGTAACACTGTATCAGCAAATGGCTACTGACTTCGAGAAAGTAGAAACAGCAGCTTTTGATGCAGTAATTCTGAACTCAGTTGTACAATATTTTCCTAGTATTGATTATCTGATTAGTGTATTAGAAGGTGCTGTGCAGGCAAGTGCTCCAGGTGGCTTTATCTTCATAGGGGATGTGCGTAATTTGTCGCTCTTGCAAGCTTTTCATACCTCAGTCCAACTGTATCAAGCTGAACCTTCCCTTACCTGCTTCGAGTTACAACAACGGATACAAAGGCAAATATTTGAAGAGACAGAGTTAGTTATTGATCCAGATTTTTTTACTGCAATCAAGCAACGCTTTCCGCAAATTAATCATGTACAAATCCAACTGATACGGGGTAAACATCACAATGAGTTAACTGAGTTTCGTTACAATGTGATTCTTCATATTAGTGCCGAAATTGTTAGTAATACTGGAAATCATTCAGTGCTGAACTGGTCTGAAGATAATCTCACAGTCTCAGCAGTGCGCCAATTATTAATTGAGAATAAACCAGAAATATTAAGCATTATCAATGTACCTAATGCGCGGCTGATGTCAGCAATTAAAACAGTAGAATGGCTATCAGACGTAGAAGGTTTTAAAACTGTAGGTCAAATACGTAAAACTTTGCAAGAACTAGAAAATTTCGGAGTAGAGCCAGAAGATTTCTATGCGCTGAACGTACCTTATAGCGTTGATATTACCTGGACAAATTCAAGTACTGAAGGACATTATGACGTAGTTTTTGTACGGCAAGATGAAGTAGGTAAAAAAACTATTTTTCCCCATAGCACGACTCTCTCTCGACCCTGGCAATCTTACGGTAATAATCCCCTACAAACCAAAGCAGCACGTAAGTTAGTGCCGCAGTTGCAGACTTACATAGCACAAAAACTGCCTGAATACATGATGCCATCAGGTTTTGTAGTATTGGAGTCTTTACCTCTAACAGCTAATGGTAAAGTCAATCGCCGCACTTTAAGAGCATTCCATAATGGAATCAAGCCGCAATTCCCTGAAAATTACATCGCACCTCGCACTCCTGTTGAACAAGTGCTAGTGAAAATTTTTGTTGAGGTTTTGGGACTTAAGAGCGTAGGAATTTATGATAATTTCTTTGAATTAGGGGGTCATTCATTACTGGCAACTCAGCTTGTCTCTAGAGTGCGCGACGCCTTACACGTGGAGTTGCCTTTGCGTAGCGTATTTGAGGCATCGACAATTGCAGAATTATCTAAGGTGGTGGAAAGCTTTAAAGAAAGCAATGCTCAAAGTCAAGCCCCAGTTTTAGTACCACTATCGCGTGAAAGTCGGCGGATTAAGTTATCTTCCTTAAACGAAGAGAGCGTAAAACTTTAAACCTCTTTTACTTGCACTCTTACCGCTCTCGATAATCTTGAGTATTTTAGCGATCGCTCGTTTTTCATCTGACTTCACAAAATCACGTTGCTCCCATTTTATGCAAAGTTTTATGTTCTGTTTAGGCTATAACCCTTGAAATGCCGTTAATTTTTGGTCAGGGTATGATTCACAATTTGGTCATTTAGGGGGTAAAAGCACAGGTATTGAGTTTAAGTTAGAGATTTTGTGAGAAGCTGACCATCCAAAACCAGGCTAAGTTGCCCATTGGCAAGAATGCTAGTTCCTTGGATATAAGCAACAACTGGAATTGCTTCCCCCAGAGGATGGATCGCAGTGGATTGCTTGCCGATGATGCAATCTACTTCTAAAGCACATCGTTTGTCTAAGTAACTAAATACTAATAAAGGCTTATCCTGCTTGAAAGCATTTAGTGTGTCTGTGCTGTAAGTAGTAACTGAGGTAGGAAGCTGGTTATGAGAAGTCAGCACATCAGTCAATAAGTGGATAGGGACGAGCATTTCTGTTGTTAGATCCTCATCAGCACGACCAAGGAAGCCACTGGTGCCAGAAGACTGCAAAAATAACATACGTCCCGCTTGAGTTTGGATAATTTGTTCAGACTGGGATAGACAAATCTGCTCTACAGAATCGGCAATAAATGCATAGACTCTGGAGTTAGCTTGACAGACGATAAGTTGAGCAATTTTTTGATCGAGGGGAATTTGAAGCGAGAAGGCTGTACCATGTCCAGCTTTAGACTTCAATACTATTCTTCCCTGAATAGCTGTTAATTGCTTGCAAACTTCAGTTAATTCTGCTCCTAACTCTAAGGCAGCGCGATCGTATAAAACAGATGAAACCTCTGGTTCAAGTACCAGTTCTTGTAAAATATCCCCCGGTTTTGTAAGGGCGAGTCCTTGGGCTGAAGCTTGTTGATAGATTTGAGATAAGTTAATTCCTGCGCCATCATCACAGCCATCAATAATCAGTTGATTTCCTTGCTGGTAAACTTCAATTTCAATAATACCGTTGCTATTTTTACCTAGCTGTTGGCGTGTTTGGCCAGACTCAATACTTTGCTCTAGTAAATAGCAACTTATATGCAACAGGAGGGTACGGAGGCGATCGCTAAATGCCCGATCGACTTGGATATCGCTAATTTGTAAATGTAGTTTAGCAGACTTATCTTGTAGAGCTTGTAACTGAGGCCAAAGCCGATGCAACGGTTCTAAGGCTACTTTTAAAGGAATAGTTGTAACTTTTTTGACTAAATCGGCAGAACGGTTAAGTAACTTTTCCTGCTGTATCAGTTCTTGTTTGAGCTGATGATGATTGTTATTAAGTGAATGAACAGTTGATGCCACCTGAGACGCTTCAGCCAAAACAGATTGCAGAGTACTGTATAATTGCTGAGAGCGAGAAGCAGCTAGAGGAGAAAGGGTATCTGAAATTGCTGCTAAACGTCCTGACCATTCCTGTAGGTTATCGAGCAGGTGTTGTAATCGTTTAACTTGTCGGAGCAACCGCCCGATGGTATGTTGCTGTTCTTCTTCTTGACAGGCTTGCTGATTATATGTAGTTAATAATGTTGCAACTAGCGTGTTTAGTTGTTCAAGATGTTGAATATTGATGGGTGTGGCGGTTGGAATACTTGTTGCAACAATGGTAGAAATGGATTCTTGCAAAGAGAGTGGATGGCGATCGCGAACAGATTTAACTAGGGATACTTCAGTAGGCAGGGAAAAATCCCCCAACCAAGCATGAAAATCTCCTTCTCCATACTCCTTCGGGTTTGCTAGTTCCCCTACATTGATGGGAAGCTGCTCGGTATCTAAGCGAACAAGGCTGCCAGACTGGGGGGTAGTTTCATCTATTAGTTCCCTGTCAAGACTTTCCTTGTCTTTAACGATAACTTGCTCCGCAGAAGATTCTACCTTGGGCAAGCGATCGCCAAACTGAATAACTGGTTGATATTCCTGCGCTTGCTTTACCGATGTCTCAAGGTTTGTTTCCTGGGGGATAACGCTTTGTTGGCGATCGCCAAACTCTCCTTGTAAACAAGCAACAATGGCAGACATCCGCTCCAGAATTTCTACTTCGTCAACTTGCGAGGCCGTTAAAAATGCCATCAATAGCATCTGTAGGCAATCTAATCCTTCCGACAACAGGGAGGCGATGGGGGCGTTGACAGTTGCCTGATACTGATGTAAAAGCTGAAAAATTTCTTCTAGTGCAGCCGCAACTATGGCAATGGCATCTAACTCAGCTGCTATGGCAATCGAATGCAGAGAGCTAGCAGCTTCCATGAGAGCCAAAGCTGTACCAGGGTTACTGTCTTTTGTATAGTTAGGCAACTCCTGCTCCAAGAACAGTAACAGATCGATCGCTTCTTCTAGAAAGCGATCGTCGTTCTGCGGTTGGGGGACAAAATCGGTACTCATGAACGCAACTCTCAGTTTCTATGGGTTTGTGACAATTCTACGGCTTCGATATTGTTTGGAGGCTACAAGCAGCGATGTCGGCGATCGCTCTAAATTGCTCTTGGATTTGGGCGATTGACTCCAGCCCCGCACTGATTTGGTGATCGCACGGTTCGATAGCAGAAGTAACGTCTGCTGCTGCCACCTGGAGTTCTTGGAACCATTCCTCTATATTTAAGGTGCTGTCGCGGGCTTGACGGGCGAGAATTTCTACCTGTTCGGCAGCAGCTAACAAACCTCTTTCGCGATCGCTAGCTTTTGTGGCTTCAATGGCTGTATTCAGGGACAAAACTTGAATCTTGGTACTCAAGCCTTCCACAAGGCGAATAAAGCCAGAGGCTTGCTCGCAAAATTCACCAAGGTATTGCAGCTGTTTATTGGTAATAGCAACAGTATCTTGAATAGACATTAAATGCTCGCAGGCAAGCTCGGCGATTCTTGCTCCTGCTTGTACAGCCTGGCTCACCTGCTGAAATGGCACTAGTAACTCAGAGCGATCGCCGGATTCAGCCTTTTGCTGTTGAGCAGGTGGAGCTACTATTTCAGCCCAACGCAAGTTAATTGTCAACATCATTCCTACTTGTTGTAGCAAACTGCGCTCTGCTTCCTGCCATTGTCGGGGTTGGAGGCAATAATGAATAACTAAAAAACCCCAAGGCTGTTGTTTGACAATCAAGGGCAAGCAGAGGCTAGTTTGCACCTGAAAGCGTTGCCAAAACTGCTGTTGGCGGGGAGTTAGTTCTAATACTTCAGTTAGGTTGCCCTGCGAGTTTTGTCCGTCGCCAACATCGGGTTTATTAACAAACAAATTTATCGGTAGGGATTGGTTGAGTAAGGATGTCCAACCCGCTTGTATAGCTTCAGCGATCGCTCGACTGCGATTATCTTCCTCAAAACGATAAATCAGGACGCGATCGGCGTTGAGAACATCTCGCAGGGCGGTGACTGTAACCTCCAAAAGTTCAGCTTGACCCTTTGTCTGCTGCATTTGCCGATCGATGGCCGCAAGCTGTTCCCGCTGGAGTTGAAAAGCCCCTCGAACATTTTGATCGTTGTCACTGGGCGAATCCTTAGCCAAAGCTTGGATAAAAGCTTCGATTTGACTCACCTTCTGCTGCAATTGAGCGACCTTTGGCCCCTTCGCAGATTGAAAGACTGCTTTGATTAGAGCCACATTAGCCAAAATTTCTTCTATCTGGATTTCATTTTCAACAGGCTGGGTTTCAGAATTAGGGTCTAAAGTTGCGATCGTCACAGAAAACTCCTTGGCAGCATCAAGTTAAATCAGTGGGTTTGCCATTGCAATGTCTGGGCGATCGCTCTGGTGTCTAAAATCCAGCGATCGCCTGGCAGAATACCTCGAACAAAATTTAGTAGTTTGTTTGGGGAAAAGTCGGTTGGTGCCGATTGTGCTTGCTGTAAATCCTGCCACTCTACATCGTAGACATGAGCCACCAAAAACCCGATTACCTGATTTTGCAGCTCGATAACCAGAACCATTGGCTTTTCTGGTCGTGACTGCCGCTTCAAAAGCGGCGCATAACCAAGCAAATGTTCCAAGTCAACCACCCGCAGCATCTGTCCTTGCCAATTATAGAAACCTAAAATCCAACTTGGTAAGGCCGGGGCTGGGGAAATTTCTTGGCTAGCGAGATGAATAATGTCCTGTAATGAGTGGAATGGTAGCAATCCACTTCCTCGATCGCCCAAGGAAAAACGGAGAAATCTTTGCCGTTGTTCGCCTGATGTCAGCCCAGGAGCCAAGGTTGGAGTTGTTCCGGGCAACCCCAACTTATCAGCCAATATCTGGCTCATGCCTAGAAGAAGTACTTTGAGTGGTTCTTCATTTGGTGCTACAGGCAAAACAGCCATGTGGCTCACACAGCTTAACTCCGCCACTTGCCGATAAGACCACGGCACCGGACGCACTGCTTCTAAAGGAATATCGATTAAGGCAGGGGGCTTGTCCACAGGAATGCCACAAATTTCCCCAGTCCGGGTTTGAGTCAGAAGTAAGAAGCGCCCTGAAGTGTCAACCGCAGAGGGAACTTGATGCGGCTGTTGTCCTTGTACTTGCTGAATGAACTTCTGGCGCAAGTCCACAATTGTGATGGTTTGCGCTCCCAAATCAACCATCCCGATACCACTTTCAACCGTACTGCTAATCGGGGGACAAGCCATCACCTTGAGAACTGCCCCAACTGGCAGGGCAAATAAATAGTCTGCGATCGCAAAAACAACGACTCGTAAGGAGTCGCGATCGCTCACAGTGCCAGATAATCGCTTAAACGGAAAGGGAGTGTTAAGCATAAATACTAATTCGTAATTCGTAATTCGTAATTCGTAATTAAGAAAGTTAGATATGGCATGGCTTTTGGGGTTTGAATGTGTTGCCTTATTTTAGAGAATTGGGCTAAGGGCTATGAACCAGTTCAGCGATCGCGGCGAGGAAATTCTGTTCTGAATAGGGTTTGGTCATGTAAGCTTTTGCTCCTAGAGCTAAAGCTAATTGGCGGTGCTTTTGTCCGCTACGGGTAGTCAGCATCACCACAGGAATCCGGGACAAACGCTCGTCTTGGCGACGGTGTTCTAAAAACTCAAATCCATTCATACGCGGCATTTCAATGTCACAAATCACTAAATCAACATCACTGTGTTGCAGGATTTGCGCGATCGCCTCTCGACCATCGCCTGCTTGCAACACTTGATAATCGGCTTTCTGGAGTGTCTGCACCAAACTTTGCCTTTGTACAACCGAATCTTCCACCACTAACACCATCAGCCGATTAGGTTGAGCAACGGCTGTATTGACTTCCATCGGCTGTTGCTGCGGTTGCGTTATAGTTAGCTGGGATTGCTGCCCCTCTAGAGTAAGAACAGGCTCAGGCGCAGGCAATAGTTTAGTTGCAATTGATGCCGGAGAAGTCGGCATCATATCTGTCTCCCAAGTTTGCCGAACTAACTCCAACGGGTCAACGATTAGGGTAAGACTACCATTTCCCAACACGCTGTAGCCTTGGATGTAACTAGGTAAAGTTAGGACTCTACCGAGGGATTTAATTACTAATTCCTGCTCGACTAAAATCTGATCGACTTGCAAACACAAGTATTGCTGCTCTGTTTCCAACAGCAGCAGAGGTTCGACGGTGTTCCGTTGTTTGACTGGAAAAGGACTTAGGTTTAAATTGTGGTCTTGGGTGAATAAAGGATATTTGTAATCCAGCAAATTGGCAAGCGGGCGGATGGGAACGAGTTGCAGACTTTGCCCTTCTCCCCACTGCCAGAATTTTTGGCTGCCTTGCCCGTGTAAAGATTGCTGGACTTGAATCTGCTCTGGCTGCGGTAATAAAACCTGGCTAACTCCTTCAGACAGCAAGCCATAAGTAATACCTTGAGATTGACAAACGAGTAAGCGTGCCGTTGTCAAGCTCAGAGGCAATTGTAGGATGAAGGTGGTTCCCTGCCCTGAAAGCGATCGCACCACAATCGAACCTTGTAAAGCTTGCAATTGAGTGCGAACCACATCTAAGCCGATACCACGGCCAGATAACTCACCAACCTGCTTGGCGGTAGAAAAGCCTGGTTCAAATAATAAATCTGCCAGTTGGTCTTCTGAGGCGTAGGCGGCTTGTTCGGGAGTCAATAGGTGTTTTTCTATAGCTCGCTGACGAATGGCTTCCCAGCTAAAGCCTCGACCATCATCTCGTACCTCAATAGTAGTGCGGTTGCCTTGATGATAGGCTTTAATTGTAATTGTTCCGGTTTCTGGTTTCCCCTGCTGGCGACGGGTTTCTACCGGTTCAATGCCGTGATCGAAGGCATTGCGAATCATGTGCAGTAAGGGATCGTATAGCTGTTCAGAAATGGCTTTATCCACCAGTACCTTCGTACCGCCAAGCTTGAGTTCAACAGGCTTATGATAAGTTGCTACCATCTGTTGCAGCAGCCGGGGTAATCGATTCAACACTGTTCCCAGTGGAACCATTCTGGCTTGCAGCAAATCTTCCTGCGCTCCTGAAAGCAGTTGCTTGCGCTTTCCGAGACTGAAGCGAGATTGTTGAACTAAGGAATTAACAGCCTCAATCCGTTCTCCTAATTGCACCATGTCTTCTGTAAGATTTTGCAGGAGAATATGCAACTCGCTATAGTTATCCATTTCTAAGGCATCAAAATTGGATTGTGCCTCGGTAGGAGAGATAACTCGTGGAGAGCCATGCATGTGTCGCTGCTTGCGTTCGGGAAGCAGCAGATGTCGATCCGACCAAGTAAAAACTTTACTAAGTTGTTGTTGACAGTACAAAAACTGTAGTAGAGTGTCTTGAGCTGCTTTGTGGATGTGGTTAGATTGCAGGTTTTGTTGGTTTTCGCTGATTAGCAATTCCCCAATTGTATGGCTGAGGCGATCGAGTTGTTCTATCGCTACTCGGATACTGGGAAGTGATGCCGATGACTGAGCCTGGAGGCTTGGCGCTGGTGGTGGAGAGGCTGGGCGATCTGAGTCTGAGTATCGGCAAGATGTCTCTGGATCTCCGATCCAGATTGACTGTAAAATCCGCTCTATGGCAGAGGGGACTACTACCGAATCATGAGAAATAGGTGCCAGTACCTCCGGTGCTTTCGCTACGGAGTTATCAGTTCGCTTCGGGAAAAACGACCAAATTGATTCCGCTTCGCTGGCACTGAGGAGGGGAGATGGCTTATTCTCAGTTGTAGTCGTTTCTGTGGGTTGGGCAGCGATCGCAACTGGCTGCTCTTGCGGTTCTGGGACAGGAGTAGTTAGTCCTGCCCATTCTCGCAATTGTGGAGATATCTCTCCCCCTTGAGTGCGATCGCCTGCAAGTACTGCTGTTTGAGCTGCTTTAAAATTTTCTAAAGCCACCTGAGCGATTTGCAATACTTTGTCTGGATGTGCTTTGAGCGCGTTTAGGGTCGCCTGGGCAATTTCTTCCAATCCAGATAAGCCATAAGATGCTGCTAGTTCGACAAAAAATTCTGCTTGAGAGTTGAGTGTTGTTTGAATTTGTTGCGGATCTTGGCTTTGAATGTCAGTTTCCATCTGTTGCAAATCCTGAGGTACACTCCCGGAAAAGATTGACTCTACGACATCAAAGCCAAGTTCTTCTGAACTGGGAAGCGGAGCCTCACGACCAAAAAAGTCGCCTAGTTTATGTTGGAGTTGGGCAAAAATTGAGGCAGTTCGATCGAGTATTTCTGCCTCATTGCAGGATAAGCCCATCAAGGCTGCACTCAATGGAGTTCGCAGGCACTCATAAGCATCTAGAAGCAAAGCACCCAATTCTGGATCGATTTCCAGTTCTGGAGCGTATAACGCTTGGAATACATCTTCCAAATGATGGGCAATTGTCTGAATAGTTTCTTGCCCAACACTGGCAGCACTCCCTTTGATAGTATGGGCGCTTCGCATCAAAGCATGAACTTTTTCTATTGTTTTTTCATCAAGTAGACCGATCAAATTCTGCTCAATGGTTTGCAACAACTCTGCCGCTTCAGCAAGAAAAGCCTGCTCTTGATTACTGGGATCGGTGTTCATAACAGTTTTGCGAGATTAGTCAACTTTGAACTGGCTAACGCTGGTTTCCAGTTGTTGTGAAGTCATCCGTAGTTCCTCAAAAGACTCGGAAATGTGGATGGCACTTTCTGAAGTCTTGCGGGCGATCGCCGAAACATCCATCATCGCCTCTGTCAACATCTGAGATTGCTGACTTTGAGTGGAAACTGCTTGAGTAATTCCTTGCACCAGTCCACCAATTTCGTTGGTGGCTGCCACGATCGCACTCAGGGAATGACGAGTCTCATCGATCAAGTTCGAGCCTTGGACAACTTGACTAATCCCTATTTCCATTGCTTCGGTAACTTCGTTGGTGCCAGCTTGAATTTCTTGTACGAGTCGCTCAATTTCTGTGGTGGCACTAGCGGACTGATAAGCCAGGGAACGAACTTCATCTGCAACCACCGCAAAGCCTTTGCCATACTCTCCGGCACGGGTAGCCTCGATTGCAGCATTGAGTGCCAGCAAATTAGTTTGAGTGGCAAAGTTTTCAATCAGACTCACTACTTTCGAGATTTTCTGAGAAGCTTCACCAAGGCGTTTAATCTTCTTCGCTGTTTCGGAGACGGTTTCCCGAATCTCCAAAATACCATCTACGGTTCTTTCCATCAGAGAATCGCCAGCTTGGACAGTTTTATTAGCTTCTTGAACCGCCTGTCCTACTCTTTGGGCATCAGCAGCAACTATCTGGGTGGAAGTTACCATTATTTGTAATTGTTCCAGAGCGTGTTCGAGCCGTTCTGCCTGCTGTTGAGCTTGGTCAGATAGTTTCACTACTGAGGTAGTGTTATTGCTGGAATTTTCACTCACCTTGCCAGCAGCAATCTGCACTTGTCGCACTAAATCTCGCAAACTTTGGATCGTAGTGTTGTAACCATCGGCGATCGTCCCAATTTCATCTTCAGATAGGGGCGCTCGAACGGTAAGATCGCCTCTGAAGGATGGTTCCAAAGCTATGAGAACGCGTATAGCTCCTTGTTGGAGTTTTTCGCGGGCGGTGCGTTCGCGCTCTGCTGCTTCTGCTAGTTGCTGCTCTTGAATACGCACCTGTGTTAGGTAATCTGCAAGATTGAGGGCAATCCCAATCTGGACACTGGCTTGGTTGAGAACATCCTCCTCGGATTGCTCCCACTGGCGCGGTGCGCTATTTTGATAAACTCCCATCAGCCCCCAGAGCCGATTTTCTTGAAAAATCGGAGAAATCATGTAGGCTTTAGTTCCCCACATCTCTAACAATTGGACGTGACATTCGTCATGACCGACAGTATATATATTGTCAACCCGCAAACTTTCTTTGCGGACATAACGCCCTCCTTGGTTGTACTGGAGATAGGTATCTCTAACTCTGGCGAGGCTAGTTCCCACAAGCTTAGGCCAATCCCCGGTCACAGACTCAACTACAAATTCTCCAGACCAATCAGGCTCAAAACGATAAACTCCAACTCGATCTACTTTCAGCAGTTGACGAAGTTCGTGGGTGGCAAACTGGACAAATTCCAGAACATTACTATGACTTTGCGCCATCTCTGTTAACCGACTTGGCAGGCGATAAGAAAATCGGGCGTTTGCTACTTCCCGTTCTGCCAGTTTGATCAGTTCCTCATTCTTGGTTAAGGTTTGTTGTAAGTATTGCGATTGCTGGACGGCAACCCCAAACTGCGTGCCGATTTTCGTTACCAAGTTGACCTCATTATCTTGCCATTGCCGCGGGCCGCTATTTTGGTAAGCTCCTAACAAACCCCAGAGCTTGTTTCCGGCAATAATCGGGGTGATGATATAGGCTCTAATCTGGAATTGCTCTAGAATTTTCAAGTGGCACTGGGCATGACCAGCAGTGTAAACGTCATTAATGACAAACGTCTCGTTGTTGCGATAGCGTCCACCTTGGGTTTGTTGTAGGTGTTCGTCTTCCCATATAGTCCTGATATCGGGGCCAACCAAAGCCACCCATTCACGACTGACGGATTCGGCAACAAACTCGCCACCCCAATCTGGATTGAAGCGATACACGGCTAGACGATCGCATTCCAAATGCGATCGCAATTCTGGTAGAGCATTGCGGAAAATCGTATCTAGCTCTTGAACTTGGCGAATTTTTTCTGACAGCCGTGTTAATGCTCGTTCCCCTTCTGCGGTTCTGGCTAACTCTGCATTCTTCTTCTTAAGTTGTTCGATATACTCAATCTGTTGCAAGCCTATACCCATTTGCACAGCTAGTTTTCGCAACATTTGCACATCCTTGGATTTCCACTGCCGAGGCCCAGTATTTTGGTATGCTCCTAAAAAGCCCCAGAGTTTGCTTCCAGTAAAGATCGGAGCGATCGCGTAAGCTTTGGCCTGGATTTTTTCTAATATCTCTAGGTAGCACTGAACGTGACCAACAGTGTAGATATCATTGACAACAAAGGTTTCATGATTGCGATAGCGTCCGCCCTGAGTTTCTTGTAAGTGATCGTCCATCCAAATCGTTTTGATGTCGGAACCAGCTAAAGACAGCCATTGATCTTTTACGGCTTCGGCAACAAACTCCACACTCCAGTCGGGATGAAAGCGAAATACTGCTAGGCGATCGCACTGTAGTTGTTTGCGTAAACTTGGCAGCACATTCAGGAAAATTGTATCTGCCTCTTGAGCTTGGCGAATTTTTTCCACCATCCCTGTCAGCACTTGTTCCTCTTCTGCTGCCCGCGCCAACTCTGCATTCTTCGTTTTCAGTTCTCCGACGTACTCGGCTTGCTGCACGCTTAACCCCAACTGAATGCCCAATTTGGTCACTAATCGCACCTCCTCGGAATTCCACTGGCGCGGGCCGCTATTTTGGTAAGCTCCTAATAAACCCCAAAGTTTGTTTCCAGCAAAAATAGGGGCGATGGTGTAGGCTTTAGCCTGAAACTGCTCTAACAGGTCGATGTGGCACTGGGCATGACCAACAGTATAGATGTCATTGACGGCAAAAGTTTCATTGTTGCGATAGCGTCCGCCTTGGGTTTGCTGTAAGTGTTCGTCTTCCCACACAGTCTTGATATCGGGGCCAACCAAAGGCACCCAGTCAGTTCCTACAGATTCAGCCATAAATTCACCACTCCAGTCAGAGTTGAAGCGATATATTGCTAGGCGATCGCATTTGAACAACTGCCGCAATTCTGCCAAGGTAGTGCGGTAAATTGTTTCTGGGTGTTGGGAATGAAGCATTCTATCCGTCATTCGGGCGATGGCGTGTTCTACTTCAGCTACTTGTGTCATTTCTAAATTTTTTAACCGTAGCTGTTCGATATATTCAGCTTGCTGGAGGGCAATGCTCAACGGTTCGCCGATCTGCAACAAAGCACCGATCTCTTCTTCAGTCCATTTCCGCACATCAGAATTCTGATAGGCTGCTAACAAACCCCAAAGATTACCAGCGCGGAAGATGGGAACAATGATGTATGCTTTGGCTTGGAACTTCTCTAATGATTCTAAATAGCAAGGTGAAAAACCAGCAGCATAAATATCGTTGACTTTACGGAAGCGTGTTCCTTTGGTGTACACTCCACCCTGTGTTTCCTTCAGATAGGTATCGCCATCAGGTTTAACAGGGGAGCCATAATCTTTAATATTGCAACGTTCTGAAGATATCAGACCTGTTTTTAAAATGCTATCTTGTTCCTGCATGTCCAACAGTGACGCCCAACCAGCAGCCACAGATTCAGCGATAATTTCTCCACTCCAGTCTGGATGAAATTGATAAACGACAACGCGATCGCATTTTAAAAATCGCCGCAATTCTTGGGTTGTAATGCGAAAAAGGTTGCGAAGCTCCGTTGCTTGCCCAATCTTTTCAATGATGCCGAAAACAGTACGTTCTCGTTCAACAAGTTTGGCTGACTCCTCTGAGCGGTGATAAAGTTGTTGCTGATATTGCACCTGTTGAATAGCAATACTAGACAGAGTTGCAACCTGCACCATTAAGCGAACTTCACTATCTTTCCACTGACGAGGCTGAGAATTTTGATAAGCAGCGAGCAAGCCCCACAACTTTTCTCCTTGGAAGATAGCAACAATAATGTACCCTTTGGCTTGATAGGTTTCTAAAATTTTGATATAGCAGTCAGAAAAACCAGCACTGTAGATATCATTAGTGACTCGATAAATCTGTCCGCGATGGAAATTTTTGCCTTGGGTGTGCTGAATGTAGCTATCTGCACTGGGCGATCGCCCTGTTGTCCCAGCCAATCCCCCTTCGTCTGCAAGATTCCTAACACTGCAATAGTTAACGTTATTGACAATTGCTGGGTTGTTTCGCTGTTCTTCTAATAGAGAAACCCACTCAGATCCAGCAGATTCAGCCACAAATTCTCCACTCCAATCTGGCTGGAAACGATAAATTGCCACGCGATCGCATTTGAGTGACTGTCTTACTTCTTGAGTAGCAACGCGAAAGGTGGTATCCAAATCTTTGGACTGGAGAATTTTATTCGCTACACCGACTAGGATTTGGTCTTTTTCTACTTCTTGTTGCAACGCAGCCTGAATCACGGCAACTTGCAGTTGCGCTTCTAATTCCTGCTCGATTAATTTTAGTAACTGAATTTCAGCATTTTGCCACTGGCGGGCAGCAGTGCATTGCTGCACTACCAACAAACCCCAAACCTCATCTTTTACTAAGATCGGCAAACTCACACAAGCTCTTACCTGAAACCGATCCACAAGCTGCTTTTGGTAAGGGGACAAGCCAGCAGTGTAGGTATCCGCGATCGCGACTAATTTTTCTTGTTGATAAACCTTGGCAGAACCTAACCCAAAAGTAACGGCGGGCAGTTTTTCCTTCAGCATTGGCGTAAAGCCATCCCTCATCGCCTCCGCAGCAACTATCCCCAGCGTCGGATTTGTAAACTCATATAGCACCACGCGATCGGCTTGCAGTGCGCTTTGTACCTCTATGACAGCAGTAGCCAGCAAGGTATCTAAATCGGAAAATTGGCGGATTTTGCTAGCGATCGCCTGTACTTGCTCTACCTCTAATCCATCTCCTCCGTCTTGATATGGCAACACACTTAGCAGTTCTTTTAACTTGCGGATTCTCTCTCGTAATGGCCCTGTTTCCACCCAATCAGCTTGATCCAGTTCAGTTCGTAATTCTTCTAGAGCGGAGGTGATTTGCTGTTTTGTTGGTACATCAACGGTATGCCCGTTATCGGTTTCCTTATAACCGTTGCTGGGATTTGAGTGAGGTTGGCTGGATCTAAGATTGTGTTGCGCTACCATGATCTTTCTTGCTATGAAGGTTGTCGGAGTTAATTAAGTAGAATGCAAAGCGGAGGCTAATTACTAAGAAAGGCAGAGGGCAGAAGGAAAGAAGTATTAATAAAAACTGTCTTTTCTGGCTGGGTCTGAGCTACAGTTTAAAAAAAGAATTGTATTGAGACGCGTAGCACGAGATACAAAGCATAGCTCCCTTCTACCTGGTTGTTGAGCGTAGTCGAAACACTGCCTCCTGCCTTTCTTCGGTAGGAAGCTCTGAACTTTAAAGAGGCTGAAGGGCTTGAATCACAACCTGGGTGTCAAGTAACATCAAAGGGCTACCTTGAGAATCCACAAAGTAACCCTGTAAGAATGAGCCTAGTCGTGCAGGTAACATCGATGTCGAAATCTCTAACCGCTCTTGGGGAGCGTGAACTTCAATGGTATTGACTTGCTCCACCAACAGCCCGACGGTTTGATTCTGGACTTGAACAAGCATCGCCATGCCAGAGTTACGCACACTTTCCCGCCGACACCAGTGTGTTGCTCCCAACAAACCTGCTAAATCAAGAATCCAGATCGCTTCTCCCCGCCAATTCATTATGCCTAACAAGAATTCTGCTACTTGTGGTACTGGCAAAATCTCGGTCAGCGCAACCTGAATTACTCCCCGTAAATCAGCTAATGGGAGTAACCCATTTACCTTTCCATTCAACGGAAATCTTAAAAACCTCTGGTTGTTTCCTTGAGGAGAGTTTTCAAGTCGAAATTGGCTATTTATGGGTAGCTCTCTAAAGCTATCATTGCCCTGTACCATTGCCCTAGTTTCCTTTAGCGAATAAATTTATTAACAGTCTGGAGCAAGGTATTTTCATCTACAGGTTTGACTAAATAGCCATCGGCACCACTCATAGTGCCCCAAGTTTTATCAACATCTGTATTTTTAGTTGAGCAAATCACTACCGGGATTCCTTTTGTTGTTGGATCGGCTTTCAACTTACGGCAGAACTCAAATCCACTTTGACCTGGCAAAATCAAATCCAGTAAGATCAAGTCAGGTTTTTGTTGTTTCAACCTGAGTTGAGCCTCTTCACCACTGCGAACTTCATAAACTGAATATCCTCCTTGCTCTAGGTAACGTGTCATCTTTTCGGATTCTGTGAGGCTATCTTCAACTAAAAGAACTTTTTTCATTTTTTTCTAACTATTTAATTTAGAATTTGACAAATTATTACGACAAATGAATTAACACCAAGCCAGATATAGAAAGCAATTTACAATCCAAAATCTGTTTTGAAAATGGATGTAGGGGAGCCACTGTCATGACTACCGCTTTAACCTAAACGCTTAAATACTTGTGAAGCACATTGAGTACTTTCTCTGCTTCCACAGGTTTACCTAAAAAGTCAGTTGCCCCTACTAATTTTGCTCGCATTCGATCTACTATTCCATCTTTCCCTGTTAAGATCACAACCGGCACATTTTTGAGACCTGGAGTTTTACGGATTTGAGAACAAATTTCATAGCCATTTACTTTTGGCATCAAAAGATCCAAAAAAATAAAGTCGGGCTTGGTTTTGATTAGCTGTAAAATTGCTATCAAGGAATCTTGAATGCCAACAAAGCGATAACCTTGATGGGTGAGAATTTCCTCCAAACTGCGACAGATCGTCGGACTATCATCCACACAGGCTACTAAAGGTCTTGAGACATCAATAATTGCTTTCCTAGCTGCTGGGGGGGCAACTTGTATAACAGTGTTCTCTTCTTTTTTCAGTGAAGAATTGAAATTATTAACTGCACTATACGGGCTGACAATTTCTTTACTAGTCGCTGGGGGAGCAACTTTCTTCAAATTGGGTGCAACTTGTATAACAGTGTCCTCTTCTGTCTTTAGTGAAGAATTGGAATTATTAGCTGCACTGGACGGCTTGCCAGTTTCTTTACTAATCCCAACCTGCCTGAGCCTTGGGGTGGGTGAAAAAGCGATCGCCCCTGTTTTTACCAATGTCATCAATAACCGAGTCAAAGCTAAGACATCCCGACCGCTTTTTTGCCCTAGACCTCGTAAAGTTTTTGTTCCATCAACTAGAGCAATAATCTGTTTAGAAGATGCTTGTCCTTGGAGTAGCTCAATTTGTTGAATGATCGGAAATAAATTAGGCGAGTAGGTTGCCAGTCCTGCATCTCGCCATTGTTGCCAGGCTTGTGTAGCCTGTTTCAAAACTTCCTCTGTTGGTATTACAGCTAAGAGAACCCCAGGAACTTCACCAACAACGGTACTATGTGACAACTGCCCTGCTGGATTGTCGCCATTTCTTTTGGCTTCAATGTACTGCATTATATCAAATAGGACTTCAGCTATTGAGCTTGTAATCAGGCTAACAAGTTGTTGCTGTTCGATTAATTTTTGTTCTCGCAACTTAGCAAGAATGGAATACTCACGATAATTTTCCTGGGGAGAGACAAGCCACTCCAGCTGTGTCACATCCAGATTAGAACAGTACCGCAACAAGTGTCGTCGCCATCGCTCATCGGCATTAGAACCGCCAGCCTGCCAAATTAATCGTCCTAAGCGAAAATATAGCGTCCAAGTCGGCCCATCTCTTGCTTCAAGATTCAGCCTGCCTGTAAATAATTTAGTTTGAAGTTGCTCGATCAATTGATTCACAATGGATCGCACCTCCTTATATATCTTGAGTTTTGCATTTACATTAGAATTGCTCAAACAATCCAGCTTACTAACTTTATGGTGCGATTGCCAATAGCCCAGTTCAAGACCTTGATTGAGCTATCCCAGCTTGTTATATCCCTTTCCAATCTGGATATTTTTAAAGTTAAAAGCCGGAAACTTGAACAAAGATTTAAGCTCTTTTTCTAATTATTAATAGGTTAACTTTTTGCCATATTACATCTACTGAGCAAATTGCTTGTCAATACAGACCTGAAAAAGATGGAAATGTTGAATACTACAAAACATAGACCAGCTTTAATGCTTATCGATTTTGTATGCTGCTTAAGGCGATAGACATAAGCGCTCGCCTAACCGCTAGTCTGCAAATACAAAAAATGAGCTTGAATTAAGTTTGTCCAGAAATTGCTTGTTGCCGAATAAAGTATTGGCGATCGCGTTGTTCTAGTAGCCCTTGCTTGATCAAGGAGCGCAGAATATCTATCGTTTGCACCCGGCTTAAGCCTATCACTTCTTCAATTTCTATCAGAGTAGCTCCTTCAGCTTGCTGAATGTATTGCTGCACTTTAGATTTAACAGTATCCGCATTCAAGGCAGGCACTTTCTTAGTCATGGTATTGGCGGAAGGACGGAAACCATTAGCTTTAATTGCAGAACGGGAAATTGACCATTTTGGAACTGTTGCAACTGATTTCTCTTCTTTAGCAGGAATCGGGGAAACTGGTTGTTCGGGACTGTAATCGCCCCAAACACTGTTATGTAAGATTTCCCGGAAATTTTGCAAGTTTTGGAATAATGCCTGAGCCTTTGCTGCCCGCTGTTGGCGGTATTCTTGCTGGCGTTGCGAGACATCTGTTTTTATTTGCAATATTTCCAATTGCCGCTCGACAATCTCTTGCTGAAATTGCTGCTGTTGTAACTTTCTGTTGTTGTCAAGACTGGTAACAAAACTGCTCAATTCTTGATGAAGCACATCTGCTTGCAGCTGAAATTCTTGTTGAGTTTGCTGTTTCCAATGGATAACTTTTTGACGGCGTTCAGCAGTTATTTGCAATCGGTGCGCTCGCTCTTGTTCCCATAAATCCTTGAGAGCCATTAGCTGAAATCTCCTATTTTGTTAACTAGAAATATACCAATCCGATTTGATTTCTGAATCACTCGTAGAGGTAAGGGACTCTTTACTGAGAAAAAAGAATCAAGGTGTACTGAGTTTTGTTCAAAAATCAAATATGAGTCCTATATTAAATAAACTGTTACGCATTTAATTTGTACATTGACCTGATGACTAATGACTGTTAACCGAAAACCTGTCAACAGTCATCAGTCAACGACTATCAAGAGTGTTTATATACTTTAAACGCGCATCAGCTTAGAAGCCATGAAGACTCGCTTTTTCCAATGTGGTGTTAAGCAGCAGATGGAACAGCAGCCTGAGATGTTAAACCAACTGCCTCGGCATATCTTAAGTAAGTTTCAACTGAAGCAATCACAATCCGAGCTTCTATTGATAGCAGTTCAATACCAACTAAAGAAACACGTACCCAAGCATCAATTACAATTCCTTTGTCCAAAATGCGGTCAATAACTTCAGCCAGACTTGAAGATGAGTTAACTTTTTCAACAGCCATTTTCTTTTCCTCTCACAACTCTAATTATTTATTTCATCTTGCTCTGATTGAGCAGTAGGTAAAACTTACACAATGTGTTTTATTCTTCCTGAGTTTAGTGTTCCCAAAAATATAAGATAAATATAAGAAATTAAAAAAATAAAGAAAAAATTATCTCATCTTTATTTTTCTGGGAAAGTTTTAAATATTATTTTTTATGAATTTATGTGAGAGTATTTTCTAGAAAATGATAGGGTGGCAGAGGTTCGCTCAGTGCTAATTGCCAGTGTGAGGATTGTACCTGCCAGAGGGAAAACTGCTGCGTACTGAGCGTTGAATCGTTGCGCTGTGCCAAAAAGTGGATTTGCCGCACATCTGACTGTCGAGTTTCACAGATAACATTTGTATATGTTTTGAGAATTAACTGGCTCAAGAGTTCCCACTGTTCGCATTGTTGTGCTTGAAATGCTTGCTGTGTTTGGTAGCGTTGTTTTTTCGCTAATAAATAGGCTTTTCCCTTAGCATCAATAGTTTCAGAATCGTCCAGTAAATCACAGGGTGTCATTTTTAAGGTGTACTCAACTTTGTCTGCTAGCTGAGTTAGGGCTTCTAGATATTGCTCTTGGTGCTTTTCTAGATGATTCAGCAGTTTTTCTTGCGAGGTAAAACCCCTCCCAAAGCGTAGGGGAAGAAGGGGAGTTTGTTGAAAAAGTTCTCGAATCACGCGATCGTGGTTTAATACAGCTTGAAGTAAACGCTCATCCGTTGCCTGTATTGCCTCCAGTGAGATTTCTGGCTCTACGATCGCACCTAAACCAGAAGAGTAAACGAGTTCAATATTCCTTTCCATCCCTAAAGGCAGAATAAGCGGTGATGCGATCGGTACTAGAAGAGCATAGGCGTATATTGACATAAATTTGGGATACTTATTAAGTACATTAAGTCAGTATAAATATTGAGGTTCTGCGTTTTTTCAAGTGCGGGTGTTTAGATCCCCGACTTCTTAAAGAAGTCGGGGATCTATAAGCCCTCATAGTGCTGATTAGCAAGCATTTGGTATGTAACTTGGAAATCATCATTTGTAATCTGAATCAAGCTGGAGTCAGTCAATCCTTGGGCGCGGTATCGACGAATTGCGCTTAAAGCAGCTTGATTGCTCAATAAAGCCAAATCTGCCCCATTCCAACCCTCGGTAACTGTCGCCCAGGTTTCTAAATCGACATCAACCAGGGGACGATCTAGATTGTGAACTCCTAAAATCGCTAATCGGCTGGCTCGATCTGGTAGATCGATTTTTATTTGTAAGTCCAATCTTCCGGCTCTGAGCAAGGCAGGATCGATCGCTTCTGGACGATTGGTTGCTCCTACTAACAGTACTTTAGGGCATTCATGCAACCCGTCTAATTCGGTGAGCAGTTGACCGACAACGCGATCGCTAACTCCAGAATCACCAGTGAATCGTCCTCGTACTGGTGCCAGGGTATCAATTTCATCTATAAACACAACGCAAGGCGCTGCTTGCCGAGCTTTGCGAAAAAGTTCTCTGACTGCTTGTTCTGCGGCTCCTACCCATCGACTGAGTAATTCCGGGCCATTCACAGCAATAAAGTTGGCTCTAGCCTGGGAAGCGATCGCTTTTGCAAGTAATGTTTTTCCCGTTCCCGGCGGCCCCCATAATAGAATCCCACGGGGAGGCTTGGCTTTGGTTTGCTCGTATAGTTCGGGATAAAGGAGTGCGCCTTCCACAGATTCTTGAAGTTTTTGTTTAACATCATCCAAGCCACCAATGTCATCCCAACTTACACTCGGTACTTCAATTGCTACATCCCTGAGAACTGAGGGTTTTATCTCCTTAATTGCTTCGAGAAAATCTTGCTGCATAAGAGTCATGTTCTCAGGAACGGGACTGTTGAGCGAGGGGACTTGACGACGAAGGGCAATGTAGGCTGCTTTTTGGCAAAGAGCTTTGATATCCGCACCAACAAAACCGACAGCCAAATCGGCGATCGCTCTTAAATCAATCGCAGTCTCCAAGGGCATGGCACTTGTCAAAATCGTGAGAATTTCCAATCGTCCATTGCGATCGGGAACTCGAAACTGAACTTCGCGATCGAAGCGTCCCGGACGACGAAGCGCCGGATCGAGATAATCGGGACGATTTGTTGCTGCTAGTACGAGTACGCCCTCAGTTTTGGCAAACCCATCCATTAAGCCAAGCAACTGCGCCACTAGTCTTTTTTCAACTTCACCTTCCACTTGGCTGCGATCTGGGGCAAGGCTGTCAATTTCGTCAATAAATATTAGGCATGGAGCAGAACGAGTTGCTTTCTCAAAAATGCTTCGTAAACGAGCTTCTGCTTCCCCATAATACTTGCTCATCACCTCTGGGCCATTGATGGCAATGTAGTTTAACTCTAACTCTTCTGCCAAAACACGGGCTGTTAAAGTTTTTCCCGTACCGGGCGGGCCAACTAGCAAAACCCCACGCGGAGGCTCTAACCCTAATTTCACCAATAAATCTGGGCGTTTAAGTGGAATTTCAACTAACTCTCTGATTTCTTTGAGAACATCAGCCAAGCCGCCGATACCTTGCCAAGAAGTTTTTGAGTTCGTCCGAGCTGATGGGGGGGTGACATCAGCATCATCCATTGGTGTCGCTGCATCGGTGGAATTGGATCTGACTCGGCTGGAACTACTTGTTCTCGGAATATTGCCTTGCCGGGGAATACTACTGAGATTATGAGATCGAATTTGAATAGAAGTTTTTAACTCCCCTTTCTCTACTTTTTCTTCTAAAGCTTTGGCAATTTCTAATAGCTGTTCAAATCCTTTAAATATGTCGTCCATTGATTTTACTTAAATAAAAGGCAGAGAAAAATTTAATTTCTAAAAAATTCAACAGTTTCAATTTTTATTGCTATTCATACCAATTCTCTATGAAATGCCCCTAAATATTTTTGAACATAGCGAATTAACTTGAGAAAATCTCTGCGTACCTTTGCGCTAACCTCTGCGTACCTTTGCGTTAAAAAAACTATGATTTGGCAAAGAAGATAAACTAGACTAAAATCCTCTTCCCTCCTGCATCATCCCAACTACAAATATTTACGCCGTTGTACTTAATCGAAGACGAGCAAAGTTATACGGGGCAGTGAAATTGTTGTAACGAATTCGCAAACGGTTTTCAAATTGACGATCGAGTGCTTCAACGTGTTCGCTAAATTGTGATTCTGCTTCCCAAGGAATTAGGTAGGCTGAATTGTAGATCATTGTGTCCATTTGGGGAGTATTTTCTACCACCTCGATCGCAATGGAGTTGAGCGTGCTTTTAAATACATCTATGATCCCTTGCTTGCGATCGCTCATTCCCTGTTCGATGGTTTGCCCTATTTGGATTACCCGCTCCATACTTAGGGGTTGACCCACTAGCTTATCCCTTTCGGTTTTGAGATTTGGGTTTTCTGCCAATAGTCCCTGAATTTCTGCCTCGATATCCCAAAAAACTTTGACACTAACTTCTCGGCAACCCGATAACTTCGCAAGCAATTGCGTCAATTCTTCTTGATGAGGACGAATTAATTGCTGTGAAACCTTTTCCCAACTGGAAACCAAAAGTCCGAATTGCACGGGCAGTAAATAGCGATCGCCTCCTTGCATGATCTCCTCAAGGACTTTTTCATGACTTAGCAGGTTACGACGGCTGGCCAAATAACGCTCTTGCTGTGCTTCCGAGTAGATTACTGCAAAATTATCCAAAATTTTAATTTGTACGGGTTGCCGATCTAAGCCCTCTAAATTTAAATTTTGTGGAGCAGGTAAGGTCAAAATTCCATAAATGTAAAAGCCATAACTCATAAAAATGTCTTACCAAGAAGAATGTAGATAAAAAAGTTATAGGGGTTTAGAAGTGAGTACTAGTCTTAACTTGGCATGAACTAAGCTTAACTGAGCCAGTCCTAAGTCCAAATCACCTTCAACCACAACACCCGTATTTAATAGGCGATCGAGGAGTTCTAGAATAGAGGGTTGACTAGAGATTTCACCGGGATAGTATCCTCCAGATTGGGGAAGTAAAGTTCCTATTTCACCCAAGTTAATATTTAGATCGGCTGGGTCAACATCAAATATCTCGCAAAGTTTAACAACCTGTTGTTCAAGCTGTTGAAGGCTTTCGGCAGCCCGATCTAGCTCATGGTCGTTGAGGGTGCCAGCATCCATTCGCCGAATCACCTGAGCTTCCATGAGTTGGCGTAACAGCTCAACAACCGTCAGTAACAATGGTGCTAAACCAGAATCGGAACCTTTTGATTTGTTAATCGCCTGCATTCTGATGATTAATAGGATTGAGTGCTTTGAGCGATCGCAGTTCTGTTTCTAGACTGGCAAGACGCTCTTGAAGTTGTTGATTAGTTGCTAATAAGGTGCGAGTTTGACTATTAAGATAGGGGTCGCTCTCCCACCAGTTAATTCCAATCTCTTTGGCTTTATCAACAGAAGAAATCAACAAACGAATTCGGATGTTGAGCAGTTCTGTGGAGCCTACGGAAATAGAAATATCTCCTGCTATCACAATGCCTTTATCCAGAACCCGTTCTAGAATATCTGCCAAGGTAGAACCTTGAGTTGATGTGGTGATAGCTCCCCGATTAGTATTAGTACTCATTTTTTTATTAAATGGCCAGAATCAAAAGGAACTGTCTGTGAGATGTTCGGCGACTCGGCATTGCCCTGCATTTGGACTAATACTCCCTGCTCTCTGAGAGACTTAAGTGCAGCGACAATTTGACTGCGATCGATCCCTAACTCTACTGCCAATTCAGAGAACCGCCTTCCTGGAGAATTACATAGGTAGTCGTAGACTTCATGCTCGTAAGGTACTCGCTGTTCCAATACAATCTGATTTTGGTTGTTTGGTATTATATCTGACGACTGAAGTTGAGTATTTATACGATGATACAATTCACTCAAAACCTCTTCCAGTAGCCGAGTTGATTCTATGAGAGGTTGATTCGTGCGAGAAAGCAGGATATCGGCACAAATATCTTGGAAGCTAGGATCTCCAGGGTTTACAGAAATTTCGTGTTCGTGGCAGATTTTGGCAATCATCAGACAGGAACGCAATCCACCGCCCTGTCCAGAGCCAGATCGACTCCAAAACGTCCGTACTAAGCGGACAATTACTTCTGCTTTCTCGGAATCTATACCTGTTTTATGAACTACAATTTCCTGCTGACTCAGTTCATCAGGTGTAGGCATATCGATGGTAATAACACGATCCATCAAAGCATCCTGAGTTGCATGAACTCCACAATACTCTTGAGGATTTGATGTTAAGATTGCCCGAAACTGAGGATGAACCCGGATATACTCGGCTCGATGTTGGTTTGTTGGTAATACCAACAACCTCTCCTCAAGTACGGAGAGTAAAACGTTATTTACCTCCGGGTGTGATCGATTGAATTCATCGTAAACCAGCGTAAATCCTTCTTTACAAGCTAAGGTTAATCGTGCATCAACCCAATGTTGTCGGAGTTCATCCTCAACTTTAACAACGCTGTGGATATAATTATCAACAACCTTTTTACGGGTATAACCTAATTGATTACCAATCAAGTCTGAGGTTTTAAACTCATCATCTCCAAATAAGAGGATGATCGGCTGGTTGAGCAAATCAGCGAGATGCATTGCCAGAGTAGTTTTTCCGACTCCGGCTGCACCACGTAAATGTATTGAAAAACCTGACTGTAGATAGCGCAAAGCACGTTGAGCGACGCGTTGAACAGCAGGTGTATTGACAAATCGCTGGGGAGATGCATTTAATACTGTTGTCAAACTCTAAGTACCTCCTAAAATAGGAATGTTATGCAAAAGTATTTTTTTTACATTGCAAACATAAAATACAGATGTCAATCAGCCTTAACTGGACTCAAATCCAACGCATTTTGGCATCAACACAAGACTAGTAATGTTTAATATTTATGTCATCAGCATGATTACGGTCTTAAGAAGATACCTTTGATAAGTCCACATAAGTTTAAAGCAATATGGTTCTGCGCTTCTTACTATTACCGATTACTGGTCCATTAATGGGGGTAACGTGGCTTGGGGAAAAAATTTTAGAACACGCGAGTACTGAAATTGATGATAAAGAAAATCTCAGCAAGCAACTTCTTGCACTCCAACTTGCTTTTGATATGGGAGAAATTCCTGAAGAAGAGTTTGAAATTCAGGAAGAAGCCCTTTTATTAGCGATTCTGGAAGCAGAAGAGGAGGAATGCGATCGGACACAAGAGTAGTGAGTCTTTCCTGGCTTGTGTGATTTATAAGGAAGGCAGGCTGAAAACCCTTGAGAAACAGCAACGTAGTTGCGAGTTTCGTGCTTTAGACTAAGGGATGAAAGCCGCCACTTACTATACCCCTAGCTAAAAGCCCTATTCTCTCTTGATTTGTTATCATTAATCCTAAGTTATTGAGAATATATGTGGGCTGAAACCCTTGCTATTTCGTTGTTTCACGACTTAACGGAAAAAGTCAGAGTCATTATAGATTCATACTTGATTCCTGCTAAGTATACTGAGAGCAAAGCCCTTATAAACCAAGCTTCTAGGTGGCTTGGTCTTTCAAAAAATCAAATAGGAGTCCTATATCTCATTGCCAAGTGGTAATAATTTAATATAGTTTTCCATATATTCCCAATCAGGTTCATTATTAATTTTGGCAGGTAACTTAATCATTGATTCTTTCATTCTTTGCATATGCCATTTTCTTCCATAATTAAATCGAAATTTCTCTTGACGAATAATTGAGATCAAAAATATTGCTATAGCAGGAGTAAGATTAAACTTTGGGTATAAAACATTTACACTATCTAATGCCCAGTATGGAACAGGTTGATAATATGCTTCAGCTACACCATTTCCATCGTAATTGACTGTTATTGTATTTCCTTTAAAAATTGGTTGTTGCCCAATATATGCTGAAACACCGTTATTCTTATCAATCGCTCCAATAAATGGAGTATTACCATTAGTCATATTTGCTTTTGTAAGTCTTCTTCCTTTCTTAACTTCAAAAAATTCACCGATGCAAAAGTATTTCCACTCACCAAAAGCAACATTTTCCTTGTGTTGTTCAGAATTTATCCACAATTTAAAGGAAATGTATTTCTTAACTTCATCAACAAAATTATCCTTTGTTAAATTAGAATAATCAGTTTCCATGTAAGCCTCAGCACACCATTCATCATCAGGTGTTACCTTTTGCATAACACTCTCACCAGAATAAATTTCGCGATTGCGGAACATTTCTATCCATCTGTTCTGAATAGATTCCCAACGTTCATATAAGTCAATGCGCCCACGATGTTTTGTTTTTACAAAACCATCTTCTTTCCAATAACCAAACCAAGTCTTTTTATTGCTGGTTATATGTGGAATCTTGGCAGTAAAAACCATAATACAAGTAATTATGCCTACTGGATAGAATAATTCATCAGGCATGGACATCACTGCTTCAAGTGTATGATTTTTTAATAGTTCAACTCTTGCTGGGTGAGGAGAAATAGCGCAAGACATCGGAGTAATTACAATACCTGTAGCTCCCTTTTCTAAACAATCGAGTATATGTTTGGCAAAATAAAGCTCGTGGAAGTCCGCATCTCCTTGCGAAAAGGGAGGATTAAGCATACCTACATCACACTTATGAGCCTTAACTGCTTTAGTTATGGCAATATCAAAGCATGAGCCTTGATATAGATTGGCCTTACCATCGCCTCGTAATATCATATTGGAAGCAGCAAGAGCAAACATATTAGGCTGTTGCTCAACACCGATTAAGCCATATTTTTTAATGTTGTCTCGCTCTTCCTCTGTTGAGGTATCTTTCATCATCTTGTGCATAGCAGATATGAGAAAACCGCCTGTACCTGCACATATATCAAGAACTTTACTATTTTTATTGACATTGGCCAATAGTGCGAACAGTTCTGTAACATGCCGAGGAGTAAGAACGATTCCAAGTGATTTTTTATCTCCTCCCGTGTATTTTAGAAACTCACCATAAAATTGGCCAACAATATCAAAATCTTGATAAATACTTATAAAAGGAAAAACCTTTTCATTCAGACGTTTAATTAATTCATAAAGTACGCCCTTTGGGTAAGTCTTCGTAGCTCTTCCAAGCTCTGGATGTACAGCAATACTAGAATATGGCTGTGACATATTATCTTTCTTGGCTCTAGGAATTTCAGACTTTTGAATTTCTTCTTTAATTACCCTCATCCACTCCTTTTGCAAATCTTCGGGTGAATACACGTGATAGCTCATAGTAAAAGCTTTATTACGTAAAGCGATCAATGTTCCGCTAACAATTAAAGGCTTTTCACTTTCAGTGAGCTTTGCATGATCTCTCATAAAATCATGTAAATCACGAGCAAAATCCATAAGCTCTTCAAAACGCATTTTTTGGAGCAAAGGGTCATAGGTAGCGTGTTCAATATAGTCTCAATTAATTTAGCCCAGCCAAATAATAGAGCTTGCAATGAGCAGCCCTACATCTAGCTGATTTATAGCTAAGACTTTTTTGATACCAGACTTTAGCTTTTAAACTTGACTTATTAGTTTAAGTATCATTGCACTATTAGCAACATCATATCTAGGCAAAATCTGGTTAGATAATGGTGAATATACTTAAAAATAAACTTTCGATAAATAAATAATACGTTAAACCTCTTCTTTTATAACTAATAAAAGAAGAGGTTTAATGACCAATAGATGGTGTTTGTGAAGTCAAAAGTAAAACAGAGTTCAGTCAGAGTGATTGTTGAGGAAATGATAGAGGAATATCGTGAATTAACAACCTTGTAGAAAATGATAACAACGTAAAATATTTATCTAGTAGGCGTTGCAAACGACATGATTCTAGTGCCTGGGAGTGTCAATTATAGTTGGAAAACAAGGTAGGAGGCAGAAGGCAGTTCCAATAAAACAAGTTTCATCGCCAAGTATAAAAATAACTCTTCACCTGTTCCCTATTCCCTATTAGAGGCTTAGTATTCCAATGTTAAGGTTTTGAATTTTGGTGTATTGTCCTCCAAGTTAGTATTTGCTTGCTGATGGGTCGTGTTCTCTTCAGCAATTGTTTGACTGTTTAAAATAGCAAGACGCTGCTGAATCTGATGTCGGCGTGCTTCGAGTTTTTCTAGTTCCTCCTCTAAACGCTCCTTCTCTAACATCATTTTGTAAGCATTTAAGTAAGCTGTTGCTTGAGAACGTTGAGGAGGCATGGTGCTAAATTTGGCTTGAATTTGTCTGCGGTTTGGAGTGCGATGCATAATAAATTTCTCTTTGGGTATGAAAGGAATGGCACTAAGAAAAGCCGAAATGCTTGTGGATTAAGCAGTTTGCAACTGCTTTCGTAATTC
>NZ_JABXKK010000010.1:7239-10972 GCF_017115045.1 Nostoc sp. NMS8 | reverse complement strand
CTGAAGATGACTAAATATCGCCAAAAATCTCCAGTCTACTTCAGTAGACTTAAGCTATTAGCCCGAAAATTTATTTCCGGGCGGGCATGGAAGCCAACAGATAAGCTATTTCCAGCTTAAGTTGATACCAATGGCAAGATGCCTACTCCACAAGATATAGACTTCTGAGATTTGGCGGGATATGCGACTGGATAGTTACAATGATTTTGACTAACTGCCAACAGTTATTGTTGAATCTGCTGTTTCCTTTTCAGAATTTTTTGCATTGTCAACCTCAAGACTTCGGAGTAGTTCTCGAATGACATCTGTTGCTGGCCTTCCTGTCAAAGCACAGTAGCATTCAAGTTTCTTCATTTCCTCGGTTGTGAGATTTACTGTCAGTCGTTTAACAGCCCATTTTTTCTTCATGATCCTTTTTTGTCTTTAATTTGCTTTTTATCAAAATCACCAAGTCATTAGGATTATTCCCGTACTGCATAGCCTACACCACGGACTGTATGAATCAAACGCTTTTCATTATTTTCTTACAACTTGAGTCGCAAAAAACGAATATAAACCTCAATAATATTGTTTAGATTAACAATTCAAAATTCACAACAAAATTTCTCTGTCATATACACTATGTCTGCAATCAAATCAAGAAGTCGAGAATCTAAGTTTTTCGATTTTAATAAATCAGATATAAATGCTATTAGTGATTTTTACCCTAAGTTCCTCTGGCAAGGTATCAACTACTTTCTTCGCAGACAGCAAATCCCTGACGCGGCGATATCTTACATGTTTGGTCAACTCCTTCTCGCAATAAGCTTTAAAGCTAAGATGTCCACCATAGTGGGAAAAGGCGGTTGCAGTCCAAGAGAATAGCGATCGCCTGTACAATGAAATTTCTGACAATTCAAATCATCATCCTGGATTTATTTTAAGAGGATGTTTTAAAAGTGGGTGGCTGTAATTTTCGGCACTTATTGATCCCCCCAACCCCCCTTAAAAAGGGGGACTTTTAGAGCTTTGCCCCCTTTTTAAGGGGGATTTAGGGGGATCTAAAACGTTTTGCTACCGAGCAAAGGACTTTTAAAACATCCTCTAAGATGACTAAATTGTGGTTGTCAAATTAACTTTGATAATCAAATCATTGAAATCCTTGTCACCACCACCAGACAAATCCTCAAAGCCAAAGGTGTTACTTGCTAACAGGGAAATGTGATCCGACCGATCGGAATTAGCACCCAAGAATGGAAAATAAACCGCCGGATCGTTATTAGGATTGTTATCTAAAAGCGCATCAGGGCTATCGTTAATAATAATAAAGGGAACAAAAATCCCACCCGGTTGGAAAGTACCACTGTAAGTAGCACTACCTTGGTTATTCACAGTCAAATCAATACCAGCAACCCGACCACGCACAGCAGCCTGAGTATAACCAGCCTGTCCCGTGAGAATATCAGCATTGCCGTCGCCATTGGTATCAATCCCACCATTTTCATCAGTCACTTGATAGAAGCCGACGTAATTCTTGTAAGCCGCCTCTCTATAAACGTTAAATTCAGCGTTGACTGATTGTTTGACATCTCGCAAATCAATCACTTCTCCCTGGAATTTATTTTGGAGATTTGTACCCAAAGGTAAAGCTCGATCTGTCTGCTTTATTTTCACCACTAGATCGTTAAAATCTGTGGCACTGTTACCAGAAGCATCCTTCCAACCGAGAGAGAAACCATCATCACCCAAATCTGTAATTTTCTGGGTTGAAACGCTAGAAAACAGTAATTTTCCGATGGAGTTAGGATCGTTGCGTACAGCATCAAGCGTACCATCTTGGACTAATAAGAATCTAAAACTCTGACCAGAAATCAATTCCAGCAGAGTGGTGAGATTATTGGTGTCAAATCCATTAGGGGTATTAGCGATCGCTGATAAAATTACCTTTGAGCGATCTATTGCTGCTTTGGCATAACCTTCAGCACCAGGGGCAATACCGTCAATCGTACCTTTAGCATCATCAACAGTAAATAAACCCAGTTCATTCACCAGCTTAGAACTGTGTCCAGTAAGTTTGATTTCCAGTTTGGCTTTAATATCTTCACCTGTAATGTTAAAGATATCATCATTGGGGTTAGTGAGACGGCTGGGTATTTCAACACCATTATTAACATTAATACTCAATCCCTTCTCAAAGGTGAGATTACCATCATCAGTGGTACGGACGCGGATTTTGTAACTAGACTTAGTTTTAAAGTCTGGAGAATTGTTGATTTTGAGGCTATTACCATCAATGGTGAAGGCATTATTATCAACATCGTCAATTCCCGAAACTAAGCTGTATGCAAAATTATCGTTTTGATCTGGGTCGGTGCTGCTGAATGTGCCGATGACGGAGTTGGCTGCTGCTTTATCATCGACATTTGTCTGACTCAACGCCAAATTTGTGGGTGCATCATTAACGGCAGTGAGATTAATGTCGCGGGTTACAGCAGTACTATTTAAGCTGCCATCATTAACGACAAAGCTAATAGTGCGAGGAGTGGTGCTGGGGTTATCGCTGCTATTTTGATAAGTAACAGATTGCAGTGCAGTTTGATATTGGGCGACGGTAGCACTGCCAGTTAAGGTTAAAACACCGTTGGTATAACTGCCAGTAATGGTATTTTGGTTGGTGAAAGCAAGGCTGTCTTCTGTGGCGACGAAACCGTTGCTAATGGTGATGGTGGCGCTGCTGAGGCTGGTGGAGTCTATATCGGTGACGGTGATGCCAGGGTCGATGATTGTCGCGGCGGCGTTTTCGGTGTAGGTAAGGGCGCTGTTGGTGGCTGTGGTGACTGGGGCATCATTAACTGCGGTGAGATTAATGTCGCGGGTTACAGCAGTACTATTTAAGCTGCCATCATTAACGACAAAGCTAATAGTGCGAGGAGTGGTGCTGGGGTTATCGCTGCTATTTTGATAAGTAACAGATTGCAGTGCAGTTTGATATTGGGCGACGGTAGCACTGCCAGTTAAGGTTAAAACACCGTTGGTATAACTGCCAGTAATGGTATTTTGGTTGGTGAAAGCAAGGCTGTCTTCTGTGGCGACGAAACCGTTGCTAATGGTGATGGTGGCGCTGCTGAGGCTGGTGGAGTCTACATCAGTGACGGTGATGCCAGAGTCGATGATTGTCGCAGGGTCGTTTTCGCTATAGCTAAGGGCGATGTTGCTGGCGGTAATGACTGGGGCAACAGGTTCGGCAATTGTTAAAGCGGCAGTGCTGTTGGCATCGAGGATGTAGTCTGAGCTGGATTGTAGGTTGACAGTGACGGTTTCGTTGGGGTCAGAGACTCCATCGGTGGCAGCTGTGACTGTTAAGGTGGCGGTGGTTTGCCCGGCGGCGATCGCAAAGGTATTGGCTGTGAGAGCGGTAATATTTGTGCCTGCTGCCAAGGTGTAGTCGGTGCTGGCGGTGGCGGTGCTACCTGTGGTGTTGAAGTTGACGACTAAACCGCCAACTGGGGCAGGAGTGTCGAGGGTGATGTCAAAGCTGCCGACTATACCGCCTTCTGTGGGGTTAGTGCCTGAAGCAATGGTAATTTTGGGGGTGGTATTCAGCAGCACTGAGACGTTGGCGCTGCCACTGTTAGCGGTAGCCAAGTCGAGTTTGCCGTCGCCGTTGAAGTCTCCAACTGTGACAGATCTGGGACTATTGCCGACGGAGAAGTTGGTGGCGGTGCTAAAGCCCCCTGTGCCGTTTCCTAGCAGC
>NZ_JABXKK010000010.1:0-7229 GCF_017115045.1 Nostoc sp. NMS8 | reverse complement strand
GCCGACGGAGAAGTTGGTGGCGGTGCTAAAGCCCCCTGTGCCGTTTCCTAGCAGCACTGAGACAGTGTTACTGCTGAAGTTAGCAGTAGCCAAGTCGAGTTTGCCGTCGCCGTTGAAGTCTCCAACTGTGACAGATCTGGGACTATTGCCGACGGAGAAGTTGGTGGCGGTGCTAAAGCCCCCTGTGCCGTTTCCTAGCAGCACTGAGACAGTGTTACTGCTGAAGTTAGCGGCAGCTAAGTCGAGGTTGCCGTCGCTGTTGAAGTCTCCAACTGTTACTGAAAAGGGATTAGCGCCGACGGAGAAGTTGGTGGCGGTGCTAAAGCCCCCTGTGCCGTTTCCTAGCAGCACTGAGACAGTGTTACTGCTGAAGTTAGCGGCAGCCAAGTCGAGGTTGCCGTCGCCGTTGAAGTCTCCAACTGTTACTGATCTGGGACTAGCGTCAGCGGAGAAGTTGGTGGCGGTGCCAAAGCCCCCTGTACCTAGCCCTAGCAGCACTGAGACGTTGTTGCTGTTTCTGTTAGCGGTAGCCAAGTCGAGGTTGCCGTCACCGTCGAAGTCTCCAACTGTTACTGAATAGGGACGACCGCCGACAGAGAAGTTGGTGGCGGTGCCAAAGCCCCCTGTGCCGTTTCCTAGCAGCACAGCAACCTTGCTGTCGCCGTAATTAGCGGCAGCCAAGTCGAGCAAGCCGTCGCCGTTGAAGTCTCCTACTGTTACTGAAAAGGAACTACTGAAGTTACCGTTAACGGTAAAGTTGGTGGCGGTGCCAAAGGTGGCAAATACTCCAGGGTAGGCTTCCCTAATTTCTGGTTGCAAAGCTAGTGTGGAGCCGATTTGCCCGATCTTCACCTCTAGTTCCCAGGTTCCACCATGTTGGGCGTTGCCGATTTTCTGGGCTGAGGCGGCAATGTTTGCCCCAGTAAGTTGATGTAGCTGTTCTATGAAGGTTTTTCCAATTTCTCCTCTGGCGACTTCACAGCCATAGATGAGGATTTCTGCGGCAAGCCACTGTTGTAGTTGCTGACGATAGGTGTGGAGGTTGTCTAAACTTAATTGGCTATTACCTAGTTGCAAATTGCCGGGGCTACCGTGGGCAATTATCTGGATACTGGCTGCGGGATAGTTTTTTGAGAGGGCGCTGATTTGGGCAATGCCGTCTTGGTGTTTGTTGAGGGTAATTACTTTGGCTGTGGGTATGATGCCTTGGGCAAGTATTTGACGATCGCCAATTGCTGAGTCGATAATGACTAGGGTGTGCTTTGTGGTACTTGCAGTTGTCATTATATTTAAGTATTTCCCTATTTAAATATTAATAATTTGACCTGACATCAAATCACTTGGTGGTTAGATCCCCGGCTTCTCTAAGAAGCCGGATATCTTGCATCTCCTCAGTAGAATTGCGGCAAAGAGCGGGGGCGAGAAATGTTCTATGAATATTACCTAGCTATTGACTTGATTTTTTATGTATGTATAGTTAATAACTAAACGTCAAACACTCTAGCAATGTTTATCGCTAGTGTCAAAAGTTATATTTTTGCCAATGATTGTCCAATCCACTGCTAAAACTGCTCTCCCTGTAGAAATACTCGCCTCGCGTCATTTCATCGACTGGCTGCAATCCCAGCAAATTAGTCTGGCTTTCTCTACCTATCAAAGTTCGCGTCTCATGCTGTTAGGCGTGAACGCCCACGGACAATTGTCGGGATTTGAGCGTGTTTTTGACCGCGCAATGGGGTTATATGCTACTCCAGAACGAATTTATCTCAGTTCTAGATCCCAGCTTTGGCAGTTAGACAATGTGCTGACTCCAGGACAACTTTATGATGGTTATGACAAGCTATATATTCCCCGGATTGCTTATACTACTGGGGATTTAGATATTCATGATTTGGCGGTGGAAGCTGATAACGAACGCATTATTTTTATCAGTACTATATTAAATTGTTTGGCGACGGTGAGCGATCGCCATAGTTGCATTCCTTTATGGAAACCTAAATTTATTTCTAGTTTGGTAAATGAGGATCGCTGTCATCTCAATGGTTTGGCGATGGTGGACGGTAAACCCCGCTATGTTACCCTCTGTGGTGAATCTGATGTGGTGGATGGTTGGCGGGACAAACGACAAAGCGGTGGTTGTATTATTGATATTCAATCCGATCGGGTGATTGCTAGGGGTTTATCTATGCCCCACGCCCCACGATTTTATCAGGGTAAGTTGTGGTTGCTGAATGCTGGCACGGGTGAATTTGGCTATATCGATTCTGATGGAGTATTTCAGCCTGTTACTTTTTGTCCGGGTTTTTTGCGTGGTTTGGCTTTTACTGGCGATTATGCCATTGTCGGCTTATCTAAGCCCCGCGACAAAACTTTTTCTGGTTTAAAACTGGATGAGAATTTAGTCAATAAAAATACTGAACCCCGATGTGGGTTGATGGTTATTGACTTGAAAACTGGTCAAGTTGCCCACTGGCTACGTCTAGAAGGAGGAATGACGGAACTTTATGATGTGCAGGTGTTACCAGAAATCCGTTGCCCACAAGTATTAGGATTCCAGACTCAGGAGATTCAGCAGTTGATTACCCTCGATCCACGTTCTCCTCTCATAGAAGGAAATTTGCAAACTGACAAATCAGCGCCTACACAAGAATTGACTGACAACGCAAATCGGAACAATACGATATGTGCGATCGCGCCTCAGAATCAAGACTGGCCTAATTCTGATTGGTTATGGCCAACCCCAGCGCCGGAATTCTCAGCCGTAGAACCGATTTATGAACAAGCATTAGCTTTACAAACACAACTACGATTTACAGAAGCGATCGCTTTATACGAACAAATAATTCGCCAATATCCTCAATATGCTCTCGCTTGGTATCAGTTGGGGGTAATTATGGACAATCAAGGACAAACTAACCAAGCTGTTCTGGCTTATCAACAGGCATTGACAATCAACCCGAAATATGAAAAAGCACATAATAGTTTAGGGATCGTGGAAGCAGCCCGGAACAATTTAGAAAAAGCGATCGCTTGTTTTGAGTCTGCAATTCTCAGCAACCCAAACTATGCTTTTGCTCACAACAATCTTGGTCTAGCTTGGCAAATGCAAGGTAAACTATCAGCAGCAGCAGCTAAGTTTCAAGAGACTTTACAGAAAAATCCCGCTTATCCAGAAGCTTATCTGAATCTGGGCATTGTCTTAGAGGCGCAGGAGAATTTAGAAGGGGCGATCGCTTGTTATCGTTCTGCTATTCGCCACAACCCAGACTATATTAAAGCATATAACCGTTTAGGGTCAGCATTGTTATCTCTGGCGATCGCGACTCAAGGTCAAGTAGATGAAGCCAGGGTAGTATTTGAAAAGGCTTTACAACTGCAACCAGACTCGGCTGAAGCATTCAATTACTTGTTTTACCTCAAAGAAATGACTTGCGATTGGCGTAGTCGTCAGTCTGATTTAACCCGCATCTGGGAACAAACTCTCTCTGAGGTTGAGAAAGAAAAACGCACAACAATCAGCCCTTTTGATACCTTATACAAGCCTTGGGACAAGACTTTTTTGCTAAAAATAGCTCGGACTCATGGAGAACATACCCAGAAACAATGGGTACAGGTACAACGATCTCTCAATTTTACTCATTCCCGTTCCTTGACTGGGCGGCTATGCATTGGCTATTTATCCAATGATTTCCGCAACCATGCTGTTAGTCATTTAATGAAAAGCTTATTTAAATTGCACGATCAAGCTAATTTTGAGATATTTGCTTACTCTTTCAGTGCAGACGATAACAGCGAATACCGCCAACACATCGCTGCTAACTGCGAACATTTCCAAGATATTACTACTTTATCTATAGAAGAAAGCGCCCGCCAGATCTTTGATGATGGCATTCATATCTTAATCGATCTCAAAGGTTATACCACTGGTTCTCGCAGTGCGATTCTGGCTTTGCGGCCTGCTCCCATTCAGGTTAGTTATTTGGGTTATTCTGGAACGATGGGTGCTGAATTTATCGATTATATTATTAGCGATCCAGTAGTCACACCGCCAGAATTTGCTGATGGTTTTAGCGAGAAGTTACTCACTTTACCCCACAGTTATCAAGTCAACGATTATCAACAAGCGATCGCTTCCACTCCTGTGACTCGTTCTCAGTATGGTTTACCAGAGTCGGGTTTTGTCTTTTGCTGCTTCAATAATAACTATAAAATTGAACCGCAGATTTTCGATGTTTGGATGAGAATTCTCGCCGCAGTTCCGGGTAGTGTGTTGTGGTTAACTGTCAAATTCCCTACTGCTGAGGATAATCTTAGAAGAGAAGCCCAAGCGCGAGGAATTAATAGCGATCGCTTAATTTTTGCCCAATATTGTCACACCAAAGCAGAACATTTAGCAAGACATCAATTAGCAGACTTATTTCTAGATACCCTTTATTATAATGCTCATACTACTGCTAATGATGCTTTATGGGCAGGTTTACCAGTCCTCACTTGTATAGGAAAAACCTTTGCTTCTCGTGTTGCTGCTAGTTTATTGACAGCAGTTGGTTTACCAGACTTAGTTACTAATAACTTAGAGCAATATGAGAAATTGGCAATACATTTAGGTCATTCCCCTACAGCATTGCAGGAACTAAAACAGAGATTAGCACAAAATCGTACCACTTATCCTCTGTTTGATACACCACGCTTTACCCGTAATCTTGAACTTGCCTACTTTGCTATGTGGGAGATTTATGCTGCTGGGAATCCACCAAAAGCAATAGAGGTGAGTAATACTAAATAACTAATAATAGATACTTATACACACTCTTAAAAATTCCCAATTTCAACAGCTTTTATGAAGTCGGGAATCTGGACACCACAAGTTTTCACATCCTACTCATTCCAATTAATCAGCACCCCATCCACACAAGCGATACCCCACTGTGGAAACTTAGCCAGCAGTTTTTTGATTACTATCACCAACGCCGGATCATCATTCCAACACTCCTGCAAAAAGTCAAACCCCGGATTCTGCCCCGAATTTGCAGTAACGTGTGAGTTTCTGCATACACTCCGTTCGCAGATTTGACCGCGCTACAATCGGCTCATGCGACCATTTATCAGGATTTAGCACAGGTGCGGTGGAACTTCTACCCTCATCAACTGCTTTGACTTCTCCACCTGAAACTGAATTTTCAACCATCAATAAAGCAGAATAACCCTGTTCTACCTGCCCGTGAGTTTGATTAGCGTAGACGTGAAACGGATTGTCGCTAGACATTGCCGAACTTGAATAAAATTTATTTTCACCAATAGAGGCGGCAAAGTCCGGGAAAAGACCCTGAAAAAATGTGAGTCCACGAATTTATGACCAAGTAACTGTTATCTGTTGCCTATCTGTTATTATCAGTTCTATTCAAGTCAGACATAAATTATTCTCGGAGATAAACAATGGGCAAGAAATATGATGTTTATGGTGTAGGTAATGCCTTAGTAGATATAGAATACGAAGTATCTTCAGAGTTACTACAACAGTTAAAGATTGATAAAGGTGTAATGACACTCCTAGATGAAGATAGTCAAAATCATATTTTGGAAAATCTCAAAAATCTTCATTGCCATAAGAGTAGTGGAGGTTCAGCAGCAAACACAATAGTGGCAATTAGTCAACTAGGAGGAAAAACTTTTTATTCCTGTAAAGTAGCTAATGATGAATTTGGAGACTTTTACATAGAAGATTTACTCAACTCTCAGGTAGATACCAACTTAAAAAATGGCGATCGCCAATCAGGAATTACAGGTAAATGTTTGGTGCTAGTAACCCCCGATGCAGATCGCACCATGAATACATTTTTGGGAATTACTGGAGAATTTTCTACACAAGAATTAGTCTCATCAGCGATCGCTGATTCAGAATATATATATATTGAAGGATATTTAGTGGCTTCTCCTACAGCAAAAGAAGCAGCTATAAAGGCTAGAGAAATAGCTGAAAAAGCGGGAGTCAAAACCAGTATGTCCTTATCTGATTACAACATGGTGAAATTTTTTAAAGATGGTTTATTAGACATCATTGGATCTGGTTTAGACTTGATTTTTGCTAATGAAAGTGAAGCATTAGAACTAGCAGATACAGAAGATTTTCAAGTAGCTGTAGACAAACTAAAAACCTTAACTAAGAAATTTGTCATTACTCGCGGTGCCAAGGGTTCAGTAATATTTGATGGTGATAAATTAATCGAAATCGCTGCACCTCAAGTAAAAGCTGTAGATACAGTGGGAGCAGGAGATATGTATGCAGGAGCTTTCCTCTATGGAATTACCCAAGGTCTGAACTATGAAGAAGCCGGAAAATTAGCATCAGCCGCAGCTTCTAAGATTGTTACATCCTATGGGCCAAGATTAAAAACTGAGGAATTAAGGGCATTAGTTACTGCTTAGAGGGTGTTTGAAAAGTTTTGAGGGGTCAAATTTTATGCCAGCAGTATAAGCCTTAGCAACCAGCTATTTGTTGCACTCACCGGATCTAAAGCTTGGGTAAGGTTGAGTGGTGTAGATGAATATCCAATGTGCGAAGAGATGCGACAAGCGATTAAAAATGGTAAGACTTTCACCTTCAATTATAAAAAACCTCTTGGACGAGTTATAGGCGATGAAATATTGACATAGTGTTCGTTTATAAGCGATCACTACTCGTCCACACATCAACACTTCCTACGCTAAATGCTAAATTTTATTTAGCCACCCAGCAGAAGTTTTCTTTTTTCTTATGTGGTTCTGGTTTGCCGATTCTGTAGAACAAGAATTATTTGATTTGTACGTGTGCTTGCAAGAATCGGACAAGTGTTTCTTTAACGCCAAACTCATGCAAACTACGCAACTGGTCAGCAACAGCTTTGACGAAACGTGGCGACTCTACTAAATCTCCAAAAATTTCAGATATACTCAGCAATGGTTTGGGATCTAATTCACTTACAGCACTTACGGCAGCTATGAGGTACATTCTCAAAGCTGAAAGCTATGCTAAGAGAGGGACAAGGAGAAAATTGTATTGCATAATAGCGGGAAGCGCTGTAAGCTGGCGCGTTGAGTGAGGATGTCTGCTAATGGGTCATCAATGGGAATAGGTTGCCCCTGTTTATCCTGACTAGTGAGGTATTGACACCAAGCAGTGATCGTCAAACTTAGGGATACTGTTGGCGAAATATTACTTAACATAAAAACGGTAGATTTACCGTGTAATA
>NZ_JABXKK010000070.1 GCF_017115045.1 Nostoc sp. NMS8 | reverse complement strand
TACAATTTCCATATGGCTATCGAGTCGGTGCAAGTTTTTTCTAATCAGCACCTTAATGGTTCGATAGCTTTCTTGTCTATTCCGTCAACTAAAAATTGTCCGGAGTATTGTTATATCACAGCCTTATCTCACTAAAGTTATCTTATTTCGAGTGGTGTTAATTCTTTGAGTACGGTAAACCGTATTTACTCGTTAGTTCCCAAAGATTAATTTAATTGTTAAGTTTAGTTACATAAATAAATGCTGCAAACGTTACTAAACAGGAGAAATTATGAGAAACGGTAGTATTTTTGACAATCAAGGCAAACTGAACAACTTTGCGTCATTAATAGCGCACCCTTTCGGGAAAGCAAGCTACACAAAGCATCACAGTCAATTGTAGAGTTGTAAAATTTGCTTAGATTGGGCGAATATAGCACCATTTTTGACCAGTCTTTAATTAATTTTCTCAAAGCGTTAAAGAAGATGAGTAAGTAGAGGGAGAAGAACTAATGTCTATTCTCTATTTCTCATTTCTCATTCTCCATTTAGTTTTCATTTTAAGGTTTGGTAATATCTATGGGAATTAAAGAACAGCCTAAGTCAACTCGGTTTCGGATCATTGCGAATATATTGCTAGGAGTATCAGGGCTATTTCTGCTCTTGAATTTATTTTTGCCTGGTTTATTTACTTCTGGCCCTACTGGTGTTCCCTACAGCCTATTTATTCATCAAGTACAGGAAGGAGAAGTCAGCCGCGTTTCCGTTGGTCAAAATGAGATCATTTACCAACTAAAAACAGAAAATGCCGAGCCTGCTCAGGTATTTGCCACTACACCAATCTTTGATTTAGAGTTACCCAAACTGCTAGAACAAAAGGGAGTTGAGTTCGCTGCTACACCTCCACCGAAAAATACCTGGTTTACAACCGTCTTGAGTTGGGTGATTCCACCACTGATTTTTATTGGGATTTGGCAGTTCTTTCTCGCTCGTGGTGGTGGGGGTGGTGGCCCCCAAGGCGCTCTTTCCATTGGTAAAAGCAAAGCTAAGGTTTATGTTGAAGGCGAATCAGCGAAAATCACCTTTGCAGATGTGGCTGGGGTCGAAGAAGCGAAAACTGAGTTAGTGGAAATCGTGGATTTCCTCAAGACTCCAGGGCGCTTTACGCAAATTGGCGCTAGAATTCCCAAGGGTGTGTTGTTGGTTGGCCCTCCTGGTACTGGTAAGACACTTTTAGCAAAAGCCGTAGCAGGAGAAGCAGGAGTTCCATTTTTCAGCATCTCTGGCTCCGAGTTTGTGGAACTGTTTGTTGGTGTGGGTTCTTCCAGAGTACGGGATTTGTTTGAGCAGGCTAAAAAACAGGCTCCCTGTATTATATTCATTGATGAATTGGATGCGATCGGTAAATCTCGTAGCAGTAATGGCTTTTACGGTGGCAATGATGAGCGAGAACAAACCCTCAACCAATTACTAACTGAGATGGATGGGTTTGCAGCTGGCGATGCAACGGTAATCGTCCTAGCAGCGACCAACCGTCCCGAAATACTAGACCCAGCATTGCTGCGTCCAGGCCGCTTTGACCGCCAAGTGTTGGTAGACCGTCCTGATTTATCTGATCGAGAAGCAATTCTCAAGATTCACGCTCAAAAGGTCAAATTAGGAGAAGATGTAAATTTAAAAGCGATCGCTACTCGTACCCCTGGTTTTGCTGGCGCAGATTTGGCAAATTTGGTAAACGAAGCCGCATTATTAGCAGCGCGTAATCTGCGTGAAAGGGTTGCTCAAGAAGACTTTGCCGAAGCAATTGAGCGGGTAGTCGCTGGTTTAGAGAAGAAGAGTCGGGTAATGAACGAGACTGAGAAAAAGATTGTTGCATACCATGAAGTTGGTCACGCAATGGTCGGGGCACTCACAACCGGAAACGGTCGGGTAGAAAAGATTTCGATTATTCCTCGTGGGATGGCAGCTTTGGGCTACACTCTGCAATTACCAACTGAAGACCGATTTTTGATGAATGAAGCAGAATTGCGGGGTCAAATTGCGACTCTGTTAGGTGGACGTTCGGCTGAAGAGGTTGTGTTTAACAGTATTACCACAGGTGCTTCCAACGATTTGCAACGAGCAACTGACTTGGCAGAACGGATGGTAACAGCTTATGGTATGAGCAAAGTACTAGGCCCACTGGCTTATCAACAAGGACAACAAGCAGCATTCTTGGGTAATGGTGGTGCTAATCCCCGACGGGCGGTGAGTGAAGAAACGTCGAAAGCTATCGATAGCGAAGTCAAGGAAATCGTAGAAACAGCCCACGAACAAGCCCTAGAGATTCTCAGACAGAATCGAGACTTGCTAGAAGCGATAGCGACTCAACTCTTAGAAACAGAGGTCATTGAAGGGGAAAAACTGCACAGTTTGTTGAGTCAAGTGAAACCCGTAGCTAATTCGTAATGACGCTCTCTACGTTCGCGCAGCGTGTCGCAGACAGACGCTGCGCGTAGCTTGCTTCTCTGTAAGGGTACGCGGACTCGCTACCGCTACGCTAACGTAATTCGTAATTCATAGATAGGGATGCAGAGGATAACTTTGCGTCCCTACCCTGCGGGAAGGCGAAGTGCCTATGCGTTAAACCTCTGCGTTCGTCTGCGTTTCAGAAATACCACTTCCTGCAATGCAAACACCAGCTAGGAAGAATGCCAATGCACCCCCAACTGCACCAACAAAAGGTGTTATCCCTTGTGGTTGAGGAAATATAATACCAAATAAACTCATCGCTAAAGCAAAGCCACCAAAATACGTCCCAATTCCTAATCCCGCCCATTGCTGGGGTACTAGCCCTAAAGCAAAAGGAATTGCCCCGTTGACAATTAAACTAAAACCAGCAACGATTAACACAATTATCGGAATTTGTGCGCCCACAGATATCATTATCAATAGCGAGGGAATGATTGCACAGATCCCACAAAGCATTGCTTGACGATTACCAATTTTGACGGCGAAAATTCCTGCTGGTATGCTGGCAATTGCGATCGCTATTCCAATCCACACCATAAGCACATCAATATTATCAGTATTTAGTTGTGTTTTTAGTACTTTGCCCAAGACATCCATGAGAAATCGGATACCCCACGCGACACCGAAACCAGTTACTAAAATCAAAGCCAATTTCTCTAAGGGCAACTTTACCGTTTCTGCCTGATGTTTATCCACTGGTGCTTCTGGAGGATTGACTAACCGCAATACAGCCGCCGCCCCCAACATTACAAAAGAACCAATTGCAAACGTATAAACTGGCCCTAAACTCAGAATAAACTTGTAACTTATCGGTCTAAAAGCCCCAATCACACCGCCTGTTAAAGTGACAACACTTACTGCTAAAGGTAATTGCACTGGTGTCGCATACATCCCCAATAGGCACATAGCTGGAGAGCGAAATATTGTCATTGCCAATGCCCACGCTACCAATACTATAGGTAAGAGCGATGCCTGCGGCGGGCTATGCCTACGCATCACAATATTAGGCGGGATGAAAGTTACAACACATGGTATCGCAATGAACAAAGCCGAGGCGAGAATCATACCTACTGAGATGAAGGGAAACCGAGTTCCTACCCAGCGCCTAGCTTGATCTGAAAGTCCGCCCATCAATGGTTCCAGCACCGCACCCAAGACATTTTCGACTATTACCAAGCCAACTGCCAGTGAGGCAGGAAAACCAAACTGAGTCAAAAGTTGCGGCAAATAGATATTATAAATTAACCAGGTGAGGGTAATTGCTCCCTGCACTCCTGCCAACACCCAAACTTGTACCCACAAAATATTGAGATGAGATTTTGAAGTAGTCATAAGGAGATGGGAAATAGGGCATTGGGCATTGGGGAGGCAGTGCGTAGCCTCTCCCTTTGGGAGAAGGGGAGACGCTAAAAGCGATGGGGTCTCCCCAAGTGGAGCAACTGCCGTCATTGGACATTGGTTATTTTCTCCTCTGCCCCTCTGCCCCTCATCCCCTCATCCACTCTTTAAGGAAAGCAGTGCCTTTTTAATACTCTGGAACAGAAGGATCGACTTCTCGACTCCAAGCGGTAATTCCGCCTTTAACATTCGTTCCAGCTATCCCGGCTTCTTTAAGTATGGCGAGGGCTTTTGCCGATCGCCCGCCCATCTTACAATGAGCAATTAAGCGATGACCATTCAATATTTCCTTCACTTTCGCAATGCCATTACCATTTTCAATGTCTGGTAAAGGCACTAACACTGAACCCGGAATCTTGGCAATGTCGTACTCATTCGGGTTGCGGACATCCAGCAGTACAAAATCTTTCGCACCGCTATCCAGCAATTCCTTCAAATCCTTGACGGTTATTTCTTGACTTTCCAACTGCTGTTTTGCCTCCTCTGCCTGAGCTTGTGGAATTCCACAGAACTCTTCGTAGTCTATCAGTTTTTCAATCACTGGGCGAATTGGGTTAGGACGCAGTTTCAACTCCCGGAATTTCATATCTAAGGCGTTGTATAGCAGCAATCGTCCACTGAGAGTGTTACCTTCTCCCAGAATGATTTTAACAGTTTCCGTTGCCTGAATCAAACCAATAATTCCGGGCAAAATTCCCAATACGCCACCTTCTGCACAAGAGGGAACCATTCCTGGTGGTGGTGGTTCTGGGAAAAGGTCGCGATAATTTGGCCCACCTTCGTAGTTAAATACAGTAGCTTGCCCTTCAAACCGTAAAATTGAACCGTAGACGTTGGGCTTATTCAGCAATACGCAAGCGTCGTTAACTAGATATCTGGTGGGGAAGTTATCAGTACCATCAACTACGATATCGTAAGGTTGAATAAGCTCCAAGGCGTTTTCGGAAGTTAGACGAGTTTCGTATAAATCAACCTGACAATAGGGGTTAATCTCGTGAATCCGGTTTTTTGCCGATTCAATCTTAGGTTTACCCACCCAGGATGTACCGTGGATAACTTGGCGTTGCAGATTAGAAGTATCGACAATATCAAAATCGACAATCCCGATGCGTCCAACACCCGCCGCCGCCAAATATAAAAGTAGTGGTGAACCGAGTCCACCTGTACCGATACACAGTACACTGGAAGCTTTTAGGCGTTTCTGTCCTTCTAGTCCTACTTCCGGTAAAATTATGTGGCGGGAATAGCGTTCGTAATCGTCTTTGGTCAACTGGATTTCGTCCAGATTGGGATTTAGCATAGTAGTTATGATGTGGGAGAGCGGAATATTTATCCTATCGAAAAACTGTATCTTATATAGAGATAGGGAGTATGGAAGACGAATTTTTATCAGTTGTAGCGGCGAAAACCGCTATAAATGACTGCTTTTAAACTAAGTCGTTAAATTATATTTTCAATTTCCTCTGCTTGAAACTGATGATGATTGTCAAGGCTCCAGCTTTTGAGTTCTCCAGCTTTGCTGTTTTGAACGGATACTATTATATACGAGTATCCTTGCCAAGCATATAGGCGATCGCATTCTGAAGGGATAGCAGGATGATCTGGGTGAGAGTGAAAAATGCCGATAATGTTCAGTGATCGATCGCGTGCTTGCTTTTGTGTTTTTAGCATAACTTCAGGTGCGATCGCATATTGCCGTCTTTTACTTTCTGTTGTCCGTTCCCCTAGAAACTCAGATGCCGCTTCTGTATTCCAAGCATTCTCTGTTGGTATGACTTCTACCACAGTTTTGCCCTCATTAGCCAGGCCTAAAATTATACCACAGCACTCATCTGGGTAAGTGCTTTCGGCATGAGTGCGGATGATTTGCAAGTGTTCTTGGCTCAGTCGGATCATGTCTGCGTTGGTAATTTGGCAATATTGAGCGATTCTTGCTCAGATCGAAGCATTGCGATCGCTCTTAATCATAGTTTAGATGTAACCCTACTTAGCGATCGCAGTCTTCAAAAAGAAAAATATGTATTTTTTATCACTTCTTCAAACATTTACCTAATCTGTTCTGCTTTCTTATTGTCTAGAAACTATAGCAATCCTATCTGATTTACAAAAATCGTCAGGCTGATATCCTCCACTTCTCTAATAAATCGGGTATCTCATTAGACATCTGGTGAAAAAGAATTGTTTTGACGTAGCATTGCTACATCTCTACAAGGGTTATGGGTAACGCATATTTAATTTCTGGAGATGTCTATTGTTTACAAATGATTTAGGATTGCTATAGAAAAATATAAAGAATAGACAAAGTTCAGTATTTGTGTATACATTTATCGGCAAATAATGTAAAGAGTATGCAAAGACAGTTATTTCAGTATAGATATCTAAGTAAGATATTGACTATAAGCTAGTAGTCTATCAAGAACTAATTGACGGATCAATTACCTGTAGAGACGGCGACTTCTCGCGTCTATCTAACCGTCAAAATGAATTTGATAGACCGCTAGGCCCCACAGAGAATAGCCCATAAGGAGGATATAAAAATCTCTTTCTCGATTAACAATAAACTGTTGACTATTTTCTCTTCTAGTAGGACTTAGGCGCTGGCAAAAAAATCAAACGCGAAGGCTGATTTTTCGGGCATTCAAGCTACGTTTTTCGATGATTTTTCAGTAATGTCTACTTAACAAGTGATGCTTAAAAAAGCCTGAGAACAACGATTATCGTGAATGCACACACTCATAAATTTGTACAGTGCTTAAGACTTAGATAGTTTGAAGATAGTTAGGCAAGTAATAGATACAAGCCTTTTGATCGGGTGAATTTTTGAGAAATTTGCGATCGGGTTGACGTAGAAAGTATGCCGAACACGTCAAATTTTGGTGAGTTATTTTTGCCCGAAAGCAGCAGCACAAGCAGCTTGTTGAGAACTGAAGTTACTGAAAAAATCTATTCAGCTAGGTAAAAGTTATGGCAAATATCATTGGAACCAACGGTAATGATACCCTCGATGGCAGCACTGACGCGGATACGATTAACGGTAAATTAGGCAATGATGTCATATTTAGTAACGGCGGCAATGACACTTTGACTGGTGGAGGCGGTAACGATAAATTTACTTACGCTGGCTACTACGATTTCAATAATAATACCAGTGTTATCACGGATTTTAATGGCGTAGGTAAAGGGACAAACCCGACAACAGAAGTCATTGCCGAAGCGGATACCCTAACATTTGTAAGCGATGGCTTAAGTGCCCAAAATCTACTGCTGACTCAGAATGGTAACAATCTGGAAATCAGCTTTGAAGGGGATGCTTATGAAACAAGATTTTTTGGCCCCAAAGTCATCCTGCAAAACTTTGCCCTGGAAAATCTGGATAATCTCAGCAAATCTACAGGAGCCACTGTAGACTTGGGCAATATTCTGTTTAATGGGCAAACTAGCATTACCGACAGCTTTGATGTCTTCAATGCCAACTCCACCCAAAGCACTGTCTTCAAAAAGAACACAGTCACTTTTCTGAACGACCTAAACAATAATGTTAGTGGCTTTAACGATTCAGATGATGTAATTAATGGTCAGGCAGGTGATGATATCATTGATGGCAAGAGTGGCAATGACCTTTTGAGAGGTGGTGCAGGCAATGATTTCCTCCTTGGTGGTGAGGGCAATGATACTCTTGTTGGTGGTACGGGCAATGACTTACCCACAGCTAATGACTACCTTGTTGGTGGGGCAGGTAACGATTACTTGAATGTTGAATTTTCAACAGGCAATAATACCCTCAACGGTGGCATTGGTGACGATGTTTTGGATGCTGGGGCAACATCCGGCAATAACTTACTCTCTGGGGGCGATGGCAATGATTTTCTTAACGCCTCTAACGTTTATAGTAGTGTCAGTGGATATATCTATTACCCCTCCTCAAGCAATAATACTCTCGATGGTGGCGCTGGTGATGACACCTTGAATGCTGAGTCTCCATCAGGCAATAACTTACTCTCTGGGGGAGATGGCAATGATTCTCTCTCCACCTCTGGCGTTTATACTTATAGATCGGAGCCTAATTTTAACTCATCGGGCAATAATACCCTCGATGGTGGCGCTGGTGACGATACCTTGAATGCTGGCATTTCAACAGGCAATAACTTGCTCTCTGGGGGAGATGGCAATGATTCTCTTGACATCTCTGGCTATATCACCCCCTTCGACAATTTTTTAACCTCCTCAGGCAATAACACCCTCAATGGTGGCGCTGGTGACGATACATTGCGTGCTGAGTATTCAACAGGCAATAATTTCTTCTCTGGGGGCGATGGCAATGATTCTTTCTATTTAAAGACGACATCCCCAGAGAGTGCCCCCTCTGATTTAGTGACTCAAAAGGTAGATGGGGGTGAAGGTGATGATTTGTTGTCTGTAGATTACACCTTAGCTACAGAAGGCATTACAACGATATTCGATGCTACTACTAACATTGGAGAAGTTACAGCGGGTACTTATCGGGTTAGCTACAAGAATATCGAAGGATTAAATATCTCAGGTACAGCCTACGACGACAAAATTGTGGGGAGCAATGGCAACGATACACTCTCTACGGGCTATGGTGGCAATGATACGATCGATGGAGGTCAGGGTGACGACGTGTTGTCCGTCTACTACAGCAATTCTCCAGCAGGAATTACAACGATATTCGATGCTACTACTAACATTGGAGAAGTTACGGCGGGCACTTATAAGGTTAGCTACAAGAATATCGAACGATTAAATATCTCAGGTACAGCCTACGACGACAAAATTGTGGGGAACAGTGGAAACGATACACTCTCTGCGGGCTATGGTGGCAATGATACGATCGATGGAGGTCAGGGTGACGATGTGTTGTCTGTCGATTACAACAGTGTTTCTGGGGGGATTACAACGACATTCAATGCCTCTACTAACATTGGAGCAATTACGGTAGGCACGAATCGGGTTAGCTACAAAAATATCGAGCGATTAAATATCTCAGGTACATATCTCGACGACAACATTGTTGGTAACAGTGGAAATGATACGCTCTTTGGGGGCTATGGTGGAAATGATACGATTATTGGCGGTGTCGGTAATGATATCCTGACAGGTGGGAATGGTAACGACACTCTAACTGGTGGCGCGGGGAATGATAAATTTGTTTACAACTTATCAGCCAGTAACTTTGACACCGGCATTGATATTATCACTGATTTCGGTGGCATTGGTAAAGGCTCAAATCTCTCAGCGAGCGTGATTGCCTCTTTAGATACCTTACAATTTATCGGTAGCTTCACTGCTCAAAATCTGCAATTAACTCAAAATGGTAACAACTTAGAAATCACCTTTGAAAATGTCCCTAATAGCAAAGTCATTCTCCAAAACTTCAAATTAGAAAACCTGGATAATCTGCCAGCAACTTCTTCACAACCAGCTATTGGCAATATCCTGTTTGATGGACAAACCAGCATCACCGACAGTTTTGATGTGTTTGATGCTAATTCCACTCAAACTAGCCTGTTCAACAAGAACACTGTTACCTTCCTCAATGATATCGACAACAACATCATGGGTTTTGACAACTCCAATGATGTCATCAATGGTCAAGGGGGCGACGACACCATCGACGGCAAAAGTGGTAATGACCTTTTGAGAGGTGGTGCGGGAAATGATACTCTCATTGGTGGTGAGGGAAATGATACCCTTGATGGCGGTGTGGGAAATAATACCCTTGACGGTGGTAGTGGTGACGATCGCTTGAATGCTAGCAGTTCAACAGGCAATAATACCCTCAATGGAGGAGCTGGTAACGATAGTTTCAAAGCTGATAGTTCAACAGGCGATAACCTGCTCTTTGGGGGCGATGGCAATGATTCTCTTGATATCTCTGGCAGCTACAGCAATAATTTCGGCTACTCTTCTGACTCTCGCTCATTAGGCAATAACACCTTAGAAGGAGGTGTAGGTAACGACACCTTAAGTGCTAGCGGTTCAAAAGGCGATAATCTGCTTTCTGGGGGCGATGGCGATGATTTTCTTGATATCTCTGGCGGCTACATCACGGATTACGAACAGAACTTTGACTTTCGCTCATCAGGCAATAACACCCTAGAAGGAGGTGCAGGTAACGATACCTTAAGTGCTCGTGGTTCAACAGGCGATAACCTGCTCTCTGGGGGTGATGGCAATGACTCTCTTGACATTTCTGGCAACTACTTATACGATTCCCCCTACGTTTACTCCGACTCTCGCCCGTCTGGTAATAATACCCTAGAAGGAGGCGCTGGTGACGATAGCTTGAGCGTTAGCGATTCAACAGGCGATAATCTCCTCTCTGGGGGCGATGGCAATGATTCCTTCAATCTAATCACTAATTCCGTAGATACTGACCTGTCTGATTTAGTGATTCAAACAGTAGATGGGGGTAATGGTAATGATTCGTTGTTCGCCATTTACAACTTTACTGCTGGGGGAATTACTTCAACATTCAATGCTACTACTAACACTGGCTCAATTACAGTGGGCATTTATCGGGTTAACTATAACAATATCGAACAATTAAATATCTCAGGTACGGCCTATGATGACTTGATTGTTGGGAGCAATGGCAATGATACCCTTACAGGTGGAAATGGTAATGATAGCCTCTATGGAGGGGATGGGACTGATACCTTTAGTTTCTATAATTACAATGGGGGTGTTGATACTATCGATGACTTTAACGCTGCTAATGAACTGATTCAGGTATCGTCTGCTAGTTTTGGTGGTGGTTTATTACCAGGTTCAGTCTTGGCTAGTCAGTTTGTCATCGGAACATCTGCAACAACAAGCAATCAACGATTTATCTATAACAACACTACAGGTGGACTCTTCTTTGACCAAGATGGCAGTGCGTCTGGGTTTACTCAGGTAAAATTTGCACAACTATCGGCTGGATTGTCACTAACCGAAAACAATTTTGTGGTTGTTTAATCGTAATTAGCGTTCCGTAACTCTAGGTATGGAATAGGAGGGGTACTTAAAATCAATACTTCGGACAAAATTAAGCAGCAATAACGCCATAAGAGCGTAGGTTTTGAT
>NZ_JABXKK010000059.1 GCF_017115045.1 Nostoc sp. NMS8 | reverse complement strand
TATGTTAGCGTAGATCATCCGCTAACTCCTCTGCCACACCTTTTTTCGTTCACCCCACCGTAGCTGACCCCGGTCATCCACTGGCACAAAGTAAGCATGAATATGTGGCGTGACTTCATCTAAATGTAATTCTGCCCTGACTATCCGCGAACCGTATTCCTCAGACAACCATTGGTGCGTCGCTTCTAGCCAAACATCTAATTTATTTTGCTCATAATACCCTGCCTGGGTTGGACATGAAGCACGAAAGTAACTTGGCGATGCACTCAGCAACATCTCGACGCAGTAAACCCCGTCAGTCCTTATCTTCCTGTGTTGCGGAGCTTCATTTATCTTCGCCATCACCAAATCTTCTAACCTTGATTCGGGATCGTTGCTGCCTATAAACCTAATATTCTCTACCGACAAATCAGCGTTCGGTGTCTCCCTCTCACGAGATGTGTGAGATGCGCTACTCCCTATATCCTTCTGCTTTAATTTTTTTAAACGAGCGATCGCATACGCCATTCCCGCTCACCCTTTTTTTCTCTCATCAATAATATTTCACCTGATAACTAAAATTATTTTTTAGGCTCACTGAGTATTTTTACTCAGGCTTAAAAATGGCATTTTTCCCAAATCAAGAATAGCAAAAATAAACGTACTAGGTACGTTTATTTAGAGGCGGCTGATTTTCCAATTTTTGGCAATTTTATCGCTCCTCGCTAGCTAGCTATCGGGCTACCAGACAGCTACCTGTCGGGAAAATCAAAAATCACAAAAAACCACTACTTTTTTGCCCAACAGGTAGCTAGGTGTCACCTGTGTGGTAGCCCGATAACTACCTGTGGGGAATTGTATTATACAATACAGTTTAGCTCTGAATCTACTTTAGTTTTGTGTAGATTGTCAGACTTTTAAAAGATAGCGTGAGTGAAATTTGAAAAATTAATTAGAGTGCTAATCTATTATTTAGACTAATAGGCTTGTTCCATTGTTTTCTCGTTTTGCCTCGTTTCTTTTAATGGAATAAATTTAAATTTGGAGTCAGGTACAAAAGTTGGCCACTAAATCTATAATTTAGTAAGGGTGTTAAGCCTACTTATTCAGAGTCCGTCATACAGAGTTCAAACTGAATTCTTATTCGGTAACTCGTAAGCAAAGAAGCTCTTGAGCATGGAGCATGGAATAGGAGCATGAGAGCTTACTAGGGGAGCAGGGGAGCAGGGGAGCAGTGAGCAAAGAGAAAAGATTTTGGATTCCCCTGTAATCAAAGGTTTCAGAGCAATTAAATTTATTTATGCTCAAAATGCAGAAAAATAATATGTCCTCAATTGACCCTGTTTGGAGTTCGGTTAAGGCTCACTCCATCACCTGATGCTCACAGCATCAGCCTAAATTGTTTATGGGATTCTGCCTTTGCCCAATGACCCTTCGCTGAGTCATTGGAAATATTTGGATTAGTGTTTTTGGAAAATTCCTAAATGAATAATATGAACGAGGTAAAGCAAGAGATAATCTCAATTAAGCGTTCTCTTGAGAGTTTGGATGGCAAAATAATTAGCTACCTCAAGTCGAACCCTTTGAAACTAGATTTAGATTTTTCTGACTTTGTTATAAATGCGCTCAAAGCCTACTGGCTACCTTTTGTGATGCATTCTGTAGGAGTGCGTGACGAGGAATTAAGACGAATAGCAATTTGGTCAATCAAACAATTAGAAGGTCAGGCTTCTCTGATCCGCGAGGTTTTTGGGATTTCACCTCAAATGAGTACTGTTGTTCAACTGATGAATACTACTGCTGACTACCCAGGTGCTACCAGGAGCAACGATATATCACTGGACAAGACAGAGCTTGTCAATTCTCAAGGGTCTGACTCAGCGACTGCACTATCTATATCTAATGATGTTGAAGTTAGAGAAGAACTTTTGCAGATAGATGAGGAAGATTATGACTACGAGAAGGATTTGATACCTGTAGAGATAACAGAGGAAATGAGAAGGACTAGTAAACTATTTGGGGTTTAGTCGGGGAATAGTACGTTTAATTTCAGCAAGTTTATAAGAATGAGAGGGTGCAGGGGAAGTGTGGGGAGCGTGGGAGGTTAAGGATTTTGTTGAGTAATCATTTTGATTAACCTTGTTTTGTCAAATACCGATGCGCTTCCTACACTCCCTACACCTCCCACACTTCTCGCGCTTTCAGAACTCCCATGCTTGCCACCATGCAACCGCTACACATTCAATCTTTCGAGGTAATTCATGAATAAACTGAATCCAAATCCTGAACCTGCTGTTAATACTCCCAAAATCGTTATCTCTGCTGACATTGGTGGCAGTGAGACAAAAGCGATCGCTCAGATTTATCCTTCGGGTGTACCAATAGTATTAGCGATGCCACCTGAAATCGCTGATGTCTCTAAAACTTCTGTAGCGCGTTTCGTCCCAAACTCATATAACACCAGTATTTGGGTCGGAATGGGCGATGAGTATTATGTTTTGGGTGCATTGGCAAAAAGTGTTTTTGCTGGGACTTCTGCACTACGAGATTTTAAATCTCATTATGCTTTACCAAAACTGGCTGGTTTGTTGTGGTTAGCTTGCCGTCAGTTTCGGCTTGATACCAATAATATTGATGCCTTTGTCCAAGTATTGATGCCACCGGGAGAAATTAGTAATGCTCATAATCTCGGTAAAAAGTTAGGGCAATCACTTAACCGGGGAATTGTAACTCCTACCAACAAATTAAAAGGTAAGCTGCGTAATTTTCATGTTGCCCCGGAAGGCAGTGGCATTATGATATACCGAAGTCGCACGCTGGCTGGATCATATACACAAAAAAATATCGGTTTACTGATGCTTGGCTACCGGAACGCGAGTTTCGTTCTCAGCCAAAAAGGGAATCCGGCTTTGGCTGAAACTACTGATTTAGGTATGAATTGGTTAGTACAGCAGTTTGTCCAACGCACTGCTGTTGGCTTGTCCAAAGAAGATGAACATTTAGTGACTGCAATCATTGCTGCTGGTAAGGGCAACTTTGCTCCTCTGCGTTCTTTGTCCCGCCAAGCCACACCCGAAGGTGTATCTGCCGACTTAAAATTATTTCAAAAGATTCTCCCTGAAGTTCGCTCTGATTACTGTCGCGCTCTTGTACGCTCTCTACGAAACATCCCTTCACTTGATGAAATTCTCATTTGTGGTGGGACTGCTGATTTTGTCAAGAAGGAGTTAACTGACCACTTTCAAAATGAAGGTATACCTATTGTTTGGAATGGCGGCGTACAATTCCCTGCTCCTCTTGATACTAAGGGTCTTGGTGAGCGCGTCGCTGATGTTTGGACGGCACACATTACTTATATATTGATGTTAGACAAGAACTTTGCTTACGACCGCAGACAAGATTTAGTCCCTGACCCCAATAAACCACGACCCTCTACCCCTACTTCTGGCCTTGCCCAATTGCGTGAATACGCTAAAAAACGTGAGGCTGAACAACCTTTGAACAGTTGAAAAATTATGAAGTGCGATCGCACCGATGAGAGTTGGCTTACTCCTGAGCGATCGCATGATTCAAGCTAACTATTTAACATCCCAGCCATCAAACAGATTCGGTTGCTCTACCCCATACTGTCGTTGCACCACGCCAGATGATCCGAACATCTTTCAATGACCACGTTCCAGCACGTGTCACTGTATTTTTAACCGTATATTCCGCATGGACTGTAACGTGATTTAAGCCTTGCTCCATAGCGATACTGACGGGGATGGTCGCACACTTGCACAAGAAATCTTCAATGACGGCACAAGTCCCTTTCAACCAAATCAACCATCAGTACTTGCCTTGAAACAAAACCAGTTTCAATCCTCTAGTGAAGAAGACATGGAAATCCAAATTTAGCCAAAAGTACGATTTTTTTGTAGACTCCTGGTTATTGATTTTTTGGAAATAAAAGACCTAAACTTTGGCTTATTAGTTAGCGTTTCCACATGCTCTAAAGGTGTAGTTCTTATAAAAAAGAATCAGGGAGGAAGGGAAGAGGATAAGGGGAAAGGGATAGAAATTTCCCCTGACCTAGTACCCTTTAACATTTTCTTTGATTCCAAATATTTGTTCTACACCTTTTTCCCACTTTGAACTAAAGCTATGACACTACAATTACCAACCCACAACGGTACACACCCTCAAAAGTCAACAGACTCATTCACTATCCCTCAACAGAAAGAGCGACTAGAAAATCTGTTGTATCAGAAGGTTCAACAAGGGGAAGACATATCCCCTTGTATTGAAGCTCTCTATTATTTAGCTTCAAAGCAAACAACACAAGACCAACTGCAAGTAATGTGGGCTGAAGTAATCAAAGAACGCTCGGCATTCAATTCACTGCAAAGAGTAATAATTACAGCCTTCGCCATCTTAGGAATGATTGCCTTTCTCAATGGGGCATTTCGCTCTGTTAAACCATCTGCGGCTGTTGTCAACCCACCTGCTGTTCAACCTCATTAAAAGGATTTTACCAAAAAGCTGAGAGCTTTGTTTGATAATGCTTTCAGCTTATATTATCACTCACTGTGCATCGCTCTTACCTAATATGCTGTGTCCTTGTCGAAAGGCAAACTGTCTTCCGGCTCAAAGTTACGCAGGTCTTGCTCCATCTGCTGCCGACGTTGAACGTATGTTTTGCTGGCATACATTCTGCTATTCATTTCTTGTTGACCGAAGTTGATGCCTTGTTCTGCCTTTTTTGCAGAAACTTTGTTGTAATCATCAACTTCAATTTTCTTGCGTCGCTCCATCTCTTCAAGCCATCCCTCGCTGATGCCCTTGTCTAGAGCTTCTTGAACGTACTTAGGGTTAAGAGAACCGTCTGGGTTAAACTGCCGCTTTTCTTCTGCTGTAAAGAAATCGTAGGCAGTGTAAACAGGCCACGGCTCTGGGTCGGTTTCATCTAAATGCTTCCACTCATCATATTTGATTTTTAACCTACGGGCATAGTCATCAATGGCTTCTGGAATCATTCCACTAGACAACATTTCAATTCTTGCCTCATTTCTTAAAGTCCCATCTGGGTTGAACTCCTTCTTATGCATATTTATCCAACGTTTAATTCTCGACATATAAAACCTCCTAAAAATTACAAATTATTAAAAATTTATGACACTAGAATTCAAACACTTTGATGCTAGACTAAATCAGTGGATTTATCCAGATGCCAATAATAAAAATCCTGAGTCAATTTTAGCTGAGAAGTTAGACAATACACTACTTGAATCTTACTTCCCTGAAAAAAAATTCTCATTTGGACATATTGATGAGTGCAGTAAATCAGAGGACTTAAAAAATCATCCAGATGGTCATATTCTTCTGTTATCTTCAAAGACACGTTTATTATATGGCCCGCCAGAATGTTTAGAAGTAATTGAAAAACTTTGTCCAGACCGTAAAGACCGTGGTGCTTATGGCTCTATTTTTCTAGGTTCGTGTAGGGATGTCATTAGTGAGAAATTAAATATTCTAGTAGTAGATGATTCGAGCGATGCAAAAGGAAAAAATGGAGGAATTCTTGAGAATGAGGTTGCTTGGAAACTGGTAGGAGATTGTTATGGGCAAATTTCAACTGAATTATATGATAAGTTAACCAAAACAGAAGAACAATCAGACAAAAGTTATCGCGTAATTCAGCATCGCTTCGGCTGGAAAGAAGGGGATGGAGAAGATACTGAATATCGTTTTGGCAAGGGAACATTAAGACCATACGACTTAAAAGAAATAAAGTATGCTAACCCCAATAACACGCCTAAAAATGACCACAATCTCAAACCGGGGATGACCACGCAGGGAGCTAAAGTTATAGAATTTAGACCAGAGCTTACTCAGAGTCAAACTAAATTAGTTTTCGCCAAATCTTATGATGCGGCAGAAGCATTTTACGCGAATATCCCAGCCGAAGACAAACTTGCTGCTGCTGCGGCTGCCTGGAACATCTCTGCATCCCGTCAAGATGAACTCGAAGTTGCACGTAAGCACGACGACACAAGTGCTTACGCTAAAAAAGTCTCCAACTTCGCCTTTGCTGCTTTCCCCAATGAGATTATCTCCCGCTTAAACGAACTGCAATTTACTGAACCGAAGTTAGTCACGTTGAATAACGAAGCGAATCAATTTTTGGGCAGAAAGTGGAACCCAGAGGAAAAACACCCGATAGAAATTAGAGCCTCTCACCACCCACCGGGACATGAACGCCATGTTTCCAGACTGTTGTTTGTACAAGATATTGACGGCGAATATAAGGAATTCGCCATGCTCGAACCCAGAACCGGAATGCTGCCCATTGGCACAAAGGCGCAAGCTAATTTCATTGGCGTGGAACCTGCGACTGCTAAGGCCACTATTGGTTTACCTGGAAATGAACCCATTGAGATAACTATCCGCGAACTTAAAAATTTCTCCTACGCAGGACTTGTTTTTAACGACCAACCGGTAAATTTAGAATTTGGTACTGTGCCAGTTCCTGATAAAACAGTAAAAATTAAGTTAGATGCTTTGACTTTGGGGGAGTTAGACAGTGATTCTGTCGAACAGCTAAAACAAGTTGATTACCTAAAACATGGTAATCCCCTGAAGTTAAAACTCACCTCTATCTCCGAAGCTGGAGATCAAGCTTTTGTGCTAGGTGAGTTGCCAAATGGTAATCTCCTCAAAATTAATAAAATTAACTTTTATGATTTTTCTGGTCAGACATTTAATGATCAAGATTACCGAAAACTGACTATAGAAACGCCACCTTTAAAAACTAGAGATGCAGTATTTCTCAATGGTGAACCACTAGGAGTACTGCACTTCAAAAAGGACAAAGACGCGCTCAGACACCTTGGACTACTCAAGAGCGGAAAACTTACACCTGCGCCCGCTATTATTCAAAGTAATTTTTCCCTAATGTGCGCCAAAATTGACCCAAGGAGCGTTGAATATCCTACTACGTGGACGAAGGAATTCCAAGTTTTTGGGACTCAATCGGTTAACCGCCAACAACAGCAGATGATTGATAGTAGTGAGCCAATTCTACACCAAATTAAAGAGCGTCCCACATTCCTATTTTCTACCCAATCAAACAAAAAGCTTGGAGTCATGGGCTTGGCTGTTGACAACCACAAAGCTGATACAGTTGCTAAATGGTTAACTGCTCAAAATGTTAAATTCTCGCTTGCCCCACCCGAAAATGTTATCAGAGAAACCAAAAAAGGTTTAGCAGTATTTAACTTAGTGAGTAGTTCAATTCCCCCAAAAACTTTGGAGAACATGACCAAGAAATTTGGGGCTGTGATTGAATCAAGTACTGAATATCAGCAACTCGTTAGCTCCCTCGCCACACGACCGCAATTTTTAAAACCGCCAGAACAAACAGCACAATCCCCACCTAACCAATCTATAACTCCATTACTCTCCAGTACTCCTTCTACACCAGACATTAGTAATAGCGTGAAAACCGAGCCTTCAGGTGTAGAGAAGCCCCCGACAATTACTATTGATGACTTGAGAAATTGGTACAATGCCGCAGATAAGCTAGGGAAGCCGGAAAATTACAAAAAACGCATTGTGGAAGTGGCAAATGAGTTTAAATCTGGTGAGCAATTATCAGCCCAAGCCTTGACAGTAATGAATAAAGATACATCTGATCTTGTTGCCATCAGTCGGCTGACTCAAATTGCTCAAAGGATTGGCATGGTCTGGGGTAAGCCTAATGAAAATGGTACTCAAGTTCTGGGAAAAATTTATGACTTGGCTTTCAATACCCAGCAGAGAGATTTAACTATTTCGCAGAAAAATGGAGAGGTAATTTTAAACTTGCAATCTGGTCAGGTGCAGACTAATAAACTAACTCCACAGGTATTGCAAACTTTTGAGGACGCGAATAGTCAAATTGATAAAATATTAGCTAAATCTCAAAGACAACAAATAGACTTACAAAGGTAGATTTATTCTAAATAGCCTTTTTTAGCAATAGGAAAGGAGAACAACGCTATGGAAACGGCTAATTTAAAGCAAGCACAGGTTTCTTATAATCGAGGTCTATCACATCTAAAGTCAGGTAATTTAGATGCAGCTATCGAGTGCTTTAGAGCAGGGTATACAGTCAGCCAATTGTAAGGAAGTTCAAACTGATTTCTTTCCCAAGTAATAAAGAGAAAGCAGCAGTGTTGGCAGAAATATAATTATTAAAGAACGACTTACTCATCATCTTCAAAAAGGCTTTGAATGTCTCTTGCCCCATGTATAACACGAATGACTTCAATCCCTTGGTTTATAGGACGGTAGAAAATTAGATAATTCCCTACTGGAAAACTCCGCAGATATGGTGCTAAGGAATCGCGTTTTCTTCCCATACCTGGGTTTGATGCCAACACTTTGAGCTGACTGTCTATTTTTTTTAGAAGCTGATCTGCTTTATCGAAGCTGTCACTGGCAATAAAATTCCAAATATCCAATAAATCAGCTTGTGCTAACGGTTTTATAAGAATTGTCGCCATTATGGAGATTCTCTCGTCTGCCGTTGTTGTTTCGCCAATTCGATAATTTCATCCATGTTTAGCGGTGTAGATTCTCCGCTATCAATCCCGTGCTGTATCTCCCTACGTAACTCGGTAAGGCGTATTGCTTTGAGGGCATCCTGGTCTTTGAGCAGCCGCAGACCTTCACGGATAACTTCACTAGCCGAAGTGTACATACCGCTTTCAACTTTGGATTGCACCCACTTTTCCAGTTCGATGGTCAGAGAAACGTTCATCTGCTACCTCTTGATAGGCTCATAACAATAATCCTACCGGGAATAACAAAAAATGTCCAACTTTGTTATTACTGGAGTTGAATAATGCCCAAGTAAGAAAATTAAGTTGCAAAAATTATTACAAGAAAGACTGGGAAGTTTGAAAGCCCCTAAAGAACAGTTACGCAATCCCTCGCGGAGGGCTTGCCAAGGCGATTATTAATTTTTTGAGGGTATAAAAAGACCCAGATTAAATATCTGGGTCTTTGAGGTTGGGAATTACCCCAAGATTTCAATCACAGCCGCTAGAATAGCTGGTGCTTTGTCTGAAACCGGAATGAATACCCGCTTTTTCCACTGAATTATTTCAGTAAAACATCCGACAGCCACAAATCTGTCAGCCAACGATAAAGCATTGACTAATTCAATACGGCGCTCATTTGCAATAGTAGAACAACGCAAAGTTACACCTCCGGGTAATTGTTCTGAATACCGCTCATTCAGTACTAAATAAACTAATTCTTTTGGAGAAAGCAGCTTATTTTTCATACCCAATTGTTCGGCAACAGTACGAATATCTTGAGCATCAACCACTCGCCCCAGAATTTTCTCTCCATCACTCAATTGCAGTCGAAATACTCGGCTGTTTTTATTTGGTAGGGTTTTCCAAATCGGCAGAAGAATGCCAGTAACAAGGTGAATGTAGTCAGTAGTAAACTTGGGCAATTCTTCAACTTCTTTAGACCAAGCTGCGACGAACTCGTTTACTGAAACTTCTCTCCATTGAGAGGCTTGTAACTTTTCTTGAGGTAGGCGCATTTCTTTTTGTGGTTGTACCAACAAAATCCTTGGCACAACTCCACCATTATCGTCAAAGATGCTGTGTGTGGGAATGCAGACAGCCGCCTTACTAGACTTATCATTTACCATTAGCCGTCCCCGGTAGTTTGTCGCTAAATCCACCGCTTCAATATCAGTTTTGATGTCAGCCTTTTGAACTCGTTCGATTTTCAAGTAATTGGTAGTACTAGCGCTAACCGGATGAGTATAAACAGTCTCTGTGCTAACAACCGTAAATCGTTCAGCCCGAAGAGTTTCAACACCAGCCTCAAAGATTCCTGCCGCGATCACTGCTTCGATTTGTTGGCTTAACAATAACTCGAACCTCTCAAAAATGATATTCTGCATCCCAATTCTCAAAGCTAGCAGCCGATTGAGGAATTGACGCAAAGGTGGGAGGTCAATTTTCATTCCGCCCTCATGAGAGGTCAGTGATAATCCGGTCATTTGCTCAAATTTTCCTAGTGGAACTTCATAAAACCTACCTTGAAAGATTTGCTTAAATAGCTCATACAAAGCTTGTTCAGCGTACTGTGACTCTAGGTTATCTTGTGCTGAGAATATCCCGTTTCCTCCAGTCTGCCTTTGTCCACGGGTGAGTGCGCCCAGGCTATCCAAACGTCGGGCAATGGTGGAAATAAATCTACGTTCACCTCTAACGTTGGTCGTCACTGGGCGGAATATTGGTGCAGAAGCCTGATTCGTCCGGTGTGAGCGCCCCAGACCTTGAATCGCGTTATCTGCCCTCCAACCAGCTTCAAGTAAGTAGTGCGATCGCCGTTTCCGGTTGACGGCGTTCAAATCTGCATGGTAGCTACGACCTGTGCCGCCAGCGTCACTGAAGATGAGAATTTGTTTGTCACCCTGCATAAACGCTGTAGTCTCCGCGATATTCGCCCCACTACCTCTAGAATCGACGAACAAGCGGCCATCATCATCTTTTAATACCCGCTTGCTACGACCTGTGACTTCAGCCACTTGCTTGTGACCAAAATGCCAAAGTAATTGCTCCAATGCTCCAGGGATGGGGTCAAGGCTTGCTAATCGGTCAACTAGCGCCGAACGCAAAGCCACAGCTTCTTGTGAGATGATGGGCGAACCATCAGCATCAAAGGCTGGTTCGGAGCGTTCTTCTCCATCTGAGGAGGAATGTATTTCATGGAGATGAATCGGAAAAGCGCTCATCAAATAATCCATGACATATTCCCGTGGAGTTAAATCAAGATTCAAGTCCTTCCATTCAAGGGGCGAAACTTCATTAAGTCGGCGCTTGAGTAATTCCTCATTAGTCGAAACTATCTGTATTACAACAGCATGACCAAAGGCTAGATCCTGCTCAATGGCTTTAATCAATTTTGGGCATTTCATCCCGGTCAGCAAATGGTTAAAAAATCGTTGTTTGTGGGATTCAAACTGTGACATGGCGGACATTTTAGCCATACGGTTGTATGTTTTCGCGCCGGAGATATTACACGCTTCTAACGCCTTGTATAAGTTATTGTGGATTATTTGAAAAGCCGAAGCATAACTGTCGTAGATTCTTTCTTGGGTAAGGGTCAAGTCAATTTCCAAGGTATCATATTCGACACCTTCAAAACTGAGACTCCGCGCCAGATATAATCCCAAGGCTTTGGTTGAGTCGATGGAGGCTATTAAGCCTCGCACCTCTCAGTTAGATCCGAACG
>NZ_JABXKK010000085.1:114372-221595 GCF_017115045.1 Nostoc sp. NMS8 | reverse complement strand
AACTGGTTTACAAACTGTTGTTACTGTACCTCATAAACCTGCAATACGCTGTAAAACGATGAAAAAACCGTGGTTGCTAAAAATTTAACCACGGTCTTTACTCTATAAAACTTTACTTTTGTTAGCGCCTACAGACAATTAATCGCGGCCATTAATGGCAATTAGTAACCGCAAGATAAAGACGAACAAGTTGATGTAAGTCAGGTACATCGACAAAGCAGCAGGCAGATATTGGTCATCGCTGTAAGTGCGGGGCAAGATGTAGAAATCAACTACAGAAACTCCAACAAACAGGAATACTCCTAAACCGGAGATGGCGATTTCTAACCAATTTGGCGTATAAATACCAAACATAGCAAAGCCGAATTGGGCTAGACACACAACCACCAAGGCAATGACACCAAGATTAATGGTTTTCGTCAAAGCCATGCCGTCTTGTTCAGAAAGATTTGAACCAATTTGACGGGCAGCTATAAAGGTGACACCACAACCCAGGGCAGCCAACCCAATGCCTTGAATGCCAACACCTTGGGATCTCAAGGCGACAAATATCAAGCCACTGAGAGTATATCCAGACAAGAGACTGTAGGTTGCCAACAGGGGTAGTGCAAGCCCCTTATTACCTTTTTGGGCAACATTTTGGGCAACAAAGAACAAAATTAACTCCAAAATCACCGCACCAATGAAGGTGGGAAAGAAGATTTCGGGGTTAGTACGGATAACTCCCAAACCACCGTAGGTTCCTAATGCCGTTAGCACCAATCCACCACCAACGTAGGGGAGGGCGTTGGCAATCACGTTTGGGCCAACAAGGGCGTGAGATTTAGCCTCACGGATAGCTTCACGAAAATTACTGGTATTGCTCATATTGAAAAACTGTTTTTTAGGAAAACATTCTGCTTATTCCTATTCTTACCAATCTTTGCCGTTAACGGACAAGGATTTAATATCGTTGTCAAATCTGAAGGGCGGCTTTGTTGTTGAAAACTAGAGTCGTCACTTTTTGAGGATTTCACAGCCTCTTTAGTACTGATAGCATACTCTTTACCCTTGATTACAACCTATTTTGCGATTAATTCAGTACCGATCCACTTGCACTCAGTATGACAGATGCGTATTATGTCAGTCATGCATTTTTAAGCATAAATAGCTAGTTTTTGTTGCAAAAGCTAAAGATTATTTACCATTCAAGAGTTATATAAAAAGCAAAAATCACCTGTAACAGAGGGGTTCGCAAAATCATGCGTACAAATACTGAATTGTGGAGTTAGACCCCTAACAAGTTCAGTGAAACGACGATAGCTTATTTTTCCCTGACTCAGCAAAATAATAACAGCTTAGAAGAAAATATACGCAGCTCCATTTTCTCAGGAATTAGGAGTTACAACAAAGGTAATGTATATGGCAACAAGTGAGTCCTCTTTACGAACTGATGGTATAGAATTATTACACTTGTACCACCAGAATCCTTCTATTAAACTTCGTAATAAACTTGTACAGTTACATACTGGCTTAGTGCGAAAGATGGCTCATAAATTTAGCCATCAATGTAACGAACCTTATGAAGATTTAGAACAAATTGGTTATTTTGGTTTAATTAGGGCAATTGAGCGCTTCGACCCTAGCCAAGGATATGCTTTTAGTTCCTTTGCAGTGCCATATATTCGCGGTGAGATGCTGCATTTTTTGCGCGATCGCAGTACTCTATTAAAAATTCCTCGTCGTTGGCAAGAATTGTATAATGAAGGACAAAAGATTCGCAAGGACTTGTCAATCTCTTTAGGTCGCCCGCCCAAGGATGCTGAAATTGCCAGCCAACTCCGGGTATCTGTGCAAGAATGGCAAGAAACCAAGTTAGCGGCTCAAAACCGGATGCCTTTGAGTTTAGATGCAACCGCAGTTAACTATGTTGATTGTCAAATAACCTTGGGTGAGGCACTTCCTTGTCCTCGTTCTCATGTGCTTCTGCAACAAGAAGAAGAACGCCAACAACTCCAAGGCGCAATCAATATGTTGGAAGAAAAGCCCCGCATGGCAGTTGAAATGGTATTTTTGAAGGAACTTTCTCGCAAGGATGCCGCTAAAAATATTGGTACTAGCCCAATGACAGTAACGCGCTATCTCCAAAAGGGAATTCAAGATTTGATTTGCTATTTGCAACCACAGATAATGCCCACTGGTTCGTAGTCATTTGAGGGAGATGGGGGAGAACAAGTTATTAAAGATCGTAAAGATTTAGAAGTTTATAAAATGGCTTTTGATTGAGCCATGATAATTTTTGAACTATCAAAAAAGTTTCCAGTAAGTAGGTGGGTGGGAAAATTTATAAGTATCTCATTGCCCGTGAAACGGAGTGTAACGAACGCGAGTGCGTCTGCAAGAGTTACAATCACAAGGACTTTGAAGATTTTACATTTGGTTACATAGTTATTAGGTTAATTTGTGCCTACCTACTTAGAGGAATGTTATTCACTAACTGACGGGCTACTGGCAACAATTTTGGGTTTTCGAGACGCGATAAATCGCCGTCTCTACAAGTGTTTTGTTGCTCATTCTAAACTGTATTGTCCTATAGAACTTTCATTTCCCTAAACCCAGATGATTTTGTAATGCTTGGCGCATTACTTCTACAGGCAAAGTTTCCTGCTGCAACCAGATTTTTAATGCTGCTACCCCTTGTTGAACTAGCATTTCTAATCCATCGATTCCAATTGCGCCTTGTTTTTGTGCCTGTTGGAGAAATTGCGTCGGTTTAGGAATGTATATTAAATCGTAAGCGATCGCACCTGTTGGTAAATTTGCTATTTCTTCTACACTCAAAGGCGATTCATCAACTTTGGGATACATCCCAATCGGAGTTGTGTTTACCAGCAGATTGGCTTGGGGAATGAGCTTTGGTAATTCCTCCCATTGATGAACTTGGAATTTCTCAGCTAGGGATGAATTGCTCCAACTATTGCGGAATTCTTCTAATTTCCGCATATTGCGTCCAACAACATGAATTTGGGCAAAACCTAGCTGAATACAACCTGCTACAACTGCTCTGGCTGCACCACCATTGCCTAAAATTACCGCTACCTTCTGACTCCAATCTTGTTTATATGTTGTCTGCAAAGGAGCGATAAATCCTTCTATATCTGTATTTGTGCCTACCCATTGGTTATTTTGGCGGCTAACCGTATTTACTGCACCAATAGTTTGAGCCAGGGGAGTAATTTCTGAGAGGAGGGGGATGATTGCCTGTTTGTGAGGGATTGTGACACTAAAGCCAACAACACCAACAGCCGCGAAACCTGCGATCGCCACCTCTAAATTTTGTGGTTCAATCGGAAAAGGTAGATAAATGTAATCTAATCCTAATTGTGCGATGTCTTCTCTACGAGAGGCTTCGCCAACGACGAGCTTCGCTAACGCTGCATTATGCATCACTGGTGACAGTGAATGCTCCACCGGATGTCCAATGACTCCTAGTAATTTAGTTTTCCCGGTAATTTCTTTTGTCATTTGTTATTTGTCATTTGTCATAGCTCATCCCTTTTGTCTCCAGTCACCACTCCCCCACCTAGCCTACAATTATTAAAAGCTCCTTAACATTTCTTTATTTAAATCATGCACGCAACTACAGCCCCCTCTACAATTCCAATTCCTGGTAAATATTGGCAGTGGCGCGGGCACAACGTTTACTACGTGCGTGCGGGAGAGAAACAAACGCAACGTCCGCCCTTGCTTTTGGTACATGGATTTGGTGCTTCTACAGACCACTGGCGCAAGAATATCACAGGATTGTGTCAAGATTTTGAAGTATTTGCGATCGACCTTTTGGGATTCGGGCGATCGGCAAAACCAAAATTGCAGTACAGTGGCGACTTATGGCGCGATCAACTCCATGATTTTATCAGCGAAGTGATTGGTCAAAAAACAGTATTAGCAGGTAATTCCCTTGGTGGTTATGCTTGCTTATGTGTTGCCGCTCAACGTCCTGACAGCGTAGCTGGATTAGTATTGCTCAATAGTGCCGGGCCTTTTAGCGACAGCCAGCCGACATCTGAATCGGAAGCTTTGCAAAGCGAAATTCAGCCACCCAAACAACCCTCTTCTTTAGAGAAACTCTTGGGTGACTCAGTTAAGTGGATTTTTCAACAACCTTTAGCTCAGTTTGTGTTATTTCAATACGTGCGACAACGTTGGGTAATTCGCCAAACTTTAGAAAAGGTATATCTTGATAAAAGTGCTGTTACAGACCAATTGGTAGAAGAAATTTCTCGTCCCGCTTTTGATGCAGGTGCATTGGATGTATTTGTTTCAGTTTTTAGCAGTCCTCAAGGGGAAAAAGTTGATGTGCTGTTAAAGCAATTAACTTGTTCTTTATTGATGCTATGGGGAGAAGCCGATCCTTGGATGAATACTAAAGAACGTTCTCAAAAATTTCGTCAATATTGTCCTCAACTCACAGAGCATTTCTTAACAGCAGGTCATTGTCCTCATGATGAAATACCCGATACAATTAATCAATTTTTACGCGATTGGGTTTTGTCTAAGTAAGTGAGCGTCTCGCCTGCCCAGTTGATAAGGCGGGCAAGATGCCCGCCCCAAAATATTGGATAATTTATTTCTTGGAGTTCCCTTATTTAAAAATATATGATTTAATTTCTTGCTCGATTTGGTCACTAATTATCTCAGTTCCCATACTGATTTTATTGAGGTTAACCCTCACAAAATTTGTTTTGTCTTCTGCTGTAAACTTTTTATTATTATCTGAGTCTTTGATAATTTTTATAAAAAGTGCATTTTGACCAGGAACAACAACCCAATTGATGATTCTAGTATTGTCTGGGGTAATTTGCTGGAGGTTTTTACCTGATAAATCAGAAAGATAGCCAATAGTTGCATCTTCACTGTTGAATTTTGTATCTGTATTTGTGTCTTTGTCAATGATTTTATACAACCAAACTCTTGTAGTTGGCTTCTGTGCTGCTTTGACTTCCAACAAATCGAAGGAGTTGATAATGGCTTTTTTATTTAATAAAAGATGAGCTTCGCCACTTTGTTTTTGATAAAAGATGATGTTATACAATTGGTTACTTCTTTCATTTTCATAAGAACGTGAAATTTTTAAATCAATTCCTTTATCTTTGTTTTGCTCTGAAACAGCAACGGGAATCATCAGATAATCTGATTGTTCTTTAATAATTAAATCGCCATAGACAATATTTGGTTGTGGTTGCGGTTTGTCAGTTGCTTTTGCTTGTTCGGCAGTTCTGCTAATAGAAGACTTACAAGAAAAAGAAAGGGTCGCTATAACAATAGCTGTAGTAATTTGTTTTAAAAAGCTATAAGTTTTCATCAAATTCTCCTAGCAGGATATGTTGCTGTCTTATTTTATTCCCTGCTGGAAAAATCACCATAGTCTGAATTGAAGTTTATATTGTAAAAAACTTTAGATTTATTAAGTAGATTAACTATTTTTTGTTAACCGAAAGGTATGAAGACAAAGATATCACAATAAAATACCAAAAACCTGGTCGAGGTTGACCAGGTTTTATCGAGTTTACAGATTTCAATTTTAAACTAATTAACTAACTGAAGGTTAATAACTAAAGTGGACTGAATAACTAACAAACTCAGCATTCCTGCGCTTTTCCGCTTTAGGATTTGGCTTTGCCTTCTACAATTAGGCTTTTTGCCACTTTCATAATATTTGATATGCTGAACTTTGCTTGGTCTTATGACAAGGGGACACTAAGTCATTGACCTTTTTTGTTTGGTTTTCTTTTATTTGGTGTCCTACTAACTAATTTATCACTTAGTTCGTGAGTTGCAATCCTTGGTTTACTAAAGTTGATGTTTTGTTAGATTTTGCAATCTAAAGCTATAGATTTGATCCCTAGCCTTCTTTCTAAGAAAGTTAAAGGGATCTTGGAGAGATCGGCATGACTCAGCAATCTGTATTGTCACCAATTCCACATAATTTGACTGTTATCAAGATGGTATCAATTTCTGCCAATTCGGCGACAGAAAGCTTGATTTTGGCGGCTAAGGCGTTGTTGTTCAGGATAACGTGCCCCAACGATATCTGACGACAAGCCGCTGCGCGTCTACGCATTTGTTTGTGGTTGAACAATTAACCAGTCCAAAGCTAACTGAGCAAAGGTACAATTATAAAGAAGGGCTATAGGACGCAGTTTTTCTAAGGCTTGTTTGGTTAGGGAGCGATCGCAAGCTTCAATCACTTGTTCATACTTTACATGGTTAGCAAAAACTTTCGTGGCATATTCCACATGAGTTCGCACATCAGAATAAAGCTTCAGCGACAATTCGCTCAAAGTGTCCTTCACCATATACTTCAGCAGTATCTATTGTTGTGATACTAGCTTCATAAGCGACTCGGATGCTTTTAATCGAGTCAGCATTCCTACCCACATTCTTTTACCAGCTTGCCAAGTTCCCATTAGATGGGTGTGATTTTGACTTCAGTTGTACTTAGCGTAGGCGTAGCCCGTCGTAGACATCGCTTTTCCATAACTGCTTCCCAATTCAATCCCTTGGATAGTTTCATACTTTATCGGTCTTAGCTTCAAATTAAATCAGAGTTACAGTAGATGCTGATGGAATTGACTACAACTTTTGATGCCCTCAAAGAATGGGCAGTTGCCGTAAATGCTTTGGAAAGTGGCAAAACAATTATGTTGCTCCGCAAAGGCGGTATCCATGAACGAAATGGACACTTCCAAGTTGCCCACAAGCAAATTTTGCTTTACCCTACTTATGAACATCAACAAGCTTTCATGCTGAAAGCTGAGTATGCCAATAGTGTCTATCCAGTAACATCAGGCTGGCATCCTGAAACAGTTCGCATCGGCAGTTGGGCTGAAATTACCGATATTTTGCCAGTAAGTGACGAGTCTATTGTCAACACCTTGCTTCCTTTCCATATTTGGAACGAGCATTTTATTAGCGATCGCCTCAAATGGAAACCACGTCAACCCCTTTATATTCTCCTCCTGCGGACTTACAAACTGCCCCAAGAGCAAGAAATTCCCTATTACGCTAAGTACGGCGGCTGTAAGTCATGGATTGATTTAGATCGATCAATTCACTTGCAAACAGCAAAACCAGTTTTATCTAACTTTGCATACAGCCAACTAGTAGAGACAATTCGCGAGATTGTCGGCGATAAATTGTACGCTCCATCCTTCTAATAACCCAAGTTGGTGTCCAGATACCTGACTTTTTGAATAAGTCGGGTATTTAACAATTCAAAATTCAAAATTGAAGACATTTCAGGCGGAGATTTAAACCCCGACAGAAACTTATCCTCTATTGTAGATATAGGGCAATACGCTTGGGTTTTCAAGAAGCGATAAATCGCCGTCTCTACAAGTGTTTTTAGCTTATCTGAACCGTATTGAGATATAGGGGTCTTAAACCCTTGAATTTACGATAAATTTAGCTTTAGCTAAGTGCTATTCTATTTAATATTTAATTAATTGAGGGTTTTTTGGACTTTTTTGAAGAGTCTATTATCTGTTGTGAGAAATACATCAGCCTGACTTCTTTCGGCACAGGCGATATGGGGGGCATCAGATTGCGAGCCTCAGTCAAAACAGTAGTTATTGTTACACACGATCGCAAAAAACGCGGATAACATTAGAAAAATCTCACCTAATAAAGAAGGTGTGGCAAAGCTGTTTATCTTGATGTACTACTACCAGCAGTCTTCCAAGGTATGACTTTTTAAGCAATTATCCCTTACAGGATAACTTAATTATATTTTGTCTAAACTATTAGGCAAAAAATTACCCCACAAGGGTGAGAATTTTCTTGACAAAAGCCTGGTATCATGCTTATAAGCAAAAAGTAAAGGAGTTTGCAATGCCTCGACAAATGTGCTGGTTATCTAAGTCTAGTGGCGATGGAGAAAAAATTTTGTATTTGCAGGCAGAACCCAATCAACCTTGGCGTCCCTACACAGCTTTTGGACATTTGGCAGTCCCCGATTATAAAATAGAAGGTGGTTCTAAAGGTTGGGCAACTTATCAAAAACTGATCAAAGCAGGCTGGACACTAGTACCTAGCGCACGGGCAAACGAGTTTGGTACCAGCAGCTATGCAGAGTCAACAATTCAAAATCAATAAGAGCATTAGGCAGTAGTTATTGTCCTCATCTTCTTTACTGCCTCATCCCCTCATTGAATTCCTGAATCTGGTGATCGCTCATCTTCCATGTAAAAATGCGGGTAATATCTACAATGTGGCTAATATGGACACTGTAATTACACCACAAAAAATTGAGTTACCACCTGGCGCGCTGTTGAAACTTTTGGGAAACTGGCAAGACTATCAAGTATTGAGTCAGCAACTAGGTGATCGCTCCTCGCCTCGCATTAAATATCGCCCTGGAGAAATTTTACTGATGGCACCGCTACCAGAGCATGGAAGAGATGCGAGTTTGCTGGCAGATATTGCTAAGGTTTTGCTGGATCACTTAAACCGCATATACGAGTCATTTACGCCCATTACCATGAGTTTGCCAGAAATTAGTGGTATTGAGCCAGACTTTTGCTTTTACATTGAAAATTGCAGAGCCGTAGTAGGCAAAAAAAGGATTGATTGGGAGTCAGATCCACCACCAGATTTAGCAATTGAAATAGATGTAACAAGCTACACCGACGTTAACGATTTTTTGCCATATCGAGTGCCAGAAGTTTGGATATTAAAGAGTAATCGGTTATTAATTTATCGATTGGAGGGAGCAAGTTATGTGCTTACCGAAAGCAGCTACTTTCCTAACGTCAGAGAAATTGTGCAGCAATGTCTCCAAATGGCTAATGAGCAAACAACAAGTGAAGTCATTAGGTGGTTAAAGAACTTTTTGCGTGGACAACAGTAGACTTATTAATTTTTCCGTAACGTACCATCTCATTTTGGTGCGTTTTATTTTAATCCCTTCAATTTACGAAACTCTTGGACAACATCTTTAATATCCCGTAATTCTCCTTCAACTAAATAGTTTAACTGCCGCATTTCATCTGCTGAAATCTTTCCAGCAAGGGAAGCGATCGCTGTTTTTAATTCGGGATACTTTTTTAATATTTCTTGTCGAACAATTGGTACAGTTTCGTAAGGTGGAAAATAATGTTTATCATCCTTGAGTACAACTAAACCTAAGCGAGAAATCTGTCCGTCAGTGGAATTACCCGCTACCATATCCACTTGTTTTTGAATCAAAGCGCGATATATTAAACCCAAGTCCATAATTTGGGGAGATTTAGCAAAACGTAAATTGTAAGTTTTAGCTAATCCTGGAAAACCATCTTCCCGTTCTAAAAATTCGTAGCCGAAACCACCACGCCACTGTGGTGTATATTGAGTAGCTTCCGAGAGAGTTTGAATGTTGTAGCGTTTGGCATCCTCACCCCGAACAATCATCGCAAAAGTATTTTCAAAACCCAAGCTTGGCATTACCTCCAGCTTAAATTGCTGAGAGTATGCTTGTTTTAATCTTTCATAAACTTCTTTCGGATCATTAACTGTTTTCTGCTTTAAAATTGCAGTAAAAGCTGTGCCTGTATACTCAATATAAGCATCAATTTTACCAGCAGTAATAGCACTATGACAAACAAATGAACCACCCAGACGAGGGCGACGAGCTACTTTTAAATTAGTTGTCGCCTCGATTTGCTGTGCTAATAGTTCACCTAAAATATCTTGTTCTGTAAAATCTTTGGAAGCAACAATTATATTACCACCGTTATTACTATTTAAATTTGGTGTGCAGCTCGTGATTAGTAGTAACAAAGTAAAAGTTAAACAGCAAAGTGTGAAAAATCTTTTCATTAATTTTTAATTTTTAATTTATTCTCCAACCAGCCAATTGCAAAGTCAGCCAGTAATGCAATTACTGCCGCCGGAACTGCACCAGCTAAAATTAACTGATCGTTAACTACAGATATGCCGCGAAAAATAAACACTCCCAAACCACCAGCACCAATCGCTGCTGCAATGGTTGCAATACCTATGGCGATTACTGTTGCTACTCGCACTCCTGCCAAAATTATTCCCATTGCCAAGGGAATCTCAACTTGTAATAACAATTGTCTATCTGTCATCCCCATACCTCTGCCAGCTTCTCGAATCGCTGGATCGACGCTAGTAATACCTGTGTAAGTGTTACGAATTATCGGCAGCAAGGAATATACAGTCAGGGCAACAATTGCTGGGACTGCACCAATTCCGCCAATTATAGGAACCGGAATGAGTAAACCAAAAAGTGCCAAACTAGGAATAGTTTGGAAAATATTTGCTATGCCAAGAATTGGTTGGCGAAGATAAGTTTTACGTGTAATTAAAATACCTAGTGGAATGCCTACAAGTATGGCAATTCCGATCGCGATTCCTACTAAAAATAGATGTTCGAGAGTATGCTGAAGAATTTCTGGGGCATACTTAACCAGGAAGAAATTTTTCATAAAGTATCTTGCAGGGAATGCAGACATTGCAAAAAGGCGAGACTTTCTGGATGTTGCGATCGCATAAATTCATCTGTCGTCCCCAATACTACCAATTCTCCGCCATACATTAAACCAATTCTCGATGCTAAAACTAAGGCTTCTTGAATATCATGGGTGACGAAAACCACTGTCTTACCTAACTCTTGCTGCAAATGCCGAAACTCTTGTTGCAGTTCTAGGCGCGTAATCGGATCGAGTGCGCCAAAGGGTTCATCCATCAACAACACTGGCGGATCTGCTGCTAAAGCCCTGGCTACACCGACTCTTTGCCGTTGTCCTCCCGAAAGTTCGTGCGGGTAACGTCCGGCGAATTGTGCTGGTTCTAAGCCTACTAATTGCAACAATTCATAAACCCGCGTTTTAATTTGTTTTGGTTGCCAACCTTCTAAAGAAGGAACTAAACCTACATTGCGTTCTACAGTGAAATGAGGAAATAAACCAATTTCTTGAATGACGTAACCAATTTTTCGCCGCAGTTTAATTTCATCCCATTGAGTTGTGGGAATACCATCAAATAAAACTTCGCCTTGTGTGGGTATAAATAGGCGATTAATTAACTTCATTGTGGTGGTTTTGCCGCTACCACTGCGCCCAAGTAATACCAGTGCTTCTCCTTGACGGATGCTGAAGTTGAGATTTGACACCAATGGGCGATGGTTACGGCTAAAAGTGACATCGCGGAATTCGACGGCGGTTTGGTTATTTTGCGGCATGAGTGACTGGCAATAAAAGCTAGTTATATGTATTATGTGCTAATTTTGTGAGTATGTTTTATACAAATAAATTATTTCCCTAAAAATTTATGGTTTATACACCAAAAGATAAGCTTGAAGATATAGTTAAACAAGGTGTAAGAATAGACATTTTAGATGCGGAAGAAGCAATTAAATTATACGAAATTATTGGTAATCATAAAGATGCATTAACTAAAAATAATTTTGATAATTTATTTGGAGTGCTTCAAAGTTTATTGGTGAGAAACACTATTCTTTCTATAAATAAGATTTATGAAAGACCTAATAAAAAATATCCACCGAGAAGTCTTCCTGCTGCTATAGAAATACTAAAAGATAACTGTAATGAATTGAAAATAGAATATAGAGAGCAGTTAGAATATAAACTAAATAACTGGGGGTTCGATAGAAAATGTTTGCTATCTCTATCTGACTCAGAACTTACAAATATTGTTGCTGAAGCACTTAGCAGAAAACTACCGTCAAAAGATGAAATAAAAAATATCAGAGATGTAAGAGATAAACGAGTTGCTCATCATGAGTCGATCGATGAAACAAAAATCGAATCAATAATGTGGCGACACTTAGACGACTTATTGGTGCGTGCAAAGAAAATAGTTGGAGTTATTGGTAATCACTACCTTGGTAGTCTTTATGAAATTGATGGGAAGTATGTTTTATCCGACAACGCATCAGAAACAAGTCGTTCGCTAATGAGGCTCTTAAAGCAAGCTGGTATTGTCAAATAGAAGTGTTTTATAAAATTAGGATATATGCTAGCACTATGCCAGTATAGGTAGGGTGCGTTATGGCATTAGGCTAACGCACCACAATACATTATAAAACAATACAGTTCAGTTAAGGGCTACTGGCAACAATTTTGGAGTTTCGAGACGCGATAAATCGCCGTCTCTACAAGTGTTTTGGCCTGATCTGAACTGTATTAGATTATAGAAACAGAAACGGTACATTAGCTTTTGACATAACATACCCTACTGACTCAAGTTTTTTCCACCTCTTTAATTTCCTTTATTATTAACGCTGCCAATCATACATTAATCGTCCATGACGATCGCGCACAAGTTCCCATTCTCCATGACGATATCGTTGTCCGTGATAACCTATAGAGCGATAGCGTCGTCTATAGTAATGTCGTCGATTTTGCTGGCGCTGATAATAATATCTTCCAGTCGGTTGCCGTCTATGATAACGTCGTCGAGTTCGTCTGCGAGCTAACAAAAGTTCTTCACTTTGCTCTCCAACTAATTTTGTCTGTGCGTCAATACTCTGCTGATTGAGAACATTATTTAGAGTATTATCCTTAGCTTCAGCTAAAGCAGGTGGATAAGTGAAGGTTAATAGCAGGAACACAATTGAGGATAGCTTTTGGAAACGGTTCACGTCTTTGCTTTTCCTAAATATTGGTAATCTTTTTATTTAATACTTAAGTTGAGCAATTATGTAGTTCAGAGTTCACAAACTTGACGAACGCAAATGTAATGAAAGTACTTAATATTAATCGTCAGTGATAGCATGATTCATAGAAAATTTTGGTTTTATAAACAATGGCATACATTCCCAAGAACGCAACGTGGTATATTGCTGAATTAGCGATCGCGTGTAACATTGAGGGAAATCCACACAATGTTATTCATGCAAACTGAGCATATTAGTTGTAATTTTCTAAAATTCTTAACTTTAAATTTATAATTGGGAATTCTTTTGGGTAGAAATTAAAAATTATAATTTCTTAAGAATTGAGTTTAAATTCAGCGAACAGGTTGACTAGTATTAACTTCCGTTAAAATGGAATTGCTGCTATAAATACAAAAATGTATTTAAATAAGGTCTAATAAATTACTATATAAATCCAGCAGCATTTACTTAGTCATAATTTTACAACCGTGCAAATTCATCCTCACTCCGAATTTAACCATAGCCGCGATCGCCGTGAACAGGGTTTGCAAAAATTGCTTGATCGCCTTGTTAAAACAATGCAGCGCGATGAGTTAGTGCGGCAAACAACCAATCAACTCAGAGAATCGCTTCAGGTTGATCGGGTGGTGTTGTATTATTTTTACGGGCAGTGGCAAGGTCAAGTGACTTTTGAATCCTTGAGTTCTAAAGAATTTTCAATACTTGGTTCTACTGGCCCAGATGGTTGTTTTAATGACGAGTATGCTGCTTTATACTTGGCAGGACGGGTAAAGGCGATCGCTGATATTGAATTAGAACCAATCGAATCTTGTCATCGAGATTTTCTCCGCAATATGCAGGTTCGCGCTAATCTGGTTGTACCAATCTTGATTCCCAGAGGATTATGGGGATTGCTAGCGGCACATCATTGTCAAGGGCCTTATTATTGGTCGCCATCAGATATAGAAATGATGCAAACAGGGGCACAAACTCTAGCAACAGCCCCTTACATACTAGAAAGTTAAAAGGGCGGTTGGAAACCGCGCCTACACAGCAAAACCCACCTCCGTGGGTTGAAAATACTCAATTTGATTTTTCTAATCAGGAGAAAGAATTATGAAATTTGGTTTCACGGTCATCTGGGTTGAGGATGTAGTTAAAACCGTTGAGTTTTACGAAAAAGCATTTGGTCTGGTTCGTCGCACTCTTCAAGATAGGGGGCAGTTTACCTGGGCTGAAATCGAAACCGGAAACACCACACTAGCTTTTTCTTCTAGTAGCGAAGCCCAAAAGTTATTTCCTGGCGGCTTCCATACCAACGATGCCACACAACCACCGACATTAATCGAGATATCATTTGTTACTCCTGATGTTGGCAGTGCTTACATGAGAGCGATCGGGGCAGGTGCAAAAGCATTAGATGCTCCTAAAGCCCAGCCTTGGGGACAAACGCTCGCTCGTGTCCGCGATCCTAATGGCGTGTTGGTGTCATTGGTGAGTGGCTAGTACCGCAAAGCGGAATTAAAAATTGAAAATTAAAAATGAATACAGCGTAATGTATGGCAAGTTTCCTTAGACGCAATGATTGGGCTGAGGATTGCGATCGCTTCGGCGAAAATCAAAACCTAAGAAACCATTTATACAGTAAATCTTAAGTAGTAGTGCGGCACAGCTAAAATAGTGAATTAAAAAAAGCAGAAAACATTGATTTATCTCAATTTTCTCAAAATTTAATGCATCATTTTAAGCTTGCCACGCCACTACAGTAATTTTATTTTTACTTGATAAGTAGGTGAGGGAAAAAATTTATAACTCACTTTTTGTATTTAGTCTGCTTGTCTTCCTTCGATAAAATTACGCTGAATCTAACCCCCAGATAGAGCTTTTATACAAGCAATTAAAGGCAGATATTATTTCTTCTGGCGTTGAGTATATAAATCATAACAATCCGTCTGAAATAGTATGGAAGAATACAAAAATTGTACAATTACTGCGTTTAGCTGAAACAAACACAGACAAAACAGGTGATATGACTTCACAGGCCAGAACAGGAGAATTTATTCAGAGTAAAGACCCTGAGTGTACGCCTAATAAATATGGATAGAATTGCTGCATAAATCCTTTAACTACCTCCGATAAGTTAACACAGGTTCCCATTAGGGATACCTGATTCCATCTTTTTATTCTGGAATAGCCAATAGGCTTTTCTATCAACAGAACTTTGATTATGACCCAACAAATCATTCGTGAAGCACCTGCTCCTGATCCGTTAGAAGGTCAACAGACAAACGAATTCTTCTACGTCGCTGCGCCTAATGAGCCTATTCTGAATGTCAACAACATTCAAGGCAACATTCTCGGTGGGTTCAATAAAGACTACCAGGCCCTCTTGTTCCTAGAAATTGAAAATCCAAATGCCTTCAAGCACTGGCTGAAGTCACAAATTGACTTTATTGCCACCGCTTCAGAAGTGATTGCTTTCAACCGCCTATTCAAGTCTGCCAGAAAACGACGAGGCCGAGAAGGTGCTGTTAAGGCAACCTGGGTCAATATAGCTTTCTCCTTTGAGGGGCTGAAGAAACTAACCAATGATGCCGACTCATTTACGGATGATTCCTTTAAAGCTGGGCTAGCAGCACGCGCTGTTGATTTGAACGACCCGGTGGACAAGGATGGTAAACCTATTGGCTGGGTCGTGGGTGGGCCGGATAATGGCAAGACTGATGTGGTTTTCATCATTGCCAGCGACGATCGCACGGACTTGTTGGCAGAAGTATCGCGGCTCTTAGAAAGCATTGTGGTATTTACAGACGAGCAAGGCAAGTCTAAGAGCAGTGGAGCCAAAATTACCTTCTTAGAAGAAGGAGCCAACTTACCCCCACCTCTGACTGGACATGAGCATTTCGGCAACCTGGATGGAATATCACAACCTGGTATTCGTGGCCGGGTTGCTGATAATCCGAAAGAACTTCTCACTCCTCGGCAGAACCCAGAGGATAAAAATCAGGGCAAACCAGGACAGGATCTTCTCTGGCCAGGAGAGTTTGTTTTTGGCTATGAAGGTCAAAACAATGATGCTAAAACGTTGGAAGATAGCAAAGGTCAGGTTGTATCAGCAGGACTACACTGGGCGAATGATGGCTCTTACCTTGTATTCCGCCGATTGCGTCAAGATGTATACAAATTCCATGATTTCTTGCACGAAAATGCTGCCGAGCTAAACACTGACCCGCGAAAGGTGAGTGCAAAGCTGATTGGTCGTTGGCCTAGTGGCGCTCCCACTGTCCGCACGCCCGAAAAAGATGCCCCACAATTGGGTGATAATGACGATGCGAACAATGATTTTGAATTCAACGGTGATGATCCACCGAAGAATTATTTCTTCAGAAACGATGTAGTTCCACCTTCCAAGGATGCAACTGGTCTGCGTTGTCCCTTTATTGCCCATACCCGCAAAACTTATCCACGCAATGACAAAACACCAGGAGGTGGAGGCCCAGGGCCCGAAGAGATTGACCGTAGTGAAGTGACCACTCAAACACACCGCTTACTCCGTCGCGGCATTCCTTATGGCCCGGTGTCTGCTTCGACGCCTAACAATCCACTACAAGATGAGAAGTTTGTTGACCGTGGTCTTCACTTTTTGGCTTATCAAACCTCCATTGTAGACCAATTTGAGTTTGTCACTAAATTCTGGGTTAATAATCCAGACTTCAGCAAGGAAGCTGCTACCGGCCACGAGTTTGAAGGGGAATTAACTCTTGGTCACGATCCAATTATTGGTCAAAGTAAAAATAACAAACCCGGTGAGAAACGCACACGCGAGTTCTACATCCATCTTGAGGATGACCAAGGTAAACCTCGAACTAAGAAGTTGACTGCACCTGAAGACTGGGTAATTCCTACTGGTGGCGGTTACTTCTTTGCACCGTCAATTTCTGCTTTGAAGGATGTATTGACAAAATAACGATTTAATGTTGTTGCATTATATCGGTGGGCGATCGCATGAAACCGCAAACTTCTCAAATTTTGTCTGTCAATAAATGCCAGCACTCATAACACAGTGGTCGATATTATGGGGTTTGTAGACCGCTAGAGAAATTTTGAATTATGAATTTTGTTTTGCATCATTCATAATTCATTAATTTTCTCTACTCCTCAATCTCAAACCTGAAATTTTATGGATTCAAATCCAGCATTGTGTGCTGCGATCGCTCATCACATTACCACCAGTTCACAGCAGCGAATTACTTTTGCTGAATTCATGGATATGGCACTATACCACCCTGAACATGGCTACTATTCCAGCGATGCTGTCAAAATTGGCTTTCAGGGTGGTGATTTTTTTACCTCTCCTAACCTCTGTGCTGACTTTGGCGAGTTACTAGCAGAACAATTTTTGCAAATGTGGCAGATTTTAGGAAAACCTGTACCCTTTTCTCTGGTAGAAATGGGAGCAGGTCAAGGACTGCTAGCGTTGCATATCCTGAAATATTATCAGCTGCACTACCCAGATTTTTTTACCGCGCTGGAGTACATCATTGTTGAAAAGTCACCAACTTTAAGAGAAGAACAGCAGCAACGCTTGCAAGATTTACCCGTGCGTTGGTGTAGTTTAGAGGAAATACCACCTAATGCGATCGCAGGCTGCTTTTTTTCTAACGAGTTAGTAGATGCGTTCCCCGTCCATCAATTTATCCTAGAGGCTGGGGAATTGCAAGAAATTTACGTGACAACCCCACAGAACCTAACCCCCCAACCCCCTTCCCTACTAGGGAAGGGGGAGTCCTTCTCCCCCCTCATAGGGGAGGGGTTGGGGGAGAGGTCAAATTTTGCATTTGTAGAAGTCATAGGGGAACCTTCAACGCCCCAACTAACTGAATATTTGGATTCACTGGGAATTGACTTAACCCAAAGTGCTTATCCAGATGGCTACCGTAGTGAAATTAATTTAGCTGCTTTAAACTGGTTGAGTATAGTAGCAGACCGCTTACAGCGCGGCTATGTGCTAACAATTGATTATGGCTACCCCGCCAGTCGTTACTATAATCCCAGGCGATCGCAAGGAACGCTACAGTGTTATTACCATCATCGTTTCCATAACAACCCCTATACTAATATTGGTAGGCAAGATATTACTGCCCATGTTGACTTTACGGCTTTAGAGCGTTGGGGCGAGAAGTGTAATTTAGAGAATATTGGTTTTATCCAGCAGGGATTGTTTTTAATGGCATTGGGGTTAGGCGATCGTATTGCGGCCCTTTCCGATCAAAAGCAACCCCTCTCACAGTTACTACAGCGGCGGGACGCACTACACCAACTTATAGATCCCACAGGCTTAGGCGGCTTTGGAGTCCTAATTCAGAGCAAAGGTTTGGAGAAGACAGAAACTTCTCAATCACTAAAAGGATTGACTTTGCCAGAGTAAATGTAAATTTGAAAAGTTAAAACTCTATTTAAGAATGCCGTATCAGCCTTATTTAGACTAGCATAACAGTGATTACTGTAAAGTTAAACACACTACCAAAGTAATAATTATGACTACCCACGACCTGTTAATGCTAGCAACACTACTTACCCCCGGTATTTTACTTTCAGTGATAATTATGGTGACTTTTGCCGCTGGTGGTTGATTGCCAGAGTTAGAAACTAGGGAGTGGGAAGTAGGAAAACTGGGATTTAGGATTGTATCTTAAGTCTCAAATAACTACTTCCCAATTAATTGGAATCAAACAATACAAACGCGATGTCCCCGATGGGCTGTAACGCTCGTGACGCTCGTGGTGTCGATGCTACCGCTCTTGGCATCTCTCTTTGGGAGAAGACTCGCTAACACGTCATTAAAGGAACTTAAAAAATGAAGGTGGCATTTCTGGGAACTGGACTGATGGGACTACCAATGGCTCAAAGGTTATTAGCCGCAGATATACAGCTAGTTGCCTACAATCGCACCCCAGAAAAATTAGCACCACTACAAGCTGCTGGGGCTGAAATTGTCACACATCCCCGCCACGCCATTCGCGCTGCTGAGTGCGTAATTCTCATGCTTACTAATGCCTCGGCTATTTATAATGTGTTGCTTTCAGATACAGCTTGGCAAACTCTAGAAGGACGCACAATCATTCAAATGGGAACAATTACTCCCACAGAAAGCCAGGAAATTAGAGATGCAGTTGTTGCAGGTGGTGGCGAATATTTAGAAGCACCTGTATTAGGGAGTATCCCAGAAGCAAAAGCTGGTAACTTGAGTGTTATGGTAGGAGCCGAGCCAGAACAATATCAACGCCACTTAAAATTACTCCACAATTTTGGGACTGAACCTTTGCTTATAGGGCCGGTGGGAACTGCGGCGGCGCTGAAATTGGCACTCAATCAACTAATCGCTTCCCTAACAAGCAGCTTTGCTCTGAGTCTGGCTTTTGTCCAGCGTCAGGGTGTGGATGTAGATGTATTTATGCAAATATTGCGCGACAGTCCACTCTACGCACCTACCTTTGACAAAAAGCTACAACGGATGTTGGATGGCAACTATGCCGATCCAAATTTCCCTACAAAACACTTGCTGAAAGATACAGAATTGTTTATCTCGGAAGCGAAATCTCAGAGTTTGGATCTCAGTAGTATTAAAGGAGTGCGGCAAATTTTGCAAACAGCCGTGAAAATGTCATTTGCTGATGATGATTACTCATCACTATTTTCTGTAATTAAAGAATGGGGAGAAGCAATCGGGGATTGAAGTAGACAGAAGGCAATTAGGCGGACATATATTTTTGGCAATTAATATCAATTTTCTGTCTGCAATAACCAAAAACCGCTATAAGTCATCCCAGAATCATCAGGTTGCACTAACAAAAAATGCAATCCTCGGCTTTGCTTTTTGCGTTGTTCAAATGCTTGGGCTGCTGTTGTAACTTCTGGATCTTCAAATGTGGCAACAATCCACCTATCGACTAAACCAGCTTCTAATATTAAGCCATCTGGTGCGCCAGAGATATAGTTTAATGCTACAGGACGGGCTTGCTGCAACCACCGTGCTAAACGCATTGATTGCCGTCCACCATAAATTACGACACCAGGGACAGGTAATGTTGACGCCAAACCCAAATTGATGGGTTTGAGATGTTCTGGAATGTGCAAAATGGGGATGGGGCGATCGCTAAATCTCGTTTCTACATCACTAGCAGCTAGAGTCGCAAAACGCCATTGTTCTCCCCACAGGTTTTCTGGTAATGGTGCTGGGGGCGGTTTATCCAGCACTGAGGGATATTGTTTTTCTTGTAACCACTGCTTTAACGCTAAGGTGTTGCGGGTAGGTTCGACATTAATACTTAAATTGCGTCCAGCCGCCTCAATTAAATTTAGTGATTGAGGGCGAAACACCTGAATCACATCTGGCAATTTTTCACCAGCAGCTAGCTCAAGTTGAGCAGTAACCCAATTAGAATTTGCTGCTGACTGGAGACAGGTAGCTTCATATTCAAAGCTGCGAGTTGCGTCACAAATCAACAACTCCCATAAAATTTGTGCCGATGCATCTTGTGAGGGACGACGATAAAAATCAACTTGCCAAATTTTCATTATGTGGGGAGTGGGATGAGGGAGATAAGGGGATGAGGGAGAAATAACCAATACAATACCCCATCCCATGACTAATGACTAATTTAAAAAGCCTGAATCCATTCTTTGACAGAATATTCAGTCCAGATGCCATTTTTCCAGTAGGGATCGTTTTCAATTAATTCGCGGACAGTGGCTTCGTCTTCGGCTTCGTAAAGCCCAAAAACTTTTGTGACATCCTTGGTGGGGCCGATAGTAATCAGCACACCGGATTCTTTCTGTTTTGCTAACCCGTCTAAATGAGCTTGACGGTGGGGGGCGCGTTTTTCGAGAACGTCTTCACAGTAAGTACCCCAAAGTACATATTTAGGCATAATCGCTTGTTACTCCTACTGGTTAATAAGATATTACTCTGGCGGTTTATAAACGCCCTTTTAACTCAAACTTTAGACTCAAGTTGTTGCCTCAACCAATCACGAAAATTAGCATGATAAATACTATAATTGATTTCTGCTGCTATTGATTCTAAATGTAAAAACTCTCGCCACTTGTCTAAAATTACCTTGATTTCATATTCATCTGTATCTAATCTTTCTGCGATCGCTTCTATTGATATTGATTGCTCTTGAACTAAGATATTTAACACCTGTAAAGCCATTGTTTGCTGTTTACTGGTTGCTAAATTCATTTTTTCTAAATGATTTTGGTAATAGAGTTGTAAATTTTGGGGGTAAATATCCTCATTAATCGCTGCTAAGATTTCTTTAACATACATAAAATTGGTTTCATCATCATCAAAACCTGCTTCTGTCATGTTGAGCAAAACATCTCCCGGATTATTATCTTCGCTAAGGCTATGCACCCTGCGACTTTCCGCAGAAGCGTCTACAGAATGAGATGATTCATTTAAAGAATTTTTAACATATTTATGGATATCAGCGCGATTTTGTTCTGGGTAATTTGATAAATTTAAAGATTGGGCTGGAGTTTCAATTAATAAACCTGATTTATCTGTCAGAAACGGACGACGAGTAAGGATAAAATAAACTTTTTCGGGTAGATAACGGGGTAAATAGAAAATATTTGAGCCGCGTGGTTGATTATTGATATCAATTCTATCGCAGCCATCAATAGTAATAATTAACCGTTGTCTTGGTTGCAATCTATTGCTGATTTGTTGCAGTAATAACGATAAAAAACCACTGTCTTCTGTGGTAGAGTCAGAAAAGTTAGTAGTGATATTTTTACTACCTTGATTTTGGGCAATTTCTATTAATTGAGTGCAAATCGTCGTCAGAAATTCTTCAACGCGATTTTTACCTGGGATTTCGATATTGTAATAAACAACTCCCAGATTTTGGCTGACATAATGGGCAAGAATGGCACTTTTACCAATGCCAGGATCGCCGATAATAGTAAAGTAGCCCCGGTCAGATTGATTGAGAAAGTTGTTGATAGCAGCAAAGACAAATTCACGACCGACAAAGTTTTGATTTTTAGCGGTAATGATTTGCTGAAATTCTAGGGGATATCTGGGGATATTGATAGTATTTTCAGTAATGGGTTTCATTTTTTTTACCCGCTTCTAAACGGAGGAAATGAACACGCCCTGACGATTCTCCTACTACAATTGTCAATCCATCTGGGGAAAATGCACAGCAAATTATAGGACTATCACCAATAAAAGTAGAGATTTCCTTTCCTGTCTGTAGATCCCACTGTTTGAGGGTGTTGTCATATGAAGCAGAAACGGCTGTTTTTCCATCTGGGGCGATCGCTACTGCTAATACATAGCCGTTATGACCAGTCAGGGTAGAGATTTCCTTTCCTGTCTGTAGATCCCACTGTTTGAGGGTGTTGTCCCAAGAAGCAGAAACGGCTGTTTTTCCATCTGGGGCGATGGCTACTGCATTTACATAGCTGTTATGACCAGTCAGGGTGCGTATTAGGTTTCCGCCTGGAGTGGTTAAGCTGGCTGTAATGGGGCGAAATCGAGGAATTTCACTTTTATTTTCTGCTGCATCTGCCAAAATTTGCTGAATTTCTGGCTGGGGAAAACTCTGCAACCTTCCCCATAATTGTCCTACTAATTGGGTTTGGTCTTGATTCAAAACATGGGCTGATAATTTTAGCGCATCTTGAATTAATTTCAGGATTTTGATTTGTTCGGAGTCTAGTTTCTCATCTTGTTCTAAATTTTCCAATACCTCTGGGTCATCAATCAAAGCATAATCCCTAATTAGGGCTTCTATTCCAAATCGAGGATATTGGATTTTCAGAGAAATAAAATCAAAATTTGTGAGAATTTGATAATATTTTTTCGACCTACCCGCTTTTAACTTGTTTTCAGCAGATTTGTCTAGAAACAAATTTTTAACTTCGTCTGTTTCTGAGGCAAATTTAGTAGCAATTTCACCCATTTTATGCAATCCTCTGCTCCAGGTAATCAGCTATACGTTGATTAACTTCTTTAAATAATCTTCGACCTTTAGCTAATTTGTCTTGCTCTTTGAGAAATTCCAGAAAACTTAGATGATAAATATTATAGTAAGTTGTTTTTTCATTTTTATTAGCTTTTTCTGTTACGTATTCTACCCAATAATTTAAAACTAGCCTGACATTACATTCATCTTGATCAAGAATTTCTGCAATCATCTTTAAAGATATCGGTTTACCTCTTTCTACTAACATATACAAAATTTTCACTTTCATTTCATTGGATTCATTTTCCATATCCATCCGCAGCCAATGAACTTTATAATAATCTTTAAGACCTTGTGGTAATCCCTGTAAGAGTATTATTAGTATAAGCACCCCAAAAAGAATCTTTAGTTGCTTTCTCTCTAAACGCTTTTAAAATTGGTTCTGGTTTAAATACACCATACGTTACCAGAGCGTAAACATAAACAGTATCAACATCATCAGGAATTTCGGTAGGATTGAGTTTTAATTCCTTTAGAATGTTGATAACAGCTTCGTTTTTTTGAGCTTGTTTAATGATTAGTTGACCAGCTTGAGGAGCATATTTGCTAATCAATGAAGTAATGGCAGCAAATTCTATCATCGTTAATTACCAAAAATTTACTATTTTTTATGGGTGAGATTATACCAAATTATCTAGTAAATACTGTTGAGTAATATTATAGATGTAGTCCAATGGTTAAATATAGGGTTTCAAATAACTCTAATCGCTCCAATCAATTTACTGCTAATATAGCGCTTCTGGCTTGAGTCGAATACAGACCTAACCCCCAGCCCCTTCCCTTGTAGGGAAGGGGAGCAAGATTTAAAGCCTCTCTCCTTTTAGGAGAGAGGTTTGGAGAGAGGTCAATGGGTATGCCGAAATAACAAATGGACACGCCGAAATAACAAATGAGTATGCCGAAATAACAAATGGACACGCCGAAATAATAAATGGGTACGCCGAAATAACAAATGAGTACGCCGAAATAACAAATGGGTACGCCGAAATAACAAATGAGTATGCCGAAATAACAAATGGGTACGCCGAAATAACAAATGAGTACGCCGAAATAACAAATGGGTACGCCACAGGTATCGCCATGATTGCAACAATTTAGCTTTGCCACGCTAGCGTAACGCACAGCCCTAGCGAATGGAATTCGCGGCTATACAGATAAAACCCACCTCCGTGGGTTTCAAATTTCTTGATTTTGCATGGTACCAATACGGTTCGGTTAAGGCAAGAGACGCGATTAATCGCGTCTGTACTCCTAACTTCTCAGGTTAACGCCGAATTTTTCCACCAAAGCTTCGCGGACTTTATTGTGTACTGGTTCAACTTCAGCCTCAGTCAAAGTGCGATCGCTAGCCCGATAAATTAACCGGAATGCTAAACTCCGCTGTCCTTCCGGGACGTTTTCGCCCCGATATTCATCAAATAATTCCACCGATTCGAGCAAATCTTTACCCGCTTTGGTAATTACTTTTTCAATTTCGGAAACTGAGATTTTCACGGGTGCGAAAAAGGCGATATCGCGATCGCTAGCCGGATAGGTAGAATAGGGCTGGAATGTCTGGACAAGAATTTCATCTTGTTCTAGAGAATCTAAAAGCACATCTAGATCCAATTGGAAAACGTAAACGGAATCTGGTAAACCTTTTTCTCGTCGCAATTGGGGATGAAGTTGCCCAAAAATACCCAGTCTATTACCCCGAATCCACAGAGAAGCGGTGCGTCCTGGATGTAAGCGTTCGTCGCGGCGATCGGGTTGAAATTCGATTTCTAAGCTAAGTTGCCGAAATACACTTTCTAAAATGCCTTTGGCTTCAAACCAGGTGATGGGTTCTTCGCGTCCACTTTTTGACCATTTGCCAAGGGTGCGATCGCCTCCCACAATCCCCGCCAGGGCTTCTGTTTCTTGCAAACCGTCTTCTTCTTGCCAGAAAATCTGCCCGATTTCAAAACCGTTCAGCGCACCATTACCCTGCTCTAAATTGTATTGAAAAGCATCAATTAACCCCGATATCAAATCAGTTCGCAGCGCTGAATATTCAACAAATAAGGGGTTTGACAGGACTATATTTCTGTCTTCTCCTGGTTTGACTAAAGAATAATGGATTAATTCTGTCAATCCTTCAGCCCGCAGGAAAGCTCGTAACTTGCGAACCAGTTCTTGATCTAAAGGCAAATAACCCGCTTCCGCTTTTTCTGGTAAAGTATCGCAGAATTTGTTGTAGCCATAGAGACGGGCAATTTCTTCAATTAAATCAATTTCTCGCTCTAAGTCGCGGTAACGATAAGGTGGGACGGAAACAGACCACGTAGGTTGATGGCTGCTATCTTCTCCTGAAGGAGTTAACTGACACCCCAATGCAGTCAGGATGCGCTCAACATCTTTTTCTTGGAGTTCACCTGTATCTTCTTCTAATTCGATGGGCCCCAATATCTGATTAACTCGGTCTAAACGCAGGGCGATAGAACGACTCCAGGTAGAAGGGTCGGGGCGGGTGTCGGCAATTTCCTGCTGGACTATAATTCCACTTGCTAATTCGCTAATTAAGGATAAGGCGCGGCGATTAGCTATTTCCAACTCAGCCCGGTTAACTCCCCGTTCATATCTGCCAGAAGCTTCACTTCTTAAGCCTGCACTCCGAGAAGAACGGCGAATTGCCACAGAATCAAATAAGGCTGCTTCTAAAACTAGGCTTTGAGTACCTGCATGGACTTCTGTTTCTTCCCCACCCATGACTCCCGCGAGTGCAACCGGTCTGTCGTTAGCGGTAATTAACAAATTTTGGATTGATAGGGTGCGAGTCTGTCCATCTAGGGTTTTGAGGAATTCTCCATTATTGGCGAACCGGACGCCAATTGTTAAATTTTCGCTACTTGCAACAGATTGTAGGCGATCGCGGTCAAAGGCGTGCAGTGGTTGTCCCCATTCCAACAAAACGTAATTAGTAATATCCACAACATTACTGATGGGACGTACCCCAGCCGCCCGCAAACGCTGTTGCAACCATTCGGGAGATGGTGCAATTTTCACCTGTGCAATTACCGTACCGATGTATGCAGGACAAGCTTGGGTATCGGCAATTTTTAAAGTTAAATTTCCGGCACTCTTGGTAATAGAGACTTCACCAGGTTCAGGAATGCTCAACTTTCCACCAGTTAAAGCTGCTACTTCCCTGGCTACGCCTACCATACTCAAAGCATCAGCGCGGTTGGCAGTTGCAGTGAGGTCTAAAATTACATCATCTAAACCCAACAACGGCCGCACATCACTACCCAATGGTAAATTTTCCTGAGTAAAAATATGAATTCCGTCTACATCAGTAGGCAAACCGAGTTCCTTTAAAGAACAAATCATGCCCTGAGATGGGACACCACGTAGTTTTGCAGGTTTAATTTTTAAATCGATGTTGGGTAAGTAAGTACCCGTAGTTGCCACAGGTACATAGATATCTGCCTTCACATTGGCAGCGCCACAGACAATATTTAAAATGTCATCTGCACCGATATCCACTTGGCAAACACTCAATTTATCGGCATTGGGATGGGGTTGACGCTCAAGCACTTTGCCGATAACCACGCCATTTGCCCAAGTGCGGCGATCTTCAATTTCTTCAACCTCAAACCCCGCCATTGTCAGGGTTTCGGCTAATTCTTCTGGACTAAGTTTTATCTCTACTAGTTCGCGCAGCCAATTTAGAGAAATACGCATGGAGTGTGCTTGTTTTAGGAATCGTCTTTTGTTCTCATTTTAGGGTGCAAGAAGCGCTCAATGGCTACTTGTCCCGCAAGGCGTACCCTTTCACTTGAACAATCCTACTACGTTAGACTGGCAGAACAATATAGCTTTTTTACTTTATCTTTACATTTTTTGCGATCGCCCCTAGTAACCCGCTGCACTCTCGGTTAAAAAATTATATAGCTTGTGAATGCAGGTCACTTTGTTCCACTTAAATCTACGGAGAATTTTTATGAGTTCTTTGCACACTCTAGAAGAACTTGAGCAAATTATTGAAAACGATAGAAATTATGGTGGTTTGACAGAACTTCAGATTTATGATTATCGTCAACTTGAGTATCTACCTGAAAGTATCGGCAATCTTAGAAGTTTAAGCGATCTAGATATTTGTGATTGTTGGAGACTTAAAGAACTACCAGAAACTATCGGCAAGTTGAAATATCTTAAGAAACTACAAATTCGGGGTTGTATGGGTAGTCTTGATTTTTTTGAAAAACTTCCCGATACTATTGGACAACTTAAATCTTTGACCTACTTTAAAATTCACCAAACTGGGCTAAAATTATTGCCTGATACAATTGGTAATCTCGATAACCTAGAATATTTAGAAGTTAGTAGCAATTGGAAATTGCACCAATTACCCGATACCATTGGTAATTTAAAAAAATTAAAAACTCTTTATATTCAAGAAAATGAAAAACTAACATTTTTTCCAGAAAGTATTGGTAAATTGGAAAGTCTTCAACAGCTTAATATAAGTAGAAAAGCTTTAAAATATTTACCAAAAAGCATTGGGATGTTACAAAATATTAGATATATAAGATGCTTATGAAAAATTTTTAGATTCCTTGCCAGAAAGTATTTGCAATTTAAAACTGTTAGAGGATATCGATCTATATAAACAATAATCCCAAATATTTAAATTTTCCACGATTTATGTGTGGGAGTAAGTAGGTAGACTTAGCATTGAAACAAGGTCATCGGAATATGCTGACTGAAATTCTCAAAATCTTTATCTGTGCTTATTATTGTGTAATTTCTCCGAGCGGCTGCGGAACAAATGAGGAAATCTGTGTTTGCGCCTTGAATACCATTGCTTCGGCAAATATTATAAAACTCAGAAGCAAGTTCATAGTCTTCCATATCTAACTCCAGATTGGGAAATGCGCGGAGATAATTTTTCAGCTGATTGTATTGGTTGGCATCACGAATCCCTGAGAGTACCTCTTGTCGGACAGCACCCAGCAAAGCAACTCGACCATCAGTAATTAATTCTCGCAACACGGCAACATGAGGTGAGTCGTCAACTTTATAATTGCGTCTGAGAGCTAAAGACCAGACTGAAGTATCAACAATAACTTTCATCGACTCTGACGCTGTTGCTTGTAGTCATAATCATTGTCGTATTCAATCGTACCAAATAGCTCCAGGATTTTCAGTTGCTTTCGACGTTGCACATACTCTCGTAATGCCTCTTCTACAACAGCATCTTTAGTTGGATGACCACCAAGTTCGAGAGCTTCCTTAATTAAGTTTTCGTCAATTTCTAGATTAGTAGCCATGTACTGACTCTTTTAATTACGAATTACCTCTCTCACTCTACAAGAGATTTGAGCGCACTTATTAATTGCTGTTTCGTAAAAGGCTTAGTTAAATAAACGTTTGCACCTTGCCTCATTCCCCAAATCCGGTCAATCGGCTGATTTTTAGAACTACAAATAATAATGGGTACTTTTTGAGTCACTGGATTTTTTTTCAGTTGACGGCAGAATTCAAAACCGCTAATTTCTGGGATGACCACATCAGTAATAATTGCATCTGGCTGGTGATTTATTGCCTTACTCATCCCATCTTTAGCATCATAAGCTTTAATTACCATGTGTCCACTGTCTCTTAAAAAACTATTGATTAACTCCAACTGAGAAGGAGCATCTTCGACAACTAAAACCGTAGCTATATTAAATTATACTCACTAGCTTAAAGTCGTTATATTTTACTGCTAATTTAAGCCAAATGCATGAAAACTATTTTTAGTAATTCGGCGCGGGTAAACGGTTTCGTCAGATATCCAGATGCCCCGACTAGTTTCGCTTTTACTTTATCTACAATTCCTTTATTACCAGTGACAAAGATGATAGGAGTTTTCTGAAAGATTGAATTATTTCGTATAATCCGACACAACTCATAACCATCGATTCCTAGCATGTTTAAATCCAGCAAAATTAAGTCTGGTTTATGCCTTATAATTGACAAAACTGCTTTTATTGGGTCGTTGATAGTCACTACAGAAAAATTTTCGTTTTCTAAGAAATAGCTAATTTCTTTAAGAATTGTCGGGCTATCATCTACAGAAACGATTTTATGGGCTTTTTTTGCTGTGACAGTAGCAGCCGTTACTCTTTGGGAAGCAGGATTTATGTTATTTGATATTGTTGGTTGCTGAAAGTTTTCTTTTGGAGGAGTCGAAATCTGTAGTAATCGCTGAACAGGAACTATTTTCTCTTCAGGAATATTTGGATAAGAATTGAAAGTGGTACTTAGTTCTTGTTCGGTATCAACTAACCCTGAAATGAATTTTGAGAAAAGCGATTGCTCCTCAAAAATCTTTGGTAATCTATCATAAGGTGGATCGGGTTCATGTAAGATAATTGCACCCTGAAGGATGTAAGGGTATAAATTGCGAGCTAGTTGGATTTCATCTTGATTCAAAATTGCAGCCAGATGACACAGGCTAAAACCCTTCATCCAAGTAGTTAAATCTGGCTGAAGTTTGGGTAAATTTTGGTTATCAAGTTTACTCTTAATCAACAGGTATGGACGTTGATATGGAGAAGAAATTTGGGGAACAAAAGCTTGCCAATTCTGTAATCTCAATTGGCAACGATCTAGAATCTTTTCTATATCTAGCCTGCAAATTTTTGTCATTCTACTAAGTGGTTCTGCTAATTCATAACTACCTTCTTTGATTAGCAAAAATGATTCAATCACTTCTTTAACTAATTCTTGAACCAGCACTGCTGCTTGCGTAGAATGTAGATGTTGTTGACTAACAAGCCAAGATATAGCTTGATACTCAGGAGGATAGTTTCTCGAATTGCTGTCATCTTCGATTAACTGACTGTGTACATCAGGTTCAAACATCAGCCTGACTTGAACACGAACTTCACTGCTAAGGAGTGGAATTTGGTAGCTGAGGCGACGTAAATGGCGTTCTAGTCTATCAAAGGGTTCTACTGAATGAGTAGCGTAGGTTATTTTGCCCTGTTCTAAGTAAATTGACCAAGAAACTGAGTTACTCAATGCTTGTAAACAAGTACTGTCGGAGCAATTGGATAACTGTCTTAACAAACTGAGAGGACGTAGTTGGGTGAATGCGCCTGAGTTATTCATATTTTTCAAGTTTTTTGCGGAATCAATAATCGAACATTTGTAGATTAAAAATATCAGTTTATGAAGTATTTTCTTCTTTGTAATATTTCTCTACGCACAAATTATTTTTTTGAAAATATGTATATATTTTCAAAACTATAAGTTTTATAACCGATTTGTTACATTTGACACGTCATACTTAATTTATCTCAAAAAACAATTAGTGGGTATGAATAAAAGTAAATAATTATCATGGCTAGACTAACAGTCGATGTTAGCTGCTTCTAACCTTTACTGACTACTGACGAGTCTTGGGTGAAGACCTTAAATAATGACGTTTATTTATGCCTACTCAGAAAACCAAGCAAATTTGATTCCAAGTTAGCGCCGTTACACTGGTATACTTCTAGAGTTAACGATCTTAATTATGGTTAATTACTTTTATCTTAAGGAACAGTTCTTCTACATAAAATCTTTAAAAAGTTATCTAGAAAAGTTTACGTATTTATTGTACTGTAGGTTTAAGGCATATAAATTTTTGGTAGATACATTACAACAGGTAATGCTAAATTTTGATAAACTATTTTTTGCTAAACTAAAATGTACTCAAGTTCTTCTTAAATATATAGAGAACTTCATGAAAATAATTTGTTTAATAAAGATTAGAGCATCTACCACTAGATACATTCTATAGTCGCTAAAGCGGCTGGCTGAAATTACATACTCTCGAGCAAAGGGAAATAAAGCTTTGAACTTTAACATAACACAAAAAGTTATGCATGATACATTAAGACTTGATGAAGTAGTAGAATTTGCTGAGAACCCAGAACCACGTTGTCCTTGTGTACTTCTATTAGACACATCTGGGTCGATGCAAGGAGATCCAATTGAGGCTTTAAATCAAGGTTTACTCAGCTTAAAGGATGAATTAGTCAAAAATTCCTTAGCTGCAAGACGGGTAGAAGTGGCGATCGTGACTTTTGATAGTAATATCAATGTAGTACAAGACTTTGTGACTGCCGATCAATTCAATCCGCCTATTTTGACAGCACAGGGCTTGACTACAATGGGTGCGGGAATTCATAAAGCTTTGGACATCATTCAAGAGCGGAAATCTCAGTATCGTGCCAATGGCATTGCTTACTATCGTCCTTGGGTATTTATGATTACCGATGGAGAACCGCAAGGCGAGTTAGAACAGATTGTAGAGCAGGCATCCCAGCGCCTACAGGGAGATGAAGCGAATAAGCGCGTAGCATTTTTTACGGTAGGTGTAGAAAATGCGAATATGACCCGTTTAAATCAAATAGCTGTACGTACTCCCCTGAAGCTAAAAGGGCTGAACTTTATCGAGATGTTTGTCTGGCTGTCAACTAGTATGTCAGCTGTTTCTCATTCCCAGGTAGACGAACAGGTAGCACTACCGCCGATTGGTTGGGGGACTGTTTAATTAAAATTGCAGCTTGGTGTTTACACAGCCTGCTGCTGGAAAAAAATCTATGAACATATCAAAACAGATTACTCAATGGCGGATTGTGGCTGCATCTGTATGTGGTACAAGTCACTTAAAAAACAATCAATTATGTCAGGATGCTCATCATTGGCAGATATTGTCAGATAACGTTTTAGTGGCGGCGGCAGCAGATGGCGCGGGTTCTGCTAGCCTGGGAAAAGTGGGAGCAATGATTGCTGTGGAGACAGCAATAGAAAACATTTCAACCATTGGGCTGAACCGAAAAAGTTTGAGTGATGATGTCTACGTGCGATCGCTTTTAAATGATGCCATACTAGCTGCTAGAAAAGCTGTAGAAGCTGAGGCAGCTACTTCAGACAAACAGCCTCAAGATTTAGCAACTACCTTAATTATGACGATTGCCACACCAGAAGTTGTCGCTGTGGCTCAGATAGGTGATGGTTTGGCAGTGGCAAAAGATCGTCTGGGCAATCTGTTGGCACTGACTATGCCTGATAGCGGTGAATATATCAACCAAACCACTTTTTTAACATCGCCCAATGCCTTAGATACAGCGCAGATGAGATTATGGCGCACAGACATAGTAAATGTTGGTATCATCACCGACGGACTACAAATGTTGGCTTTGAATATGGTTGTTGGCGAGCCTCACAAACCATTCTTTTTTCCCCTATTTGAATTTGTCGCCAATACCGAGGATAAGATATTAGCTAAAGAGCAATTGGTAAAATTTTTACGCTCAGAGCGGATTACGCAACGCACCGACGATGATTTGACACTCATTATAGCCGCATTCAACGACTTATAAGCAATAAATTTACAGGTTTCTCATCTTAAATAACTCCCGTTAGCGGTAATTTCATTATGCAGGTACTACGTTGTTCCCCTAGAAAAGAAATCCTCAGCCTCAATGTCAGTTTGGGGCGTGGCGGTGAAGCTTGTGTTTACACAGTGCCATCCGATAACAACTTGGTGGCGAAGATTTACCACAAGCCAACCACTGCCCATGCTGATAAACTCCAGGCGATGCTAGCCAACCCCCCAGAAAACCCAACGGCTAGTTTGGGGCATATCTCTATCGCTTGGCCAGAGGATTTATTACGGGCGGCAGATGGCAAAAATAGCATTTTGGGGTTTTTAATGCCACGCATTCAAGGGATGCGTCCAATCATCGACTTTTACAACCCCAGAACCCGTCGCCAACACTGCCCCCTATTCAACTATCAGTACCTGCTCCGCACGGCGCGTAACCTAGCAGCAGCTTTTGCAGCTTTGCACGCTAGTGGATATTGTATTGGTGATGTGAACGAGTCCAATATTCTCGTCAGTGACACCGCATTGGTGACTTTGATAGACACAGACTCTTTCCAAGTACCAGACCCAAACAACAATGTTGTTTATCGCTGTCCGGTGGGTAAACCAGAGTTTACTCCACCAGAACTACAGAATAAAACTTTTGCCCAACACGATCGCGAAATCTCTCACGATTTATTTGGATTATCGGTGCTAGTCTTTCAACTCTTAATGGAAGGCACTCACCCATTTTCGGGGATATTTCAAGGCGCGATTGAGCCACCACCTTATGAAGCACGCATTGCATCGGGTCATTTCACTTACAGCGAAAAGCGTTACGTACCTTACCTGCCAACACCCATTGCACCCCCTTGGGAAATTCTCCATCCCAGCTTACAAGAGCTATTTATCCGTTGTTTTGAAGAGGGTCACAACAACCCCCAACTGCGCCCCAGTGCCCAAACTTGGCTCTCAGCCATCGCTGAAGCCGAAGATTCCCTAATTACCTGCACGACAAATCCTCAGCATCGTTACAACAACCACATGCGTAGCTGTCCGTGGTGTGAGCGTACCGTGCGCTTAGGTGGACGCGACCCCTTTCCATCACATCGGGCTATAGAAGCTAAAGAACATCTCCAACCGCGAATCAAGCCAAGAAAGCGCTACAATCAGACACCGCATTTTCCGCAGCGTGGGATGTCACCACAGCTAAATTACTGGCAGCCAATAATTACCCCTAGCGGTTCACCTTATAAACCTTCCAAGAAGTCAAAATTGTATCCGGTTGTTTTCTGCTTGCTGGGTTTTGGTTTATTGGGATATGCGGACTTAATGATTAAATTTACTCAGCCGTTGGTTTCCCAAAATGCCTACACCCAACAAACCATCAATTCTCTCAAGCCAAATAATAAACTTAGCTTTGCTGATTCCTATAAGCAAGGTTATATTGCTTACAAAGAGCGAGACTATGACAAAGCAATTGTCAGCTTTACCGAAGCGATTGAACAAGAACCTACACATGCCAGAGCAATTGTAAATCGCGGTAATGCTCGATATAACCTGAAAGACTATGAAGGAGCAGTTACAGATTATAGCCAAGCTCTCCAAATCAATCCCAATCAAATCAAAGCTCTGGTAAATCGGGGCAATGCCCGCTATATGCTCGCCGAATATAGTAATGATCCCGATCAAGAGTATAAACTAGCGATCGCTGACTATAATCAGGCTATTGGGCTGGATCAGAATGAAATCGAAGCTTATATCAGACGGGGAATTGTCCGCGCCCAAATGGCTAAATATAGCGGTGAATCTCAACAGGTTTACAGAAAAGCGATCGGAGATTTTACTCACGCCATCAAACTTAATCTATCCAAAGCTGAAGCTTACTTTCAGCGGGGTGCTGTCTACTATCAAGTTGCTCAATATAGCACCAACTATGAGCAAGAATATCATCAAGCGATCGCTGACTTTAACCAAGCATTAATCCTCAGCCCCAAACTAGCAAAAGCATATCTCAAACGAGGTATGGTTCGCTACGAACTGGCACAATATGGCGGTAGTGAATCTAACAAAAACCAGACGAAAGCCGTTGAAGATATACAGGCATCTGCCAAAATCTTTCTTGAGCAAAATGACATGGATAACTATCAGCAAGCACTCAGTAACTTATGCGTAGTCGTAGAAAATAAATGCGATCCTTTATTCCAAGGAGCAAATAATGAGGAAAAAACTAACTAGAAACAAGTAGTTTTTGTTACCTGCATATTTGTGGTTTTGATTGAAAAAATCAAGCCTGACTAGGGTTAGCTGGTGCTAATCCTAGTTATTTTAACGTGAGTTCGACAAGTCTTATTTGACCTCTCCCCCAGCCCCTCTCCGACACGGAGAGGGGAGCAAAAATGCTCCTTCCGTTTCGGGAACGGAGGCTGGGAGGGAAAGGTTCATCGAACTCACGTTATTTTATTGGTGATATTTTTATTCAATTAATTAAGTAATTTCTTTTCATGTTTATAGATATTCATACAGCTTTTATATAGAAAAGATTTTAATTTATATTTCCTTTATAATTTTGCCGAAAATTACAGTTAGATTATTGACGGAGAAAAAGAAATCAGAAATCAATTTTCCTCCATCTAAGTGCATCCTCTTCATATCGATAAAGTTAACCAATTTTAGATTTTAGGTTTGTGGTTTGGGATTAGTCATTGAACGTCACGAGCGTAAGAGTAGATTTATTACACCCACTTTCAGAGCAGGGTATGTACCAAAAAACTCTTTTAATCCAAAATCCAAAATCTGAAATTGGCACGGTCAAATAATTATATCCCTACAAATCTCCGAGGTAATTGCATGAAAGCGGTGATTTTGGCTGGAGGTCTTGGTACACGCCTCAGTGAAGAAACTAGTATCAGACCTAAGCCGATGGTTGAAATTGGTGGTAAGCCAATTCTCTGGCACATCATGAAAACTTACTCAGCCCACGGCATTAATGACTTCATTATTTGTTGTGGTTACAAAGGTTACATCATTAAAGAGTATTTTGCTAACTACTTTTTACACATGTCAGATGTTACTTTTGACATGCGCTTTAACCAGATGAATGTGCATTCTGGTTATGCGGAACCCTGGCGCGTCACCTTAGTAAATACGGGTGATAATACCATGACAGGCGGACGCTTAAAGCGAATCAGCGAGCATCTTGGTAATGAGACTTTTTGCTTTACTTATGGTGATGGTGTAAGTAATATTAATATCACAGAGCTAGTTAACTTTCACAAACAGCAAAAGAGCTTAGGAACACTCACAGCCGTTCAACCAGCCGGACGTTTTGGTGCTATTTCTTTAGGATATGAGCAAACCAAAATCACCAGCTTTCGGGAAAAGCCTGAAGGTGATGGAGCTTGGATTAATGGCGGTTATTTTGTGTTAGAACCAGAAGTAATCAACTTAATTGCTGATGACTCTACAGTATGGGAGCAAGAGCCATTAGAAAAGCTAGCTGATATGGAACAGCTATCTGCTTTCAGACATGATGGATTTTGGCAACCAATGGACACCTTACGCGATAAAAACTATCTCGAAGGGCTGTGGAAAAACAATCAGGCTCCTTGGAAGGTATGGTAAGGAGACTGGGGACTGGGGACTAGGGATTGGGAAGATTTGAATGAAGATTCACATCCAAACCTAATCTTACTCATATTTTCTTACCCATTACCCAGTACCCAATCCCAAATAACTTTATGTATTTACTGTAATTTGAAGTGCGATAATACTAATGTATGATTTTGCGATTATCGGTGGGGGAATAGTTGGACTCTCGACAGCGTTGGCTTTAGGAAAACGCTATCCCAATGCCCGGATTTTAGTACTAGAAAAAGAGAGTCAATGGGCATTTCACCAAACAGGCAATAATAGCGGGGTAATTCATTCTGGTATTTACTACAAACCAGGAAGTTTCAAAGCTAAATTTTGTCGTGACGGTTCTCGCTCAATGGTAGAATTCTGTCAAGAGCATGGAATTGACCATGAAGTTTGTGGGAAAGTGATTGTCGCAACTGAAGAACAAGAGTTACCACGCTTAGAAAATCTCTACAAACGCGGCTTAGATAATGGCATAGAAGTCCAGAGAATCAGCCCCGAAGAAGTCAAGGAAATTGAACCTCACGTAAGATGTGTAGGTGGAATTCGGGTATCCTCAACTGGCATTGTTAATTACAAGCAAGTTTGTTTGAAATATGCCCAACTAATTCAACAGCAGGGTGGGGATTTACACCTCAATACAAAAGTCCTGAAAATCTCTCCAAGTGGTAAAAATCAGGTATTGCAAACAAACAAGGGTAACTTTGAAACCCACTTTGTAATTAATTGTACTGGATTGCATAGCGATCGCACCGCCAAACTAGGTCAAGTTGAACCCCAAGCCAAAATTGTCCCATTCCGAGGAGAATACTACGAACTCACCCCAGAAAAACGCTATCTGGTTAAAACACTAATTTACCCAGTACCCAATCCAGATTTCCCCTTCTTAGGTGTCCACTTCACCCGAATGATTTATGGTAGCGTCCATGCAGGGCCAAACGCAGTTCTATCGCTCAAACGTGAAGGTTACAAAAAAACCGACTTTGACTTACGGGATTTTCTGGAAGTTATCACCTATCCAGGTTTTTGGAAGTTAGCAGCCAAACACGCTGATGAAGGCATCCAAGAAATCATTCGTTCCTTTAGCAAAGCAGCCTTCACCAGAAGTTTGCAAAAACTAATTCCCGAAGTTCAAGCACAAGACTTAGTTCCCACCCATGCAGGTGTTCGCGCTCAAGCCTTAATGAACGATGGCAAGCTTGTAGACGACTTTTTGATTGTTTCTGGTCAAAACTCCATTCATGTTTGCAATGCTCCTTCTCCGGCTGCCACATCTTCTCTAGAAATTGGCAAAGCCCTTGTGGCAGAAATTCCGCAACTTTCCCATCTAAATAGTGTGGTAACTGCATAGATAACATCGTTATTATTTCCGGGACTGTTGAATTAAGGGATGAATCTTGTATAGTGGGCATCTTTTCTTTACCTGCCAGGAAATACAAGGGATTAAGTTAAGATATCCATCCCACAAGATAAAAAGTGTAGTGCATCAATTAAGAACCGCTATAGAGTGCTGCTACCTAATGGGTTAGTCGGCAAACTATGTAATGAATGTTAGCCGATATATAGCGTTTCTGGGTTGAGTCCAATGACCTAACCCCCAACCCATTCCCTACAAGGGAATGGGAGTAAGATTCAAAGCCTCTCTCCTCTTAGGAGAGAGGTTTGGAGAGAGGTCAAGATTGCATACAAACGAAAAATATAGCGGTTCCCTCTTGGATGCAACACCCAATAGGGCGAACATCTGTGCGCCCCTAATTTAACTCATCAATACAAAGGCATTAACACAATGAAAATATTAGTAACAGGAACAGAAGGCTATCTAGGTTCGTTATTACCCCCTCTGTTAATTGAACGAGGACATGAAGTTATTGGTCTAGATACTGGCTTCTATAAAGTTGGTTGGTTGTACAACGCTAGTGGCGTGACACCCAAAACCCTCAACAAAGATATTCGCAACATCACCCCTGATGATTTGGAAGGTATTGAAGCAATAGTCCACATGGCGGAACTCTCCAACGACCCAGCCGGACAATTGGCACCAAATATTACCTACGAAATTAATCATGTAGGTTCAGTTCGTCTGGCTAGTCTGGCTAAGGCTATGGGTGTGCGTCGCTTCGTATATATGTCTTCGTGCAGTGTCTACGGTGTTGCTACTGCCGGTGATGTCACAGAAGAATCCCCAGTTAATCCTCAAACAGCCTATGCAGAATGCAAAACTCTCGTAGAAAGAGATGTCAGACCACTCGCTGACGATGACTTCTCTCCCACCTTTATGCGGAATGCTACAGCCTTTGGTGCTTCTCCCAGAATGCGTTTTGATATTGTTTTAAACAACTTAGCAGGGTTGGCATGGACTAGCAAAGAAATCAAAATGATTAGTGACGGCACACCTTGGCGGCCATTAGTCCACGCATTGGATATTTGCAAGGCCATAGTTTGCACCTTAGAAGCACCACGGGACATAGTACATAACCAAATCTTTAACGTGGGAGATACAGCGAATAACTATCGCGTCAAAGAAATCGCGGAAATTATTGCTGATGTTTTCCCAGATTGTAAATTGTCCTTTGGTGACAACGGCGCAGATAACCGCAGCTATCGTGTATCCTTCGAGAAAATCAACACAATCCTACCCGGATTTAAATGTGATTGGAATGCCCGACTTGGTGCCCAACAGCTATTTGATTTATTTAGCCAAATACACATGGCTGAAGATACTTTCTTATTTAGAGGATTTACTCGCTTAAAACAGCTAGAGTATCTGATTCGGACAGAGCAAATTGACAAAGATTTCTTCTGGAATAAAAAGTAGGTAGAGTTAGCTATTAGTGTGTAGATAAATAATTTAATCGTAGTGAATAGTCGTAATTCTTATTTTACAGATCAGGTATAAATTGCGAAATTACGAGAGTAAATTATACACACTAATAGCAGCAAAAAAGGTTTTTCAGACCTATTCCATCCACCAAATTATTTGCAATCAGTGACTTGAAAATTATGGCGATCGCAAAATGTCGTTTTAGTGGTCAACCTCTGCATCAAACCTTTATTGATCTAGGAATGTCACCTTTAGCCAATGCTTATCTTAGAGCAGAACAGCTAAATAATGCCGAAAAGTTTTATCCTCTCCATGCTTATGTTTCTGAAGACACTCTCTTAGTTCAATTAGAACAATTTGAAACTCCAGATCGCATTTTTAGTGACTATGCTTATTTTTCTTCCTACTCGGTCAGTTGGCTAAAACATGCTAAAGCCTACACCGATATGATGGTAGAAAAGTTCAACTTTAATCATCATAATCAAGTTATTGAAATTGCCAGTAACGACGGCTACTTACTGCAATATTTTTTAGAGAAGGGAATCCCCGTTTTAGGTATAGAACCAGCCGCAAATATTGCCAAGGTTGCTGAAGAAAGAGGCATTCCTAGTATCAACAAGTTTTTTGGAGTCGAAACTGCCAAAGAACTCGTGATACAAGGAAAGCTAGCTGACCTCTTGATCGGTAATAATGTTTTAGCTCATGTACCGGATCTAAATGATTTCATCGCTGGGATGAAACTTATCCTCAAACCTAATGGCATTTTGACGATGGAGTTTCCTCACATCTTACAACTCATTCAAAAAAATCAGTTTGATACGATTTATCATGAGCATTTCTCTTACTTCTCATTCCTGACTATTGATAAAATTTTTGCAGCACACAATTTGCAACTTGTTGACGTAGAAGAATTATCAACTCATGGCGGTTCACTAAGAATTTATGCCAAACATGACTCCGCCGATCATATCAGCATTAGTGACCGAGTTAGCCATTTGAAAGCTAAGGAAATTGCTGCTGGACTGCATCGCATAGAGACTTACATTACATTTGGCGAAAAAATAAAAGAAACAAAGCATAAGCTATTAAATTTTCTCTTAAAAGCTAAAGCAGAAGGTAAATCAATCGCTGGTTATGGCGCACCAGCTAAAGGCAATACATTGCTGAATTACTGTGGAATTGGAAAAGATTTTATTGATTACACAGTAGATTCTAATCCTTATAAACAGGGACTATTTTTACCTGGTACTCATATTCCTATCTTTGAACCAGATAAAATCCGTGAAACTAAACCAGATTATGTCCTAATTTTACCTTGGAATCTCAAGGAAGAAATTATGGAACAAATGGCATTGATTGGTGAATGGGGTGGACAGTTTGTAGTACCAATTCCTGAAGTAAAAATTTATCCCTGTCCTATTCCGGATAGGCTTTTAATGGCGTCGTAATTATTACTAAAGAGAAGCAAAAACGCCTCTTATTACTAATAATTTAATTTTTTTGAGTAATTAAAAGGTGCATCTCTTATAAAAATTATGTCATCAAATCGCAAAGAAATAAATTGGAAAGCAGCTTTTTAATTACCTAAACTGCTGTTAATACTGGTTCTTCTTCACTACAGAGTTGGGCTTAATATGAATAAATTGCTGACCATTGCCATTCCAACATTCAATCGCGCCCAGCTTTTAGATAAACAACTTACTTGGTTAGCCAAATCTATTAAAGGCTTTGAGTCTGACTGTGAAATCTTTATTTCTGATAATTGCTCTACAGACAATACCCAAGAAGTAATTAAAAAGTGGCAGATAATTCTCAGTAATGTAAAATTTACGTCAAACAGAAATAATAAAAATATTGGCGTAATGGGTAATATTGCTTGTTGTTTAAAAGCACCAACTAGTGAGTATATCTGGACAATTGGTGATGACGATCCAATTCAGGAAAGAACCCTAGAATATGTCTTAACAACACTAAAAAAACATGCAGATTTAGCACTAATGTTTTTAAACTTCTCCGGTCGTCAAAAACGAACAGGTCAACTTGTTGTAGAACGCTGGTTGAATAGTGATAGCGATGAGCTAAGAGTTGATGGTAAAACTGTATTTCAAGGTTATTTGAACGAAAACTTTGGTGGTGTACTTTTTATATCAGCAGCAATTTATCGCACAGATTTAGTACAACGAGCTTTACAAAAATGGCCATCTGCTACTAGTAATTGGGCATCTCAAGCATATTGGACTGCATTTTGTGCTGCTCATGGAAGTGTCATTATCACTAAAGACACTTATTTAGAATGCACTATGGGTGCTAGTCTTTTGGATCTCGACCCAACATGGAACTTTAGAATGCGATATGCGTTCATACCTGAAGTTTATATAAAACTACTAAAGGTAGGGTATCCTCATAAGTTTTGTCAGAAAATGATTTGGCAGAATTTCCAACAAAAAACCGACTTTAAAATATTATTAGGTGCTTTAAAACGCTGGCCTTTCTTGACAATCAAGATATTTATTCCTTACCTACGTTTTTTAAGTATATCAGCTTGGGCAATTCTTTTTCCACCCAAACAGCTAGATAATAGCCTGTAACTTAGTGTGTTCATTGCCAAGTTATTGTTAACAATAGTTCTTGGCGATAACCACTAATATATCAATTTTATTAACTACTATTTCTTACAATGCCTAAATTACTGACCATTGCTATACCCACTTATAATCGTGCTGAACTACTTGATAAACAGTTAGCCTGGCTAGCTCAAACTATCAAAGGTTTTGAAGATGATTGTGAAATTTTAGTTTCTGATAATTGTTCCACAGATAATACTCAAGAAGTGATTAAAAAATGGCAATTAACACTTAGTAATATCACATTTAAATCAAATAAAAATCCTAAAAATTTAGGCGTTGTCAAAAATATCATGTATTGCCTAAATTCTACAATAACAAAATATGTTTGGACAATTGGTGATGATGATCCGATTCAAGATAGAGCCATTGCTTATGTAATTAGCAAGCTCAAGCAATATGAAGATTTATCATTATTATTTCTCAACTTTTCCGGTCGCAACCAAATTACTGGTGAACCAGTTCATCCACCCACAATTGTTGGTAATCGCTGGTTTGATATAGATAGTGAAGAAGGTGAGGGTGATGGTAAGGCTATATTTGAGCATTGTTTCTCAAAAAGTGTCGGTGCAGTAATTTTTCTGACTGCTACAATCTATCGCACTGATTTAGTAAAACGCGCTCTCCAAAATTGGCAAGATGCTGAGAATAACTGGATATCTTTAGCATATTTAGCCGGGTATTGTGCTGCCAATGGTCGTGTAATTGTCACGAAAGAGACTTATTTGGAATGTGTTGTTGGTGTGAGTTATTGGCAGAAAGAGCCAAAATCTGCGCTGTTAATGCAATACAAACACATCCCCGAAGTGATTTTGAAATTGGAGCACAGTGGATATTCTAAGCAGTTTTGTCGGCGAATGCTTTTGCAAAACGGCAAAGAAGTTAACTTGAAAGTTTTCTTGGGTGCTTTAAGAAGATGGCCTATGTCAGCAATTAAGACAGTAGTTCCATTTTTGGCTTTAGTCAGTTTGTGTGCTTTTGACGTGATGATTTCTAAAGAATTTAGTTTAGCAGAATCAGGTGAAATAGCTACTCAAGAAGTACAGAGCTATAAGCCATAATTTACTGATAAATTTACATCAAAAATAGAAGGAATTAACACCATGTTTAGTGTAATTAAACGCAAAATATCTACACTATCTTCTGACTTGGAATATTATCTAGCACGTTGGAAGCATAGCAAAAATATGCCAGCATTGGAAGGGCGCGATCGCAAGATCCTTAATGCTCTCAAAAAAGATGGCGTTTACATCACAACCCTGGCAGATTTAGGGTTAAACTCTAGCTCAGAACTACTCAAAGCTGCTTACCATCAATTGTCTCAGATGGACAATCCCAACAACGACCATCTAGATGAAAAGTTACCACAAATTTCCACAGTTACAGGTTTACCAGAATTTTATGCCTGGGGAATGGAGAAAAGACTGTTCAATATCATCGAAAATTATATTGGTCTTCCCATTGCTTTTCACGGTGTACATTTACGCAGAGATTTCAATAATAAACATCAGTTTGGGACGCTGCTATGGCATAGCGATGCCGAAGACCGTCGGATTATCAAAATCTTTATTTACTTGAATGATGTAGAAGAAAAAACTGGGCCTTTTGAATACATTCCCCGCTCTTTAACTCCCTTATTTAGTTGGAATTATATTCAGCTTTTCTACAAACTTTGGAAGTCAGGCTATATGGGCATTGATGATGAAGAAGTAAAACCAGTCATCCCTAAATCAGCTTGGAAATCCTGCACAGGCCCAGCCGGTACCGTCATTATTGTAGATACGAAGAATGCTTTGCATCACGGTACAGTCCGCACAGAAGACCGGTCAGCGCTATTCTTTTGCTACACCGCTAACCCTCCTGAAAGACCAGACCTCTGCACCCAATACTGGGATGATACTTATCCCAGAGCAGAGTTACGTTCTGCTTCAGATGCAATATCTGTTTAGGAGCTAATTATTTCCTGTGGGGTGGGCGACACGAGCGCCTTTGGTTACTGGGCGCTCGTGTCGCCCACCCCATAAAATTGGATAATTTATTTCTTGGAAATCCTTTAATCTGCGGACATTCTAAGACTCAACATTCATCTCAAAGGAATTATCATGATTTTCACTGAAACCGCACTCAAAGACGCATTCATTATTGACTTAGAACAAAAGCCTGACCACCGTGGTTTTTTTGCTCGGTCTTTCTGCGCTCAAGAATTTGAAGCACATGGATTAAAGCCAACAGTTGCTCAATGTAACCTGTCTTTTAACTACAAAAAAGGCACTATCCGAGGAATGCACTATCAAATTCTGCCAGCAGCAGAAACGAAATTGATTCGCTGTACTAAAGGCGCTATCTATGACGTAATTATTGATATGCGTCCTGAATCTCCTAGCTTTTTATCACACATTGGTGTAGAGCTAACCCCAGAAAATCACCGTGCTTTGTATGTTCCAGAAATGTTTGCTCATGGGTATCAAGCACTGACAGATGAGACGGAAGTTGTATATCAAGTGGGTGAATTTTACACCCCAGGATATGAAAGAGGTTTACGCTATGACGACCCATTCTTTAACATTGATTGGCCTCTAGATGTGACTGAAATCTCTGAGAAAGATTTAAATTGGCCTTTGTTGAGAATGATGACTGTTGGTGGTACAGTTTCCAGATAAATTTAAACTCTTTATCTGCACCTCTAAGTGAGGTAAAAAATCATTAATTTAGGTAGAAATAAATGCCAAATAATATTCTATCTCGTGTTGGAAATACTATCTCTTTTGTCTCCAACAAAGTCCAAGCTCGGATCAATTATGCTAAGACATTACAGGTTGTTTCCCTAAAGCCTAAACAGCCTTCTAAAGGAAATGTACTTCTTTCTTATCGGATTGAACCATTTCTCATCAAACCAGGTCAGACTGTCCCCAATGACCAGAGTTGGAACTGGGAATGTCTACTAATTGCCCAAACTTTTTTAGACCTGGGTTATAACGTTGATGTCATCCAGTTCCACAATGATAAATTCGTTCCTCAAAAAAATTACGCATTTTTCATTGATATCCGTCATCGTCTAGAAGCGCTTGCGCCAAAACTTAATAAAGATTGCATTAAAATTTTCCACGTTGACATTGCTAATATGATTTTTCGCAATGCAGCAGAATGCAACAGACTTCTAGAACTCCAACAGCGCCGAGGAATTACCTTACGTCCACAGCGATTTGAAACGCCCAACTTAGGAATTGAATATGCCGATTACGCTACTGTACTAGGCAACAATTTTACAGTTGATACATTCAAATATGCGAACAAACCAATGTATCGTATTCCCATTTCTTCATCACTTGTTTATCCTTCTCCTGAAGAGAAAGACTTTGAAGCGGTAAGAAAGAATTTTATCTGGTTTGGTGGTAGCGCTTTAGTTCTCAAAGGATTAGATTTGGTTTTAGATGCCTTTGCCCAAATGCCGGAATACCATTTAACAGTTTGTGGCCCGGTAAGTAATGACGAAGAGTTTGAGCAAGCTTTCTATAAAGAACTATACGAAACACCTAACATTCATACTTATGGTTGGATTGATGTTAGTAGCCCTGACTTTTTAAAGATTACAAATAATTGTTTGGGACTTGTTTATCCTTCTGTTTCTGAGGGACAGGCAGGTGCAGTAATCACCAGCTTACAAGCCGGCTTAATTCCGATTTTAAGCTACGAATCTGGTGTGGATGTTCATGACTTTGGTGTGATTTTTGATAACCTTTCCCTTGAAGAAATTCAGGCAAAAGTTAGAAGTATTTCCAATTTGCCTGTTGAAGACCTCAAGCTGATGTCTATGAAAGCATGGGAATACGCAAGAGCAAATCATACCAAAGAAAAGTTTGCCCAAGCTTACAGAAATGCTGTGGAGCAAATTATCGAAAATCACAGCCAGAAAAAACAGACTGCTTCTATAGCATCTAGCAAACAGCTAGTTAGTACTTAGCCCTGGCGATTAGAAATCGCGGCTATACAAACCAAGTCCGCCTGCGCGGACTAAGGAAAATTAAGGGTTTTGCCTGTGTAGCTGTGACTTCTAGTCACTTGGTGCAAGATGTCGCTAACACCAATTCCTATGAAAGTGTACTTAATGTTTAGCTGTAATAAATTATTAAGTGCAAAATTATCGAGAATTTGTAACACAACAAACAGTTCTAAAAAGGAGTTTAGTTCATGATTATTATCGATCGCGCCTTACAAGCCCGTGCAGCAGCAGGAAATCCTATCAAGGTGGGAATGATTGGTGCTGGTTTTATGGGTCGAGGAATTGCCAACCAAATTGTCAATTCAGTGCCAGGAATGGAGTTAGTTGCGATCTCCAATCGCCAGATTGGTGCAGCTAAACAAGCTTATTCGGAAGCAGGAATTGAAGATATTCAAGTTGTTGCAACTGTCAGCGAATTAGAAGATGCGATCGCTAACGGTAAGTATGCAGTCACAGAAGACGCTAAGTTACTGTGTCGGGCTGAAGGCATTGATGCATTAATCGAAGTCACAGGTGCAGTGGAATTTGGCGCTCACATCGTTATGGAAGCGATCGCCCACCGCAAGCATGTGATCATGATGAATGCCGAACTCGATGGCACTATTGGCCCCATCCTGAAAGTGTATGCCGATAAAGCAGGTGTGATTCTCAGCGCTTGTGATGGCGATCAGCCAGGGGTACAAATGAACCTTTACCGCTTTGTCAAAAGCATTGGTTTAACTCCCTTATTGTGCGGTAACATTAAAGGACTCCAAGACCCCTATCGCAATCCCACCACCCAGGAAGGATTTGCTAAACGTTGGGGTCAAAAGCCCCACATGGTGGCTAGCTTCGCTGACGGAACCAAAATTTCCTTTGAGCAAGCGATCGTTGCTAATGCCACAGGCATGAAAGTTGCCAAACGGGGAATGCTGGGATATAACTTCAACGGTTATGTCGATGAAATGGCCCATATATATGATGTTGAACAACTCAAAGAATTGGGCGGTATTGTCGATTATGTAGTTGGAGCAAAACCAGGCCCAGGCGTATATGTATTTGCCACTCACGACGATCCCAAGCAACAGCACTATCTCAACTTATACAAATTAGGCGAAGGCCCGCTTTACAGCTTCTATACTCCTTATCACCTCTGTCATTTTGAAGTTCCCTTGTCCGTAGCGCGTGCTGTTCTCTTCGGTGATGCCGTTATGTCTCCACTAGCAGGCCCGCTAGTAGATGTTGTCACCACTGCCAAAATCGACTTGAAAGCAGGAGAAACCTTAGATGGCATCGGCTACTACATGACCTACGGACAATGTGAAAATTCCGATATCGTCCAACAGCAAAATCTTCTACCAATTGGTCTAGCTGAAGGGTGTCACCTCAAACGAGATATTTCTAAAGATCAAGTCCTCACTTATGAGGATGTAGAATTACCCGAAGGCAGACTTTGCGACCAACTACGAACTGAGCAAAACACTTATTTCGCTCCAGAAAAAATCTTAGTAGCAGTTGGATAATATCGGTTCCAAAACATTTGCCACAAATGAATTGGCTGTAGGGGCGTACAGCTGCCCGTAATATGTTTCGGATAAGATCCCCCTGCCTGCGGCGACCCCCTTAAAAAGGGGGTAAAAATTACAAAAAGCCCCCCTTAAAAAGGCAGGGCTGTTTCATTCCCCAAAGAGCTTTAAAAATCAAGGGTTATAGCAATTTAAAATTGGTTATTTTGTTACCAGGGTGTCGATAAAATGAACTATTTTACTGATATTTAAGTGCTTAAATGTTCATCTCATCGTCACCTTACTTACAATTTTCTTGCTAACCATCTTGACAAATCCTGTTTGAAATGGAATGAATCAGCCCTGCCTTAAAAAGGGGGGTTGGGGGGATCTCCGAGGCCGCTACAAACGTATTTGTCGCAAGAATGTCGTTAAGAGGATAGGAAGCTATACTGCGGGACACTAAAGTTGTTGATAGTAACTTGCTGGGGAGCGTTTAAACAACCCCGATCGAAACTTTAGGTCAAATTCATGAAAATTGCTCTCGTCCACGATTATTTAACCCAGCGAGGTGGGGCAGAGCGTGTGTTTGAACTGCTTTGTAAGCGCTATCCTGAAGCAGATATTTTCACATCTTTGTACGATCCCCAAAAAACTATCGATCTAGGCGATCGCATAGTTAATACAACCTTCTTGCAAAAGATTCCTGGTGCAGCAAAATATTTCAGGTCAATGGCTCCTCTATATTTTCCTGCCTTTCGTGCCTTGGATCTGCAAGACTACGATTTAATTATTAGCAGTAGCACTAGCTTTGCCAAAGCAGTGCGAAAAAACCCCAAGGCTCGCCACATTTGTTTTTGTCATAATGTCACCCGTTTTTTATGGGATACAGCAACTTATTTAAGAGAGTACGGAGACTATAGATATTTCGCTCCTTTAATCGAACAAGTATTTCAATTAATGAGAAAGGTAGACCTGAAATATGCACAGGAACCTGACCTTTACATTGCTAACTCTAGTGTTGTTGCCCGCCGGATTGAAAATATCTATGGCAAAAAGGCAATGATGGTAAACTATCCAATTGATACTAGTAAATTTGTTTTTTCAGATATAAAAGATGAATATTATCTCGCCTCCGCCCGGATGATCAGTTATAAGCGACTTGATATAATAGTCGAAGCTTTTAATTGGTTAGGGTGGCGGCTATTAATATCTGGTGATGGGCCAGAACAAGCACGGTTAAAATCCAAAGCATTACAAAATATTGTGTTCTTGGGACACGTAAGTGATAGAACCCGCAAAGACTTGTTTTCCAAAGCCAAGTCTATTATTGTCGCAGCCTTAGAAGACTACGGATTAGTGCCAGTAGAGGCTAATGCTAGCGGCACACCAGTCATCGCTTATGGAGCAGGTGGAGTATTAGATACTCAAATTCCAGGTGAAACAGGAGTCTTTTTCAAAAGACAGACACCCGAATCTCTACAACTTGCATTACTAGAAGCCAACGGCATTTCTTGGGATTACGATCGCATCCGTAATCATGCAGTAGCAAATTTTTCAGAGAATGCCTTCTTTGGTAAGGTTGAGCAAATTATTAACCAAGCTTCTGGTGTGCATCGATTATTCATTTGATTTCTGAATCTCTTTCCCCTATAAGATTACCTATTTATTTTTCTCTCTCCTCCTTGGCGTCCTTGGCGGTTCGTAAAAAGAATTAGGTATTGTTCGGAGAATCTCTTAGCGTAAATCTCGTTGGCGTGGCCTTTCGTAGAAAAGACAAGGATATAAAAGTGGTTCAAACTAGTCTAAATCCTCAGATAACTCCCGCTTCTGAAAGTGAACCAAGTTACGGACAAATGTTTGCCGTATTTGTGCGTAGATTTCCGTGGTTCTTAGCAGTATTAATTAGTTGTATTGCTATTGCCAGCATAGTAACTGTAAAGACCAAGCCTACTTATAAAAGTTCTATGCAACTGCTAGTAGAACCTAACTATCAAGGTAAAACGGAAGGTGCTGCTGGGGTAGATAACCAGTTTACTGACTCTAATGTGGTCATAGATACTGCTACCCAGCTTAACTTGATGCAAAGTTCAGGACTTATCCAAAAAGCAGTCGATAAACTTCAATCTGATTATCCAGATATAACTTCAGGTGAAATTAAAGCTTCTTTGGTCTTAACTCAATTAAGGAGCAAAGAAGATAATGTTGCTACAAAAATATTTCAAGTTGAATACACTGCTGGAGATCCAGAAAAGACCCAAAAAGTTCTGGGCGCAATTCGACAAGTTTATGTTGAATATAACAAACAACAACAGAATTCGCGTTTACAAAAAGGTCTGCAAATTATCAGGGAACAGTTAAGTAAAGCCAGTGAAGAAGTAAACGCGGCTGAGACAAATTTACAAAGATTTCGGAGAAATCAAAACTTAATCGATCCAGAGTCGCAAGCCAAAGCGATTGAAACAGCTTTGAACAATATTGCCCAAGAACGACAAACAACTCGTTCTCAATATGGGGAAGCTTTGGCACGCCAAAAATCTTTAGAAGAACAACTTAACCGTTCTCCTCAAAATGCTCTAGTTGCTTCTCGTTTGAGTCAGTCTACTCGCTATCAAAGCTTACTGAACGAAATCCAAAAAAGCGAACTGGCACTAGCACAAGAACGCTTACGCTTTACAGATCAGACTCCGAACGTGCAAAAGCTCAAAGAACAACTTCAGGGACAGAAGGAGTTATTGCAACAAGAGGTAGGAAGAACTTTAGGCGGAAAGTCTGCTGGTAAAATCACTTCGGGAGACTCTCTTCTCGAACGAGGACAGATGGGTGAAATTGATCTCAGCCTGGCCGGTCAGCTAGTAGAAACGCAAACCACGATAGTTGCTTTAACTGCTCGCGATCAAACTTTGGCTCAGAAAGAAAACGAGCTGCGTTTTGAAATCAAACGTTTCCCGCCTCTGTTGGCTTATTACAATCGGATGCTACCACAGTTGCAATTTAGTCGTGAAAGATTGGAGCAACTTTTAAGAGCAGAACAGCAATTACGGCAAGAGCTTTCCAAGGGTGGATTTAATTGGGAAGTGGTAGAAGATCCGCAAAAAGGCGCACAATTAGGCCCCAATCTCCAACAGAATTTGCTGTTAGGTGCTGTGGTTGGGTTAATGTTAGGAGGTATTGCTGCCTTTATTCGGGAATCGGCTGATGATGCAGTTCACACCACTGCTGAATTAGAGAAGCAAATGGCCATGCCGTTATTGGGAACAACCCCCAAGTTACCGCCAGCCAAACCCAAAGAATCAATGATCAAGTTGCCTTTTGGCAAGCCAGAAGTTCTTGCTCCTTGGACAATTCAGGTATTGCAATCTCCACCTCGTTGGGAATCGCTGGATCTGATTTACAAAAACATTGAACTTTTAAATACTGTTACTAATTTAAAATCTTTGATGATTACTTCGGCTTTAGCTGATGAGGGTAAATCAGCTTTGGCGCTGGGTTTGGCAATGAGTGCTGCTCGGTTACACAAAAGGGTGTTGCTGATTGATGCCAATTTACGCGATCCCAGTTTGCACGAACAACTGAATCTTCCTAATGAACAGGGGCTTTCAACTCTATTGGCGAGTGATACAACTCTACCGAACCAAATTAGTCTTCAATACTCAGGTTCCGCCTACATCGATATTTTGACCGCTGGCCCCAAACCTGCCGACCCCGCGAATCTGTTGAGTTCCCCACGGATGATGCAATTAATGGCAGCATTTGAGGAAAACTATGATTTGGTACTCATAGATGCTCCGCCAGTTCTCGGCTTAGTAGATGCGATGCTGACTGCATCATCTTGTCGTAGCGTGGTCATGGTGGCAAGCATTGGTATTGTGACACGAAGTCAGCTGACTCAAGCTACAGCCATGCTGAGTAAGTTAAATCTGATTGGGGTTGTAGCTAATGGGGTATCAAATTCTAGTAGTAATTATGTGCCAAATATCAAACAACAGCAATTAGCTCTACGTCAAGCTGTAGAAAAGTAGCTAGTACTGCTAGATGAGAAATCCCCGACTTCTTAGAGAAGTCGGGGATTTTGCGTTTCGCATTTGTAATCAAAATTTCATTTTGTTGCAATCAGGAAAAATTAAGTATATTTATGCTATCTTTATTGGCTTTCAGAGAAATCACTGGCTCTTTAAAGAGTAAATAAAGAATTTATTTGAGCGATCGCTATTTCTACATAGTCTTATATTCTAGAGATTAAAGCACTTCCACAAAGGTTAGAACACAACTGTAGACAAGTTTTGTACATATCGACACATGAACACCTCAGCTTAATTAAACATAGATATGAATTTATGGGTAATTTACCTCTACACTTTACTACTGTCAGTAGTTCCCGGAAAATCATGATTTACCCATGAATGTTAATAGTAGCGGTGACTGCTACATATCTAATTAGTATCTGTCTAATTTGTACATCTCTACATCAGCACAATTCTGCACAATATATGCTTGGCTGAGTGCTAAATAATAACATATTTTGCCCTCAATTATCTCCAACTTTTTGGAGTTACAACAAGATTTGGATTTGGGTCTTTGGCATTGATAGCCTTTGATAACTCCTCAGCAATTCACTCCTGTATAATCCCAAAGACTTATGGCAACTTCAATAATTCCAACTCTAGAAAATTTATATGATGTAACCCAGGAACACCAAGATAATCGTGGGCACTGCACACTCCAGTGGCGACGGGGTAAGTTGTTGGTGAAGCCGCTTGGACGAGTTAAACAACCATATCTACCTGCATTAGATAATAAGCGATCGCTAGTAGAATGCTTACAACATTCTCCTGTAAGTTTGGTAAGCATAGATGCAAAACTGGGTGAAACTTTGCTCAGGTTTTGGGCGGATGCGTGTGAAGAAGCTCAAAAACCAATATTTCTCAACTTACCCACTAGCAAGAAACTGCCTAACCAACCCTGGAGACAATTACAGCGACTAATTGATTGGATTGCTGCTTTCGTGTTGCTGCTATTAGTAAGTCCAGTCATATTGGGATTGATTGTATTAATGCAGGTTTATTCACCAGGATCAATTTTTTGTCGTGAATGGCGTGTTGGAGAACGGGGTAAATTTTTTCGAGCAATTAGGTTTTGCACAACTACAAAGCACAACATCACACCATTAGGGCGTTGGATGCATAAATACGGTCTTGACAATTTGCCCCAGTTATTTAACGTTCTGCGGGGTGATATAAGTTTGACCGGATCTTGTTGTTGGACTTTGGAAGATGCAGTACAGCTAAATAAACTACCAGAAATTACAGCTTCATGGGAAGTAGATGCACAATCTCACGTGTTACATCTAGATAGCCAAACACTGTAATTTATCTGTGCGGTAATAGATGATTTCATCTACCGCACTGAGGCTCAAACAAAAATTGTTTATGTAGCATCTATAGAGTAATACGGTTCTAGATAATTGGTTTTTTAAGACGCGATTTATCGCGTCTCTACATCAGGATTTTGGGCTTGTCTGAACCGTATTGATTTATATCGGTCTATCTACCTTGCCAAACTATTATTATAAAATTCATGAATTTGAATCTTCCACAACCACTCAGTAATCTGCTCAAAGCTACTAGCTTGTGGCAGGATAACTATTTGATATTGCGAGAATTTAAATACTTTCGCAAAATTGCCATTTTAGCTCTAATATTTTCAATTTTTGCGGCAACATTTGAAGGTGTAAGTATTGGTTTCTTACTTTCCTTCTTGCAAAGCTTAACTAGCCCCAACGCTCAACCTGTCCAAACAGGAATAGGCTGGTTTGATATTTGGATTTTGGGAGCTAAGGCATCAGCAATTAATCGTTTATACCGTGTATCTTTGCTGATTTTAGTGAGTACTTGGTTACGTGCAGCCTTCAATTATTTTTCTCAGGTTTATACTGAATTATCTCAACTACATCTTGCCGATCGCTTACGTAAGCAAATTTTTGAACAATTACAATCCTTATCACTCAGTTACTTTGCCAAAACTCGTTCTGGTGAATTAATTAACACAATTACCACAGAAATTGAAAGGATTAGACAGGGTTTCAGTGGCGGAGCATTTTTAGTAACTAGAGGACTAACAACCGTTGTCTACTTAATATCAATGTTTTTGATATCGTGGCAATTAACAATAATTTCTGCATTACTATTCACACTTTTAGGCGTGGGGTTGTCAAATCTAAATGCTAGAGTCAGAGAATCAAGTTTTGGCATGACAACTGCTAACGCTAACTTTACATCAACAGCCATAGAATTTATTAATGGCATTCGCACTGTTCACACCTGTGGTACTCAAGAATTTGAGCGTCAGCGTTACTATAAAGCTAGCGATAAGGTAATAAGTACGACAACAAAAGTTGTGTTTACCTGGACACTTGTAAAGCCAATTGCCGAAGGGGTAGCGACTACAGTATTGATCGGAATGATTATTTTGGCTTTCACTAGCCTTGTAACTAACGGAACACTACAAGTTGCTTCTTTGCTAACCTTTTTCTTTGTACTATTTCGCTTCATCCCATTTGTTCAAGATATTAATGGCACGAGAGCATATCTCAGTACTTTGCATGGTTCAGCAGACAACATTAAAAATCTGTTGAAAAGCGATGATAAATATTACTTTCAAAATGGCAGAGTTGAGTTCAAGGGATTAAAAAGGTCAATAGATTTAGTCTCTGTGGATTTTGGCTATGATGAAGAAAATTTAGTGCTACATAATATTACCTTGACGATAGAAAAGGGAAAAATGACGGCATTAGTTGGAGCATCGGGTGCTGGTAAAACAACTCTTGCTGATTTAATTCCCCGCTTTTACAATGCTACAGATGGATATCTTTACATTGATGAAGTTGATGTACGGCAGTTTGAAATTAACTCCTTACGTCGTAAAATAGCTGTTGTCAGTCAAGATACTTTTATCTTCAACACTAATGTTTGGCAGAATATTTCTTACGGCACTCCAGAAGCGACTAATGATGAAATTCAAGCAGCAGCTAAACTAGCGAACGCATTAGAATTTATTTTGGAAATGCCCGAAGGTTTTGATACCCAATTAGGAGATAGAGGTGTTAGATTATCTGGAGGACAAAGACAGCGAATTGCTATCGCGCGTGCTTTACTTCGGAACCCAGAAATCTTGATTTTAGATGAGGCAACTAGCGCCTTAGATTCGCTATCTGAGCGGTTAATTCAAGATTCATTAGAAAAGCTATCTGTAGGTAAAACAGTAATTGCGATCGCTCACCGTCTTTCTACCATTTCTAAGGCAGATAAGGTTGTAGTTTTAGAACAGGGACGGATAGTAGAGCAAGGTAAATATCAAGAACTCTTGGAACTCAAAGGTAAGCTTTGGAAATATCATCAAATGCAGTATGAAGTAAGACCATTGGATTAGAAATTATATCCAATTATCAAAATAGTTGCAACATATTTATCGGCTGTAAATCTCTACAGCCGTAAATCTATAACTATGTACCAGTAGTTTTTTAAAAAGTAAAATAACAGGTATGTAAATACTTATTGTCTCTACAAATAAGTGTTTAAAATTAATGATCTAATCTTAAGAATAACAGAAATATGTATCAAAAAATAGTTGACCAAAACCTGATTTATCAATGCTCAAATTTTAATGTCGGTGGAAGCGGAGGTGTTGAAACTTATTTAGCTTCTCTATTTGAACATCGACCACCTGATATTAGCGATCGCGTGTTAAAATTACTGAAAAATATCGATCAAAGCCAGTTCAAACTGCTGCACATCCACAGTCCAGATTTGCTATTGCAGCTTACAGGCGAATGTCCGACTATCTTCAGCGTTCATAATCATTCACTCTACTGTCCTAGTGGCACAAAGTATTTAGCAGAGCAACAGACAGTCTGCGATCGCAACTTCTCTTACTTAGGATGTACCTGGAGTAAATTAGTAGATAAATGCGGTAGCCGTAAACCCTTAAGAACCCTTAAAGAATTGCAAACCACTCATCAGTTTTTAGATGTATTAAAAAAGATAAAAATTACTTTTATTGCTAATAGCGAATATGTCCGACAAGAGTTAATTAAAAATGGTGTACCTCCAGAACAAACTGTGACTATACACTGTGGAATTTCTATACCACAAACAGCAACAGCACCTTTGAGTTTAGAAGTCCATCAAAATCATAGAATTTTGTTTGCTGGACGGATTGTTTCTGATAAAGGTCTGGAATGGTTACTCAAAACCTTAATACATACAGACCCGAAAATTCAACTTGATATTGCAGGTGAAGGTTGGGAACGACCACGGTTAGAAAAGTTAGCAAATACCCTTGGATTGAATAAGCGGATCACTTGGCATGGTTGGTGCGATGCTGACAAACTAAATAAACTTTATCAACAGTGTTTTGCAGTTATCTTTCCCAGTGTTTGGCCTGAACCTGCTGGTCTTATAACTTTAGAATCTTATGCTCGTTACCGACCTGTAATTGCTAGTGCAGTTGGAGGGATTCCAGAACATTTACGAGATGGAGAAACAGGTATTCTTGTTCCAGCTAATGATATCCAAAAGCTGGCTGATGCTATTCATGAGTTGTATATAGATTATTCAAAAAGCCGATACATGGGTGAACAAGGTCATGCTTTATTGCTCAAAGAATTTACAATGACGGCTCATATAAATAATCTCCGAACAATTTATGCGAAAACAATAGCTGAGTTTCCTGATAAAGCTAAAAAAATATATAGCATTTCTCAAGCTAAATAAAGTTTAGTTTGGCCAACATATTAAATGGTGCATCTTTTATCTATGAAATATAAAGGCAGAAAAATATGTCATTGCATCAAAAATACCAACAACATTTAGTCAGCGTTATTATCCCCACCTATAATCGACCAGAGTATCTTAAGCAAGCGATCGCTAGTGCTATCAAACAAACTTATCAAAATATTGAAATTATTATTTCTGATAATTGTAGTTTAGAAAATCCTCAAGAAATTGTCGCATCTTTTGGTGATTCACGCATCAGATTTTGGCAACATCAGCAAAATGTGGGTATGTTAGCTAATCAGCTGCATGGCTTCAAGATGGCACGAGGTAAATATGTTGCTAGTCTCCATGATGATGATATGTGGAATGAAGACTTTTTAGCAAAGCTTGTACCACCATTAGAAGCAAATTCTGATTTAATTATCGCTTTTTGCGACCAATATATCATAGATGCTAATGGCATAATTAATGATATTGGAACTGAAGAAAACACACGTGGTTATAAGCGAGATCAACTAGCAAAAGGAATTCATCAACCTTTTTACAAAATTGGATTAGTAGATAAAAGCATACCTACCGCAGCATCTTGTGTGATTCGCAATAATTTTGTGAATTGGGATAGTATTCCTTCAGAAGTTGGCGGGATGTGGGATTTATATTTAGCTTATCTGTGCTGTATATCTGGTCATGGCGCTTACTATTATCCAGAAAGATTGACGCGATATCGTGCCCATGAGCAAACTGATACTATGCTCAGTGGTAGTCGAGATGTGCAGGCAAAACTCCGCAAAGCTAAAAGCGAAATGTTTTGTTATCAAGTCTTTATAGAAGATGCTCGTCTACAAGAATTTAGAACTTTTTTTCAACAAAAATGGTTAGAAGCTAATACCACTTTTGGAATTGGTTTGCTACGAAGTGAACAGATAGCAGTAGCACGTCCTTATTTTTGGAAGACATTGAAAAAACAAAAATTTAATGTCCGAACTCTGGCGGCATTGAGTCTTAGTTTTACTCCACGTTTTTTAGCAAACAAATTAATGGGAATATCGAAATGATTGAAAAATTACACCTAATTCATAAAAGTTATCTTTTAAACTAACCGCAGAGGACACAGAGAGAATAAAAATGGTTTCAATTTTTATTTTGCGTCTTTATGTGAGTTTATATTAATAAGGAAGATATTAGATGAAACTTTGTATTGTTACTCATAAAATCAAAAAAGGTGATGGTCAGGGACGGGTAAACTATGAGGTTGCTCAAGAAGCAATTCGTCGTGGTCATCACTTGACATTATTAGCTAGTGAAGTTGCACCAGAACTAGAAAATGATAACCAAGTTAATTGGGTTAAAATTCCAGTTAAAGGCTATCCTACAGAATTTGTGCGTAATTTCATATTTGCCCAAAAAAGTGCTGATTGGTTACGTAAACATCGCTCTGACATTGATTTAGTGAAAATCAATGGAGCAATTAATCTGGCTGCGGCTGATGTAAATGCTGTACATTTTGTCCACAGTTCATGGTTGCGATCGCCTGTTCATATTTCCCGCGATCGCCGCGATTTATATGGTTTCTACCAATGGCTATTTACAGCTTTTAATGCCCGTTGGGAAAAACAGGCTTTCCAAAAAGCGCAGGTTGTGGTGGCTGTATCCGAAAAGGTAGCCCAGGAATTAGTCAACATTGGTGTACCGCGTTCTCGGATTCGGGTAATTGTCAATGGCGTTGATCTAGAAGAGTTTACCCCCGGTGAAAGCGATACCTGCGGCGGGCTACGCCTACGCCAAAAATTAGGTTTACCGGAGAATGTCACTTTAGCCCTGTTCGCCGGAGATATTCGCACACCTAGAAAGAATTTAGATACAGTCCTACACGCCTTGGTGCAAGTTCCCGATTTACATCTGGCGGTGGTAGGTCATATCGAAGGTAGTCCCTTCCCTCAACTAGCGGCTTCTTTGGGGTTGAGCGATCGCGTGCATTTTGTGGGATTTCGCCGTGATATCCCCGAAATTATGCGGTCAGTAGATTTATTTATTTTTCCTTCCCGATATGAAGCTTGTAGCCTCGTATTGTTAGAAGCACTTTCTTCAGGACTACCAGTAATTACTGCCACAGCTACCGGGGGTGCAGAGTTGGTGACACCAGAATGTGGCATCGTCTTAACCGACTCAAATGATATTGATGCTTTAGCTGTGGCGATGATGTCCTTGGTAAGCGATTCTGCCCTGATGCAACAGATGAGTCAAGCAGCTCGTTCTGTGGCAGAACAATATAGCTGGACTACTATGGCTCAAACTTATGTGGATCTATTCGAGGAGTTAAGCAAAAATGCGGAACACTGTTCTGATACCAACTTATCGCCGTCCACAAGACTTATCACGCTGCCTTTTGGCGCTACAGGAGCAAACTAAACCAGTCGATCAGGTGATAGTGGTTGTCCGCGATACAGATGCAGAAACTTGGCAATTTCTGGCGCAATACACAGCGCACAATTTGCCACTGCATACTGTGAAAGTAACTGAACCTGGGGTAGTAGCAGCCCTCAACGCCGGACTAGCAGCAGTGGAAGGCGATATTGTTTCCATTACTGATGATGATGCCGCACCTCACCCCGATTGGTTAGAGCGCATCGCCGCTTACTTTGTTTCAGATAGTCACCTCGGCGGTCTGGGAGGGCGTGATTGGATATACCACGGCAGCAAATTAGAAGATGAATCCCGCCCAGTAGTGGGACAGTTGCAATGGTTTGGGCGAGTCATTGGCAACCATCATCTGGGAGTGGGAGAACCCCGCGAAGTGGATATTCTCAAGGGCGTAAACATGAGTTTTCGTACCCAAGCTATCGGACAACTACGCTTTGACGAGCGGATGCGCGGTACTGGAGCGCAAGTACACTTTGAAATGGCGTTTACTCTGACATTAAAGCGGGCTGGTTGGAAGATAATTTACGATCCAAACGTTGCTGTAGATCACTATCCAGCACAACGTTTTGATGAAGATCAGCGTAATAACTTTAATGAAATTGCCTTTATTAATTTAGTCCATAATGAAACCTTAGTTTTACTAGAGCATTTGCCATTTATCCGCCGGATTGCATTTTTGTTCTGGGCAGTATTCGTGGGTACATGCGATAGTTTGGGCTTAGTACAATGGCTGAGATTTTTACCTAGTCAAGGGCAGTTAGCAGGGAAAAAGTTATTAGCATCTTGGCGTGGACGTTGGCAGGGATATCAAGAATTCAAAATTCAAAATTCAAAATTCAGAATGAGCCAGAGCCTCGAATGACTTCATTCCCAGGCTAGAGCCTGGGAACGAGTTGAACTTATTTATATGTACATCTAAAATTGAATGAATTCTAGACAGATACTTTTCAATAGTTTTTCACAAGAAAGCTATTCTCCTGAAGAGCGATCGCTACAGGGGTGGATGGCGATCGCAGGCTTTATACTACTAACTGTAGTTTGCTATTTTGCTGGTGCTACTGCCGCATTGCGCCTAATTTACCCGGTGACAGCTTTAGCAGTAGGCATATTTTTATACTTGCGCCATCCCATTCTCTACATCAGTTTTACCTGGTGGATCTGGTTTCTCACACCCTTAGCTACCCGCTTAGTTGACTATCGAGTGGGTTGGGACCCTACTCGTCAAATGCTGATAGCACCCTACTTAGTGGTGTTTGTCACCATAGCAACATTCTTCCGACACTTTCCCCGCGCTTCTCGCGAAGGGGCTTTGCCGTTTGTTTTGGCTTTTATCGGAGTGTTTTATGGCTTTCTCATCGGTCTGGTTTATAACCCACCGATCCCTGTAGCACGCGGTTTAATGGATTGGCTCAGTCCGATTATCTTCGCTTTTCACTTATTTATCAACTGGCGAGATTATCCCAGTTATCGCCAGAATATTCAACGAACATTTCTCTGGTGTGTGTTGATTTTAGGAACTTATGGCGTATATCAATTTGTGGTAGCTCCTGAATGGGATAGATACTGGTTGATACAATCAAAACTATTCATGAGTTCTGGAAATCCTGTACCTTTTGGGATGCGCGTCTGGAGTACATTACACTCAGTCGGCCCCTTTGGTTCTGTTATGCAGGCTGGGTTACTGTTGTTATTTACCAGTTCAGGAAACTTAATTTTTCCGGCTTCAGCTGTTGGTTACTTATCTTTTTTATTAACACAAGCACGTACTAATTGGGGGGGCTGGTTATTTGGAATAATTATGATTATGGGTTCAGTTAAAGCCAAAATTCAAATGCGCTTAATTACCATAATTGTAGTCATGGCAATTTGTGTTGTGCCGTTGACAACTATTGAGCCAATTGCTGGAGTTGTAGCAACCCGTTTGGAAACTTTTTCTAATCTTCAAGAAGATGGCAGCTTTAAAGATAGATCGGGAAGTTACGATAAAAACCTTGGTTTAGCCCTTTCTAATGGTTTAGGTAACGGCTTAGGAAATATCTGGAAAGTCAACGAAAAAACTGGTCAAATTGAAGTAGTGGTAATTGACAGTGGCATCTTAGATATGTTTTTCACCCTGGGCTGGTTTGGAGCCATCTTTTATATGGGTGGATTAATTTTGTTAATTGTTAGTGTTAGCAGCTATGGTGAAGGTCGTTTTGATAGCTTTATTAGTGCTGCGCGTGCTATTGGTATCAGTTCCGCTTCACAGCTAGTTATCGGTAGCGGTATGTTGAGTGTAGCCGGGATGATTCTCTGGGGATTTTTAGCTATGGCGATGGCAGGACATAAGTACTATAGCAATGCCAAAGATCCCCGACTTCTCTAAGAAGTAGAGAATCTGATAAATCTTACAACTTAAATAGGACTCTTATAGATTATGAAAGTAATTATTGTAATGCCACTGGCCGAGCAACGAGGCGGCGGTGAAATGATGCTTTGGGATTTGGTGCAGCAGGGACGTAATGCTGGTGTCGAGTGGCTGGTGATATTTTTAGAAGACGGCCCGATGGTCGAACAAGTAAAGTCCCTTGGTATTGATGCACGAGTTGTGGAAAGTGGACGTTTACGCCAAATCCACCGTTTTATTGGTGCTGTTTTTCGGATAGCTGCGATCGCCCGCCGCGAACGTGCAGATATAATTGTCAATTGGATGTGGATCACGCATATATCTGGAGGTTTGGCGGCGATGTTGGCGGGCTTGCCTGCTGTGTGGTATCAACTAGAAGTACCTAGTGATAAAACTTGGTTGGTACGAATCGCTACTTTAATCCCCGCGCGGGCAATTATCACCCTTTCGCAAGATGGTAAGCAAGCACAGGCAGAGATTTGGCCCCACAGACCAACACCTTTGGTTTATCCTGGTGTCGCATTAGATCGATTTGAGCCTAATGCTTTACCAACTCCAGAAGAAGCACGGCGGAAACTGGGTTTACCTTTACACGGGCCTTTGATTGGAATTGTGGGACGATTGCAACGATGGAAGGGAATGCACGTCTTGGTGCAAGCGATGCCCAAAATTTTACAGAAGTATCCCGATGCCCATTGTGTGGTGGTTGGCGGTAAGCACGATTTTGAACCGGATTATGAAGACTTCTTAAAAGCTGAAATCACTGCTTTAGGTTTAAAAGACCAAGTAATTATGGCTGGACTACAGCGTAATATCCCGGAGTGGGTGCAGGCGATGGATGTATTTGTTCATGCATCAGATAAAGAGCCATTTGGGATTGTGATTATTGAGGCGATGGCGTTGGGTAAACCTGTAATTGCTGGCAGTGCAGGCGGGCCGACAGAGATTATTACTGATGGCATGAATGGACTATTAACACCTTACGGCGATGCGGATAAATTAGCGATCGCAATTCTCCGCTATCTTGACGAGCAAGAATTTGCCCGAAGTGCAGGAATGGCTGCACGAGAACGCGCCCTCGATTTCTCAACGCAGAATTATGCCCAAAATTTTATTAGTGCAATTCGTTCTGCCATGCCGAGTGTTTCATAGGTTGAATGAAACGCTAAACTTCTTGTAAAAGACAAATTTAGGAAATAAAACTACAGATTTATATTGATTAATTATCTATCTAAATTTGTGATCAAAAATAATAAATTAGATTAAAAGGAATTAAATAAATGTTGATTGATAGCCGCAAAGTGTCAATAGATGAAGTTATCAATACTGAAGTTTGTATAGTTGGCGCTGGCCCAGCAGGAATTACACTTGCACGAGAATTAATTGGGCAAGATTTTCGAGTTTGCTTACTAGAAAGTGGTGATCTTGAATTTAATCAAGAAACTGCATCTCTTGGTGAAGGTGAAACAGTTGGAGATCCTTTTCCACCACTGCAAGATATGCGCCATCGTCAATTTGGTGGACTAGCTAATGTCTGGAATATTGAAATTAATAAAAATCAACTTGGTCTGAGGCACGTGCCGTTAGACGAAATAGATTTTGAAAAAAGAGATTGGGTTCCATATAGTGGCTGGCCTTTTAGCAAATCTCATCTGAATCCCTTTTATGAACGCGCTCAAGCAGTCTGTAAACTCGGTTCCTTTGCTTATGAAGCCGAGGCGTGGGAAAATGCCCAATCTCCTCGGACACATTTCACAAGCGACCGAGTTACTACCAGTATGTTTCAGTTTGGCCCACGCGATATTTTCACCAATGAATATCGCCATCAAATCAATCAATCTCCTAATATCACGACATTCCTCAACGCCAACGTGGTAGAAATTGAGGCAGATGAAACAACCCAGACAGTGAAACGCGTACAAGTAGCTTGTTTATCTGGTAATAAATTTTGGGTAGCTGCAAAAATATTTATTTTAGCCACAGGTGGTATTGAGAACGCGCGTTTATTGTTACTATCAAACCGAATTCAAAAGAATGGATTAGGCAATCAACATGATTTAGTGGGTAGGTTCTTTATGGATCATCCTTTTATCCGTTGTGGTATGCTTGTTCCGCAAAATCGCAAAATCTTTAATTCGATGGCTTTGTATGACTTACGCCGGGTGAATAATGTCACCGTAATGGGAAAATTTGCCCTAACGGAACAAGTGATGCGCCGCGAAAAATTACTAAATATGACCGCGTTGTTATATCCCAGAGATGAAAGGTTTAGGTCGCCAGCAAAGGCTTCTGCAAAAATTTTGTTCTCTTCACTTCGGCAAAGACAGTTACCTAAGAATGTTCTTCAACATTTGCAAAAAGTCATTACCAATATTGATGATTTAGTAGCTGATTGGTATAAGTATAATATCAAAAAAGAATATTTATTTCCTGATTTGAGTCATGGAGGATGGTCTGAACATGAAGGGAATGAACAGAAATATGCAAAATTTGAAGTTCTCAGCCAAACTGAACAAACTCCAAATCCAGATAATCGGGTAACACTCAGTAATCAACTAGATAAGCTTGGCTGTCCTCAAGCAAAATTAATTAATCATTGGGGCGAAATAGATATTTGCAGTGTGAAGCGATCGCAGTTAGTATTTGCACAAGAATTTGCGAGTGCTGGACTAGGTGAATTGCAAATTGAATTGGATGGAGATCGTCCAGTTGCTTCGCTGAGTACCCATCATAATATGGGAACAACGCGTATGCATCATGACCCCAAACAAGGAGTAGTTGATGCAAATTGTCAAGTTCACGGCATCTCTAATTTATTCATGACAGGTAGCTCTGTTTTCCCTACAGGAGGCTATGCTAATCCTACGCTCACTATTGTTGCCTTAGCAATTCGATTGGCAGACCATCTGAAAGCACAATTGTCTCACTAAGTATAAATTTGCGTAAAAGTGTCACGGTTTTAGATGTAGCGATCGCAATTTTTTCTCCATTTTCACAACTCAGATAGGATCGCGATCGCTGTTACTCAAGCGTCGAATGGCATAATTCGATTAAGATAGCAGGTACGTAATCTTCTTACTTAATATAAATAGCCAAATAACCTAATCTAAAACCCCCATACCTTAAATATACAGGGGTTATTTCAGCTTGCAGGGAAGGTTCAAAAAAAAAGTTAACTTGTATTGCATCAAATTACAAATTTACAAATGGCCATAGACAAATTTGTACTTATACAGGATAATTTGCTCCGGTTAATACCCCCAATTGCAAACTTACAGCGCTTATGTAATCTTGATTGTTTAAAACTTGTGCCGGTAACTTGTTAGCTTTGATCGCAGCTTTGACTAAATCTTGGGCAGTAATATTTCCACGCCGACCTTCATCAATCAGAGCTCCTCCACTAGGAACTCCTTGCTGTTTAAAACCACCTTGGTAAGCAAGATTAACCAGATTAAAGGGTTGAATATAGCTGGCATTGGTGTAATTACTGCCTAATGCATCAGAATTAACTGCTGTGTTTATTGGTTTCTCACTAGTAGCATCAGTACTTGTATTGTTATTTGCGGCTGTTTGAGCGCTAGCAATGCCAGATGTAAGGGCAAGAAAGGCAATGATAACTGTAGAATTGATTAATTTTGTTAATTTCATAACGTACTCCTTAACTAGAGTGAAGTAGAATCAATAGTTTCTACTAATAGATTCTTCTTATTTATAAAAACTAACCTCATATAATTAACTCACCCAAACGGGTGAACTGTTTCTCATCCAAATGAGTGACTTCTTTGCTGGCTTCTCATTCTGGCACATTCATAGCAGTAACCACATCTCACAACTCAATGATGAAACTGTCTCGTAGATGAAAGTCAGCCGCCGCGCCTTGATGAGTTAACGCCCAGTAAGTTACCTCGCCATCTTTATATTTGATAACTGTAGTAATGCCAATTTCAATTTCTTGGTTTATCGAGACAATTTTATCCAAATTGACATCTAACGCAAGTGCTAAACTATCAGCTTGATTCTGAACAATAAACGGTAGCTTTTCAAAGGCTATTTCCTCTTGCATCCCTTGACGGTACTCATCAAAGCGATAGACATTCCAGTGTCCGGCGGGGGAGAGGTTAAATTCCCAATACCGTTGAGAATCTTTGATACTAAGGAAGAACTCGAAACAAGTGTCTTCCCACAATTCGTACTTGCGTGATGGTGCATTTGATAGTGAAGAAATTGCAATTTCTTTTAAGTCGCCTCCAAAGCTGTAGTAGATAGCAAGTTGATTAGCATTTCGGGAGATATTGCCTGTAATTTTCAACTTAGGAAAGGACTCAGTAGAAGGGAAAGGTTGCAGGGAAAATATCTGGTTGTTCATTTCATGTCTTGAATAATTTTGCGAATCTGCGTTTCTTGAGATTCAATACTTTCGGTCAGCTTAAACTGGACGATCGCTCTTGCCAAATTATGTTCTGGGTGCTTAACTTTAAAGTAGATATTCCCTGCTAAATAATCAGCAAAAAATCTCAGTCCTAGTTCAAAAGTAATTAGACGGATGGCATCATATATGTATGCATAATCATTCTCGGTCAGAAATGCCTTAGCCACAGCAAGATAACCCTGTAGAATTTCCTGACACAAATCGGTATCGAAATAAATACTTTCCCAATTCTCGGTTTCTTCACCAGCCGGATTACAACCCGATCGCAGGCAATCACCAATATCATAATGTACCAGACCGGGTTTCACTGTGTCTAGGTCGATGATGCTAACGGCTTGCTGGGTAACAGTGTCAAACATCACGTTATTGATTTTTGGATCGCCGTGCATCAGACGCAGAGGTAGAATGCCTTCAGATTTGGCATTTTCTAGGATATGTGCAAAGATTTGGCGATCGCTAACAAACTGTAAGCAATAATTAACTTCAGAAGATGCACTCACACTAGTTTTCGCCAGAACTTCCTGGTAATGTTGGAGATAAAGCGGTGTAATATGGAACCCTTCGAGGGTGTCAGCAAGTTTTTCTGGTGGCAAATCGCTGATGAGATTGTGGAACATTCCCAAGGCATAACCGATTTCTTTGGCGTGTGAGCGATCGCCTATACTATCAAAAGACTGGGAGCCTTCAATAAAGCTAATTGCCCGCCAAAATGAGCCATCTGCATCCTTGCAATGGTCTTGAGTATCTTTGGTCAATAGTACGCGTGGTACTTCCCAGCGACGATTAAGGGGTGTATCCTGCAACCGTTTGTGAACATGTTCCGTGAAGGTACGCATGTTCTGCATAATCAGTTGTGGCTGACGAAACACCTGTGTGTTAATGCGTTGCAGGACAAAATGTTGTTCCTTTAAGGAATCTAGAGTTACCAAAAAAGTGTCATTGATATTACCACTGCCAAACCCTTTAACGCCTGTAACCTTTCCCAATTGGGCGAATTGGTTAGCGATCGCCACTAGGTTTCGGGTATTCTGTGTATTAATTTGTTCTGTCATGTGTTTGACCTGCACTACTCCTCATATACATTGCACGCAAGCAATAGGGGATATCGTAGCGCAAGTGTCAAGATAATTCGTAATTGGTAGATAGGAAAAACAAGATCCCCGACTTCGTAAAAGTTGTCGGGGATCTGTAGGTTGCAATTCAATAGTTAAGAAATCTCATCGTTATCAACCCATTCGTCATAAGATGAGTCATAACCAACGTAGTGAAGAAAGTATTGCTGACCTTGGATTTGCTCAATTGTTGCAGAATACCAAGCCTCTTGGTCATCATCCCAACATTTCACCTTTTGACCGACTGCATATCCATTGTCATCAGTAGAGCGAAGATCGCGAGTGCGAATGTCATCTTCGCCTACCCACTCGTCATAAGATGAACCGTAACCAAGGTAATGAATAAAGAATTGGTCATCTTGAATTTTTTCAATTGTTCCCTGATACCAATCCTCGTCATCATTATCCCAGACTTCCACTGTTTTACTTACTTCATACTGATTCTTATCTGACTTGACAGCAGATGAGACATCTTGAATCGGCTTTTGCTCTTCTTGTTTAATTTCTTCTTTTACTAAAGTGTATGCTTGCAAAATTAAATTGCGAGCGACAGTTTGAGTTCCTGTATGCTCGTAGTAATTGGTAGTTTGATCTAGGAATGCTGCGACAAAATCTAAATTATCATCAGCAATCTGAATAAAATTACCCAAATTACTAGAAATTGATTGCGGGGTGATGCCTGTTTTGGATACTAAGTCATTCATCCAGCCTTGCACAGAGTTGAAACCCTGACTGATAAAACCAACTTTATCAGAAGGATTATTACCTGGAAGAAAGTTATTAACGGCTAAGAAAACCGGATTTTGAGTTATTGCACTAGTATCAGTGCCGCTAATAACTCCGTGAATTTTGCTCAGGAAATCGGGGCCTAATGGTAGAATTCCATCTAGACAAACTAGAGCAATCATCCTCATTAGGGACGCATTTTGATAGTTGTTAGCGAGGGAATTAGCAAACTCTTGGGGATTAGGTTGAGGAATGCCGTTTATTTTGCAAAAGGCAATGATTTCGACAGCTATTTTTAGTACTAAGTCAATGGATTGAGTGACATCCGCTTTGGGAGTAATTTTGCCTAAAAAAGAGAGAAAGCCAATTTTCTCACTAACTTTATTCGCTAAAGCCGCCGCTCCCATTGCTGTGTCTGCCTTATCAATTGTTTGATAAAGTTTGATTGCAAACTGGTAGCCTTTTAGAGGATCTTCATATATGCTAGCGGCGCGATCGCGGATTTTCTGGATTACCTTAGCATCGGTTTCTCCAGTAATGGTGCGAATACTATTGTCAAACCCCGTCAAATTGCTCCATTCCCCTGGTGCTACATAATCAAGAGCTTTTAAAACTTTGACAGTAATATTGTCAGTCGGTAATTCGTCAACCAACTGAATAATCGATTTGTCCATCAGCCGATCCTCAAAACTCAAAATATGGTTATAATCTGATTCAGAGTAGCCCAGCGCCCACAAGAAGCCTTTCTCTGGTGGGTACTGGGCAATTACTAAACCGTATTTATAGAGTTCCCCGAACCGATCAAAAAATTAAGAACCCACATTTTTAAATGCTTGAAAGCGCTGAGTGCTGAGTTATTATTCTCCCCCAATTCCCAGTCCCCAGCCCCTTTTTAAGCCAAATTTTGCGGACAGTAGCCCAATCCACGGATATAACTTTGTCGGAATACTTCAATCTCATCAGGCTGCGGTCTACCATGAGAAACTACCGCTATCTTATAGCGTTTCATAACATTAATTGGTGGTTGTCCAGTTTCTAAACTGCTCAGAACCTTACTAATCAACTTGGATGGGGAGTAAATAATTCCTAATTCGTTTAAGAAAGCTCTAATATCTTTATCCTTTTCTACAGAAACAAAAGATTTAGTTTTAATGTTGATTATCCAACCATCAAATTGATTAATTACAGTCACAAATTCAATATAAAATTCATTTTTACTAAAATATTCAACAACCCGCAATGTCAGACTAGCATTGGCCAGATAGTATAGGTATTGCATAATTTCTAGAGCAGAATTGAGACTTTAAAAAATAATCTCTAAATCTAAAGATTTCATGAGGATTCTAAATTTTTACAGAAAAATTAAATAAATAAATCTTTCATCATCAAAGTGAATGTAAATACTACTTTAATTATGAATATTTGTAAATAAATATCTGAGACTAACAACTTTAAATTAACTTATTGTCATGTTTGTAACAATATATTAAAATTACACAGTAACTTGACTATGACTACGGTGATGGTGTGCCCAGCGATCGCAAAGGTGTCATAAGCATCTTCTTTGGATACAATCTATGAAAATTTTGTTGGTAGAGGATGACGTATTACTGAGTACAGCACTCTTCGATTTGTTGAGTGCAAATCGTTATACTATCGACATAGCAAGCAATGGACAAGCTGGATTAGAACTAGCGACATCGACTGAGTATGAGTTGATTTTGCTGGATTGGCTAATTCCCAAACTGGATGGGATTAGCTTGTGTCGACAACTGCGAAAGCAAGGCTACCGTAAATCTATTCTGTTGCTAACAGGGAAAAATTCTAATGCAGATATAGTGGCAGGCTTAGATGCCGGAGCAGATGATTACGTCATCAAACCCTTTGATCCAGAAGCATTACTAGCCAGAATTCGCTCTTTATTACGACGCAATGAGGCAATTTCACCATCCATCTTAACCTGGGGAAATCTCTGTTTAGATCCAAGTGCCGGCAGAGTAACTTGTCATGAGCAAGAAATTCCCCTTACCGCCACAGAATACAAACTGCTGGAATTATTTTTGCAAAACCCAGATCGGATCTTTAGTCGGGCAGTGATTCTAGATCGGCTCTGGGGATTTGGGGACGCACCGACTGAAAATGCAGTTACGACTCATATTAAGGACTTGCGAAAGAAACTGAAAACAGTAGGTCTAACAGAAGAATTTCTAGAAACGGTATATGGTATGGGCTATCGCATCAAGCCTGCACCTAATCGCTCCATCTCTGTTGTGCAAACGAATCAAGATGGCAAGAAAAAACCCGCTCCCAAAGATATGACTGCTGTCAATCGGGTGCTGGAGCGATTTCGCAATTCCTTTATCGGTCAGGTTGTAGTGCTGGAGCGGTTAAAAACTGCACTCTTAGCCGGGAATTTAAATGAAGAGTTACATCAGCAAGCATTGCATGAAGCCCATAAGCTAGCAGGCTCAATGGGGTCGTTCGGTTATCCAGAGGGTTCTCGGCTGGCACGGAAAATAGAGCATTTACTGCTTGGAAATTCCTCGTTATCTACCGAACAAATCTCTAATTTTTCACAACTTGTAACAGCATTAAAGCAAGAGTTAATTAAGCCGGCTGTCACTTCTACCGCTCAAAACTTCTCGCTAAAGCAAACTTATCGTCTATTAGTCATTGATGACGATACGACACTGACAGAGCAGTTGCAAGCAGAAGCCGACTCATGGGGCATCAGGATGAAGGTTGCACCAAACTTAGCAACGGCCCGATCGCTATTTTCTTTAAAAACTCCTGATGTAGTTTTACTGGATTTGAGTTTTCCTGGAACAGAAGAAGATGCATTAATATTATTGAGCGAGATAGTAGAGCGATCACCAAATATTCCAGTAATTGTTTTTACAGGACGAGATACTTTAGCAGATCGACTGGCAGTCTCGCGTTTAGGAGCTAGACAATTTTTGCATAAACCGGCCACAACCGAGCAGATTTTTCAGGCGATCGCTCGTGTCTTACCTCAACCTCAAACTTCCGAAGCCAAAGTTTTAATCGTAGATGATGACCCTGTAATCCTGGCTGGATTATCGGCGTTACTAACTCCTTGGGGGTTGGAAGTCATAACCCTCTCCCAATCACAACAATTTTGGAAGGTGCTGATTGCAACATCCCCAGATTTGGTAGTACTAGATTTAGAAATGCCGATAGTGAACGGGTTAGAGTTGTGCAAAGTCGTGCGCCAAGATGCCCAGTGGGGAGATTTACCGATTTTAGTAGTTACCGCCCATACCGAAGCAGAATTTCTTCAGCAAGCTTTTGCTGCCGGAGCCGATGATTTTATTAGCAAGCCAGTGCTAGGGCCAGAACTTGTGACACGGGTACTGAGCCGAATTCAAAGAACGCGCAGGCGCTCTCAGCTAGGGAGAAGTCAAGCATGATCGGAAATTCACGATTATTGAACTACGGTGTTGCTATTGGCTCCACAGCGATCGCCATCTTGCTGTCACTTTGGCTAGAAGCGCTGATTTCTCGAACCATTGGGGCATTTTTCTACATCGCTATCATCGTCAGTACTTGGTATGGTGGCTTTCGACCAGGGATCGTTACAGTTGTCCTTTCCACACTGGCAATTGATTATTTTTTAATTCCCCCTCGGTATCAACTGGGGATTAATCAACCAGAAGATATATGGCGGTTAGGTCTTTTCTTGCTAGTTGCCTTGATAATTAACCTGGTGACAGGCAATCTTCAGTACAGCAGACAGAAGATTCAACAACTCAACCAACAATTGTCTCAAGAAAATGCCAAGCAACTGCGAATAGCTCTTGACGAGCGCAAACATACACAAGAAACACTGCAACATCAATTTGAGCAACAGCGCTTAGTAATGGAGATGACCCAGCGTATCCGGCGATCGCTCAATTTACAAGATATCTTGCAAACTACTGTTGATGAAGTGCGGCAATTTCTGGAGTGCGATCGCGTCACTATCTTCCAATTTTATCCAGGTTGGGGTGGAACCATTGTTGTTGAGTCTGTTGCACCGGAATGGATGGCTCTTTTACCACTCCAAATTCTCGATCCTTGTATTGGTGAACAGAACGTCGAACCCTTTAAACAAGGCTTAGTCACTGCGAAAACTGATATTTATACTGCTGGAATTAGTCCCTGTCACGTTGAATTTTTGGAAAGTCTCCAAGTGAGGGCAAATCTGGTCGTTCCCGTTTCCTTGGGAGATGAATTGTGGGGATTATTGGCAGCTCATCAATGTAAGGCTCCTCGTGAGTGGCAATCTTCAGAAATTGCTCTGTTGCGGCAGTTAGGAACGCAGGTAAGCATTGCTATCCAGCAGGCAGCTTTGTTTGAACAGGTGCAGACAGAACTGACAGAGCGCAAACAGGCAGAAATTGCCCTGCAACAATTGAATGCCAAACTTGAGCAACGAGTGCAAGAACGCACCGCACAACTGACAGAGACGAACGATCGCCTGCAAAAAACAGTGATAGAGCAGCAACAAACCCAACTCACACTTTTAGAACAGTCGCAAATGCTGGAGCTTCAGGCTGTAATTACCCGAAATATGGGAGAAGGCATTTGCTTAGTGAAAATTGATAATGGAATGATCGTCTATGCCAATCCGAAATTTGAGCAGATGTTTGGCTATAACTCTAGCGAACTCAACGGTCAGCACGTTTCGATTGTAAACTATGTCACCGAATCGGTAACTACGAAAGATGTAAATCAAGCGATTGTGTCTACCGTCTTACAAAATACTGAAGCTACTTATGAAGTCCAGAATGTTAAAAAAGATGGAACACCATTTTGGTCTAGTGTGACGACTTCTGTATTCAGGCATCCCGATTACGGCAAAGTTCTGGTTGCGGTTCACCAAGATATCACTGAGCGCAAAGGCATCGAAGAAGCTTTACGCGAGAGCGAAGAAAAGTTTCGTCAGCTGGCAGAAAATATCGAAGCAGTATTTTGGATGACCGATAATCAAAGTCAGCAAATTCTATATGTGAGCAATGCTTACCAAATCATCTGGCAAAGAAGTTGTGAAAAGTTGTATCACAACTATTCAGATTGGTTAGATGCAATTCACCCAGAAGATCGCCAGCGCGTCGAAATTGAACTCATTGAACAGCTCAGACCAGGGCAATACGATAAAAAATATCGCATTATCCGTCCTGATGGTTCAATCCGTTGGATTCGCGATCGCGCGTTTCCGATCAAAAATGAATTAGGCGCAGTAGTTCGGATTGCTGGTATTGCTGAAGATATCACTGAACTAGAGCAGATTAATCTGATGAAGAGTGAGTTTATTGGCATCGTTAGTCACGAACTCCGCACTCCCTTAACTGCAATTCGCGCCGCATTAGGCTTACTACAAACCGGTATCTACGACAAAAAACCAGACAAATTCAAGCGGATGATTGAGATTGCAGCCATCGATAGCGATCGCTTAGTGCGTCTAGTTAACGATATTCTCGATTTGGAACGCTTAGAGTCGGATCGAGCTATCTTAAAAAAAACCACCTGCAATGCGGCTGATTTAATTCAACAAGCAGTAGCAGGAGTGCAAGCGATCGCCAATCAGCAAAATATTACCTTTAAGATCCACCCTACTAATGCTCAAGTTTGGGCGGCGGCTGATGCTATTGTGCAAACACTCACCAATTTGTTAGGTAATGCAATTAAATTCTCGCCTGCCGATTCTACTATTACACTCAGTGTCCAACAGCAAACAGACCGCGTACTATTCCAAATAAGCGATCGAGGACGAGGTATCCCCACAGATAAGTTAGAAGCAATCTTTGGAAGATTTCAGCAAGTAGACGCCTCTGATTCTCGCACCAAAGGCGGCACAGGCTTGGGATTGGCAATCTGTCGTAGTATTATTGATCAACACGGTGGGCAAATCTGGGCTGAGAGTACTCTTAGTATCGGCAGCACGTTTTTCTTCACCCTGCCATTGCCGGGAAATTTGGCAGGGAGCAGGGGGCAGGGAGCAGAGGAGCAGAGGAGCAGGGGAGCAGAGGAGCAGAGGAGCAGGGGAGCAGAGGAGCAGGGGAGCAGAGGAGCAGGGGAGCAGAGGAGCAGAGGAGCAGAGGAGAATAATAAATAACCAATGACAAATGACAAATGACTAAAAGATTGTTAATTGTGGATGATGAAGAACGAATCCGCGAATTAGTACAAGCTTGTTTAGAAGACTTGGGAGGATGGGACACCTTGACAGCTGCATCAGGGACAGAAGGACTGGAAATTGCTCAGACAGAACCCATTGATGCCATTCTACTTGATGTCTCTATGCCTGATCTTGACGGCTTTGCAGTCTACGAAAAGCTTCAGGGAAATTCTGCAACCCAAGAGATTCCAGTGATTCTGTTAACAGTAAAAGTCCAAGGGAGCGATCGCGCCCGTTTCGCCCAAATGGGAATTGCTGGGATTATTACCAAACCCTTTGAACCTACCTCTATTTGCAACGAAGTTACCAATATTTTGGGGTGGGACGATTAATTTTGAAGATTTGTAACAAAATCTATATCTTTATTAGTTTTTTATTTTTATCATCTATATTTTTTGTTTGCAGATAAAAATATTTTATCTCACAGGAAAGCTGTATGAAATGACATGAATATGCTAGGGGAGGTAAATATAACCGTCAAAACGATATTGCTCATTGATGATGAACTGAATGTACGTGAGATAGTAAAATTTTGCCTCTAAGATTTAGCTGGTTGGAATGTGCTGACAGCAGATTCTCCATCAGAAGGATTGCAGAACGCAGTACACCATAGTCCTGATGCGATTGTATTAGATATCTCAATCCGTGATATGGCTAGTTTTGAGTTTATGAATAAACTCAGAAACAATACAGAAACTCAAACTATTCCTGTAGTGCTGCTCAGTGCTAAAGCGCGATGGCTGGATTCGCAAATTTTGCAAAAGTATCAAGTTGCTGGCGTAATTCTCAAACCCTTTAATCCAGTTACCCTCCCTGCTCAAGTTGCTCAACTGCTGGGTTGGGATTTTACTTCACTAATGGAATGAACAAGAATAAAGAAGTTTACGAATCATTTAGGACTGCCATATCAAATTGATCGCGAAACACTGAGATCAATTTTGTCAAAACATCGGGACAGTCTTATCAAGAAGGTACGCACCAAGTCACTCCAGACATCTACACTGCCGATTTTGCTCCTTGTCATCTAGAGTTATTGGAAAAGTTGCAAGTCAGAGCCAAGCTAGTTGTACCAATTTTTCAAGGCGATCGCCTCTGGAGACTTTTGGTTGCTCATCATTGTAGCGCCCCGCGTGACTGGCAACCTTGGGAAAGCCAACTGCTTCAGCAATCAGAACTTTATCAACAATTACAGCGTGCCAACCAGAAGCTTGAAAATATAGTGATGATAGATGAATTAACTCAAATCGCCAATCGCCGATGTTTTGATCATAGGCTTAATTGTGTCTGGCAATATCTTTTACGAGAAAAAGGTTTTATCTCATTACTTTTATGTGACATTGACTATTTTAAACAATATAACAATATTTATGGTCATGCAGCCGGAGATAATTGTTTGCGCTTGATTGCCCAAGCTTTCAAACAAAGTGTGAAACGTTCTAGAGATTTAGTTGCTCGTTATGGCGGAGAAGAGTTTGTTGTTATCTTACCTAACACTGCTAGTGATGGAGCTTTTTACGTTGCCCAAGAAATTCATCAAGCTCTAGAACAGCTAAATATTCCCCATAGGGCATCAGCTGTGAAGCAGCACGTCACCTTGAGTATTGGAATTGCCACAGTGATTCCTACGTCTAATATGCTTCCTTTAGATTTAATCGAGGCAGCAGATCAAGCCCTTTATCAAGCCAAAGCAAACGGGCGCGATCGCTCTTATATAAATAGACTGTCTTAGGGAGTGAGCGATGCCTGCGGTGGTAACAGAGCTTTGTCCTTGGCGCAGTCTCCGACACGCTATTCGCGTTCGTAGAGGAGTGCAAGCTACCCGATACTAATTAAGTGCTTGTTGAGATTTTTTAAAACTTGTTAACTACTTTCATTTCTTTATTAGTTCTTTATTTTCTGTTTATAAATTTAAGCTGTTGGTAGTTAAGCCAAGAGCGAACTACTTATTTGTGTTTAACTTTTTTAATAAAACAACAACTATATGACAAACTGCCCTTGCTGTTCCAACCAAATGCTTCGTCACATTCGTTTACAAGAAACCTACTGGTTCTGCCGCCACTGCTGGCAAGAAATGCCTAACCTGAGTTCAGCAATGAACAGGAATACTTTAAAATTAACTAGAAAAAGCACATCATTAGTTAAAACGCCAATCTACTCATTTTGAAATACCAAAATCACTATTTTATAGTACCCATTGAAAAACCAAATTAACTCTTGAAGTTATCTATTGTCATTAATCATTGGTGTTTGAAAAGGATTAGTGCCGCAAGGCGGAATTAAAAATTAAAAATCAATACAACATAAGCGTTTCATTGATTTGGAATGGTGAGGCAGTCCGGTTTTCTCCCAAAGGGAGAGGCTAGCGCCAAGGGGGTTCCCCCATGAGGAACTGCCATGCAGCGTAAAGCCTTCTCTAGAGAGGCTCCGCCAACGCTTACGAGCCTGCGAGAGGCATTGTTAATGCCATCTCCCAGATGTCCAACTACATTCCCCGCTTTTTTGAGGACGATATTAATTCTTCTGTCATCTTTGGCAGTTTGCTCTGTATAACCTCCACAAAATAAATAGCTATACCTATCCACTGGTAGATTTTTGCCATAGCACCAATTCTGCGATCGCAATTGAGTCACAATAATAGATAGGCAATCATTGAAGGTGCTGTCATGCTTCGTCTAACTCAAGCTATTCGGAACTTTTTCCTTCGCGTTGAAGGCTTGTTTGGTGTTTTATTCCAAAGTTTTTCTAATTTTGTCGGAAATATATTTGGTTTTTTTGCGAAGCTTTTCGGATTCACTAATTCTGGTTATTTCTTGGAATCTGATGAAGTGCAAGATATAAACCTAGCCGCCGCTAAACAGCCAATTGAAACGAACCAAGATAACACTAGTAAAATTTCTACCAGTAACCGCCGTCGTCCTAATGCCAAGCTTGACGACTACTACCTCAACATGGCTCGTGATGTGAAAAAGAACTGACAAAAAACATCAACCAACGCTTAGAGCGAGTATTTTCGAGTCGCGTCTGAATATTGGTTAAAACCGTACTTCTTTACGAGACGCTACCGCGTAGCAAGATCCCCGTAGGGATACGTCCCGCTACGCTAACGCTCCTGGTAGGCAAAAAAATTAAAATATTCTAGCCTTAAAACTCTGTGCCTTTATGGGTAGAGTATTCTGACTCCTGTTTTATAAATTATTGTCGCCTGCACTGGTGTAATGTGAGTGCGCGAAAATCATCCAGCCACAATTAACTGATTTCTCTATGCGTAGGCTAGCCAAAATCGCAGGTATCGCACCTTTAATAAAGATTTGTCCAGCTTCAAGCTGGACAAGAATTAGAAATATTTTTGAGATTGAATATTTACTTGATTTTTAACTTACTAAATCAACCAAAGCGTTACTATGAAAGCGAACTATAGATGAAACTGAGCAACCACGATAATTCTCAGAGGTGAACACTGATAGTGTGATATTAGTTTGACCGGGATCTAGTATGCGTTTTACCTTGCAGGTTTGCATTTTGTTGTTGCAGTAAGCAATAATGCGATCGCCAGCCTTGACTTCCAACGCTTGAATTTTCAATTAATACCAACCTTGCCCAGGAATTTGCTTAATTAGAGGAAAAACATATTGCTATATTTTAATTCTTTAATAACAGCAATGTTTATTTAAGTATAACACAAAAATTAAAACCTTGAAATGGTATCAATTTCATCTTGATAATGTCAACGAAAATCGGCGGCTATCCCGGACACTGGATGGGATAGCCGCCGATTTAGTTATTAGTCATCTCCAGAAATTAAATATGCGTTACCCATAACCCTTGTAGAGACGTTGCACTTGCTACGTCTCTACATTCTTTTTCGGAAATGTCTATTAGTTATTAACGTGAAAGCAAGGCTATAACTAGCTTTTAGATTGCCTCGTTCCCAGTCTCCGGCTGGGAATGGTCGTCTTTGAGGCTCCGCCTCTCGTACTGACGGCTCTGCCGCTAGGAGCAGCATTTCCAGCCGGAGGCTGGAAACGAGGTTTTAAATGAGTTTCAGCTTAAGTTGACACCAATGGGCACTGCCGCTCCCCTACACCTTGCGATATTATGTTGTACCCTACCTGAATGGAAACCGCTATACAACACTGCTGTCAGGTTATTTATGTAGGGGTGTACATTTGTATTTCCCAACAGATGAAATGAGAATACTAACCGAAACTTTGAACAACGTACATATCATTTCCTGTATCGCCGACTAAAAGCAAGCTACTGTCATCACCTTCTAAAGTTTGGCTGCCAGCAATACCCTTTTGCAGAACTTTAATTATTCTTTGGGGAGTAAAAGATTCCAATTCCACATATTTTCCAGATTCTAACCATGCTAATTCTTTAGTAGACAAATTTTGACGTACTTCTTCAGGCAATTGTTTAGCTGCTTGCGCCGACTCTGGAGAGGATTGAATGAACATTCCACGTTTAGTAGCGATAATTTGACGTGGCGTTAGTCCAATATCAATAATCACAATCTCACTATTGAGAAACCAATTAGCATTGGTTCTCAAATTATGAACGAAACCAATGCCTCGTGGATTGCAATCATGTATTGCATAGACTTTCAAATCGGGATTGCGGCGCAGCATTTGCATTGTGGTGTCAAAAATGCTTTGGGGATATCCAGTAATGCTGAGAATTGCACAATTGTTTTCAAAGTGAAAATTATTAGCAATTAATAGTTGAGCAATACTAGCACTATCACAAACGACTAATCTATCAAAACTGTAAGCTGTTACATCAGGATTAATCGTGGCTGGTTTATTTTCCTGGTTTGGAGAAGGAAGAATTTTGAGAATGGAACCATTTATTTGCTGCCAGCGATCTAGCCAATCTTTAACCTGAGATTGTAGAAGTAAAAATTCTTGCGTTACTCCCATCTGATTTAGCTGTCTAGTTCCTAAGTACAATGAAACCATCCCAATTATTACTGCAATAGCAAATGCAATAAACGAAGTTAATATAAATATACTGATTAATATTCCTCCTGCCAGAATTATTAAACCTAAAACCTGCAAGATTCTGGCACTTGACTTTCTTCCTTGACTATTAAGTTTACTAGAAGTGGTATTTTTAAATAAATAAACAACTAAGATTAAGTTATATATAAATAGTACAATCACAAAAGAGTTAGATCCTAATACACCTGAAAGTATTCCGCCAATAAAACCGGGTGCCCAAATACTAAAAAAGAGATAAAAAAAGAGATAAAAAAAACCAAAGTTACTAGACAGGTTAAATGGATTGCGTCTGACGCGGTTATCTAAAAAATAAAGCAGTTGTTTGGGCGTAAAAAATAATGTACCCTGAGCAGAGATGTCAGATATAACTTTTGCAAACATGGGGTCAGTTATCTTAACATTGCCCATACTAGTCGGTTCAAAGGCAAAGAGATGATTGCATTTTGTACACCGACCTTGATTATCTGTTCGTTCTTTTAATTTGTTGTCAGTTCCGCAGTTAATACACTTCATAATGGTTGCCCAATGTTATTTATTAATTGTTATTTATCTAGCACCTGATTTGTTAGTAAAACGCTGTAGTCTTCCCGCCGACGAATTAAGCGATGTGTGTCATTTTCTAGCAAGGCTTCCGCAGGTTTGGGACGGTGTAAAAAGTGAGACGACATTGCATAACCATAAGCACCGACATCTAAAATGGCAACGATATCACCAATTTCTAAAACTGGGAGTTGGCAATTTTTCCCAAGATAATCTCGTGAATATGTGGTGTTACCACAAATATCTGTTGTGAATGGATTATCTACTTGTTTCCAAGTGATAATTTCTCGGTAGCCGCCGTGTACTGTGGGTACTGAAAGATTAGCAACGGTGGTATCAACTCCAACAATCTGTTTTTCTCCTTGCCATTTTACAGAAACAACTTGAGCAAGCAAAGTTGCACATCCAGCGATCGCACTTCGTCCCGGTTCAATTACCAAATCAATGTCCCGCCCTAAACGAGTAATTCTCTCGGTTAATTCAGCCCCAAATATTTCCCAGTTAAAGGCTGTTTTATTGTGGTGATATGGATAGCCAAAACCACCACCAAAATCTAAATATTCCCAATCTGGTAACTTTTGGGCTGTGGCGATTACTGTATCAATTACTTCGGTGAAAGCTGCTGTGGCATTAGTTCCCGTACCTCGATAGAAGTGTAAACCACTTAGCTTTAATCCCACCTCACCAGTTAAAGCGATCGCATCACCAAATTCTTCTGGACGTACACCAATGCGGCTATCTCCGGTAATTTCCGGCAAATTCAGGCGTAAACCTAGCCGGATAGATTTCTCTCTGTGTTTGGGCAAAACTTCACAGCACAACTGCAACTGAGCAAGGCTATCGAGATTGAGTGTTGTAACTCCCCAATTCAGGACTTGTAGCATCTCAGCCTGATTTAAATTACTACCGCTATAAACAATCTCACTCGGATCGAAACCAGCTTGCAATCCTAAATAAATATCTCCTGGTGTATTAGCGTGAAGTCCCCATCCAAAGGAGCGAAAAATTTTTAACAGCGCAATGTTGCCATTAGTAACGCTAGCAAACCGAAATTGCGTGCGCGGATAACTGACTGCTTTGCTAATCCGCTCAATAGTTTCGCGCAAGCGATCGCCATTATAAACATAAAGCGGAGAACCGTAGTTATTCAGTAACTCCTGGGCAACTTCCTTGGTGAATGGGGGAGATGAGGAGATTAATTGCTCACTCCTAACTCCCAACTCCTCACTTTTATCTAATCTTGCCATCGCTTGTAATTTCTCCATAGCCAACGATTTAACCAAAAGGGATGATCCCAAGAATGTTTAGTTTGTTTTTCATTTAAAACGTGCGATCGCCAAAGTTGCCACATAATTAGTAACCAGAGTGTTTCACCAATCCGCCGGCCTTGAATAGCTGCTCCTAATTTGCCTTCAACGATTTGTGTCGCAATGTGAGGATAAAAATGATTGTGAGCGCGAAGTGTCTCAGGATTGAGCCAAATGCCCAGTTGATGCCAAAAATCATTTAAACACCAAGAAGTTAAGGGAACCCCCATACCCCGTTTTTGTCGCCAGACAATTTCGGGTGGCAGCCAATTTTCTACAGCCCGTTTGAGGATATATTTTTCACAAGCTCCCTGTAAGCAGAGTTCTCCAGATAAGCGGAATGTCCATTCAGCCAGAGGTAAATCACAAAAAGGCGATCGCACCCACAATCCATGAGCAAACGCCAATGCAGTCGCACGGGGATGGATATTCTGCGCCCCTTTGAGCATCAAACTAGCACGGCGGAGGCGATGTAGCAAAGATGGACACTCATTGCGATCTAAAGCCGCCAATAGCCAATCTTCGGGATGCAAATTTTGGATCTGTGCATAAACCTGTGGCTGATAAACTTGAGATTCGTATCCTCCAAGACGGTGAAAGGTACGGAAATATTGCTGAATAAAACTTTCCTGTCCGGCGGGATTTTCTGCTTGATAAACACCTGCGGCAATTAAAGGTTTATTAGTCCAACCGGCAAATAATTGATCTCCACCTTCACCATTAAAAATTACTTGAGTTTCCTGACTCGCTCTCTCTGACAGGAGATATAAAGGCACACACACGCCATCGCCAAAGGGCAAATCCAATGCTTTCACAGTCGGAATTAGCGCATTCTCGATCGAACTTGGGGTTACTGCAACTTTAATTAGCGGAATTTTGAGAAACTCGGCGACTTGTTCAGAATATGGATATTCTGGAATACCTGCGTTACCAAAATCTAAAGTGTAGGCGCGGACTTTCACCCCTGCTTGTACCAGCAGCGCCGCCACCACTGAAGAATCGAGTCCCCCAGAGAGAAACACCCCGACAGGCTCATCTTTTAAATCGGCAATTTGTCGCTCAATCGAGTCTTTCAGGAGAGTTTGCAATTCAGTAATTGCTGTAGCTTCATCTGTTAACTGTTTTGGCGCTTCCCGCCACGAGTGGATTTTTTTAGATTCAGGTGTTTGCAGAGTACCTGATTGGCGATCGCTCTGCCAAACTAATTCCGTCCCCGCCGGCACTGCAAACACTCCATTAATAGCAGTTAAGGGTGTGGGAACATAAGAAAAACAGCTATAGCCATATAACCCAGGAATGCTAACTTCTGACTGTTGCAAAATCGGTAAAAGCAATTGCAGTTGGGACGCAAACCAGATTATTTGTCCTTGCTGAGTCCAATACAAGGGCGCTTTTCCGAAAGGTTCTCTTCCCAAAATTAGGCAGTTGTTTTCCTGGAGACTTACCCAAGCATCGGGTGAACTAAATAATCCTGATGCGGAGATGGCAGCAATTTGATTTTTAGAACTTACACAGAAGAGATCCCCCAACCCCCTTAAAAAGGGGGCTTTCAAGGTTCCCCCTTTTTTAAGGGGGGCTAGGGGGGATCTAGATTTCAGGTGTTCAGCGTGTAAGTCCTGATTTTGTTGCCTTCTGGAATTTCCATCGATTTCTATATAAATAACATTCCAGATGGGAAGAGGATAATGGGGAAAAGGCTTTGAATTTTCCCTTTTAGGGGCGAGGTTTTCCAAAACACTAGTTAGCAGCGCTTCCAACTCTTGTTGAGCGCCGTAACCCCAATAGCCAAGAAAGTGATGCGGGATGTTGCCCATCTGGACTATTTATTTAACTTCAAAAGTTTCATCGCTAATCTGCCGACCTTCTAGGAACATCTGCACTTTCCAATTACCAACAGTTGCAGCCGAGTTAATAGTGTAGCGACACTGCGTATCCCAAACAGACGTATTAATCTCGCGGGTTTGATAGTTGTTTTGCTTGACAATTTGACCGCTTGGGTCAATCCAATTACAAGAGAGAGCCAGCTTTTTACCTAAAGGAGCATCCTTTAAGGTGACATGATACAACACTTCTGGATTAGTTTGGCGGGAAATTGTCTTTAAGTTCTCGCTACTATTTTGTGCCAAAGTGATGCGGTCTTGTTGAGCAGAAACACGAGAAAGTGCAGAATTTTGCTGCTGCATAAAAAATATTGTAGATGCAATGACAACCACTACAACTGCCACCACTCCAGAGATCATCCATCGATTCCGGCGTTGCTGTACCTCCAGTGCTTGGCGGCGATTTAACTGAATCAGCGCTTCATCTAATAACTCAGGCGGTAAATTCAACTCCTGTAAAATTTCTCTAACCTGCTGTTGGTCTAGTTCTGCATCCCGACGCAATTGCAGCCCTTGTACTTCTGTGACTATTTGTGATAATTGCTCTTGAGTCAATCGCTGCGCCATAGCTTAACTCCTGTTAAAAAATTTGATTGCGATCGCTAATTACGTGTAATCAGAAGAATTTTGAACTTTATATATTAGATATCTCACTTTTGTAAGTACATCATAAGCTACAAAAAAAGGTTGTTGTTTTTCAGATTCTTTCTGAGATACTTTTGTAAACACTTTCTTTTCTCTTGTTTCCATGTCTCTGCATGAAAACTCCCAACTCCTAACTCAGCACTCATTATGACTCACGAACAACAAACCACTATTGAAGGTATCTATGAAGTCTGCATCGGCATCCCAGAGCCAATTTCTGCAATTCAGTATTGGGAGCAATTTGGCTATCGCATTGGTAAAGTGGGTGAATTAACCGCAGATGTAGCCCATCAATTATATGGGGTGAATTCGTCTTTACGCTCAATTCGTTTATACCACCAAAATGCAGATCATGGTTTGATTCGGCTGATGGTTTGGCAAAATCCCACCAATGAAGGTTTGGGAACAGCGTCAATGAAAATTAAGGGAAATCGCTGGGCAACAAGCTTAACTGCGGATGTTTTAAGTATCTTAAATCATATAGAAGATGCAAAGGCAGCAGGTTTCCCTATTAGGTACTCTAACCCTTATTGGGAAGTCATCTACAACAAAGAGAGGAAAAGCCGTCCTTTTATTGAACCAGCAGTTGGCGTGCGAGAAATGTTGCTGCTGCAACCTTTAGCTAGACAAGTTTTGTTTCAACGGTTTGGCTATACATTACCGCATTACGGACAAGTTAACCAGAATGCGGCACTCAAAACTAGTCAGTTTACCCACATGGGGATTATTGTTCAAGATGACAGCAAAGAAACCCTGAAGTTTTATGAAGAAGTTTTGGGTTTGCTGCGTGTGCGGGATGGTGTCGAAACTAGCTATGAATCTTCGCCAGCAGGTAAAGATATTTTTGACCTTAATCCTGGTGAAAAGTTTATTGTCACTACCTTTGACGATCCTCGTTCTTCTCAGTCTGACCTCATGGCTACACGTAGCGGTAGACTTTATGTGATCCGATTCCCAGAATCCACTGATTTAGAATCGCGCTTTGAGGCAGCCCAACCAGGTAGCTTGGGTATGTCTTTATATACCTATCGAGTTAAAGGAATACAGGAATATAGCGATCGCATCAAGGCAAGTACTGCACAAAAAGTTACAGACATCATTAGTAATGAATTTGGCGAGACGAGTTTCTCTTTTGTCTCACCAGATGGCTATTTCTGGACTTTGGTAGAAGGTAATTAACTAGGTAAGGAACAATGCATTGAATAAGAATGCAAAACTTCATCCTATTTCTAACTTCCCTCTCCTTTATAAGGAGAGGGATTGAGGGTGAGGTAAGCCAGGAACATAAATTGTATTGTATGTTATTTAATTCTTATTCCTAAAAGCGATGAGGGAGAATCAGAAAATTACCTCTTTATGCCCCTGCCCCCCGCCTCTTTCCAATGCCGATTATTTCAAACTTCTTTATCACTAATAGCCAGTTGCTTTTTACTGTGTTTCAACTGTTTCCAAAGTACCTTAATTTGCTCGTAAGCTTCATCCTGAGACAGTTTTCCCCCTGTTTCTAGGCAGGTGATGTAACTAATTTTTTGGGCAAATTCTTGGAGGTTAGCATTAAACACTAAGTTTTCTGGCTGGAATTTACCATAATACCGACTACGAGGATAGAGAAAGTTGTTTTTGTCTTGCGAGTTAGATTCTGTCATAAGTTTACTCCTGTAATTCTTTGTTAAAGTTATAGACTTAATTTTGATCTGTGTGTAAATACACACCGGAAAATTTAAATTCCAGAAAAAGTGAATATTCTTAGGTTTAAAGATTAAGTTAACGCAGGAGAGAAAGGTAGTTAACTGTGGAAAATACTGAAATCAAAAGCAAAATAGCATTTTTACTAAGTAAAATAGCATTTTGCTTGCGGAAAACACCAATCAATATGGTGAAGAAGGGTGAAGAAGGCTTCATTAGGGGTGTAGGGGCTAAATTATCTAATATTGTGGGGCGGGCAAGATGCCATTGGTGTCAACTTAAGGTGGAAATAGCTTAACTGTTGGCTTCCATGCCCGCCCGAAAATAAATTTTCGGGCTAATAGCTTAAGTATACTGAAGTAGACTGGAAATTTTTGGCGATATTTAGTCATCTTCAGATGACTTTAGCTATTAGACGGGAATTTCAATTCCCGGCTGGCAAGATGCCCAACCCACAAGAGTTAATTATTTTTTTCTTTATCAGTGCCTTAAGAGTTCTCTATTCCCTTTTAGAAGTTGTGAATTTAGCATAATAAGTATAATGCAGCCAAAATTATTAGGGTTGATAGCGAAGACTAAAGTAAAAGCCATCATCTTGAGCATTATTACCACGATCACTAAGATCGATAAATGGAAATCCATAATCGAGACGCATAAAGAGATTATCAATTCCCAATGCCTGATTCCACAAGAATCCTAACCCTGCACCCACTAAAAAAGTTTGATTGGGTAGCTGATTAGGATTATTAGACTGATTCCAGACGGCTCCCATATCTACAAATGGCGCAAGTTGAATTGTGGATAATCCAGATTCATTACGCTGCACTGTAAACCGATCTTCGATCGCTACCCGAAATCCATTATCCCCAGAACGGATATTTTGACGATATCCCCTTACAGATTGTCCGCCGCCAATGACAAATTGCTGGGAAGGTAAAAGACTATCTGGTGTCAGCTGCAAGTCTGCTTGGATGAGCAATAAATGATCGTTGCTAAGTTGCTGCACGCGCTGGGCTTGACCTAGCCAACTAAAAAAGCGACCATCGGGTATGGGGTCATTGTTGATAGTTGCATCTAATATATCAATGCCAAAGTTAAATTGCGATCGCAAAAACCAAGCTCCTTGAGGTTCGCGCTTGATATAATCTTGACCAAATTTAATTACACTGGTGCGGCTCACGCCATTGGCATCAGGCCCAATGCCAAAGGGAGTTGCGAGGTTATCAAACAGGAAAGTTTGACCATCTTGATAGGTAAATTCTAAAGATAAGGCAAATTCTTCTTTAGGCGATCGCATCAATGGTTGACGATAATTGATTTCATAAAGATCCTGGTTTGCCCGAATGCCAAAAGCATTAAAGGGTGGCTCAGTGATTTCGTTACGATTCAATGCTGCTCGAATCTGCACTTTGCCATTCATGGCGTTCACAGGAACCTGATAACTAAAATCAAAGGCATCTGAACCACCAGAGAGTGTATGGTAATATGAGCCTGCTAACTCATCTCCCATACCGGTTAAATTGCGCGATCGCAGTTCAACACCCAATCTTTCCGCTCCAATACTGGGAGGCGAATAATTATCTACACCCAAGCTACCAGTTAAAGGGTTTGCCTCTTCAACTCTGACAATGAGAACACTTTGACCAACTTTACCCGTTGGACGCAGACGCGCTTCCACATTGGTAAATAGGGGATCGAGTCGCAACAATTTTAGTTGTTCTTCGAGCTTACCAGTATTGAGAGGGATACTAGCACCTAATTGGATGCGACTACGAATATAAGATGGGTTTAATCGCCGCGTCCCCTGAATCTCAATCTCAGTCAAACGCCCTTCCAACACCCGAATTACTACAACACCATCTGCGGTACTAGATTGTTTAGTGTCTGGAACTGCTCTGGAATTTATATAACCTTTATTTAGGTAAAGCTGGGTAATAGCATCTGCGGCTTGTCTGATTTCTTCTAAAGTTAAATCCCGTTCTTCAAAGGGTTTGACTACTGGATTAAAGTCATTTTCATTAAAAACTGTGCTACCTACAACCTGGATTTTACGAACCCGAATACGTTGTGGTGTTTCTGGTTGTGGATTCGGTTCGGTTTGATTGGGCTTAGTTGTCGGGGTAGGTTCTGTTTCTTGTACTATTTGTAACTCTGGCTGACTGCTATTTTTAGCCGAGTCTGGTGTAAAAATGTTCGCTGTAGCTTTCAGTTCATTTGCAGTTAAAATCCAGACCGCAGGCAGAATTAGCAAGCAACACTGAAAACTGAAACTGTGCTTACTCCGTTTAGTAGTTGCCAAACTCCGCCAAGTTTCTACCTGATGAGAGAAACAGACAATCTTTTGCTGAGTAATTATTTCAGATTTAATACTAGTTTCTGTTTCTTTGCTCATTTCTCAATGGAGTGTCTTATCTAACGACTGGGCTGATGGGGATACGATAAGTATTTCAATATCATATTTTTGACATTCAGATTTCAGAAGATTTGTAACTAAAACTATAATTAACGGCGATTTATTCTAAGTGATAGTCCCTAGCACTATATTGTGGTAACAGGTAAAAAACTTGGGAATACTTCGATGTCGCCACTGATCTCCATTGTCATCGTCAATTACAACCGCGAGTCTTACCTTCAAGAAGCGATCACTAGCGTCTTAGCGCAGACATGGCAAGACTTTGAGCTATTAATTTGGGATAATGGCTCCACAGATAGATCGGTGGCGATCGCTCATGTCCATACTCAACAAGATGAACGAGTGCGGGTAGTGGAGGCAGAGAATCAAGGAGTTGCTGCGGCTTGTAAGGCAGCAATCGCCCAAACTAAGGGAACTTACATCGGTATATTAGACAGTGATGATATCTTAGCCCCTACCGCCCTTGCCCAGACCGCCACAGTCCTCAACCGCCATCCAGAAGCAGGATTTGTTTACACCGACTATTTAAATATAGATCAAGACGGCAAAGTTATCAGCTACGGTCATCGTTGTAACATTCCTTACTCTCAAGCAGGTCTATTGGTGAACTTCATGACGTTTCACTTCCGCTTGATGCGGCGATCGGTTTATGACCGAGTGGGAGGTGTTAACGAATCATTCTCTTGCTGTGCCTATGATTATGACTTATGTCTGCGACTTTCAGAAGTAGCCCAAGTGCTACGAGTCAAAGAGCCACTTTATTTTTACCGAAATCACCCTCAATGCATCTCTGTTACTAGACAAAAAGAACAAATACTCTGGTCTAAGCGAGCGATCGCACAAGCACTTTGGCGACGCGGATTAGCAGATAAGTTACAAATCGATGTAGAATTACTCACAGGTCGCTTTATATTGCGGCGCAAAAAATCCTTATTGTCTAATATCGCCGCTTCAGTCCTAGTTATTGCCTCGCTGGTAAGTCCCAGATTAGCCCAAGCACAACAAATAGTTCCTGCTAACGATGGGACAAACACAATTGTTACGCCCAACGGCAATCGACTTGATATTACTGGCGGCACAACTTCTAGAGATGGTGCAAATCTGTTCCACAGCTTTCAAAAATTTGGGATTTCACCAGAACAAATCGCCAATTTTCAAGCTAGTCCGACGCTGCAAAATATCCTTGGTCGAATCACAGGCGGGAATGCCTCGGTTATTAATGGCTTAATTCAAGTAACAGGTGGCAATCCTAACCTTTTTTTGATGAATCCAGCCGGATTTATTTTTGGAGCAAACGCCAGTTTAAATGTGCCTAATGCTTTCACGGTGACAACAGCTAACGGCATTGGTTTTGGCAGCAGTTGGTTTAATGCTATCGGTGTTAATGAATACAGTAATTTAGTTGGAAACCCCAACGGATTTGCCTTTAGTACGAACCAGCCAGGAGCGATCGCCAACGCTGGAAATTTGACAGTAGGTGCTGGACAAAACTTGAATTTATTAGGCGGTACTGTAGTCAACACTGGGCAACTTTCAGCACCGGGAGGACAAATTTCTGTCACATCCGTACCAGGGGAAAATTGGGTGCGTCTTAGTCAGCCAGGAAATCTGTTGACTCTAGAAATTCAGCCCCTCGCCTCTAGTAGCAGCCAACCCAATAACTGGACAATTCCCATTGTATCTTTACCGGAATTGCTCACAGTTGGGAACACAGGGTTAACTACTAATCCTGATGGGAGTGTAAAATTAACAGCCTCTAATGTGACAATTCCCACAACTCCAGGGACAACCATTGTTTCTGGAACAGTAGATGTATCGAGTCAAACAGGCGGTAAAGTAACTGCTTTGGGTCAACGAGTCGCGGTGATTGATGCCAACATTAACGCCACTGGAACCAATGGCGGCGGTACTGTGCTAATTGGCGGTGATTTTCAAGGTAAGGGGACTTTACCCAACGCAGATCGGGCTTATGTGGACTCAAAATCCGTCATTAATGCTGATAGCAATTTGAATGGAAACGGCGGACGCATCATTATTTGGGGTAATGACACAACCCAATATTTTGGTAAAATTTCGGCTCGTGGAGGAGCAAATGCCGGGAATGGTGGTTTTGTAGAAGTATCGGGCAAAAATTTCTTAACCTTCAACGGTTTGGTAGATACTTCAGCCGTCAATGGCAACTTTGGTACTTTATTGCTAGACCCCAGCACATTGACAATTATCGATGGTGCAGCAGGGACTTTTGATGCCACAGCAGGCAATATAGCCTTTGGCGATGCAGATATTGGGGCTAATACAGTTTCTTGGGGTGCGATCGCAGCCTCAGGTGCAAATATCAACTTACAAGCCACAGGTAATATTACCATCAACGATATCACCGGAGCTACACCTGGAGTCACGACCGCTGCTGGTGTCGCTACATTAAACTTGGGTACTGGCGGTAGTTTCAGCCTCTCCTCACAAACTGGTTCTGTAAACTTTGTTGACCCTACCAACACCATCCAAACAACGGGAGGAGCCATTAACATTTTTGGAGCTAGTTTATCACTGGGCAATCTCAATACAACTACTAATTTTTCTGGCAATAGTGGCAATGTAAACTTGTCTGCGACTGGCGACATCGTTGCGGGCAACATTATCGCCAGTGGCCAAGGCTACTTGGCAGGTAATATTACAGTCGCAAGCAGCGGTGGTGGGATTACTCTAAATAATCTCGATACTAGCAACACTGAAGGGTTTAATACTATTAATACTGCTGGAACAGTGAGTTTGAGTGCCGCAGGCAATATCCTCACAGGTAGGATTGATTCTTTTTCAAATGATGCTGGTAATTCAGGTAGCGCTGGTAGTGTAGTAGCAACAACCACAAACGGCAATATCACCACTGGGGCAATTAACTCGTCTGTAGTCAAAACAGGAGGTGGCGATTTTACCGGCACGGCTGGCACAGTCACCTTAACTGCTACAAATAATATCACCGTTAATGATGGTATTAATGCCTCAGCCAGTGCGATCGGAGTAGATGGGACTGGAAATGTTACATCTGGCGATGTGACTTTACAGACTACCAATGCTGCCGACAGCAGAATTATTTTTACCAGTATTAATACTCAAGCCACAACAGACTTTGGTGCTGGTAACACTGGTCAAGGTGGCAATGTCCAAGTGCTGACAAATGGACTGGTGCAAGGAATAGGGACAGGTACAACCATCGCTACTGGCGGAATTTTGGATTTTGGAGGAGGAGGAACCACTAGCATTGCGGGAGGCACTATCGCAATTCGACATGATGGTGGTCAAAATAATGTGCCATTTATCGTAGGTGATGCGACGAGTACCAATGGCACAGCCGGAACAATTAATGCGGGAGACACTTCAATCCTCGCTTCTGGCAACTTTCCAGTCTTGCCAAATGGTGGAGATGCGACTGGTACTCCAACCCGAATCACCATTACATCTGTCAACACCCCACCGATATTAACGGCAAACTCATCGCTACCCAATACCCAGACTAATCAAGCAGTGACCTTGACGTTCTCTAGTTTGGCTCCACTCGTTAGCGATACTAATAATGACATCACCTCCATCCAGGTTGATGTAGTGAATACAGGAAATCTGACTGTCAATGGCCTTCCTGTCATCCCTGGTGTAACTACCTTATCTAACGGCGATACTTTAGTCTATACCCCTCCAACTGATGTGAATGGGTCACTAAATGCCTTTGTAATTAGTGCAAATGACCGCGTTTCGTCTTCTGTGCCTGTACAGATAGGAATCAATGTCAGTCAGACTCCTACTCCAATTCCTACTTCAGTTCCTACTCCAACTTTTACCCCAATTCCTACTCCAATTCCTACCCCAACTTTTACCCCGAATCCTCCCCCTTGCTCATTCCAATGTACTCCAGGTAAACCGAATGTTCCTGGCCCCAATAATCCTAAAATTGACAACCCCATTATTAATACCGATCCCACACCCGAAGATAAATTCACAGATGATTTTGGCGACCATTTAGGCATCCCTACTCCTAGAATCAAAACCCTGGATGAGTCAAAAGAAATTGCTCGCAAAATTGAAGAAGCTACTGGCGTTAAACCTGCATTTATCTATATCAGCTTTGTTCCTGTGGAGGTTATACCAGAGGGAAGTTTTGGTAAAGCTCAAAAATCTACTAAACAATTGAATACTCTCGCAGAACAAGATAGCGACCAACTGGAAATAGTCGTAATAACTGGAAAAGGCGATCCTATCCGCAAGCGCATCCCAGAAACTACCAGAGCCAAAGTTCTCCAAGTCGCTCAAGAATTTCGTGATCAAATCGTTAGCCCACAAAATCGTCGCCGCACCGGTTACTTGCGTTCATCCCAACAACTTTATCGCTGGATTATTGCACCACTACAAGCAGATTTACAGGCAAGAGAAATCAATAATCTAGTTTTTCTCCCAGATATTGGCTTACGTTCAACCCCAATGGCAGCGCTTCATGATGGTAAAGAGTTTCTAGTAGAAAAATATAGTATTGGCTTGATGCCGAGTATTAGCTTGACTAACACCCTTTATAAAGACATTAAAAAATCTCAAATTTTAGCGTTGGGAGTTTCTCAGAGTACACAAGGACAAGAGCCTTTACCAGCAGTTCCCTTGGAATTATCAACACTGGTGTCTAAACTCTGGCAGGGCAAATTATTGTTAGACAAGCAAGCCACCTTAGACAATCTCAAAACCATCCGCCGCCAACAACCTTTTGGAATTATTCACATGGCAACCCATGCCGATTTTGCCACTGGTGCTTTGAGTAATTCCTATATTCAACTGTGGGAAGACAAGTTACGCTTGAATCAACTACGACAGTTGCGGCTGAATGAACCCGAAGTTGAAATGCTGGTGTTGAGTGCTTGTAGAACAGCTTTGGGTGATGAAGAATCTGAACTAGGATTTGCGGGTTTAGCAGTGCTGGCAGGTGTGAAAACTAGTGTTGCTAGTCTTTGGTCGGTTAATGATGCTGGGACAGCAGCGCTGATGACGAAATTTTATGAGAACTTAAAGACAGCCCCGATTAAGGCAGAAGCTCTCAGAGAGGCTCAGGTAGCTATGGTCAAAGGGCAGATTTTCGTAAAGGATGGACAAGTGCAAGGTTTGGGAGTCGTTGGAAACTTGCCTTTACCTGCTGACAGCGCTGATGAATCCCTGACGCATCCTTATTACTGGGCTGGATTCACAATGGTTGGTAATCCTTGGTGAAGATGGAGAATAGGGAGTAATCGCTTGCGATCACATCATCCAGCCAGCTGTGATAATTATAAAAAATTAGCGATCGCTTTCTGGTGACATAGCACTTACTCTAGTACAACACGGCATAAATAAACCAACATTTACCATTTGCCGCATTCTTTTTTCAAATTGGTATTATTCAGATATGTGTAGATAAAATAGCGAGTATGTTGAGAAAAAAATCTGTATGACAAGCTACCCAGAAACCCTAACTAATAACGAATCCATTAATGGGCTAATCACTGAGACAACCAGCATTAACCATGTGGAGGTAATTGAAAATGTCATCGACTCTTTGGAACAAGATGATAGTGCGATGGTTAGCCACACTCCAGAAGGTGGTTATCTCTGGAAGTTTAAGTACGGAAGTGTAGAAGTCTTTGTCCAACTCAATGGCACAACCGATGAAGACACCATAACGGTTTGGTCTACAGTGCTAAATCTACCTGCTAAAGATGAACCTAGATTGCTGCGTTATCTTTTAGAGTTGAACTGCTCTAGCACTTTTGAAGCACGTTTCGGTATTATTGAAAATCGCGTAGTTGTAATATCAACACGCACCCTAGCAGAATTAGCTCCTGGTGAAGTATCTCGGCTAATTACAATTGTGGCAACGATCGCTGATAATAACGATGAAGCTTTACAATCTGAATTTGGTACGACTTAAGGAATTTTGGATTTTGGATTTTAGATTTTAGATTTGGCTATTGCTGCTTCGGATGCCGATCTATTTCCTTAAGTATTTGGTGCAGAATCTTTTACCAACGTGCAGATCGTACCAAGTTTCGCTTTAAGTTTACTGATTATACAGCAAAGGCTGTATACGATATTTTGAACTTTAGGTGATTATCTCAAAAACTTTTTCTGTATGCCAATTAAAAAGCGTCTGGGAGTGTTGCCGTGTTTCCACCCCAGACGCTTTTTATTTCTAACTTGCTCCTCACACATCTAAATCGTATCACTGCCTCAATCAAAAGGCGAGTATGGTGAGTGACACTTTCAGAACTGCACCACCAATTTACACCGCTTTTCAAGTTATATCTTAGGAGTACTTTGTTCGCATTAGCATCTTGCAGACAAGATAGGGATTTACGCAAAATATTAAATAATTATTAAAAATATATACATTCACTAAATTAATGCCTGAAACTCTTTAATAATCAATCAAACTCCTAAATAAATATTAGCACTCAACGCTTGCCAGTGCTAATTTATGACTGAGGTTTAATGTCGATGATCTAAACCAAATCTAAACTTTTTCTAGATGCTTTAGTTCCTTTCCAGAGGTGATTTTAGAAAAAACTAAATCTTCCCTACAAATAGTCTAAAACTGGGAGTACTAGCATGAAATACACTTTTGATATTGTAGGAGTCTCACCACTTTTGCAGTTTTTTAATCACCAACAGCAAAGTGGACAAAAATTATACCACCAAGGTGTGGAATATTTGGGAATGCCTACATGTACACTAGATACATTTCTAGAATCAGTAGAATCAGTTCCAGCAAAATGGGGTTGGAATCTAGATCAAGTAGTAGATACCGTAATTCAGTTTTGGTTGAACAACTCAGACAGTATTCGTTATTGGAAAGTACGTTTAAGTGATGCTGGTAAGGATAATCTACTAGTTACAAGATTAGCAGATATAACTGCCTTACAAGCTGAGTTTGAATCCTTACTAGATAAGGAATGATAAAGAGATAGCTAAAGCGGAGTAACTCTTACTCCGCCTCTAATCAAAATCAATGCTTTTATCTATTATTTTCGTTCTCAAGTACTTTGAGAACTTTAAGATATAAATTTTCTACTCTTTTCGTCTGAACTTCACCAAATGAAGCGTAGTGAGTTAAGCTAGGAGCGCCATTTACTTCAATGAGCGTGTAATCTAGCATTGGTGACGTTAGATCGTTAGTCAGAATATCCACGCCTGCTAATCTCAATTCCATATCTTTTGTAATATTTACTGCTAATTTTTGAAAATCAGGATGTATGTTTTCAGTGAAATCTACTGCTTCACCTCCAGTTGATAAATTTGCATTGTCTAAAAGATAGACTATATTGTTCTTGGGTATAACAGTATTAAACTTTAATTTCCGTCTTCGCAAGTTTGTTTTGATTCTATAATCTTCAAAATCTATAATTTCTTTTCTACCATTCTTGATAAAACTTTCCTGTTTTTGTTGCATAAGTTCCAAAACATTAGATTTACCATCTCCTATGATAAATAAAGGAATTCTTTGATATGCTGAAACTACTTCATCATCAAGTACTACAATTCTATAATCATTACCACTATAGAATCGCTCAACAATAAATCCTGAAGTTTTTCGCAATATTTTCTTGGCTGCTTGATAGTATTCTTGCTTGCCATGAACCTTTGTCACAAACGTTCCTTCACTGAGATTAATCGGCTTGACAATTACAGGAAATCCTAACTCTTGAGCATAATAAAATCCGGCATCTATATTCTTGAGATCGCCTATTTCTTCACATAATTCTTCACCAAAAAATGTTTTTCCTTCAGTAACTTTATAACCAAATTTATTTAAAAAAAAGTTTGAAGCCCCTTTGTCTTTAGCTATTGTTACAGAAGCAAAAGAATTAATGCTAAACTTGCTATTACGAAAAAAAGTTTTATTGCCATTTTTAAACGTAATCATTCCTAAAACTGTACATTTTGGGTCTACCAAAAGTACTGCTTCCATTTCCTCTGCTAGTTTTTGAATTATTGAGGTTACAAACGGTGTTTTCATTATCAAAGCTATATTTTCGCCGGAAGAATCTTACCTATTTTATGGCAGTTAGTCAAGATGTTTTAAATTAAATAATTGCAACACATATTTTTCCTATACATATAATAAAACTTTTAGGAAAAGTTCATTTTTTTTATATCTAAATAAACTATGAAAATTTAAATATTCTAAACTAATTATAAAAAACGTAAATGCCCGCAATATAGCTTGACTATAGCTATCGCACTATAAAAAAATTAAGAGGTTGTCTGCACCTATTAATTCTACGCATGTTATTGTTCTTTTTTCAGTGAGTTTCTAATAGTACTTTTTCAGACATTGATGTTCGCTTTACCACTGATGCGGATTTTACTTATGTGTAGGCATACAAATTATGCAAACCCAATAATTGCTAAACTATTTGCTTGAGCCTTGTTGTCTGCTGGAAACAATTGCAGATTAAGGATTTGAGATTCATAACCATCTGAAAATTTCGACTAAGTTGGTCTAAAAGATAGCGCTAAGTGTTGACAATTTATTAATAATCGAATAACAAGGTGGCAGCAGCATAAAAAAAAGCGTTAGTGCATTCCTACCTAGAAACTAATTAACGCTCTTCATTAAACTTCATACGGGTAACATAATTATGCCAGAAAATACGGATAACAAAGCTTCTAAATCAGACAATCAGACTATTGCTTATAAAGAACGCCTCAATTCTTGGGCGATCGCTCGTCTAGTTCCTAATACACAACAGGAAATTGTTGCTCGCTTCCGCACCCGTTCTGATGCTGATGGCTATATGCGACACCTTCCTCAGGAAATACCAAATGCTTCCTATATGGTTGTTTTTGATTGTCAACGCCAAGAAGCTGTAATTTAAAATACAAGTACAGAAATAGACCTATCTTAAAAAATAGGTAACAGCTTACAGGTGACAATAACCCAATACGCTTGGGTTTACGCTAAAAACTAAAACTGCCGTAAGAATTCAGCACCCAGGAGTCAGGAGTCAGAATTTATAAGAACTACAGAATAATTAGCATATTTATTCATCAAATGTTGTTCTTATTCTTTAACTATTCTGACTCCTGAATTTTGTTCGATCAAATACTAGTCCTATATAAATCAATATGATTCATTTAAGGGCTACTGGCAACAATTTTGGGTTGTAGAGACGGCGATTTATCGCCGTCTCTACAAGTGTCTTGGGCTTATCGGAACTGTATTGCTATATAACTATAAATTATTAAGTTTTTTTGCCAAGATTATATACAAATGTTTTTATTAAAAATAAATTTCGTAATCTTACCCTTGACATTGATATTTTAGATTATTTAGAAATAAAAGTTAGTGTATTCAGGAGAAAGCAGTAACTCACGTTTAAAAGCGTGGGATTGAAGCAAGACGGGAAGCTTTGTATCAAGACGCATAGCGCGGGATACAATTCTTCTTTTTAAACTGGGTAATAGTCCAGAAATCATTTATAGTTCTTTACTCCTGCAATAGCTGCCTGATGCTCTCTAAGAGATGCTGCGCTGTCTACCTCCTGACTTGAAAGTGTTGTTAGCGGATAGCTAAGGTTTAGCCCGTGCTGAGTGCTGAGTGAGTAGTTACTATTCTCCCCAGTCCCCAGTACCTAATCCCCAGTCCCCAGTGATTCTTTCATTCAAGGCTTTTGAAACTTGTTTCATCGGGACTGCCTTCTCTAATAAGCCCTAAAGTGCTGGAGGGTTAATAAATGGTCAAACAGCACTGATATGACTGGTTTAAAGCTGTGAAATTTTTTCGCAAACAAGAATTACTAGCGCTGTTGCTGGGGATTGTCTACTCAATCTCTGTAGTCCTACTCTGGCAGAGACTTTTAATCCAAACTCCGGGGTTATTCGCACAAGTAGTATTGATTTTAGGGTTATTTCTTGTTATCACCCTGATATTATCAATCTATTTCACCTTGATGATGAAAGTAAGTAACCAACAGATAAAAGCAATAAATCAGGAATTAACTGATCGGATTTTTGAACAGGAACAGACAGAAGTTGCCCTCCGCACCAGTGAAAATCGTTTGCGACAGCTGTTGGAAACTGTCAAAGTCATCCCTTGGGAATTAGACTTAAAAACTTGGCGATTTACTTACGTTGGGCCGCAAGCGGTAGACTTGCTAAATTATGCGATCGCAGAATGGTACGAGGAAAATTTTTGGGTTAATCATCTGCATCCACATGACAAGCAAAAGTCTGTTTATTTTCGCCAAGAAGCAACTGCTAAGTGTGAAAATCACGAATTAGAATATCGAATGTTAGCAGCCGACGGGCGAGTTATTTGGCTACGAGACATTGTTAGTGTAGTTGAAGAAGCAGGAACTCCTACGATGCTGAGGGGGTTTATGTTTGACATTACTGATTTAAAGATGGTTGAAGAAACCTTGAGACTGAGGGAGAGGGCGCTTGCTGCTACCAGTAATGGAATTATTATTGCCGATGCTAGACTCGCTTACAATCCGGTTATTTACGTCAACCACGCCTTTGAGCAAATAACAGGCTACAGTGCTACTGAGGTGATTGGGCAAAACTGTCGATTTTTGCAACGCACAGATACCCAGCAACCAGCACTCAATGAATTGCGCTCATCTCTTCAAGCTGGAACAAGTTGTAAAGTGGTTCTCCGCAACTATCGCAAAGATGGTACTTTGTTCTGGAATCAATTGAGTATTTCTCCGATCTATGACGAAAATGGCGAGTTAAGCCACTTTATTGGGATTCAGACAGATATTAGCGATGTCTACGATGAGCTGCGCTTACGCAAGCTTGCCGAAGCGAGTCTACATCGGCAAGCCCTTACTTTTGAAAACATGCATGATAGTGTAATTATCACAGATTTAATCGGCAATATTATTGACTGGAATCCTGCGGCTGAAACCATGTATGGCTATAGCAAAGCAGAGGTTTTAGCTAAAACTCCCAGTATTTTGCAACAGCCGGAAGTAGCCCCAACATTAAGCAGCAAAATTCTCGAAACAATCAACCAGCAGGGATGCTGGTCAGGGGAAATACACTTTATTCGTAAAGATGGTAGCGAGGGAATTTCTGAAACAACCGTAGTCTCCTTACAGGATGAACAGGGAGAAACGATCGCCACTGTTAGCATTAATCACGATATTACCGAAAACAAACGGGCTAAAGAGGCGCTGCAAAGGCAATTGCATCGCACTCTACTACTTGAACAAATTACTCAGGAAATTCGTCAAAGTCTCGATACCAGCAAAATCTTTGAGACGGCTGCTACCCAAATTGGACAAGCCTTTAAAGTTGATTGCTGTCTAATCCATTCCTACGTTAGTCATCCCACACCCCAAATTCCTCTAGTAGCAGAGTATAATATTTTCCCCGATCGCTGCACTATGTTGAGATCGGAAGTTCCCCTGACTGATAATCCTTATGCAGAGCAGATGATGGCACAAGAAAGTGCGATCGCTTCTTTTGATGTGTACGTCGATCCTTTACTGCAAGGGGCTGAAGCGATCTGCCGAAAAATGGGGCTGAAGTCTATGCTGTCAATCCGTACATCCTATCAAGGAGAACCCAATGGTGCGATAATCTTACACCAATGCAGCTATTTTCGACAATGGACACAAGACGAAATCGAATTACTAGAAGCAGTGGCGGCTCAATTAGGTATTGCTCTAGCACAAGCTCACTTACTGGAACAAGAAACGCGCCGACGGGAAGAACTTACCTTGAAAAACTTTGCTTTGGAGCAAGCAAAACGTCACGCAGAAGCCGCAAATCGCGCAAAAAGTGAGTTTTTGGCGATGATGAGCCACGAAATTCGGACTCCAATGAATGCTGTTATTGCCATGACAGGTTTACTGTTGGATACTGACCTCACGCCTCAACAGCAAGACTTTGTGGAAACAGTTCGCAGTAGCGGAGATGCTTTACTCACCATCATCAACGACATTTTAGATTTCTCCAAAATTGAGTCGGGCAAACTGGAATTGGAAGAACAGCCTTTTGATTTAAGGGCTTGTGTGGAGCAGGCTATTTCACTTGTGGCTCCAAAAGCTGCCCAAAAGGATATCGAATTAGTTTACCTGATCCAGCCCCAAGTTCCTACTCAGATCGTCGGCGATTTAACACGTCTGCGCCAAGTCTTGATGAATCTCCTTAACAATGCCATTAAATTTACTGAAAAAGGAGAAGTGGTACTCTCTGTTGAATTGGGGACTGGGGATCGGGGATTGAGGATAAGGGGTAATGAGGAGGATCAAGAAACTTCTTCCCAGTCCCCAGTCCCCAGTACCCAGTACCCAGTCCAAATTCAATTTGCTATCAAAGATACAGGTATTGGCATCGCACCAGATAAAATAGAACGATTATTTCAACCCTTCACTCAGGCTGATGTCTCTATGACTAGACGATATGGCGGCACAGGGCTAGGACTGGTAATCAGCAAGCGGCTTAGTAAGATGATGGGTGGCACTCTTTGGGTAGAAAGCCAGGGATTTGTCGGTGGCAATCCTAGCCGTAGATGGAAAAATGGAAAATTCTTATCATCTCCTGATTCTTCCCAAGGTTCAACATTTTACTTCACTATTAGAACCAAAATAGCTGCTCAGTCAGAACAACCGGAATTAAGCACTTCGACAGTGCAGCTGGCGTCCAAGCGAATCTTGATTGTAGATGACAATCTGACCAACCGCCAAATTCTTAGCTTGCAAGCAGAGTCTTGGAAGATGGAAACTTATGCTGCCAAATCTGCGAAAGAAGCTTTAGCTGAACTTGCTCAGGGAACACAGTTTGATATTGCCATTTTAGATATGCAGATGCCAGAAATGGATGGCATATCCCTAGCTCGTCAAATCCGTAAGCAATTTAGTTATCAAAATCTGCCTTTAGTGATTATGACTTCTTTGGGTAAAGTAGAAACTTCTTCTGACTTTAATGATGTTCAGTTTGCTGCCTCTTTGAGTAAACCCATAAAACAGTCTCAACTCTACGATGTTATTACCCGTATTTTGGGAAATCAGCCGATCCCAGCCAGTGTTTCTGATTTTCCCTTGGTTGATCGGCATTTAGCCCATCGACTGCCACTGCGGATTCTTTTGGCAGAGGATACGGTTGTCAATCAGAAAGTTGCCCTATTGATGCTACAAAAAATAGGTTATGGGGCAGATGTCGTCACTAATGGGCTAGAAGCGATCGCAGCTTTGCAAAAACAGCCTTATGACGTAGTGTTGCTGGATGTCAATATGCCAGAAATGGATGGGTTAGAAACAACTCGGAGAATCTGTCAAGAATGGGGAGTGGGTTTTCGTCCTTATATCATTGCCATAACTGCTAATGCAATGCGGGGCGATCGCCAAGTTTGTCTTGCTGCTGGTATGGATGACTACATTAGCAAACCGATTCAGCTTCCAGAGTTAGCTCAGGCTCTCAGCAAATGTCAACCTCAAAGAAGTTCTGAATTGACTTCCATAGTCAAACAAGGGAAAGTGATGTACCCAGAATTGCAACCTTCGCCAAATATTCTACAGTCAGGGCAAAACCAGAGATTAAAAAGCGCCAATAATATTGATGCCAAAATCCTCCAATCCTTGCGGAATATGGTCAGAGGAGATCGTCTAGTATTTGCTCAACTAATTGAGTGTTATCTTACAGAAACACCGAGACTAGTAGAAGATATAAACACAGCCATTATAAATCAGGATACCGAAACCCTATGGAAGACAGCCCACAAACTCAAGTCCAGCAGTGCTTCTGTTGGAGCGATCGCCTTGGCGCAGCTTTGCAAGGTGTTAGAAGCACAGGGGCGCAACAGTAAATTAGAAAACATCCTAGAATTATTTTCACAACTATATCAGGAATATGAACAAGTTAAAACTGCCTTGGAAAAAGAACTCACGAAGGAAGTACCATGAAAGCCACTGCTCAAGAAAGCCAATCTTTAGTTCTAATTGTTGATGATGAACCATTTATTCGCCTGATACTGCGGCATTTCTTGGAGCGGGAAGGCTATCAAATAGCGGAAGCTCAAAATGGTATGGAGGGTTTAACTGTTTTTAAGCAACTGCACCCTGACATAGTACTCCTTGATGCCATAATGCCGGATCTGGATGGATTCGAGTGTTGCACTCAGTTACAACTTCTGGATTATAACAAGCACACTCCAGTTTTAATGATTACAGGACTGGAGGATCAAGAGTCAGTTGACCGTGCATTTGCAGTGGGAGCAATTGATTATGTTACCAAACCGATTCATTGGCCAGTTTTGCGACAACGGGTAAAACGCTTGATTGAGCAATCTCAGTTACGGCAAAAACTGGAAGCCGTGAATATGGAATTGCAGAGATTAGTTACCATCGATGGATTAACTCAAGTAGCTAATCGCCGACGGTTTGAAGAGTATCTTAACCAAGAATGGCAGCGCCTAAAACGCGAACAACATCCGCTTTCCTTGATTCTTTGCGATGTTGATTTCTTCAAATTATATAATGATACTTATGGTCATCGGATAGGCGATCGCTGTCTTCAAGAAATCGCTCAAGCCATCAAAGATATTATTAAACGCCCAGGAGATTTAGTTGCCCGTTATGGCGGGGAAGAATTTGCTGTGATTTTACCCAACACAGACACCGAGGGGGCGACTTATGTTGCCGACAAAATTTGTCATGCTGTCCGAACACTAGCAATTCCTCATCAAAATTCCCAAGTTAGTCCTCATGTAACCATTAGCGTCGGGTTTACGACGGAAATTCCTCAGGCCGATTCTGACTTAGAAGAAATGATTGCCGCAGCGGATCGGGCGTTGTATAAAGCAAAGGCAGCAGGACGCGATCGCTTTGTGCAAAATATTTTACTACCCAAAAGTAAAAATTCATGCTAGTACAGCACGGCGGAAGTAAACCACCCATTTCAAATTTATGAAACGCTTACGCTGTATTGATTTTCAATTTTTAATTTTTAATTCCGCCTTACGGTACTAGTGCGCCAGCAAAATTTTAGATTTTGGATTATGCAAGAGGGACTGGTAATCGCATTTAGCCTTTCACCTGTCTCTATCATTAGTATCAAAAGTCCATAGTTAATGACTAATGACTAATGACTATTTTAAAAATCTACGCCTCGTTTAAGTTCTACACCTTGATTAGCATAGTGTTTGTGGCAATAAACCTCTGAGTGAACGCTAGCCAAATCGAAGTATGCCGGTGGATTTTGACAGCGGCCAGTGATAATGATTTCGGTGTCGCGGGGTTTGCGGAGTAAAGCTTGCACAATGGGTTCAACGGGGAGTAATTCTAAGTCAACGGTGGGATTGAGTTCATCAAGAATAATAGTTTTATAGAGTCCAGAGGCGATCGCAACTTTCGCAATTTCCCAACCCCGTTCGGCTTCTACATAATCTAATTCTTGCCGGGAATTTCGCCAGACGATGGCATCTCCACCGCAGCGCTGATGATCCACCACTTCTGGATATGACTGCTGCAAAGCGGCGATCGCAGCATCTTCGGTGTAGCCACTACCACCTTTAAGCCACTGCATAATCAATACACGGGTAGACCCTGGATGATTAATTCCCCTACCAATGGCCTGCAAGGCTTTGCCCAAAGCACTAGTAGACTTACCTTTACCAGCACCAGTATAAATTTCAATCCCTTCAAGTAAGAGGGCTTTGGCTGTTGGGTGGTGATGAGGTTTCATTTCTGAGTGCAAATCTGCAATATCAAGCAACTTTTGCGGTGCAGCGCGTCCAGTGGCGATGATTTCTAACTCTTGGGGTTTGGATTTTAATGTCCGTACCACTTCATCTACTGGTAGCAAACCTAAATCCAAAACTGGATTAATTTCATCCAAGACGACAACTGAATATAGGCCGCTAGCGATCGCACCTTTGGCTACATCCCAACCCCGCGTCGCCTCATCTCGATCAAAGATGGTAATTTCATCATGCCCAAAAAATTCGGCTCTCCCGGTGCGAACCTGGTCAATTAAATGGGGAAATCCGCGTTGCAAAGCTGCGATCGCGCCATCTTCGTCATAATCACGTTCTGGCCCTTTTAAAAACCGCAACAGCAAAACGCGGTTAGAATTGCTAGGCGTATTTATCCCCAAGCCAATGGAGCGCAAAACCACCCCTAAAGCCGCTTGGGACTTACCCTTACCCACGCCATCATAGACGTGAATTTGACCAACGAGCCGTTCCTGACGCACTTGCGCCGTGCGAATACCAATACCGTTCCTTGTCATTTCTCAAAAAGCTATAACGTGGCAATCTTTAATCTTACCTAACGTCTTGTCTTCTCAGGTAGATAAACTGCCGCTCTCAGGAGTCCGTACAATGGCTAAATTAATGTATTAAAAATATTAATAATGGAATACTCGCACACCAGCATAGTAAAGGACAAAAACAATGAGATAATTTCCCCCATTACCCTCACTATCCCAGTTATACTCTCTACAGTTAACCCTTACCCTTGACGATTCATGCCTGAAGATTGGATGCTTCCGAGGATTTTTCCCATTGGTGGAATCTTGTTTGACCTTTTATTTGTAATGATTGCCATCCCCATCGAAGCTTATGTTTTGCACTCTCGACTCAAATTTGACAAAAAAACCAGTACTTTTTATGCCATTTCTATTAATCTATTTTCTAGTGTAATTGGTTGGATCATATTTTTTGTATCGGAACCACTGTTACCGATACAGGTGAAATCAGAATTAATTAACTATATGCTTTTTAATAGTTTTAAATTGCCAAGTACCCAAACTTTAATTATATTAACTGCTTGTATAATTTTCTTCGCTACTTTTTTGATGAAATTTTTCATTTTAAGAGTTTTACTATTCTCATTACATGAACCAGTTGTTAAAAAAGAAGCTAAAGAAGAAGAAAATAAAATATCTCAGAGGCAGCAAAGGCTTCGTCTAAGCAGCGTTAACTTTCAAAATACTAATTTAGTTACTACTATATTAATAGCCAATTCTCTGAGCTATACTGCTATAACCATTATCTTATTATTTCGTTCAAAATAGCAAGAATTTACTTGTTTAATCCAGAGGAAGATTAGTGATTAATTAATCAGGTGTAAAGAGGAATATGAATACGCTACTTAAAGATGTATTTGGGGTTTTTAAATTTGCGGAAGGGCTTTATGCGGGAATTAGAAAAATATTAGTTCCACCGAAAGCCTATTCTTGGCAGACATTTATTTATCTGAGTGTTTTTTCTTGGGGAATCTCATATTTTGCCACAGGTTATATTAAAGATATCATTGCTTTTTTTGGTTGGTTATTTTTAATTGCTGGCACAGCTTGGTATACAACTGAAGATCCTTTAAGGGTTCCTGGTACTTTTATGCCAGTTGGTGCAGTCATCACTGGATTCTTAGTAAGTGTTTTTGCCTTTGGAAATCAACAGGATGTGATTACAGCAAGAACAATCGTTTTTTGGCCGACACTTTCAGCACTAATTACGGCAATACCAGAATTTATCGAAGGAAATGACACCGACGCAAAAGCTCGAATTCCTAAACCACAAGACCGCCAAAGAATCATAATTTTAGTTGCTAGTAGTATGCTGCTAAGTTGCTGGATTCAGTTTTATTTTGTGATGGATAATTGGTTACAACAATATCCTAGTTTGCAGGCAGATACATTTAAACGTAGTACCTTTGTTGTCAGAACAGAAGAACCAGTAAAAATCCCACGAAACGGCGCTATAATTCTAGAGAAACTTCAACCGATAGTAGAAGAAGAAATAGCTAAAAGACCTTGGTCAGAAGTAGAGAAATGGTTGATTCCCCAGAAAGATCGGGAACATCGCGTAGTCACTCTAGGTAGGGAAGTAATTCAAAAAAACCTGGGTAAATATGAAGAAAGGAAAGTATGGCGTATTGAACCGCGTGTAGATAATAATAAGTCTGGATATATATTAGATTTACTAAGTATTTGGATAGGCCCAAGTTCTAACCCACGAGGCTATTACTTGAAAAAATCTTGTCGGATTAAACAACTTCCAGCAACCAGCGATTCCGGCAATAAGATTACAGTTGCAGACATTGAATGCGATGTCGCCAGTAAATTGATTCCTGGTTCACCACTTCCACAGCTGTGAGGAGTGGGGCAGAGGGGCAGGGAGCAGGGAGCAAGGGGGACAATAGAATTATCTCTTTCCCTTCCGCTACCTCTTGCCAATAACAAATGACAAATGACAAATGACAAATGGCTATTAACAGAATTTTTGTGTTGGCAAAGAATGTTTTTCAGGAAGTGGTACGCGATCGCGTACTATATATTATTGGTTTTTATGCGCTAATACTCGCCATTGCCTTCCGCGCCCTTCCTGAATTTGCAGCTACGACTGAAGGTAAAATGTTTTTAGACTTTGGGATGGCAGCGATGAATGCCATCGGGCTAATTATTACGATATTTATTGGTACGGGATTAGTTAATAAAGAAATTGAAAAGCGCACTATCTTGGTGTTGATTGCTAAACCTGTCAGTCGCAGCGAAATCATCGTTGGCAAATACTTGGGTTTATCCGCAGTACTAGCCTTACTGATCGCTATAATGACAGTAATTTATCTGGGATTTCTGCAATTTGGCAATATTCCTCATCCAACGGCGAGTATTTTCATTGCAGCAATTTTCTTATTTTTGCAGTTGTCATTAATCACTGCTGTGGCTATTACCTTCGGTGTTTTTACTGCTTCTCTGCTAGCGACTATCTTAACCTTTGCAATATATTTAATCGGCAATGTTACCCAAGATTTAGTACAACTTGGTCGTCTAAGCCGCAACCCTGGCATAGAACGTCTAACTCAAGGTTTATTTCTCATCTTGCCAGATTTATCTCGATTAGATTTGAAAAATGATGCCGTTTATGGTTTGCAAGCACTACCTGATACGACTACATTGATTTTGAATGCTGGCTATGGCTTACTTTATAGTGCCATGTTGTTAGCGATCGCTATTTTTATTTTCTCACAACGCGAATTTTAGTCATCGGGCATTGAGGCAAGCAGGGGAGAAAGAATTACTGGTTAACAACTTTTTTTCCTTCCCTGCTGATCCGAACTGTATTGCTTACACATCTACAAGGGTTGAGTGCCTTGCATAGATGCTTTTTGTGCAATAGTTTTTAAGCGAGTCGCTCTGCTTTTACGGATACGTTCACTTTTGCGAACTCCACCAGCCATCTCATATTCCCGGCTATCTTTGCCGTATTTAAAACCGATTCCCATGAGCATTTTTTCGGAGAAAGTACCCAAGGTTTGTTCTAATTCTTCAATTTCTACTTTGGAAGAGTCAATCGTGCTGAGAGCAGTATTATGAGCTTCTAACTTGCTGCGTAATTGCTCAATTACTTCTGTCAGGACTTTTAAATTACAAGTATTTCCAAGATCCAGATTGGCATCAATTGCTTTGAGTCCAGCAAATCTTAACTCAGCATTTTCTAGAACGCGGGATGTACGTTTTCTCAAAGACATAAATTTAGTTACTCGTAACATTTATATAGTTACTATGTCCTACCGAAAATACATTCTGGTTCAGCAAAATCCACAAAAACAATTATACTTTTTATGAGATAACTACTGGTAAATTCTCTTAATTTATCTAAAGCGTCGATCAAATCTTAATTACAGCTTGAGCATTTATAGCAGGAGGCAGAAGGCAGAAGGCAGGATAGCGCAGCGTAAAGCCTTCGGCATGGCTTCGCTTAGAGCGAGTCCACGAGCGTCGGCAGGAGGTAAAACATTACTATTCCTAACATCCACGCTTTCAGGATGTCCTAACCTTTAATTCGCTTGCTTTATAACCACAGAAGAAGCTGTGTTAACTATAGCTTGAGCATTTATAACCACAGAAGAAGCTGTGTTAACTATAGCTTGAGCATTCATAACCACAGAAGAAGCTGTGTTAACTACAGCTTGAGCATTCATAACTACAGAAGAAATTGTGTTAACTATAGCTTCAAGTTTACTTATCATATAATGAACGTCTGTAACTACAGCTTCACCATTAATAAGTACTGTTTAAGTTGTATTAACTATGGCTTAAGCATTACTTATAACGATTCCCGCATAGGTAATATCAAGTTTGGATAATATGAATTAGGCGTAGGTCAATACTTGTCGGCTAAGGGGAAAAGGCAAAGGGGAATCTGTACAAACACCAAAATCGTTGGAGATCCCCCTAAATCCCCCTTAAAAAGGGGGACTTTAAGAGACTTTTGCCCCCCTTTTTAAGGGGGGTTGGGGGGATCTCCGAAAGCCAAATATACTAACCGAACCGTGTTGAACCAACTCCTCCTTTCCACATCCCGTGAAAAGTCAGCTTTATTTAGGCGCAGATTTGCCGTGTTTTTGGGGTTAGCGGAGAGGATGAGAATTTTTTTCATGGTTTTATTTGATATGGTTTTTTAATACGAATAAGACTTACGTAAGTTGCTTCTGCGTAGCGGTATTACGAATTACCAACACCATCACACAGGTGCTTGTCACTCTCATTATCAGGGGGATTAACTTTATAATACTCGCGCATAAAACTGCACCCTTGCTGGAGTAAATAATCAAAATCCAGCCTCCACAGTTTCACCGTGTTGTCAGCACTGGCAGAAGCTAGCATCTTGCCATTGGGACTGAAGCTGATGCCATTAACCGGGTCTGTATGCCCAATAAGGGTTTTGATTTCTTTGCCTGTGCTGGTATCCCACAGTTTCACCGTGCTGTCACCACTGGCAGAAGCTAGCATCTTGCCATCGGGACTGAAGCTGATTCCCAAAATCCCGCTTGTATGCCCAGTAAGGGTTTTGATTTCTTTGCCTGTGCTGGTATCCCACAGTTTCACCGTGCTGTCAGCACTGGCAGAAGCTAGCATCTTGCCATCGGGACTGAAGCTGATGCCATAAACCGAGTTTGTATGCCCAGTTAGGGTTTTGATTTCTTTGCCAGTGGTGCTATCCCACAGTTTCACCGTGTTATCAGCACTGGCAGAAGCTAGCATCTTGCCATCGGGACTGAAGCTGATGCCATAAACCGAGTTTGTATGCCCAGTTAGGGTTTTGATTTCTTTGCCAGTGGTGCTATC
>NZ_JABXKK010000085.1:0-114362 GCF_017115045.1 Nostoc sp. NMS8 | reverse complement strand
AAACCGAGTTTGTATGCCCAGTTAGGGTTTTGATTTCTTTGCCAGTGGTGCTATCCCACAGTTTCACCGTGTTGTCATCACTGGCAGAAGCTAGCATCTTGCCATCGGGACTGAAGCTGATGCCCAAAACCGAGTTTGTATGCCCAGTTAGGGTTTTGATTTCTTTGCCAGTGGTGCTATCCCACAGTTTCACCGTGTTGTCATCACTGGCAGAAGCTAGCATCTTGCCATCGGGACTGAAGCTGATGCCCCTAACCCAGCTTGCGTGTCCTCCCAAGGTGTTGGGTGCGGCAACATTGTGAACTGTATTTAATAATGTCAGTTCTACCTGGGTGCGGGTATCCGCATCAACCCAGAATTTACCTCGCATTTTGACAGCAGCTTTGACGCTTGATTCGACAGCTTTTCGCCCATTTAAACTCAAAAACCCATCGGAACTTTGGGCAAAGGCATTAATTTGACTGATTTCGGCATTCCCCCAGCCTATACCCGCTAGTCCAGATAAACCCAAAGCTAACACCAAACCCCCTGCCAATCCGTAAAAAGTCAGTTGTTTTCTGCGTTCCCGTTGCTTTTGTTCTTTATCCCTCAATGCTACACTAGCTTGAATAAACTCTTGCTCGGCTGCGCTAGTATCCTCTCGCCGTTGTTTTAGCTTTTCTTCCCCCTCCACCAACGCTGCACCCCGCAACAATGCCCCTTCATCCCGTTGCGTCTGTTCCCATTGATACATTGCGGAGCGCAAACGGTCTTGCCAAGCCCGAAAGCTACGGTCTGCATTCATCCATTGCCGAAGTTCACCCCAATTACGGATTAACGCTTCATGGGCAACTTCTACTGTCTCTTGGTTAGCAGAATTTTGACTGGTGACAACTAATCGATTATCCGCCAACTGTTTCACCAATTTCCAGCTGGCTTCACCCAATTCGGCTTTCGTCGCTAGTCGTCGCGTATCCTCCGTTCCTTCCCCCGGATGCACTAATTGAATAAAAATTCGCCGCACCTGTTCTTTTTCAGTGGCGCTCAACTTAGCGTAATTCTCATCTGCATGACGAGCTAATGCACCTTTTACCTCACCAATTTCCTCATAAGCTGCATGAGTTAACTGTTTACCCGTTCGTCGTTTCCACAACTCAGTTAACGCAAACTCCAAAAGAGGTAAATTCCCCGGTTCATCTTCCACATCATCCAAAATGCGTTCCACCATTCCATCTTGAAATGTTATCCCCAACTTTCCAGCAGGCTTTTCAATCACCTGTGAAAGTTCATCACGATTCATCGGTGCCAGCTTGATGTCAGCATTTTGCAACACATCTGCAAGTGGACGATAGGAGAGGAGATTCCCCAAGAAATCCGCCCGCATGGTTCCAACCAGCACAGTATTATTGTCAGGGTCAGATTGAAAACAAGCTAATAAGGTATCTAGGAAACCACGGCGAACTTTCTGATCCGCACACAAAGTATAAAGTTCTTCAAATTGATCGACAATCAACAACACCCGATGATTGGGATAATTCCGTTTAATTTTGGAGAAAACATCTTGCAGAGGAACAGAACCATTGGCAAAGTATTCAGCTAACTGACGAGCTTGAAGCATTTGCTCAGTAGCATTTTTATCCGGCTCGTAAAGGGGAACCAGCGACTCAGCCAGAGCTTGGAATGGTTTTGAACCAGGACGGAAGTGAGTAAACTTCCAATAACCTTGTTTTTGTAACTTCGGCACCAATCCCGCCAAAACCACCGAAGATTTACCACTTCCCGACGCACCCAACACGGGTATAAACTTTCGGCTTTGAGTGGCGGCGAACAGTTTTTCTACAAATACCTCGCGTCCAAAGAAAAACTCTGCATCATCGGGGCCAAAATGAAACAAACCGCGATAAGGGCAAGGAAGAGATTCATCAGCAGCATCGGTAGAATCAGAAGTGACTAATTTTGTTTCTTCTCGATAGTAGTAATTGGTAATAGTGATAGTTGCATTACCAGTAGCAGAGGTAGCAGCGTATTCACTCTCTGTAACACGTTGCTGGATCTCGCCTTGCTTAGACATAACATCTACCCTGATTAATTAAGTTACAGTCTCAGTCCTCTTTCGATGTGCCTTGTTCATTGATGCCACTAATACTTGCATTACCAGAACCAGAGGTAGCGGCATATTTGACATTACTGATATTTTGGGTAATAATCTGCTGTCCACCGGGCTGTTCTTTGACTTGATTAAGTAACTCTTGAGCCGCTTGAATAATTGCTGCATCTTGATCGGCACCAGCTTTGGTAATTTTGTCTTTTAATAAACCTTCAGCTTGCTTAATTTCTTCGGGTTTGGCATCTACCATCGCTTGTCCCAGAACATCACCTTCCAATTTTTTCTTAATCAAAGCCTTCAAACCCTGATAGGCATCTTTCACGGCTGTTCCTGCGGTTTCTTTAGTAGCAGCGATCGCACCAGCACCTAAAGCAGCAATAATCAGAGAAATAGGTTCCATAGTTAATTCTCAATAAGTTTACAAGAGCAATTCGATGTATCTAAGAAACATACAACGAAAATAAGGTGCGTTACGCAAATAAAGTACCGCACCCCAAGTTTTGACCAAGTTTTAACTGAATTAACGTGAGTTTGATGAACCTCTCCCCAACCCCTCTCCGACGCAAAGAGGGGCTGAAATATCCTGAATTACTAATTATGGATGCTCACAAGAACTAACGCAGCTAAAGTCATGGATTTTACAAGATGGCTGTCGCTTGCTTACAATCTTCGGTATAGGCGGCGTTGGGAAAACGACTTTAGCCGCTAAATTAGCAATATCAGTTCAAGATCAGTTTGAGTATGTGATTTGGCGATCGCTACAGTACACTCCGCCAGGAAACAGCCTTTTAACTGAATTAGGATCATTTTTATCCAATCAGCAAGAAACTACACCCGACATCGATTTGCTGATCCATTATCTGCGTACTTACCGATGTCTATTAGTTTTAGATAACTTTGAAACAGTCTTAGATGCGGCTTCGATGGTAAAGTATCGCTCTAATTATATGAAAATTGAGTTAACAAAAGTAGAACAAGGGGTACTGCAATCTTAAACTTTTATTTACTCACCCAAGCGATCGCCACAACTCCCACTTTAATTTTTAGTGCGATCGCAGTTGGTTAATAGAAAGTGCGATCGCCCCAAGGGTAGTATATATAAAAGCAAAAGGCATAATTAAATATGACTGAACTTTACAACAGAACTTCTGAAAAGGATAAACGACAACTTTTACGCAATAACATGACCCAAGCTGAAAAAATTGTGGTTACAGCTAAAAGGAAAGCCCCATACAGAGCATGGAAACGAAATCACAAGATTATCTCACTTTGATAGGGCTAATCCTAACTAACTAATAAATAATTATCTGAGGTTGCTTAATCGTGCCATCAGGCATAATAGTATCCCGGAATTTTGCATAAATCAGATTTGTCTTCCAGAGGTTTGCCTTACTCAAGTTTGCCTTGGTTAAATTAGCCCATGTCAAATCTGCACCAGTTAAATTAGCCTCAGTCAAATTAGCTTCTAGTAATTTTGCTCCTGCAAGATTTGCTCCTGCGAGATTTGCAAAACTTAAATTAGCTTCAATCAGCGATGCTTCAATTAATTTGGCTTCACTTAAGTCTGCTTCTCTCAAATCCACATCACACAAAGAAGCACCCCAAAGATTACTAGCTGTAAATTTCACGCGCCATAAAAAAGTTCCGCACAAATTTGCTCCTTTTAAATCAGCATTAGTCAAATTGGCTTCACACAAAGATGCTTCATACAAATTAGCTTCACATAAGCTAGCTTGCATCAAATTTGCGCCACTTAAATTAGCACGAGTCAGAACACAGCCAGACAAATTTGCACCGCGCAAATCCGCTCCGATAAAGTTAATACCACTTAAATCAATTCCTTTCAGGTCGATTCCACTCAAGTCACATCCACTGAAATCTCGACGCTGAAAATATTTATTTGCGATCTGACTTAATATAAATTTCTTTTGTTCAGCATAATTGTTCATGGTATTCACCTCTGGGTGTAATTTATCTCAAAGGTCGAGTGTGATAGTTACCGTATATTGAGAGTACACCCCAAATGGAGATCAGCTTAGTAAATAATCAAAAATAAATTGACGAAAAATCGCCAAGCACCTGAAAATACGCTTTTTCAATAGTTTTTAAAACAAAAAATGCTGACATAAGTCAGGAAATATTCATACAACAGGAGTCATCAGTCATTAGCGCTTATGAGTTAAAATTCTTACAAGTAATCAGTATTGAGTATTTCTTCTTGCTCATCACTCAACACTGAATAGCATCAGCGTATTCTTTTGTTGCTTTCACTACTGCCCTTTTTGATTTACTTGTAGCCAAATTTCTAAACTAGCAAGCAACCACAGCTTTACTCCATAACGACTCCAAGTATCTCCTTGATAGTTTAACCAATTACGAATTGGCAACTGGTTCAAGTAAGGAGTGATAGCTGCATTCCGATTGAGTAATAAATCTCTGGCTTCTTGCTGCCAATATTTGCGAAATCCTAATTGCACCGGTACCATCATGCCACTTTTAGGACGATGAATAATTGTTTCTGGTAAGATATCTGCGATTGTCGATCGCGCAGCGTCTCGTAGAGAAGATGTACTATAAGTAATTGCTTGCTTTAAAACTGCTTTTTCTTCTACTCCAGAAAGCTTATACTTTGGAGGTATTTGCATACTTAAATCTACTATTCGCTGGTCAAACAAGGGAGAACGACCTTGTAAAAGAGCGGCTTGAGTCAAGTTACTCACTTTCGTCAGAATTTGGTCAGAGCCTTTAAATTTGATGTTCATCGCCATCAAACGATTGAGATAACTAGCTTGAGAATATAAATCTTCTTCAAAAACCCAAGGTGCTGTTTGTACTGCTTGCCAAACTTCTGGTTTTAAAAGTTGCGGTAAATCAACAGCGCACTTTTGAAAGGAAATTAAATAAGCTTGCAATGCATCTTGATTGGTGACAGAACCATATAAACTATTAATTAACATTGGCTGATTTTTTGGCCCACCAAAACAAGGGTCGCCACCTTCACCATTTAAAATTATTTCTACGCTTTCTCTCGCAAGTTGTCCCAGCAAAAGGTTGGGAACAGTCAGGGGGTCGCCAATGGGGTCATCTAAATAGGCCATTGTTTCCGGCAAGCGCTCCCACATATCCTTAAAAGTAATTTCTAAAATGTGGTGCTGCGTCTGGCAATGGGATGCAACGAGATTGGAAAATTCTAACTCATTGGGAGATTCAGCACCAAAATGAATCGAGAAGGTGTGAACTGGTGCTTTATGGAATTTTGCGACTAAAGCAGTGATACAGCTAGAATCCAAACCGCCAGAAAGGAAAACACCAACGGGTTCATTTGCCGGTGGTAAATATTCTTGAACAACTTGGTCTAGAAGTTCTCGCAAGCGATCGCCATGCCATGCTAAAGGTTGATCTATTGCTATAATTTTTTCTTGAAGCTGCCAATAAGCTTCAACTTTCTGGTCGGGAAATTCTAAAACGGTTCCAGGTCGCAGTTCGCGCACCTGTTCCCAAAGGGTTCGTTCTCCGGGAACAAAGGCACAACAAAGATAATCTCGCAACGCCACCAAATCTAAATCAGATGAACGATGGGGTGATAAAGTTCTTAGTTGAGGTGCAATCCAACGAACCGAACCAGTGGTAGTGTAATAGAGGGTACGAACACCGATGCGATCGCGAACCAACCTTAACACCTGTTTATCTCTATCCCAAACCACCAGCGCAAACATCCCCACAAGTTGCCTAAGACTTTCATTGCCCCATCGTTCCCAAAGATTAGCAACCAGTTGCAGATAATTTCCTTGAAAGCTATCCGGTTCAATTCCCAAATTTTGCAGCAATTGCACTTGGTTAGTTAACCAAATATCACCAACAACAACAAATCGTCCTCCAGGACTGATTGCTAATTTATCCCTCGAAAATTTAGAATTTGTACGTGGTATAATTACAGAAATTTTATCATCTCGCCAAGCTATATTCTCATAATTTGCATCAACTGTTCCCCATGCTACGCGCCAGCTTGGGTTAGTATTGATGAATGTGATTTTAGGAGATTTATATTTTTTAAACGCATCAAATAGCATGAGAATTTTCTAACGCATAATCAGTAATTTTAAAGCATTATTTAAGAGAGCTTTCAAATCAATATAGCGGTTTTGGCTTGAGTTCAAATGTACTACCAAAATATCATCTGTGCGATCGCTATTCTCCCGCCAACAATAAGACTTCTCCATACAATTGTTCACGAATCCAAAAGCCGTTAGCAATCAAATCATCTAATATCGGTTGTACTTGTGGCACAAACCCTTGTTGTTTAGCTGCTAGCAAAATGCCCAATAGTCCGGTGACTTGCAGACCAGCCTGGATTGCCTCATTTCTGCCTTTTCGTTCATCGATAATCAGTCGATCGGCATTTAACTCGACAGCAAGGGCGATCGCTTCAGCTTCACCGGATCTAAATTAATTTGTAAAGTCTGAAGTAGAACAAGATTTGTAACTGGTATAGTTTGAATCCAATTTAGATTTTTGATTGCCAGTGTCCCTGGATCTGTGGCACCAGAGTTAAGAATTTCCTGATAAACTGCAAATGGAATAATTACCTTACCATAGAGTTGCTGCAACAAAGCTAACTGTCCAATAGCAGCGAGATTGCTGATAGGTGATGTATTGCTGACAACAATCATCGCCAATCGTTAGCTTCCAAACTTTTTACATCCTCTCTTAGTTCAGCTATATCGTAGTGCAGAGAAATTTTGCGACTAGCGAGTAACCTCTGAAACTCAAGTTGATTCATCACAGCAAAATTACTCGCCTGTCCCAGTGTAAAACGCTCTTGTTCAAAGAGCATGATTGCAATTTCCTGAAGCAATTCTGTGTCAGACATCTGAATTGTCTGTAAGACTTTATCTGAGATGACAATACTCATAGTCTTAATTAGCTCATTAACGCCTCTAGATTTAGGATAAGCTAAACCGAAGCTTTCAACAGATATTATTCATTTGCGATCGCTAAAGAAGCCGTTATCAGTTTCTTTTGCTTAAGCGTGGCAAGATGCCTCACTCATCCACGCTTAAGCAGCGACTAATCTAGCGCTCTATTTACGTACTAGGTTCAGGAGTTCTTTCGGAGAAGCCAGCAAGTCAATCGCGACAAAGAAGATTTTGCCTTGGGGGTCTAGCAAAAACCGCCATGCAATATTCATTCCCACACTGGCACCGAACCAAGGGGTTTGGACTTTACCTGTAACTTTAACTTGGGTATAGCCATCTTCCACAGGCTCAGAGACACCGCGCTCTGGGATCATCTTCAATCCCTGGCATTCTTCACGCATATAAGCGCGAATTGCGTCTTGACCAACAATCGGTCTTTCAAAGGGAGGTTGCAACGCACCTTCAGAACGAAACAGAGAAACCGCAGCATCAAAGTCATTGGCATTCATGTTGTTGATATATCCCAACACCGTAGTATTGTTGATGCCCTCAATGGTGACTTTAGTCCGAAATGCTTGTGCAGTCGGAGGAGACACTGGCTCTGAGACTTTTTTGTAACTACCAGGAGCGTTCGGGTCAAATCCCATGCCGAGTACAGTATTGCGTAGGATGGTGATTTGTTGACCGGAATCTGCATTGCGGATGGCTTGCAACACATCAGCAGCTTTAGGAGAAAGCTTGTAACCTTCTGGGATTGGAGCAACGATTCCCTGGGCCATCCATTCTCCTAACTGATACCAGAAGCCCAATTTGATGTTCACGGTGAAGGATGCATAGGAACGGCAGAGGGGAGTATCAGCACGGTTAGCCAAATCGTACATGACTCGTGTTTGAGCCTCAAAAGGCATCTGCTTAATTTGTTCGAGTAAGCCTTGGGCGAGGATCATATTGGCTGCTCCAGGAGCAGCAACCGTAATACTTCTACCCATCTCGGTATAGGCAAACCAGAGCAATGCTAGTTGATCTTCAGCATTAAGCTTTGAGAATGATTCAACAACGGTTGGAACAACATCAGCAATTAGGGTGCCGGGAAAAATACTTTGAGCCGACTGGATGGTAAAAGACATAGCAGAAATTCCCAAAAGAAAATTACAGTTCTAACGAATGTGAAAAGATAAGGCGTTTAGCTGTTAATCAAGGCACTCAGCAGTTTTTGCATCACTAAACAGCCCATCGTAGACATAGCTCTACTAAAGGCATAGCGATGTTGTTGCCGTTGAGTTTAGATACTCGGCAAAGCACATTGCAGGCTCAACTGCATAGTTAGAAAGCCTTGATTAGCGCTGGTTTAACGCATTAATATTGCTTTTATATCTTTATGTAAAGAAACATAACAAGTTCGTTACAAATAAGCAATACTTTCTCAGTTATGTATTTATAATTTTTGTTTATATAGCTGATAAGTTTTACTGAAGTTAAAATAAACGTAATTGGTGCTTTTGTGTGCATTCACTTCCAAAAGCGATCGCTTCTCGTACAAATCCGAAATACCGTACTTACTTTGTACGGCTCCCACTACTTTTATTGTCAAGTCAAGTAGTTACAAAAAATATTTACAATTATTAATATTAGTTCATGCAACAACATAAACAAAGAATAAAAGATGACAAGTAAAGGTTTTACCATTAACGAACGCGGTCAACTTAACAGATTTGCGATCAAACCTAAGGTTTATGTTGATGAAACCCCACGAGTAGGCTTCACCAAATATGCCGAAAAACTCAATGGTCGTTTGGCAATGATTGGCTTTGTCTCACTCATCGCTTTAGAAGTTATCACCGGATACGGTTTGGTTGAATGGCTAACCAGCCTTTAGAGAAGACATTTTGAGATTTATGAATTTTCTTCGCTTGACGAATAAACCAATTTAGAGGCAAACTTATGAAAACTGATTTTGATTATCCCAATAAAAATTTGATTGGGGTCGTCGTTTTTAGACCTGATTTCAACAACTTTGAGGCTATCAATGCAAATCAAGCTTGGTCATTGTTTTTTACAGCAGGTCAAGAGGATAAGGGATTAGGACAAGAAATTGAGTTCGGCAGATTTTTCACTAACCTTTTAATTGCCATTGGAGTAACTGGAATTCTTTGGGCAAGATACTTTAGCCAATTGGGATGAACAAGTTTGTTCATTACTAGTGTGGTAAATTTAACTGAGGTCTTGGGTTTGGATACCAGGACTTATTTGCACTTTTTAATAGCTGTAAAAAACTCTGTTTAGCCTTGGAAAAAGTTTGATGTTAATTGGATTTATAAAGCTTCCTAATTTGTCACGGTATTGTGGATACGTGGGCTTAGAAGTAGCACAAATTGTTTCCAAACATCTTGCCGTTCAAAGTAAAACCTATGTAATTCAAAATAGAAGATTATTGATATATCAACTTTTAAAGTCTGGACTGGATTCTCATACAGCAGATAGAACTGTTACTGTACTTATATCAAGTCCAGTTTTGCAATTAAACAACAAAAACCAGTGCGCAATTAATTGTATGCGAAATTGACTATACCAATCCTGAATCATTGCTGAGAAACAAGATCCCTAACTTCTTTAATAAGTCGGGGATCTGCTTGTATATACTAGTACAACACGGCTGAAATAAACCACCCATTCCAAATCAATGAAACGCTTAGGTTGTATTCATTTTTAATTTTTAATTTTTAATTCCGCCTTGCGGTACTAGTCCCCAGTTCAACGCAAAGAACGAATCGCCTCTAATAGACCTCTAGCTTTATTTAGCGTCTCTTCATATTCTTTCTCTGGCTCAGAATCAGCTACCAAACCTGCACCAGCTTGTACGCTTACCGTATTATCATGCACTACCATTGTGCGAATGGCGATCGCAGTATTTAATTGTCCTTCAAAATCGTAATATCCATACACACCAGAATAAACGCCCCGGCGACTAGACTCTAATTCGTGAATAATTTCCATAGCCCTAATCTTGGGTGCGCCGCTTACCGTACCTGCTGGGAAGGAAGCTTTCAGCAAATCCCATGCTGTTTTACCAACTGCTAATTTACCCACAACATTGCTGACAATGTGCATCACATGGGAGTAGCGCTCAACTACCATTAATTCATCGACTTTGACGCTACCACTTTGACAAACACGCCCCAAATCATTCCGCCCTAAATCCACAAGCATGACGTGTTCAGCAACTTCCTTGGGGTCTTGAAGTAAATCCTCTGCGAAGGCTGCATCTTCCTTGGTGGTTTTGCCTCGTGGACGTGTGCCGGCAATTGGTCGTACCGTTGCTATGACTCCACCATCTGAATCTATTTCCGCTTTTACCATCACTTCGGGACTGGAACCGATGATTTGCCAATCTTGGAAGTTAAAGTAAGCCATGTAAGGCGAAGGATTTATCTGGCGTAGGGAACGGTAAAGGGCAAAGGGGTCGCCTGTGTATGTTGTTGATAGTCGCTGAGAAATTACTACTTGGAAAATATCGCCTGCTTTAATGTAATCTTTGGCCTTCTCAACGCTGGCACAAAAATCAGGGCGGGTAAAATTACTCTTATACTCCTCTGCGCCTCTGCTCCCCTGCTCCTCTGCTCCCCTGCTCCCTGGCGGTTTCCATTCTAATTTAGTTTTTTCCGGCGATAGAGGTAGAGATAGCTTTTCGAGCATTTGGGTGACGCGATCGCTCGCTTGTTGATATGCTGCCTGTAAATCTACATTCTCTTCACGCAAATCAGCATAAGCGATCGCCCAAATTTTCCGCTTCACCTGGTCAAAAATCAATAGGTGGTCTACCTGCATCCACAACCCATCAGGTATATTTCGCTCATCTGGTGGATAAATGGGCACACGCGGCTCAATCCAGTTAATCAATTCATAGCCCCAAAACCCAAACAAACCGCCAATTCCTGGCGGTAGCTGTGGTAGTTTCACTGGGTGATAAGGTGCTAAACATTCAGCTAAAGCTGTAAAAGGGTCGCCTGCAAAAACCACCTGCGAACCGTCGCGGTTTTTCTGGGTGGTGCGATCGCCCCTGGCTTCCAAAACCCACACCGGATCGCAACCCACCAAGCTATAGCGTCCTAGCTTTTCCCCGCCTTCTATGGATTCCAACAAAAAGCTATAAGGCTGACCTGCACAAACTTTATACCAAGCAGATACGGGCGTATCTAAATCCGCTACCCATTCTTGATATACCGGGACGAAGTTGCCTTGTAGAGCTAGCTGAGAAAATTCGGAGAAATTCGGAAACATCATTTTTTTTAAGGTAATTGGTAATTGGTAATGGGTAATGGGTTTTTACTTACCATTTACCCATTACTAATTACCCATTAGCTACTAACAGCTAGTTATGGAGCGTCGTAGGGAGTAACACCGCTAAACTTAAGTTTAGAGGCACTGGGGTTTTGTCCGATACGACGATCTACATAACGCACTTTGTCACGACCTGGGTTAACCTTTTCGGGGAAGACACCATCGGCTGGGTGAAGTAAGGTAGTTTCTCCGTTAGGTAAAATCCGGTAAACTTTGTAATCTGTGATTTTGAGTTTACGAAGTTGCTGACCGCCCAAAAAGATGCCATATTCTTTACGAGCTATATACAGCAGGTTTTCACCTTTTCGCATAACAGCAGCACCACCTGTAGGCAATTCAAATACTTGCTCTTTCGGGCTAGTCCAAGTGATGGCGTACTTTTCTTCCACTTCTGCTTTTCTGAGCAAGCCACCAGTGCTGCCAGCAAATAGCGGGGTTTGTCCAGAGAGTTTTTCTGTCATAGGGTCTGATTCTCTCAACGTTTTTAGGGAATCCTAACACCGCAACCACGATCATATTGCGATCGCGTTATAGACTGTAACAGTTTTTAGTCTTTTAGTCATTGGTTATTGTGCATTGGTCATTGGTCATTAGTCATTAGTCCTTTGTTAAAAACCAGTCCCCAATCCCCAATCCCCATTACCCCTTATCCCCAGAGGGGGCCCCACCTTCCCCAGTCCCCAATTCCCAATCCCTATCTACTCTTAACTTTTGTCCGCTTTTCCTCTTGGCTATTCTGAACAATCGGGATGGTGAAGTGAAACTGACTACCCTGGTCTTTGCCAGTTGACTCTGCCCAAATTTCTCCACCCCAGCCATTAACAATTTGACGGCAAATTGCTAAACCAAGTCCAGTGCCGCCAGTGGTGCGACGTAGCGCTCCCTCTTCTTGATAAAAGCGGTCAAAAACTATTTCTAAACGATTCGGTTCAATGCCGCGCCCAGTGTCAGCTACAGTTACCTCGACCATTTGACGGCTGTTGTAAATCGCTTTAATGGTAATTTCTCCTTGGGGTGGCGTAAATTTATAAGCATTGTCCATGAGTTTTGCCAGTACTTCTACTAGCCAATCACCATCGGCTCTAACCAGAGGTAGGTCTTCGGCAATTTGAGTTTTGATTTGGGGCGGCTTTTCGGTTGAGGAACGCGTGCGATTCCGGCTGAGTGATAAATCTATACACTCTTGTAAGCTGAGTGATTCTGGATGCCATTGCACTCGACCGCTTTCCAAGTTGGAAAGTGTGAGGAAATCTTGTACCAGTTTTCGCATCCGCTCTGAGTCAGAAAGAGCAGTGTTGAGCATGATTTGCTGCAACTCCAAAGGCATATCTGGCTCACTAGCGAGACTTTCTAGGCAGACTTGAATTGTTGATAGGGGGGTACGCAGTTCATGCCCAGTGATGGCTATAAGGTTGCTGCGGGTGCGGTCTAGGGCTTCTAGCTGTTGGTTAAGTTCTTCTAGGTTAGCGTAGGCTTCCGCTTGAATGAGAGCGGCTCCTACCTGGGTGGCGATCGCTTCTACCAAATCCAATTCCCCTGGTTGGCACTCGTGCGGTGGCATTCGGCAATAGTGTAACTCCACAATGCCCAATAATCGCCCCTGATAAAATACTGGTTCCATCAACCAAGAACGAATGGCAAACTTTTTGGCGATCATCGAAAGTCCTGGCGAATTGGTAACGCGAGGATCGCTCAACGTATCGCTCACACAAACACCTTCGCCTTGTTCTACGATGTCCCGAAATAGGGAATTTTTCTCTAACTCCCAGGTTTGCCCACAAACAGATAAAGTACCAGGCGTCAAAAACTCGTGTTCAATTATGGCTTGGCTATCTGCGGCTTGAGCGCGGTAAATTAAACAGCGACAAGCTTCTAAGTGTTGTCCTAATTCTTGTGCCGCCACCTGGAGAACTTCGTGAGGATCGAGCGATCGCCGAATGGCAGTACTAATTGAGTTGACTAATCGCTCTTTTCGTGCTTGGGCAGCAATGGAACGATAGGCTTTGTGCAATTTGTACTGACTCGCTTGCAAATAAGTTATTAAGCGCTGCACAAAGGGATCTGTATCAATGTCACAGGCATATTCATTGACCTGTTCTGCTCCAGAGTAGTTTCGTGGCTGTCCGATGCCAAACCTCTGACGTGCCTCCTCAATTTTACTTACTAGTTCTGGTCTGTAAACCAAAATCCTGTCTAACAGCAATTCGGCTGCTTTGAGGCTAACTCCCCTTTCCGATGTCCAAATTCCCTCAAATCTTCGCGCTGTGTCGATATCCAGATTAGGGCTTAGTTCTGGTAGTTGCTTATTTTTAGCAATTGAACTAAGGTTTTCCCGGCAAACCAGACAAGTAGCGTAATTGTCAGCAATCACGACCAAATGCCACTCGTGACTTAAGCCATCCGTTGGCTCAAAAGCCACTTTTTCGTAGTGTTCCGAACTGTTAGTAAAATCCGTTTCTGGAGCAGATAATACGTATATTTGATTACTCCGCAAGGCAAGTCGCTGGTAGCGATGAGCTTCTTGGCGGTAGAATCGCTCTCGCTGGAAACTAGCAATTACAAGGGGTTGGACTAAAGTCCCAGCCAAAACTTGATCTTCCATCGCGTGGGAGAGCGCCGTTAGTGAAGCCTTAAAATATAGCTGGGGCCGCAAGTAGGGTAGGGACTTTAGCAGATCACTCAGCACAGAAGTCGAAATGCTCATGAATTATTGTTAAACGCTCAACCTCGATCAGATCCACGTCACAGCTGCATTGTACAAATTCCAAGGGACTCTCAAGTTAAATAGACAGTTGCAATATGTAAAGAACGCCAAAAAAGCGCTTTTCGCCAAAGCAGGCGCAACACTTCGTTACCAACTAGGAGGAGTACACACAACTTAATTGGTTGATTGACAACCTACTACGCCCAATATACATTCTTGACCAACTTTGCTATGTGCCTGTATAGGCAAAATCTTTCAGGGGCTATGATACTAAAATACTAATTATTGTATGGTTTTAAGGATCATTGATTGCATAGCCCACGACTAAGACGGGGAATTAGGGAGTGAGGAGTAGTATATGGCAGTTCTCGCTTGAGTAGAGGTACAAGAACCCCCTCCCCGCAAATGAGGAGAGGGCTATGATGTACTTTATATGATTAGAAAACGCTATAGTTCAATTACTTGAAAAAGGCTGTTAAAGCAGAGTGAGAATAACTGACCGAAAACGACTCGTGATACAAGCCCCTAAATTTATTTATGGGGATCAATAATGCAAGAATTTTGTTAGCGCAGCGTTAGCAAGTCTTCTCTCAAGGGGAGACGCCAAGGGCGAACGAGCGTCACGAGCGTCATTTTGAATTCGGAGCGTTCGCCCTTGGCGTCTTGTAGAGAAGCAACGTGACCGGACTTTTGTATCTTCTGTCTCTCCAGGATACGGTGTTATTTGTTTGCACTGTGTATCTCGGCACAAATATTTCTTTTTGCGATCTAAATAAATTTAGTTGCTCTGTCTCAAAACAAGAGGGTATTTCTTCTTTCCCCTCTGCCCCTTTGCCTTTTGGTTGAGAGAATTATACTCAAAAATAGACCCATACACGGAACTTTGACTAATGACACCGGATACACTCATAACCCCGGAAAAAATTTTCCTGGATGGAAAAACTTTTATTCCTGCCGAACAATTACCTATCCCGGAGTGGCCTTGTGTTGTGGCTGAAAGATCGCAACCGACACTGACGGTTAAAGATGATGATTTATTTTTTGTAACAGATACTATCGGGAATATTTCTGGCTGTTCTCTCAACAATGGCAATCCTAGTATGGGACTGTTTTGTTGTGATACGAGATTTCTTAATCGCTTGGAGTTGCAAATTGAAGGGCGATCGCCTGTACTTCTCAGTAGTACTGCTGAGAAAGGGTTTTCGCTCTCAGTTTTGTGTACTACCCCCAAAATCGACGATCGCTTGAAAGCCGAGACTATCGGAATTCGCCGAGAAATTGTGCTGAATGGCGCACTATTTGAAGAAATAGAGGTATCTAACTACAGCACAACCACTGTCAATTTTGAACTAAGCATCAGCTTTGATGCAGATTTTGTTGATTTATTTGAAGTCCGGGGCTATGACAGAGAAAAACGAGGCCGGCTTTTACGCTTAGTCGAACCAACGACTGAGGAAGGAACATTTTCTCAGGTCGATGGCGTTTCACCGATACCCAAAGAGCCATCCGCCTCTAGGGAAGAATCCCTAACACTTGCCTATCAAGGTCTGGATGGCTCGGTGATGGAATCCCGAATTCTATTCCAGCATCGGCAACCAGACTATTTCAAGGGTTATACTGCGGTTTGGCAGCTAGAGTTGGCTTCTCACGAAACTCAAAAGCTGGGCTACCGAGTGAGTATGTTGAAAAACAACCAGTCTAGTTCAACCGTCAGCGCCGCTACTACTTTAGGACAGGCGAAAGCTGCTGAGTTGATGGAGGAGCAAAACTGGGTACAACAAATTACCCGCATTAGCTCAGATAAAAGCACCTTCAATCGAGTGATTGAGCGGGCTGAACAAGATATGTATTTGTTGCGCCAATCTTTTGGTAAGCATAAGACTGTTTCCGCCGGAGTGCCCTGGTTTTCGACACTATTTGGGCGAGATTCGCTGGTTACAGCTTCTCAAACTCTGATGTTAAACTCGGAAATTGCCAAGGAAACCCTGATATTGCTGGCGACATACCAAGGTAAAGTCGATGACGAATGGCGCGAAGAAGAACCGGGTAAGATTTTGCACGAGTTACGTTTGGGAGAAATGGCTCGTTGTCAAGAAATTCCCCATACGCCCTACTACGGTACAGTTGATGCGACTCCCCTGTGGCTGATGCTCTACGCCGAACATTACGCTTGGACTAACGATCAAGAACTTCTAGAGCAACTTTGGCCCAATGCTCTCGCAGCAATGGAGTGGATCGATCGCAATAGCAAAGAAACCAGCTACCTCAGTTATTTTCGTAAATCGAAACGCGGTCTTGTTAACCAAGGTTGGAAAGATTCTGGCGACTGTATTGTAGACCACAAGGGAGAATTAGCTAATGGGCCAATTTCGCTCTCTGAGGTGCAAGCTTACGTCTATGCGGCAAAAATCCGCCTAGCAGAAATCGCTAGGATGAAGAAGCGGCTTGATTTGGCAGATCGTTGGCAAGAAGAGGCCAGAAATCTCAGGGTTCGTTTTAATCGAGATTTTTGGGTGGAAAACCAGGATTTCTGCGCTCTGGCTTTGGATGGAGATGGCAAGCCAGTAGATAGTATCACCTCAAACCCCGGTCATTGTCTACATTTGGGACTCTTCACACACGAAAAAGCTCATAGTGTAGCAGAACGGTTGCGGGCCCCAGATATGTTTAATGGTTGGGGAATTCGGACTCTGAGTAGTTTGTCACCTGCTTACAATCCAATGGGTTATCACACTGGTTCGGTTTGGCCCCATGATAACGCTCTGATTGCAATGGGATTGCGATCGCTCGGTCTAATCGATCAAGCCTTAGAAATATTCCAAGGTTTATTCGATATGACCCAGCAACAACCCTATCAACGTCCTCCAGAACTCTTCTGCGGCTACGAACGGAACGGTGATAATACCCCTGTGCAGTATCCAGTTGCCTGCACTCCCCAAGCTTGGGCTACGGGTAGTATTTTCCAACTACTGCAAATGATGGTCAATTTGGTACCTGATGCTCAAAATAACTGCTTGCGAATCATCGACCCCGCTTTGCCAGAATCGATTAATCGCCTGTCATTTCATAATTTGCGAGTCGGCCCCACCATCCTCGATTTGGAATTCGAGCGTTCTGGGACTACGACTGCTTGTCGCGTTGCGAAAAAACGGGGCAATTTACGGGTAGTTATTGAAGCTTAGAAAGGGAGTAGGGAGTAGGGAATTAATTTACTACTCCCTATTTTATGATTAGTGCGTAGGCGTAGCCCGTCGTAGACATCATCGCAAGTGCCATCCACTCCAATAACCAAGTGTTAGCCTGGTTCATCGCTAGTGTGTAGAGTTCTCAAAAGTTGCTCTGTAAGCTCGATCAATTCATATACAGAATTTTGCGTAATTTGTGTAGTTTTGAAGCCATGAGCAATAGAATTACGTAATAAGAGTGAATTCATTAGTAATTGATACTGAGATTTTGAAATTACACCTTCAATTGCTAATTGCTTCACCAAATAGAGTGGATCAAATCTTTGTAAACTTAGCTCCTCCTTTTGGGCTATAAGTCTCAAAGTTGCTTCTACTAAAGACCATGAATATAAGATAGCTGATTCTGGATGTTGCGTTATCAGTTGCCTTGCTACTTGCAACTGCGATTCTATTTCATGTTCTTGAAGAGAACCCTCTGCTTTCAGAGAATACATTATATCCTCTGGGTTGGTCATTACTAATTCAAATCTCCAACCAGGATGTTTTTCTACCGCTTGAGCTAAATTACGTAAGTCTTGATTAGAAGAAGAGTTCAGTGAGGAGCGTGACTTCACTTCAATAACTACATTTTCTTCCCCCCGACGTACTATCATGTCGGGGCGATATTTATTAAGGAAGTCAGGCAATTCTTCTAGATTTGGATGAAAAAAAACTTCGTAACCCTTTTCACGATACTCCTCTGCTAGTTTCAGCAATCGCTCTCTTTCTAAGTTTGCGGTTGGAGTTTCCATCAAATAATTACCTCCTGGTTAGGAGCATCAATTACCACAATATGTAAGAACTCATTGCCGCGAGCAAAGCCTTCCGCCAATGTCGGGGTCATGTTTTCTATTCTAAAGTTACCTGACAAATTTCTCTTTCTAACTACGAGATCGCTTACTTGACGATCGTCGTAGTATGCTAATTCTTTAAGTGCATCTTGAATAGGCTTCACTATATTGTCTACATCCATTTGATCGGAATCATAGAAATAGGTTATCTGGAGCATAACCCACCCAATAGCTATTTTTTGTTCTGAAGACCAGTATTTTTTAGCCTCTTGTAGCACTGTCTTTTTCCAATCTTCAAGCCGATTGCCCTTACCACGCTTACGAGTCTGTTGTGATACTGGTGGCCCATCTACTATGAACTCAAATCTGGTCAATACACTTCTAAATAATAGATCATAAGTTATTCTATGCTAGTAACCAGTATCACCCTCAAGTCGCTCAAGATCATCTCGGAGTTGTTGTCCGATGTAAGTGCGAACTAATGGCTGATAACTAGAAAACCTTAGCAATGGTGCTACTCGCTTCAAATCCTCAATCACATCTTCGGGAATGCGAATTGTGACTGTCGTCATTGGACGACTTTTATGGAGTCTCTTTTTTAAGACTTCAGTTTTCATAGTATTCACGAGGACAACAAAATATTAACTTACCAGCCTAAGTAGGCGATCGCCTCAAATTTCAGAACGGTAATAAATTTATACTAAAAAAAATTAAGGATGCAAAAATAACAATAATTTACACCCAAATTATTAACAGACGCGATTAATCGCGTCTCTAATTTTATGCTTCTTCTGAATTGTCTCTTTTATTTCCTGGGGATGCTTCGTAAAGTGCATCGAGATGTTGACGCGCATCTTCAACGTTAATTGAACGCATTACCAAAAGTGGCTCTTTAATTAAGTTTCCGGCGCTATCTAATAACTCTGGATGGGGTACAAATTGTCTCTTTGATGAATAATAACCATAGTTGCCTTGATTATTCATTTGTGAGGAATTCGTTGGGTAAGTCCGCTCCCGATCAAAACTGAACATGATCAGGTTACGAATTAAGTTCCCAACCGCTATAAATGCAAGGATTGTAAAAGCAAGAATGTAAAGGAGATGTAACATTGGATTTTCCTCCAGGACAGGAATTTTTTAAACTTTATTTTGTAACGCTTTGTTTCGCCGATTCTGTGAATCACAGTTAAGACGAGTATTTTACGCACTCTTCGCGCGCTTACATCTATATGAAGCTATTTGTCAACCGTTATTTCACTTACGGTAGCATAGGATACATTATCTTGTTAATCCAAATAATGTTAAGAAATTGTTAGAAATTTTTTACTATCTCTTTGACGACTGATTTACCATCTTATGTAGACGCTTCCTCATTTTGTCATTAGATATTTGGTAAGTAATCTGCCGTAATTTAGCAGATGCTCATAGGTGCTGCTTAGACTTCTCGTCCTTGACGAAAGCGCATTGCGACATTCCAGCATTCTGTTACTAATTCATGCCAAGGCATTAACGTTGCCATCTCAATCCCGACTTGTTTATCAGTTGCATTAAACAGCATCTTCGCGGTATTTAGTTCATCCTGCGCTTGCTTAACCCGCAAGAGCAAGTCAGATTGCTTTTGGTGACTCATAAATGAGAGTTCCTCAGTTTCGAGTAAATGGCGCGATCGCGTAAACCAATGCTGAAAATCTTCTAGCAGGGGTTCTAAAACCGTTTTCAGCAACTCAGTCCCTGGTACATTTGAGTCTGGCATAAATGAGAGGCATATTTCAAACTTGCTTACTAATATTAACGTTATTTACGTTTCTTAACACTTTTCGTTTTTTTCTCATAATTGTGAGATGTAAAAATATGTAACAAAGAACACAGATTTTATTATTATAGTCTTGATATCAGGTTTGTACAGTGCCTTTGGAGAGGCACAAGTAGGTATATATGACACCGAGTTGCAATTCATAGGATAAATTAGCGATGTCTACGACGGGCTACGCCTACGTGGGCAATCCTGAATTTGACACTCAGGTAAGAAATCAAAAATTTATCTTTATCTTTGGATTGAAGAAGAATTCAGGAGTCAAAATTCAGGACTCAGAATCAAAATAGTGGGGGATTCAAACCCGCCACCTAGAAGCACCATTAAAGAAAACATATTTAGCGGAGTCTTAAACCCCTCTATTCATTACGCCAGTACTTCGACAAACTAAGTAACCATCGGATTCCAATTCATTCTGAATTCTTTCTTGATAGCTTAACTGGCAAAAACCAAAGTCGTTATAGTTGAATAAGTCTACAGATTCAGATAAATCAACTTTTGTAATCACTTCGCCAACGGTTCAGCAGCCAATGTCGCCAAATCCATCAAATCAGTCACAACAGTCAGAACAAGTTGAAAAAATTTATTTACCGCGTACCAGCGAATCGGAGAACTTAAAAAAGATTCGCCACACTGCTTCCCATGTAATGGCAATGGCGGTACAAAAGCTGTTTACCAAGGCACAAGTTACAATCGGCCCTTGGATTGAAAACGGTTTTTACTACGACTTCGACAATCCAGAACCATTTAGCGAAAACGATCTCAAAGCCATCAAGAAAGAGATGGCGAAAATTATCAATCGTAAATTGCCAGTAATTCGGGAAGAAGTCAGCCGCGAAGAAGCAGAACGCCGGATTCAGGAAATTAAAGAACCTTACAAGCTAGAAATTCTGGCAGATATCAAAAACGAACCAATCACGATTTACCACCTGGGGAATGAGTGGTGGGATTTGTGCGCGGGGCCTCATCTGGAAAATACCAGTGAATTAAACCCGAAAGCAATTGAACTAGAAAGCGTTGCTGGCGCTTATTGGCGTGGGGATGAAACTAAAGCCCAACTACAACGCATCTATGCCACCGCCTGGGAAAGTCCAGAACAACTCGCTGAGTACAAGCGACGCAAAGAAGAAGCGCTGCGACGAGATCATCGGAAACTGGGTAAGGAACTGGGATTATTTATATTTTCCGATCTAGTAGGGCCGGGTTTACCTTTGTGGACACCCAAAGGCACTCTGTTACGGAGTACTTTAGAAGACTTCCTCAAGCAAGAACAGGTAAAACGGGGTTATTTATCTGTAGTAACGCCTCACATTGCCAGAGTAGATTTATTTAAAACCTCTGGACATTGGCAGAAATATAAAGAAGATATGTTCCCCTTAATGGCGGACGATCAAGAAGCTGCTGCACAGGAACAGGGCTTCGTTATGAAGCCGATGAACTGCCCCTTCCACATCCAAATATATAAGAGTGAGTTACGCTCTTATCGGGAACTACCGATGCGACTGGCAGAATTTGGCACTGTTTACCGCTACGAACAATCAGGGGAATTGGGCGGTTTAACAAGGGTGCGCGGTTTTACTGTGGATGATTCTCACTTGTTTGTCACCCCAGAACAGCTAGATAGCGAATTCCTCAGTGTGGTGGATTTGATTTTGTCGGTGTTCAATAAGCTGCAACTGAAGAACTTTAAAGCTAGACTCAGTTTCCGCGATCCTGCTAGTGATAAGTACATCGGTTCTGATGAAGTTTGGGACAAAGCCGAAGGTGCAATTCGCCGTGCGGTTGAAACCTTGGGGATGGAACACTTTGAAGGTATTGGAGAAGCGGCTTTTTATGGGCCGAAACTCGACTTTATCTTTAGTGATGCCCTAGATCGGGAGTGGCAATTAGGAACTGTGCAAGTAGATTACAATTTGCCAGAACGCTTTGAGTTGGAGTATGTCGCCGAAGATGGGGTTCGCAAACGCCCAGTAATGATTCACCGTGCGCCTTTTGGTTCACTGGAAAGGTTGATTGGCATCTTAATTGAAGAATATGCTGGTGATTTCCCTTTGTGGTTAGCGCCAGTGCAAGCTAGATTACTGCCGGTGGGCGATACACAGCTAGACTTTGCGAAAGATGTGGTGGCGAAAATGCGTGCGTTGGGCATCCGTGCAGAAGTTGATACCAGTGGCGATCGCTTGGGTAAACAGATTCGCAATGCAGAGAAAGAAAAAATACCCGTGATGGCAGTGGTGGGAGCGAAAGAAGTGGAAACCAACACCTTGAGTATCCGTACCCGCGCCTCTGGAGACTTAGGTAGTATTGCTGTCGATCTAGTTTTGGATAAATTACAAGAAGCGATCGCTAACTTCGATAACCTTCAGATAGATGTCACAAGTGTAGATTAATTTAAAATAGCAAACAGCCGGCTGGGTAATTCCCAGCCTCAAAAATTAACTGAAAGTACATATTGTACTAAAAACTCTCCTACGAATTAAATCAAAAATAATTCTTTAGAGGATGTTTTGAAAGTGGGTGGCTGTAATTTTATGCACTTATTGATCCCCCAACCCCCCCTTAAAAAGGGGGGCAAAGTCTCTAAAAGTCTCTCTTAAAAAGGGGGATTTAGGGGGATCTAAAACGTTTTGCTACCGAGCAGAGGACTTTTAAAACATCCTCTTATTTAGCAAAGGTATTTGATAGATTAATTTTAATTTTAACTTTTCCCGGCATTTGGAACGTCAGAAAGTATCACAGACAACAAAACTTTTCTGAATCACCGCACCTAAGAAAACTTTTCGAGTTATTCAACACTGTTAGGATTGATTTAAGAACTTGTGGAATCTGCTCTTCCTAAACAGACTGGACTTGCATAAATTACTGTCAACAATTTTTGACTCACATCATGAACCGCTTTACCTCCATTTTACTTGCCGGCTTGATAGCATCTGCATCAGCTTTGGCTATTTCTCCAAAAGCTGATGCTAATACACCAGCGTCTTATCTTGCTGAGTTAGATAACTACGGCTATCAACGCAACGATGATGGTAACTACGAACGTCATAGTCGCCAATACAGAAATGGTGACTATGACCGCCAGAACGACCTTCGCAACATTCGTGACGATAATAATCGCCGCTATGACCGCGACAATCATCGCCGCTATGACCGTGACAATGACCGCGACAATAATCATCGCCGCTATGAACGCGAAAATAACCGTGACAATAATCATCGCCGCTATGAACGCGAAAATAACCGCCGTTATGAACGCGAAAATAATCGTCGCTATGAACGCGATAATAACCTTCGCAACATTTATGACAACAACCGTCGCTATGAACGCGATCGCGACTGGGGTCGTGGTTAATCCCTGTACCTGATCTGTTTCGCCTTAGCTTTTCTATATGACCAAGGCTTAGGCAAAAAGACACTGAAAATATGATATTTCGTAGGGGCAATTCATGCATTGCCCTTACATTTCTTTAGAATTAATTATTGATTTTTGAGTAATACAGTAAAGATACTACCATTTGGATGATTATCTTCGATGGTAATTGTACCGGAATGTGCTTCAATCGCCATTTTACAGAAAGCCAATCCTAAACCAATTTGTGAAACTTCTGACATCAGAGTTCCAATTTCATACTTTTTAAAAATGATTTGTCGTAAGTCTTGACTTACTCCCGAACCGGAATCAGCAATTTGCACTTTAGCGCCTCCTGCTACCAAATACTCTGCCCGTAGGGTGACTTGAGACTTGGATGGGGAGAATTTAATGGCATTGGAAAGTAAATTATCCAGTACTCGACGAAAGATAACCGCATCTACTACAACAATGCCACCAGGTTCGGGTAAGTCACTAAAAAGGGTCAAGTTCTTTTGAGCAGCGATCGCCTCAATATCTGCGATAGCTGACATACACAGGGTACAAAGGTCTATTTCTGTGTAGTTGAGAAGCATTTTTCCAGATTCTAGCTTTGCCATGATCAGCAAGCTATCAATTAACGATTGTAACTGTTGTGCAGCAAGTAAAATTTGATCGATTTTTCCTTGCTGCTGTTTAGGTGACAAACCTGTAAACCTCAGAATCTCTGCGCCTAAGACAATGCTGGTAAGTGGATTTCGCAGATCGTGTACAATCATATTTACCATGTCTTCTCGCAGTTTGAGCAATACTTGCATACTTTCGTGTTGCTGTTTAATCCGCAACATAGAATGAACTCTAGCTCGTAATTCCACGCCATTGACGGGTTTACTAATAAAGTCATCTGCACCCGTTCCCAGACATCGAGCCAAATCTTCTTTATCGGTTAATGCCGTCACCATAATGATCGGTACTGCTTGCCATTGTGGATCGGCTTTGATGCGTTGGCAGACTTCCATCCCATCGAGATCGGGCATCATCACATCTAATAAAATCAGATCGGGCTGAAAACTATCGAGGCGATTTAGAGCTTGTTGACCACTAGGAGCATAATATAGTTGGTAGTTTTCACCATCCAGCAAAGTTTCAACAACATCAAAGTTATCGGGTTCATCATCGATTACTAAAATAGAGGGTTGACTATCCATCGAGAATTTCCGCTACCTTCCTAAAAGTTGTTGAATTGTGGCTACAAGCTGTTTAAGTTTTACTGGTTTGGTCAAATATTCGTTTGCTCCGGCTGCTAAACAAGTTTCGCGATCGCCAGGCATAGCTAATGCCGTGAGTGCAATAATTGGAATATGCAGAAATTGGCGATCACTACGGATACAGCGCATTGCTTCCAACCCATCCATTCCCGGCATTTGAATATCCATCACAATTAAGTTGGGGCGTTGAACTCTCACAAGATCAATAGCTTGTTGTCCATTGTTTGCCAAAATGAGACGATACCCTCGACTTTCAAGATAGCCGGACATAGTATCAATATTTGCTTGATTATCTTCTGTCAGCAAAATCAAAGGAGCGTCTAGAACTGCTTCAGGCACTACAATTAGATTTGGCAAGTCAGAAGCATGCAGTTTCTCTATAGTTACCTGAAGTTGAGCGCGAGTAATGGGTTTGACCAAGTATTCAAACGCTCCCTGAGCCAGTCCTTTGCTACGCTCATCCACAACTGAAATAATGATCGCTGGAATATCTTTGGTTTTTGGGTTGGCCTTGAGTTGATTTAGTACGTCCCAACCAGATAGATTAGGCAGTTGTAGATCCATAACGATCAGAGCAGGCTGAACGCGCAGTACTTCTTCTATAGCGCCTTCACCTTGGGGATAGATGATGGGCTGCATTCCCATTTCGCTGAAGTAGCGAGTGATTTGTTCAGCCGCCGCAACAGAATCTTCGATAATCAAAACTTGAGCATTTTCAGCAGGTAAGCGATAGTTGGAAAAAAAAGTATTTACCTGCGTGGTTAGAACATTATCGCTAGTACAGTAGGGAATGCGAACAGTAAAACAACTTCCCTTGCCAACTTCACTACTAACCGAAACTGTTCCTCCATGTAAGGTAACAATCTGTTGTACCAGTGCTAAACCTAAACCAGTACCACTGTACTGGCGGTTGAGGCTGCTGTCAAGCTGGATAAAGGGCTGAAACAGCTTGCCGATTTCTTCAGCGGCGATACCGATGCCGGTGTCAGTGATATGGAAGTAGAGGTTTGAAGGGGATGAGGGGAGTGAGGCAGAGGGGCGGGGGGAAGGGTGCAGAGGAGAGGAATTTTCCCCCTGCTCCCTGCTCCCTGCTCCCTCATCTCCCCCTGCCTCCCCTAACCGGACTTCTAACTTTACAGAACCCCCTTCTGGCGTGAACTTGACAGCATTACTCAACAGGTTGATTAGTACCTGACGCAGGCGGCGATCGTCTACTTGGATGGTGTCAATATTCTCAGAAATATGAGTATGAAGACGAATATGCTTTTTTAAAGCCATCTGCTTGATAAAAGCAAGGCTGGTATCACAAATGCTTCTGACAGAAACATCACTCAATTGCAGTTCTAGTTTGCCAGATTCGATTTTAGATAAGTCTAAAATGTCGTTGATTAGTTCTAGTAAATGTCTGCCACTGCGCTCAATTGTGGCGATCGCTTTTGCTTGTTTTTCATTGATGGAACCAAATACACTTTCTTGTAAGCCCTCTGACATCCCCAAAATTGCATTCAGGGGTGTTCGCAGTTCATGGCTCATGTTGGCGAGAAATTCGTCTTTGAGGCGAGTGGCACGGGCAAGTTCTACGTTGGTGTTAGCAAGTTGCTCATTGGTCTGCCGGAGTTGTGCTTCGGCTTGTTTGCGTTCTGTGATATCTTCGTGAGATACCAGTATGCCAATCACCTCACCTGCACTATTGGTCAGAGGAACTTTATTTGTTCGCAGCCAGAGTTGTTCGCCATTAGACCCTTCAGATGGCTCCTCATAGCCTAGTTTCGGTGTTCGGGTGTTCATCACCATTGCATCGTCTGCACAGTAAAGGTGTGCCCATTTTGACCAAGGTAGTTCAAAGTCAGTCTTGCCGATGATTTCATTGGCTGTCAGTTGAGAATGGCGGATAAATGCTGGATTGCAGCCGATAAACCGCGATTGGCGGTCTTTCCAAAAAACACTTTGGGGGAATGTATCTAGTACCGTTTGTAGCATTTTGCGTGATTCTTCCAATGCTTGCGCGATTTGTTTGCGATCGCGGATATCAAACAGGGTAGTACGGCTGTATAAATAGTTTCCATCTACATCCTTGACGGCAGTAGCACTGATCAGTACTGGCAAAACCTTGCCATCTTTACAAATCATGTCAAACTCCGAATCTTTTACCCAGCCTTGTTCTTTGAAATGAGGATAGTTTTGTGCGAAAAACAAGCGACTGGCTGGGGTGAGAAAATTCTCTAGGGGTTGGCCAATCATTTGCTCACGGGTATAACCCAACCATTGCAGTTCAGTCTCGTTGACCTTGAGCAATCGGCCTTCGCTGTCGAGGGAATGGTAGCCACAAGGAGCATTATTGTACAAATCTTCGACGACATGGGCATATTTCGCCAGTGCCTCTTGTGCCTGTTTGCGTTCGCTAATATCTGTAACCCGTACTAGGTTCATGGTACGTCCGGCAACAGTAATCAGTTTAGCTGCAATATTTCCCCAGAAAATTTTGCCCTGAAGAGTAACATATTCAATCTCTCGGCTCCACACACCTTTTAACTGCATATCTGTGACGATCGCATCCGTTTCGCGAGGAGTGAATGGATACCGCTGGAGTGTTTGCCCACTAATATTAATCAATTCAGTTTTATCAACCGCCTCAAACATTTCCACCGCCCGCCGATTGCAATCTAGGGTGAGCAGCGTTTGCGGATCGACCAGAAAAATGGCATCAGCAGATTCGTTAAAAATTGCTTCTCGCAAATCCCGATTGTGGATGAGTTCTTGTTCGGCTTGTTTGCGGTCGGTGATATCATAGTTAATCCCAATCATCCATACAGGTTCACCCTGCTGGGTACGTTTGAGAATACCGCAACCTTTGAGGAAACGAATTTCTCCACTCGGCTGAACAATGCAGAACTCAACATTATATTCTTTTTTGCGTTGGACAACTTGTTCCATAGTTTCCAGCAGATAAGGGCGATCGTCTGGGTGCAGGCAGTTGAACCAAGCATCAAAAGAATGATTAAAATTAGTGTTGTTTACTCCATACAGTTCGTACATGCGATCGTCCCAAATTAGCTTGTCCTGGACGAAATCATATTCCCAAATGCCGAATCCTCCAGAGCTAATCGCTAGGGTGAGACGTTCTGAGAGGTGATGCAATTTTTCTTCAGCAAGTTTACGATCGCTAATGTCTGTCAATGTACCGATGTAGCCGATAATCTTGTCATTGGTGTTGATTTCGGGTAGCACTTGCACATAGAACCAGTTGATGCTGCCATCTGGACGTAGATGCCTGCCTTCACTCTGATGAAATTCCCTTGGGTTAACATGTTCTTGCTCAAATTTTAGAAACCATTCCCTCCTCAAACGCTCGCCGTCTTCTGGGTGCAAAGTTTGTACCCAACCCATACCCAATGCTGCCTGTGTTGGTCTACCAGTCATCTCACTCCAGCGATCGTTGGCGTAGATGCAGCTACCAAAGACATCCAGCCGGAAAATAGCTACAGGAGCCGCTTCTGCCAGATGTGCATAACGAAGTTCGCTGTCTTGAAGGGCTGTCTCTATTTGTTTTTGCTGGGTAATATCTTTGGCAATACTCAAGAAGCCAATATTGTGTCCTTCCAAATCCTGGAGGATTTTCATCGACAGAAATACAGGGAAGCGAGAGCCGTCCTTACGAATGTAAGTCCATTCATTTTCATAGGTGCTTCCATTTTGAGTGACGATAGTAAAAAATTCCCTACCGGGTGCAATTTCCCTACCCAATTCCAACGAGAGTTCTGCTGCTTGTTGGTTGAGTTCTTCCAAGTCGTGAAATCTAGTTGGGTTTATTTGCTGAATGACCTCATCGGCTTTGTAGCCCAACATTTTCTGAGCCGCTGCATTGAAAGTTTGGATGCCATTTGAGTTATTGTAAATAATGGCATAGTCAGTACCATCTAAAATAGCTTGTTGCAAATTAGTGATCGCTAATAATTGAGCTTCTATGTGTTTGCGTTTTGTAATGTCAATATGGCAACCAATCATGCGGAGAGGATTGCCGTTTTGATCCCATGCAATGACACGACCAGAACAAATTACCCAAACGGTAGAACCATCTTTGTGTCGATATCTCACTTCGTTGTAAAAGGGAATTTTTCCACGACTTTGGATGTGTTGATCAAAAAGTTTTAAAACACCTGGTAAATCTTCTGGAAAAATCAGGCGTTGCCAGCTCTCTGGTGTATTTGGCAATTCACGATCTTCATAGCCAAACATCTGCTTGAAGGTTAAGCTCAAATACTCCTGATTGTTGGGAATATCCCAGTCCCAGTAACCTGCTAGAACTATTTCGAGAATCTGCTCTAGAAAATGTAATTCAATTTGCAATATTTGAGCGCGTCGCCGTTCTTCTTCTGAGAGTTTGCGTTCTGTGATGTCTATTAACACGCCTAACATCCGCAGCAGTTGTCCGGTTGTGTCGTAAACTCCCCGTCCTTTTCCTGATACCCAGTGAATGCTGCCATCTTGCCAGACAACTCGATATTCCACAGCGTAATCAGTTTGTGTGGCGATCGCCTGCCTCAAATCCTGCTCAACCCATTCTCGATCCTCTCGATGTAACTGGTTGAGCCATTTTTCATAAGTCCAGTTTTGATCGCTCAGATCAAAACCAAAACAGCGAATTGTATTTTCACTAGCAAATATTTGATTGGTGATTGGGTTCCACTCCCAATAGCCTATACCAGCAAAATTCAGGGTAAGCTTGAGCTTTTCTTCACTGGCTTTTAAAGCTGCTTCTGTCCGCTGGCGTTCTGCCAGTTCTGCCTGTAATTGCTGATATGCGCTTCCCTGCTGAATGGCGATCGCTATTTGTACTGCCAGTTGATCCAACAAATCTAGTTCTACTGATTGCCAGTGGCGAGATGCAGTACATTGGTGAGCAATTAATAATCCCCATAATTGCTCTTTAACTATAATAGGTACTACCAGATTGGCTTTGACTTCAAATTGTTCTAGAAGTTGCAAATGACAACTAGTCAAACCAGCCTGATAAATATCGTTGATCGCTCGTTTTTTTCCTTGGCGATAGTCACTTCCGGCTCGCTGTTGTAAGCAGGTGTCCAGAATTTGCCTTCCCATAGCCACCGTCCAACCAGGAAGCACTGACTCTGCAACAATTGTACCGCTCATATCTGGCTGAAATTGATAGACCACTACTCGGTCTGCTTGCAAAAACTGCCGTACTTCTGTGGCGATGGTATCCAGAATCTCTTCTAGTTTAAGAGACTGACGAATCCGTAAGGCGATCGCGGCAATCAGTTGTTGTTGTTCTCGACTTTGTTGTAATTGTCGAATTAGATGCATCCGTTCAACGGCATGATGAATTGCGCCTTGAAGAACTTCAGCCGTGAGTTTATCTTTAACTAGATAATCTTGAACAGCGCTTTTCATCGCCTGGATAGCGATAATTTCATCCCCTTGTCCTGTCAGCATAATTACAGCAGTTTGGGTATGGCTATGGCATTCCCGAAATTGCTGAATAAACTTCAGTCCATCCCCATCAGGCAACGCAAAATCCAGCACAATCACATCTGGTATCTCCTGCTGACACCATTTCAGTGCTGGCGTTGCTGTCTCAAACTCCAAAATGCGATAAGTATACAGACAATCTTGCTGCAAGAAGTGATGATATATTTCCCGATTTTTAGCGCAATCATCAATCAGCAGGATCGTGAGGCAACAAGGATGACTCATAAGTTAAAAATACAAACGCGATCGCGCTTCCAAAAAATTATATCCCGATAATCATAATCATGCTAATAACTTGATACAAAATGAGTAATTTATACCAAAGCTATCTCTCTCACCCCTTCAAGGGATGGAATTCCTGCCGATATTGAGATACAAAATAGACAGCCTGAGATATCTCTATATTGCCCTTCAGGATGGTGCGATCGCCAAATCCCTGAAAAATTTTCCCCTCCGTGTCCAGTATGAATAAAATTCATGAGAAGGAGTCAGAATTCAGGATTCAGAATACCCCATGCCTGAAGTCAAGGGTTTCAAGTCTTTAGTTAGCTCTATAGTTTCATCTTCCGTTACCAGCCCGACATCAATTCCCTGGATTGAGAATAAGTCTGACTGTCAAGATATTAATCGAACCTGGCAGAATGATAAATGTTGGAATTATGAACATAGTTAGATGTTTTAAATCTTAGTAATTTAATCAAATCATAGTTATTATTTAGTTCCCATGTCTGGCATTAGAGTTAAGCTGCATCTATCTGGAAAACATAGTTTTTTTATATCATCAATCAAACCAATATCCAATAACATACTTTTCAGAAGAACATGCTTCTTAACAGAGATGAGCTTAATTTAAATAATATAAAATTTACATAAAAAATCAGAATAGAATTAATCCTAGAAAACACTGATGCTTTTTAAAAGCGTATAAGTAAAAATGTTGCTTACATCTTTATATAAAGAAAGATAATTTATTTCAAGGCATTTATACATAATGTTCATTAACTCTCTCAGTTCTGATAACTTACAACAGACTATCATTCGTCACCCGCTCATTGTTAACTCTGAGATTCTGCTTCCCGATGTGATCGCACTGATTAATGAAGCACAAGGTAATTGTCATGGCTTGCCAAACAAAAATAGCAATTCTTTGACAAACTCCAGTAGAGATATAGACAGCGCTCCATCTCAAGCTGCCAGTTGTGTTTTAGTTATGGAAAACTCGCAGTTGGTAGGAATACTTACCCAACGAGATTTAATTAAACTGACAGCACAAGGAAAGAATCTAGAGGGAATCAGGGTTGCCCAAGTGATGACAAGGGAGTTAATAACACTAAAGTTAAAAGATTTTAAAGATGTTTTTACCGCGTTACATTTGCTAAGGCAACATCAGATTTGCCATCTACCGATTGTCGGCGAGCAAGGAGAATTAATTGGATTAGTTACTCCTACAAGTCTGGTGACAGTTTCTATTCTACAAGCAGAACTATACAATTATACACGAGTTAAACTTTTAGAACGCCAGAAAATTGAGGCAGAACTGCGATTGGAGCGTAATTTTGTTTCTGCCGTTTTGAATCTAGCAGATGCTTTAGTTATTGTACTAGATTCTCAGGGAAGAATTGTTCGGTTCAATCATACTTGCGAACAAGCTACAGGTTACGCATTTGATGAAATTAAAGGAAGATTTGTTTGGGATGTGTTGCTGTTACCTGAAACAACAGCATGTATCAAAGATATTTTTCAAAATTTAGCAACCAAAGAATTTCCTCAACGTTATGAAACTCCTTTAGTTACTAAAGATAGCAATCGCCGCTTAATTTCTTGGTCAAATAAAGTCTTACTTAATCGGGATAATCAAGTTGAGTATATCGTTTGTACAGGTATTGATATCACTGAAAGCCGAAAAGCACAAGAAGAACTCCAACAGACTCGTAACTTTTTACAGTCAATGATTAATAATTTGCCTGTGGGCGTCTTTGTTAAAGATGCCAAACCAGAAAGTTTTGGGAAATTCAAGCTCTGGAATCATACCTGCGAAAATATTTTTGGTATTACCGCAGAGCAAGCTATTGGCAAAACAGATTACGAATTCTTCCCAAAAGAACAAGCAGATGTTTTCTACCAAAAAGACCTAGAAACTTTTGCTAGTGGTGTACCTCAAGATATTTCTGAAGAATCTATTGATAGTCACAGTCTTGGTAGAAGAATTTTACACACGACTAAAATTCCTTTGTATGACAAAGATCAACAACCCGAATACCTGTTATGTATTTCCGAAGACATTACAGAATACAAACGAGCAGAAAAAAATCTGCATCAAACAAAAGAGCAATTACAAACAGTTATAGATGCAGTACCAGGATTTGTTTCTTGGGTAAATGATGATGGGTATTATTTAGGAGTTAATCGCCATTTGGCTGAAAGTTTTAACCTGACTACCGATGCTTTTGTTGGTCAAGAATTGGGCTTTATGGAAAACAGCCCACACTTTACAGAATTTATGCGGGAATTTTTAGATAGGCAAGATGTAGCAGATTCCCAGGTTATTGATGTCCAAATAAATGGCAAAACATGTAATTACTTACTCGTTGCTCAAAAATATCAACAAAACACAGCTGCGGTTGCAGTCGGAATTGATATTACAAAACGAAAACAAGCTGAAATAGCCTTACAAAGTTTGATAGAAAGTACAGCTTCTACAACTGGATGTGACTTTTTTCCAGCATTAGTTGAGCATATTTCTTCTACTTTAGATGTTCGTAACACTTTGGTGACTGAATTAATTGATGGGCAAGTTCACACTCTAGGATTGTGGTCTGATGGGCAGTTACAACCAAATATTGCCTACAATCCAAAATCAACTCCTTGTGAAATTTTGCTCAAGCAAGGATTTTATTACTGTGGTTCAGGAATTCAGCAACTCTTTCCTAATGCTGAAATGTTGACTGCTATGCAGTCCGAAAGTTTTATGGGAGTTATTTTAAGTGATAATTTTGGTCAACCGATTGGCTCATTGTGCATCATAGATGAAAAACCTATACCTGACCAACAAAAATTTGAAGGAATTCTCAAAGTATTTGCAGCCAGGGCATCTGCTGAACTGCAAAGGCAACGAGCGCAAGAAGCTCTACAAAAACTTAATCAAGATTTAGAAGTCAGGGTTCAGCAACGCACTTTAGACTTACAAAAAAGTGAGGCAGAACTTAGTGCTATTTTTAATCAAGCAGCGGTGGGAATTAAACTAGAAACTTTAGATGGTCGTTTTCTGAAAGTTAATCAAAAGTTGTGTGAAATTATTGGCTATAACCAAGCAGAAATTCTGAATAAAAGTTTTACTGATATCACACATCCAGAGGATATACAAGCCCATCAAAATAAGTTGCAACAATTAATAGCAGGAAATGTAGAAACATTTTCCATAGAGAAGCGCTATTTACATAAAAATGGTGATGCAATTTGGATAAATATAACGGTTTCTCTAATTCGAGATCCTATTGGTAAACCGATTTATGTGATTGGGATAGTTAAAGATATACGCGAACGCAAACAAGCTGAAGAAAATATTTGTAAGGCTTTACAAAAAGAGAAAGAACTCAGTGAATTAAAATCTCGTTTCATTTCTATGACTTCCCATGAGTTCCGAACCCCTTTAGCTGTAATTACTTCATCTGCCGGCATCCTAAAAAGTTTTAGTCATAAACTAGATGAACAACAAAAGCAGAAACATCTCCAGTGCATTCAGACTTATGTTCAACACACTACTCAACTTTTAGATGATATTTTGCTAATTAATAAAGCTGAAGCTGGAAAATTAGCATTTGAACCAACTTGTATTAATTTAGTTGATTTCTGTCGCTCTTTAGTAGAAGAAATTCAACTCAGTTCTCCCAAGCATACTCTAGTCTTCTATCCTCAGCACTTGGGTAATTCATCAACAGATGATTACTTTATGGCTTGTATAGACAAGAAACTTTTGCGACAAATACTAAGCAATTTGCTTTCAAATGCTGTCAAATACTCACCAGACAGCAGTAATGTTCAAATTGATCTATTAGTTCAAGATCAAAGCGTAGTTTTTCTAATTAAAGATGAAGGTATTGGTATTTTACCGGAGGAACAGCAGAATTTATTTGAACTATTTTACCGAGCTAGTAATGTTGGTAATACGCCCGGAACGGGATTAGGCTTGGCAATAGTCAACAATTGTATAGACCTTCATGGAGGAAGAATTAGCTTTGCTAGTCAAGTCGGAGTCGGTACGACATTTAGGGTAGAACTGCCACTAACCATAACCAATGTCATCCAGGAAAAACATCTCGATATGTTATTAGTAAATAATTTTAGGGAAAAATAAACTAAGGCATATTATTTGGTATCTCATATAGTTTACTAAATACACCTAGTAGAAATATACAATGAGGTTTTACAAAAGCTTTTATAAGACTTAGATAATCCACTTTCAAATATCAATATGGCAATCTATATGCTGAAGAAAGCTCGATCAGATGTTGAGTGCGATCGCTACTTGAATACCCTGCAACAAGAGTATGCGAGAAAAATGCTACTTTTGAATTAAATGAAGAATTTCCAAACATTATTAACCCCAGGAAATGCCAAAATTATGTAAAAATTCCATTTATTGAACATAGTAAATAGTATATAATTATACAGTAATTAGTTAAATAGCAATATTTCAGTATTTATACTTTGGTCACGAAGGGAATTGTCCGGTATTATTGAGAGTTAATTTTTCTTTTTCAGAAAGATAGGCTTTCTATAGACTTTAGATTATTCTAGACCAATCAAAATAATATTTTTATTTTTACTAATCGTAGTATGAATACAATTTTAATCATAGAAGATGAACCCCAAGTCAGACTAAACATTCAGGAAATTTTACAACTTTCTGATTTTGAAACTTTGATAGCTGCAAACGGTAAAATTGGCTTAGAAATTGCTCAAGCAAAATTACCAGATTTAATTATCTGTGACATTATGATGCCTGAGTTAGACGGTTATAGCGTGCTTTCTGCTCTGCGTCAGAATGAAGCAACTACCAATATTCCTTTAATATTTGTTACTGCTAAAGCAGAGCGTTCAGATTTTCGCCAAGGGATGGATTTTGGCGCTGATGATTATTTAACTAAACCATTTACTCCTGAAGAACTACTCAGTGCGATCGCTTCTCGTCTTAATAAGCACGCTTCGACTGAACGCCAAACTCAAGCCAAACTAAACGAACTCAGAATGAATATTGCTCATTCATTACCTCATGAACTAAATACTCCTCTAAATGGTATTCTTGGTATGTCACAGTTTTTAATGGAAAATTGTGACATTATACCTGGCTCTGAAGAAGTCGAAATCGCAGAAGTAATTTACACCTCTGCCAATCGTTTGAATGAATTAGTTAAAAGATTTTTACTATATAGTAATCTGGAATTAATCGCTAAAAATCCTGAAAAAATAAGTCAAATCCAAGAACAAAGAGATAAATGTCTTGCTGAGAGAATTATTAGTGAAGTCGCTCTCAAAAAAGCTACAGACAACTGTAGGCAAAAAGATTTAACTCTAGATATCCAAGAATCTACAGTACAACTACCAGAAGAAAATTTAAGTATTCTTATTGAAGAATTACTTGAGAATTCTTTTAAATTTTCTTTACCAAGTAGCGAAGTTCAAGTTAAGAGTACAGTGGAAGATAATAAATTTAATTTATATGTCATTGATAATGGTAGAGGGATGACAATTGAAGAAATTGATAAAATTGGAGCCTTTGTACAATTTAATCGAAAGTCATGGGAACAACAAGGCTCTGGCTTAGGGTTAGCTATTGTTCAGCATATTGTGAAATTATATGGTGGGGAATTCACAATTGATAGCATTCCTGAAAAAAGAACTATTGTAAGTATTTGTTTGCCCTGCTAGGATACGCTGGCAATCTGATTTGATAAGAAGAAAGGCAGGAGGCAGTCCCGATGGAACAAGTTTCTAAAGCCTTGCATGAAAGAGGAACAAGGGAGACAAATAGTAAATGACTCTTTCAAGTCAACTACTCATGGGAAAACTCACAACCAAACATGAAAGTATGATAATTCTAACTGGTTCCCAGCCTCCAGGCTGGGAATCCATTCTGGGAGGCTTCGCCTCCTCTTTATTGACCAGAGGCAGAGCCTCTAAGAATACATTCCCTGCCTGGAGGCTGGGAACGAGGCTACACGAGCGAGCTTTCGAGCTTTTCTTAGTGCCATTCCCCCAATCCCCATTACCCCTTATCCCCAGTCCCTAGTCTCGGTAAAGGGCACGACTTGTTGAATTTACGACAAAAATGTTGATAATCAAATCACTACATTAGAGTTCAATTAACTTGAAGCCCCAAGGTTTGAGGGCTGCTAAAGCTAGTTCTGGATCTACGCCTTCATAAGCTTCCCATTCTAAAGGATGCTCTTTAGGATGTCCGTCGCCAACATTACCTGCAACTTTGATTATCGGACAGTTGGCGATGCGATCGCGCTCCAACCCTCTTGGAATTGCTAGTTCGATTTTGTGCCCGATAAACTTCGCTGTACTATCATTAGCTACAGATTCACGGATTAAACAAATATCACCCGCAGTTCCCCAAGTAGTTTGGTAAATGTGGAGAAACGATATATAGGTTGCTGGTTTGATGGATCTTTTTAGAACGTGCATTATCTGTAATCCTTATACTATGAGTCAAAAATCATAAATGATATAAGTATTTTCTATCACGTTCGTAGGGAAGAATGTTCTTAACTTACATTTTGCACCTAGTCCAGGCGATTAGAAACCGCCTGGTAGAAGATGTGAAGCTCAAAATACGATAATCGCCCACATACTAGCTCCCAACCCAATCGCTGCTAGGTGTTGCCAAAGGAGCGATCTTACTGGTTGCTTTGCAATTTTTTGCGTTAATAATATAGTCATTAACACGGAGAAAATGATCGTTGTACCTTGTAAAAAGGCAATGACTGCCGGATGAGCAACCAATATTGGCAATTGTTCACCACCCATGCCAAGGGTAGCAAAAGTTACAGGTAAAATTCGCCCGCCTTCGCCTAAGCCCAAGCGCAGATAGTGAGCCAAGTTTCCCCCCAATACCAATGGTAAGTAGCCATAAGCAAGTTCTACAAATTTTCGAGGCTTACGGTTAAAATTTAACACTTGGAGCAAGCTATAAGCGGCAAAGGTAAAAATCGCTGGGATAATTAAAACTAGCAACGATAATCCCAAATGCTGCCAAAACTGAGTTAAATCCACTTGTAACCCCAACCAAGATAGCAATTCTGGCAAGCGATGCAGATATATCCCACCCAACAGCAAAAATAGTAATGCTACTTCATAGGTGCGGGGTACATGAGTTGTCCACAGCTCAATACCAGGGGGACGCAAGTTGAATTCAACAGAACGATGAGGACAGGCTTTGAGGCAAGTCATACACAGTACGCAATCTCGGTTATCTTCTAGCTGCGCTGGGTGAGAATATAAAGGACATCCATTTGTTTCTAGCCCTTCGCCCTTTTGCGGGCCACCTTTATAGCACTGATACGTGGTGCAGCTGGCAGAACAAATACCTTGCTGTGCCCGGAGTTCTGTCATGGAAAGTTTGGCAAATAAACCATTCATCCCGCCAATGGGGCAGAGATAACGACACCAAAACCGCCGCTCAAAAAGAGCCGAGAAAATCATCGCCCCAGCAGTAATTAATAGCAGCAAACAAGCGCTAAGGTAGGCAGTATTTTCTAAATGCCAGAGTTCTTCCCATAAAAAAATTAGGGAAAATAAACCAAACATGAACCATCCGCCCCATTTCTCAGCTTGCTCTCTCGGCCAGCGCTTGAGTTTTCGAGGCCACAGCCAGAGGGAGAGCTTTTGGGTAATTTCTCCATAAATCATGAAAGGACAAACAGAACACCAGACACGACCCAACAAGGGAAAGAGAAATAAGAAGAAAGGCCACCACCAAGCCCAAAATAGATTTAATACGAAATTGCGATCGCGGGTTTGTGGCCCAATAAATAATACTGCAACAATAATTGCAAAAGCTGTTGCAGTAAAACCATAGTTAATGCGATCGGGCCACCAAGGACTACGTAAAAACCGCCGTAAAGGCGGATAGGCATTTAACAGATTCAATCGAAATCGTTTTTTCTTCGTTTCCGCTGGCCAGAAAATTTCTTCTGTTAATTCATTAGCACCCTCCGCTTGCACGATCGCTCTTTCTACGAGATTTTTTAATTCTTTGAGGTTGCCAGGAAAATCATAAGATTGTAGACGACGCAAAGCTTCGGGGGTGATATGCGGTCTAGAAACGCCTCTAGATCGAGTGTAGAGACTAGTATAATATTCAACCTGTGCCTGAATATCAGCTTTCCGCACCCGTAGCGGTGGGACTTTAATAATGTGACCAACAGAACGTTCAATGGTTGGTTGAGTTTTTTCTGAAACAATCAGAATTCTGGCTTTGCTGGGGCGAGGTTGGGCGGCTAGCTCACCAGAACGATTGGCAGGTGTATATGTAGCAGTGTTGAGCAACTGCGTCACCGGAGCTAATAATTCTTCGGGCAATTCTTGGATGTTGTTGAGAACGAGAGTACCTTCCCCCAACCATTCCAGCAGTCCTGCTTTACCACCAGCGCGACCGAATAAATCTGCACCGCTAGTTTGGAGAATACCACAATTTACTTTAATAATTGGTTCTCGCCGTTTTGGCGAACCAAAGTGGATGAGAGCGGCTATATTGTCTTTTTCTAAACCTGGTTCTCCGAAAATATCCACTGATTTGCGGTCAGCAGCGGCTTCTCGAATTTGCTCCCGCAGCCGCATAGCATAACGACTTGTACCGACAATTCCCCGTTGCGCTTTGGTAACTAAATAGGGTCGCAAAGCTACGGAACGTTCTTGTTCATAGCTAAGTGCAGATGTTACTTGAGCTAATTCTTGAATCAATTGGCGAGAAAAGGCCTGAGTAATATCGGGGTATTGGGTGACTAAAGCACGAAATTTAGCAGCAGGTATAACCCACAAGTGACATTCTGTCACCGTAGTAATTGTGAATGGAGTTAATTCTTCCAGCAGCAATTGTTTGAGTTCAATTACTGATCCGGGGAGGAATCCACAAGCTAAGGCTGGATTAGTGCTATTGCTTTCGAGTTGACCTTCCACGAGAATATAAAGGGCTTCTGGAGGAGTGCCTTCGCTAACTAAGTCAGTTTCGGCACTCACTACTTGTTCTTCAATTACTTGAGCGATCGCATTTAACACTTCCGGTGAGAGAATCCCTAAACTGGTGCGTTCTTGTAGCCATAAGACCGTTTCTGGAGATGTCATCTTAAATTCTCCGTGTAGGCTGCTGTATAAGAAGATTATCCCTTGAAAGCCACGTCAAAATATCTGGGTGTAGCAATGCATGACAGTTATATCATGTCCGTTCTATATACCCATGATTCCGTGTTGGAATAATCCGCCGTCACCGCATCAGTGAAGTTGTAAGTAGTATTAAATGTCTGGTTCTTGCAGCCATCGGGCGACCATACCCGCCAAAACTCCACCTAAAATTGGAAATACAATGAAAATCCAAAGGTCAGCCAATGCCCAATCGCGAGTAAAAACAGCTGTGGCTAGCGATCGCACCGGATTGACGCTGGCATTTGTCACCGGAATGAGGATAAGATGCGCCAATGTAAGCCCTAAACCTATGGGGATGGGTGCAGACTGCTTGAATTATGTAAATCGCGCTACCCGGTTGTTAGGTGACGGTATTGCTTTGGTGCGAGATATGGCTAACGTACTCAAAGGTAGTGATACGGAAATCTTGGCAGCTAGTATCAAATCTCCTGAAGAAGCAGCCGCGTCGTTGCAAGCCGGGGCGGATCATTTAACTTTACCATTGGTAATGTTGCAGGCGATCACAACCCATGAATTCTCACAAAAAACCGTTGAAGAATTCGCGAAAGGAGGCATTGGTTTAAGTAATTCGTAATTTGTAATTCGTAATTTGTAATTATTGGGTTTAAGTTCCCTACCAAATTGTCAAATGCGATCAATAAGTGAATTTAGCTAAACTATAAAAATCAAATTTACTCAACATCTCCAAAAATGTGAATACCGCAGGTACTTGCAGTGCATTAGATAAAATTGCAGTTGCAATGACTCTTTCGAGCGGCGTAGGTAAACTGTATACCTGCACCTTTGGGGGAATGGGTACAGCGGCTAAACGAGGCATAATAGCTGCTCTCAATCCTTGATTCACCATACTAACGACTGTGGAATCTTCTTGAATGTCGGTAGCAGTATGGATTGGAATTGCTAAAGTCTTTAGGTGGTTGTGAAGAATGCGTCCGCAAGGTGTACAAGGAAGCAAAACTGGCGGATAGGCTGCTATGTCTTCCCAAGTAATTTTCGGACTGCTAATTTTGGTATGTGGTGGTAGTAAAGCTACATATTCATCCCGAAAAATTTCCCAGGTGTCAAATTCTTCACCAGTTGGCAGACAGGTAATACCAATATCAGCACGCCCATCATGCAAACACTGCTCTACATCCGTGAAAGCCCCGCACTCTATGATTGTGACAGCAATCTCTGGGAATTGATTGTGAAATTGGGCGATCGCTTTTGGCAATAGATGAGTAGCGACGCTCCGAAAAGCCGCAATTCGCACATGACCACCGTGTAAACCTTTATGTAGGTTTGCTTCGTGCTGCATCATCTCTAGATGCTGCATTGCTTGACGTGCATGATATAAAATGCGCTCTCCAGCAGGTGTCAGCACAGCACCGTGACGACCTCTAGCAAATAAAGGCACACCTAATTCTTCTTCTAGGGTAGCGATCGCATGACTAATTGCAGGCTGGGAAAGCTGCAATTCTAAGGCTGCTTCACTAAAGTTACCACGATCTGCTACTGCAACTATGGCTCGGAGTTGGGAGAGTTTCATAGGCAATTGATGAGAACAAGCGTATACACATCCTGACTTTATTGTGGCAAAAAGGTTGTATTAGTGGTTTCTCGTATCTATAAATCCTATTTATAGAACCTATGCAAGCCATGATTTGATTCCTAACTGAGATATTGTTACTGTTTTATTTACTGAGCAAATTTCAGAAATAATTATATGGACAATAACATTAGGTGTCTACCAACAGAAGATATAGAAATAAATTGTAATCCGTTATTGCAGAAAAAAGTCAACTTAAACTTTTGGAAATCTCTGAATATAATTTGGGAAAATTTTGTCAAAAGACTCTTAGCAGATCCTAATGAATTACAAGTTTGGCAAAAGGTTGACCGCCAAGACAATATCTATTGGCAAGCTTACGAGCCTGTAACCACAAAATCTTTTTCTTCAGGCTCGCAAACTGATATTTACATGTGGATTGAACAGCTTTATAGGTATTAAAAATATGACGCAACTTACTTTGGTAATCGGCAACAAAAATTATTCATCTTGGTCACTCCGTCCTTGGTTAGCGATGAAGCAATTCGGTTTAGAATTCAATGAAATTCGGATTGCTCTCTACAACAACCCAGATTTTTCATCGAAAATTCGGCAATATTCGTCATCAGGAAAAGTACCTGTGTTATTGCACGATACACAATCTGTGTGGGATTCTCTCGCTATTTGTGAATATCTAGCTGAAACCTTTCCGACTCTGCAATGGTGGCCAGAAAACAAGCCTGCAAGAGCATTAGCCCGTTCCATCAGTGCAGAAATGCACTCAGGGTTTCAAAATTTGCGTCAAAATATGCCAATGAATTGTCGTACTAAATACCCTGGGAAAGGTTTAGCATTAGGTGTGCAACAAGACATTGACCGCATTACGAGTATCTGGCAAGAATCACGTCAAAAATTTGGGGCTGGTGGCAATTTTTTGTTTGGCGAGTTCACGATTGCTGATGCATTCTTTGCTCCAGTTGTCCTACGATTTGTAGCCTATGATGTGCAGTTAGATACTATCTCTAGAGATTATGTTGATTCAGTATTAGCACTTTCAGCAATGCAAGAGTGGATAAATGCAGCCAAGAATGAAATAGAAATTATTCCCCAATATGAGTTTGAGAAACATCGCAAATAGCGAGAAGATGAAGAGTAAGAATATTTTAATGTGAGATGCAAATCTCAGTTTAAAAATTAATTTTCATCTTGAGAGATATTCCACCCACTCGGTTGATTATCTCACTACCAGGGACGACTTCAAAACCACATCGTTTATATAAACCAAAGGCTGGATTTGTTGCTCTAGTACTAAGTGATACGGATGGATAATATTTATTAACAGCAGCTAACAAGTGTGTGAGTAACTGCGTTCCTATACCTTGATTTCTGTATTGGGGAAGAATTGCTATTGCTAATTCAGGAGTTTGCTCATCAACATAGCCATATCCTTTATTTTCACCTGTAAATAAACGCAGCCATGCGGCTCCTACTGGCTGATTACTACTTTCCAAAATAGCAACGAAGCCACTATCATCCTTACATCCCCAATTTTTCACATATTTTGCCAAATCAGGATTATTTTTCGCATCTTGCACTGTCAAATTACCTTCTTCTACCAGATGGGCTGCTTCGTAAAGCATTTGCCAGAGAAAAGGCTCATCTTCTTGTGTGAGTGGACGAATAGAATAATCCATCAGGCAAAGTTAGGGCAATCCACTCAGTGGTGTCGCTAAACCGTCAATGCTGACAAGATTTTTCTGCTGTTGATATTCTCGAACTCCCTCTTCACCTTTTTTATTAGCCCAGTTTACTAAAGTCTGGCGTTGACCTTGATATTTATAGAGTGGTATACCAAAACCACAAGAGGTCTGGATTTTTTCAATGTCAGCGACGATAATTTGACGCGTTCCAGGTATCGGCAAAAATAGAGAATACAGCGAGTCCCAGTCTGGATAACTCGGTAAAATCGTGGTTCCTTGACCGTAAAGACGCAGGATACACGGAGGTTCTTCAAAGGCACAAAACATGAAGGTTATCCGCCCATTTTCTTGTAAATGGGCTGATGTTTCGTTACCACTGCCTGTAAGGTCTAAGTAACCTACTCGGTTGGGAGAGAGGATGCGAAAGCAGTCCTGACCTTTAGGAGAAAGGTTAACATGACCAGTAGGACTCAAAGGTGCAGAGCCAACAAAAAAAAGGTGTTGGGCAGCAATAAAGTCTTGCAGTTCGTTAGTGATACAGTCAAACAATTTAGACATAGACTGTCTGATTTATATTTACGAATTTCTCATGTTCCCAGCCTATGTCTTAGCTAAGAATCTAGCAAGGACTAATTGTCGATGTGTGAGGAGTGGGGAAAAGTGTTATTGTCTGATGTGTCGACTAGCCATTTGGATAGCATCAGCGATATCGACATCACCATCGCCATCAGCATCCAAGAAGGAATTCAATACAGGATTTCCGCCAGCTTGGGGATTCTGGGTATTAGCACCTGATTGTAGAAACTTTAGTACCAAAGGTACAGCTAAAGGCAGCAATTGTTGAACTATACCAGCATCTAACCCAGTGCGTTGGGCAGCAACTTCAGCTACCTGCTGTTGTATCTGAGGAGAAAATAGCGAATCGACGGCTTCGGGGTTGGGAGAAGTACCAGCATATTGACTCACTAGATTTTGTGCGGCTTCATTACCATCTGTAGCTTGCTTGTCTTGTAGAGTAGAACGCACTTGACCACCGACGATTGACAAAACTGATTGGATGGTAGAAGGGTCTGCACCTGTGCTTTGGCTCAACTGCTGTACAGTATTGATAATACTTCCCAGTTGACCCAAGCTACCCTGTTGATTGGGATTAGTGACAGCACCAAGAATTTGATCGAAAAGTCCCATAAGTTGTTTCTCTTTTTGTTCTCAAAAACCTTGCCAAAACTGGTTTGGAGTTTTTTATGTACACTGACTTTTATGAGTATACTAAAAGATTAGAACACTTAAAATTTCAAAAGCTACTAGCTCAAGGATGAGAAATCGGTAAAGCGATACTTGCGGTGGGCAAAGCGATACCTACGGTGGGTAATGCGATCGCAAACTCTGTTCCTTGATTTAACTCAGATTGGCAGGTAATTTTACCCTGATGTTTTTCTACCACAATCTGATATGCGATCGCTAGCCCCAAACCGGTACCAATGCCTCGCGGTTTGGTTGTAAAAAATGTTTCAAATATCTTTTTCTGATTTTCTGGTGAAATACCAGAGCCGTTGTCTGTTATTCGCACGATCGCTAATTCATTCTGACAGCATTCTGTGATAATAGTAATTTCAGCTAAAAATTCGGGATTCTCAGCCAATTTTTCCTCTAAGGCATCGATGGCATTGCTGAGAAGATTCATAAATACCTGATAAAGTAAACCTGTATAGCCTGGAATCTCTGGAATCTCTCCATAGTTGCGAATCAGGCTAATCCCATTCTTCAGGCGATTATTGAGAATCAACAGTGTACTATCTAAACAAGCATGTAAGTCTACTAACTGCGCTTCACCATCATCTAAACGAGAAAAATCTTTCAAACTCCGCACAATTTCTCGCGTGCGGTCAGCGCCAACTTTCATTGAGTTGAAGAGTTTTGGTAAATCTCCTTCCAAAAACTCCAAATCAATTTCTTCTGCTAGTGTTTGTATAGTTGCGGAAGGCTGAGGAACTTCGGCTTTATATGTTTGCAGTAAGGTTAATAGGTCGTCAGTATAGGTTTTTGCGTGTACGAGGTTGCCAGAAATGAAATTTATTGGATTATTAATTTCGTGGGCCACACCAGCTAGCATCCTTCCTAAACTAGACATTTTCTCACTTTGAATCAGTCTAATTTGGGACTCGGCTTGCTGTTCTTCTAAAAGATGCTTCACTTGTTGGATAAGTTGATTAAGGGAGCTAGTTAAAGCCCCTACTTCATCTTGTGTAATTACAGGTGCTTGCAAGTCAAAATTAGCTTCTTGGGTAACTCTTTGGGCAATATTTGTCACCGCATTGATAGGATAGGCGATGATTTTACTTGTGTAAAAAGCTAAGATAGCTGCGATCGCCACTGACATCAGCATACTACCAATAATAATTTGAGTTTGGATTAACGCAGCCTTTTTTTGGGCTAGATCAGCCTGCTCTTGGCGTTTTTGAAGCGTTTTAGCAAAGTCGGCTAACTCATGGGCAAACTGATAAAACTTGAGAGCATCCTGACTTTGGCTGAATGTCGAGATTAATTGCTGCGCTTTTATCGCTCCCTCTGGCTGTAAACTTAATGGCAAAATTTTCCGAATCAGCCCCCTGAGTTGTTCAAAATATTCAGTTATTGAGCTGTTATGTTTTGTGAGGAGAGCTTGTAAATCTCTTTGCGAATTAATTTGACTAAATTCCTGCACTTGAGAAAGCAACGTTTCAGCTTCCGCTAGATCGCTTTTAAAATTAGAAACTCCCCTTTGTAAAGCTTGCTGCTGCTGCAAAAAAGGCACTATTTCTTGCTTGTGGATCTGTATTTCCAACAGTTTGCCTTGCAGACTACTTAACAAACTTCCTTCTTCATCTACCAAGCTCATCTGTTGTCTAGCTTGTTGAAAATAGTGATCGCCTATTACCAACCCCGCCGTTGTTCCCAAGACTGCAATTCCCAAAGCCAGTCCGTACCCACAAAAAATTTTTTGCCGAATACTAAGCCTGTGAAATTTTTGTTTAACCCAGGTAAAGTATCTTAATTCAGGTGTCGCAATCATGGTAAAACTCGCTGTTGAATTTTTTCAGTCGGTGTTTTTTCATCAAAAACAAGAAATCCAGCCGCAAGTCAGTGAGAACACATCTGATACAAAATGCGCTCTTAGTTTATCAAAAGTTGCTTTTTTCTACCCTAGCGAAAAATACTGAATTTATGAAGATTATAAGTATCTACTTCCTGAATTGACTCGCTGCGTCTCTTTTTTGGGAGATGACTCGCTCTCAGGGTTCGTGTAGATTGCTGTAAAAAATTTTCAATCATCAAACCAGATTTATGGATTTAGATAGTAGAGAAACAAATTTCTAGTAAAAAATGACCTTTAATTCCTGGGTTATCTGTCCCCAAACAAATCCTCAAGCCAACTTGCGTTTATTCTGCTTCCCTTATGCTGGTGGTAGCTCGGCAATTTTTCGCACATGGCCTAATAATCTACCTAGTAACGTCGAAGTCTATGCTGTGGAATATCCAGGACGGGGAAAACAGATTAATTCAGCACCATTTACGCGATTAGAACTTCTTGTTGAAGCGATCGCCCCAGTTCTCATCCCATATTTAGATAAGCCATTTGCCTTTTTCGGTTATAGTATGGGCGGATTAGTTAGCTTCGAGTTAACCCATCTACTTCGCTCTCAGTATAGCCTTGCTCCCTTTCAGCTCTTCATAGCTGCTCGTCGCGCCCCACAAATCCAATTCACAAAACCACTTCTCCACCTCCTATCAGATCATGATTTGCAGGACGAACTACGCAAGCTGAACGGCACACCCAAAGCAGTACTAGAAAGCGCAGAACTGATGGAAATTTTCCTCCCGATTTTACGGGCAGATTTTGCCGTTCTGGAAACTTATATTTACACTCAAAAACAGTCATTGGAATGTCCTATTACTGTTTTTGGTGGTTTGCAAGATCAAGAAGTTAGTCATGAGGCTCTGCAAGCATGGCGAGAGCAGACAATCGCTGCTTTCTCGTTACATGAGTTCAACAGCGATCACTTTTTTATCCATTCACATCAACAATTATTATTGAAACTTATATCTCAAGAATTGCAAATGCGTCAGCGTAGCTCGTAGTAGACATCATACGAAGAAGCAATTATAGCGGTTCCCATTCAGATGAGGTACAACATTACATCGCAAAGATCGCAAAGTGTAGGGAACATGCCCATTGTGTCAACTTAAGCTGGAAATAGCTTATCTGTTGGCTTCCATGCCCGCCCGGAAATAAATAAATGAGTAATGAGTAATAAGTAATACCCATTACTCATTACTCATTACTTATTACTTATTACTTCAAAAATAAATTTTCGGGCTAATAGCTTAAGTCTACTTCAGTAGACTGGAGATTTTTGGCGATATTTAGTCATCTTCAGATGACTTTAGCTATGAGACGGGAATTTCAATTCCCGGCGGGCAAGCGGTTTCACGTTAAGTTGACACCAATGGGCATGCCGTGCCCTACGGATGTATTTTTTATACAGACTTAATTAGTTAAAATCTTATTCCTAGTTGCCCGTTAAAACCACGAATAGAATTGTAACCAGCACCAACAAAAACGTTATCTGTAGCACCTACCTGAACGCCACCTGAAACTGCAACACCTTTATCCTCTGAATAAAGTCCAACTCCTACATAGGGTGAAATTACAGGCAAACTGATAAATTTTAAAACATCTACTCCTGTAGCACCATCAGGGCCAGTTCCTACCTCAACCCCAAAATTTAAAGCTCTAGCTCCTACAGCATAAGTTATATCACCATCTTTTCCACCCACTGAAACCCAAGGTTGTGGTATAAGTTGAGCCGATGCTTGACCTGGAGCAAATAAAGCTAACAAACTTACGGATGTAAGTAATATTTTAGTAATAACCGCTATTTTCACGTTCTTCTCCTCCACTAACTGGTATATCTTAATTGTCTTTTCACAACTATCTTTGCTTCAGGATTGCTGTTAACTAGGGTTTGTGATGGCTAATCGTGACGCATTGAACGTCATTCGAGTGCCCAATGAGTGTAAGCATTATTTTAGTAGCACTGTATTTGTATACTTAGCAACAATACCATTTATCATACTAAGTAGTGAGTAATGAGTAATGAGTGATGGAGATTATAACTCCTGCTCCCTGCCCCCTGCCTTATCTGACATCTACTTAACCCTATTCAAAAGTAGACACATCTCGAAGCAAATTTGGAATTTCCCCTTGAGATATAGGAAACTCTAGTAAGGTTTCTCTAAGACCTAAATACCCAGATTCAGCAAACGACAAAAGCATTCGTGAAAGCGCTAGCCAAACTTCCGGTTCATATTCCCAATCACGATAACGCGAAGCTTGACCAGCAATTGAACGTAGCGCCCAAAAATAAGAGTTCCGCACTACCGAACCACCCTTCTTAAACTCTGGTAAATCTTCGTGGCGGATCAAAAGTATTTTATTTTCAATTCTGGCTCGCATAGCAATTTTGGATTTTAGATTTTAGATTAAAAGTAAGTTTTAAGTACTTTGGCAAGTGTTAAGCGCATATAGGACTCGTATTTGATTGCGTGAAAAAACTCAGTATACGTCTATTCTCTCTCTACGCAAGTAAGTTCAGTAATCAAATCGGATTCCTATAGTATCGTAGGCATTTGGCGATCGCCATTGGTGTCAACTTCAGCTGAAACTCCTTTAAAACCTCGTTTCCAGCCGGACTCTTGGTGGCTCTGCCGCTAGCAAGCGAGGCGGAGCCTCAATGATGAGCATTCCCAGTCTCCGACTGGGAACGAGACAATATCTAAAAGCTTTTACTAGGCTAGTTTTCACGTTAAGTTGACACCAATGAGCGATCGCTTACCACCTGATGTAGCCAATCGTAAATTGTTATGCTATATTAAGCGTAGTCGTTATGAGTTCATATATTTTCATGACTAATCCAATTGTAGAAAACTTGGTAATTATCGGTTCTGGCCCAGCAGGCTATACATCTGCTATCTATGCCGGACGCGCTAACCTGAAACCCGTTGTCTTTGAAGGTTTCCAAGCCGGGGGATTACCTGGTGGGCAACTAATGACAACCACGGAAGTCGAGAATTTTCCTGGATTTCCCCAAGGGATTACTGGCCCGGAATTGATGGATCAGATGAAGGCACAGGCGGAGCGCTGGGGGGCTGAACTATATACTGAAGATGTTATATCAGTTGACTTGAGTCAGCGTCCATTTACAGTGCGATCGCAAGAAAGGGAAATAAAAACCAACAGCATCGTCATTGCTACTGGTGCAACTGCAAGACGTTTGGGTTTACCCAGCGAACATGAATTCTGGAGTCGGGGTATTTCCGCATGTGCAATTTGCGATGGTGCAACACCAATTTTTCACGGTGCAGAATTAGCTGTAATTGGTGCTGGCGACTCGGCGGCGGAAGAGTCAATTTACCTCACCAAATACGGTTCTAAGGTAAATATGTTGGTACGCACCGATAAAATGCGGGCTTCTAAAGCCATGCAAGACAGGGTTTTGAGCAACCCGAAAATCCAAGTGCATTGGAACACAGAAGCCGTGGATATCTTCGGTAATGGTCACATGGAAGGGGTGAAAGTCCGCAATACTAAAACTGGTGAAGAAAGCCAACTGCACGCTAAGGGTTTATTTTACGCCGTTGGTCACAGTCCCAATACATCTCTATTTAAAGGACAATTAGAACTGGATGAGATAGGTTACGTTGTCACCAAGCACGGTACTGTAGAAACCAGTGTAGAAGGCGTTTTTGCTGCCGGCGATGTCCAAGATCATGAGTTTCGGCAAGCAATTACGGCTGCGGGTACTGGCTGTATGGCGGCGATGTTAGCAGAACGTTGGTTGTCATTTACTGGCTTAATTCAAGAATTCCATCAACAGCCAGAAACAGTAAATAATGAATTAGAACATCAGCCAACCAAAAAGACTGAAGCCGAGGAAGAAGCTGGATTTAAATTGGATGCGACGCGCCATGAGGGAGGTTATTCTTTACGGAAATTGTTCCATGAAAGCGATCGCTTACTCCTTGTTAAATATGTCTCTCCTGGTTGCGGCCCTTGTCATACCCTGAAGCCGATTTTAAATAAAGTGGTGGATGAATTTGACAGCAAAATTCACTTTGTCGAAATTGACATCGACAAAGACCGAGATATTGCTGAAAATGCTGGTGTGACAGGAACGCCAACAGTTCAATTGTTCAAAAACAAGGAACTGGTGAAGGAAGTCAAAGGCGTGAAGCAAAAGAGCGAATACCGCCAGTTGATTGAAAGTAATCTGTAAGAGAATGGAGCATGGGGATGAGGGAGAAATAACAATGCCTAATGCCCCTCAAGAGTCTTGTTATACCAATTTAATGTGAAGTTGCAGATATCTTGCTCCCCCTAAATCCCCCTTAAAAAGGGGGACTTTGATAGACGTTTTTCTGGTTCCCCCCTTTTTAAGGGGAGCCAGCGCGGTCTTCTCTACGAGACGCTGCGCGGTAGCGAGTCATCGAGCGTCTGGGGTTTCCATGCCAGTTGCTTCAACGGGGGGAACCCCCGCAACGCACTGGCTCCCCATGAGCGACTGGCGTGGGCCAGGGGGGATCGAATTCTATGCAGCTTCATAAAGAATTGGTATTAGGGGTATTCTGACTTCTGACTACTGAATTCTGTTCGATAATTTCACCTCTAACTCAGTAGACATCTCCAGAAATTAAAGATGTGTTACCCAGAACCCTTGTAGAGACGTAGCACTGCTACGTCTCTACATTCTTTTTCACCAGATGTCTAGTCTAGCTCTGTATTTATCGTAAATTAGTCAGACTTTCATTGAGGATGTTTACGCAATCCCCGATCTAATATGTAAAATGGTCAGCGTATCAAGCTTTGCTCCAGGCGATCGCTTTATGGCCATTACAAAACGGCGACTACCGACATTTTTACAGTTTGGCAAAAGTTTCAATCTTTCCCAAAAACTCATGCTCATCGGGTTAGCCATTACCCTATTTTTCATCTTCCTGGCATTCTTCGCTCCCGTATTGCAGGCTTGGGGATGGCTGCAAAACCCGAAAGATTTTCTCTCTAATCCAATTCACGAGCCACCCTCAGCTAAACATTGGTTTGGTACTAGTCGCCTGGGTTATGATGTGTTCTCCCGGACGTTGTTCGGCGCTCAAGCTGCTTTGCAGGTGGTAATTTTGGCAACGGCGCTGAGTATGATTATCGGTGTGCCTTTGGGGATGCTGAGTGGTTATCTCGGTGGGAAGTTAGATAAAGTGTTGCTGTTTATTATGGATAGCATCTACACTCTACCAGGGCTACTGCTGTCTGTGACACTGGCGTTTGTGGTAGGGCGTGGGATATTAAATGCAGCGATCGCTATTAGCATTGCCTACATTCCCCAATATTACCGCGTTGTTCGCAACCACACTGTGAGCGTGAAAACTGAAGTGTTCATCGAAGCTGCTCAAGCAATGGGCGCTTCTACTTGGGTTGTGCTTTCTCGTTATCTGTTTTTCAACGTCATTCAAAGCGTACCCGTCCTATTTACGCTCAATGCCGCTGATGCGATTTTGGTGTTGGGCGGTTTGGGCTTTTTGGGGCTAGGACTTCCCGAAGAAGTGGCAGAATGGGGACATGATTTAAAACAAGCCTTAGAAGCTCTACCTACTGGCATTTGGTGGACTACGCTTTTCCCTGGTTTAACGATGACATTTATGGTGGTAGGGTTATCACTACTTGGCGAAGGGTTAAATGAATTTGTCAATCCCCGATTACGGAGAGAAAATAGAATCCGACAGTAATCATTGGTTATTGGTCATTATTTTTAGACAAATGACAAAGGACAAATAAACAATACAGAGATTTGTATGAAAGATAATCTAACCTTAATTGCTGCCGCTACTGGCGGGTTTATCCTTTCCGTTGCTCTTGCTGGTATCTTAAGGGGTGCGCCAATTACAGCTTGGCAGGAACAATCGAGTTTTCGTACCACAACTGTTGCTAATTTACAGAGAGCGGAGTTGAAAGCTCCGCGTCTTAAGATTGGTGATGAAAATGACTCACATTCAATAAAATAGAAAATTTAGAATTTTTTCGCGCCGAGATGCTAAGTACAGATTTACAGAAAATAATGGCGAATTGAGGGGTGAAATTGAAACGCAGAGGAGGGCTGAGGTAAGCGCAAAGGGTACGCAAAGGTTTGCTAGGTGGCTATGGTTTGGTGTGAGGTTTTAAAGTGGTGAGTTCTCAAGTAATTGGCATTGATGTCGGGGGAACAGCAATTAAGCTGGGGCGTTTTGCAGATGATGGTACTTGTCTGCAATCTTTGACTGTGGTATCTCCTCAACCAACAACGCCGGAGGCGGTGTTAGCAGTGATGGTAGATGCGATCGCACAAATTGATCCAGATAATCAAGCTGTTGCCATTGGTGTTGGTACTCCTGGCCCATCTGATGCCGCAGGACGCATTGCTAAAATCGCCATTAACTTGCCTGGATGGATCGATGTGCCTTTAGCAGACTGGTTAGAAGCTAAGATTGGCAAACCCACTGCGATCGCTAACGATGCTAATTGCGCTCTTTTAGGAGAAGCTTGGCTGGGAGCCGGTCGCCACTTTCAAAATCTGATTCTGCTAACTTTAGGTACTGGGGTTGGTGGCGCAATTATCCTCGATGGCAAACTATTTATTGGACATCAAGGAGCCGCTGGGGAATTGGGTTTAATTTCATTAAATCCTGATGGGCCAATTTGTAATAGTGGCAATCAAGGCTCTTTGGAACAATATGCCTGTGCGACTGCAATTCGCCGCCGCACTCTCAAGGAACCTATTGAATTGGGTTTTCTTGCCCAACAAGGAGATGCCGCAGCATTGACTTTTTGGCAAGAATATGGTAAATACTTGGGAATTGGTTTGACCAGTTTGATTTATGTACTCACACCGCAGGCGATCGTGATTGGTGGCGGTATCAGTGGCAGCTTTGAGTTTTTCTTACCAGGTGTGAAGGCAGAGATTGAGAAGCGAGTGCAGCCTTTATCACGAGTGGATTTACAAATATTACCAGCAGAGTTAGGCAATTTTGCGGGGATGGTAGGTGCGGCAAAGTTGGCATGGCAACGCTATTCGGAATGTTAGATTATGGTTCAAACAATCCCAACGAGAGATATAAGTCTTTACGAATTAGAAGAAAAATTTGGTTTGCAACTTGCCACAGACATTAATTTCTTTCCAGAATGGACAGAAATACCAACTCTGGCAGATGGGGAACAGAAAGCGATGGCGCGAGTGAAAAGCAACTATTTAAACTTGAATAAGCACCGTCTGATGTCAGAAGAGGCGGTAAAGATGGTAGTTATCATCTAACTATACTTGCAACTCAAATCCAGGTAATATATCTTCTCCAGAAAGAATCGCCGGCATTTGCATAACTTCTACAGCTTTTTCGAGTCGGTAAATTTCCACTTGCTTATCTTGAGGATTAATTAGCCAACCCAAACGCAAACCATTTTCTATGTATTCCTGCATTTTCGCTTGGATAGGTGCAAGCCGATCTGTCTCGGAACGCAGTTCAATTGCAAAATCAGGTACAAGTGGCGGAAATTTTTTTCGTTGTTCTAGTGTTAAAGCTTCCCATCGTTCCAGCTTTACCCAAGCCGCATCAGGGGAACGTTTTGCACCATTTGGAAGTATAAAGATAGTTGAAGAACTAAAAACTTTGCCTAATTTAGCTTGACGATTCCAATTATTCAAGTCTGTAATTAAATCAGCTTCTTGATTTCCGCTTTCTCCTCCTACTGGTGGCATAATAATTAATTCTCCTGCTGCATTCATTTCCAGGCTTAAATCGCTATTGGCAATACACAATTGATAAAATTGCTCATCGGTTAAATGAGCAATCGGTTCTAGATTAAGCACAACAGTATTCATTGAATCTTTCCTCGTGCCTTTATTGCTAACTTCGTTACCTTTAGTTAAAAGTTTAGCAAGAGTAAGTTCCTCGTTCACACTAAGATAAAGAATATCCTGTTGCTTTCTTAACGTATTTCACAACTTTTTCATAAGATTCAGGATTACTCACAGGGTTGATGATGATGGGAATAGTGCCATCTGGCAACCAAAAAGTTATCCTACCGTTCGGTTCATGACAAAAGGAACTGATACAGTTGAGATTAATTACATATTCATTTTTTTCGTAATTTATTCTTACCCAGTGGGCATGATCTAATTCTAATCCTGTCACACATTCTAAATAATCAAAAATCTTTTGATAATCTTCCAAATTACTTTGCGGGTTAATCACTATGGGAATGGCGCTATCGGGTAGCCAAAAAGTCACCCTGCCATTGAGTTCATAACAAAAAGCATGGACACGCTCAAAATTCACCACATATTCTTTCCTCTCGTAAAGGATTTTCACCCAGTACGCCACAACATCTCCTCAAGTCCGAAATTTACGAATGATGCACCCTGGATGTCCAAATCTACTGAAGCCCTAAGTTAATGTTGCTATGCACCAATTCAAAATCTAAAAAATTAATTTTGAATTACGAATTACGAATTACGAATTATGAATTACGAATTTTTATGACACCTCCAATGGTGTTGGCGTACCAGATGTAGAAAGAGAAAGAGCGATCGCTGTTTGAATAAACCCTTTAAATAAAGGATGAGGGGTACTGGGGCGTGATTGAAATTCTGGATGAAATTGGCAAGCAAGAAAGAATGGGTGCTTGGGTAATTCCACAATTTCAACTAAGCGTCCATCAGGAGAAGTACCACTGATCGTATAGCCAGACTTTAACAACAGATCGCGGTAGTCATTGTTGAACTCATATCGATGTCGATGTCGTTCATAAATTACATCTTCTTGATAAAGCTTGAAAGCTAAAGTATCAGGTATAACACGACAAGGATATAGTCCTAAGCGCATTGTACCCCCTAAATCCACTACTTCTTGCTGTCCTGGCAATAAATTAATTACGGGATCGGTTGTGTAAGGGTCAAATTCGGCACTATTAGCACCTGTTAATCCCCCTACGTGCCTTGCCCATTCAATCACAGAACATTGCATACCCAGGCATAATCCCAAAAAGGGAATTTGGCGATCGCGCGCGTATTTAATAGCGGCAATTTTGCCATCGACTCCCCGAACCCCGAAACCTCCTGGCACAACTATGCCATCGACACCCTGAAGATGAGTTTCAGCTGATTCAGTTTCCAAATCTTCTGAGTTTATCCAACGCAGACGCAGTTTGCTATAAGTGGAGATTGCCGCATGGTTCAGTGCTTCTACTACAGATAGGTAGGCATCACTTAACTGTACATATTTACCAACGATCGCAATTTCTACCTCGTGCTTGGGAGTATGTAACCGTTGTACCAGGGTTTTCCACTGCGTCAAATCTGGTTTACGTTGTTCCATTTGCAGCAAGTTCAGCACTTGTTCTGCCATTCCTTCGCGTTCTAGATTTAGCGGTACTTCATAGATACTTTTGGCATCTTGGGAAGTGATGACGCATTCTTCGGGGACATCGCAAGATCCCGACAATTTTTGCTTTAATCCTTTGGGTAAGGGGCGATCGCTCCGACAAACTAAAATATCTGGTTGAATACCAATGGATCTCAGTTCTTTAACTGAATGTTGTGTCGGCTTAGTTTTCATTTCACCCGCCGAGGCAATCCACGGTACCAGCGTTACGTGCATATACAGTACATTCTGCCGTCCCACCTCTTTACGGAACTGGCGAATTGCTTCCAAAAACGGCAATGATTCAATATCTCCCACCGTCCCGCCAATTTCTGTAATTACTACAGAGGGGTTTGTACTTTTAGCAACTCGCAGAATCCGCTCTTTAATTTCATTGGTAATATGAGGAATTACCTGGACAGTACCGCCATTGTAGTCTCCGCGCCGTTCTTTATTGATGACTGCTTGGTAAATTGAGCCAGTAGTCACACAATTCAACCGCGACATTGAGGTATCGGTAAAGCGTTCGTAATGCCCCAAGTCTAAATCTGTCTCCGCCCCATCCTGGGTAACGAATACTTCCCCATGCTGAAAGGGACTCATCGTGCCAGGATCGATATTAATATAAGGGTCGAGTTTGAGAATCGACACCGAATATTCGCGCGACTTGAGCAAACGCCCTAGACTTGCTGCTACAATGCCCTTACCAATACTGGAAACTACGCCTCCAGTGACAAAGATAAACTTAGTCATAGTAGTTTGAATTTCTAACAACTTCTAAAAATACATCCCGTCATTGTGCCACAGTTATTGTGGTGTAATCTTCTGTGATTTGCTGTGAAAAAACTTCTAGGATTAGTAATATTAGGCTGTATTCTCACCTCCTCAGTAACATTGGCAGAGCCATCTCTTATAGTTATTTTTCCCCAGACAAACTACCAGACAAGTGCCCAAAAAATCTTCTTTCTGGGCACTGCACCACCAGATGGTCAGGTTTTGATCAATAGTAAGCCAATTACCCGCAGCAAAGCTGGTCATTTTTCCCCTAGTTTCCCCTTGCAGTTGGGGGAGAATCTTTTTACTGTGCGTCGCCAGAATCAGGAACTTAAGATTAAGGTGATCAGACTTAACGCTAGCCCGGAACTACCACAGGGGGTAGCCTTTGCGAAAGATTCCCTGACTCCCGCAGTTGACATTGCCAAATTACCGGGAGAAGTAATTTGTTTTGGCGCGATCGCACCCCCTAACGCTAATGTATCTGTAACCCTGGCTAATCAAACTATTACCCTTTCACCCCAACCCGAACAGGCACAACTACCAAGTAATTTGGCAGCTTTGATAGGGCAAAATCAGCCTCATGCCCAGTCTAGCGTAGGCAACTATCAAGGTTGCACCACAGCGGCAACAGCCGCCGATCTGGGAAAACCTCAGTTTCAACTGACGCTTGATGGCAAGACGATAACTCAACCCGGATCTGGTAAGATTGAAATCCTCTCAAGATCGCAGTTGCCAATTTCTGAAGTTACAGTAGAATCAGGCGTTGCTCGTACTGGCCCTAGCAGCGATTACTCTCGACTTACACCACTGCCCAAAGGCACACGCGCAACGGTTACAGGTAGGGAAGGTGAATGGTTGCGCCTAGATTATGGCGCTTGGATTAATAGTAAAGAAACCCGCATTTTACCTGGTGCAGTTCCGCCACAAACAATAATTCGCAGTGTCGGATACCGTCAACTCCCTAGTGCGACAGAGATAGTTTTCCCCTTGCAAGTTCCCGTACCCGTGAGCGTACAACAAACTGAGCAAGTGATCGCTCTCACTCTCTACAATACCACTGCCCAAACAGACATAATTCGCCTGGATGATAACCCCCTAATTTATCGCCTAGACTGGCAACAGGAAGCCCCAGGACAAGTAAAATACACCTTTAACCTTAAAAAAGCTCAACAGTGGGGATATAAGCTGAGATACGACGGCACAACCCTGGTTTTGGCTTTGCGTCATCCACCTAAAATTGGGAACACAAGACGCAAGCCTTTAGCTAATTTCAAGATTGTACTAGATCCAGGGCATGGAGGTAAAGAAACTGGTGCCAGTGGCCCAACTGGATATTTAGAAAAAGATGTGAATTTGGTGGTATCTAGGTTGCTGCGCGACGATTTGGTGAAGCGAGGGGCAACAGTGGTAATGACGCGAGAAGATGATCGCGAAGTTTCTTTAGTAGAACGTCAGGCAATTATCAGTCGAGAAGAACCTGCGATCGCAATTTCCATACACCACAACTCTCTACCCGATGATGGCGATGCTGAAAAAACCAAGGGATTCGGCGCTTTTTGGTATCAACCCCAAGCCCACAACCTCGCAATATTTTTACAGAAATATGTAGTCAAGAAACTCGGTAGACCTTCTTATGGTGTTTTTTGGGATAACCTGGCGCTGACACGCCCGACAGCTGCGCCATCGGTGTTACTGGAATTGGGTTTTATGAGTAATCCTGATGAATTTGAGCAGGTGGTAAACCCAGAGATACAGAAGAAAACGGCTGATGCGATCGCTCAGGGGATTACTGAGTGGTTTAGGAGTGTTAAATAGATTTATCGGTATAACAAAAGCAATGGGTATTATTGATAACAATGATGAGATGTCTTTAGATTAAACTAGAGGCGGTGACAGAAAAAGTAAAAATAATGAGGTAACTAAAAATGAAAACTGAACAAGAAAGAAAAGAAACAATTGAAGCTATCAACGTGTTGTTAAACCAAGCATACGACAGTATTTTAGATGAAATACTCGAGGGCTTAAAAAGAATTGAGGATATAGAAGACGAGGAAGATACACAAGCTATTAAAGAAGCTAGAGAAGATAGACGCATCAATGGCACTGTGTCTTGGGATGAATATAAAGGATATAACAGAGAAACGGCTTAATGTATCAAATCGAATTTACTAAGGGTGCGATAAAACAACTAAATAAACTACCAAGCAACATTAAAGAACGCATCGATGTAAGAATTTTAGATTTGTCTACAGAACCGCGTCCAGACGGAGTTAAAAAAATAAAAGGTGATGAAAATTCTTATCGGATTCGAGTAGGAGATTACCGCGTAATTTATGAAATATATGATGATATTTTGTTAATAAGTGTAGTTAGAGTTGGGCATCGAAGTAAAATTTATAAAGACGAAACTTGAAAAATAAGAAAATCTTATGACTAGTGGCGACATTGCGGTGTGAGTCTCCAAGTAAGTTTGTCCAAATATCAGTGTTTTTTGATATTGAGGCGATCGCCTGACAAGGATGAGATTCTAGGACAACTACCTGAAGATTTTGCTGTTAAGATTGCTGAAATCAAACAACGCTGGCGATCGTTCTCAATCTCTGCTCCGACGAGGTTCTACAGGTCAAGATTTGCTCAAATTTGCTGGTACTTGGCATGGAGACGACCTAAAGTAGTGCCTAGCATTTCTGGATGCAACCCGCTCAAAAGCGAAAGCCAACGCTATGTACTTCTGTTACCCAGCATTGGCTTCAGGTGATTCTTTAGGCTTTTAATGGATTCTATCGATTCCTTGGTTTCCAACTATCAAGAATTTCTCGAACATATACTAATTCGTTAAGATATTCACTCATTTTTATTCTTTGACTTTCGAGAATAGCAATAACCTCAGAAGCTTCTAGTTCCCTTGTTGCCCTTTCTTTAAGTAAATAATCAAATTCGGACTGAAACCTATTGATATAGTCATTGATTTGCTTTTCGCCTTTCCGAAAATCTTCCGATACTTGTTTTTGAATAACTCGCTGGAGTAATTCTAGATTTTTCTCCACTTGTGCATCTATTTTCTGCTGGATGAGATATGTAGTTTCTTGTAAATCAATGTCGTAGACATCGCGGAAAGAATCGATTTTAGCATCAACTTCGTAAGTTTTATTAGAACAGCACTTAGTTTTAGATTCTTTTTTTCTATATGCTTCTTGCTGATGTTGAACCTTAGCATCAATCCCTGAGAATTCAAACTCAGGAAACTGAATTGGATTATTACCTATTTCTACCTGTAAAGCATTTCCAATATACTCAGATAGATCATCCGATATAGCCTGAATTTCTTTTCGGATTCTTTGAGCTAAGTCTTCACGAATTTTTGTTCCATCCCTAAGTAGTCTGTCTTGAGTATCTAGCCAAAAGTTTTGAATTATCGGGGTACAATACTCATTAATTATTTTACCTATTTGTTCAGCATCTTTTCTGTTTTTGACTCTGATTTTATAAGGCTCAGAGCTAGAATTAGCCTCAAATAAAGAACCAATCTTATCTAGGAGGTATGTGAAAAGATTTTGATTTTTATTCTGAGGTAAAGATTTTTTTGATTGATTCTCAGCTACTCTCTCAATTTTTGTTGCTATACGCTTTTTAGCGGTATCTGCAAATTTATTAATCCCTTGGCTGAACGTACTGATTAATATTTGCTTTTGTGCTTCTACGGACTTTTTTACGGTAGCCACCTGATTTTTTGCTAAATCAGAGTGTTTTTTGTACTCTTCTATTTTTTGTAGTAGTTCCTCAAACTCTAACTGCCAGCCTCGAATATCTGTAATAAATGTCTCATCAATAGCTTTGGCTGCTTTGTTCAATTCATCTAAAACATCACTCAATAAATTCCATCCTGAATTTTGAGTAATTGTTTGAATTACTGTCTCTTGAATTATCGGAATACCACTATCGGTTAAAGCTTGTGGTGCAATTTCTTCTGGCAAGGGAATGATACGCCTTCCTTTTTCATCTCTTTGGGTATCTGTAGGGGTAAAAAATTTTTCAAAGTCTTTAATATGACTATCAGTTGCCTTGCCTTGTTGAATAAGCTTAGATAACAATCCCTGCCATCCACTAACTGAATAAATTATTGGTTTTGGGATACCAAATTCAACTAAATTTATTCTTAAAGATTCCATAACATCTGCAATAGGTCTATCTGTCTCCGCTTTTCTATCTACTTTATTAAGAATAAAGTAAATCTTACCTGTATTCTCTGCTAAGAATTCCTTACGCTGCTCAATTAAATCTTGAAGCAATTCTGAGTTAGTGTTGTCCCTAAATGCTGTGTAATCCAGAATGAATAATATAGCATCACAAGTTCGGAGAGCTTCTAAAGCAGTCTGCTTTAAGGAAGTTGTGTTAAACGAGACAGACTCCCACTCATTGGGGCCAGGAGTATCAACTAATGTGAAACCTGTCAGTGATGGCATTGTACTAATCGCTTCAATGGGATGTTCTAATTCAAAACGTGTAGTATTATCTTGATTAGATTTAGCTCGAATCTCATGGGTACGCTCTAAAAATCTTTGCCGAATTTCGCTTGCTTCACCTTCTATTAAAACTATAGGTTCTCGCTTACCTGCTTGATATTCTAAAAGTCTGGGTGTTTGTCCGGCATCAATTGGACGGATATCTGTACGACAAACTGTGCAAGCTTCTGATTCACTTGCTAAGACATCTGCACCAATTATGGCATTCAAAAAGGTACTTTTACCTGCTTTCATGGCTGCAATTACAGCAACCTGATATTTTTGTTCTGCTAAGGCTTTTAAAGCTTTGGTAAGATTATCTTCAACGCTCTGTAATCCTTGGGTACTATCTCCTTCTTTGAACCGTCCAGCCCGAAGTTCTTTCAAGTACTTTAAAAGTTGCTCGCCAGTATCACGAATTCTGTTATAGGTTTCTTGAAATTCTTGTTCAGACATATTTTTAGCTTCTAATTTCATTATAATTCCCTCCTCATTTATATTTGAATGATTTGAAACATCCACTGGCTCCCAAATTATTTTGCGTTGAATAGCAGCAATAAAATTACGTGCATAATAATCACTAGGTACACAAATTAACTCTTCATTTATTTTGCAGAGAACATTATTTGTAAGTTCTACTGCATTGACAAATGCCTTCAAAGCATCTTCTGTTGGCTCTCTATCAATATCCCACATCAGAGAAATCAGACTATGCTGTAATCTAACTGCTAAACGCAAACAATCTTTTTCAACTTCATCTAAAGCGTGCTGACGAGTTAAACCAAGAATTTGCTTTTTGCTTTCATCAGCTAGTTCATAGTATTTTTGCTCCAAGTTGGTATATTTATCAGCTAGTTCATTTGCAACAGTCCTATGATGTTTGGCAGCTTGTCTATCACTTTCCCCAACAGCATGAGTAGTAAAAGCACCAACAACTGCTCCAACAGCTAATCCAAGAGCGCCGAAAATAAAAGGAAGCATACAAACTATGTAATCCTCTAAAATTTAATTCCTATTGTTCTGTGAGAATATGAGGTAGTTGAGAACCAGCAAGCAATTTACTATCTGCTGATGTTAATCCTAGAGACTGAGCAATAGCGACTGATTCACGTAAACGTTGCATAGCCCCTTCTATCCCCGGTGCAATTGGGCGATTTGTAATTTCTTGATTAATTGCTTGCGCTTCAGCCAAAAACTCTAGATTTTTCTGGTGTTCATAAATCAATTCGTTTTCAATTGCTTGTAATCTTTCTAATTCTTGCTGAGTTAAAGATTCATAATAGATTTTCACCGTTTTTTTATGGTCATCGAGGATTTTGAAAAACTCGTAAACCATACCCGCAGTTCCAACAACAGCTAAAACTGGTGCTGCTGCGGTTAAAGCGATCGCAATTGGTGGACAAGCTGCTGCTACTGTTGTGGTTACAAACGCTGTCACACCCCCAACTGTGCCGCCTTTTACGGTATCTTTCAATGTTTCTATAGCGGCTTCTTGTGCAGAAATTTCACCCCGAACTACGCGCAGCCCGTTGGTTAGTAACGAAAATGGTGCTGTCGTCGCTACACCAATGGCTGCTCCCAGAGGCGCGGCTTTAACACCTGCTTTAACTGCACCTGTTAGATTATCAAAATGCCATTTAGCATCTAGTCTCATTTGCTCCTGCGAAGTCATGGGTTTATCGCCACGAGCTAAATTATCTTTGGCGTTTTCCCACTTGATATTTTTGGGATCATTTGAGCCGCCTTTGCTATGCGGTTTGATATGACTAGCGTGTTTATCTGATAGGTATTTTTGGGTATTAACATCAGCCGATTTGCCATCAATCCCTGCTCTTTGAGATGGAGGGATTTTATCTAACATTTCTTGGGCTTGCACTCTGGTTCTGATCGGATCACCAGATCGAATCCCACCTTTATATAATCTACGGGCTGCACTTAAGGATAAATCTTGTAATTGAGCGTGTTGAACGTTAATGTTGGCAGCTGCGTTAAAAGTGGAATTATGCTCTTGTTCGTTAGACATGGGAAACCAATCTAGTGTGATGTATTAGCTTATTTTCTTATGGTTCCCATTTGAGTTCAGATGCGATCGCCCCACAGCCAAACCCAAAAAATGGAGCCATGCAGAAAATAGCAAAAACAGCCTCAAGTTCTTGAAAGGTGCGTTGGCGTAGGCCGTCGTAGATATCGCTGATTTGCCTACTAATGAAAAGCTAGTTGAAGTCTGTAGTAAGCTTTTGCCTGTAATTACTAAGTTTTTCGGTTTGCCATAACTCCTTGCTTTGTCTTGATTTCAGTGCTTTTACCCTGCCAGAACCACTTTGATTGCGGATAGAAATATATGAAATCTTATATTTTGAAACTGTATGTATTTTAAAATAGGAGGTGTGGTGGGAGCGATCGCTATTTTATTGAGTAATGGTAGTGCCATCGCCCAAGATGCACAAAGATATATCACTGTAGGGCACGATCAATTAGGAAACAGTGTAGCTCTGGACACAAAAACTATTCAAGGCACTACATATAAGCTTTACGGAATCTATGGAGATGGCATCTTTGAAACTACCTTTGATGCTTCGTGCAAAGAATCGCGGCTTTTTCGGAATCGTATTGCCATTTATAGCTCAGATGGACAGCTACTTCAAGACGATCAGCAGAAAGGAGAAATAGCTTTTGTAGCCGATTCTTCACCAGGCAAAGGAATGCAAATTGTTTGTCAAAAGATTGGTGCCCGTGGTTGGTAGGTTAAGTAGGGAATGGGGAGTAGGGGGATAAGGGAGCAGGGGAGCAGCAGGGAGAAGAATTATTCCCCTCCGCCCCCCGCACCCTGCCCCTCTGCCTCTTTTCAATGCCCAATGCCCCATATCCAGATAAGAAAATACTAAGGACAAAATAACGTGTCACGCGTATCTCGCCCTGTAACGGGATTAGTCCCTTTGGCAAGTTTGCACAATTTTTTTTGCTCATCGGGACGCAGTAGCGTATCGGTAAAATCTGCCCCGTCAATAATTGCACCGTCAAATCTAGCGTTAGCAGCAAAAGCACCTTCCAACAGTGCATTTGTCAAATTTGCTCTGACTAAACGAGCCGAGTCTAAAGTGGCATTTCTTAAATCAGAACCCTCCAAATTCGCAGACTCTAAATTTGCGGCAAAGAAGCTGACACCGTTTAACTTAGCGTGGCTGAAGTTGCTTTGGCGAAGATTAGCTTTAGTAAAGCTAGAGTCTGTTAAATCACGTCCAGAGAAATCAGCCTCAACCAAAATTTCCTTATTATATTCGAGTGCCAAAGCTGTTGGAGTAAAACCGACTGTTGCGGTGATGCCAACTATTCCCCACAGGAATAAGCCGAGTATGCTTGCCCAAACCTGATGTTTCATTTGATACTTCAAGCCCAGTTTTGTTGGGGATGAGTCGAGTGTAGAATCCGCTGTGCGTAGGCGTAGTCCGCCGCAGGCATCGCTTAACCTAGAATTCACAGAATTCATGATATTTATAGTCAATGGCTAACCTTCCTCCATCTCATTATCCAGATATTGGTCATTTAGGAGAAGACCTAGTAGCCCAATGGTTGCAATCTACAGGTTGGATAATTCTCCATCGTCGCTTTTCTAGCCGCTGGGGGGAAATTGATATCATTGCTGAATATGCTAGAGAAGCAGAGGGAACAGCAGGAGAACTCAGGACTCAGCACTCGATATTGATTTTTGTTGAAGTCAAAACCCGCAGTTCAGGTAGCTGGGATGCAGGGGGAAGAAGCGCAATTACCCTACAAAAGCAAGCAAAAATCTGTCAGACAGCTGAAATATTCTTAGCCCAGCACCCTGATAAGGTAGATTATTCTTGTCGATTTGATGTTGCTATTGTCTACTGTCAAAAGATACCAAAAAATCTGATTGGGGTTACAGCAAACCAGGAAGCTCTAGCTACTTCATCAGTAGACGGATATAAGTTTAAGCTGCAAGAATACATTCCGGCAGCTTTCGACTCTTTAATTGATAATGGCTAATCGGTAATGGATAAAATATCTTGATTACCAATAACCAACTATTTTGTAGTGGCGTTACAACCAAATAATGTCACGCCAAAGTTTCTGGACAGTAGCCTAAGCCTCGGACAAACTGTTGTCGAAATGCTTCAATTTCGTCTCTCTCTGGGCTACCATGAGAAACGATCGCGACTTGATAGCGACGCATCACATCCACAGGGCACTGTCCCGCTTCCAAACTCCAAAGTGCCATTTGCACCCTCATTGGCGGTTCGTAGCTAATTCCTAATTCATTTAGAAAAGCGCGAAAGTCGCCATCTTCTTGGGGCGAGATTTGACCTTTGAGTTTGATCCTAACCACCCAGCCATCAATTTGATGAATTACGGTGATGAACGAAACTGGTGTCTGGGGTCTAGCGTGGAGGTGTTGAACGACCCTCAGGGTTAGACTGGCATTTGCCAGATAGTACAAGTATTCCATGTTTGTTGGTGCTTGGGATCAAAGCCAATCCTACATATCTATATTCGTCAATCAGTGCCCTTTCCCGGTAGGGTAAAAGCCCCCGTTTTTAGATGGGGAGGTTTACCCAATTTTTATGTTAAGTTTTCCGTATTACCTAATAGTAACAATCTTATAGCCTTGCGGCAAAACTGAGCCAAGATCCCTTAAAGTTCCTTTAGAAGGGAAAGCTTAAACTAGCTTTTTTGAGAGAGTATAAATACTAAATAAAGCAAAAACTAGTACAAGGTAATTTGAAAGATACATCTCGTCCACAAGCAAAAGATTTTGAATTAGATTGCTCGGTAGCTGGCTATGACTACGAACTACCTCCAGAACTCATTGCCCAAAACCCAGCAGTTCCTAGAGATAGTTCGCGGTTACTGGTAGTTGATTCTCCCACTACAGGCATCGAAGCAGCATCCCTACACCATATTTTCCATGATTTGCCTGGACTGCTACGCTCTGGTGATTTGTTGATTATGAACAATACAAGAGTCATTCCAGCGCGGCTTTATGGTCATAAATCCACTGGTGCGAAAATCCAAGTGTTGCTGTTGGAAGAACGGCAGCATAACTGTTGGCTAGCTTTAGTTAAGCCAGGAAAAAGCTTCAAACTGGGAGCGAAGATAATTTTTGAACCAGGGCAATTAGGGATTCGGGATTATAAAGATTCTTCGCCAATCCCCAGTTCCCAACTCACCGCTACGGTTCTAGAAACAGACGCAGCAACCGGGGGGCGTTTGTTGCAATTTGACGTACCAGAGGGAAAGACTTTGGTGGAACTGTTAGAGGTATTTGGTGAAGTCCCGCTACCACCGTACATCACTACCTCAGAAGCTGCTGATGAGCAGTATCAGACAGTTTATGCTAAACAGCCAGGAGCGATCGCAGCACCGACGGCAGGATTACACTTTACCCCAGAATTATTAGAAAAGTTGCGCGATCGCCAAATCAATCAAGCTTTTGTCACACTACACGTTGGTGTCGGCACATTTCGCCCTGTGGAAGTAGAGGACGTAACTACCCACCAGATGCATGAAGAATGGATTGAAGTTCCCGCCGCTACAGTAGAGCAAATCCGTGCCACTAAAGCTGCTGGCGGTCGGATTATTGCTGTAGGAACAACAGCAGTACGGGCTTTGGAAGGGGCAGCTAAATCTGGGAACTTACAACCATACTGTGGTAAAACAGACTTGTTTATTTATCCCGGCTACCAATGGCGGGTAGTGGATGGTTTGATTACGAATTTTCACTTACCTCGTTCTAGTTTATTGATGCTGGTAAGTGCGCTAATTGGCAGACAACGGTTATTGAATATATACAACGAAGCGATCGCTTTTAGATATCGTTTTTATTCCTTCGGCGATGCCATGTTAATTTTGCCGTCAGCCGCGGGAGTGGAGAGTGGGGAGTAGAGAAGCGATTAATCGCATCTCTACAAGAGTTAGGAGTTAAGAGTGGGGAATTTGGAATTTTTTCTTTCGTGGTGGGTACTCTGACTTATGAGGAGTTAAAAATAAGTACAGGTCTGTTATTCATGTCTGAAAAATACCTATTTTCTCAGAGCTTAAATTTATTTTGCCAGGTAACACTAGTTGGGTGTTCTGCGTTTTTGGTCTTGGCTACACCGGCAATTACTAATTTCCCAGTTAGCAAGTTGCTGGCAGAAACCGCAATTTCTCAGGATTTGGAAGCTGCTAGCTTTTTCCAGCAGGGAGTGACGCGCTATAACCGTAAAGACTTACAGGGTGCGGAATATGCCTTTCGCCAAGCGTTGCAACGAGATCCTAGCCTTGGGGCAGCGCGAAATTATCTAGGTAATATCTTTATGGAGCAAAATCGCCTGGATATAGCTTTACAAGAATATACAGAGGCGATTAAGATTAATCCCAATTTTAGCGAAGCTTATTACAACTTAGGGTTAGTCTTGCACCGACAAGGAGAAAAAGAAGCTGCGATTACGGCTTATCGCCAGAGCTTAGTGATAGATTCTACAAGGGTGGCAGCGCTGTATAATCTGGGTTTGGTGCTGTATGAACAAGGACAAGTTGAGGATGCGATCGCAGCATATCAGCAAGTAATCAATCTAGATAGCACTTATGCAAACGCTTATTTTAACCTAGCGATCGCCTTGCAACAACAAGGAAAAATAGAGCCTGCGATCGCTTCTTATCGCCAAGTATTGCAGCTAGATCCTAAAAATGCCACAGCTTACAACAACATGGCAAGTTTGCTAGCAATGCATGGTCAAGCTTCTGAGGCTATCTCTGTTTATCGGCAATCTATTCGCCAAAATCCGAAAAATGCCTCAGCTTACTATAACTTGGGAGTTACTTTATATAATCAGGGCGACATCAATAAAGCCAGTGGAGTCTTGCAACGCGCTCATAATGAATATCGTCAGCAAGGCAACATTGAACAAGCCCAGAAAATTGAGCAGCTAATGCAGCAAATTGCCCAGCAAAGTAAGCAACCTCAAGCCAGTCAAACAGCTACTTCTTCTCAGAGTTCAGATTCTACAAGTAATGTAGTACAAACACCTGAGCCACAGACGCCAAATCAACCAGAAACGTCAGTAAATCCTAGCAATGTGCCTGTATCAGCTGAACCACAGTCTAATTCCACGAATACCGGACATTAACAATTCAAAATTCAAAAAGTCAGATTTAAAATCGGTTGCCAAGGCTTTAAGCTGTAGCTCTATTTGAGAAAATTGACATAAATTCGACTCAGTAAAGTTTCTTAAGGTAAAACTGATCAATTTTTCCAAGGAGGATAAATCTTGGTTTACCGTCCCTGGAAGTAAAAATACCCTTATCTAATTAAAAACATACATGGTAGCCTAACCTGTATGTTTTTTTGAATTTTACTTCGTCTCAATACTACTTTTTTCATGAGTGCAACACTTTATCAGCAAATTCAGCAGTTCTACGATGCTTCTTCTGGCCTGTGGGAGCAGATTTGGGGCGAACACATGCACCACGGCTACTACGGTGTCGATGGCAGCCAGAAAAAAGACCGTCGTCAAGCTCAAATTGATTTAATCGAAGAACTGCTCAAATGGGCAGGGGTACAAGCAGCAGAAAATATCCTCGATGTGGGTTGTGGCATTGGTGGCAGTTCTTTATACCTGGCTGAAAAGTTTAATGCTAGGGCTACAGGAATTACTTTGAGTCCTGTGCAAGCTGCCAGAGCAACTGAACGTGCAACGGAAGCGAATTTGAGTCTGAGAACTCAGTTTCAGGTCGCCAATGCTCAAGCAATGCCTTTTGCTGATAATTCTTTTGATTTGGTTTGGTCGCTGGAAAGTGGCGAACACATGCCAGATAAAACTAAGTTTCTCCAGGAGTGCTATCGAGTCTTGAAGCCTGGTGGCAAGTTAATTATGGTGACTTGGTGTCATCGACCGACTGATAAATTACCACTGACGGCAGATGAAGAAAAGCATTTGCAGGATATTTATCGGGTGTATTGTTTGCCTTATGTGATTTCTTTACCAGAGTATGAAGCGATCGCCCGTCAACTTCCATTAAACAATATTCGCACCGCCGATTGGTCAACTGCCGTCGCGCCCTTTTGGAATGTAGTCATTGATTCGGCGTTCACTCCCCAAGCGCTTTGGGGTTTACTCAATGCCGGTTGGACTACCATTCAAGGGGCGTTATCACTAGGGTTGATGCGTCGCGGTTATGAGCGCGGGTTAGTTCGGTTTGGCTTATTGTGTGGGAATAAGTAGTTTAAGCCCTGGCGGTTAGAAAGTGAGGCCAATACTGTTCGGTGAAAACAAGAGACGCGATGAATCGCCGTCTTTACAATAATCAGTATTTTGTTTTGACGGCGATTTAGGGAACTCCAAAAAATAAATTATCCAATATTGTGGGGCGGGCAAGATGCCATTTGTCTCAACTTAAGTTAAAACTCTTATCCCACAAGCATTTTACCCCCCTTAATCCCCCTTGGAAAGGTGGGAAAAAGAAATGCAGTTCCCTCCCCTTTATAAGGCTACGGTGTACACACAAGTCTTCTAGAACTGCGTTATGGGCTTTTGATCCCCCCAACCCCCCTTAAAAAGGGGGGGCAAAAAACTCTCAAAGTCCCCCTTAAGAAGGGGGATTTAGGGGGATCTAGAACGATTTTGGTTTTCTAGAAAGATGTGTGTACACCGTAGCCTTTATAAGGGGAGGGTTAGGGTGGGGTAACGCGGCTCGTGATGGTCAGTGAATGAACTCAATATCAGGTCTTGACAAGGGTTTCACGTTAAGTTGACACGTATGGCAAGATGCCTACCCCACAAAAGTTAATTGGATATTTTTTATTTGGAAGTCCCTAAGAGAAAATCAAGCTTTTTTAACCCGCCTGCGCGGGTTTTGCCTGTGTCGTTGCGGCTTGTAACCGCCGATTTAACTAGGAACTTTTTTCCCACCGGCTGCTAAAAGTTCTAGAATGACTCCATTTGTCCAGCCGAAACCGACTTCGTTAGAACTATATCCAAAGGAAATATCGTCGGAAACATTTGCAGAACAGCGCTCAACATCATATTTTTCAACTAGGGTATTGTGACGCTCGAATTCTTTAACTACCATAGCTAGGAACTTGTTGGCAATGCGATCGCCTTCTGTATGAAACCCATAACGGTGAAGTCCCTGAACGGCAATTAACGTCAATGGTGCCCAGCCAAAGGGGGCATCCCACTGGTTTCCGGTGACATGAGTACTAGTCAAAATTCCGCCTGGGGCTTCAAACAAAGAGAGATTTTCCACGACGCGCTTGGCTTGGATTGGAGAAGCAATTCCCAGCCACAGAGGATAGAAGGTGGTAGCAAATTCGTAGCGGCGGCGTTTTCCACTCTGGAAGTGGTAGTCGAAATAGAGTCCTCGTTCTTCATTCCAGAGAAATTTATCGATCCGATCACGGCGGATATCTGCACGATCGCGCCATTGTTTTTTCAGTTCTTCGTTCCCCAAAATAGCGTTAATTTGTGCCAAGTCTTGTTCTACCTGATACAGGAAACTGTTGAGGCACACAGGAGCGTAGTGGAGGATATCAGCACTGAAGGGGCCAAATCGGTTGGTGATATCAAAACCGGACTCGCGCATGGTGCGATCGCCCTTATAAAATAGACTGGTCAGTTGGTCATTTTCCCGGTTGTAGTAAAGATTGACATCATAATCTTCAACCTCAAAGGTTTGGTAATATTCCTTGACGCGATCGTAGTGGCTTTTTCCCTCCTCATCTCGCTCGGAGAACACAACTTCTGGCGCGGGGCCTTCCCCAAAGGCATAAAATCTGGATAAGCCGGTTGCAGGATTTAGGTGAGGCGGTACTACCCAGTAATAGTAAAATTGCTCTAACAACGGGACGGTTGCTTTCAACCACTCTTCATTTTTGGTGTGTTGGAATAACGCCAAAACCATCATACTGAGGACTGGAGGCTGCGATCGCGAGAGCATATAAGTCCGGTTGGCATTGAGGATAGTACCGTAATGCTTTACCTGGTACAATAATTGGTCTACCTGGCTTTGCGCTAGATCCCATTCTTCATCGTGCAAAAGTCCCAGTAATATAAAGTAGCTGTCCCAGCCATACATTTCGTTAAATCGACCACCTGGTACGACATAAGGGCCTGGTAGGTATAGTAAGCCATGCTCTTTAATCGCTTCCACTTCTGACGGCAAAGTGCGAATTTGTAGCTGTTGCATATCTTTGGGATATAGCGATCGCTCTAACACACCCTGAATGTTGGGATAATCTTCTAAGGGGGAAATGTAGACAATCCAGGGAGTGTCGGTTTTGTGGTCTAGTTTTGTATCTTTGGCAGATTGTAATAGGTGTTCGTGCGATCGCGTTAAGGTTTTCCACGTTTTTTTGATATGGAAGCGCACTTTGTTTATCTGCGTGGCGGTAAGTGTTGGGGGAGTGGTCATTATTTTTTTAAACGCAAAGGAACGCAAAGGGAACCGCAGAGGTACGCAGAGGTTTTTACTCGGCGCTGCTAACTAATAAAGCAACTGGGAAATGAGCGAGAGCCGATCCGATAGATAGGGTTTCTGTGGATTGTAAGGGTTCCTGAGTTATGACGTTTTTCCAGGTGTGGGGAGTTCCAGGGGGTAGTTGGAGATGGGTATCTTGCCAAACTGACTCGCCTAAGGGGTTGTCTCCTGGCTGGATGAGGCTGGTTAAAAAGCGAGGTGCGATCGCGATCGCTGTTTGATTCCCTTCCCGCCGGGCAAAGGCGATAATATGATTGGCGTAGGTTCCTTGAAGTTCTAATGGTAAATAGTCGCCATCCTGGAATAATGAGACAAAGTTTGTTCTTGCTTGGAGTAATTGAGCCGTTAAAAACAGTTTGATTCTGCCGTCGGTTTTGTGGTTTTGTAACTCCTGAATTAGTCCGAGAATGTCTGTTTTTACTTGTTCGCGGATGGTGCTTAAGTAAGTTCGTCGCTGTTCAAAATCCACGGGACGGCGATTGTCTGGATCGACTAGGCTTAGTTCCCAAAGTTCGGTTCCCTGGTAAAAGTCGGGTACGCCGGGGGCGGAAATCTTCAGGAGAGTTTGGGAAAGGGAATTGAATATCCCATAGTCGGCAATTCGCTGTTGAAAGGGACGAAAGGCTTCTAGAAATTCCCCGGAGATTGCAGGATCGAGTACTTTCTCAATAAAGGAAGCACAAGCTTCTTCATACTCGCTATCAGGTCGCAACCAGGCTGTATGCACTTTCGCTTCTCTAATTGCCTTTATTATATAGTCCTTCACCCGTTCGACGAAGGATGTATGCTCGTGTTCGGCAAAGGGAAACGCCCCTACCAGGGTTTGATAGAGAAAATACTCGTCGTTGCGATCGGGTATAGCGAACCCTTGGCGATGGCTACGATGTCCTCGATTAATGGCACTCCAAGTATTTACCTGCTGATCCCACTCATCGGGAATTTCTGAGAGGACATTCAATCTGGCCCGCACATCTTCGCCGCGTTTGGTGTCGTGGGTGGCGGTGGTGTTCATTGTGTGGGGCCAAGTTGCTTGGTGCTGTTTATTAAAACTGTGGAAGTCAGCTACAGAAATCCCAAAATGACCGGGATTACCCCCGACTTCATTCAGCGATAGTAAGCGATTGTAAACATATAATGTGGTGTCTTCTACGCCTTTCGCCATGAGCGGGCCGCTGTATTGCTGCATTCGCAAGACAAAATATATCCACTGTTCGCGTTCTGTTTGAGTTAGAGAATTATCAAACTCTAGCAGCATTAACTTTTCAATAAAGGTTAACTCGTGCTGTAACAGAGGCGTTTGTTCTTTGGCTTGGTGAATTACTTTCTCAATGGTGGCGCGATCACTATCTCCAATTCCATCGGGCGTAATGTAGGTACGGTAAATCGGGAATAGTGTCAAAACTTCTGCGATCGCTCTTTTGAGTCCATTCAGCGTAAAATCATTACCATAGCGATATTTACTAGAAATATTCTTTAGTAAAAGAGCCAAATTGTCAATATCACCGGCTAAATTCTTTTCCAGTATTAAGTGCTTTTTATCCTTCACCACCGAGGCATAATCTACCCGTGAGCCAATAAAGTTCTGGTAAACTTTATCAACCTGTGATTGATTTTCTGTTTGACAAAATACGCCATTTACGTAGTTTAAAAAGTCATATCCCGATGTACCTTCAATTGCCCAATTTTCCGGCAAATCTTCGGTGAGTTCTAAAATCTTCTCAACGGTGATATAAACATCACCCATTTTTTCCCGTAGCCTTTCAAGATACTGAATTGGGTTATAAAGTCCATCAATATGGTCAATGCGTAAACCTGTAAATTTGCCCTCCTCAACCAGCTTTTGAATTAAGCTGTGGGTATTATTAAAAACTCGCAGTTCTTCAACTTTCACAGAAATCAATTCGTTGACAGTAAAGAAACGGCGGTAGTTCATTTCTTCCGCGCCAACCTTCCAGAAGGCGAGACGATAAAATTGATCCTTCAGTAATTCATCTAGGAGGTTATAGCTTTCAGAATTACCAGGCTCTCCGTTGAAAGTTTCGATATTTTCATCAATAAACTCGCGGATAGAATCATTTGTGGTGTAGAGTTCCCAAACCAAGCCTTTAATAAATGCAATCTGGTCTTGTCGCTGTTTACCCGCCACCTCTGAAGGCACGTTTTTGAGAATATAGAGAATCCCCAACAGCTTAATAAAATCGGGGTGATTGCGTCCCAGTGTACGGGTGAGTTTCCCTAAATTATGGGTGATAAATTTTGTGTAAGATTCTAACCGGAGTGGCAGTTTTAAGCTGTAATAGTTGACAGTTAAACCGTTTTCTTCATATTGCAGTTGGATATGTCCGTTTTCCAGGGATGCACCATAGAAATCTCCCAGTAACGGCGCGAGAATTCGCTCTTGGCGATCGCCAAAGGGAGCATTCCAAGAAAGGTCGAAATAGTCGGTATAGCTGGAATCTGGCCCGTGTTCCAATATATCCATTAAGTAAAGGTTTTCGCTGGTATAGGCCATGTGGTTAGGCACAATATCTTGTAACCAGCCCATACCAAGGGATTGGACTTCATCAACTAAGGCATCAAAGGATTCATTAGTTCCCAATTCTGGGTTAAGTTGAGTGGCATCGACTATATCGTAGCCGTGCGTACTCCCGGATCGGGCCTTAAAAATGGGGGAGGCGTATAAATCGGAAATACCTAAATCTGCTAAATAAGCTGCGATCGCTTTAGCGTTGTCAAAGCCGAACTGGGGTGTAAACTGAATCCGATAAGTGGCGGTAGGAATTCGCATATTTTTTTTCGTGGACAGTGGGGAATTTGAACCTTTTATAGATTGTTTGAGAAGTAGTTAGCTGTGATTTTGGGCATTTGTTGATCCCCCCTAGCCCCCCTTTTTAAGGGGGGAACCGGAATAAAAGTCCCCCTTCTTAAGGGGGATTTAGGGGGATCTAGAACGTTTTGTTTACCAACAAGAGGACTTTTCAAACAACCTCTTAGCTCGGACATTGAACCTTTTAGCTCGAACGTTGAACCTTTTAGCTCGGACGTTGAACCTTTTAGCTCGGACGTTGAACCTTTTAGCTCGGACGTCGAACCTTTTAGCTCAAACGTTGAACCTTTTAGCTCGAACGTTGAACCTTTTAGCTCGGACGTTGAACCTTTTAGCTCGGACGTTGAACCTTTTAGCTTGAAACTTGAGGTTATGAGGCTAAAACTTTAAGTTCTAACTCTCCCCCTCATCCTTTTTCATAGAGTAATAAACTAGTAGGTTGCAATTTTACTTCTTGTCCCGCAGATAGATGTTCCGCAGCTTCAGAACCAGGGCCAGACCATGAGGTATCTGCTGAGTCTAATATTTTATGAACATCGTGTTGACTTGGCAAAGTCACCGTCACGGGGGACGAATTGAAATTCATTGCAAATATTAGTTCACTCGATTCGCACCAACGCCGCACAATGACCAACTGTTTATCTTCATCGCTAGTAGCTTCGATGAAATTACGGTCTTGGTTAAGAAGTGCTGGATGCGTCTTCCGTAAATTAATTAACTGACGATACCAATCCCACAGAACTTTGTGCTGTCCTTCATTGCGTAATTGCCAATTGAGTTTAGATTTTAGGAAAGTTTCTGCCGATTCGGGATCTGGGGGATCTTCTGCATAGTGAAATGCTTCAAATTCTTCTTTGCGTCCGGCTCGAACCATTTGAATCAAATCAGGATCAGAGTGACTGACAAAGTAAAGGAAGGGTGCTGTTTCGCCGTATTCTTCTCCCATGAATAACAGGGGTAAGTAGGGCGATAGTAACACAGCGCCAGCAGCTAACTTTAATCCTTCAAAAGAGATCCTCTGGCTGAGGCGTTCTCCTTTCATTTGATTGCCGATTTGATCGTGGTTCTGAATGCAGACTGTAAACTGTGATAAAGAGCGATCGCGGCAAGATACGCCATGAAATCGTTTGCGATCGGGCGAATATTTCCAATCGTAGACAAAAGTATCATTGTAAGCTTTTGCCAAATCAGCAAACTGCCCAAAATCTTGATAATATCCTTGGCGATCGCCTGTCAAGAGTGTGTGCAGTGCATGGTGAAAATCATCACTCCATTGAGCATCAATTCCATATCCACCCAATTCTGCTGGACGAATGATTTGCGGATTATTTAAATCACTTTCAGCAATTAAATGGCGTTTCCATTTTTGCCCTTGTTGTGAAAAATGATGAATCGCTTCTGCCAATTCCCATAAAAAATGCTTGGCTCCCAAGTCGTAAATTGCTTGAATAGCATCCAGCCGCAATGCATCAATGTGGAACTCGCCCAACCAGTAAAGCGCATTTTGGATGAAATAATTTCGCACACCCTGACTATGGGCGTCATCAAAATTCAGTGCTTCACCCCACGGCGTTTTATAGGTTTGGGTAAAGTAGGGTGCGAACTGACTCATATAGTTGCCTTCTGGGCCAAAGTGGTTGTACACCACATCCAGCACAACGGCGATATTATTTTGGTGACAAGCATTTACCAGTTGCTTAAGTTCGGCTGGGCTACCGTAGGAATTTTGAACAGCAAAAGGGTAAACGCCATCATAACCCCAGTTGCGGTATGTCAGAGCAGCCTCAACATGAGTGTCTCCCGGAAATTGGGCAATAGGCATAATTTCAATCGCATTAATTCCCAGTTCTCTCAGTTCTGGTAAACGGGGAATAATGGCGGTGAAAGTTCCTTCAGGCGTGAATGTGCCAACATGAAGTTCATAAAAAATCATCGACTCCACAGGAATACCCGTCCAGCCTTCATCAGTCCATTCAAAGTGATGATCGACAATTTGCGATGGCCCGTGTACCCCTTCTGGTTGATACTGCGATGCGGGATCGGCAAAACTATCTTGACCATTCAAGACATACCGATAAAGCGTACCCGGATACACATCGTTGACCTTCGTGTGCCAGTACCCCTCAGACTGAGGCTTGAGGGGAATTAACTGTGGTTCTGGCGTCAAAACTTGTACCGTAACGCCATCTAATAGCGGAGACCAAACTGTAAATTCACACTCTCCGTTCCCCAAGTAGTTAGCACCAATTCTCACGCAGTATCCTCCCGTCAGATTCTATGTTGTGGCGAATTGCGGCGCGATGGCGTACCCGCCTCGCAAATGTCATTGATTGCACACACAATGTTTACAAACACGCCAGATAGCATAATGGTTGTTCTAAGAGACTTTTTGCTAGCACCTGGAGGGGGATTTTTGACTAGAAAAATTCTATCTAATGACAAATTCAGTTGTGAGTTGCGGGTTTTTGCAGCCCTGGCGAATGGAATTCGCGGCTACACAAACAAAGTCCACCTCCGTGGACTAAGAGAAAATAAAGTTTTTTAAAACCCACGGAGGTGGATAAAGCCTCGTATAGCTGTGATTTATTTAATATTTAACTTAAGTTGGCTTGCAGCTACCATCCACGCAATATGCCGATTCATAAGTACTGGAACGCTTGCCAAATATCGTATAGCGATTATCGCGGATTTGTTCGTAAAAGCGATCGCCTGTCCATTTCATCCCTGGTAATGCTCGATAAGCGTTTACAAATATACTTCCGGCTGGCAATAACCGCCCAATTTCTTCTACTGCATTGCTACCTTGCCAACGTCTCTGAGGTTGATTGCCATCAATTAAAATCACCCCTTGTTCGCAATCTTGGGCTGAAATTCCCCACTGTAAAAGTGTTTGCTCATCTTGCATCGGAACGTAGCGAAATAACTTTCCGTTGTCTAAGGTTTCTAGCGAGCGCACTAGGGTAACGCAGAGATTACAATTTCCGTCGTATATTACGTAGTAGTTCATTAAAATAACGGCTCTTTGGCTATGACAAATTAGATGTGTCTAAACACAACTTTGGTATTCTAGCTTAGAAAACTGTAGCGATTGCTCTTAGAGGATGTCTGAGAAGTATCAAATATTTTTTGATCCCCCCTAACCCCCCTTAAAAAAGGGGGGAATAAGAGTCTTAAAGTCCCCCTTTTTAAGGGGGATTTAGGGGGATCTCCAAGGGTTAGATGTATACAAAAAAACTTTTCAAACATCCTCTTACCTCACCGAATCATCCCCAGCCCCCAATACCCAGTTCAAATATGCATAATGTCGTCTAGCTTAAGTTGTAAATTTGGCAATGTCTCAGACGAAATACTATCTCCTAACCGATATTTTTCCTGCTGGTACACACCGTTAACTAACTGACAAACGGTGAAGGTAGGTTGTTTAGGATTGCCAATAAACTGCAAACCACCCAAACCACGAAAGTCCACAATCCAATATTCTGGGATATTAAGAAAAGCGTATTCTTCTATTTTCCTTGCATAATCATCTTGCCAATTAGTACTCACAACTTCAGCAACAAGTTTGATTGTATTGCCGTTACAAATAATCGGTTCTTTTTGCCAGAGAGGTTCTTTACTAAGTTCTGCTTTATCTAAAACAATTACATCAGGACGCAGTGCTGTGGCTTCAGCCGCAGGTGGTTTAATCAGACAAGTTTTGGGAACTAGCCAGTTGAAATTAGAATTAAAAATTTCGACATAGATTCTACCAGCAATACTACCTGCAACAGCTTCGTGTGGCCCTGTAGGTTCCATGTCTCTTAATTGCCCGTCGATTAATTCGTAGCGTGTATTATCGCCATATTGGGCGATAAAATCCTCGAAGGTAAGTAGTTTGGGCGAGGTGTAAGTCATTATGTTTTGTTTTGACTTTATTGTAGCGAAGGCATTTGGTACGAAGAGTTAAAATTTGAAGTTTCACCCTCTGAAGCTCAACTTTTAAGTTTTAATTCCTCCCGACTGCTGACTCCTGAATTCTAAATTCTGCTGTATCATGCCTTTGGAATGTTATTTGCTTAGTTTTTTCATTAATGAGAAAATATTCATGAAATACAAACTCCTCGGCAAAAGCGGGTTAAGAGTCTCAGAACTCTCCTTAGGAACCATGACCTTTGGTGAAGATTGGGGCTGGGGTGCATCTGTTGACGAAAGTCGTAAAATCTTTGATAGCTATGTAGAAGCAGGGGGAAATTTCATTGACACCGCCAACGGCTATACCGATGGTAGCAGTGAAAAAATTGTCGGTGAGTTGATTGCTAAAGAACGGGAACGCTTTGTAGTTGCGACAAAATATTCCTTTCCCTTGCGGATGAATGACCAAAAAGGCGACCCTAACGCCAGTGGAAACCATCGCAAGAATTTAATTCAATCTTTAGAAGGTAGCCTGAAACGGCTGAATACGGATTACATTGATTTATTCTGGTTGCACGCTTGGGATTTCACAACGCCGATTGAAGAAGTCTTGCGATCGCTTGATGATGTAGTGCGTCAAGGTAAAGTACTTTACATCGGCATTTCTGATACACCTGCTTGGATCGTTTCTCAAGCAAATACCATCGCCCATTACCAAGGATGGACGCAGTTTATCGCTCTGCAAATTGAGTATAGTTTAATTCAGCGGACACCAGAACGAGACTTATTACCACTGGCGAAAGCCTTTGATTTAGCAGTAACACCGTGGTCGCCTTTAGGTGGTGGTGTGCTGACAGGTAAGTATAATCAGCCTCCTCAAGCAGGTGGTGAACAAGGACGACTCGAGACTTTTGGCGGAGGAATTTCTGAGAAGAATTTAGCGATCGCTAAAGTTGTCAGTGAAGTTGCAGGAGAAATTGGCCATACACCCTCGCAGGTTGCATTAGCTTGGTTAAACGCTCAAAGTGGTGTGATTATTCCGATTATTGGGGCACGTAAATTAACGCAGTTTCAAGATAACTTAGCTTCCTTAGAAGTCCGCCTCTCCCCAGAGCATCTGCAACGTTTAGATGAAGTGAGTAAAATTGAATTGGGTTTTCCCCATGACTTTTTGCAGAATGATACAATTCGCGATCGCCTTTTCGGTGGTACATTTAATACTATAGAAAACCATCGCATTTAATATTATTTCTCATCTAAGCCTTTCTGAGAAAAAATCTCAATTTTAAATCTAAAATTCCAAATTGTATAAACCATAAACAGTAACACATTCAGCCGTTAATATAATCCATCGTCAGAGAGTTTCGCACAGCCAACTAATATCTGTAAAGTTAGATTTAAAAGGCATTAACAACGTAGACTCATGAGCGACAACAACATTACATCACGTCTGTACCCTACTCGCATTGACATTCCTGCCGAAGCGCGAGTGCAAATAGTGGTACTTCTCAACCAAACCTTAGCAGCCACTTCGGATCTGAAAACCCAAGCCAAGCAAGCCCACTGGAATGTTAAAGGAACTGACTTCTACCAGCTACACCTATTATTTGATGAACTGGCTGGAGAATTGGAAGAGTTCATCGATCTAGTAGCTGAACGCGTCACAGCTTTAGGCGGATACGCTTTTGGAACAGTTCGCGCCGCAGCTAGTAATTCAATTTTGCCAGAATATGCCTTAGATATTTTGGATGGTAAAGACCATGTAACAGCCTTAGCAGATCGTTATGCCATATATGCTAAACATCTTAGAGACGCGATCGCTAAAACTGATGAATTAGACGACCTCGATACCGCCGATCTTTACACCGAAATTTCTCGCACCATTGACAAACGACTCTGGTTCTTAGAAGCTCATTTGCAAATAGCAGAAATTAAGGCAGAGAATGGCAATGGCAAAGCAAGTGCTACTAAAACTCAAAAGATCCCTGCTGGTGTAAAATAAGCACTTCTGAGAAAAGTAGTCTTTCTTAAATCTAATAGTATCTTTTTGGTAAGTACGTCACTTTTAAGTGCGTACTTTTCATTTATATGTATATACTTTACTATTGAAATAGGTCAAAACGAAGTCAAGGAATTCCCAATATCTTCAACAAGTTATCCATCAAAATTAATACTTAAACTTGAAGAAGTTATTAGGTTAGTGAAAAGGTATGCTAATTCCATTTTGATTTCAAACTTTGCCAATTTTAGATTTTTCCTGCAATCCAAAAGACGCTCCGATATCTAAAATCCAAAATTGAGTGCTTCCTAACTAAATACTCATTAACAAAGAGGTAAATTTATGTCTCAAAATACAATTACCCACTTAATTCACGATCGCAATGCTCGCGGTCATGCTCAAATGGGCTGGCTTGATAGTTATCACACATTTTCCTTTGGTAGTTTTTACGATCCCAACCGCATGGGATTTCGCTCTCTGCGGGTGATTAACGACGATCGCATCGCCCCTGGTGCTGGATTCCCTACCCACAGTCATCGTGACATGGAAATCCTCACTTATATCTTAGAAGGTGCTGTAGAGCATAAAGACAGCTTGGGTACTGGATCGGTGATTCGCCCTGGTGATGCCCAAATTATGAGCGCTGGAACTGGGATCAGCCACAGTGAATTTAATCCTTCACCAACTGAACCACTGCACTTACTACAAATCTGGATTCTCCCCGATCGAGAAGGAATAACGCCAAGATATGAACAAAAAGCTTTTCCTCTGGAAGAAAAGCAAGGCAAACTCCGCTTAATCGCTGCTAAAGACGGGCGTGATGGTGCTGTGACAATTCACCAAGATGTTGATTTATACACATCTGTTTTAGAGTCAGGTGATGTTGTTAATTATCAAGTAAAAAGCGATCGCTACGCCTGGTTACAAATAGCGCGAGGCATAGTCAACTTAAATGGCGAGGAACTCAGAGCCGGCGATGGTGTACAAATCAACGGCGAAGAACAGCTAGAAATTAGCACCAACATCGGCGGCGAAATATTGCTTTTCGATTTGGGCTAATATCTCCTTTCTCTGTTAAAAGGCTCATCTAAATGAGCCTTTTACTCATTTTTAGACAACATCATGAAAATTAGCAATTTGTTAATCTTTGCGCCACCGCGTCTATGTGTCGCCACCATTGAGTCCCACCAGCCCAAATACGCGAAGGTAAATGTCCTAGAGGAGATGAACTTTGAAAAAAGAATTGCCATTGGGGAGGAGAATTGGCATTATATAAATGCCAACCAACGGCACTACAAAATCTGACATAATCACAGTCAAGACTTTCGTAGATTTGTTTCTGCACACTAAAACCAAAATGCCCTTGACTGTATTTAATCCACAACTGGTCAATTATCTGTAAATCTTCACAGGGTAGCTTGGCAATATCACTCATGAATAGATAGCTACCAGTTGGTTTCAGGATAGCTTGACACATCAATACCCAAGTTTCTTCATCTGCTAAGTGCCATTGTTTGGTGGCGAGTAAATCGCGTAGTCGATGATAGTCAACTCCTACTTCAGAATGCAGCTTATTAACTGACTGTTGTGGAACGATGTGGTGACAGAAATTTAATGCTTGCAAAACTTCCGTCGCTGATTTGTAACGTTGCGAGGTGGCATTTTGCAGCAGCTTGTCCAGAATTGTGCCAAGTTTTGGACTGATAGTATTCCCTGGTAATAGATAATCACGCCAGACCCAGCGATCGCAAGTCACATCAAACAAATCAAAAGGGGAAATATCAGTTAATAAATGAATGCAGGTGACACCTAAACTATAAAGGTCACTGGCTGGTATTGCTTTTCCCCTAGTTTGTTCAGGAGCGATATATTCTGGACTACCTACAGTAGTTCCTGTTTGTAGTAAAGCTGTAGCGGTGATATGTTTGGCAACACCAAAATCAATTAAGATTAATTGACCTTGGGCAGAACTACGAATAATATTTGCTGGTTTGATATCCCGGTGAATAATTTGCAAGTCATGAATAAATTGCAACACTAGCAATAATTCTTTGAGTATTTGCTGGATTTTTTGTTCGTTAAAGACTCCATTTTCTTGCAATTCTTCTTTGAGCGTCTGTCCTGGAATCCATTCTTCTACTAGATACAGACGATTTTCTTGTTCAAAATACCCTAGCAGTTTTGGGATTTGTGGATGTTGCAATTCATCAAGACGCGTTGCTTCCTGACGAAATAATTTCATTGCTTGATCGGAGTTGCGGCCAGATGAAGCAGGAAAATTAAATTGTTTGATGATGCATTTAGGTTGGGAGGGAAATTGCTCATCCACAGCTAAGAATGTTATGCCAAACCCACCATGCCCAACTTGTCGCCATAAATGATAACGGTGATTGAGCAGAAGTTGTTCGCCACATTTGAGACAAACTTTAGTTGTCTGGGGGTTGTGGCTATATAAACAGCCAATATTAGGACAGAGTTTCATAACTCGCTGTTCTCTTGGGATAGTCCATCATAATCTCTGTCTGAAAAAATCCAGTTTAATTTCAGCGATCGCACTCAATACCTTTCGGTTAAGGTTTTTTGATGAAAATTATAAATTTCAAAGACGCGATAAATCGGCGTCAAGACAAAAGACTGATTATTGTAGAGACGGCGATTCATCGCGTCTCTTGCCTTAACCGAACAGTATTGCGATCGCACTCTCCAACAACCAAGCCACAAGTCTAAAAAACTGGTGAATGAGTATCAAAGACTCTCGCGCGAGTATTAAAGACTCGTCCACGAGTATCAAAGACTCGCTCACGAATATCAAAGACTCTCGCACGAATATCAAAGACTCTCGCGCGAGTATTAAAGACTCGTCCACGAATATCAAAGACTCGCTCACGAATATCAAAGACTCTCGCACGAATATCAAAGACTCTCGCGCGAGTATTAAAGACTCGTCCACGAATATCAAAGACTCGCTCACGAATATCAAAGACTCTCGCACGAATATCAAAGACTCTCGCACGAATATCAAAGGCTTGTGGATGAGTCAGCTTAACTCAAAATAGATGGATCGCTTAGAGGTTGTTTGAAAAGTTTTTCACTGTGATTTTAGGCACGTTTAGATCCCCCCTAACCCCCCTTAAAAAGGGGGGAACCGGAATCAAAGTCCCCCTTAAAAAGGGGGATTTAGGGGGATCTAGAATGTTTTGTTACCGATAAGAGAAGTTTTCAAACATCCTCTTATACCAATTCTTCAAAATAGCTGACAAATGCCAACCTAAAAAAATGAATTAAATTCTAAATTTCTTAATTACGAATTACGAATTAAATCTTGCACTCTCGCTACAACTTGCCCTAATCTCTCAGCATCAGGCGATTGAATACGCTGCAATATTTTCAAGGCTGGCTGCAAATAATCTAGTGCTTGATTATAATTGCCCTGTTGCTCTGCTATGTGTCCTAACCACCACAACGTCATTGCCTTGCCTTGGACATTGCCGATTTGTTCATTGATGGCAAGGGATTGTTGATAAAGGGCTTCTGCTTCTTCTATTTCTCCGCTATTGGCTTTGAGTATTCCCAGTTGGTGCAACGTCGCCGCCTTGCCTTGGACATTGCCGATTTGTTCTTTGATGACAAGGGATTGTTGATAAAGGGCTTCTGCTTCTTCTATTTCTCCGCTATTGGCTTTGAGTATTCCCAGTTGGTGCAACGTCGCCGCCTTGCCTTGGACATTGCCGATTTGTTCTTTGATGACAAGGGATTGTTGATAAAGGGCTTCTGCTTCTTCTATTTCTCCGCTATTGGCTTTGAGTATTCCCAGTTGGTGCAACGTCGCCGCCTTGCCTTGGACATCGCCGATTTGTTCTTTGAGAGCGAGGGATTGTTGATAAAGGGCGATCGCTTCTTCTATTTCTCCTCTATTGGCTTTGAGCATTCCCAGTTGGTGCAACGTCGCCGCCTTGCCTTGGACATCGCCGATTTGTTCTGTGATGGCAAGGGATTGTTGATAAAGGGCGATCGCTTCCTCTATTTCTCCTCTATTGGCTTTGAGCATTCCCAGTTGGTGCAACGTCGCCGCCTTGCCTTGGACATCGCCGATTTGTTCTGCGATGGCAAGGGATTGTTTATAAAGGGCGATCGCTTCCTCTATTTCTCCTCTATTGGCTTTGAGTCTTCCCAAACAATGCTGAATTGCTGATTGTTGTTCTTTGTCTTCAAAGGGACAGAGGTTTAACGCTTGTTGATAATGCCTCAGTGCCTTATCAACCTCACCAACTTGACTCTCACAATAAGCTATCACCTTGAGAATGCGATAATCCTCAGTAATTTCTAAGGTTAATTTACACAGTTGTACCGCTTCTCTGAAACGACTTTGATCCCACCAGCGATGTACTACACTGCTTGCTATATCGGCTGCTTTTTTTTCTTCCTTGCCCAACAACGCCAACCGATGAATTTCTAACCATTGTTCCTCAATTGATGTTTTCGCCACCTCCCACCAAAGGCAATACAACACCTCAGCCGCTTGCTTATACAGAGTTTCCCCATTTGACGGTAACTGCACAGGCAGAATACGCGGCACTCGTAACGCCTCATCATGACTTACTTCCAACAGTCCTAATGCCACCGCCCGATTAATATAATCTTCCAAATTAGAGATATTCTCACAAACTGCGGCTAAAGCTTCCCTTGGTACTGGCAACTCAAATACCAATCCCCGTGACAACATCTCTTGCATGGTTGTATTCATCTGTTGCAACAGCGCCTCTGCCAAAACTTGCTCTCGCAACTCCACCGGATCTGCTGCTAACTGATTTAAAATTGCCGCCACATCAACAGTTGAATTTTGCAGAATCTTATCCAACCATTCCAGCAAGCGGGGATTACCATCAGCCAACTTCTGCGCTTGCGATTTTAACGCCTCATCCACCTGAGATTTAGCACTAAAAGCAGTAAGGCGGTTAAACTTTTTTCGCAAATCTGCGCCTTGCAGTGCATCTAACGGCTGCTTGTAGAAATACTGCAACTGCGTAAATTCAAAATTGTAACGACAGGTAATAATGATGCGGTGAGAAGTGTAATTTTCTCTAATTGCCCAAACTACAGCTTTCATTACCTCTGCTGCATCTGATTGCAGCACATAACTCTCATTGCGGGTTTCTAAATTCACTTCAAAGTCATCCAGCACCAACAAAAACGGCTTTGCTTCCTCATGCAACTTCTGGAAAACTCGCCGCAGCCGAAATCTCAACTCTTCATCGTAATTTTGTAGGTTTTTGCGTTGTTCGTTCTCATCCAACTTTTCTGCTAAACGACTCACTAAACTGGCTTCATCAATGTGTCCCACCCAGACAACACGCTCAAAATTCGGCAGTCTATCACACAGCCTAGCTGCTAAACTACTTTTACCCAAACCGCCCATGCCATGAATCAACACTCCAACTTCATCGCTTGGTTGACTCAGCACCCGTAAACAATTTTGCAATTGACGGCGACGACCAATAAAACTCTCCCGTGTCGGGACTTTCACCTTACCCGCAGAATCTAAAAACTGGGTAGAAACAGAAAGTGGCGGTGCTGGTTTACGTCCACGAGTCCGCAAGGGTGTAACTAGAGAACTTGGTAAATTACCTCCTACATAAAGCCGCAACAAATGCCAATCTTGCGCCTTGTTCTTAATTAATGCATGGTATGTACAAGCAACAGCTTCAGTGATTTGTTTTCCGGCTGACAATTCCTGATATAACGCGGCTGCTGCGGCTGTAGCATCAGGTTCTAAAACCTTTTGACCCCAACCCAAAACCGCTTTTGCTCCCGATTTCAGCAATTCTTCAGCCATTGACGGCACAGATCCCGAATTGCCTGCTTGCCCAGTGCGACAACCAGAGAGGAAGATCAGTTTAGGCAGTCGGAATTGTAATTCTTGGGCGATATCTTCGGCACTGGCATAGTTAGCTTCACCCGTTGCCGTTTCTGTAATAAAGCGGGGTTGCCCATCTTGTAAAGTAGCATGACCCGTCAGGTGTAAAACATCAAAATATTCCTTGTCGTAACCATCGACTAAATAACCCAACTCCGACAAACAGCCGCTTTCTTCCACCGTCAGCGCTAAAGGTTGCCGCGTTGTCGCCTCCAAAATCCGTGCTTCTTCTCCCTCAAAATCCAACACAGGTTTGACATCCAAAGGCGAAGTTGCCATAAACAAAACTTGCAGCGCCCGATTTTCAGGTTCCCCGTCAATGGTCAAATTTTTTACCGTACTATCTGACACCCACCGCACCGGGACAATCGCCGGGACTCGCTCAACCAAAAAGCTAACGCCATCATGCAGCACTTCCCAAGGCAGATGAGCAAGTTTTTCAGCTGCGGCTATCGCTAATACAATTCCCTCACGCTTATACTTATCTAGCAAGGGTTGCAGCCAGCGATCGCTCCCATCTAACCAGTTATACAACCGCCCTCCAGTTATCGTATAATCCTCTGGAAAAAACGAAACGTAATAATCTCGCTCTGCCAACTCAATCAAATCGGCGATTTCTTTTACAGGGAGCGATCGCTTTTCATACTGGTTTGGATTATCAATAAAGTAACGTAACTCTACGTAATTATCATCAACTGGTTTGAGGTCGAGGTGGAGGGTTTGCACATTCTCAATCTTGAGACTTTAGTATTTACCCCCACCCCCAATTCTGTCTCTACGATTCCAAAAATTTGGCGAATCTCTTCCAGGGTTGCATCCTCGTCCGCGCAGACAGACTTTGCCTGTGTAAAATGAGACTGTTGGAAAACTATATCTAAATCACGGTTATACTTTCTCATAAAACTAACAAAAAAACTGGGCGGCAATGTCCAAAAAGTTCTTAGTTTGGGAAAGATGTATCAGACTTTAATAATTATTAGAGGTGGCTGTAATGCCGACGATTCATTTTGTGGATGGTGAAAAAGGCGGGGTAGGAAAATCTCTCTTTACCAGGACAATGATTCAGTATTGCCTGGATAAGAAAATCCCGTTCGTACCCGTGGAGACAGATAGATCAAATCCAGATGTTGCAGGGGTATATAAGGAGATATGTAAATATGCCGTTTTTAGTGAAAATGAACGACAGTCAAATAAGGCAGATAGAATATTTGAGTGGGCGATAGAGAAGCCAGTAATTGTGAATTTAGCTGCACAATCCCATAGAGCAGTACAAGGGTGGATTGAATCTAATCAATTAATTGAACTAGGAAGTTCGCAGGGAGTGACGTTTTGCAAATGGTTTGTATCCACAGGAGGATACGACAGCATCAACCTATTTACTCAGTCAGTGAATACCTACGGTGAAAAAATCTCCCATATTCTAGTGAGAAATTTAGGGCTGTGTGATGATTGGGAGCATCTAGAGTCAGACTCCAACTTTCAGAACATAGTCAATAAATATCAGATAAGAGTTATCGATTTTCCGAAGTTAGCATATAGAGAAAGAAACATAATTGACCAAAATCGCCTAACTTTTGCAGAGGCTAGAGAGTATAAAGAATTTGGGGTAATTGGGAAACAGAGAGTGGTGAATTTTCTGAAGCTTGCTTATGGTGCTTTTGAGAAAGTAGGTATCTGGTATGAAAAACTTGAATAGTTTTGCCGTTAGCTTGTGTTATGGCGGTTTCTATTCAGATGAGGTACAAGATTATACCGCAAGGTGTAGGGGCACGGCAGTGCCCATTGGTGTCAACTTAACGCGAAACCGCTTGTCCGCCGGGAATTTCAATTCCCGTCTCATAGCTAAAGTCATTTGAAGATGACTAAATATCGCCAAAAATCTCTAGTCTACTTCAGTAGACTTAAGCTATTAGCCCGAAAATTTATTTCCGGGTGGGCATGGAAGCCAACAGATAAGCTATTTCCAGCTTAAGTTGACACCTATGGGCAGTGCCGTGCCCCTACGGGTGTACTTTACTAAGTCGGGAAATGCTATAGCAGGTTTTTGATATCAGTGAAAAAGCAAGGGGACAGGTTCGGATAAGCAAGGGAGGCAAGAGGATTATTGTTCAGTAATTCTTCTCTCCCCATACTTATCTTCTACCCCTGTTTCCCCTCTGCCTGCCTCAACCAAAAAATTCCTTAACCGAACGGTATTGCCCTGCCTCTTATGAATTTGACTACAATCCTTAGAAAGAGTAGTAAAAACCTAAATGTCTAAAAAGTCCGATTCTCAGTTCCAAAATCTCTTTAGTTCACCCAAATCAAGCAACTGGGACGAAAGATTAGCCCAAATAGCCTATCGCTTTAACCGCGAGTATCAACGTGAAACCTTTGAACTCCCAGAAGAAGTACAAGCGATGCCGATATTCCGCGAGTGGATTGCTGGGAGTTTCTCAGGGAGAATTGCTTCACCTTTCTGGGAAATTGCTAAACCTCAAAAAAACCAGCACTGTATAGATATTGGCTGTGGGATCAGTTTTTTAATCTATCCTTGGCGGGATTGGCAAGCATTTTTTCATGGGCAAGAAATCAGTAATGTGGCACGGGATACCCTTAATTCCCGTGGGCCGCAGTTGAATTCTAAGCTGTTCAAAGGTGTTGAGTTGGGAGCCGCTCATCAGTTAAACTACTCACCAGAGCAATTTGACATTGCGATCGCCACAGGATTTAGCTGCTATTTTCCACTCGAATATTGGGATGCTGTACTAGCAGAAGTCAAGCGGGTATTAAAACCAGGTGGACATTTTGTGTTTGACGTTCTCAATCCAGAACAGCCTCTAGCAGAAGATTGGGCAGTTCTAGAAACCTATTTGGGTGCTGAAGTGTTTTTAGAGCCTTTGGCTAAGTGGGAAAAAACCATTAAAGCGGCTGGTGCTAAAATAGTGACGCAGAAATCAGGGGAATTATTTGAGTTATACAAAGTGCGGTTTTAAAAATACTATTACTCAGGGATGACTGGACTCATGGGATCTAAAGAAGTTGTAAAAACAAAATAGATTACCCCAGTTCCGAGAATCATCACAGCCAGACTGAAAAGCAATACCCAACGGTCTGTTGGTTCATAAGTATCTTCTTCGATATCACGACGGACAGCGAAATAGTGTGACGTTGAGAGCCAGACTGTGATTAAACCCACCAGCGAGAAGACTAAACCTAACTTCCAGCCATTGCCAGGACGGGGTACTAAAGGTACATGGAAGGCACGCAAACGCACGATGACCACACCAAAACCTAAAAGAGCGATTCCTGTCCGCATCCAAGCGAGGTAGGTACGCTCGTTTGCCAAGTGATCTCGGATTCTGGACGGATTCAGTCGTCCTGGCTTTTTCTTCTCTTTATCTTCTTCTGTAGGTTTCAATTTTAACTGCATCAATAACACCCTTGTCCCCAAAGCGGCTCTTATCAAAAAAATGCTGAGGTAGTAGGAAATCTCTTTCCAGATGACTTGTACCCAGCGCAATAGTTGCGCTACTGAAATATGCCTGTTGTGATTGTACATTTTTTTCAAAATTTATTCTAATGCAGATATGAAAATAAAACAAGCCTAAAATCGAGGATAAATAAAATCAAAAAAATCAAAAAAATAGCCAACATCAGAGAGATTTTTCACCAGTGTTTGTCCTGTTTTTCTCTGATTTTGGCTATTACCCTGTTTAAATTCAGAACAATCATTCAAAAATAGACTATAGAGTTCTATTTCAAGACTGATTGCTAGGCGCATTAGGAACTCGTGTATTTATGAGATCCTGCGATATATCTGGGATAAACCAGTTAGCCTCTTTGCTGCTAACAACTTTTACAGTCGGGACATTCAATTCAATCGCAGCAGTATCTTGATTCTTCTTAATTACCAACTGAGTTCCATCAAGAATCTTCAAAGCTGCTGCTCCTATCAATTCTTCACCTTGCCCATTGGGACTAGAAGTGAAATTTGCTACCTGGGCATCATTCGGTAGATAGATGCCATCACAATCCCAGTTATTTTTTGTGGATTGACCATCAGCTAGAAAATATAGACCATTGTCGTATACGGCATCTTCATTGTCTTCATCATTTGGTCTTTTACCGTATACCGCTATGGTATTACCTGTTTGGTTGTTGCATTGACCCCAATTGATTCCCGTCTCTAAAGCATATTTTTGCAGTGTTAATTCCTCGGTTCTCTTTTGAATTTCTTCTGGTGTGAGACCTTCAACTTGAGTTTGAGTATCTTTTGTCTGCGAGAGTTGCTTAAGTGCTTTAGTGACTTCGATGTAATCAGGGTTTTTGCTAAATTTTGGTCTATCAGCAAAAGAAGGTTGAGCAAAGGCTAGATTAGCGACAATCATTAAGACAATTAGCAGAGATTTCCAGATTTTCATGTTTTGATTCCTGTTGATGGGTAAGATACTTTCCAGTTTAGAATTCATTTTGCTCAGAAAATTGATGATGCACCTCTTTATTAGACACTTAATTTTTCATGTTCTTCACTCGATTGTTGAGTATTGAAGCCTAAAATTAATGAGAATACATAACTAGAAACTACAGATAAAAGAGTCCAAGTAACATTTTCGGAGACAATAAACACGCCCAAGCCAATCAAGATACAAGGTACAAAAGTGTTACCATTTTCAGTTAAAAAGTTGGCGATCGCAGGTAAGTAGGTTAACTTATAAGCGGTATAACACCATACACCCACCATTGTAAAAAATACACCTATTATCACCAGCAGGCTATCTAATTCCGAGTTGGCAAACAGAGGCACATAGACGCTGATATTATCACTGCCATTAGCAAAGGCGATCGCAGCGACATTACAAGTTTGTGGAGAGAGAAAATTGCTAATTATAGAGGGACAAGACGGCTCAGTTTCTTCGGCTTCCTCTTGTGAATCCTCTTCGCGTTTTAGTAAACTGCTCACACCAATGATTATGGGCATTAAGCCAAGTAGTCTAATCCAGTCCTGCGGTATGATCATTCCACCGAAGAAACCAGGAAGGCTAGCAACGATCAATGCTGCAAAACCGAGATACTGACCAGCCAGGATATGACGACTACGGAACGTTTTACTTATTTGTGAAAAAAGCAACGTCAGAATGACAATATCATCAATGTTGGTGGCAGTGAATGCGGTAATCCCTGTGGTAATTGCAGTTACTAAATCGCTCATTTTTGGAAGTCCTTATTTTCGTGCTTGGGCTTGGGGCATTGGGCATTGCTTATTTCCCCTTGCTCTCTAGTTGGCCGTTTGAGTCCGTGCCGAAGCCTTGATTTATACTTTAGTCAAATTAACCGATAGAATCAAATGCTTTTATTTGTCAAAATGATAAATGAAAGTGATTAAAAATTTGACACCAAGTTGTAGGGATACCATAAATGGCAGGAATGACGCTTGAGCAGCTAAAAATCTTTCTGGCTGTGGCGCAGAACTTACACTTTACTCGCGCAGCCGAGGAGCTTTATATTACACAACCTGCCGTCAGTGCAGCGATTCACAACTTAGAGCAAGAATACGGTGTGAAACTATTCCATCGGATTGGTCGCCATATCGAGATTGCTGAGGCGGGTAAATTACTGCAAGTAGAAGCGCAGAAAATTCTCGATCAAGTTTCCTTGACTGAAAGGGGATTGCGAGAATTGAACAATCTGCAACGGGGTGAATTGAAATTAGGGTCGAGTCTGACAATTGGCAACTACTGGCTACCAAGTAAGATTAGTGAGTTTAAGAGCCAATATCCTGGTATTCAGATTGACTGTACCCTTGCCAATGCCGAAACGATTTGTGTCGGTACAGCAATGGGACAGTTTGATTTAGGTTTGGTGGAAGGAGATGTGAAGCCAGCACTTCAGAATACTCTAGAGTACGAAATAGTGGGGAGCGATCGCTTGCAAATTGTGGTTGGTCAAAAACACCCTTGGTTTGAGTGGGGAGAAGTTGATTTAAGCCAACTAACTCAAACTCCTTGGGTAATGCGGGTGCGGGAATCGGGAACACAGCAAAGGTTTGAGGAAGCGTTGCAAAATTGGGGTATCAACCTCAGTGAACTGAATGTAATTTTAGTATTCACCAGTGGCGAGATGGCAAAAGCCGCAATTGAAAATGGCGTCGGTGCAACTGGAATTTCTGAGTTGATGGTAAAAAAAGAAATCCAGTTGGGAACTCTGCGGGCAATTCGAGTTATTGATAATAGAGAAGGCAACGGTGCGATCGCAGAAATAGTCCGACCTTTTTTCAAACTCAAGCATCGTCAGCGTTTTCAAACTGCTCTTTCTAAAGTCTTTGAGCAAATGTTGATATCGTCTATGTTAGATGGCTCATATCAGCATTTATCAAAATCAGTTATTTAACAATAGACCACGCGGTAGGGTCACAGTATTGCTCATTGGTGTCAACTTAAGCTAAAACCCTTTTTAAATCTCGTTTCTAGCCTCTGGCTGGAAATGCAACTCAAAAGCGGCTCTGCCGCCAGTAAGGGGGGCGGAGCCTCAACGACGGGCATTCCCAGTCTCCGACTGGGAACGAGGCAATTTAAAAGCTGGTTCTAGGCTTGCTTTGACGTTAAGTTGACACCAATGAGCAATGCTGTGCCCTTACAACAGATGTGGTTCAAATACATAAAAACTACTGTAACAAAAAAGAATTCAGAAATCAGCAGCCAGAATTCCGAATTGAATTCTGTGTGACTGGTGGACGCCGATGTGAATACGAGAGGCTGTGCCAACGACTCTAGGCTAATCTTCCCAAGCGAGAGTTCGTTTCACTGCCTTTTGCCAAGTAGCAAAGTTGGACAAGGGAAAATCGCTTTTTGGCTCAAACACATAGTCAATCTGTCGTTGTCTCACCAGTTCTTCATAGCTCTCCCAAAATCCTACAGCTAAACCTGCTGCAAATGCTGCACCCTGAACGGTCGTATCACGCATAATCGGACGTTCGACTGGAATACCTAACACATCAGCCTGAAACTGCATCAGAAAATTATTTTCGCAAGCACCGCCATCTACAGTTAATCGCCCAACTGGACTGCTAGATGCATTTATCGCTTGCACCACCTCCAGAACTTGATAGGCGATCGCTTCCAGCACGGCGCGAACTAGATGCTCTGGTTGTACGCTGGCGGTAATGCCAAAAAAGGCTCCCCTCGCGCTCATATCCCAGTAGGGCGCACCCAATCCACTAAATGCAGGCACAAAATAGACTCCGCCATTATCTTTTACCTGATTTGCCATCGCTTCAGTTTCAGCAGCAGTTTTAATCAGCTTGAGGCGATCGCGCAGCCATTGAATACAAGCTCCACTAGTAAACATACTGCCTTCTAGGGCATAGCCTATATCTAAATCTCCGCTTGGTTTTCTTTGTGTCCAGGCAATAGTAGAAATAAGTTGGTGGTGCGATCGCACCATCTTATTGCCTGTGTAAGCGACTAAAAAGCTACCAGTACCGTAAGTACATTTCATCAAACCGGGGCGATCGCAGCCATGACCAAATAGAGCAGCTTGCTGATCTCCCAAGATGGCAGTAATGGGAATTTCAGCGCCCAACAAGTTACTATCAGTGACTCCAAATACTCCTAAACTGGGCTGAATCTGAGGCAAAATATGAACTGGAATTTGAAACAGATCCAATAAAACCTCATCCCATTCACAGGTTTTGAGATTCATTAGCATTGTACGGCTGGCGTTGCTGTGGTCAGTAGCATGGACTTTCCCACCTGTGAGGTTCCACAACACCCAGGTATCAATAGTGCCAGCTAAGACGTTGTTCAAGTCAACATCGGTAAACTTGTCTAAGAGCCATCTGAGCTTGGTAGCAGAAAAATAAGCATCGATGATTAATCCGGTGCGATCATAAATTTCTTCAGCGTAGCCTTGCTCTTGTAACTGGTGGCAAAGGAGAGCAGTGCGGCGATCTTGCCAGACGATCGCTCTATGGAGTGGTTTACCTGTAGTTTTGTCCCAAATCAAACAGGTTTCCCGCTGTACAGTTAGTCCCAAAGCTGCGATCGCTGATGGAGCAATCTGGGCATTCCGAATTGCAGTTTGCATTACCCAACAAGTATCCTGCCAGATCTGTTGAGGGTCATGTTCTAACCATCCAGGCTGAGGATAATGCTGAGTTAGTTCTTTGTATGCCTGCCCAACAATCTTGCCGTCTGCATTAAACACAAAGGCGCGGTTGCCTGTCGTACCTAAGTCCAGTGCTAAGATGTAGCCCAATGATGGAGTTGTGTTGCCAAGTGTGTACATAGCCGCTTTGAATGCTGCGTAGGCGTAGCCCGTCGTAGGTAATGCGTTCAATCAGATATACATTATTTTGGGTACATTTTTTAATTTTGCGTAGGCGTAGCCCGCCGTAGGCATCGCGTTATATTATGTCCGGGTAATTAGTTATGATTCAGCAGGTGCGATTTGGTCATGGTGCTACTTAACTTACTTCCTCAATCTGGACTTGATACATCAGCCATATTTTCGCGGATACAGCAATTTTTCTGATTGGCAGGCAACTTATCTTTGCTTAAGAAAAATGTAAAATCTACAACGAACTAATTAACCAAAATCTCTCAAAATAATGTGTTTTTTGAAGTCGAAGCTGATTAGACCTTGTTCTTGAAATTTGCCCATCAATCGTGTAATTGTTACCCTTGTGGTGCAGCAGGCACTAGCAATATCTTCGTGAGTAAAGCGAACACTTAGGCGAGTTCCCTCTGGTACAGTTTCACCCACTTCTTGTTTCAAAAGTTGTAATAGATGGTGGAAGCGTTCTTCTACCCGTCGTCTTCCACAAATGACTAAAAAAGATTCTGTTTGCTGTAACCGCTGATTAATTTTTGGTAAAAGCGTATGGCTAAGTATTGGAGAAGCTGCTATTTCTGCCGTGTAAATTGACACCAACTCAACATCAGATAGGGCTGTTGCTTGGTAAATGTTTAGAGATGTCAAACTAGAGCCAAAAACCATTCCTGCTGTTGCCAATCCTATCAGCACTTCTTCACCCGTTTCACAGTAAGTACTGAGTTTGACTAAACCCTGACAAACATACCAAATTACTAATGGATTGAGGGGAATAGTTTCTCCTTTAGAATGTTTATCTAAGGGACGATCTTTGAAGAAGTCGCCGTTATTCTTGACTACTGCTGATTCTACTCGTTTGCGTTCAGTAATATTACGTATCACCCAACGTAGAGAGGTTGCCTTTCCCTGCGGATTGCGGGCAACTGCCACTGTCAAAGCTGCATCAAAATACTCACCATGACGTTCTTTTAACCGTATTAATAGCTCTCTAACTCTGTCTGATTGTGATAGTTGAATGAGTTCGCTGTGAAGGTGCTGGCGTTCTTCTAGAGGGACAAAGTTAATCATTGGTTTGCCCACCAGAAGTTGCTTTGAAACATTGAGTAACTTAGCTGCGGTGAAGTTAGCTTCTTGAATGATTCCTTCTGTATTAGTCACGAAATAGGCGTCAGGCGCAAACTCGAATAAATCTTGGTAGTGTTGCCGTTCTGCTTCTAACCAATTCTGTGTTTGTACTAATTCCTCATTTTGCTGATAGAGTTCCTCGGATGCTAACTGTACTATTTTTGAGGTGTTATGGAGTTCCTTAAAAGCTTGCGGCAGCAGATCCGGGGGAATCCAAGATAATATATTAGCAGTTTGGTATAAATCTGCTAAACGCTTGTGCAATGTTTCTGTGCCTTGGATAAATTTTTCTATGTTCACCATAAATTCCCGCTACTTGCTTGCAGAGGTTGAGCAAAAAAGTCTACTAGGCAAATCCTTGAAAAAATAGCAGCATCCTGATTTTTCTGAGTGAAAAATTTAACTGGTTGTAAACTGCAATTGTTATTCAATTGAACTTATAAAAATACATTTATTTTGGTTTTGGACAATTTATGTTCTAACAGATTAGCCAGTTTTTAAATAATAGGTGTCGCATTTAAACTAAATGTTCAAAGCAAAGTAAATTGAATCTAGCAAATTACTAAGTGTCTATTAAGACCTTTCGCCACTCAGATACTTTTTTACAAAGTATCTTATGTTATTTGCTTAGTATTACTTCTACCTCTGGTGGGACAACTCGGTAAACTCAGCTAAATAGGAGTGCAGGAGTGCCAAATCTGCTGATCTAAGATTATGCTAATTTTTGACTAAACTGATAAGCCAGTCAAAAGAATTACTAGCAAAGAAATCAAACAAGATTCCACAGTCGGAAAACCCTGCATCTCAATCTTATTTTCTGGCTGTTATTGTTTAACCCGCTTTGTAATTCCCCCAATAAGTAATTTAGTACTAATGATAATTCTTTCCATTTTTACCAAGAATAACTGATAAGATTTCCCCTAACTTCCATCACAAGAATTAAGCCACTACTACCAAAGACATAGAATATAAGTTAAGTTTATTTGTGATCCTGAATACGTTGCCTATTAATAAAAGTCACAACAAGAGTTCCAACTTCTTTAAGAGGATGTTTTAAAAGTATTATTGCTAACACCAAAAGCTCGAAAACCTAACCCCTATCCCTACAAAGTAATAGGAGTTTCATCTCAAGTTAAAAACATTTGTATATAAAAGCACGTATTAACTGAATAATTATCCGCCTCTTTAGTTAGAGGATAAATGAAGTAGTAACCTGGTGTAATTTAACAATGCGTCACAGCTAATCAACGCGCAATTTCTAAGGAGTGATGGGTGAGGTGTCAATACTATAAAATCTCGTCACTCCTTTTTACTTTAGAACTTACGCACAAGTTACGGAATAACATAGACGCGCAAAGCGTCGAAGCGGCTGGCCGCAGTCTACCGCAGAGGATACGGAGAAATCAGAGTTTGAGAGATATTTTGCGTAAGCCCTATACTTAACGGATGCCATCATTATCAATAGCACTGTAGCTGTCGGTGGGGAAAAGCCCCAACCAAGGGTCAGAACTAGGAGTTAAAAATAGTTGGGCATATACTTTATCATTGAGCGCTTCCACACTCCTTGTTTGCCTACCCTGTATAAACCATTGATGAATTTGGCTGTGCAGCATGTATTCATTTCTGACTGTATCTAAAGCCATTGTGGCTTCAAATTTTTTTACTATTATCGGCAAGTTATCTTCCTGAGTGTTGGCAGACTGAGACTTTTTAGCTCTGATTAGAGAAATGCTGTTTTGATCTAGTTTGACATCAGCAGCATATAGTTGAGCGATTTTGTCCCACACTTTCTGATCGGTTATTTCCGCTAAGGCATTTTGATTCCGTTCAGCATCAGACTGTAAAGCAGTCAGCATTGGTGTTTCAACTCTCATTTTAGAAACTGCTAGAGAGCTTGCTATTGCTGCTGTCGGTGGCTGATTGGGATTTTTCGGAATTTCCACCAATTTAGGGGGAGACTGGATACCCAGGCGAGATAAATCTGCAACCCATTGAGCTTGGATTGAATTTAGGTGATCGCTATGGTATTTTCTTAGAAAAGACTCGCGATCGCTTGGTGTAAGTTTACTGTAACTTTTTACTGCTACTTCAGCCTGCTGTAGCTGGCGCAAAAATTCTTTGGGACTATATAACCCTGGAATTGCATCAATTGGACGACCTGATGCATCTAATATGTAGTGAATGCTATTGCCTGTAATCGTTCGCTCCAACTTGCGTCCGTCGCCAAAATCAATAGTTACTTTGGGTACAGGGCGCACTGATTGCCAGTGCAAAATGAAGCGGTCTTGAAGCAGTTTAGAAATTTCAACATTCGGATACAGTGCGACTCTGAAGAACCTACTATTTGCACAACTCAGATCTTGATCCAGCCTGCCCAATAACCGTAGAGATAAAATGGGTTTACCACTAGTTTTAGCAGCAGCTTTGGCTTGTTCTATATCAGTGTACCAGTACAGACGAGAGGCGTAACAGTCTCGTTGCTGGCAGAGTTCATCTAAAGCTACACGGAGTACAGGGGAAGGTATAACTGTACCTGAAGAATCGCTATTTAAGGTATTGGCATGAGATTTGAGAAATACTTGTAATCCTGTTGGGCCTTGTTTCCGAAGTACAGAAACTTCTTGAGATAGCTTGGAGATTTCAGCTACAGGAGTTTGAGCATCAGCTGTCTGCAAAAAACTGAAGCTGATTAACATGAGTGCAAAAGGATATTGGAAGGTTCTAAATTTCATATATTTTCCGATTTTACTAATATTTGATATGTGTGCTAATGGTTTTTATAAATCACTTTTAAGACCTTTATTAAAACCTTGTAAATTACAAATTCTGCAAATTATATTTTTTGGAATTTGTAATCTTTTATAGTGTATCTGTAATATAGCAGTCCTAAATCACTCATGGCAATTAGACATATAGCGCTTCTTGTTTGGATGCAATACATTTTGACCTCTCTCCTAAAAGGAGAGAGGCTTTGAAGCTTACTCCCCAACGCTAGTAGGGAACGGGCTGGGGGTTAGGTCTGTATTTCACGCAATTGAGAACCGCTATAGAATTTTTACTGAGCCACAACTACTGCAACTCAAGGCTTGGAAGATGGATAAAGGAACAAGAGATCAAAGTATCGTTAATAACGACCAAAAACTAGTACAACACGGCGTAAAGAAACCACCCATTCAAAATCAATGAAACGCTCACGCTGTATTAATTTTGAACTTTGTTAGCTAGTCTGCGTACCCCTGCGGGGATCTTGCTACGCACAGCGTCTATCTACGACACGCTGCGCGAACGTAGAGAGCGTCATTTTGAATTCCGCCTTGCGGTACTAGCCTCAAAGTGCTACCAATACGTGGGATGCTGGTTGATGATTAGTGAGTTTTACCAATGCCTGTTGTTTCTAGTATCACTGTTACCGTTCCCGCCACAACTGCTAATTTGGGGCCTGGTTTTGATTGCATCGGTGTAGCTTTAAAGCTATACAACCAATTCAAGTTCACTCGTTTAGAAGAGGGTGGGCTAACTATTCATGTTACTGGTACGGAAGCTGAACGAGTCCAAACTGATGAAAATAATCTCCTCTACCAAGCATTTGTTAAGTTCTATCAACATATAGAGCAAACACCGCCCATTGTAAAAATAGAGATTAAGTTAGGTGTTCCGTTAGCAAGGGGTTTGGGTAGTTCAGCCACAGCAATTGTTGCTGGCTTGGTTGCTGCTAATCAACTTGAGGGTACGCCGATCAGTCAGTCACAGGTAATGGAATTAGCGATCGCAATGGAAGGACATCCTGATAATGTAGTTCCAGCTTTGTTGGGAGGATGTCGTCTCGCTGCTACCAGTGGCACAGCTTGGGAAGTTTGTGATGTTCCCTGGCATAAAGATGTTGTCGCAGTTGTGGCTATTCCTGATTTTGAACTTTCCACTTCCGAAGCGCGGGGTGTTCTCCCAACAGAAGTAAGTCGTGCTGATGCGATTTTCAATACAGCGCATTTGGGGTTATTGTTGCGCGGCCTGGAAACTGGTAACGGACAATGGTTAAAGACAGCTCTACAAGATAGATTGCATCAACCATATCGTAAAGCTTTGATTCCTGGTTATGATGCTCTTAACATCGCAGCTGTTAGCGCTGGTGCTTATGGTATGGTGATTAGTGGTGCGGGGCCAACACTGTTAGCTTTGGCAGATAAGTTACACTCAGAGGCAGTGGAGGCGGCGATGTTAGCTGCTTGGCAAGAAGAAGGAATTAAAGCCGAGGTGCGATCGCTTTCTCTCGATACCCAAGGCGCAAAAATTTTTTAAAAAATCAGATGACTATTTCACTCAGCACTTAAAAGTCGATTTATGGAGCAAATTCAGGCTGAAATGGCGGCGCTTAACTCCCAAATACAGATTCTTTTAGAAGAACGCGCCGCACTCACTATTAATAATGTCATCTCTGGCGAGAATGATTCACCCCAGGCAATGGTGGAAGCGTACCGCCGTCAAGCCAGAGAAAATGCCCAATTATCAGTTGAACTCCAAGGCATCGATGCGGCGATCGCCGCTTTGGAAGCCCAGATCAAACAAAAACAAGGTAAGTTAGTGCGATCGCAAGGTGAATCAAAGCAACTTATACTCCAGCAGCAGCTAGAGGAGGCGAAAGAAGTTGCTCAGATTCATGCTGAACGCATTAATCAGCTAGCAGGTGAACTGGCGGCAGAAGTCCGTTTTCTTAAAGCTTGTGCCAATCAACTCAGTCCAATGTATTGGCAGATTTATTACAAGCCCTTCATTACTGGGTTCAAAACAATCTCCGTCCCCTATGTCCGCTCAGATGGGGAAGTTTGGACAATTGTCAACCGGATTGTTTAATGTTTTAGCCTTTTCGTTTGTATGCAATACATTGACCTCTCTCCTAAGAGGAGAGAGGCTTTGAATCTTACTCCCCTTCCCTTATAGGGAAGGGGCTGGGGGTTAGGTCTATGACTCAACTTAGAAGCAGAGACTAAATAGCCTTGACAATTGGGCTTAACCATGAAATATGACGGGATTGTAACGGTAGCTTTAGCTGCCGTTTTTTGTTGACGTTGCAAAAGTTTACATTTTGAATGGAAAACGGCTAAATCCGATAAGTATTTATTCTTATTTATCCTGAAAAACTGACATTTGACGAGTATATATTCTTATCGACATTAAAAATTTAATCTTTTAAAGCTCAACAATGTTTACAAAAGTAAAGACTCCTTAATATAATGTAACCAAAAGCGAGAAGTCAAATTGATTGTCAGAAGTGATGAATGCTATTGAATTTCCCTGGCTAACAGCCATAATCCTCTTACCCTTAGTGGCAGCCTTAGCCATCCCCCTGATCCCAGACAAAGAAGGTAGAACTGTGCGGTGGTATGGTTTGGGAGTTGCTTTTGCCGACTTTGCACTGATGATTTATGCCTTTTGGTATAAGTACGACTTTCAGAGTTCAACACTGCAACTTGTAGAAAACTATCCCTGGATACCGCAATTAGGTTTGCATTGGGCTGTGGGGGTTGATGGTTTATCGATGCCCTTGCTACTTCTGACAGGCTTAATAAATACCCTCGCAATATTCGCGGCTTGGAAAGTTACCACCAAGCCGCGATTATTTTATGGTTTGATGTTAGCGATGTACAGCGCCCAACTTGGCGTATTTGTCGCCCAAGATTTGTTGTTGTTCTTCCTAATGTGGGAAATCGAGTTAGTGCCGGTTTACCTGCTGATTTCCATCTGGGGAGGACAAAACCGCCGTTATGCAGCTACCAAATTCATCCTTTACACCGCCGCTGCATCAATATTTATCTTGATTGCTGGTTTTGCAATAGCATTCTCTGGAGATACCGTCACCTTCGATATGGCGACTCTGGGAATGAAAGAATATCCCAAAACCTTGGAATTATTGGTTTATGCAGGTTTCTTGATTGCCTTCGGTGTGAAGTTACCAATTTTCCCTTTACACACTTGGCTACCTGATGCCCACGGTGAAGCATCAGCACCCGGTTCGATGATTTTGGCTGGCGTGTTGTTAAAAATGGGTGGTTATGCCCTCATCCGCTTCAATGTGGAAATGTTGCCCAATGCCCATGTGACTTTTGCCCCAGTGTTAGCAATTTTGGGTGTGGTTAACATTGTCTACGGTGCTTGCTGTGCCTTTGCCCAAACCAATCTCAAACGCCGCCTGGCTTACTCTTCAATTGCCCACATGGGGTTTGTGCTGATTGGCATTGCTTCCTACACAGAGTTAGGAATCAGCGGTGCAGTGCTACAAATGGTTTCCCACGGCTTGATTGCTGCTAGCTTGTTCTTCCTCTCTGGCGTGACTTACGATCGCACCCACACCTTGATGATGGATAAAATGGGCGGTATGGCCAAGGTAATGCCCAAAACCTTTGCTTTGTTTACCATTGGTTCAATGGCTTCTCTTGCCTTACCTGGAATGAGTGGTTTTGTAGGTGAGTTAATGGTATTTCTCGGTATCGCCACCAGTGATGTTTACAGTTCCAGCTTCAAAATTGTAGTTGTGCTGCTGTCAGCCATTGGCGTAATTTTGACACCAATTTATTTACTGTCGATGCTGCGCCAAGTGTTTTATGGTGAGCAAAGTCAAGAGTTGCACTTGGATGCTGTAATATCTGATGTCAAACCCCGCGAAATATTTATTACCGCTTGTTTGCTGCTACCAATTATCGGAATTGGTTTCTATCCCAAATTAGCAACGCAGACTTATGATGTAAAGGCAGTAGAATTAGCCACTCATGCTCGTCAAGTTCTACCAGTAGTTGCTCATCAACAACCATCAAGTCTGTACTCACGGATTTTTTCTGCACCAACATTGGCTAATTCTCAAGTTGAAAGTTCAATTAATATTTCTGAGTAAATTAACTTCCCATTAAGGGGCTGCAAGTAAATTCTAAATATTCAGGGGAATAAAGGGGTGGTTATGAAACCACCCCTAAAATTTTGGAATTTATTGAGTTGAAACAGATTTTTAAGTAGGAGCAATTCATGCAGGTATCGCATTTAAAAACTTTCTCTAGTGTCAATAATTGGCTGAACTATAGAATTCATGAAGTCATCAGAGAAATTGTCTAGACTATCAATGAGGGATTCCCAAGGGTTGTCTTTGGCAATCAGGACAATGACGTTACTAATTTTTTTGATGTAAACTTCAGTCCCAGTAAGTTGAAAGTCTTCGGGTAAAATAACCATTTGATGAGTACCATCAGTGGCAATTTTAGCAGTGTTCATGGTGTTTTTCTCCTTAAATTAACTAGTATTTCATAACCTAGTCATATATGAAGTCCCGCTTCTTTTCTTTTTCAATTTCTTCCCGTAGCCCCTTAATAAGTTCTTCTACGTATTGCTTATGTTCCAGAAAAGCTACTTTATTGAAAAGTGGAAGCAACGACTCTAAATACTCAAGCTGCTTCTGATACATGGGAACCCGACTTCCTGAACTACTCCAAGAGCTAGGTTCTAGGCGAAGTTTTTTAAAGTCATCAATTTTTCTGTTATTTTTTATAAAAAAATCAACAAAGTAATGTCTTCTTTCATATGAGAAGTTTGTAATTATATCAAATATAAACTGGCTAAATGGAATGTCATCACATCGAAATTCTAGTGATTTTACCAGGATATGATCTTGCCGTTCCCACAAAGTTGTATTGTCTTTTCCATCTGCACTGAGAATGAAAAATTTGCTAAGTCTAATAGAGCCTAAGCTAAGATACTCCTTATCCTGTTGATAAATATATTCAATTATCTGCGTCATCAGGTTCTCATGGTTGTCACATCGCCATAGAAAGGAATAATCTCGTCTATTATCAAAATGATATGATTGATATTCTGGGTGATAAATCCACTCCATGTATTCAAGGATGAATTCTGGATCGCATTTTAGAATATAAGCAAAGTATTTTCCATCATCATCTATATTCCAGTCATTTTTCAGGACTTGAAGATAAGCTTTTTTTAGTACATCCAATTGATTATCGAAATACTTAAGCAAAACTGTACTAACTTTGTATCTATCAAATAAGCATGATAATGGGTAAGATTTATTGGAGTTTTTAGAACCATTTGCCAGGAGAATTTTGACTATCTTAAGCAAGACATTTTCATCCAGGACATGATATTTAAGAACAAAATCCAAATCGTCTGGTATCTCACCTGCCTCACTTTCTATATAGAGGCTATAAAGCTGAACTAGATGTTCTTCTCTAATCAGTTCTTGAGGTAATAAACTATAAAAGTCAAACAACCACTTTCTTTTTAAAGAATAAGAACTTTGGTTGATAATTTCAAAAGTTTTATCAATACCTAAAACTTGAATTAGGTGATTGATAAGTCGAAAATCATTAATCTTCAGTGGATTTCCAAGGCTAATGTAATTTTTCACTACATCAGAATAGAGTTGTGGATCTCGATTTGCCAGATTAATAAGCACTCTGGCTATTTGGCTTGGAAAATGGTATATATTATGATTTCGGCGGTCTATTTCCTCCTGAATCTCAAGGCATTGCTCAAAGAATTGCTTGTAGTCTTCCAAGTTATAGGTTACAAAAAAATCTTGAATTCGTTGCTGTCTAAGTTGCTCGTATTCCTCATATTCTAGATTTAAATGTCGTCTCTCTAGTCGATCAGAAATAATAATTTCAGACATTCTATAGGTTTTATTCGTAAACAAATCGCGTAAAGTTTCACACAATAGACATCTCCAAAGATTAGCCATCAGTTTAAGCAAAACAAGGTTTTGATGGTCATTCTGGCAGATTTCTAATTTTTTATCCTCTAATTTGTCTAAGTAGTTTTGAACTATGAGGCAATGAGAATAGTTACTGGCATCCAGATATGATTCAATGAAAGGAAGCACCTCTGATGAATCTTGGATAATTATTTCATTTACTGAGACTGTGTAGCCTGATGTACTGTAGTTGTAAAGAAGATTAAGCACATCTTCCTTGAGAATAGTTAGTTGATAAAGTTGGAATATCCTCTGCCAAATTTCTTGTCTAAGTTCAACTATTTCTGGCGTTGGTGGTAACGTGAAGTTAAAGATGTTGATCCCTTTCCCTTTCATCCTGGTAGTGTTGAAGTCGGTGTAAAGATAATATTCACCCACCGCAATAAATAGCTTTGAAAACATTATACTTTCACCATCTTCAACCCGTTCCCACAGTACATCAATTACTATCTGCTGAATATCAAATCCATAACGATAAGATTCGTGATCAAACCTAAATCGTTCGGCGAGAAGATAAAGCACTTGCGATATTTCGGTCGGTCGTTTTGTGACATACTCTAAAATAAGCTCTAATGCCATTTGAAGATTATTCTTATCTGAATGGTTGAATAACCCTAGTATGCTGAGGAGAGAAAGTGATGGGATATTAGAGTTAGCCTTAATTTCCAAGTTAGAGAGGTCTGCTAATTCCGGTTCCATTGCAGAAATACAGCTCTGAATATATACAAGGATATCTGTTTGCTTGAGAAACCAGAACACCTGTATTAACTGCATCAGGTTTTTTTCGTCTCCTGCATTTTGATATGTTTGCCATGCTTGATTAACGTGTGGACGTATTACCTCTATGATTCTTTCACGATCAAAGGTATTCATAACGGGATTGAGAGCGTCAACAATTCGATACTGAAGCTGAGGGAAAAAGTGATTTAGAAGAACAGCGAAATTGAGTAATTTTTCCTTAAAGAAGGCAAGGTAAAAAAGATAGGTAGCGAGAACTTGATCCGAGACTCGCACAATCTCATTCCCGTACATATCGAGCAATTCATGATCATGTAGCTGGCAAACAGCTCTCCAAAAAACTTCTTGGCTAATACCAAATGCTGTCTCAATTTCCTCCATCATCTTTTCATTTGAACGATCTACCCTCCTAAAAAATGTAACAATACCAGCAGCTTTCAAGAGGTTTTCATCACCGAATTCTTGCAAATCTTTTCGGATTGAAGAGTAATACTCGTCGTAAACATTAGATACATTATTAATGCTTTCAAGTCTATTTTCTCGTTTTGCTAACAGTGCGGTCATGATTGCAATACGAGGATTTCCTTGTGCAATGTCGGCAATTCTGTTAAGATAGAGGCGATTAAAAATTTCGTACTCATCCTGAAGTATTTGCTTTATCTGATTCTCATCCAAAGAGTTTAGCTCTACCTCAGTCCAATTTCTATAGGACTGCGCTAATTCCTTAACTTTTTCAAAGGCATAATCTCGAACAGTAGCAATGACCTTTATTTGTTGATCCTCGCGTTGATCATGAAGGATTTGAATGAAGTAATCAAATGAGTTGACCCGATTTGCATCATCTACAAAAATGAGGTGACAACCCGGTTCTGAAAAATAGACACGGAGATCCTCAAAAATATCTGCTCCTCGAATAAAAATACATCTAACCTGATATTCAGGGTGACTTGCTAAAAATTGATTGCAACATTCGAGCGCCAATCGAGATTTACCAATGCCTGCCTTGCCAGACACAATAACAAGATTACTGTTATTTAATCCTTGCGATACTTGCTCTAACTCTTCCTCTCGAAAGTGGAAAGTTGTATTAAGAGGAGTAGCCGCTTTTTTATCGTAAGCCTTAATAAATTCATCAAGATCAACGATTTGTCCTGTATCTACCTCAACTCCAAGGAAATCTCTTGCAATGCCTGGATATTTTTGGTAAAGATCATAAGATATAGGGCCAAGACCAAAGATATTAAGGTTGACTCCCCGGTTCTCGCATTCCTTCCTCAATAAAACTTCTTCGTCTGGGGAAAGCATCGATGTGTGACATAAAACTATCTCTTGGATTTCTTCAACAGATATTCCCGTTTTTACCTCATCAAAGCACTTGTCGAGGTCTTTCTTAAATTTCAGAGCAACTCCTTTTTTCTCTGTTGTGTATTCTGCAAAGACATACTTTCCATTGGGTAGCACTACTAATGTATCAGGAGTTCCTGTCCTCACTTTGTCAGCGCCAATTACAGATCCAAGGGGATTGATCTGCTCATATCCTTTTTTGTGAAGGTAAGCATCGGCAATCTTTTGGAACTTTTCACCGCTTTGTTGCCGTAGTTCATTTTGGATCTGGTTAATTTTTGACATATAACTTTACACGGTTGAAATCTTAGTAGCGTTGCCAATAATTTAACGCTTAACTAAAGATAAATCCGGTGTCAGCCTTTGCAAAACTTGCTTCAACACCATCACTGTCCAATCTATATCAGCTTCCGTCGTATCACGCCCCAATGTGATGCGAATTCCGCCCAAAGCGGCTTTTTCGGAATAGCCCATCGCTAACAATATCGGGCTGGGGCTAAGTTTACCACTGTGACACGCAGCACCAGCACTGATGCCGATGCCTGCAAGGTTTAACTGTCGTACCAAGGTTTTACCGCTCAATTTTTTACCATCAGTGTTTTCTAAGCACATACTGACATGGTGAGGTAAACGATCGCAGCTATCCCCTGTAGCAATTAAACCAGGAATCTCAGCTAATTGGGCAAAGGCGCGATCGCGTAACTCAATTAAACGTGGTGTTTCTGTAGCCAATTCTTTGGCTGCTAATTCTACTGCGATACCAAATCCGGCAATTATTGGTACTGCTTGCGTACCAGAACGCAATCCCATCTCTTGTCCACCACCAGCTATTAAAGGCATCAATTCCACGCCAGGACGCACATACAGCGCCCCTACACCTTGGGGGCCATATATTTTATGACTAGAAAGACTAAGTAAATCTATAGACAGTTGTTGCACATCTATGGGTAAATGTCCCGCAGCTTGCACCGCATCTGTATGGAATAAAGCACCATGCGATCGCACAATTTTACCCAGTTCTGCGATCGGTTGGACAGTCCCAACTTCACTTTGAGCGTAAATTATAGAAACTAAAACTGTGTTATGTCGCAACGCCGCCTTTAAATCTAAGGGATTGACTCTGCCTTTCATATCTACGGACAGGCGTGTAACTTCCCAACCCCAAGTTTCTAGAAATCGTGCTGTTTCAGAAATTGCGGAATGCTCAACGCTGGAAATAATTAGATGTTGAGGAACAGCATACAACCGAGCCACACCCATAATCGCCAAATTATCTGCTTCAGTGCCGCCAGAGGTAAAAACGATCGATTCAGGAGTGGCGGCGTTAATTAAACCAGCAACTTGGACTCTAGCTAGTTCCACAACCGTTGCTGCCCGTTGTCCCCACTCATGTAAGCTGGAGGGATTGCCCCACTGTTGAGTGAGGATTGTTTGCATAACTGCGATCGCTTCTTTTCGAGTGGGTGTAGTGGCGCTGTAATCTAAATAAATTTGCATATAACCGAATAATGGTGAGAACACAGGTTAGTAGTAGGCTGCTGTTCTTGTCAGCATATACAGTTTTGGTGGACAAATCCTGAAAAAATCTCTGTAATTCTGCCTTTAGCAATGGATTTTTCCCAATACTAGGAAAGCTATTTCTCTACTTCATTCAGAACGCAAAATTTTGGGAATGATAAATATGTCCACTCCCAATCCACTTTTAACAGATTACAGTGCAACTTATTTCTAGCCAAAGATATTTTTTATATATCTTTTTACTGATATTCTCCCTCGCTGGTTGTCAACGAGTCCAGTCTTCTAGTCAGCGTCCAGCACCCTTACCACAAGATCCGCTAGTTCAAGTTTACTTTAACCATTCTGAGTCTTCAGAATACCAAGAAACTTACCGTCAGCAAACTCGCCTTGGGGATGATTTAGAAAAACAGATTGCCGATGCTATTACGCACGCTAAATCTACAGTAGATGTGGCGGTACAAGAATTACGTTTACCCAAAGTTGCCCAAGCACTGGCTGATAGACAAAAAGCTGGGGTAAAAGTCAGGATAATTTTAGAAAATACCTATAGCCGACCTTGGAGTAGCTTAACATCTACGGAAGTCGATAAGTTAGATAAAAGAGAACGGGAACGCTATAATGAATCCCGCAAATTTATCGATATTAACCAAGATAATCAACTTAGTCCAACAGAAATCAATCAAAGAGATGCTTTAATGATTTTGCAGAATGCCAAAATTCCCTGGCTAGACGATCGAGCAGATGGTTCAGCAGGTAGCAGTTTGATGCATCACAAATTTGTGATTGTGGACAATCGCCTTGTAATTATCACTTCAGCAAATTTTACATTAAGTGACACCTCTGGAGATTTTACAAATTCCAGCAGTTTAGGCAATGCCAATAATTTATTGCAGATTGACAGCCCAGAATTAGCATCTTTATTTACAGAAGAGTTTAATATTATGTGGGGGGATGGGCCAGGAGGTCAACCAGATAGCCGATTTGGTTTAAAAAAGCCGATGCGTTTACCTAAACAAATAACTTTAGGTAACACCAAAATTACTGTGCAATTTTCGCCTACTTCTCCAATTCAACCTTGGAGTAATAGTAGTAATGGTTTAATTGGCAAAACTTTAGATTCAGCAACCCAATCTATTGACATGGCGTTATTTGTTCTTTCCGAACAGCGTCTTGCCAATATTTTAGAAAAACGCCATCAACAAAGCGTAGAAATTCGCGCTTTAATTGAACCACAATTTGCCTACCGTCCTTACAGCGAAGCATTAGACATGATGGGGGTTGCTCTCAGTAACAAATGTAAATATGAAATTGACAATCATCCTTGGTCAAATCCAATTACTACCGTGGGCGTACCTGTGTTAGCCAAAGGTGATTTATTGCATCACAAATTTGGTGTTCTTGATAGTCAAACAGTAATTACAGGTTCTCATAATTGGTCTGATGCTGCCAATAATGGTAACGATGAAACTCTTGTAGTAATTGAAAATCCGATAATTGCTGCCCATTATGTCCGAGAATTTGCGCGTCTTTATAGCAAAATTAAACCCGGATTACCGCCAGCAGTTCAAGAAAAAATTAAATTAGAACAAACACGGTGTCCGCAAATAAAAACTTCTTCATCAAGTGAAGTACAAGCAATTCAAAAAGTAAATATCAACACCGCAACTTTAGAAGAATTGGCAACTCTCCCTGGCGTAGGTAAAAAGTTAGCACAGCGAATAATTATTAGTCGTCAACAGCAAAAATTTACATCTTTACAAGACTTAGAACGAGTTCCAGGAGTGAGTGCTAAAATGTTGGGAAAATGGAGCGATAGCATTACTTGGTGAAAATGTACAGATGTGCATTCCTACGATGATTACACAAATGTGATATTTAAATGCGCTAGCTAGCTAAATTAACTAAACTGCGGAAATGCCCATTTTGGGAAAATCGTTCTGCTATTACTTGTTTATAAACTGTTTCATAGCCATCAGTCATGTGCCTGACGCTGAAAAGGTCTTCTACATACTGACGACAGGCATAGCGGTCTAACTCTATGCTGCGATCGATGGCACTGATGCACTCTTGGATATTATTGCAAAGAAAACCCGTCTTACCGTGAGAAATTACCTCTTCAGTAGACCCCAATTTCATTGCAATCACTGGCGTACCCGAAGCCATTGACTCAATCATTACCAATCCAAAGGGTTCTCGCCAGGTAATGGGGAACAGAGTTGCGACTGCACCACCCATGAGGGCATTTTTTTGAGCATGGTTCGCTTCACCCAGATATTCAATTTGCTCTCCATCAATGTGTGGTTTGATTTCCTTCTCAAAGTATTCCAGATCAACGGTATCTATCTTACCTGCCATTTTTAAATGCCAACCGGCAAGTTTGGCAATTTCTATAGCTAAATGCACTCCTTTTTCAGGAGACATTCGACCCAAAAACGCCAGGTAAGGGGGATCTTGTGGTTGAGAGTGAAACTCATAACTACTGACATCAATCCCGTTATAAACCGTTGCTATAGAGTTCAACCCTAACCTTGGTTCTCGTTGTGAATTGGAAATATTGACGTAGGGTTGTTTTTTACCAAAACTAAACATCTTTTCGTTATCAGGGGTAAAAATACCGTGCAACGTATGAACCGTAGGGGTTTTGACAAGATTTGCGTAAGCTAGTGCCCCATATCCGATATGGGAGTGAATAATATCAAACTCTTCTGCACGTTCGTACACTGAAGCGATATTCAGCATCTCGTAAATGCCGTAATCTTTGATAGTAGGATCGAGTCTGAGGGCACGTGGATGAACTGACATTAGTTTTGCCAGACTAATAGAATCGCCCGATGCAAATAGAGTTACTTCGTGTCCGCGTCGGACTAATTCATCGGTCAGTAACCCTACTACTAACTCTATGCCACCATAAGCTGGAGGCGGTACTCTTTCCCACAATGGAGCTATTTGAGCAATTCTCATCATAAACCTCCTAAAAAATCAAACTTGAGAAGTTTTTTATTTCTGTTGTTTTAGTGCTTATAATTGATTCACTTTGGCATCAGAAAGTAACTTCAGATATTAAACTTATTAACAATTCCCTTCAAATCTTACGCTCTTACTTCTATACTTTTTGTCTATCCTAGTACGGAAATTACCCACTCCTAAAGAGGTAAATATATTCTCATTTATAAATTTTTGTATTATTTTTTGCAGTTTTCAATATAGATTTATTTTCTAAATAGGAACTTGATCAAATCATCAAAAACTAGCTTTTAATGGTTAAATTGGGCGAAAAAACTCTATTTATAACTATCAATTATCTGATTTTAAAATGTTAATTAAAGAATAAAATGTGTAGAGACTATTTGGACGGCTTTCCGTACAAGGATAAATTGTGGTTGTCCAAAAGGTAGATTTAAGAAACGCAGGAGGCAGAAGGAAGAAAACTTTAGTTCTAGGTATAGAGCGGCAGTCAAAAAAAGAATTGCGACAAGACGCGTAGCACAACTCGCATTGCGTCTTTGAAGGAGAGTTAGATAGTTGACTTATTACATTAAATATGATATTTTGTATTGCTATCAATAAAAATCATATATAAGCGTGAATATCTCTCCATCTCTCAAAAAACCGCGTGTCTCATGGCAGGCGGTTTTCTCAGTGCTGATGTTTGTGTTCATGTACCTGCCCATACTGGTACTTAGCTTTTATAGCTTCAATCAATCGCCCTACAGTGCAACTTGGCAAGGATTCACTCTCGACTGGTATCGCAAGTTGTTTAGCGACGATCGCATTTTATCGGCTTTGCAAAATAGTATGATTGTTGCTGGTTGTGCTGTGGCAATTTCAGCAGTGCTAGGAACCTTGATGGCGGTTGGGTTGGCGCGTTACGAATTTCCTGGTAAGAAATTATATCGGGGTGTTGCTTACCTACCATTGATTATTCCTGATATTGCGATCGCAGTGGCTACCCTAGTATGTCTAGCGGCCTTTGCAATCCCTTTAAGTTTGTGGACGATAGTTGCAGCCCATATAGTGTTTTGTCTCGCCTACGTCGGACTTGTAGTTGCTTCCCGACTGACTAATTTAGATCCACACTTAGAAGAAGCAGCACTAGATTTAGGCGCTACACCAACCCAAGCTTTCATCCAAGTATTGTTACCTCAATTAATGCCTGGGATTGTCGCTGGTTGTCTCTTGGCTTTTGTCCTCAGCTTAGATGACTTTCTCATTGCCAGTTTTACAGCTGGTAGCGGTTCTAACACCTTACCAATGGAAATTTTTAGCCGCATTAGAACAGGAGTTAAACCTGATATTAATGCTTTAAGTGTAATGTTAATTTCTGTATCTGCGATCGTTGCTCTTGTCGCTGAGTTAATTCGCGTTTCGGGAGAGAATAAAAATTTCAAATAAGAGTCACAATTGGCAATAAACTAAGAGTCAGAATACAGAATTTATAATTCAAAATTTAGAATACTCTACCCATAAAGGGATAGAATTTTAAGGTGAATATACTTAATACTAGTTTTGCCCACTATTACACTCGCTTTAAGCAATCAATATTTATAACCCACTCGTACATAATTAATACTGTTAGCGGATAGCTAAGGTTTAGCCCCGAGCTTTCGGAGTCTGCGGTTCCGCTCCTGTGTTCTGAATTCTTCTTATAAAAATTATAGGGTGTTTGGTTCTTAGTGAACTTTTTGGAATAGCGAACAACAGCTATATTACTTAGGGTGCATTGGGCTTGCCATAAATTACTAATATCATGGCAATTTGCCAGACTTTCTGCTAGCATAACGTCTTACTATAGATAAGCAAATAAATAGAATTTATTAATTCTTGATCCTCGTGTGAAAGATAGTTTTAAACACATGAATAAACTTCCGTGTTCGCTTCTCTACATAACTGTTTTCAATTAGATAATATTGGGGCTAACTTTGGAGAAGATGCTATTTCCCCCTCATTATGCAAATCTGCCAAAATCCCAATTGCTCAAATCCATTCAACTCTGATAGCAATAGATTTTGCGTGAGTTGCGGACAAAGCAACTTTGGCAAACTTCTCAGAAACCGTTACCGCGTATTAAGACTCTTAGGTGAAGGTGGATTTAGTAGAACCTATGCTACAGAAGATGTCGATAGACTAAACGCGCCTTGCGTCATCAAGCAATTTTTCCCACAATTTCAAGGAACAGGACAACGCACGAAAGCAGCAGAATTTTTTAAAGAAGAGGCTTTTCGGTTGTATGAATTGGGAGAAAATCATACCCAAATTCCCAGATTACTAGCTTATTTTGAACAAGGTACTAGTTTGTATCTCGTACAAGAGTTTATTCAAGGAAAAACTCTCTTACAAGAAGTTCAGCAACAAATTTATGGCGAACAACAAATTTGGGAACTTTTAGCTGATTTATTGCCAGTTCTGGAATTCATTCATACCCATAACGTCATTCATCGGGATATCAAACCAGAAAATATTATCCGTCGTGCCAGTGATAAAAAACCCGTATTAATTGACTTTGGCGGTGCTAAACAAGTAACACAAACCAGTATAGGCAGACAAGCTACAGTAATTTATACCCTTGGCTATGCCCCAACAGAACAAATGGCTGGATTTGCTTGTCACGGCAGTGATTTGTATGCTTTGGGTGTAACTTGTGTGCGTCTTTTAACTCAATGTTTGCCTTTTCAGGATGCTTCTGGACAAGTTAAAGATCCTATTTATGATGCCATGAATGCTAAATGGTTGTGGCGCGAACGTTTACAGCAAAAAGGTATTACTATCAGCGACGACTTAGGGAAAATTTTAGATAAATTACTCAAACATTTACCAAGTGAAAGATATCAAACAGCAGTAGAAGTTATCAACGATTTGAAGTTTATAACATCGAACATTGAACCTGTTGTCCTAAAAATTGTTTCGATGCCTCAACCTATATTACCGCCGCTACCACAAAAAATAATCGTACCATTACTTCCCTTAGAAACCTTTGAATTTGATGTAGTGACAGTAGACACAGGTGGTAGAGAAGTCAACCGCATGAGTTGCAATACTAACTTCTTTGCCGAAGAATTGAGTAAGTCTGTCACATTAGAAATGGTATCAATTCCTGGCGGTACTTACATGATGGGTTCACCAGAGTTTGAAGGAGATGCTGACGAACGTCCTCAACATCAAGTTACCGTCGAACCATTTTTTATGGGGAAATTTCCCATAACTCAAGCACAATGGAGAGTAGTCGCAGCTTTACCTAAAGTCAAACAAACTTTAAATCCTCATCCATCGAAATTCAAAGGTTTAGATAGACCAGTAGAAAATGTATCTTGGTATGAAGCTGTAGAATTCTGTCTCAGGCTATCAGAAAAAACTGGACGCGACTATCGTTTACCAAGTGAGGCTGAATGGGAATATGCTTGTCGTGCTGGAACTACAACATCCTTCCACTTTGGTGAAACCATTACCCCTGAGTTAGTTAGCTGCACTATGGAACCAAAAAGTAAATTCCGTAAAGAAACAACAAACGTTGGCAGTTTTGAAGTCGCCAACGCCTTTGGATTATATGATATGCACGGGCTAGTTTGGGAATGGTGTGCTGATTCGTGGCACAACAATTATAACGATGCACCCTTAGATGGAACAGCTTGGGAAGTTGGTGGTGATATTAATCGCCGAGTGCTACGCGGTGGTTCTTGGAGTTTCAATGCAGAACTTTGTCGCAGCGCCAGTCGCAGTTGGAATGAGTCAGATGGTGGACTGAGGATTTGTGGCTTTAGAGTAGTAATTTCACTCTAGATATTAGACCTCTTGCAAAAATAAATTATGGTATAGTGATGGGTTATAAAAATTTGCTTCCTATCTTTATCAGACATCCCAATGAGGTAACAAAAGTTCTCTGTATAGATTTTGATATGGATTTTTTATAAAACCTCTAATCATACCACAAAACTTTTTTGCAAGAGGTATATTAACATCGTTTTGCTTAGTTTCTCATCGGCTAATCGGCATTCAAATTGCATAATGAGGGCAGGCAGGATGCCATTGGTGTCAACTTAACGCGAAACCGCTTGTCCGCCGGGAATTGAAATTCCCGT